>DATEPE010000019.1:0-71894 GCA_035273385.1 Pyrinomonadaceae bacterium | reverse complement strand
CCACCTCTAGTGTACGAGTTATGGCGCCAGCCGTAGCGCTCGGTAGCTATGTGGAGCATGGATAAACGCTGAATGCATCTAAGCGTGAAGCCAGACCCAAGATTAATTCTGCCAGTGAGACTCCTCGTAGACCACGAGGTTAATAGGGTGGATATGTAAGTGCAGTAATGTACTCAGTTGACCACTACTAATCAGTCCCTTGGCTTGACCATAAAATTTACTTAAGCAACAACCCCGATTTCGGATTGCAGAATCCGGAATGCGGATTGGTGTTAAGAGCTTAAGTTTTTGGTTGGGCTTGCACAGATGACTTGCAGGAAATAGTTACTATTCGATTCTCTGAGAGCTTTTGAGATCTCAAATTTCGAATTTTAGATCTCCGCTTTGAAAATCTGATTTCGGTCGATGCGCGATTCAACCTGCGGAATACACCAATCCGCAATCTGAAGTCCGCACTCCGCAATCGAATCAGTTTTCCGGTGATTTTGTCGGCAGGGTCACACCCGTTCCCATCCCGAACACGGAAGTTAAGCCTGCTGGAGCCGATGGTACTGCACGGGTAACTGTGTGGGAGAGTAGGAAGTCGCCGGGATTATTAAACAAAAAGCCCGCGAGAGCATTATGCTCCCGCGGGCTTTTTGTTTGGTAATACCTGAGCAGCCACCTACGGGAAGCGTTGGTTTGTTTGTTAAAACGATTCTTTTGCAGTGATCTTAAGTTTCCAGTCACGCAAGAACAACAAGAACGAACGTTCCAACCAGGAAGCCGGTTGCAGCTTACAGGATCCCCTTTGGGAGCAATTGGGGTTAAGGCCTGAGACATTTTGGTTTTTGATATTCCCCGCACTGGGAGGTAGGGAAGGCTTGAAATGCGTTTATTTTTTTGTTTTTGTAGGAAGCGTCAACGTTGAGATCCACTCAATAATGCCTGCACCGGAATTGTTTAGGCGGAAATCACTGGAACAAGGGAGGCCGATCGTCGTGGTACCAATAAGTCCTCGTGGCACTAAACTCTGGTCCAACCAATGAAACGCCGAACCTTTCTTTCCACCCTGACCGCCGCCAGCGCCATCACCGCTCTCAAACCCTCTTTGGCCCATGCCGAACCCCAAAGAATTCCAAAACAAGACCTGGACGAGATCCTCCAGATAACCGAAGTCCCCGGCATCGCGATTTCCGGCATGGTTCGCGGCCGTATGATCCAACAAGTGGGAGGCCTGAGAGTAAATCCCGAATCGCCACGGGACGCGAAGCGCGACTTTCCCGGCTCGCCGATTGAGCTAACCACATACTTTCCCGCAGCCTCACTCACCAAGCCCGTCTTCGCTTGGGCCGTACTGGACCTCATCAGGAAAGGGAAGCTCGAGTTGAGAAAACCGCTCCAGGAATACCTGGATCTCGGCCTTACCGGTGAGGCAAAACGAATCACTCCCCAATTCGTCTTAACCCACACGACCGGCCTGCCCAATTGGCGATTTCAGTCCGACCAACCGTTGACCGCGTCATTCATGTCCGGCAGCCGCTGGCAATATTCCGGCGAAGGAATATTTCTGCTGCAACGCGTCGTCGAAAAGATTGTGGGAGTTCCGATCGGAACTTACATGAAAGAAAAAGTCCTGAAACCTCTCGGCATGACGGCGAGCACTTTCGCCTGGAGCCCCGGACTGCAAGAGAGGGCCGCCTCCGGTCACGATCGACGCGCCAACTTACTAGAACGCTCGCTTGCGTTTTATGAAAAGCGCAACTACGACACAATCACGAAGGCCGGGCTGCAACCTGAGTCCTCAACGTACGAACAGATCGTCGAAGCCTATAAAAAATCGAACGCCACGCCGCTGCCGATCGCTATGTCGCCAAACATGGCCGGCTCACTCTGGACCACCCCAATCGATTATCCAAAGTTCCTCAAAGCTGTTCTCTCAGACATCCCACGCCACCCTGACGACTACGTCATTCAAGCAAGCGTAAACACGAAGATTGGTTGGAGCCTGGGCTGGGGTGTGGACGAAACCTTCGGTCCACCAAGAGAAGACGAAGTATCGGAGCGCGAGCAAAGGCGCTGGCGAGCAGATCGAACATTCCGCTGGCCAGGAATATTACGGCGTCAGGCGTGGTTCCATTGGGGCGACGGCCCGGGCTTCAAAAACTTCTGCTGGGTCCAACCCGACAGTCAAACCGCCTTCGTCATCTTCACCAACGGCGACCACGGCCAACCCGCCTACTCCTGGGTCTTCCGCAAACTCATCGGCGACGCTGCATCCCTCGCGTGGATCTAGTCCACGATCCTCCATCGCCATTCTCTCGCAATGGCACGCGCAACGCGTACACTGGGACCGCGGGCGTCCCGCCCGCACTGAGCGAAGCGAACGCGCCTTTCGTTCGTCTATTTCAAGTTACTTCGGGAACCTGTAGCTCGTAACGCAAACTGTTACTTTGCGAACTTGTCGCCCAACTAGCCAGAAACGTTACAATGCGCAACGCATGTCCTACTCGGCGCGAAGAACGATCAAGATTCGCTCATATAGCTAAGGATTACTCAGTGCATCCAAATCAATTTCATGTCGACGAAGCCTGGATTATCTTCAAACTGAATGACGAACCGCTGCGAACAGATCGTGATGGCTTATTCAATATCTTCTGCCTCATGGACGCAGCAAGTTGTTTCATCCTGGGCCAAGCATACGTTCCTATCGATCAATCCGAACACTCGACGATGGAATTTGCAGAACTGCTGGAAAAGGGCTGGGCGCATCATCAGCAGTTCCCAACCACGCTATTCGTTCCGATCGGCCAATTCCCAACCAACGTGCCTGAAGAAGCGGAGCGCCAGGGAATCGCTATCAAACGTGTAAAGGAAGGTGAGTTGATTCCGTTTATCAGGGAGGCTAGACAATTTTTCAAAGAATACGAGCGACGGCAGCAGTCGGCGCGTAACAACTGACGCATTGGTTACACCGTTTTCGACGTTCGTCGCTTTTCAACCGGATGCCCAGATCTAAGGCGATTGCGGTTGCCCTCCGCTCTCCAATAGACCACCCGACACTTACACTGGACCGCGGCGTCCCGCCCGCACTGAGCGAAGTGAAAGCCCGGCAGAGCGATGGCTCCCGCGGGCTTTTTCTTCAGCTTCAACTCCAGGTTCTACTGCTCGAACTCAATTCTCCGCATTTCAAGTTGATCGAGAACCTCTAGTGCCTCTTTAAGCTCCGCGAGTGGCGCCAGTTGTTCACGAATGTAGTCCCAATCCAGCCTCCCGGTTTGCCGAACGATCACTTTTTCTACATCCACCCAATCCTGGCTCCGACCAGCGAACGCTTTCAGCACGATCAAATCTTCAGCGGAGCAAGTGCGCAATGGAATGTCCGGCGGGTATATGAAATAAGAGGACCGTTCGATCAGTAGTGCCTCGTATGGAAGCGCTGCCAGGGCGACATCCAGCCCGACGCCTTTACTCGAAGTGAGAAGTAATACGCGCCGTTCCAGCGCAAACTTTGCTGCTTCGGGAATTCGAGCCGCAAAATGGTTTAGAAGGACTTGAATAAATGGCTCTTCGTTTCCAAAACCGGCAAAGAGAGAGAGATCAGCGTCTATAGTCTGACGAGGTTCGCCCCAACGCTGCAGTGCGAGTCCACCAATAAAACAAAACTGCCAGTTCTGTGACTGACACACTGCTTGCAGCTCAGCGGCCGCCTGGATTACTTCATTCACAGCCCATTGCTTTCTTGAACCATTGCTGCTGTTCAACCAATCCCGACCACAGTTTTGGCGAGTGAGGAGGAACAGTGTAGTCAGCGGAGCTACAGAGTAAGAGAATCGCCTGATAGTTATCACGCTCTCGAATGTCTCTACGCCTTAGACGCTCCAGATCTCGGGCGGCGAGTCGCCAGGTCTTAACCCAACGTTTGCCGAGTGCGATCTGATCTGGCGTCCAATCGGCGAGGCTGGAAGCGTTGTTCATACTTGGATTTTAACATTTTGCCGGCAGGGTCACACCCGTTCCCATCCCAAACACGGAAGTAAGCCTGCTGGAGCCGATGGTCTTGCGCGGGTAAGTGTGTGACAGAGTAGGAAGTCGCCGGGACTATTTTGAGAACTGAAAATAATCTTAAATTTCAAATTTGAGATCCGTAAAACAAGACCGGCGAGATAGGCTCGACCGCCCTTCACACTTCCTGTTTTAACTGTTAGAGGCCAGCCGTCACATGCTGGTTTCTCATACATCAACCACATCGTCAGGCTTATAGGAAATTCCCTGCGATTCCAGCCAATGAATCCCTATCTTCTCAAGCTCACTTCGTTTGAATTCGTACCAGGCTTTTTCCACGCCCATTGAATAAATGCCATTTTTAAACCGCCCGAAGGCTCCCTTTCCTTTGATTAATCGCAACAGTTCTTCGCCTACCTGTCGATTCTCCAGAGACAAAGAAAACTCTTCCATCATTCGGTAGTGATCAACATCAAACTTATCGGGAAATTGAGCGAATGACTCAGCGTTAGACTCATTGAGCACCTCGCGCGCCTTCTGGATCGATTCTCGCTGCCAGTCGGGGTAGTCAGATAACGGCTCATCCTCCTCAGCTGCTTCCAGATCTTCGCTGGTAAGTAGGATGATTTCGCCGGTTCGTTTATCGAGATAATAAGCCTGCTCTTCCATTGCATTGTCGAGCGCGTCAACCACGTCAATGAGATTCACCGTTGCAGACATAAAATAGTCCTTTCGGGAAGGCAGTTCGGATTACTTTACTAGTTTACAGTACGCTTGCTTGCGCGTGATTCTACTAAGCCATATCCATGAGTTTCAATTTTCGGTACGCCGGGGCAGCGCCGCCGCCGCACGTCGGACGGCAAAGCCGAGGCGAAAGTGACATGATTAAAGCCGACCATCTTAGTAGTGCTTCGGGATCCTTCCATTTCTGAATACCCGGCGGTTCGGGGTGCACCTAACTCACTCGTCGGCTAAACTTTCCAGCGGTTCACTTCAATTTAATCATGACTCATCCTGGCCGAAACGATCCGTGCCCATGTGGCAGCGGCAAAAAATACAAGAAGTGTTGCCTCGCCGTTGTTCAAGACACGGACTTCACATTGCGGCGCATGCAAAAAACCCATGCTGAGGTCATTCCCAGGCTAATCGAGTTTGCGCTGGCGGCGTTAGGCCCGGAGTTATTTTACGAGGCGTGGCTGGAATTCAACGACCACCAGACTGACGAGCCGTTCGATCCGGAGTCGCCGATGAACATGCTGTTCATGCCCTGGCTTCTGTTCAACTGGATCGTCGAGTTAAAGCCTCCTGGTCGAAAAAAATATGTAGAGACTACAATCGCCGAGATGTTTTTGTTCAACGACCTTGAATATCTCACGAGTGACGAGCAGGCACTTTTGCGCACCTCCACACGTTGTCCCTATACGTTGTGTGAGGTGACGGAAGTCAAACCCGGCGTAGGAATGCGGCTGTTGGATTTACTTCGTCGGATTGAATACGAGGTAGTCGAACATACCGCGTCTCAAACGCTTAAGCGAGGAGAGATTGTCTATTGCGCCACGTCTGAGATGTGGGGCATCAAATCAAACGTTGGTATGGGCCCTTTCGCGTTGCGTCCGACCGCCAAGCGGGACGTGTTTGATTTGCGCAAGTGGATGATCGAGCAAAGCCAGACGGAAAAGATAACGAGCGTCCACTTGTACGAATTTGAGCTGGACATCCGTGGGTTGTATCTGAAGCTATTGGCCGGAATGTTTTCGCCGCCGCAGCTCGCAAACACCGACGGCGATCCGATGGTGCCGCAAAAACTTTATTTCGAACTGGACTCCGCTGACACAGCTTTTCACGCATTGAAATCATTGGCCAAAGGCCGAACTGCGAAGGAACTACTGAATCGCGCTGAGGTGAAGGATGGTCTAGTTGTCAGGGCCGAGATCGAATGGCTGGGGGGAAAACCGGAAGCCAGAAAACGGCTCGGTGGACCTGTGTTACTTGGGCTCCTGAAGATCGATCATGAACGGATGATCGTTGAGGTCAATTCAAACAAGCGGGCCACTCGGGTTCGGAGGCTGATTGAAAGGCGACTGGGTCCAGCAGCCAAGTATCAAACTACTTTGATCGAGCCCATCGAATCGCAGGTTCAAGAGATGTGGAATGACGCCGCCAGCGGTGCCGCGACTCCTTTGGAGAATGCTATTGGCGGAAGTAACAGTTTCAACTCTCCTTACGAAGAACCCGAGTTGCGCGCGTTTATGGAAGAAAGCGCCCGGCACCATTGGGAGTCATGGTTTGACCTTCCTGTACCTGCACTCAACGACATGACTCCTCGTGAGGCCGCAAGGACCGAAGAAGGTCGCGACCTACTCGAGAGTCTCCTCTTGCTATACGCAATCAACGATGAAAAGTCGCCCGAGAATTACTTCAAGGCCGACATTTCGGCCTTGCGCCGCGAGCTAGGCCTGAAGTAGGGTCACAGCACCCTGCGCTACCCCAACCACTTCCAGGTAGACCCGATATTTATGGCTTTGGCTCAAAGTCATTTTCATCTCGGCTTTGCCGTCCGATGTGAGGCGGCGGCTCTGCCCCGCCGTAAGCTTGATACTTGATATCGGGCTATGCCCTCGGAATTTGCTAAAAGGAAGTTGGTAGTGCAGTTAGACCGCGCGGGCTCTGCTCGTTTCATATCGAAATCGCTTCGGTTAGTGCCGGTCCTTTGTCGCAGCCACCCTGATCTTTAGACTCATCACACCTTTGAGCAAGGCTTCCTGGAATTCTGACCTTTCTCGGGGCGTCATAATGGTGGGCGGGTTTGATATCGACTCGCCGATATTGCCGAATTTACTCAACCAATAGCGCAGCGTGATCTGGTTGGAGTTATCAATCTCGTAGGTCCATTCTCCTGGGCGATGGTCTGGGAAGTAATTTCCTATAGAACGATGGATGAATTTGATGCCCTCATCTTCGCCAATAACGGCCAGCAGTAGACCTGTTAGTTCGGCAAACTCGACTTGCGTGTTCGCATACTTGCCGCGCACGATTTCCCCAAAGTCGGATCGTTTGTATTCAAGGCGCCCCCAGTCATTGAGTTCTGATTTAATGTTCTTCATAGATTTCTCTCTCATGCCTGGTAACCTGTCGGGCGCTGATGATGCGAATGAACTCTCCGCGCTCTGTGTGGCAAATGGTTAGCAATCGTCTTTTTGCGGAAAGACCAACCGTGATGAATCGCCTCTCTGCGTCAGAATGATCAGGGTCCTCAGTTGTCGCCAGGAACTCATCCAACAAGAATACGGTCGCGGCCTCTTCGAACGAGACGCGATGCTTGCGAAAGTTTAACTGCGCTTCCTCGGATCCCATTCGAATTTGGTCATAGAATTATAGGATGTATGCTTGAACGCTTCCCTCTGCACCAGTAGACCCAACGCGCCACAACGTAACAGGAAACAAGCGGTGGCATTAATCGGCTGCGCTGGACGTTGAGTCTTAGTCAATGCTCGAATTTTTGTAAGCCGACGCTGCCGGCGTTAAACTCATTGGCGGCTTGCCCCCGCTCCGTAACGCAAACTGAGTTTGCGTTGACGGTAGCAAGCTTGTAGGAATCAAAAAAAAAATAGGAAAGGTGAGCGGTATCGTCCGGATAATGTTCGCTTGACCCTTTCACAATTAGACATCCGTACGCTCCGTGCGCTTGCCGGCGACCGTTGGTTCGCGCGCGGCGAAGCCTATCTCCAGCAAGGTCGTGTCAGCGTCCTGACGGAGCACGAGGGAACACTGGCTGCCACAGTTAGAGGAACGCGGAATTATGAAGTGTCGCTGCGAGTTGATGAAGACGGTCTTCAATTCTCTTGCTCTTGCCCGCTTGGCGATGACGAACAATTCTGCAAGCACTGTGTTGCCGTAGCGCTGGCGTGCATGTATAGCTCCGAGGTTGGCAAGGCGAAACGTCAGACATCTGACAAAACTGATCTTCGAGCGTTTCTCGACCGACATGAGAAAGAGTGGTTAATCGAGTTGCTGCTGCACGAAGCGTCAGAGAACCCGCGTTTGGACGAACGACTGCGGCTGCAAGCAGCGCGAGAGAATCCCGCAGGAGTGGATCTCGCGGCTTATCGCCGTGCGATTGCAAAGGCCACCCGCACCGGCGGCTTTGTGGATTACCGTTCCGCCGGTCGTTATGCCCGTGGCGTTGACCAGGTCATTGATTCTATTTCCGCGCTCCTTGATGACGGGTACGCTCATGAGGTCGTGCAGCTTGCGGAATATGCGTTGACAAAACTGGAAAAAGCGATTGGCGAGATCGACGACTCTGATGGAAACATCGGTGACCTCCTGGGCGCAGTTCAGGATCTGCACTATCGCGCTTGCCAGCGATCGGGAGAAGATCAGGTAGTTTTGGCCAGACGTCTGTTTGATTGGGAAATCAAGAGCGGATGGGATGTATTTTCCGGCGCCTGCGAAACCTATGCAAACATACTCGGCGAGAAAGGCTTAGCCGAGTATCGCCGGCTGGCGGAAAGTAAATGGGCGCAAGTCGCGCCACTGGCGCCGGGCAAAGAGGATCCCGAAAGATACGGCAGTCGTTTCCGCATCACCCACATGATGGAAGCGTTGGCCCGGCAGGCTGGAGATCCGGAAGCTTTGGTGGCCGTCAAGAGCCGTGACCTTTCGCACCCCTACTCCTTTCTTCAAATAGCCGAGATCTATCGCGCCGCTGGAAAGAATGATCAGGCGCTCGCTTGGGCGGAAAGAGGCGTCAAGGCATTCACCAAAACCGATTCGCGGCTCTCTGACTTTTTGGCGGAAGAGTATGAGCGGCGAGGGCGCCACGCTGAGGCCATGCACCTCATCTGGTTACAGTTCGCCGAATCTCCCCATCTCGAAAACTACAAGAAACTGCAAACGCACGCGCTTAGGACAAAGCAGACTTCCGACTGGACCGATTGGCGTGAGAAGGCTTTGGCCCATCTCCGCGCCGCGCTGGAGAAAGAGAAACGTGAGTGGTCGAAGAAATATTGGAACTGGGCCGGATCCGGAGACCATTCGCCGCTCGTTAAAATTTTCCTTTGGGAGAGGCGCATCGAGGATGCCTGGGACGAGGCGTGCGCCGGCGGCTGCTCGCAGAGCTTATGGTTACAACTGGCGGCCGCACTTGAAAAAGATCAACCGGAGAAAGCACTGCCGATCTACAAGGAATTAATAGCTCCTACTATCGCGCAGGGAAATAACGACGCCTACGAAGAAGCCATAGCCCACCTGCGCAAAGTGGTCCAGCTCATGGTCCACCTCGGCCGCGCCACAGAGGTTGACGATTATTTAACTGCCGTCCGCGTGGAATACAAACGCAAGCGCAACTTCATCAAGCTACTGGACGCGATGACAAAACAGTTGACGGTTTAAGGTCACACCGTTCCTGTCCCACAGTGTTGATTCCCCTCCCGCTGGGAGGGGTTAGGGGAGGGCATGAGCGCGTTTACTTTTTTGTTCTCAGGAGGAAGCGTCAGCGTTGAAACAACACTCAGCCCATCAATAAACAATCATTACCTCCAGGAGATATTCGGCTTTGCCTCAAAAGTCGAAATACCACCAACGGAAGTTGGTGGTGGTTCAGATCCGACCTACACATAACGTTCACATAAAGAATCAGCAAATACCACCCACGGAAGTTGGTGGATTGTTCAGGTCCGGCTTATTCACACGCTACTTAGGCAGAATCTGAACTATCCACTAACTTCCGTTAGTGGGATTCGTCAAAAATCGAAAGCTGGGATTAGTAGGCCGGACCTGAAAGTATCCACCAACTTCCGTTGGTGGTATTGACTTTTGAGGCAAAGCCAGAATATTCCAACCTTGCGCCACGAGTTAAGCCTGGAGTTGATCACAAGAGTTGATTACCTTAGTCTCAACGCTAAATAATTCGTCGAGTGAGTTTTTAATATGACTATGAATTACGACCCTAACAAAGTTGACGACATAGTGCTGGCCCTACTGCATCTGACAGCTTCTTCGCAACGTGGAATTGTTCGCGCATGGAAGGGGCACGACTGGGCTGCTTTGGATCGCTTACATGAGAAGGGCTTCATAAGCGATCCGAAGACAAAGGCCAAATCAGTGGTGCTTAGCGATGAAGGCGCGCAGCGAGCGAAGGAACTATTCGAAAAACTCTGCTGTTAGTGCTGCGAACCTTCGACTGCCCTGGGTCCTTCATGGCTGGAATCCCTTGCACTAAAGGCATTGTCGTTGGCATCCGCACTCGATGAAACGAGCTACACGTACACTGGGACCGCGGGCGTCCCGCCCGCACTGAGAGCGAGTTTGAATCGTCCGCACTTATCATTATTCCTTGCTGGGCAACCCGAGGATCCTCATGACAAAGCTTCTAGTCGCCGTTTTACTGACATCGTCAACCTTTTTCTCATTACAAGCGCAGCAACCAACTTCAACCGCAGGTGGTGGCGCCAAGGCCGCCGAACCTTCTTTCCGCGTCATCCGTTCGGTATCCGGCACAAAGCTGTTTGACGAGGGTGGTCCATCGGGTGTGCAGGATCCACGTTCACTCTTTCACGCGATTACTGATAAGGAAATAATTGTCTACTTCACATGGGAAGGGTCACCCGGTCCACATCACTTTGAAGGTCTATGGAAAAATCCGGCCGGCAAGATCGCAATGACTTCAGAGTTTGATTACTCGCCGCCACAGCCAAGGTTCGGTGCTTACTTCAAGATGCTTTTGGGTGATACCCCCGCAGTGGGCAATTGGGTCTTGGAAGCCCGGATCGATGGCGAGTCGGCTGGCTCTCATAGTTTCCAGATAACTGCCGCTCCACGTCCCGAAGGTGTGACAGCTCCTGTTCGTCGCAGGTTGATTCCTTCAGAAGTCTACACACGGGCCGCGGCGGCCAGCGTGGCCATTGAGAACATCGATCTGAAAGGCGCGCGCAGAAACATTGGTACCGGATTCTTCATCGGACCTGGCCGGATACTGACCGCTTTCCAAGTTATCGACAACGCCAACAAACTTCGGGTGGTCGGTCCTGACGGTAAGACGTTTGAGGTAACGGAAGTACTGGCGGTAAACAGACGCCAGGACTGGATCGTGCTGAAGGCGCCAACTGAGAACGTCACCCCGCTGGTGCGAGCGTCGGATTCCTGGGCCATCGGGGACCGCGCGTTTCTTCTCGACGTCCCAGCTGAGAGCAACCGCGTCTTGGTGGAGACTTCTCTGATTGGGAAACAGACCCTCGGTGCCGGCGGAGACAGGATCAATATTGGCGACACGGTCAATCGACGGGCTATTGGTTCCCCTCTGCTTAACGAATTCGCCGAGGTGATTGGGTTTGTGGGTGGCAGTCTGCTTCCTGGCGCGGCGTTCATTGAGGATATGGCTTTTGGAGCCAGAACCTTTTCCCTCGGAGTCGCTTCGCGAGGGACCCTGGCGGTACCCATCAACCTGATCGACGAATCAAATGGTACCGCTACGACCATCGAGGGACTGGCGAAGTCTGGCCAGTTTATTCCTGCACTTGTTTCTTCACAAAGCGTTTTGAGCGGGGTGATCGCCCGCGCGGTGAATACGAAAGCAAATCCCCCGCGGACCATCGAAGAAAGAAATGAGATCTCGCAAACCAATCCTCAGGCTGTGGTGTTCATCACCTGGCTACCGACTGAAAAGCGTAAGGGCTATCCGTCACTGCGGATCTATGATTTGGACAACCGGCAGCTTAGCGAGTACCGAAATAAGAAGAAGATCACCGTGACACCAAATAAAATCTCGTATTCACTCTGGGACCTTAACCTCGCCGGTCTACCCAACGGAATTTACCGGATTGATGTTCTGCTTGACGGCGACTACGTATGGCGCACGTTCTTTAAAGTTGTGGATTAATGTTCCAGGACCCGCAACTAAGCGCGCAGCGCGACCGTTCTTTCGCTTCGGCTGCTTTTCCGCATTCGACATCTGACATCTGATATCTGACATCTCGCATCTGACTGGATCCCCAGCTTCGCCGTCTCCCGCGACGTCAAACACCTCGCCATCTCAAGAGGCAGCGCAAGCTGGACGTCGGGCTATTCAAAGACTTCCGGTGAGTAGCTCTTGCGTCAGGTCAAAGACCAATCCGTTTTCTGAGATCCGCAACCCGCAATGGGGTGGTTAAGAGACATCAGATATTCTTCCTAGATTAACTACTTCTTTGACGCCGGGATTCCGTCTGGATTAGATTCCTTACAGTGAACCAAACACGAGAGAAACCGTCGGACTTCCTCAAAGCCGTCGGGCATAATTGGGTAGCCCTGATGAGCGGCGGAATTATCATCGTTGCGCTCGGGTTGTTTGAACGAATCTCGGGCACTAACGTTCCATTCTGGGTTTATGCACCGATTATTGTCCTACTCGTTTTGGTGGCTTCATATTTAGCTTGGAAAGAACAGCGGCAAATCGTTTTGGCCCAGCAACGTTCTGATGCTGTGCCGGCAATCGTGGTCGAAATAATCGAAGCCATTCTTGAAGCACCAACCTATAACTCATTGAGATGCTTCGTGCGCATCAAGGTACGCAATCTCATTGAGGCTGCGCCCTGCATGATAGACAATTGCAAGCTAGCGATTCGGATTGGAGAACAATGGTACGAGGAAAGCACAGTAATTGGCGTGGAGGGTTTTCAATTGATCACCTGCGACCAGCTTTCGGAGTTCGATGACGTTCCGATAGGTATACCTTATAAGATTGAGGATGGCTTGCCTGTGATAGAAACCGCTAGAGAAAACATAACTGACTTAAGAAACCTAATTGGCGAGGCAAACCCTTTGAGAAGGGGTTTTCCGAAATCGGGGTGGATAGGCTTTGTTATGAAGAATCTCCCAAACTGGCCGACAAGGGAGGAATCTGTGGGGGGAGGGCGCCTTGAACTAGTCGACCTAGAAACTGGAGAGGAGAAATGGGTGGACGAAATAGTGATGATTCGGATTACCAACACCGTCGATGAAATTTCAGTTGAGGTGGTTGACGGT
The DNA here is from genome assembly GCA_035273385.1 of Pyrinomonadaceae bacterium. Classification (GTDB taxonomy): domain Bacteria; phylum Acidobacteriota; class Blastocatellia; order Pyrinomonadales; family Pyrinomonadaceae; genus PSRF01. The sequence continues at coordinate 58,907 of DATEPE010000019.1, read as the reverse complement.
CACGGCCAACGGCATTCTGCAACTAAGTCGCGGCCTTTTGGAACCTGGGATCGCCGGATGTCTGCACGAATTGTGAGTCCTGAAAAATAGCGGTGATTTTGTCGGTTAGCCGCGACTGACCCATGGACCAGCAAGACTTTTCTCGTTAGCAATCGCTGAATTAACTCCTCAGCGTTTGTAAAGCAGCTTGAGCGGCATCTCGCACAATCGAAAAGCCGTCGTCAATGAGAGCTTCAAGGTCCTCTATCGCGCCGACGTAACCAAGCCGTCCAAGCGCTTCAGCTGCCTTCATTCGAACTACGGGATCAACTGATTTCAGAAATGGCAAAATAGTGACCGCTGCTCGTTTTCCTCCTAAAACGCCTATTGCGTTTAAGCCATCCTCCACCACATAAGGATCTCTTTGAGTTTTTATCCAATCTATGATTTCGTCCCTAAATTCGACGGCATTTAATGCGCTGAGCGAATAAACAATATTCCCTTTAGCATACTTACCCTCTTGATCGTTGGTTTCGCCAAGCAAAGCTTTCAAATAAGTTTTCTTAATCCTTTCTGCTAACTTTGGGTCTCGGACCAAAGCGATCTTACCGAGTCTTTGCAGTGACCAAGAAGCGGAATCTCTATAGGGATTTTCATGATCCAGAAGATAATCAATGATCGGTTCCACTGCGCTCAATTCTCCTATTGTGCCCAGTCCATTTAACGCATAAGCCCTTGCATATGGTCCCTCAGCCACATCTGCAATGATTCTGAGCAAAACGGGTAGAGCATCCGCGTGTCCCAACTCCTTCAGTGCGATAATCAGTTGTTGCCTAACATGCCCTTTCGATGACTCGAGTGCTTCTAACAGAACTCGTACAACGTGCCGTTTTGCCTCTTCAGTGACGTACTTCCTCTTACTCAAGGTATACGCCGCATCCATAATCAGAGACGGATCTTGTGCCGATAGAAAGCGCGTCAAAGCCTCTATAGAAGCTTCCCTTAACTCTACCGGAACAACCTGAGCATACTTATCGGTAAATCTAAGTGCGTCTTCCGCCAAGCGGGCGGGGAAGGCTGGACTCTGCCGATTACCAGTTTCCTTGATTGCGCAGATCAAGTCATAATCAAAGGGGATATCCCAATATTTGAAGGCATCGATGAGTCGAATTCTTATATCATCTGCATCTTCATTTGAGAGATGAGTCGCATCTCGAACACAGCGACCGGCCAAAACTAACAAGCTTTGCCGTTTTAGTTCAGTGGCCTTCCTTTTGATGATTGAAATAACAGGTTCAGAGTCCTCTAACAGGCCGCATAAAAGCGTCACGACTTCCCATTGCCGACGGGTCTCATCCAAAATGAAATAATCAAGATCTATGATTCTATGAGGGTCTTTTTCAATAACGGTCTTTAAGTACAGGGCTGCGTAATACTCGCCAAACGACTGGTGAAGAAATGCATAGTAGCGAGGTTCCTGTCGGTCCTTGATGACCCCTTTTATGGGCGGGCGAGCCACTGTGTTTCTGAAGAGGACTTGAACGGTTGGTCTCTCTTCGGGCCGCCACCATAAGTCCCACGATCCCGAACCCAAGGCATCGGCGATCCATCGCTGAAGAACCTCATCGGTTACGTAAACCAGTTCTGTCTGCTGCATCTTGTAGCCAAGCAAGCCTAATACCTCTTGCTTGAAACCGGACTCCCAGACCCTTTCCAGTCCTCTTGGCCTGCGCTTTTTGCGTTCCCTAAGGTTTAGTCTTTGGAGAAATTTCTCGTATATTCGGGCTCGAGATATCAGGATTTCCAGATCATCAGTCTGACTCGTTTTGTAGAGCGAGAGCATCATGGCTAACAACAACGGGTTTTGGCACAGTTCCTTTAGCCTCATATAGCCTTGTTCCAGAGAAAGGCGATCAAGAATTTCACGAGCCCGACTGGCACCCAAGGTATGAGAGAACTGGCGCTCAACCTCATCCATGGAAACTGGAAGCACCGTAACTTCGGTGAGGTCTTCATGAACCCAATCAGGAAATTCAGAGGTCCGACAACTCAAAAAATATTGATTCGCAGGATAACGTTTAATGAACGCGAGAACCTCATGGAAAACCTCGTCGATGCTGTCGCATGGAGATTCATTTACACCATCAAACACCACGAGAAATTCGCCTCGATTCAATAGTGTTTCAATGCTGCCGCGGCTTATGTCCTTAAAATCGAAGAGTGGGATTAGACTCTCGGCCGGTTTGTGTAGGCCCATCGGGACAAAAACCGGAAGCAACTTTCGACGCTTAATATAGTTTCTGACCAGCGCGGTTAATAAGGTTGTTTTGCCTGCGCCCGGATCCCCCACCAAAGCGATTCGATGATCGGGGAAAAGCTCAGCAACCTCAAAGATTGTATAGTGCTTGGTTGGGTCGTTTCGCCGTCGTAGGTTTGCCGAGATATAACGCTCATCATCTGGAAGATCTAAGTTGAGACTTATGAACCGATCTATCTTCTCACGATCAAGCCTAGTCCGTAGCCTCCGGAAATAGTTTCGGAGACTTGCTCGGTCAACCTCCCGTGATAGCCTCGAACTAGGGACTTCGTGAGTCATAGTCGACAAGTTGAACGCAAATTAATGATGGACACTATTAACGTTGTGTCGAATCGTCCATACCTCACACGCATTCTCAAAATACGATATGCGCAGCACGTAAACCGCGCGCGCGTGAAGATCGATCTTTCCCAACGGAGACCTGTTCTGCCTGTAATCGAACAGCTTCCCGTTTGAACCTGTGAAGTCCTTCGTTAAACTCTTATGCATGTGTCCAAACAATTCGATGTTGGAATGTCTACTGATAAGAATTCTGATTTGTTCCCTTTCCAGCGGGTGAGACAGCCTTCGATTCTTCCCGATTATCAGTTCGTCAAAGAACCTTGAGGCGGTTTGATAATCCCTGCCTTGGTCCGCCAAGTCTCCCGTGAAAAAAAACAAGGTCGATAACCAAGCCATCGTTTGCGAGACTTTTCAGCGTACTTAAGAACGCCGAGGTCGCCTTGTTAAATTCATATGAGTCCTTGGGTGCGATTGGGAAATGCGAATCGGAAATATGGAGAAAGGTTCGGTACGCCATCGACAAGGCACAATCGAATCAAAGGTTCAATCCTCGGTCTGAAAACCCACGCCTTTGAGGGCTTGAATCCCAAGGTCAAGATCATCCTCACGTAAGAGAACGTAATCTTTAGAGAAAGTCGAAACTATGAAGACGTTTACGCCAGCAGCCGCTATAGCTGTTGAAACCGCGCTAAGAAATCCTGGTGCATTAAATGGTTGGCTTACCCTTATTTCGATCAGGCGAAACCACAATTCAATTGCGATGGCCTCAATTTGGGGAAGATGTCTTTCTTCTGTGATGACGGTAGTTTCAGTACTGTCTTGGCAAACAGCGAAATGTGAACCGATCGAATTCAACCCTTTGACCTTCGCTACGGCATATCGCCCCGTCACGACGTGAACCTTACTCTCTCGGATCACCTGTTCAATTGACATAGTCTCAGCGAGGGTGAGATATCACCCGTCAGATCAATTCATTTTGTTACTACTCTCAAGGCCAGGATCGAGGGTTCTGCTCATCTGTTCAAGTCTTTTAAATGTCTCATCATCAATGCTGACTTCACCCAGCGCTTCAGCAGTCGCGCGTTTCTCTTTCGATCCTTGCCCAGGCAGTCTCGGCAAGTCGGCACCGGGCCTTGAACGAGAGTTACAAATAGAACTAAACAGGACCTCGATATCTGTTTGAAACGCGCTCAAGGGTACGAAAACCTGCGGATCGATCGCTATGAATAAGAAACCGAGATCATATTGATCTTGTACCGTTAAGCCCATCCTGGCTGAAACCAACGCCCCGGTGAGAATCTCAATAGCCAAACAGAGCGCGTATCCCTTTGCGCCGTCGAAGGGGAGCACAGCTTCGGCCGTCTGCGGATTCCTAGTGAAATCCCCATTCTTGTCTAGGAAGACTTTGTCTGGTAATTCGCGGCCTTCGAGGACGGCTTGGCGTATCTCTCCCCACACGCGCGCAGACGTACTGAGATCGAAAGAGGTCGCCCCGCCGTTAGTCGGAAAGGAAAAGCAAATAGGATTCGTGCCCATAATAGGATCAATCCCATTGAATGGGACAACTGCAGAAGGCCCGCCGTTGTTCATCACGATTCCTATTAAGCCTTGGTCGGCTAGGACATTCCCATAAACGCTAAGCCTTCCGTACCTACTTGCGTTAAACATTCCGACCATAGCAATGCCGTTGTCCTGTGCCATCTTCGCCAACAGATCAATGCAGAATTGCGCCGCGAGATGGCCGAGCTCCTTTTTGCCATTTACCAAGGCGCAAGACCCATTCCGCTTCACCACATGCGGAGCTCCTTCTCGTTCTGCAAGAGCGGCATCCAGCAAGAGAAACTTTCCAATGCCGTGAGTTAGACGTCCTTCCATTTGGGCAGCGAGATGATCTTCAACGATCAATTTCGCGTCTCTTTCCTTAATGTTTCGGAGATTCAACGCTTGAATCATTAGATTCCGAAGAGTTTGGATAGGTTCAACTCTCATTTCAGTCCTTTAACGAGTGAGCTGTTTACCTCTTACACTCGGGTGTTTCTTTGAATATTCAAGGGTCGCCCTACGAAGCTGCGAAGCGGCCCGTTGGAAAAACTCCCTGGGACGCATCAAAGCAACTCTCACGTAAGATCGCCCGCGCTCCGACTGATTCCAAAAAAAAGGGTTGCCAGGTAAGACGCTGATTTGATGAGATTCTAACCATTCGCAGAAGTCCACACTATCCCAAACGGTTGGAAGTTTAATCCACTCGACACTTATCTTAGAGTCCGCGTTTGCAATTTTAAGGGGTGTATCATAAAGCTCTGCTCGTAATATCTTCCTGTTATGGTCGGCCAGTTGTGATACGGTCTCCTTAATCGGCAATTGCTGTTCTATTGAAATGTACCGGGAAAGCAATGCGAAAATAAACGGAGAAACGTTTAAAAGTACATCATCAGTGATTTGCTCTAATTCTGAGTATAAGGAGTCGCTTGCAGTAATAAAGCCAATCTTTAGATCAAGTGCGGGCCACGTTTTCCCGGTATCCTCAATGCAAACGAAGTCGCTCTGATTTGATAAAAGAATCTCATACTGATCCCACTTTGTAAGCGAGCTGAAAAACCGAAAACTAAAATCCAAGATGATCACGATCCCTTTTTCCTTACATGAGCGCACCAATGTTTCAAATTGAGCCCTCGTTAGCTGAAACCCTGTTGGATTGTTCGGTAATACTAAGAAGATGGCATCTGTGGTCAACGACTGGATTGCTTTTGCAGGACGTCTCAGAGCGAACTCCTCAATAGGCAGTAGCTGAATGTCGTGCCTCTTCAAAATAGCGGGGATATTATCGAAAGTAGGGTGTATTAGAGTAACTGACTTTCGTTCCCGTCGAAGATAGTTTGCCAGCACCTCCACGGATACCGAGGAGGAATAGTGATAAAGGGGCGTGCCTAACCGTGAATGTGTCTTTTGGCCTGACAGGGCAAAAAACCTCGATCGAAAGAATTCTTGAATTGCGTGTTGATTCCGCTTTTCGGTTTCAAGGAACAACCTTGGCAACGTCCCAATCATTTCCAGTTGGTCCAAATTCTGACCTTGGTGTGAATGACCATCAGCAATATTGCAAAGACTCGCGAGTGCGCTCCATTCCCATCTAGTTAGTTTGTCTCTGTTAGCGATCAAAATTCTGTTCTCAACCTAAGTTATTTGGTTGGATAAGCTAGTTGGCGGTTCTGTCGAGGAAACGCCTTCTCACATCGTGCTCATGACCACGTTAGCACCCGCAAAAGCTATCGGGAATCAGCACGAATGTAGCTGATACAAGCATGAGATGAGCCGCACTGATCTAATGGAATCTTCTCAGCATCAATCTCAAGATGGATACCGGTACGCTAAGATCCTTATGTTGTTCTTGCCGGCCGAGCCAGGTCGCGTCTTGACTGCGTCTCGGAATAAAGACCGGATCTTGCGACAACTTCAGAATATGACGAGTGCCAACACTGTCCGAATTAACCCGAGACGGACCAATCGCGAGAATGAGAGGAATCTCCAACTCACACTACTTTTAGGATGCACCGGAAAAACGGAAACTTGATCCTGACCTGCGGGTCCGAAACTGCGTGGCTTGGGTTAGTGAGAACCCGCTGAGGCTGAGTATTGCGGGCGAGACCTTATTACAAGTTGGCTAATGGCGCAAGCAAAAAAGTGCCACCCCCCTGCAAGCGCCGAGTTCACCTTGTGCGAACATCCTCTCCGCGAGTATGGCTGTAGCTCGCGCTACGGATGGCCGTGGGTCGCTGAAGCGTTCATCATGGTCCAGCAGCTTGCAGCTAGCCCGTCTCCGCTAAAAAGTATGATGGTTCTTAAACTCTGGTGGACCATGCCGTCAGCGAGCGCGATCAGAGCTTTACTATAAAAGTGCGAGGATTCTTTGATCAGTGGGAGTTTTTTGAAACTTGTCAGCATTCATTATCAGGCCTTAAAGCGTGAGATGAATTTTTCTACGCCTTTGCGCCCCGATGCAACGGGGCCCTCTCGATCTCGAGAGTATCAGGATCCAATATTGGGTAATCGAGTGTTTCGTAGTCAAGGAGGGGCCTGCCTAATACCGTGATTTGATCGGACTCTCGATTCGGCCAATAAACCGCATATGGCATCGAGTTAAGATATCGATATACTTTTACTATTTGCGGAGGTCCGCCGATCGAATCGTACTTTCCTTCTCGAAGCATATCTCGGAGGACTTCAAACGGCTCCATGTCGAGACCACCGGCCGTAAGCTTTCGTCTTTCTTTGAGAATCTGTCGGAGCCGTGCGGCGGCATCATATGCCAGCATTTCATTTTCATTATTGCCTATAAAAACCGCTTTCCTTTTACCTCCAATTCCGCGCCATGGGGACACTGTCCGAAAAGCAAATTGCTTTGAGTTAGAATCGTAGTGAAGTACCCAAATGACGAAATTGCTTTTCTTCCACGAATACCCTCCCAGAAGGAACAGGACATCAGGTGCTTCAAGCTCCGAAACGCCGGTAGGAAAATCGTGTATGTATCTTGTCATGTGATTGAAAACGCGAATTATTCTTCCCCTAAAATCATACAAATCCAACGCCCGTGAACGTGAGCGTGGGTGTATATCGACGGCTATTCTCATTTGCAGCATTAACGGATACGCAAACATAGTGTCTCCCACAAAACAAACGGCTACATCTGAGCGGGGCAAAGTCATAATCTTTGGACAGCAATCCCAAGCACAACCAAACCGCAAGCGGCTATCTGTTGCGAGAACAAGTTCTTCAATTTTCCCCCACATTCCTAATCCAAGCGATAGACAGTGTCATACTTTTAACACGATACTTGACTAACGGTAGTGGCTCAACTAATTCTCCTAAGGGAAAAGTTATTAGTCTTAGTACACTTCGCTAGATGGCTTTAGCTCTTCCGCCGTCCGCCGTGAACTCACTATTTACTTCGATATGTCATGTATAATTAAAGGCAAGGCAGTAATTAACTCGATGTATCCTCATATACGAAGACTCACAATCGAACGTTTTAGAGGGGTCAAATCTCTTACCTGGAAACCGGTTGCTGGCTTGAACATCATTTTAGGTGGTGGAGATGTCGGCAAAACAACAATTCTAGACGCTATCGCCCTTCTGTTGCACCCAACGAATACTTACCCCTTAAGCGGAGCCGATTACTGGCAACGCAAAGTCGAATCTGAGTTCGTAATCGAAGCCGTGATGTCCCTTTCAGACGTCGCATCAATCAGCCAGGCTAGTGAGATGAATTGGCCCTGGCACTGGGATGGTGACCGCGCAGTACTTCCACCCGAAACCAACCCCGAGGAAATCGGCAATACCCAGCTAACGGACCCTGTCCATTGCTTGCGAATCCGGGGAACAGCGGAATTGGAAACGGCATACGAAGTTGTTCAACCCAACTTAACCATTACGAACTTTTCTGTTGGCCTGCGTCGATCAATTGGTTTGATTCGTCTTGCCGGGGACGATCGAAACGACCGAGATCTTAGACTTGTTCAAGGCTCTGCTCTCGATAGACTGCTACAGGATAAAGGTCTAAGGGCGCGCCTTGGCTATGAATTGTCAGAGGAGGATGTAAGAGGCTTCCTAAACGATAAATCGAAAACCATTCTTTCCGGGTTAGAAAGCACCTTCAAGGATAAAACTTTACCTTCAGATCTCGGTCTCGGAATTACCGGCGGGCCAGGCCTCTCGATCAATGCGCTGGTAGGGCTCACGGCTAAGAAAGACGATGTTAGTTTACCTCTTTCAAACTGGGGCTCTGGAACGCGCCGGCTTGCGGCGCTTGCTATTGCGGCTGCTCTTCAAGATGAACATCCTATAACGGTCGTAGATGAAATAGAGAAAGGACTGGAACCCTACCGACAAAGAAAGCTCGTAGAATCTTTGACCGCAGGCGGGGCCCAAGTCTTTCTAACAACTCATGGCCCTAGCGTCCTCAGTGCGGCGTCAGACGCGGGAGTGTGGTATCTCGATACGCAAGGGGCATTAGGAACTCTTGCTTCGAACAAGGTCGGTCGACATCTAAAATCCGATCCCGAAACCTTCCTTTCTCGCCTTGCTGTGGTCTGCGAGGGTGCCACCGAGTTGGGATTTGCTGAGGTGATGCTGACGAAGGGAATCGGCGATTTACTAGCACAGGGCATTCATCTTACAGATGGTGGTGGACACATCTGCGCTCTTCAACTTCTTGAAGGATTGGCCGAAGGTGGTTTGACTTTTGCAGGTGTGGTGGACACTGAAGGCCAATTCCCCGGCCGGTGGGCGGCTCTAAAACAAAAACTGGGTGATCTTCTAATCCAGTGGCCGAACGGGTGTCTAGAAGAACATGTGATACCACTTTTCAACCATACCGATTTGTTGAGCGTGATCAAGGATCCTGAAGGCGAAAAGACGGGACTGCGTTTGCGATGCCTCGCGGAACGACTCGCCATTGACGACGCTAGTTACCAGCGTATTGAGGAAGCCGCCGGCGCGAGTCTTCGCCAGGTTATTGTGGAGGCGTCGTCAGGTAAAATCCCTGACGACTCTTCGCTAACTGCGGATGACAAGAAAAGGATGAAAGGCTGGTGTAAGAGTTGGTTTAAGACGGAGGAGGGCGGTCGCGAACTTGCGAGGAAAATATTCGACTTAGGAGTGTGGCCCGCTCTACGTTCAACGATACTTCCCTTTGTTAATGAGATACGGAAAACACTAGGCGAAGGCCCAATCGGAGACATAACCCCATGAACGACCTGGGCGTCGCACAAGTGCTTCGCTCCAACGCCCGCTTAGTGCTGGTTGAAGCACCCGCCGGTTTCGGTAAGACGTTTCAAGGGTGCGATTACGCAAGGAATCTTCTTCTAGACCTTTTTCCTGGCCGCCTCCTTGTCCTCACTCATACACATGCTGCCTGCGATGCTTTCGATAGCGGTACCGGAAATCTTCATCGGCGCGTTGAGATTCGTACAATTGATAGTCTTATAACGCAAATCGCAAGCGCTTATCACACCTGTATTGGCCTTCCCGCAAGCGTACCAACTTGGGCCTTTCAGCAAGGACAGGAGGGATTCAACCAAGTCGCGATCAAAGTTGCACGATTGATTACGGCGGCGCCTATGATCGCGGCTTCGCTTGTGGAACGCTACCCGTACGTCATCTGCGATGAGCATCAGGATTCTAGTGAAGCTCAGCACAAGATCATAAACTCCCTGTACCGCGCCGGCGCGTTAGTCCGCGTATTTGCTGATCCCATGCAAGCGATCTATGAGAAGCCGGACGAGATGGGTGCATGGAATAGACGATGGTCCAATTTTCAGGAAATGGCCGACGAACATGTTGAGTTGGAAACCCCTCATAGATGGATGACTAGCGCGCCAGAGCTTGGAGATTGGGTAAAGCAGGTGCGAAGATCACTTCGGGATAACAGAGAAATCAACCTCTCTGGCGAGCTGCCACGGGGTCTGTTTCTGATCCGCGCCGATAATATCGCTCAACACCACGAACGGTACATTCTATCCACGCAGGATCGACACGACATCGATTCATTCGTGCGGAGGTCGTCCCAGCTACTAGTGTTGGCGACTGCGAATGGAACAGTTCGTGCACTTCGCGCATTCTTTAATAGAGGTATTCCGATTTGGGAAGGACACAATCGCAACGCGTTGACGCGACTCTTTTTCGCTTGTCAACAACAGGCTGGAAATCCCGGAGCAATTGCTGCTGCCTTTATCAGTTTCGTGCAGGATGTGGCAGTTGGATTTACCGATTCGGGTTACGGAAACCTTTTTCGCCGAGAAGTCGCAGATTCGTGCGCCGCCAAACGACGGCAGAAAACGGCAAAGATTCAAAAGGTCGCCAGGTTCATCGTCGATTCTCCCGATCATCGCGGTGCGGCTCGTGCGCTGGCGGCGTTAAGTGAGCTTGTAAAGACAGACAATCAGTTTCGAGACATTCGGTTGGATTTGAGTCGCGAATTCAGCGAATCAATTAGGCTCGCACAGTATGAAAATATTGAAGAGGGGTTATCCGCTCTGAATCTGCAGCGAAATATTTTTCGTAGGCCTCTACCTGCGAAAGCAATTAGTACAGTACATAAAGCCAAGGGCTTAGAGAAAGACCGAGTACTACTTGTGCCCTGCGATAGGAATCATTTCGCAGCGAATGAGTATAAACGCCGACTTCTATACGTAGCCGTAAGTCGCGCGACTGAGTCTCTGGCGATCGTAGTGCCACGCGAATCTCCGAGCCCGCTATTAAAGTTGTGACAGAACACTAAGCCTTGAGCTTGAACCTTCATCAAGCAGCAAAGACAAATCCTGGTGAACGCAAAGCAAACCTTCGACACTTACGAGAACCCCAGATTCCATTCCGTCGCTCCGTGGACTGAGGGCTTTACTCTATGGTCTTTCATTCCAGATTACTGATCAACACCGCTTCTGGGGCTGGTTCACTTTGGATTTGTGCTCGTTTCTGAGTTACAGGCCGCTTTGGATGATTTTTCTAGCAGGCTTGTTTCCTTTCTGAGCCTCAGTCATAAATTGTCTGCATTCCCCAATCCATCAACAACTTTAGATTCACCAGCAATTTCAGGAAACTAGACGCGCTCAACATCGATAAAGTAAGCGCGTCCGACCATCCCATCGTTATTAAACTCATAAGCCCTTGTATGCTTCTTATCTGACTGTTGACTCTCTCAAATGCCACGCTGGCTAAAAAGGCGGTGACGAAGTCCGCCTCCCAAAAGTTCGCTGCGGCGCAAAAGGCGGCAGCGCCGGTTTTCAAGTTGACTATGAAGAGTTCACGCTGAGGAACGGGTTACAGGTGATTTTTCATGTGGATCGGTCGGATCCTGTCGTGGCGGTGGCGTTGACGGCGCATGTCGGGTCGGCGAGGGAGAAGGAGGGGAGGACGGGGTTTGCGCATCTGTTTGAACACCTGCTGTTCCTCGAGTCGGAGAACCTGGGGAAGGGTGGGTTGGATAAGATGAGTGCGCGCATTGGTGGGTCGGGGGCGAATGGATCGACTAGTCGCGATCGCACGAACTACTTCCAAACCGTGCCGAAAGATGCGCTGGAGAAAATGATTTGGGCGGAGGCGGATAAGCTTGGGTGGTTTATCAACACGGTGACCGAGCAGGTGCTGGCGAAGGAGAAGCAGGTTGTCAAAAATGAAAAGCGGCAGGGCGTGGACAACAGTCCGTATGGGCACACTTCATACGTGATTGATAAAGCGCTATACCCGTCGGACCATCCTTACAACTGGCAGGTGATTGGTTCGCTCGACGATTTGGACCGGGCGACACTTCCCGACGTCAAGGAATTTTTCCGGCGTTGGTATGTCACGAATAACGTGACGCTCGTGATCGCAGGTGATTTCGATCCGGCCCAGGCGAAAGCTTGGGTGGAAAGGTACTTCGGCGAAATCAAGCCAGGCGAAGCGGTTCAAAGGCTTCCGAAAAGACCGGGAGTGCTAAAGCAAACAGTCAACTTTTATCATGAAGACAATTTTGCGACGGTGCCGCAGTTAACGAGAACGTGGCCTTCTGTCGAGTTCTACCATCCTGACTCTTATCCGCTGGCGGTGTTGACCAACTATTTGTCGCAAGGCAAGAAGGCGCCTTTCTACCAGGTCCTGGTCGAGAACAAGAAGCTAACGGATGACGTGAACATGTCTAACGACACGTCGGAACTCGCGGGCCAGATTGAACTCGCTGTGCGTGCCTTCGCGGACAAGGATCTTGATGACGTCTCGAAAGCTTTCGATGAAGCGTTCGCGAAGTTTGAGAAGGAAGGTATCTCCGAAAAGGATCTGAATCGAATCAAAGCGGGACAGGAGACGCGATTTTACGCTTCGCTTTCAAGCGTGCTAGGAAAAGGTTTCCAGCTCGCGCAATACAACATCTTCGCCAATGACCCCGGGTTTGTCGCGAAGGACATACAAAACATTCTGGCGGTCACGCCGGCTGACGTGACGCGCGTCTATAACAAGTACATCAAGAACAAACCCTACGTAACGACCAGCTTCGTTCCGAAAGGTAAGATCGCGCTGGCGTTGGAAGGATCGACTAAAGCTGAGGTCATCGAAGAGAAGATTGTTCAAGGCGCCGAGCAGGCAGTTGATCCAAGTGCGCAGGCCACTTATCAACGCACGCCTTCGAGCTTCGACCGAAGTGTTGAGCCGCCGTATGGACCAGCGCCCGAGGTTAAGGTTCCGGCGATCTGGGAAAACAAGCTCGCCAATGGCATGCGCGTGTTGGGCATTCAGAACACGGAAGTTCCGCTGATGCAGTTTGATGTCATGATCGACGGCGGGCAGCTACTCGAAGACATCAACAAAGTTGGCGTGGCAAATATGATGGCGCGGATGTTGACTCAGGGAACGCAGAAGAAGACGCCACTCGAACTCGAAGAAGCAATTCAGCAACTCGGAGCGACGATCACGGTCACTGCAGCAACCGAGAATGTTCGTGTAAGGGTTAACACACTGGCGAAGAACTACGATGCGACGCTGGCGCTGGTCGAAGAGATTCTGCTGGAGCCGCGTTGGGATCCGAAGGAATTTGAACTGGTGAAGGCGAGCACGATTAGTCAAATTCGGCAGCAGCAGGCGAATCCAAACGCCGTCGCTGACAATCATTACCGGATGTTGATCTACGGCAAAGACAATATTCGGTCGCGAAATATTCTGGGAACGATCGACTCGGCTAACGCGATCACCCTCGACGACTTGAAGGCGTTTTATGCGAAGAGCATGTCGCCTTCGGTAGCTCGGATGAATGTGGTTGGATCTTTGGACAGCGCAAAAGTTAATAGCTCACTGAAAGCGCTGGAAACTAAGTGGAAGAGGAAAGCGGTCGAGATTCCCAGCTACAAGACTCCTGACGCACCCGCTAAATCCCAGGTGTACTTTGTCGACATCCCCGACGCGAAACAATCTGTTGTCCGTATTGGTTATCCCGCGTTGGCGCAGACTGATAAGGATTTCTATCCGGCGTTCGTGATGAACTACATACTCGGCGGCGGAAGTTTTGCTTCGCGGCTCACGCAGCAGTTGCGTGAGGGCAAGGGTTACACCTACGGAATCAGTTCTGCATTTGCCGGTACGCACAGTCGTGGCGCATTCCTGATCGCGAGTGGTGTGCGCAGTAACGTAACGCTGGAGTCGGCGCAGCTCATCAAAAGCATCTTGCACGAGTATCCGACAACGTTTTCCGCCGCGGATCTTGAAACCACTAAAGGCGCTTTGATCAAAAGTAATGCGCGCGCGTTTGAAACTGCGGAAGCCAAGCTCAACATGCTGGACAACATCGGCAAGTACGGATGGAAGTATGATTATGTAAAAGAGCGTGAAGCTATCGTTAAAGGGATGACGGTTGAGCAGATTCGGGCGCTCTCGGAAAAGTATTTGAATGCCGACAAGATGATTTGGTTGGTGGTGGGTGATGCGAAGACGCAGCTGGCGCGGTTGAAGGAGTTGGGGTTTGGTGAGCCGGTAGTGATCAAGCCTTAGAATTTAGCCACGGATGAACGCGGATAAACGCCGATCAGAAAAAGCGGATTCGCGATCTCGTTCTGATGCTGCTTGTGGCGGAGAGTGACTCAAGTAATTCACTGGGACCGCGGGCGTCCTCGCCCGCACTGAGCGAAGCGAAAACAGTCGCACAAAAGATACTTTTGGATCGCGAGACCGCGATGCCGTTGGTGCCGGTATTTATAAGTTTTGGGGTGATGAACGACGGTTTCGCTTCGCTCAGTGCGGGCGAGACGCCCGCGGTCCCAGTGAATTGCCGGCGCGGTCAATCGACGTTGAATGCCACCCCAACCTAAGCGGGAGCAAGCTGCCCTTCCTGACCCCGAGACATTCGATCTTGAGTGGTGCGTACTTGTCTTGAAAGCTCACAGGACCGCCGCAAACTAACAGTTTGCGTTACGGTTTGCCACGCAGTGGGGTGAATGTGTTTTCGAAGATGTAGTCCGCCACCTGACGCCCTTGCGTGATGCCCTCCGTCTTATCAAACGACCAGTGGATGCCCAGGTAGATGCGGCTTTGGCCGTTCTCCTCCTCAGCCTGCGACAGTGAGGTGAAGCTGCGTGGCTGGAGTGGCCGCGGCACACCATTGTTGTCGAGAGTGACACCGTTCAATTCATCAGAGATGAAGGTGAACGCAATGTCGTCACGCCCATAAAAGTTGCGCAATATCTCGAAGGTCACGCCGCCGAATACTGCCTGGCCGGATGGGTACGCGGGAAATGGCGGTGTGAAGTTTGGACCAGTCAGATTACTAGCCGGCGCACCGAGTGGCGAGAAGGTTGGATCACCGATCGTCGCCGCGTTGCCGTCACCCAGGCCGCTTGGTCCGGTGCCAGGATCGGATTCTCGAATGCCAGTGATGGGCCGCCAGAAGTCATAGAAGTATTTCGACTCCCAGGCAGCCACGCCACCGTCAGCCAAACCCAGATTTAAGAGCGCCAGCAGTCGCGCCGTCTCGATGTAGTTTGACCCCATCTGCGCTGCGATCTGTACAGCGATCTGGTTGTAAAGCCGCGGCGGTGCGCACAGGCTCGGAGTTCCATCGTAAGCCCAGTAAATGCCAATCTCTGTTTGCTCCGCAGTGCGCTCCGTGGGAGTCGTCAAGCCGTCACCACCGAGTCGCTTCACTTCGTCGTAGGCCGCAGCATACTCCGCGCTGTCCATGGCGGGCGGCGGCGGCGTACGAAATTGGGAAGCACTCTCCATCACGAATGGCGTGACCTGGTTCCAGTGTGCGCCGAGCGCGAGCGGGATCAGGCTGATCGGATCCTGACGCCACTTACCTGGATCGTTGCTGGTGATGAATTCGATGCCAACGCGCGGCTCTGCATGCAACGAGTTGTCGCCCACGCGCAGCGCGAGGGTCGCGGCCGCCGCCTGTTGTCCGATCGCGATGCCCGCATCCTTCTGTTTTCCGTCTTTGATTGCGGCAAGGTCGTCAACGAGTATGGCGGTGCACGCGGCGGACTGAGAAGGGAAGAGCGCGTTCAGTGTGTCGTGCGCCGCCTGCGCGATGGCCGCGTCGACGGACGCACTCGCGTTCGCGCGCGGCACGCCGACGTAACTTTCGTAGCCACCTTTAATCGCATTGATGGCCTCGAAGATTGCGACGTGAACAATGGCGATGGCGCGGCTTGAGCGCGCAGGGCCGAGTTGCTCGCCGAAGATGCGTGGATCGCCAAGGGGCACGGGAGTGTGGTCCAGGCCACTGGAATCGATGGCAACGTGGTTCCAGTGGACGAGCATACCGAGCGTGTCACGTGGCGAAGCATGTCGCAGTTCGGTGGACTTGATCGATGGAGCGCTGTATCGCGGTCCCCACACCTGGTCTGCGGGTCGCGTCGTTCCTTGCGGTAAGGCGGGAGCAGCCATGCAAAAAACGAGTAGGGAGAAGATCAGGAAGCGAATCTGGGCGTTCATTGGGGTAACTCCTTTCGAGGGAACGGGGGGCAAATAATACCTGAGTTAAGAGAAACTGAACAAGAAAAACAGGTTTTAACTTCGGCAGAGTGAGAACTTAGGGGCGCATCACGTTTAAAAGCGATCCACGAATTTCACGAGATACACGAAATAAAAGCGTTCGCGCTACGCGCTCAGTGCGGGCGAGACGCCCGCGGTCCCAGTGAATTGCCGGCGTCTTCAATCGAGCTTGAAGGCTAAACAAGCTGTTCGCAAACTAACAGTTTGCGTTACGGTTCTTCTAAATCCGCAATCTGAAATCCGCAGTCTGAAATCCACAGCCCCCCTAGAACTTTTAACAGGCTTCAGCCTCAAGATGTCCTGTTAGTCTTTCGACAAATCGTGATTCGGTGAGACCAGTGATCGTGTGCCCGGCTGTCTGCGGATAAACGGCGGCCGAAAGGAGATTTATGAAACGAGCGAGACTGATAGTCGCATCTGCTTTGTTGTTATTGAGTGCGCTTCCTATCGCCGCGAAATCCAGGGAAGAGAAGCAGGCTGAACTCCGGAAGAAAGCTGCGGACACGCTGGAGCGTCTATATAAAGTGCGTCCTTCCGCGAGGGCCGCGGTCAAGAATGCCGCGGGTTATGCCGTCTTCAACAACGGCGGCACTAAGATCCTGATTGCCGGCGCCGGAAGAGGAAAAGGCATTGCAGTCGATAACGCTACCCAGAACGTCACCTACATGAAGATGCGGGAAATTCAGGCGGGCCTGGGAATGGGTGTGAAGAAGTTCAGCGTAATCTTTGTTTTTGAAAACAAGAAGGCGTTTGACGACTTCGTCAATGGTAACTGGAACTTTGGCGGGCAGACGACCGCAGCGGCGAAATCAAGTGACGGCGGCGGATCGTTGCAGGGTGCGGCATCCGTATCGCCGGGAGTTTGGATGTACCAGATGACTGACAAGGGCCTGGCGCTGGAATTGACGGGCAAGGGAACTAAGTACTCCAAAGACGACGACCTCAACTGAGACTCCTATAACAATTTCTTAAGCTCGGATAGAATCCCGATTCATTAGGTGTGGATCGGGATGGCGTTTGTTCGAAAAAGCGATCCACGAATTACACGAATAACACGAAATGGAAGCGCTTAAATAAGATGTCCTTGAGAGTGGTTGCGAGAATCAAAGCTAAGCCGGATAAGGTGGAAGAAGTTCGTGTTGCGTTGACTGGGTTGGTTGCGCCTACGCGCAGCGAGGCGGGTTGCATCACCTATGAATTACTTCAAAACCCGGATGACGCGACCGACTTCACCTTCGTGGAGGAGTGGGAGAGTGATTCGGCGCTGGCTAGTCATGCGGCGTCAGATCATATCAAGGCGACGCGCGTGACATTAGAGGGAATCGTAGAGGAAGGACCAGACATCCGGACGTATTCGCTGATCGAGTGAAGGCTCTGGGGCATAGCCCCAGGGATTGATGGGAGCTGGTCGGAAGGGCAGAACCCTTCCGCACATCAGATGGCAGAGCCGGGCGTTTTTGCCAGCGAACGAGCGGGAGCAAGCTGCCCTTCCTGACCCTGAGACATTCAATCTTAATGGTGCATTGCGCGTTGAAGGTCTACAACGCCGTCGCAAACTAACAGTTTGCGTTACGGCGAGGAGCAGAGTGCCTTCCCGACCCTGGGGCACTTAGTTTTTATTGGCGCATCGCGCGTTGAAAGCGAAACTTTGAAGCGAATCGTATTACAACGAACGGTTTTATTGTTGGTCGCGTTCACGAGTTTATTGTTCGCTGCGAACATGGCTCAGGCGCAGGATCAACACCCGCCAGAGTATGTGGAACGATTGCGTGGTCCGGCGGCGACCGTCAGAGGAGGCATTGGGGGCGAGTCACACGACAGTTACGTTATTCGCGCGCGCAAAGGTCAAATAATGACTGTGCGACTCTCTTGGCGACGAGAGCGAAGTGAACTCGGTGAAAATCACGCCCAGTTCTACGTCGCTGAATTACCCGAGTTCAGCGGGGATTCGGCAGTTAAGTTCGGTAAAGAGTCTGACAATGGCAATCGCTGGAGTGGGAAGATTCCCAAAACCGGGGATTACTACATCTATGTTATGGCGCATCCGATTGCTGACTACACGTTGCGGGTCACTGTGAGATAAAGGGGCGCAGCCCCAGAAAGTTAGCGGCGTGTGCGGAAGGGCAGAGCCCTTCCACACATTAAACGGCGGAGCCGCGGCGCTGTGTGCAAGCGAACGAGCGGGAGCAAGCTGCCCTTCCTGACCCTGAGACATTCAATCTTAATGGTGCATTGCGCGTTGAAAGACTGCAACGCCGACGCAAACTAACAGTTTGCGGTACGTTCGCGTTCGTGGATCGCTTTGGGAGCCTGATGAACGCGATCCACGAATTGGCACGAGTTACACGAACAATCAATCCAGGACAAGACACCAATTTCTAATGCGCGCGAATGATCACGCCTTCGAACCAAACCTGTGCCGGAAGATTGAGCCCGTTACATGCTGTCACGTTGCTCGTGATGTGGAAGCGTCCGTTGCCAGTTGCGCCGGCGTAGGCGCCAGTCCCGCCTGCGACACGGAAATTAACACCGTGTGAGTTGGTGGCGACGCAATTCGCCGGGTTAAACGTCTGCACAAACGAATCCCCTTCGATAAAGACCTGATCACCGGTCTGAACGTAAGTGTCAACTGCTTTCAGATCGAAGACGAGATTGGTTGTTGTGTTCGTGCAAGCGCTAAAGACTGCCGTGTTGTAGCCGCCCTCCGTATCGATACCTGAGCCGGAGAATGACAACTCGATATTCTCCGGAAATGCGCCGCAACGCGCGACGTTTGGACCAACACCGACCAGGTTGAAACTGGAACCCCCTTTATAGTGCGGGTTGGTGAGATCGTCGGGCACAACTGCGGCACTTGAACTTGTTCCTCGAACTAGTCCAACAAGAACGATCAGCCCTACAAAAATTATCAGCGGAAATGTGAGCTTGGTTTTCATTCGACTTACCTTTCAGGTGAGAACGTGAGTGGGTGGGGCCCTCCATGCTTGCGAGGAAGCATCTTGCCTTTAGTATCCGAGCCCGTTGGTTTTGTGCTCCGGCGCCCCTGCCAGTACACATGCTAACGCGTAAGAATTTCGGAAAAAGTATCAGCAGAGAGGGGTCTGCGACTGGGTACGGGAGCCGGGCAAGGCCGGAAAAACCGAGGATTCTCGCAGTAGTTTGTAAGGGTGCACTACCCGGTCGCTACCCCGACTCGTCGGGGTTCTAATTCGTTGTGCCCAGCATTCATGTTTTGTTTCACTGTGCAACGCCAGCAGTAGGAGAGCGTCTGTTATTCGAATAGTTCGTGGATCGCTTTTGGCTATTCTCAAAAGCGATCCACGATATTCAACGGCGCCGTGCCTGAAGATCAGTCAAGTTAACTGCTTACCGCTTCGGAGGTTTGGTGGAGTGCGCACTTCGCCTCGTAGTCTTTGATTTCAGTTCAACGAGAATGACCTCGAATGGCGCAGTGCCTGTGTTCTCTGGCTGATGCACCACTGCCGGTGTCCACATAACTTCTCCTGCTTTGCGAGTCATTTCCTGCGTTTTGCCATCGGGGAAAGTGAACTTTCCATTTACATCTGCCATAAAAATTGCGACCGCGTTCGGATGCCGGTGCATGATCGACTTCTCACCTGGGCCAACTTTGACGCGCAGCACGCGCACCTGCGAATTCTCAAACTCCACCTTGTAGTGACTGGAATCAACTTTGACGGGATCCTGGGCCATCGCTGCTGCGGCGCAAGTTGTGATGAACAGTAGGGAAGCGAATGCTTTAAGCATGGGGAACTCCTTTTCGAGACGGGAGATGTCAGATCTCAGATGTCAGAACGTGGGGGTTCTATCGTAGGGCGTGCAGTGAGTCAAGAGGTTTTGAGGAACGAATTACCGATCGACTCAAATTGAAGAGTTGCCGTCTTACGTTAAGAGTATCAGTCGACTGACTGACTGGGACCGCGGGCGTCCCGCCCGCACTGAGCGAAGCGAAACAATCTCACCTGAACTTGCTTTAAAGGAACTAGTCGGCAGTCAGTGTTCTTAAAGTTATGATCCGATGTGCAAACTGTTTTCGCTTCGCTCAGTGCGGGCGGGACGCCCGCGCGGTCCCAGTGAGCGAGTTGAGAGTGTTCTTAAAGCAATAAGGTCAGCTGAGACTGTTTTCGCTTCGCTCAAGTGCGGGCAGGACGCCCGCGGTCCCGGTGATCTAGTCGAGGGGTATTCTTAAAGCAATAAGGCAATGTTTGACTGCTTTCTAAGGTCGCGCAACAACCAGCGGCTGTTGTTCTGTCTCGCGTCGGTAGAACACTCTGGGTCGCTGCAGACGCCGTTCGTTATCTGGATCAGGCGTACCGTGTGTGAGCTGCCGGCCTTCCTTCGATTGCGTCGCCGCCCCCGGTCGGTGGTCCAGTTGACTTGTAGGGGCGAGAAGACCGGCCCGCTTCAGCTGCGCTTCTCGTTCAGCCTGTCTCTGTTTTTCTTCGAGCTCCTCCTGTTGCATCTGAGGCACTCGTTGTGCGGCATAGTCAAGCCATTCACGCAGCAACACCACGCCATCTCGCGGCTCACGATCAGCAGAACTTGTCTTCAACCCTTCTTCGACGAGTGCAAAAGTTAAGAAGCCGTGGCCTAACCTTGCTGTTTCCTTCGCAGCCTGATAACTCTGCGCGGCAGTAAGAATGTAGATACCTTTCTCGTACGCAAGCTGGGCCAGACCTTTGCTGTTCATGGGACCACGCCGCTTCTCTTCGGCTTCCAGCGCCTGTCCGGAGTTACATGCGTCGATTACCATCAGGATTAAGCTGGCGTCCATCGCTTCGATTGCCTGTTCGATCTCGCGATCGGAAATGCTATGAGCCAAAAGATTCTGTAAGCCGGCCGAAGTAAGACTTGTGCGTCGCCCTCGGTAACCAAGATCATGCGGAACCAGGTAAAAGCGATTGCGTTGCGCCGTTCCATGGCCCGCGAAGAAAATTACTAACGCGTCTTCAGGTTGCAACTTAGCGGACAACGCCGCGAGCGAGTTCAGAATTCCTACTTTCGTAGCACCGCGGTCGGTTAACGAAATTAGTTCGACTCGTTCGTAGTGACCCAGCCGTGTTTGATGCCTGGAAAACTCCGCGGCGAAGTCCTCAGCGTCATCGACTGCGTACTTCAAGTTGTATTGCGGATTCGCATATGCATTAACGCCAATCGCCAGGACGTAGGCAACACCTTTCCGTTTCAGGTGTTCAGCACCGTTGACAGTCAGAGTAGCGTCCGCACTCTTGATGTTGTCATTATTAAAGGCGTAAGCAGTCAGTCGATTTTCGCCCGCGACAATCGGGAAGGTTGCTTGCAGTGCCGCGCGGCTGCTTCCCTTCACAACGTCACCGCGCCAGGATTTAATCAGTAAACCATTCCGAAACAGCCGCACATCTTTCGCACCGGCGGCAGCTTGAGAAATATCAATGTTCACCGTGACGTTTCGATCACTTATTGACCCGCTGTTGGCATGAGCCAGCGACAACGCTACCAGCGGCTGACGCCGATCTTTTTGTGAAAGACTCGAAGGAGCGGCCGGGTAGTTACCGCTGAGTATTTCGGACAGTAAACCGGGGTAATAGAATTCATTAAAAAAGATTTCAACCGGAGCAAGGTCATACAGCGCGCGCGAGAATCTCCAATTGATTAGCCGCCAACCATCCGGCGTACCGTCAAACAGACCATCAGGCGTCGCTACTACCCAATCTTTGTCATCAATACCAATCAAACTCGCAAGGTGGCGACCCGAGCTCAGATCCCACAATTTGATGGTGGCGTCTGTGCCTCCGGTCGCAAGTATGCGACCACCTGGCCCAAACGCAACGGCATCTACATTGTTCGTGAGACCTTCTAACGGTCTCACCTCGAGCCGGGAATCAAGATCCCAGAGCTTGAGCGAATAACTCCAATCGATGCTGGCGAGTCGTTTTCCATCACTGCTAACCGCTAGTGTGATGACGCGACCTCCATGACCTTTGAGGGTGGAGAGTTCCTGACCTGAAGTCACATTCCAAAGTTTGATTGTGTTGTCGTGACTTCCAGATATCAGGGTGTTGCCGTCAGGAGTAAAGGATAGCGAGTAGACATCTGCGGAGTGCCCCCGCATGACGTGCAGCGGTCGCCCGGAAGAGACGTCCAGCAGTTGAATATTTTTTTGAGTTGCTGCTGCCAGCGTTTGTCCATTCGGATGGAAGGTCACGGCATTGAGACCCCCCTCGGCGTTAAAGAGGTTCAGCAATTTACCGGATTGCAGCTCCCAAAGTTTTATCGCGCCGTTGGAGAATCCTCCCACGACCAGTCTCCGATCCGGGCTAATTTCAAAAGACATGAGGCTAGCGTTTTCGCCGGCGAGTTGGTTTTGAAGTGTCCTGCGGGTACCCGAACCGGCATCCCAAAAACCGATGAGGTCGTTGTCGATCTTAGCGGCCACAATCTTCGAGTCGTTGCTAAATTCAACGAGTTCTGAATGATTAGACTGACTCGATCCCTTTAGTGTCTTGACGTCGTTCAAGTCCCAAAGCCTGACTGGTCCATAACCGCTCGCGCTGACTATCATTCGCCCGTCGCGGCTAAATCTGAGCGCGCGAATATCCCATGCATGACCATAGAGACGTCTGAGCTCATTGCCAGACGTTGCATCACGCAAAAGGATCGCGCCCCCGTCTGTGTTGGCGAGTAACTTCCCATCTGGACTGAAAGCCCCAGAGCCAAACATAGCGCAGCCACTGCAACCGTGGCCCTTGAACGGGCCGCGCTCTTCCCAGGACGCTGTGTTCCACATCGTGAGTGAGTTGCTGCTACCTGCCGCAAGCGTCTGTTCGTCGGGACTGAAAGCAAACCAATAGACAGGGTGGTAGATGAGGAGGGTTTTCGACTCACGTCCCGAAGTCACATCCCACATTCGGATCCGGTTGCCGCCGCCGCCGACCAATGTTCGGCCACGATTAGAAAAACTGACTCGACCATACTGACCATAACCAACGGTGAAGCCGTCGAGAGAATACGGTTCACGGCCTGATGAAACATCCCAGATTTTAAAAACACCTACTCCTGACTGGTTAGAGCCCGCACTGGCAATAAGTTTGTTGTCTGGACTAAGCGCAACCGAATTGATAGACAGTGAATTTGTAGCGAAGCTTTTCAACTGCTTTCCATAAGCGACGTGCCATAGCCGGACGGTATTGTCGAGGCTCGAGCTTGCGAGTAACTGTCCATCGGAACTGTAAACAATTGAAGTCACGACCAGTGAATGCCCGGTAAGCGTTTCTAGTTTCTTGTGTCCCGATTCCACGTCGTAAAAATGAATGACATGGTCGTTACCGCCCACAGCAAGAGTCTTGCCGTTTGGGTTGAAAGCCAGCGAGCCCGAGAAAACTGATCCAGTTTCAAGGGTCCTCAGCTCCTTCCCCGAGGCTACGTCCCAAAACTTTATCTGCGTGTAACTGGAGCTTGCCAGGATTTTCCCGTCTGGACTAAATGCGACTTCGCTAATCGGTTTTGAATGTCCGCTTTGTACGTATAACTCAGGCCTTTGCGCCTGAAGAGTAACGGCGGTGAGACAGGCCAACGTGGTAGTCCACAGGAGGTTTATTATTTTTCCGTTCATCATGAGCTCGCGCTATTACGAAGAATCTCGAGTAAGTTCTCTACCCGCGTCACTAAACATAAACCACAGACCATAACCACCGAGCGCAGTGCCTAGTGGAAGGATGGGCAGAACGACGATGGAAGCCAGGATCCCCCAGAAGCGCACCTTTGGTTTTCGTTTGAATAGTTTCCAACTGGCCATCGCCGGCGGCAGTACGCAAATCAGTCCCAGCACGCCATAGAAGATGACGGTGAAAATGGCGCCCAGGATTCCAAAGCCGGCCTGATTGGGATCGCCCGTGTCGTTTGCCATCGTGATACCGAGGGCAACGAACACACCCCCGGTGACCACCAGCAGCAATAGAAATGTAAACAGATAGATCACGGCGAACGCGGCGAAGCCTATCCCAAGAATTTTGGAATGTTCTGTCGCGGACATCGTCAGGTGGCCTCAGATTTCGTGTTAATTCGTGATTTCGTGTATTTCGTGGATCGAATTTATAGCGTGCAGAAAAATCGATCCACGAATTTCACGAAGCACACGAAATAACACGAAATATGATTCGGGTCACCCCAAATGACGTTTTATAGCAAGGTATTGACGTTAGACAGGGCAGTATTATGGGCCTGAAACTCATCATAATCCTTCATATTTAGGTGTTTGGCTGCGGGTATTCGCTGCACTTGCGTTGTGGCGTTTGACCGTACAAGATCGACTTCTAAACCGGCTTTGCCACAAGAGTCGAATTCAGCATGTCTAGGGTTATTTCGTGTGTTTCGTGTAATTCGTGGAGCAGTTATGCAGCCTAAAAAACGATCCACCAATTACACGAAACACACGAAATAACACGAAGTCAGGAAAGCAATCGCCACTGATTAGAACTGTGAAATGAGAACACGCGAATCCAACTTAGCGGTGCAACGTCTCCACCCGCGTTTGTCGATACTACTTTTATCTCTAGTACTCCTGTCCCTGGTCGCCGGCGCGTGCAACCGTGGCGGCGGCGGAATCGCGCCTTCAAACTCAGCCGGCTCTGCGTATGAGGTAGTTAAGACGTATCCCCACTCGCGCGAGGCTTACACGCAGGGCTTAATCTTCCACGAAGGAAAACTGATCGAAAGCACGGGCCGCGAAGGAAAATCCAGTGTCAGGCGCGTTGACATTGAAACGGGTGACGTGTTGCAGAAAGTCAGTTTGCCCTTCGAGTACTTTGGTGAAGGGTTGACGCTCCTGAACGGAAAGATCTACCAGTTAACCTGGCAACATCAAACGGGATTCATCTACGACCCGGTTAGCTTTGAGAAGCTCGGCGAGTTTAAGTACTTCGGGGAAGGCTGGGGACTGACTCATGATGGCCAGCACCTGATATTAAGTGATGGCAGCCATCGTCTACGCTTCATCGACCCGTCTACGTTTCAGGTGAAAAAGGTCGTGTCTGTCACCGATCGAGGCGCGCCGGTCACTCGACTAAACGAGCTGGAGTTTGCCAGAGGCGAGATCCTCGCCAACATTTGGCATTCCGACAAGATTGCGCGCATAGAGCCGGAATCAGGGAAGGTGATTGGATGGATTGATCTAACTGGATTGCTGAAACCGGGCGAGGTCAACGATGAAGATGCGGTGCTGAATGGAATTGCCTTCGACGAGTCGACTGGACGACTGTTAGTTACGGGAAAAATGTGGCCAAAGCTTTTTGAGATCCGGCTAAAGCCGTGACCGGCGACGGGCGACGGACGACGGACGGCCGTCTCCGGTCGTCGGTCGTTTTAAAGAAATGAGTTTCGACAAATACTTCAAGGCTTCTTCTTACGCGACCATCGTTAGCGCGATGTTGGCGTTGTTCCTTGCCGGAGGTCTGCACTTTGGATTGGCAATCTGTTTTGCCGCTGTCGTGGGGCTGGCGTGGAAGTTTGAAGACACGAAATGGCAACTGTCGGAACGGACTGGACTGGTCGTGGTGTTGCTGTCTGTTCCACTGTTCATTGTCGATTGGCAGTTTCAGAAAGCGACCGGGGAACCGACGGGGCGTTTTGGTGTTACCGCACTCGCACACCTGATTATCTTTCTGGCCGCAGTCAAACTTCTGCAGGTCAAGAAAGATCGAGACTGGGTCTTCCTCTACCTGATCTCGTTTTTTGAAGTGTTGCTTGCGGCGGGTCTGAGTTTTAGTCCCGTGTTCCTGGGAACCTTAACGCTTTACCTGCTTTGCGTTCTCTCGACGATCATCGCTTTTGAAATTCACAAAGGTAAGCGGTCAATGCCTGCGACGGAGACTCGCTTACTCGTACCGCCCGACTCGCGCATCTTCAACGTGTCGCGGCCGCGCAGCAAGCGACAGGTTGAGGCGACGCGCCTGCCATGGGTTTCAGTGACATTAATGCTGCTGATCTTTGTGTTGGCGCTGCCGCTGTTTCTGATTGCACCGAGGTCAGGCGCGGCTGCGTTATTGCGCGGCGGCACAGGTCTTTCAAACTTCGTTGGTTTTTCAGAAACCGTAAACCTCGGCGAAATCGGCACGCTGAAACGCGACAACGCAGTAGTTATGCACGTTCGTGTTGAAGGCACTCCGACAGGCAGACCACTCAGATGGCGCGGGGTCGCACTCGACGAATACACCGGGCGAGGCTGGAGAAAATCGCAGGCCGCGCGGCGCACCGAGCAGAAAACGAGCGAACGCGGATTGTTCCAACTGGGCACGACTGAAGCACTGAATCGCTTGACGGCGCAGACTGTGTTCCTGGAACCGATTGAGTCGCCGGTGTTGTTTGCAGCTACGCGTCCCATCGCAATTCAGGGTGACTTTCAGGTTGTGCGGGTCGATGCTGAGGGTTCGATTCAAGTCCGCAAATTGGGTTTCGATCGGATCATGTACAAGGCTTTGTCAGACATGACTGAGCCTGACGCAGCGACTCTGCAACTCGATCGGCAACGGTATCCCGCGTCCATTGAGCGCTATCTGCAGTTGCCGGATTCGTTGGATCCGAGAATCGAAGCGCGCGCAAATGCGATGGTGGTAAATGCGCGTGCCCGCAACCGGTACGACGTTGCCAAGGCAATCGAAACTCAGCTGCAGCAGGATTACGGTTACAGCCTGGAGATGAAAGCTACCGGCCCCGATCCGCTCGCCGACTTTTTGTTCAACGTCCAGGCCGGACATTGTGAATACTTCTCGACAGCGATGGCGATAATGTTGAGGACGCATGGAATTCCGGCGCGCGTCGTTAACGGATTCCTGCCCGGCGAATACAACGAGGCAGCAGACGCCTACACAGTCAGGCAAAGCGATGCGCACTCATGGGTTGAAGTTTATTTTCCGGAGAGCCGGTCGTGGGTGACGTTTGATCCAACTCCCGCTGCAGGAAGAACGGAACCAGTGAGTACCGGAATTGTGGCCCAACTCGGAAAGTACGCGGCAGCGCTGGAGTTGATCTGGTTTCAATACGTTGTTGGTTACGACAAGCAGGAGCAACGATCACTGGCGAATTATTTGAACAACCAGTTGTTTGAGTTGCGGCGCGCATTAACTGCAATGCTGACTGTGGTGCGCGTTGCTGTGACCTCGCAGCCTTACCTCATCATTGCGATCCTCGTTGTTGTGATCATGCTGCCGCTATTGTTATTTGCTGTTACCCGGGTGCGACGTTTTGGCTGGCGACGAGCTTTGCTGGTGGAAGGCGAGCCGGCGAGACAGAGGCGTTCGGTCATTGTGTTCTACGAACGTATGATGCATCTGCTGGAACAGCGAGGATTTCAGCGAGATGCGTATCTAACACCGCTGGAGTTTGCCGGAGCAACGAAATTGGACGCAGCCATCGAAGTTACCCGCGCCTACAATCGCGTCCGCTTTGGCGGGCAAGAGTTATCGCGGCGAGAGATCAATGAAATAGAGCAATCGTTGAAAGAGTTGGAAACGGAAGTGTTCGAAACTTTAAGAAACTCTGAATAAGTGACTAATGGTTAGTAGCCTATCATGCCTGCGGAGGTTCCCCTCCCTTTGGGAGGGGTTAGGGGAGGGTTTGAGGTCGACAATATTTCTATTTTTATTGGAGGTGGCGCCAACGCTGTTTCAAAAAATGAAGATGGCATTTGTGTTTGAAGTTAACGTTGACGCCTCCTTCAAAAATAAACACAAAACGCGTCGCAAGCCCTCCCCTAACCCCTCCCAGAGGGAGGGGAAACTTGCGCTCGGGGTACGGCAAATGCGCTGGACTCCATTTACAATGCACCATTTGCGATTTACCAGTTATGAAAAAAGTTGGATTTATTAGTCTGGGTTGCCCGAAGAATCTCGTCGACAGCGAAGTGATGATGGGCCAACTCAAGCAAAACGGTTATGAGATCACGTCTGACGCAAACGAAGCGGACACTCTGGTTGTAAACACCTGCGGGTTCATCGATTCGGCAAAGCAGGAATCGATCGACGCCATACTTGAAGCTGCCAGAATGAAAAACGGTGGCAATGCCAAGCGCCTGGTGGTTGCCGGTTGTTTAGTTGAGCGTTATCGAGACGAGTTAAAAGCGGAAATGCCGGAGGTCGACGCGTTCATTGGCACCAGTCAGATCAACGACATCCTCACTGTTTGCGATCCGGCAGTTAACACGCGTTCTTTGCCGGTGTTGCCTCTCGGTAATCAGAGCGCCACATATCTTTACGACGAATCAACACCGCGCGTGCTTGCCACGCCGAGTCACTATGCGTTTGTGAAGATCGCAGAAGGCTGCGACCGTCCTTGTGGGTTCTGTTTTATCCCGCAGATGCGTGGCCACTTCCGCAGCCGCCGCTTCGGTTCCATCGTCGCGGAGGCCCATCAACTTGCTGAAGAAGGCGTTAAAGAGTTGATCCTGGTGGCGCAGGATTCCTCGCGTTATGGCGAGGATTTGGGTAAACAGGATGCGCTAGCCCAGCTGTTACGGGAACTCTCACACACCGAAGGCATTGAGTGGGTGCGCGTGATGTACACCTACCCGACCCACATCAGTAATGGTTTTCTTGACGTGCTGGCGGAAGAGCCGAAGGCGGTGAAGTACCTCGATATGCCGCTACAACACGCGTCGCAGAATGTCTTGAAGTTAATGAAGCGCGGCGGTAATCGCGAAAGCCTCGAACGATTAATAGAGCGAGTGCGAAAGCGTGTCCCGGACATCGGTATACGCACAACGTTCATAACCGGATTTCCCGGCGAGACTGATGAAGACTTCGAAGAGCTGATGACATTTATCAAGAATGTTCAGTTTGATCGCGTTGGAGTGTTTACGTATTCGGATGAAGAGGGGACCACAGCTTACGAGTTGCCGGACAAGGTTGATCCGAAGGTTGCCAGGAAGCGTCGGGATCGTTTGATGAAGGAGCAGTCAAAGATTTCACTGCGCCGGAACAAGGCGAAAGTTGGTCAAACGCTGCCTGTGCTTTTCGAAGGCGATTCGGAAGAGACCGATCTGCTTTGGCAGGGAAGACTGGAAACGCAGGCCCCTGACATAGATGGTTGTGTGCTGATTAATGATGCTCCCGAAGACTTCATTCCGGTGCCGGGTTCGATGGTTAATGTGTTGATTACCGAGGCGCAGGAATACGATCTGGTCGGACAGATAGTTTAGTTTTGTTCGTGTGATTCGTGGATCGTTCCGTACGATGAGGTCAGTACCACCTGCGGTAGCGGGTGGGTCATCGGCAGAAACCCACCCGCTACCGCAGGTGGTACTGACCTCATTATTACGATCACGAAATAATGAAACCACTCGGAACTCGAAACTATAAACGTGGTAATCAAAGAATCCAGCGATGAATTGAATCCGCCGCAAGTAGCCTCAGCAGCGGCTGTTACCGCACCGCGCCCAGCCCGTTCCGCCAAAGACTATCTTGCTCTCGCGATCGCCACCTGCGGCGTTGGTTATCTACCACTCGCGCCGGGCACCTGGGGATCGTTGGTTGGCATTGGGGTCTACTTTGTCATCCGAGGGACGGCGATGAAGCTGTTCTTTGACTGGGGCCTCTCCACGAACAGTAACCTGTTTCAAGTCTATTATGGCGTGCTTGCCGTCGAGATTGTGCTTGCCATTGTGCTTTCGCTGGTGGGAACCTGGGCGGCTTCGCAA
The DNA here is from genome assembly GCA_035273385.1 of Pyrinomonadaceae bacterium. Lineage (GTDB taxonomy): Bacteria > Acidobacteriota > Blastocatellia > Pyrinomonadales > Pyrinomonadaceae > PSRF01. The sequence goes on along the minus strand of DATEPE010000019.1, from coordinate 29,136 downwards.
GCTGAGAGGTTCTCGAAAACAAAAGACCCCGGCATAGTCGTCATTGATGAAGTTGCCGGACAGTACATTGCTCTCTTGCCGCTGCCGTTTCTTTTCGATCCGGCCTGGTGGACCATCATTGTGGCGTTCGTGTTGTTTCGCTTCTTCGACATTGTTAAGCCATACCCGGCTCGTAGACTTGAAGACATCAAAGGCGGGTTGGGGATAATGGCCGACGACCTGGTAGCTGGTGTTTATGCGGGTATTGGAGTGATGCTGATTGTCTGTATCAGTTGGTTTATTTAAGGAGGGAAGATGTCTCAAAGAGAAGACGCGTTGGAACAACGTAAGGCTGAAGCGACGAGTGACGAAACTGTCGAAGATGTGGGGAAGACTGGAAACGACGCTGGATCGTCCGACTCTAATAATGATGCTGGTCCATCACCCGATGGGCGGCTGGACGAAGCTGATGAGCTGAAACATGCCGGACCGATGTAAGACAGTTGTTCAGAGTTCAAGCTTTAGCTTGCTCTTAACTAACAACGGCAAGCTAAAGCTTGAACTCTGAACACTGTCATTCCACCGGCATTTGTGAAATCTGCCACGCGATAAACGCGATGAAGCAGAGCATGAATACGAGAATTACCAGCGCCACCGGTTCCATACCCAGAAAAGTCTTTTCCCCACCTTCCATCATTTCCCGAGGAACCTGCATGTTGTTTTTATCGACAACGATCGTCCCCGGTTCCTGATTAGCGCTAGCCGCGCGCTCCTCACTCGCCGTGGTAGTCTGCTGTCCCTGTTCCTCGAGTGGCGCAAGTCGCGCAGCCAGTCGGGCCGTGTCCGGCTTATGCCTCTTCACGCGATGCCGGAAAAGATGTTTTATTCCGTTACTCATAGATTTACTGGAGTGTGTGCTGCATCCCGTGAATGTCCACTTCGAAAGGTCCACAAATACAGAACCGGGAGCGGTAACGACCGGATGCTAGCTCTCAATCTACTAAAGCAAGTCTGATGAAGTTCATCAACGGTTCGACGTACCTTCCCACGCTGAGCGCGAAGTTCCCCTCCCTCTGGGAGGGGTTAGGGGAGGGCTTACGAACGCGTTTTATTTTTGTTCTTGAAGGGAGGCGTCAACAACGACTTCAAACACTCGTGCCCTCCTCATTTTCGAAACCCATGTTGACGCTACCCCCAAATTAAATAGAGATATTATTCGACCTCAGGCCTCCCCCAACCCCTTCCAGTGGGAGGGGAATAAACTCATATCCACTTAACCTTCTTCAAATACCAGTAGAGTGCCAGGCCAACAGCCACCATCGATAACAAGGCGTACACGTAACCGTAGCGCATGCGCAGCTCCGGCATGTACGTGAAATTCATTCCGTAGATTCCGGCAACCAGCGTGACTGACATCAGGATCGTGGAGATTGAAGTCAATCGCTTCATTATCTTGTTCATGCGGTTGCCGGAGACGGATAGATACGCATCCATCGTGGAGCTCAACATGTCGCGCAATGTGTCTATGGTGTCAGCCACCCGGATCAGATGGTCGAACACGTCCTGAAAGTAGACGTGGATTTCGCGCGAGAAGATCGGCTGTTCGCGCCGCAACATCACGTTGAAAACATCACGTAACGGCGTAATTGAGCGGCGCAGGTAAAGCAGCTTCTTCTTGATGGTGAAAATCTCTTCAATAACTTCCGCGCGCCATTCACCGAAAATCGAATCTTCGAGATCGTCCATTCGTTCACTGACAATATCCAGCAGCGGAAGATAATCATCGACGATCGCGTCAATCAGGAGGTACGCGATTAGGCCGGCGCCTTGCTCGGCCCGGTCCATCCACTCGTGCCACAGTCGCGCCGCTGTGTCGATCGCGCGAATGGGACGGCTGTGGACTGTGACGAGATAGTTCTTCCCCAGGAAAATATTTAGCTCGCGCAGCTCAAGACGGTAGTCAGGCGCGATTAGCTGTGCCTCGTACAGCACGATGAAGTAGTAACCGGCGTACTCTTCAATCTTCGGCCGCTGGTGCTCGGTACGACAGTCTTCGATCGATAAATGGTGAAAACCAAACTCTTCGGCTAGTTGATCAAAATCGCTACTGGTGGGATCGCTGACGTCTGTCCAGAGTACATTGCCTTCCTCAAGACGCAGCTCGCTGATGTCAGCGGCGAGGCAATTGTCGGTTATGTTTTTGGTGATTGTGTTAAGGCAGACTGTGCGGATCATGAAGACGTCCTCACGCGACCAGATGCTGACGATTTCGCGGCAGAGTTTAACACCGAAAGTCCAATGTCCAATGTCCAACTTCGTGTCCAATGTCCAATGTCCAAAGTCCAATGTCTGTCTAATGGAAGGTAGTCAGTCCTTTTATCCACTGCTTAAGGTACAGGTGTCATCCCGCGCCAGACAGACATTGGACATTGGACATTGGACACGGAGTTGCACATTGGACATTGTCTTTGGGACTTCGCATAATTCGCGGCTTCATGAATCAACCAAAAATACTTATTAGTGACGAAGTTAGTGATAGTGGCCTGGCTCCCTTACGCGATGCGGGTTTTGCAGTTGAGAAACGGACGCGGTTAACTCCGGCTGAGCTACGTGAAGCCCTCGCGGACTGCGCCGGTCTGGTAGTTCGCAGTGAAACTAAAGTGACTGCGGACGTGATGGACCATGCTCCACAATTGCGGGTTGTTGGCCGCGCGGGCGTGGGCGTAGACAACATTGATGTTCCGGCCGCAACTGAGCGCGGCATCGTTGTAATGAACGCTCCGGACGGGAACACGATAACCACTGCCGAACACACCATCGCTCTTTTAATCGCACTGGCCCGTCGAGTTCCGCAGGCCAACAGCAGTTTGAAATCCGGCAAGTGGGACCGCAAATCATTTATTGGAGTTGAACTGCAAGGCAAAACGTTGGGCGTAGTCGGAATGGGGCGAATTGGAAGGACCGTGGCGGCCAGGGCGCGCGCGTTTGGTATGTCGATCGTTGCGTTTGATCCGTTCCTCGCTCCGGAGCAGGCACGCGATTGGGATGTGGAGCTGGCGCCCTTGAACGATGTGCTGTCGCGCGCTGACTTCCTGACTATTCATACGCCACTTACCGAAGAGACGCGCGGCCTCATCAATCGCGAGGCGTTCGCGCTCATGAAAGATGGGGTGCGCGTGATCAATTGCGCTCGCGGCGGATTGATCGACGAAGAAGCATTACACGAAGCAATCACTTCCGGAAAAGTCGCAGGCGCTGCGCTCGATGTTTTCGTGACCGAGCCACCGGCATCGGACCATCCGTTGCTGGCGCTCGACGAAGTGGTTGTCACACCGCATCTTGGCGCATCCACCACCGAAGCCCAGGAAGGCGTGGCGTTCACAGTTGCCGAACAGATGCGCGATTATCTTATGAGTGGCGCTCTTCGAGGCGCTGTTAACGTTCCGGCACTCGGCGCGAAGGAGTTGTTGGCGCTGACGCCTTACATTGAACTGTCCGAGAAGTTGGGCAGGCTCCAGGCGCAGCTCACAGATGGACCAGTCAGGGAAGTAAGACTTGAATTCGCAGGCGAACTGGCGGAACTCAACGCCGCGCCCGTCACTCGAGCTTTTCTTGCTGGTTTACTTCGTGGTGTAAGCGCGCGAGTTAATGCGGTAAACGCGCTCTTGATTGCCGAAGAGCGAGGGATCAAAGTTACAACCAGCTACTCACGCGGCGCTGAGTTCATTCCTGCGATACGCACCCAGGTCAGTCGAGGCGACGGCGAACGAATCGTGTGCGGGACAATTTTTGGTTTTGGTGAGCAGAAACGCGAAGGTCGCATCACCGAGATCGATGGATTTCATATTGAGGCCGTGCCACACGGTCACATGGTGGTGATGCACAACCAGGATGTGCCGGGCGTGATTGGAAAAGTTGGTACGATTTTTGGTGAACGCGGCGTCAATATCAGCCGGTTTCACCTCGGACGACGCGAGCGGGGCGGGGAAGCGATGGCAGTAATTGAAGTTGATGCACCGTTACAACCAGAGACATTGGATCAACTGCGATCGTTACCGCCGGTTATCTCTGCAATAGAAATCCAACTTTAGTTTTCGAGTCTAAATAGACGAGCGCCTTTGACGTCAAACCTCCCTTTGGAGTGCGGCGGCCCGACGCCGCTTTTTTAGTCTTTCGTCTCGTGGAGACCTGAGGCGCCAAAAACTAACAAAGCGGCGTCGGGCCGCCGCACTCCAAAGGGCGGCCTGACTTCAAAGAGGCTCGTCTACTTCAAGGACTCACTCAATATCAAAACTAGCCTGTTGCATGGCAGTGGTCTTCGCTAACTTGTCCGTTATCGCAACCTCCAACGCATAGCGACCAGGTGGAAGCTGGCGCAAACCGACGTTAGCGCCATAGCTAACTCGAGCTGCATCCGTGGTACCGTCCACAGGTACCTTGAGAACCGGACTCGTAACTACGGCTTGACCGTTGCGGATTATCTTTATCTGCGCTTCCAGATCCGGAGCTGGACCCGCCTTCGCGTTGTAGATAAACATCAGGAAATTAAGATTCGCGCCTTTCGGAAAACGACGATCAACGCTGAACTGCATCTGCTCGCCGGTCGACGATTTCTGATTAGCACCGATGAACTGACCTCCCAGCATCAAGCTGCTGAGGGTTAAGTTCTTCGAGGTCAGGTCCGGAATCTCAATCCACTTCGCGGCGCTTCCCACGCGACCAGTCTTCTCATCGCCCGCGGCCACGCGTATCTGGTAGATGCCCGGTTTCAACGGAATCTTGTGGCTATAGATTACGCCAGGATGTTGCACCGTCGTGTTGGTGCTCGGCTGCACAGTCAGACGGTTTTTAAAGCCGCCGGCTTGCTTGCCTTGATCGTTGAGAACCACGCCGCCGATATTGACCGCGGCTGCTTGTTTACCGTCCGATCCATAACCCAGCACATCGGTTGCGATCTGAGTGTCTATAGTAAGGACTGGACCCGAGCTTGGAACATCGATGAAACCAACGGACAACGCGGTAGGCAAAGCCGTGTGGGAAAGCAGGTTGGCGAGGGCGGTGAGAATCGGATCTCCGGATTTCCCTGCCGCCGGTAATGGTGTTGTGGCGTCTGGTGTCGTTGTTGTTTTTTGTGACGCCTTGGGGTCACCGGTCATAAATCCGCGGGGCATGCGTACGGTAAGATCAGGACGGCCCGCTATGCTGATTTCTACGCGTTTGAAGCCCGCAACTTTTTGATCCTCGCTGGAAGGTCGCCATGCCAGGAGATAGTAATTTGAAGTCTCGTCAAGCGCCGCGTTAACGGCTTCGGTGAGGCGGCCTGTGTTGAAGAATGCTTTGCCCCCGGTATCAACGGCGAGAGCGTTGAGCGCATCCTGTGACGCCGCGAGCTCCCCTATGTCCGCGCGCGACAGCCGACCGGTCGAATCGTGCCGGTTGCTGGATGCGTCGGTCATGGTGGTCATGCCGCGGGCGTCTAACGAGTAAACAATAACGCCGGAACGGACTGCCGCGTCTGTTATGCGTTTGAGTTTGTCGCCGAAACCTGTGCTGCGGTCATTGAGGAAAAACCCGTCGGAAATTAAGAACACCAGCTTGCGGCCAGGCAGTTCCGATGAAGAACGCATCAAGCTTTCCAGGGTGCTGAGCGTCGCCGTGGTGACGCTCTCTGACTGCCTCATCAAAAAACCGGCGCGCTCCTGTACTATGCGAGTCGCGGCTTCCTTAGTCATTCCGGGTTGCGTACCCCTTTGCTCCTGTCGCGTAACCGGACCGCCCTGCGGTGGTCCAAGTTGTCCACCGACCGGCAGCCTGAAATTGTGTTGTTTCATTAACTCACTTACATAGTGTTCTGTCGCATCCTTATCACCTTGTTCGATCCGCAGTGCCTGGTACTCCGACATCGGAATGTGTTCATGGTCTCGCACTGTGTACGGACGGTAGTTAATGCGGTTTACTGCAGCCCGGACGACAGGCTTAATGTCCGTGAACCGCTGCAAGAATCCGATCTGGCCGGTCGGAGAGGCCACTGCGACGAGGTCGTCCGCTGACATCTGTTTATCAACGAACTCGTACATTGCCTTCCGCATGCTTTCGACGCTCGCCTTGCTCAGGTGTAAATCGTCGATGAAGAAAATGATTGTGCGGCCGCGATAGGAAGTCGCGCCGGTCGCTGAAGCGGCTTGTGGAACCTCGCTCCGGCCAACGGCCTTTTCCAATTTTCGTTCCCGATCACTGCCGGCCGTGACCTGCTCGAAAAAAGCAGGGGTGACGGGTTTACCTTCCACCTTCAAAACGAACTGTTCCGCCTTCAAACCCGGAACGAACTTACCCTGTTTGTCCAGGACCACGACGCCGGTCTGCACTAGTTCTGTGCTGATTCTGATGACGTCGTCGGGATCCTGCGGGGTTTGACTAACGGTTCCGGTGGCGATAACCGCGACTGCGATAACTGTAGACACGAATCGACGTGAGCGTGCGAAGAATGACATACGAATTACCCTCTTGAGAAAGATGATGCGGCTTGCGCGGGGAGCTTGGCGGGAGTATACCACCGCCGCTGGCGCGTACACACGCTCGCAAAACAGCGCAAAGCGCTGGTAATTATTCTCTTACAGCAGCCAGCCGGCTCTGAATATTCGACACATTGGTATATGCACACAATTAGTTGTCTGATTAACAAAGACAAACTTATTGCTGGTCTTCTACCCTAACTTCACGGTGTTGCTGTCTGGTGACTGTCCGAGTTAAAGTTTGGCCCACTCGACGGGTTAAAACCTTATGCCCCTCTCGCCACTTAAATTAATTGTGGGCGCGCTTGGCTTAGTATGCTTATTGCCGATTGGCTTCGGAGATTCTGTCGCCGTGTCGCAGCGCCGGAATCGAAACCACGTAAGACAATTCGGCCTGGTGAGAATCCAACCGCTGGCCGTTAGGTCCGCCTACGGCGAACCGAGCGTGAGAGTCACGGTTGATCGGAACGTCGTTCGTGTTGGGGAACAAGTTAGGTTTACCGTTACGCCGACGCAATTGATTTCAAATTCAGGCTACCGGGTGACCATTGATTTTGGTGATGGGACGCGAAGGCAGGTAACCGAACCCATCGTGACTCACCGATACCGGGCCGCAGGACACTACAAATTTTATGCTTCGGTGGTTGGAGGACCAGCTGGTTCAACTCAGCAAACCCCTGTTCCTCGTGTCACCCTAATTCTTTCACCAACTTCAACTACTGTGGGTGGCGAGGTGAGACTCACGGCTCAACTCTCATCCGATTATCCGAACATCAGATATCGCTTCGCGTTCGGCGACGGGCAAGAGAGTGGCTGGCAAGTCAGTTCTCTCATTAATCATACCTATCGCGCGCCGGGAAACTACCTGCCCTTTGTTGATATCGGGACGGTAGGCCGTGGAGGTATCGTGCGGTTAGGTGGTAGCCCAAGGAAACCGATTCAGGTGACGGACGCGTCGCTTGGGCCGGTTGAACTTATTGTCAATCCGTCGACGGCCCGGACCAATCGCCTTGTAACCTTCAACGCGCGTGTAGCTTCAACTGACCCGACCATACGATACCGTTTCGCTTTTGGAGACAACTCTCCCATTGGCGCGTGGCAAAGTAGCAGCCAAACGTCGCACACGTATTCGGCCGCCGGGACTTATTCTGCTTATGTTGAAGTAGCACGGTTATCCAACGTCGGTCTTCGGCAAGAGGGAAGCTCACGGCGAACGATTTTGATCACAGCTCCTGGCGGCGACGTTCAAGGACCTGTTAATGACCAGGGAGATAAGAAAAAGGATGATGGCCGGTTAAACGCCGAGCCAAAGTCTTCGCCGACACCGCCACCCACGGCGACACCTTCGGCGACGCCCATAGCAGATTCTTCACAGTCTCCTGGCGGTTCACCGCAGACGGGGCTATCGTCACCGGCTCCTTCTGCAAGTCCGGGATACAGTGACTCCAAACCCTCACTCATTACCGGCGACTTGCGCGACGACTGGTGGAAGTATCTATTGATTGTGCTCTTACTGGCATACCCTGCTTACAGGCTCGGCAAATGGTTGGCTGGTCCGCGTCCCACGATTCATACGCTTCCCGACCTTGGCACCGCTACAGTGAGTGACGCCACTGGCTTGTCAATCGACACGAACGTCGTCTTGCGCCCAAACGTGTTGCAGGGTGAGCACCTGGTCTCCTCGGACGCCGGGGTAGTGAAGAATGTAAGGAGAGAAAATGTCTGATTCCATTACGGTTCGCGAAGTGTTTGATTTGCCTGAACCCGGATCCCCCGCAGAGTCCTCAGCGAGATGGCAGACGTTCCGCCAATGGATGGGTGAGGAAGTAAAGGGAATCAAGTCAGCGGCTATGCCTGACATTGCAGAGAAGATCGCTGAACTTCTCGAAGTTCCTATACCTGGGATTTTTGTGACGTCCTGGAAAAAAAGTGACGCGATTCGGGAATTGCTGGACGAATCACGTAAGGCACCGGATGCGGTAATGCATCTTGAGCTGGCCGAGCACACAATCAACAGCCAGCATAAACCGTATATTGAAATACGAATCAAGAACTCCACCGTAAGGAAAATTGAATTCACGTTGAAATTGCTATTTAAATTGCAGGGATTCATCCTGCGAGTTCAGAATGGCGCGATTACAGAGATGCGGGCGGGAACCTGCGAGATAAAAGGGACACTCGAATATCAGGGACTTGCCATACTTGAAAAAAAACTTGCACCGATTAACCTCCCGGCGACGATTCCACTCGAAGGCTTGTTGAAGACCGAAGATCGGGAATTGCCTGATTATGTGTTGTCGGGCGGAGGCATTTCTGAAAAGCCGGTCTCGGTCGAAACCCAGACAAAGAGTTTGCCGGTTGAAAAGTCACAGGAGGGCCCGGTGCTAAGCGTGCCGCGATTTATTCCCCGAGAAACACAACTCAATTCGGCGCTAAGCGCACCGGCGCAGACCCCACCCGTCGAGGTGCCTACAAGAATGAGTGAATCAACGACCGAGTCAAATATCGTTGAAACGGTTCCTGAGCCTCATGACGCTAAAGAAGAACGCGAGCAGTTTGTTCTGTAGCTGGTAAGAGTTTGCCGCATGCCTCAGTGGGCGAAGACTCCCTCAGTCCAAATACTTGTTTGGATTTCTTACAGTCAACATGATACCGATAGGCCGCAACTGAGATCGGGGACGGCGCATCAAAATAACTGTAAGTCGCAGAGACCTCACATCAACAAAAACGGGGCTAATATCGAGAAAAATGAAGCGTTTTAAGATCCTGATAATTGCTGTAGTTTTGGTTGGTTTTGTCGCCGGCGGTTTGTTCACGATGAGAACCAGCCGGGGCCAATCACAAGCCACTAAATCCGAACTCCTGTTCGCCCAGCGTGCGACAGCAGGAGCACCAACAGCCAGCTCCAGGGGTCCCGCCGCTAGTCGCAACGCAGCATTGCGTAACGAGCTCAGTTGGGCTTTCGGAAGCAAGACTCAGCGTGGCTGGTATCTCTACGTACCGCTGATTAGTCGCTTAATCAACACGCATCATGAGGCGCATACAGACGGCTTCGCGAAAGCACTTGAGGGTTGGCAGAAGAAGAAAAGACTCGCCGCAAACGGCATACTCGACAGTACCACACTCTACGCGATGGTCTCGGAATGGCAGGGCAGGCGACTGAAGGACAAAACACCCGCAACGCCTGACCAGTTGCTGACGGCTCCGAAATCCGACTTCTACGACCCGACGCGACCGGATGAGTTGAGGCAAGTGGAGCGTGAAACTTACGCGGCGTATAAGCGTATGGTCGCGGCCGCGATCGCCGACCCTTCGTTGAGGCTGAGCAGTGCCAGGGGTGAGTTGGCGCCTTCTGAACGTTATCTAAAGATTGTTTCCTCATTTCGCTCGCGTGAGTATCAGGATAAGTTGCGACGCGAGTCACCTAACGCAGGCAGCGCGGGCCTGGCAGTGAACAGCCCACACTTCTCAGGTCGCGCTCTCGACGTCTACGTCGGTGGCGAGCCGGTAGACACGAACGACCGCAACCGTGCCATTCAGGTGCAGACACCCGTGTATCAATGGTTGGTCCGCAACGCCGAGCGCTTTGGCTTCCGTCCTTACTACTACGAACCATGGCATTGGGAGTACGTGGGCTCGAAGTAAAAAAGATCATTCCCACATCACATTTCCCAATTGTGATTAACATTCGAGCCCGAATGCTTAGCTCAAGTTTGAGTGTTTCGGCGTAAGGAAGGGCAGCTTGCTCCCTCCTCACCTTTGAAATGCTCAAACCTGGAAGTCATCTAATCTTGAGGCGAGAGCAAGCTGCCGCTGTACAAATGAAAAAATGGGAAATGTGAAATGTGATATGACAGGAGGGACTAATCAATCGCACGGTCTATCCCGAAGTCTTCCTGGCATGCAATGATCTTTGTAATGGCAGGTAACGCGTATATATTGCTCAAGCGTTGACATCCTCAGAAACGGTGTCCTAACTTACCCATGTTACGCGGGGAAGCGATTTAGCAAGCTCAGTATAAGGCTCATTAACTCACTGTTTCTTGTAGCGTCATCCGGACGTCAGTATGCAGCCCAAGCTAAAAAACCTCTGACAGGCTCCTCATATGCGCTCAAAACAAATCCTACTCGTTGCGTCCTTTGTTACCTTCATAGTTTCTTTAGTCGTCTTTTCGGGAATTGGTCATAGTGCAAGCCCTGGACCGGCGACTGACTCACCATCCATTGTGAATAAAACGCGTTCTTTCGAAGTTGTGGGTGTGAATAACGAAGGGAAGGAATTACATTTACAACTCAAAAATAATTACACCAAGACTATCACTGCTTTCGAGATATCTATCGGGCCGGATTTCTCTGTCACCGAGGAATTTGTTTTCGCTGAGGTGTCAGACGCGGGCATTAAACCACAAGGGATTTTTTCGAAGAGTTATCCTCTGCCTTCCACAACTCAACAAATGCCGACGTTTGATGTCACGATTAAGACAATTGTTCTGGATGATGGGAGTGGCGATGGGGATGCATTGGCTTTTGAAGACATCAAAGCAAAGCGGTTAGGGGAAGAAATACAGCTTAGAAGGGCGGTTGAGATGTTGGGCCGTTTCTTCGAAAAAAGCGAAAGTGATATTGAACAACTAAAGGCTGATGTCACCAACGCGTTGAATCGAGATTCTGATAAGCCGCTGTCAGGCAAAATCAAACAAGGGCTCGATAGAGGCCGCGCAAACGTACTTAGGAAAATGGCAGAAATTGAAGATCAGAATAGCGAGGTCGAGAAGTTAAAGCAGGTGAAAGGGACCTACGAAAGAATTCTCACTCGCCTCTAATCGTCCAGCAATTGTAGGGAAGACGGTACGCCCTTTAGAAATCAGACTTTAACCAGTACGTCAATAGGTGACGTGTGATAAGTGATTAAGGCGGCGAGGCTGATGAAACTCCTCGCCGCTTCGTGTTGTCCACACTGAGAATTACAACATCACGGAAACGCCACGCGCTTTTCCGTTATGAGGTTTGCCAGGTAATGCGTCATCCCTCTAAAACCACTAGGGTGAGACTTCCAGGTGCCAGTGGCATCTGTGCATTCGAAGCAGTGAGACCACATGGCCAAACCAATCACGTATGGTCCGTTTGAACCTGGATAGTCGGTCCAATTCGGAGAACCGCTGTGGCCACCGCTCATGTCGCAGCCGAGACGGTAATAAGAAGCGACTCCGTCGAAGTACCACTTGAAACCAGTTGCGGTACAACCACCTGTCTGGCCGTAAACTTGATTTACCTGATGGTTCACAGGTTTGTTCGACCACCAACTGGCCGGGTAACCATCATTGTGGCTGAAGGCATTGTCGCGAATAGAGTTTTCGCCGTAGACCCAGTATCCCATCCAGCCGGGGGTTCCATTCGGCGAAGAATCCCATGCATTGTCCGGTAACAGCAGAATGGCCCAGTCGTGCGGCGAGCATTCCCATGTGCGATTGACGTGGCAGTTGTTTGACACCCATTTTGATGCGTACCAGTAGCCGATACTCGTGGCAGTCCCGTAGGGCATTTGCGCCGGATCTTCTGGCGCGGTATGTGTGCGTGTTGTAACTGAGATCCTCTTTGATAATGCAGTGCGCGGCTGTGAGAACCAATCTTCGCCCGACGAGCGCGCCGCTGCAGCCTTCACCATTCAATTCGCCGATGCGCATCAACACACGATGATTGATGGGATATGTCGCGTTGATCGGTTTGACTATGCGACTATCGATTGCATTGGACCAACCTGCGCGCATGAACAGCGATGACTGATCATCGTCATGCCCCTTTGTTCCACCTTCACTAGCATTGTTGATTCCGCGTGGCATAGCCTGGGCCGCGAGTGCTGCAAGTTCCCGAGTGTCGTATTCAAACTCCTGTTCCTTGCCCTCGTTGCTCGCAAAGATCACGCGTTCTCGTCCAGGCGCTGCCTCTAGCGTCCAGCCGCTTCCCCTAACGTTCCGTCGTACTTTCGCGATTTCTGCCGCGCCTCTCCGACCCCCGGGCGTGTTGCTGTAGTTGCGACCCTGCAGATTCTTCAACGGTGTGGCGGCTAATGGGGCATTTAAGTCACGTCGGAAGCGCATTTTTGGTTGAGTTGGTTTGAGACCTGCGACGAGTTTGCGTTGTGAATCGCGAGTTGGCAGATTCCGGTATCGTTCTTGTGCCGAGATTGTGGGAATACCGATACAGGTGAGTGAAAGGACCAAGATCGAGGTGAATAGTCTGGCTTCCATGGTTGTCTCCTTTGAGGACTTTGGACGAACCTCTTTAATGTAAAAGAGCGTTTGCCGACCTGAGAGTGTGAAGAACTTAGGATTTAGCGCGGCAAAACTAACACAAAGAAGTTTATTGCGACAATGAATTTGGGATGAGGATTTCGCTGCGATACGATGCCGTTGTTGAGTCGTGAAGATTGAAGAATTGATGGGCCATGCTGCGAAGAAGGCAAGCGTGTCGCGACCACTGTCTGGTTAGAGCATCGATAGCAAGGTCGTCGAAGATGGTCACAAGTGAATCACAAAACGCGACGCGGCAGGCTTTGAAACCTGCCGCGTGTTTGTGTTTATGAAAACTGGTGAGCCGTGGAGCTCGAACCTCCGACCCGCTGATTAAGAGTGCGGTGAAACGCACTCCAGCAGGTTATGGCTCTTACGACCTATTAATATTTACCACGCGTTGCAGCCGCTATCGAGTCTATCTGCTACTACCTGGTTACACCAGATTGCCTGTAGTCTTGTCACAAGTTCGTCTCAAACCAACCTCTCACGTGCGCTTGGCCGCCTACCTCAAACAACCAACTCAATCTTCATTCGATCCAGGACTTCGCTGATGGGATTCGCCACACCGTAGCTTTCAATTTTCTGCGGCTTCGTGCCGGGCCACTCAGTCCGCACCGTTGTGGAACTACCGGGCGAAGCTTTGAAAGACTCCGGCAGTTCAGACATACCACCGAAGATCAATCCGACGGCATGTTGTTTAGCGTCCATCACCAGTGAACCACTGTCGCCCTTGGAAACAAACTTTGGATAACGTGGCAGGGTGGGTTCAATCAGAATCTGATTATCAAAGAATGCCGATTGTCCTGTGCGGTCATATCGAATCCAGATGTCCAAATAGATCGAGAAGATACGACCTTCGGTGTAGCCCGTGGTCCGCCCAAACTTGCGCACCGCTTCGCCTGGTTCGATGTCCTGTTTGGGCACGTATCCTTTGACTGCTCCAATTAAAGGGATCACAGGTTTGTGTGGTTGCGGATCCCATAGCTTGGCGATGGCCGCGTCGACGTGGTTGGGCTCACTCACCTCGCCGTCAAACGTCAGCGCGGAATAGTTAACCAGCGCGCCGATCGGCCTATTGTTTGCCGGTTCACCCGGACTCGGCTGCATGATCAGATCGCTCTCATCAACTTCCGTCCTGCGCAGATCGACGAAGACATGCGCGTTGCTCAAGAGGTGAACCTCTTTCCGGCGGGAGAGTTTGCTCTTACGTGTACAAAAATAACCGATGGTCCCACTCTGGCCGGTCAGGTTGGAGTTAGCGCCGCTGATTCCGCCGATGATTATTTCCTGATGTTCTCGAATGCCGCGGGAGTATTCGTCAGGCCTGGCCACAGTTCCCAACCCTGTGCCTGACAAGAAACTTGCCACCGGCATTTCGATCGGAACTAGAGGAACGCCATGATATACGCCCGGAAGGGACGCAGCGCCGGCGCCTACCCAGATTTCCTCATTTGGATCGTTGATGAAAACGTGAATGCAATACTGGGCGCCAGGAAGCATTCCAATTCCAACAGCGTGAATCGTTCTGGAGAAACCCGGCCGCAGGAAAGTCTGGCTCAATTCATTTTTGATTTTAACGACGCGGTTGAGCGTCCGATGGTCGGAGCGTCGCGGCGGGCGCCGCATGGCGCGTGCCCGCCGGTACCTGCTCACCAGAAACCAGGTTAGCCAGGCGAGGGCCAACGCTGCGACGATCCAGGTGTATTCGTCGTAATAGTAATAAGTGATAGTCCCGCCCCGGCCATCTGAGTAGGACACTATCGGATGCTTGGCGAAGGCAAAAATGAACATGGTTCACAGGTCGTCGATTGAACGTAAGTCACCACCACCGACTGGATGACAAAACTCGATCTGGTTTACAGATCCACCGAGCGCTTTGCTGTCTTCTTCAACGATCCGCGCAAAGTCAAACTGGGCACCGTTGGGGCTGGACAGATAGCCGTAGTAGTCAGCCATGTCGCTGTAAACAGCATTATCGCTGTAATCCATGTTTTTAATTTCGATCCGGAACGGAAGGCCGTCAACGCGCCGAAGCGTGTGAGTTTCTTCATTGCCGCCAATTCGAATTGTGAAACTGACCTCCTCACCACCGATCTGGACGCCAATGGTTTCTCCTACGTTTCCAAATACTTCGCGTTTGCCGACCATGCCATTCGCGCCTTTTTCCACCTTTTCAAAGAGCACATTTGTCTCGAGCTTTTGGGTGTAGAAGAGCCCATTGCCGATGTATATCTTGGTGAGCGGGTGAGATCGTCTGGAACCGGGATTTACGACGGTGTGGCCATGCAGCGCATTCATGTCGACTATCCAGCGGAAATCGTTGACGTCCGGCGAATCAAGCCGATCAAAATCACCAGGTTGGTAAACTTCATAACCTTTGATGGCTGGTTCGCCAACAGCCTTGATTTCGATCTGGACATCATCCTTCGGGAGTTTTTCATACGACGCGATATCCTGGTAAGCGATCACGTCGTTTCCGCCGTCCTTAAAAGCGGGTCGTTGAACCCTGATGCTCAGTGTGTGCTTGTTATCGCGAATGGCGGCGATTTCGCCCCGTTGCCGGTCCTTGTTAAAGCAGATAATTCCAAGGCCGGTGAATCGGACTAGTGCAGTGGCGGAACTTTCGTTGAGGGACATGTTTTTTTTCTCCTGGTTTTGAGGTTGACCAAAGCTTTCAATTTAGAGTGAGGTTTGAGTAGTAAACGTAACGGGCGGTCCATGAGAACTAAATTTGGGTGCAAATCCATTGACCAAGGAACTTGCGGCAGGCGAGGCGCTTTTCTTTTCTCTCGGTGGTGACTCCGGGCCTATAGGTATTATCTCGCGTTTCGGAGTACCTGACCCTGACAGCCGCATTCTTACAACCTCCTACCAACGAAATCTCAACCTGGATTTCGCCCTGAGTATTCTTCCGTAACGACGGTCCCACTGTCTGGAGAATGCGCTGCCTTTCACGGCTCTTGTCCTCTTCGGAGCATTCCGGCTTGTTCTCCTTAATCTCAGGAGATGGGCTAGGGGTCCATGTCTCCGTTACCCTTGGCGTTGGGCCTAGTGTCGGTGTTGGTGTCGGTGTCGCATCGCTTTGGAAGAAGTCTCCGGACTCATCGCGGCGCAAGTTGTCAAAGAAGCGATGGCGTGGCGTGAGTCTTAACTCCCTCGGGGTGATGGTGTAACTGCCACCAGCCCGAAGGTTGGCGAAAGCGTAATAGCCGTTGGTATCGGTCATCGCCGAGGTAGCCATGGAGCCTTCGAGCGAGACTTTGATGTGGCGCAAAGGCCCAGCCTTCGACATTACTCGGCCGCTGATTTTGTAGACAGATGTCGCCGCCGTCGGCGATGGCGTGGGGCTTGGAGTCGGCGTCGGCGTGGGTGTTAACGTCAATTTCGTTTCGCGAGGTGTTGGTGTGGGCGTGGGCGTTGGCGATGTTAAGGAAGCCGGATCGCTCGCCAAACCGACCGCGGTTGAATCATCAGGACGGGTTAATCCGTCCGCACGTGCCAAAGGATTGGAAACACTCTTGTCTTCCGTCCGCGGCTTAAGATAAATGATGCTGTTGGCGGCCACGACGCAGACGACCGTCGTGATTACCAACGTTGAGATTGCGCGCGACAGAACGCGTTTCCACTTAAGTCGACGCTTCTGTTTCCGCAGAAGTTTCTCGGCTTCTCCCAGGACCTGCTTGCCCTTGGTCCAGCTCTGGGTATTCGGAATCACGCGCACCAAAGGCGTTCCGTCCGCGAGGCAAAATGCCAACGAACCATCAGCGGAATAGGCCCGACATTTTAGGCAGATCCGCAACATCTCAATAATTGGCATACCCGCCAAACAGCGAAAAAGCAGCCCAATAAAAAGGCGCCTGAGTGTGCTCGCGACTCAACATTTCGAGCTGAGCTTTGCGCAGGCTCTCAGCCGATGTGAGTCCTTTCTCTTTGCGGTTTCTATGAAAGGCGATCATCAAGTCCTTGGTGGGCTCAGAGTCGACCCTCCATTGACTTGCAACCACCAAGGGCGAACCTAGCGCTAACAAGGTACGCGCGACGCCGATGGCCCCTTCACTTTTGTTATAAAGCTCAAACCCTGTTTCGCAGGCCGAGAGCACCACCAGCTTTGCCTTGGACAACTTGTATTGGCTAAGTTCTGACGAACGCAGTTCACCACCTGCAAAGAGCAATTTTGAATTACCAGGTGACTGTGCGTTGGTCACGAAATGACCGGCGAAATGGACTACTTCTACTGAGGCAAAGTTACGAAGAAACTGCTCCTTTGTGGCCGCGTTCCCAAGCAACTCCTGAGATCCGTGATAACCGGCGGCAATTGTCTTCGCTTCAGCTTCGGCGCTTTGCAAGTCGGCGAGATTCGGATTGTCTTCGTGATCGAAGGCGGGATTTCCGACGCTCAGCAGGCGTTCATTCCCAGCCTCTCTGCGGCGTGCGCTCTCCGAAGCCAACACCAATACCGATGCACTGGGTGCGTAAGACAAAGAGTAGTCTTCGAGTAAATACTTTCCAGTGGGCGAAACGAGTGTCGCGAATGCGAGTTGATGGAGAAACTTATCGGGGATCACGCAGAGCTGTTTATCGACTGCCAGACCAGAGGGAATCAACAACCCGTATAAATCCCGCGCTGCTTCCTTTATATCTGCGAGTGGGCGCTTTCCGAGAATCAGGGCCTGATAAGCCTCGATCTTATTCTCAAGTTGAGCAGCATCGATCTGCCTTTCAAGTAAATCAAAGCGCGTCTTCGACACGATCCAAATCGCGAGCTTATCTTTGAGCACGGCGTATTGAACAAGTTGCACCTGGTCCGGCAGCCGGCTCTGAATCTTTGCGAGCGACAGCGGTTGGGCCACCGGGCCAAAATTCTTTTCAGCCTCAGTGATCGACTTTCCTGATTCGACAAAACCCAACAGCGACCGGGCCTTCGAGTCCTCGGCAAAATGGAACGCACCCAGCAGGTCGCCCGCTTTAAGCGCGCTCGCCGTTGCTACATCAAAAACCTCCTGCTCTTTCGCAAAGAACGCCTGACGCGAACTGTCCTCACGAATTGTCGCGCGATATTTTTCGGACAACTTCAAAACCGTGTCGAGCTCTGCGACGAATTCCGGCTGTTGGTTGAGTTGGTCCAGACAAAGGAGTTTGCCCCGGTGAATTCGGTACAGACTGTCGGTGACTTCCGGAAGCCGCGTGTACAACTCGAGTGCTTTGTCATAATCGGCCAACGCTTCAGCGCAATCCGTCTGGCCTTTCAATTCGGCGAGTACGAGGTAGATTTCGGCAATCGTGCGCGTGTTTTCCGGGCTCTCGCCGCGCTTCTGGGCGATTGCCAGTGATTCGCTGGCATAGTTTAGGGCCGATGGAAAATCTTTCCTGGCTGCGGATGCGCGAATTAAGGGTCGCAGGGAATCATTGACACGGCTGCTGCCGGAATCGGTCTCCCGGACCATATTCAGTCGTTCGCGGGAAAGGCTCAAAGAAGTCGAATAGAGTTTCAGCGTGAGCGATAGATCTGCCAGCCTTCCCTGGTTGCGCCAGTACTGGTTTTCGTCCTGGTAGTAATCCGCTTTGTCGGCAAACATTTTGCCGGCATAAACCAGCGCCGGTTCCAGCTCACTCAATCTCATGTAATTCACAATCAGAGCATCAAGAGCATGTTGGACCTCAAACTTATTGTTTCCTGCTTCGGCCAGCCGCAAGCCGGCCTTGAAATTCTTGTTCGAGTCTGAAAGACGGTTCTGCCGGAAGTCCATTACACCGAGCCAGTAGTAAGCCTTCGGCAATAAGATTTTGAAGTTCTTTGTTTGAGCGGTGTCGATCATGGCCTCAAATCGTTGACGGCTTTCCTCGAGTTTCCCAACCTCGATTAGAAACTGAATTGCCCAACTCTCCGCAATGACAGCCTCGCATTCGTTGCCCGCCTGCCGGAAGAGGTTTCGGCTTTTTTCCAATTCTGAGACCGCTTTTCTTAAGTCCCTCAACTGCATGAACTGCATTCCGCCGGCGAACGTATCCTTCGCCTGCAGCAGTTGCCCGGTCTCGTGAGGGCCAACACTCGCGTAGAAATTGGCTAGTTCAAAAAAAAAAGAATCGCCGTTTTGTGCCTGCTCAGAATTGCCGAGATAGGTCAGGGCGTTGAGACTCTCTCTAGCATCGCCATCGCTGCCATCATGCCTGGAGATGAGATATCGCCTCGAGAGCTGAAGCGGAAGGGCCCTCTCGCCGAGGAGACCCTTGGTGTGATGGTGAATGTTTTGTGCGCGCGAATAGTCACTATTGCGATAAGCGGTAAGGAAGTCAGACAAGATCTGATCTTTAGTCCTGAACATTGCCTCTTCGGTTTGTAAGCGCTCGAGATGTTTTCGAGCCTCCTCGGCCCACGGGGAAGATGGGTCTTTCTGCAAATAGAGCGCCCAGGATTCTTTGGCTTGCCGCGGCATATTTAATTCCTGGAGGGCCAGTGATTTATTGAACAGAGCCTCCAGAAAATTGTTGTCGAGTTCCGTTGCCTTCGTAAACTCCTCCAGGCTTTGCGCGAGCTCTACGAGTTTCTTTTCAGGCGGCGCTGTTTTTGAGAACTCGAAGTGCGCAACACCCAGGTCGTTGTGAATCTGTGCGCTCTCCGCAAATTTCAACGCGTTCTCGAATTCTTTGATCGCCTCTCGATAGTTTTTCTGGGTGAGATAATAAACGCCGAGGGCGTGATGGGTCTGCGCGTTCGGGTTTTGTTCCGCGGCATCGAGCAAGTTATTTTCTATTCGCCGCAGCCGTCTTTCGTCACCCGCCTCGGGTGCTCCGCGCAACTGCGTCAGGGGCGCGTAGCCAAATTCAGAGATGCGCGTTTGGGTTGGACGTGACTGCTGATAAATCGATCGCAGCTCGGCGAGGTGGTCGGGACTACTTCGACGGGTGAAATAGACTGCGGAGGCCAGCACCAAAATCAGAAACACCGCAAAGGCGCCGGCATATTTTGGCTGACGAAACCAGGACGCAAGCGAATCAAAGAACGACGGTCTGGCTTCAACCGTCTTCGGGTTCCCGGCTAACGCTCTTTCTCTTAGTCCTTCGGTCAACATGAGTTTGAAACGTCTTTCAGGGTTCAGTTCTAAAGTTCTGCGAAAACTGTCGGCATCTGTATCGTTCAGCCTTCCAAGAACATAATTGTTGATGAGGCCGTCTTCTTCGAGTGCAACCTGAGAACAATATTCTTCATCCGTGAACAGAAGATCCTCGATCCCCTGGAGGACGGTTTCATCCGAAATTCGTCCGAGGAGATAGTCGCGGATCGTCTTTTCACTCTTCAAAAATTCACCCATCACTTGCCGCCCTCATTTAGAGTGTCATGACCGGACGTTTTGTAACTGGTTTTCTTAGCCCATGCATTCCTGGACGCAAACCTTCAGTTTTTCCTTGGTTCTCATCACGCGCATGCGCAAAGCAGTTTGGGTAGTCCTAAGGCCTTCAGAAATACGCCGGTGAAGTTGAATCTTGGCCGTTTTCGCTTCGGAAAAATAGTCGAGCAGCAGAGTTCTACTTTCGGGAGGAAGCTTCTCCAAACACTGATCTAAACACTCGTTGGAGAAAGCCGGCTCCTCCGGGGCTTTTGAGGCGATTGTCACTTCGTCGATATCCACGTGCGTCCTCTCTTTTCGCAATGACTCACGATAGACGTTGCGGGCGACTCCGTAACAGTAGGCTAGTTTGTTTTCGATCTGCTCTTCCGAGCTTTTGAGGATCACGCGGTTGATAGTCTCGTCCGCGAGTTCCTCGGCAAAAGTGCAGTGCCGCTGAGAAAAAAACGTGCACAGCCGAAAACGCAGCCGCTCGTATTCTTCTCCGGCGCTGTCGCTATCAGGAGCAAGCCACTCCAGAAAACTCGCAAACTTTTCCCGCGTGACTTCCTTTTTTTTCTTTGAATCCGGCAATCGTTGAGGCCCCGATCCGGTAGCTGAGAATTTCGCCGATAGGATAGCGCAATAACCTAATGCAGACCACCAAAACCCGGTCGAAAACATTGGGGAGTTTAGGCGGATAACGCCGGGCTTCCGTGGCATGAACGCCGGGCTGCAGCCGCGCGTCTGGCGAGGTCGGTTGCAAGTCCGGCGTTATGATCGAACCAACTGAATCAGCTAGGCTCAATTGACCCCGGTTCCCAGTCCTTAATAGCTATACGAACCCTTGGTGACCGTGTCGGGGAGTTTACGGACCACGCTGTTCACCCAAGTCTTCAGTCGCGTGGTCGGCGCATTTTGATCATGAAGGTAGGCAGGCGAGCTCGCTGCTTACTGGGGTTGACTTTGATCGCTGATGCTCAATGGCTCGCGGGTGGTTGACAAGCAGCAACCCGAAATTTGCAGCGTTGCTGACTGAACCATTGTGTCGTCCTGGACATAGATACTGAGTCGACGGGTTGCGTTAAGGTTAGCCAAAGCCGACCCAGTTAAGGTCCATGTCTTGGTCGACGTCTGTCCCGCATTAAACGACCAACTGCTATAGACGGGTTGGCTGAAGGGCGGCACAACGCCCGCGTTGTACATGATGGAAATGGCGTCATTGCCCGCATCAGCGCTAGTCTTCGATTGGCCACTCTGATTCGCCTTCATCCTAACGGTCAGGACTGCGGACGTCACCTCGCAACACCTTTCGTCTTTCGCATATTGAAAGGTGTACAAGAAGTTCTTATTGATTGCCGGATCGTTGAGCCATGCTCGCGGCGCCCCGAGTTGAACTGCGCTGAAGTCTGAATTCACCACGTTGGGTGTAGTGGCGGTCAGCGTCAAGGAAATTGGACGGGGGCAGGGAGCTTTAGCGGCAAGTTGCCACTCGCTTACCGGCTGCGCTCTGCGGTCCTGTGCCTTAGCCAAAGCACCGGACAGTGTGAAGGTCATGATAAGCAGTGAATAAGCTAGGGATTGTTTGGCTGTTAGTCGTTGCATATTGGTTCTCCTGTTGGTTAGGTTCCATGAGCGGAACTGGTGTTAGTTTCCGTAAAGGCCGAGCGTTGGTTTTCAAAGCCTGGCTGCACAATTATCGAGTTCCACCTGTGAGTGACTTTGTACCGGAGAAAAGTAACGCTGCCGGCGCAGACGAATCTTTCAAGTTTTTGTATCTTGACCTGGACGTGTTTTTCCGATGCTTCAAGTTCGAGCAGAGAGGAAGTGCAGTTTTGTTGAAGAGAGAGAAGAGGAGTCAAATACCGATCGACCGTGCGGTCGAGGAGCCCGATCCGGTGAAGGGCTCGGGCTCACGGGTTGGGGTGAGGGATTGCTCGTTAATGTTCGACCACTCAAATGGATAAGATCGTCAGTCCTTATCGCCACCACAGTGTTTCCAGTTCACGACTAGGGAATTCCCTGTCGGCACTTTCCGAACGCGCCGGAGTTGAAGATCGCCTGAAACTCAGACTGGGTCACCACACGATTGAAGAGTTCGACTTCGTCAATTGCAATCTCGAGCTGACCAGCCGGGACGCGCGTTCCTCCGATCCACAAGGGAAGTGCATTGACGACTGGGCCAAGCGAAGAAGGAGAATACGATCCCGCAAGCCCGCCGTTTAAATAGAAGGTCACTTTTGCCGGATTCCGCTGAACCGTGACGGCAACGTGATACCACGGTCCGCTGTTCGTCGCTGGACTCGCGGCCGCTGTCATCTGCGGAACATTGCTGACGAAGGTGCTCCCATTAAGATTAAGTTCCAGACGCCGGTTCTTGACGTAGAACGAGAAGCCCGTGCCGCTCGACGTGTTCAACTTATCGACGATGGGGTGAACGTAGTTTGGCCCACCCGGTACGATGCTGACCCAGGCGTCGATTGAAAAATCGCCGTTCACAAAATTGAGCTCCGCCTGCGGGGGAACAGACACGACCTGCGCGGGACTGTTGGCGAAGTAGAGAGCGCCGGCTCCCAATCCACCCACATATCCGTTTACGGGTTGATACGACTGCGCTGCGCCCACGTTGTTAACGCTGGAACCAGGAGCAGGCGCAATGTCGTTGACCACTCCGGTTTGTACATTCATGGGCCACCATCCAACCATTCCCGTGGGCGGGGTAGCGCAGGACAGGGTACAGCCAAAGTAATTCGTGATGGTGATGCTCGTTGATGGAACTGTAATTGGGAACGTCTGGTAGGGCGTGTACGTCGGGGGCGACCATCCCATTGCCGCGCAGACCGCATTCCCGAAAGGCGCCGGCAGCGGACTCTCCGTTAATGTGCACGAGTTCATAAGCGGAATATTGGTAAAGGTATGCGCCAGGACACTCGCACTGAGATTTACGGTTTGAGTATAGCCGGACGGCTGGCAAGAGACAGTCACCGGAAACACTGCGTTCGCCGGTGGGACCGTTCCCAGTTGAGCGATAATGATCTTGTTCACGGTGAGAGATCCGCTAGCTGGTTGGCACGCCGGCAGCGTAATGCAATGCTGGATTCTGCAACCGCCGGCCGGGCCGGTCAGGCCCACCGAGAAGCAAACGTTAGCTCCCGAAACGGCAGCGGGTCCGCCAATCGCGACGGTTACATTAGTTGAAGCTCCCGGCGCCAGTGGCGGAATTGTCATTGAGCTGGGTGTAATCGTAACCCCTCCACCCGCGCCGAAATTGACAGCCGTCACGGTAGACGAGGAGAGATTAGTCACAGTGAACGTGTAGTTGAAAGTACCGTTCGCGCCGCAGCTAATCACTTCGTTGTCGGTCCGTAAACATTTGCACTTGCCGCCGCCGCCGGCGTTCACGATTTTTTGGATCTCGATTTGCGGCAACACGTACTTAAACATTTCCAATTCATCAATCACGATCGCCTGCTGCCCAAGGCCCAGGAAGCGACTCTCGCCGATCAATAGTGGCAGCGTGTTATCGAGCGATCCACCGGCTATCGGAGGACCGAGCGGCAACAAGGTTCCGTTGATATAGAACCTGACGGCGCCAGTGCCGCGATCGACAGTGACCGTAACGTGCGTCCATGTGTTGAAAGGGACTGACGGAACGTTTGGTCCAAAGTTCGTCAATGGGCCGCCACTTCCGGTAGTCAATTGCAAGCGCGCGCCGTTCGTGAACGAGCTAATCAGATTCAGCGCATAGCCGGTGCCTGCAGTGCCGGCCGAATTCGTCTGCAACTTGTCCACGATCGGATGGAAGTAGATAGCTTGCGGTTGTGGCACGTACACCCAGGCGTCGATCGAGAAGCTCGCTGATCCGAACTTAATTTCCGCATGATCGGGCACTTCAATGTATGGCCCCGTCGATGCTCCGGCTGAATTGAACTTCATTGCGCCACCGACCTTACCGGCGACCGCGCCCGGCGCATTGGAAGCGCCGATCGGACCGGCCGGCTTGGGCGTACCCACGTTGTTTACTGCGGCGATGTCGTTGACCAAAGTGGCGCCGTTAGATTCGTCGAAAGGCCACCAGGCGCTCATCAAATGCGGAGGCGGCGTGCACGGAGGACAGTTGACCGTCACCGCTTTCGAAGTGGACGCGGCATAGTCGTTCAGTGACAGTGGAACGGTTACGCCGTTGCGTTCGCCAGTGGTCGCACCCGGGAGGCCGAGTACGAGGTTCGGATTGGATAGCGTCGGATTGAGCGCCGTTCCGGTGGGCCCACGCAGACTAGTCCACGTTACGGCTGCCTGGTTCGTGAGCGTTGCCGGGCAACTAACGGGATTGGCGATGGCCTTGTACTTGACGGTTACCGTTCCACCGCCCGCCACGCTTCCGCAAGTCACAGCGGGAGCCGTTGTGTTTATCGCGACGGGAACACAGGCGCCCGTCACGGTCGTTGAGTTGGCCACGAAGTTCAGTCCAGCCGGCAGCGTGTCGCTGAATTGAACATCAAAAGCCTGTGTCGGCGTCGTGTTGGTAATAGTCACCGTGTAGGCCACCGTGCCGCCCTGCGCGACCGTTGTTGGCGACGCTGCTTTCGCGATCGTTAAGTTCGGCTCAGCCACCGTCAAATTGATTGTTGGTGAAGTAGCAATCGTAGCGTTGTTGACGGACACGCTGAAGCTATTAGGCAGCGGCGCGTTGTTTTGGTTGGTCGCTACATTGCAGACCTGCGCGTTGAATTCGATCACAATCCATTCACGATTCGAGTCGTTGTCATTGTTTTTGACGTTGCCCAGATTAAAAGTAATCGGCACACCGCAACCGCTGCCACCGGTGATAATGCTGGGCATGTAAAAGGCAGAACCAATAAGCACCACGCTCGACGGCAGAGAATTGCCTGTCAGGTTATGTGCCGCATTAATCAGAGGCGTTCGCGTGATTGGCAGGTTGGAAACCAACGCGATGCGCGCCGCAGCGGGATCGACGAATTTCAAACCTGGGGGTAGCGCGTCGATTACCTGGAAGTTGGGTAACATCCCCGTTTCGGGCAACTCGATCGCCAGCCGATAACGCACGATCTCTCCGATGGTGACGTTTGATCCAACGGTGTGCGATTCCGACGTGTTGACCAGCGTTTTGGTGAGCTTTGGCTTGACGCACACCGACGCGGTGTCGCTGAACGGTGGCGTCAGGTTAGCTGCGACAAAGTTCGGGCCGTTGAGCGTCGAAGAGTAGTGCAGCAGCTTGGCTGTGTTGTCACAGCAGCCCGGCTTCACATTCGCCAATAACTTACCCTGGAAAGTGATGACTACAATGTTCGCGCCCGTAGCTGCATTGGCTGTGTTATACGCCGAGAGCGGTATCGGCAAACCCGGGGTTGAGGTGATCGTGAAGCTGGTGTTGGTTGACCCGGGATTCGGCGGCTGAATGGAATAGAGGAGTGATGACACGGGCGTCCCGTTGCCACGCTGTACCTTAATGGTGCCCGGAACGATTGTGAAACAACTCGGAGACCCTGAGACGGTGGGGATGATGTCTTCAATCTTCACATCGTACGCCGGAGCCCCGCCCACATTCTCGATGCTGATTGCAAACGTGACGACGTCGTTAGCATCCACGTTCGACACGTTGCTGTCCATGAGACCGGATGTAAAGGCGGCGTGGTTCACCGTACCGCTAACTCCGGCCAGACTGAAAGTCACCCCAGCCGGCGCTTGGGCCAACGACAAGTTTGCCGTTCGCGGACCCTGATGCGTGAAATCTCCAAAGCCGTTGTTGGTCGCAATCACCCCTTTTTGAATTAGCAGACGCGGTTGCCTGACATTGACCCGCGCGACGGCCGCCTGGCAGAAGGGCTTGCCGAACGTGTTGGTCTCGCATTCCTGCGCTTCGTTCGTTAGAAAGAGTCCGTCCGCAAACGGCAGGTTCGAAACCGTGTGAGTAAATAGCAGATCTATCTTGCGCGGCTGATTCGCCGGATCGTTGAAGGTCCCATAGTCGAACTTAATGCCGTTGGTCGCCGGGATGATTGAAACCGTGGGCGCTAACGGCAACGCGTGCATTTGGTCTCCCGGCCCGAGGCAGGAATTACCCGGAGTCGGTATGCCGCACACTGAGTTGGCAAAGCTGCCCGTGCTCGAAACTGTGAAAGTAGGCAACGGCAGCCAGTCTTCCACTGTCAGCTTTTCTGCATCTGTTGAAGGAATAGTTTTCTCGAGGCGGAAGGTCACTTGATCGCCGGGACGCACCTCCTGCGGCGCACCGGGAGCGTTTGAACAGTTTGTGACCCCAGTCATGCCTACTGGCTCACAGACCGGGTTGAAGATGCCAAACGTATTAGCGCGCTTAACCGCATAGACCGTCTTCTTGAGCGTATCGCCAACGATCGAGATCGTTGTGCCACTGTCATCGTTACCCTCCTCGCCAGTACTGGTGGGAAGAGAGGGCGGGTTGACGTTGGTCATCACCTTGCCGCCAATTACGACACAGTTGCTGATCGTATCTTCTTTGTCCACGTACTGATCGCCGGGCTGCTGGGTGAAGGCGAACTGGTCGGTGATCTGTGAATAAAAAATGATCTTCCCGGTTGCCGGGGTCGAAGATGAAGGAGTCGTCGCATATCCTCCCGTCAGAATTCCCGCCGCCAGCCTGGGATTCGCAGAACCGACACTGATCATCTTTTGCGACACCAGAAAAGTGAGACTGATACCTCCCCCGGCGCTGCCACAGGACAAGGAACCGTCTGGTGTCGAAATCAGGTCGGAGCCGGAAATAAAGCTGCCACTGACTGTTCCAAACTTGTCGCTCACAACTAACGTGGGCGCCGGGCCAACCAACTGTTGACCGTCACCCAGCGAGTCAGTGATATCGATTGCGCTGAAAGTCTTGTAATCCGAAATCTGAAAGTTGAGCGTGTACTTAACAGTATCGCCGGGGGTATAGCCAGGAGCACCGGTGTCTGTAAACATCGCCACACTTTTCTGAATCGCGATGCACTTGTCCATGAGAGTGTCGGTCACTGGACCCTGGCTGAGATGTTGTTGCGGACCATCGCAAGGATCGACGGGCGTCCAGTCGGCTTCTATCTTGAGCGTATCTTTCGAAATGGCGGGCTTGCAGTCCGGCGGCAGTACAGGATTTCCCTGGGCATCCTTCTCAGGGATAAAAAATTCAAAGATCACAGCGGCGCTTCCGGTAAGCGAACTCCAGTTCACGGTCAAACAACCGGAAGAGCTCGCGATATCGACCGGCGGCAACGTGGTGGTTGCCGCAGGGGTGACGGACACGATCTGATGGAATGCCATATTGTCGGGCAGGCAATCGGTGAGCACCACATTGGTTATGGTCTGTCCAGGAGCGACCTCGACGGTCAGCTCATATCTGAGCGGATAGAAGCCGATGAAATTTGGACCGGTGGCGTTTTCGCCTTCAGGCCCGAGGTATTTCTTGTTGATGATCATGACCGTCGGCGTGATCGTTGCCTGAGCTATCCAAGCCGGGCTGTTCACGACCTGGGTTCCTAGCGGGACTTCGTCCGAAAAAACCGGAGGATCGGGCACATGATCGTCCAGGGGTGTCAACGTACCGAAGCGAAAGCCGCCACGCGCGGAAATCTTGAGCGGATGGCCAGCGTCTGCCTTAACACTTATGTTCGCTGTAATTTCTACTTCGATCGGTGGCTGGTTTGGTTGAAAGCTTCCGAAGGGGAGTGCCAAAGTGATGAGTTGACCGCCCGCCGGCACCGTTACCGGTAGAACTCCGCTCGACGAAAACGGATGGGTTACCGGGTTCGGCGCGCTGCCGCATGCTGCGGTGAGAGCAGAGAACTGCGTAAGTGGAATTGGGCCGCCGTTCACCCCTACCATTTGTGCGCTGACGAAAGTGATTCCATCGCACACGCATGACGGATTTCCTCCGTCCGCACCTGCAGCATCCAGAACGACATCAAGAAATGGTCCATAGCCCAACGCCGTTCCGTTCGTAAACGTCACCTTGAACTTCACTTGCGTACCAATAAGTGCTTGAGCGGGGGCAGCAATAGTCACGCTCGGTGTCGGTGAGGCAGGTGGACTCGCAGGTGCTGGAGGCGCTGAATGCACCCGTTCCGAACCCAACCAGAAAGGTAGGGTAGCCAGCGCCGTGAGGAGCACCGTCATAATCATCCGATGGGCTAAGTGGCGATTCAATGAGAGTCCTCGTCGGATTAGCTGCGGAGTGGGCAAACTGAGGCTGAGTGACATCGATTTTCTCCTGATTCGAATTTGCGCGAATGATCGTGCTTCGTTCACGCTTTCAGTTGTGAGTGAGACTTGATGGCTGAAACGTAACGCTGCCGTGAAGAGGTTCGCGCTGGTGTTAAGGAATTGAATGCGATGGATAATCCACTGAGGAGGGCCGTAGAGTTCAACTTGGCAGGGAAGGGCAGTATGGCTTACGGCCAGAAGAAGAGCGAGGAAGGAGTATTAGATCATCGCCCGGGGTTTTACCGCGACAGTGACCGTGAGGCGCAGAGCGTGTTTGCTTCCGCAGAAGGCTTCGTTAGTAGGTGTCGATGTGGTAGGACTCTGGGCCAAAGGACACGGCATAAGAGGCAAGTCGCACGCGGAGCGATCACATGTTTCTCTGAGCTATGTCTCGACCTGCTGGATGCTGGTGTGTTCGATTTGCGCGCCATGATCGTGATCTCCTGCAATAGTTTGCACGGCCTTTGTTCTGTTCGTGCGGTTCATCAGTGAGTGATCCTTCGGAGCGAAACATAACCAGATTTAGTCATTTCGAAGCAGGGAAGTAGCACTTGCCCCCGGGAAAAACCGCCTGATGGCGATCCTAACGCTTCGATCGTGACAACCACGCGTTACATTCACGCTACCGACCAAGGCAAGCGTGGGGCGATTACTGTCTTGTCAGAGTATAGACAGCAACATCGCTGAAAAGATGGTCACAAGTTGGTCGCAAAAGAAAAGCGGCAGGCTTTTCAACCTGCCGCAAGTCATTGAAAATTATGGTGAGCCGTGGAGGGCTCGAACCTCCGACCC
>DATEPE010000018.1:0-23357 GCA_035273385.1 Pyrinomonadaceae bacterium | reverse complement strand
CGCCACAAACTGCACCTTCGGGTTGTTCTTCCCCAACACCCGCGTTATCGCCGCCGTTAACGTCGTCTTACCGTGATCCACGTGCCCAATCGTTCCGATGTTCACGTGCGGCTTACTGCGATCAAATTTTTCCTTTGACATGTCTTCCTCTTATCCTTGTGGGATAGGCATTCCTGCCTGTCCTTAGCTGAGGGACAGACAAGAATGTCTGTCCAACCTCTTACTTGGCTACGCCCTGAACTTTTGCAATTACTTCTTCAGCAACATTCTTGGGGGCCTGGTCATAACGCTCGAAGTGCATCGTCGAAGTTGCGCGACCTTGCGTAGCTGAACGCAGGTCCGTCGTATACCCGAACATTTCGGAAAGCGGCACAAACGAAGTAATCACCTGCGCGCCGCCGGGTCGTGGCTCGGTCTTCTCGATTTGCCCACGTCTGCGCATCAAGTCGCCGTTCACCGCACCCATGTATTCATCAGGCGTAACTACCTCGATACGCATGATGGGTTCGAGCAAAACCGGCTTGGCTTTTCGAACTGCATCCTGAAAAGCGAGCGAGCCCGCAATGTGGAAAGAACGCTCGTCGGAATCGACCTCGTGGTAGTTTCCAAACACCAGACGGACACGAATGTCGACCAGCTCATAGCCTGCCAGGAACCCACGTTCCATCGCGTCTCTGATGCCACTTTCCACAGGCTTAATGTATTCCTTGGGAATTGCGCCGCCGGTAATCTTGTTTTCAAATACGAAGCCTTCACCCGGGGCCGGCTCGACCTCAATCTCGACGTGTCCAAACTGACCACGACCACCAGTCTGCTTCTTATAGATCTCTTTACCGGGCGCCGGTTGCGTGATGGTTTCACGATAGGCGACCTGCGGTTTGCCCACATTCGCTTCCACGCCAAACTCGCGCTTCATGCGGTCGACAATGATCTCGAGGTGCAGCTCACCCATGCCCGCGATGATCGTTTGGCCTGTTTCCTGATCAGTCGAAACGTTGAACGACG
Source organism: Pyrinomonadaceae bacterium (assembly GCA_035273385.1). Taxonomy (GTDB): domain Bacteria; phylum Acidobacteriota; class Blastocatellia; order Pyrinomonadales; family Pyrinomonadaceae; genus PSRF01. Next base: position 22,352 of record DATEPE010000018.1, on the reverse strand, counting down.
GATCTTCCTGCGCCAACCGGTTCAAAGCGACGCCCAGCTTGTCCTGGTCCTGACGAGTTTTCGGTTCTACCGCAACTCGAATAACCGGGGCGGGAAATTCCATCTTCTCGAGGATGATTGGCTTGGTCTCATCACAGACGGTGTCGCCCGTGGTGACCTGCTTCATACCGCCGATAGCAATGATCTCGCCTGCGCTGGCATCATCAATGTCTTCGCGTTTGTTCGCGTGCATGCGCATCAAACGGCCGACTCGCTCTTTGTTGTCCTTTAGCGGGTTGTAGGCGTAAGACCCGGCCTTGATCGTGCCGCTATAGATGCGGACGAACGACAACTGGCCCAGATGCTTGTCAGCCATGATCTTGAAGACCAGGCCTGCGAAAGGAACGCTGGCATCAGCCGCACGAGTTTCTACTTCGCCTGTTTTCGGATTGACACCTTCAACTGGCGGAACATCAAGGGGAGACGGCAGATAATCGACAACTGCATCGAGCAGCGTCTGCACACCCTTATTCTTAAACGCAGAACCGGTAACCACGGGCACCAGCTTCAATTCGAGGGTGCCTTTGCGGAGGGCCTTGCGAATTTCGTCTTCAGTGATCGTTTCACCTTCGATGTACTTGTGCATCAAACCATCGTCAACGCTGGCAACCGCTTCAATCAGTTTTTCACGAGCAGCATCGGCGGCGTCTTTGAGATCCGCCGGAATGTCAGTCGTTTCGTATTCGGCGCCCTTGCTTTCGTCGCTCCAGATCAGACCCTTCATGGTGATCAAATCAATGACACCCTTCAGCTGATCTTCCAGGCCGATTGGAATTTGAATGGCGACTGGGTTGGCTCCGAGGCGGGTAATAATCGATTCAAACGAACGGTCAAACGAAGCGCCTGCTCGATCAAGTTTATTGATGAAACAAATTCGGGGAACGCCGTACTTGTCGGCCTGACGCCAAACGGTTTCTGACTGCGGCTCAACACCGGCAACGCCATCAAACACTGCTACCGCGCCGTCGAGTACACGCAGCGAACGTTCGACTTCCATCGTGAAATCTACGTGGCCGGGAGTGTCGATGATGTTAATGCGGTGATCGACGCCATTTCTCTCCCAGAAACAGGTAGTCGCCGCGCTGGTAATAGTGATACCGCGCTCCTGCTCCTGCTCCATCCAGTCCATGGTCGCCGTACCCTCGTGCACCTCGCCAATTTTATGCGTGATGCCCGTGTAATAAAGGATACGTTCCGTGGTGGTAGTCTTACCGGCATCGATGTGGGCCATGATGCCGATATTCCTGAATTTACTTAGATCGTGTTTCGCCATCGTCTTAGAACTTGTAATGCGCAAACGCCTTGTTTGCGTCCGCCATGCGGTGCGTGTCTTCCTTCTTCTTTACCGAGTTGCCGCGGTTGTTGGCCGCATCGAGAATTTCGCCTGCCAGGCGGTCCGTCATGGTCTTTTCGCCGCGTCCGCGCGCATAAGAAACAATCCACCGGATAGCCAATGCACCTCGTCGCTCAGCGTGAACTTCAATCGGCACCTGATAAGTTGAGCCGCCAACGCGACGGGACTTAACTTCGACAGTAGGCTTCACGTTATCGATCGCGCGCTTAAAGACCTTGAGCGGTTCTTCACCGGTCTTGTCGCCGATCTGGCTCATCGCCGTGTAAAAGATCCCTTCTGCCAGCGACTTCTTACCGCCCCACATAATGCCGCTGATAAACTTGGTTACCAGGGGGCTGTTATAGACCGGATCCGGCAGCACCTCTCGTCGTTCTGCAACTCTTCTTCTCGGCATATTCCCTCAAACGATTTCAGATTTCAGATTGCGGATTTCAGATTGCTTCAACCGAGTGTTGAAAGGTCAATCTCACATGCATTTCAAATCCGCATTCCTCGTTCCGCATTCCGCATTCTTGTTATTTGCCAGCCGCCTTAGGTCGCTTAGCTCCGTACTTCGATCGGCCCTGTTTGCGATCGGCCACGCCTACCGAATCCAGCGTCCCGCGAATCACGTGATAACGCACACCCGGCAAGTCCTTCACACGGCCGCCGCGAATCAAAACAATCGAGTGTTCCTGCAAGTTGTGCCCAACGCCGGGGATGTACGTGGTCACCTCAATTCCGTTAGTCAACCTAACGCGCGCAACTTTTCGCAGCGCTGAGTTAGGTTTCTTAGGGGTCTGCGTATAAACGCGTGTGCAAACGCCACGCTTTTGTGGCGAACTCTGCAGCGCCGGGCTGGCAGTCTTGTACTTAACCGCCTGGCGTCCCTTGCGAACTAATTGATTAATGGTCGGCACTTCGGTCCTCTTTTAAGTGCGGCTGTTCAACAGCGCGCAAAAAGGCGTCACCTGCCTCTTTCCGGAACCTGTCCGGCAGTCAGCGCAGGCAAGCTGCCCTGTTAAATATATGTATTCAGGGATGTTCTGAGTTCGCGTTAGCGGGTGTGGATGATGGCTCCCCTTAAGCCGACTTTTCTGTGGCGTCGCATTGGGACGAGTCCCGAATCATCGGGATCGAAGCGCGCGTGTGTTGGAGCGAACCCAGTGGATTCGCGACACAGGCAACTACGCCACAATAGTTGTCAAACCGACTGAACAAATCTCAGCCGGGGCAACGCCTCCACACCGACAGAACCACCTGGACGTTGCATTGTTGACTTCAGACTGTCAGTCCGAAACGGGAGACTATAGTGAACCGAGTGGGGACTGTCAAGCGCCGACAAGGGGCTTGGAGGGGCCTATTCGAGAAAGAACATCAAGCCGAGCACCGCAACACAGAAAAGCGGCCAGAAAATTACTTGAACAACCGCAAATCCAATTGCTATACGGAAAAACAATTGGCGAGAAGTTATGCTGTCCAATTATCGATCCCTTTCAAACGATCAAGTTCAGAGATTTGGTCGCGAAGCTAGGTCATCAGCCCCCAAAGTCCCCAAACTACGCCGCCAATAATAAGAAGCAGTAAGACAATCGCTGCGCCTACAATCAGTTTAAACTTCCGGTATCGATTCTTATCGGGTGGCGCTAAGGAACCTTGCGGAAAGTATGGTGGTGGTGTGTATGTTGCCATTTAAAACCTCTATGATTTGAAACTCACGTGTCAGAGCCAGCGATTATGATTAGCGTTAGAGTTTGCCAAAGATCCAGTCGAGTTACCGTTTGAATTCGTATTCCCCTCTTCCGGCTTTTTCAGCTCTTCTTCTTTCTTCTTCTTCAACAGCGTTTCCTGATGTTTCTTTCCCGCGCGAATACGTTGCACTCCTTCGCGCGCTTCTTCCAACGAATCTTCAGCCCGATAATTCTCGGGATCGATTTCCAACGCCTTAGAAAACGCCGCCACTGCTTCGTCGTACCGGGCCAACTTCGACAGCGCCTCACCGAGATCGTAATAAATATCGGTATCGTCAGATTTCAGCTTGGTGGCCTTGCGGTATTCGGTTACTGCTTCTGAGTACAAGCTTCGCCCCGCATAAGCCTGGCCGAGGTTGTAATGCGCTTCGGCATCGTCATCGTTCTTAGCCAGCTGCTTCTTATACTTCTCAATCGCAGTCTTGTAGGCCTCTTGAGCTTCCTGGCTCTGGCCCAACGCGTCATACGTGAGACCTAATCTGAAGTGCGCCTCGGCAAACTCCGGATCGATTTGCAGCGCTTGTTTGAATGCCTCCAGCGCCTTCTCATCGAGGTCATCGTGATAAAGCTCCTTGCCGCGCTCCAGATGCAGCAGCGCCTCAGAACGATCACGCGCGGCGCCCTCGCTTCCCGCGCTGGCAGCATTGGTGTTCGGATCAGAAGAAGATTTCCGTGAACACCCAGCTTGACCAATCACGAGCAAAGATATAACTATCAGCAGACCAAGCTTCATTCGTTTTACCGTTGAGATACGTGGGAGATGTTGTTGCCCAAACTATCTACTGGAATTACGCGGGTGAGTCAAACACGGGATAAGGGCGACACCTGAATGCCAAACGTTGTTTACCCACAAACGACTTCCTGTGGAAACGGCGTAAACTTATGGAATCAACCCACTATTCCCCCTTTTTCGTTATCAACTGCTGCTTCTCGAAGAGTCAGAAAGCCGGATCTTTAGTCCGTGCGACCTCAAAACTGTACGCGCACAAAGGAGTGGAAATGTTGAGATACGAGCGCAGATTTATTCTTCTCTCCCTGCCGATTGCTATCGTGGGAATGCTTTCGCTGGCTACGTCAGCCTCTGCCCAGAAGGTGCGAGTGGAAATACGCGCCTTCACGCCGCCCAACCTGAGCGTGGGCGCCGACCCGCAACTCATTACAGTCTGTGAGGGCGCTGGTCCTGCAGTTGTTCGCTTAAATGCGCGCGCTACATCTGACTATCCCATTCGATATCGATGGTCAACAAATGTAGGCCGGCTGGATGGCGACGGCGAAGCGGTGACCTGGGATCTGTCTGGCGTCGCACCTGGTCGATATCGCGCTTACGTTGATATTGACACCGGTAGCGGCGACGACGCTTGTCAGGCGTTTGCATCCACCACGGTGGTCGTAAATCGATGTCCTCCCGTGCCTCCTGTTTGTCCAAACGTTTCAATTATCTGTCCTGAAAATCCAGAACTTGGTCAGATTCTTACGTTCCGGTCGACTGTGACTGGCGGCACACCGGGCGTTGCAGCCACTTACAACTGGAATGTCTCAGCCGGAACAATCGTCGGCGGCCAGGGCACAGACACGATTCGCGTCGACACCTCCGGTCTATCGGGTGGCCAAACTCTAACCGCATCGCTTTCGATGGGTGGTTATACGCTTGACTGCTCGGCAACGTGTTCGGTCAGTTTCCCTGTTCCTGTCGAATGCCGGAAGTTTGACGAGTACACCAACATCTCCTACAACGACGAAAAAGCGCGTCTCGATAACTTCGCGATCGAATTACAGAACGATCCGTCGGCGACGGCTTATGTCATCGTTTATCCGGGCGCGGGCGGTCGACCAGGCGCGGTTCAGCAACGAACCACGCGAGCTGTTGATTATCTGGTGAACTCGCGCGGCGTCAGCGCCAACCGCATCGTTACCCTGGTTGGACCAGTCAGGGACCATCTGATGGTTGAACTATGGATCTGCCCTCAAGGGGCAAGGCCACCTTCAATTCGGTAACTGCAATTACCGGATTCGGTCAATAATCGCCCGGCAGAGCCTCGCGCTCTGCCGGGCTTTTTCTGCAAAAGTCCAATGTCTCGTATCCAATGTCCAATGTCTGCTTATTCAGAATAGGAATCTTTTTTGTAAAGCTCTCTTGTTCTGAACCCTCAGCAATTAGCTATCAACCTTAGCTAAACAGACGTTGGACATTGGACATTAGACATTAGACACTGTTTCGCATGTATGACGTGATCATCGTTGGCGCCGGACCCGCCGGACTAAGCGCCGCACTTGTACTCGGTCGATGCCGGCGCAATGTCTTGGTTTGTGATTCCGGACACCCGCGCAACGCGGCCTCACACGGCCTTCACGGCTTCATCACTCGCGACGGCATTGAACCTAAGGATTTCTTGCGGATAGCACGGGAGCAACTTTCACCGTACGAAACTGTTGAACTGCGAGATGCCACCGTAGTGGCAGGACTCCGCGAGAATAATCACTTTGTTTTGACGACGGCGGACGGTTCGAAAATCGCTGCCCGCAAACTACTACTCGCGACCGGCGTCGTTGATGAACTGCCGCCAGTGGAAGGGTTGGACCAGTTTTACGGGACGAGCGTTTTCCACTGCCCCTATTGCGATGGCTGGGAAATGCGCGACCAACCAATCGCGATTTTTGGGCGCGGTGAGAGCGGGTCGGGACTCGCTCTCGACATGACTTTGTGGAGCCGAGATCTGGTGTTATGCACAGACGGGCCGTCCGAGTTAACCGATGAGCACCGGGAGAAACTGACTCAATACCAGATCCCCATCCGCGAAGAGCGGATGGTGAGACTTGAAGGCAAAGATGGCGTGCTCGAGCAGATCGTTTTTGACAGCGGCGAACCTCTTGCCCGTCGCGCAATGTTCTTCAGCACGGGCTGGAAACAGCATTGTGATTTGGCGAATTCACTCGGCTGTCAGCTAACAGAAGAAGGCTGCGTAGATACTGGCGAGTATGAAGCTACTAGTGTTCCCGGAGTCTATGTGGCAGGCGACGCCTCGCGCATGGTGCAATTTGTGATCGTAGCGGCGGCCGAAGGCGCTCAAGCGGCGGTCGCGATTAACAAGGAGTTGATGAAGGAAGACCTTTCCTGACTATCCGCAGATTACACAGATTACGCAGATTTCAACTTAATAGTAGTTTTTTCGTGTATTTCGTGGTTTCGTGTGATTCGTGGATTGCTTTTGTCGGACACGGATAAGACGATCCACGAATCACACGAAACACACGAACAGAACAAAAAGTACTCGCCAGTTCTAATTGAAATCTGCGTAATCTGCGGATTAAGCTGTCGGTTCTTCCCGGATCACCTCCGACGTTTTCTTGTCTTCACGCAAACCTTTAAACGACGGATGGCGAATAATCCCTTCGTCCGTCCACTCGGTAAATTCCACTTCCGCGATCAACCTGGGTTTGGCCCAGTGCGCTTTTCGTAAACCGGTGTCTTTTGGAACCGACGCAAAAGGCATTGCTGGTTGCGCGATCTGGTCAAGCATTTTCTGCAGCTCTAAACGCTTCTTAATGCTGAAGCCGGTACCGACGCGACCCGCATAAATCAGTTTTCCTTTTTCTTTTCCAGTACCGTAAACACCAAGCACCAAAGATCCGAATCCAGGGAAGCCCTTGTCGGAAGGCGTGTAGCCAACCACTACAAATTCCTGTCGCTTATTGCACTTCACCTTCAGCCAGCTTTTGGTGCGCGTCGACTCGTAATACGAATCCGCCAGCTTCGAAACAATACCCTCGATACCGTATTCGCAAGCCTGCTTAAAAAACTGTTGGCCATTGCCTTCAATGTGATCGCTGTATCGAATGGCTCCCTCTGGCGGCATGGCCGCTAACAGTCGCTCGAGCACGGCCTTACGTTCGCGCAATGGCGTGCGCGTCAAGAGGTAGCCATCCAGATAGATCACATCAAAAACCTGGAACACCAGGGCCGCACGAGTGGCGATGCCCTGCTGCAATCGCTGAAAACTACTGCGTCCTTTCGGATCGACTACCACCACTTCTCCGTCGAGAATGGCAGTGACAGCGGGAAGTTTTTTTAGTGGTTTTTCCAAACTCGAAAACCGCTCAGTCCAGTCCTTTGCGTTACGACTCCAGAACTTTGCCTTCCCCTTGTTCAGGTGGCACAACATGCGATAGCCATCAAACTTCAGTTCATGTAGCCAGCCTTCTCCGGTGGGCGGTTGTTTAGCGAGCGTCGCAAGCTGAGGCGGCAGAAACACCGGCATCGCGGCCTTGCGAGCTCCGGGAATCTTCTTTGGATCTATTCGTGGCATCTGGTGAACTTACTACTTTGTCAGAAAGTCGAACCTTCGTTTTCGTGTATTTCGTGGATCATTTAAATGAGGTCAGTACCACCTGCGGTAGCGGGCGGGTCTCACGCGAGCACCCCACCCGCTACCGCAGGTGGTGCTGACCTCATATCAGCGGCAAAAAAACGTTCCACGAATTACACGAATTACACAAAAGAGGCAACTCGCGCCTTCCGAAATTCCTTGGCATAATGATACAAATCCGAAATAGTTTACGCGTCAGATATCGGAGGAAATTTCATGCTGAATTCAAGAAGGTCTTTCTTAACTCTACTTTTCGCTTTCTTTGCGGTCGCAAGCCTGTCAGTGAACGCGCAGGACAAGGACAAGCCGAAGAAGCCAGAGATTGTTTATAACGGGCCCGCCGTCATGTGGCGCGCTCCTAACGATATCGCCACCCGCAACCTCTTGATCGGCGCCGGCGGCGAAGCAATGAAGCCCGATCTTTCCCGCGTTACGTTTGTTGAAGTGAAGACCGGTGGCTGGTCGACGAAATATAGAGTCAAGGACGGAAAAGGCAATGAGTGGGTCGCGAAACTAAGCAAAGAGGCGCAGCCCGAAACCGCCGCAAACCGCTTGTTGTGGGCGATTGGTTACGAAACTGAAATAGCCCATCTGGTACCCGAGCTGGTCATCGAAGGTAAAGGGACATTCAAGAACGTCAAACTTGAAGCGCGTCCCGACTCCGTGAAGCGAGCAGGCTTTTGGACTTGGGCGAGCAATCCATTCGTTGGCAAACCTGAATTTCAGGGATTGAAGATCATGATGGTGCTCTTCAATAACTGGGACATGAAAGACGACAACAATGCGATTCTGGCGGTTAAAGGTGATGCAAACTCCGAACGCCGCTTCATTGTTAGCGATCTTGGTGCGACGTTTGGAAAGACCGGCGGCATTATTTCGCGGAGCCGCAACAAGCCTTCTGACTACGTCAAATCAGACTTCGTAAAGGCAGTGCGCGGAAATCTGATTGATTTCAGCTACGGCGGCAAGAACGGAAAACTATTTGAGGACATCACCGTTAACGACGCCCGTTGGCTGGCGGGATGGTTGGGAAAACTGAGCGACGAGCAGATCAAAGACGCGTTTCGCTCAGCGAATTACACGCCGGAAGAAGTGGACCAACTGGCGGCAGCCGTTCGGGCTCGCATTAATGCTCTGGCGAATCCGGCGTCCGCGGTGACCGCCAAGAACTAAGCATTAGTTAGAACAAAACAAAGAGGACAGGCATTCGTGCCTGTCCTTTTTTTTATGTAACGCAAACTGTTAGTTTGCGTATTCGTCCCATCACTCAAATTACGAATTGTGTTAGTCACATTACGCAGGCGTCTTACTTCGGCGCTTCAAAAGTGACCTGCCAGTGTCGCTCATCAATTCTTTCTATCTTGATTGGATGAACGTGTTGGTCATACTCCGGGAGATACCAAAATAAGAATTGCTCTGACTTCGTGTCGTAAACTCGAGTGAGTCCACCAAGGGCCATCTTCCTATACAGCTTAATCTCCGAAGGCCACCCTGGTGGCGCTGTTACTTCGTGCTCCATGAGCAGAAAGATATATCCAAGCGCGGCCACCAAGGCCAGTACTCCAAGTACTCGAGAGATTCTGCGCATAGTTACCTCCAAACAAATAAACGCAAGTAACTACTGGCAGTTGCAATACAAACGAAAAGGGCACGGGTGAAACCGTGCCCTTTTATGTAACGCAAACTATTAACTTGCGGATTCGTGGCTAGCCAGACGCAAACTAACAGTTTGCGTTACGCCTCTTATTCGACCGTTTCTTCCGCTTCCCCATCGCCGCCTGCCGCTGCTACCAGCGGTTCGCGTACGGGTGGAACAGGAATGTCGGTGTGTCCACCAACGATGTCCGGAAACTCCTCGAGTTCGCGCTCGCGAGCCTGATCGATTGTCTCGTCGCGGTCGATGTCCACGTTGCGGTAGTACTCCATGCCGGTGCCGGCGGGAATCAACCGTCCCATGATCACGTTCTCCTTCAACCCACGCAGGTAATCGATGCGGCCTGATATCGCCGCTTCGGTCAGCACGCGTGTGGTTTCCTGGAACGACGCTGCCGAGATGAACGAATCGGTCGATAACGACGCCTTAGTGATACCGAGCAACAGCGGTTCGGCTTGCGCCACCTCGCCATCATTTTCGACGACCCGTTCATTCTCATCAGTAAAGCGGAACCGATCGACCTGCTCCTCGAGCAGGAAGTCCGTGTCGCCAACTTCCTTAATCTTCACCCAGCGCAGCATCTGACGCACGATTACCTCGATGTGCTTGTCGTTGATGTTTACGCCCTGCAGACGATAGACCTCCTGGATCTCGTTAACGAGATACTCCTGGAGTCGCTGCATTCCCAACACGCGCAGAATATCGTGCGGGTTGAGTGGGCCATCCATTAATGCCTCGCCAGCGCGTACGCGGTCACCTTCCTGCACGTTGATGTGCGTACCGCGCGGAATGTCGTACTCGCGCTCCTCGCCATCGTCGCCGGTAATGATGAGTTTGCGTTTGCCCTTGGCGATTGGACCAAGCGCAACCGTGCCGTCGATTTCCGACATGACCGCCGTTTCAGCCGGACGTCGTGCTTCAAACAACTCCACGACGCGCGGCAAACCGCCGGTGATGTCTTTTGTCTTCGTGGTTTCGCGCGGGATCTTCGCGATGATGTCGCCCGGCTCCACGTTCTCACCGTCGACTACCATCAGGTTAGCGCGGACGGGCATCTGGTAAGTCTTCAGCACCTTGTTGCTGGCGCTGCGAATTTCCAACCGCGGTTGTTTCTTCTCGTCAGGCGAGTCTTTAACAACCATGCGCGACTGTCCGGTAACTTCGTCCACCTCTTCGTCAAAGGTCACGCCTTCTTTCAAGTCCTGGTACTTAACGTGGCCAGCAACTTCCGTCAGAATCGCGAACGTGAACGGGTCCCATGTAGCCAAAAGCTGATCCTGAGTTACACGTTCACCGTCTTCGACCAGAATGTGGGCGCCGTAAACAATCTGATAACGCGCGGCTTCACGGCCACGGTCGTCGATGATCGTCAACGAGCCGTTACGATTCATGGCGATGCGCTCGCCCTTGCGGCTCTTAACTGTCTGCAGGTCCAGATACTTGATCGTTCCGTCCTGACGAGCTTCGTGTTTCGAAGACTCTTCCAGACGCGCCGTACCACCGATGTGGAAGGTACGCATGGTCAACTGCGTGCCCGGTTCACCAATTGACTGCGCCGCAATCACGCCCACCGCTTCGCCAATCTCAACCGGACGACCAGTGGCGAGGTTACGACCGTAGCACTTGATGCAGCATCCGCGTCGCGATTCGCAGGTCAGCACCGAGCGAATACGGACGCGCTGAACACCCGAGCGCTGAATCTCGGAAGAAAGATCTTCATCAATCTCAGCATTGGCACCGACAATGACCCGACCCTCAACCGGATCGATAACGTCTTCCAGCGCGATGCGACCGACGATGCGATCACGCAGCGATTCAATCTCTTCGCCGCCCTCAACGATGGCGCTGGCGGAGATGCCGCGCAGCGTTCCGCAGTCAGGCTCGCTGATGATGACGTCCTGAGCGACGTCAACCAGACGGCGTGTCAGGTAACCCGAGTCGGCGGTTTTCAACGCCGTGTCGGCCAGACCTTTGCGCGCGCCGTGTGTCGAGATGAAGTACTGCAACACGTCCAGGCCTTCGCGGAAGTTCGCCTTGATAGGCGTCTCGATGATTTCGCCCGAAGGCTTGGCCATCAGACCGCGCATACCGGCCAGCTGCCGGATCTGCTGCGCGCTACCACGTGCGCCGGAATCGCTCATGACGAGGATTGGATTCAACTCGCCAGACGACTTCTCGCGCTCGTCCATCGACTTGAACATTTCCTTCGCCACCTTGTCGGTCACTTCAGACCAAACCGCGATGACCTTGTTGTAGCGTTCGCCGGAGGTGATGACGCCGTCGAGATACTGTTGCTCAACCGCGATGACGTCCTTCTCGGCTTTGTCTACCAAAGGCTTCTTGGTGTCGGGCGTAACGAGGTCGTCAATACCGATCGAGATGCCGGCTTTGGTTGCATACAGGAAACCGAGGTTCTTCAGGTCGTCCAACATCTTCACGGTCATCTCGTGACCGAGCCGGATGTGGGAATAGTTAACCAGGGACTGCAGGCCCTTTTTCTTCAACGTGCCGTTGAAGAAAGGCAGACCCGGCGGAATTGAATCGTTGAAGATCACGCGGCCGACGGTCGTATCGATAACGCGTCTCACGTCCTCCTGTACGGCGGCGCGGAGAATGTCCTGCGGATCGTGTTCCTGAGTCAGGTCGATTAAGTCTCCTTGAATGCGCAACTTAATCGGTGTCTGAGTAGTAACTTCCTTCGCGTCGAGCGCGAGCAACACTTCTTCAAGTGAAGCGAACACGCGACCCTCGCCCTTCGCGCCCGGCTTATCGCGCGTCAGGTAATAAATGCCTAACACGATGTCCTGCGAAGGCACCGCGATTGGCTGACCACTCGCGGGACTCAAAATGTTGTTGCTGGAAAGCATCAACACCGCCGCCTCGATCTGCGCTTCGGCGGACAAAGGAATGTGCACTGCCATTTGGTCACCGTCGAAGTCCGCGTTGAACGCAGTACAGACGAGCGGGTGAATCTTGATCGCCTTGCCTTCCACCAGCACAGGCTCGAATGCCTGAATGCCGAGACGGTGCAGCGTCGGCGCGCGGTTCAGCAAAACTGGATGCTCGCGAATGACTTCTTCGAGAATGTCCCACACGACAGGTTCCTGTCGTTCGACCATCTCGCGGGCCTGTTTAATTGTGGCCGCATGACCTTGCTTCTCGAGTTGGTTGTAGATAAATGGCTTGAACAGCTCGAGCGCCATCTTCTTCGGAAGACCGCACTGGTGCAGTTTCAGTTCAGGGCCGACAACAATAACTGATCGCCCTGAGTAGTCGACGCGCTTGCCCAACAGGTTCTGACGGAAACGACCCTGCTTGCCCTTGAGTGTTCCACTCAGAGACTTCAGCGGACGATTGTTTACTCCACGCAGAACGCGACCGCGCCGTCCGTTATCAAACAACGCATCAACCGCTTCCTGCAGCATCCGCTTTTCGTTGCGCACGATCACTTCGGGAGCACGCAACTCCATCAGTTTCTTCAAACGGTTGTTGCGATTAATAACGCGACGATAAAGATCGTTCAGATCAGATGTCGCGAAGCGTCCGCCATCGAGAGGTACGAGAGGTCGCAACTCGGGTGGAATAACCGGAATCACATCGAGAATCATCCACTCGGGACGGTTCCCGGATTTCAGGAAGCTGGTCGCAACCTTCAGTCTCTTGGAATACTTGAGTTTCTTCTGCTGCGAGGTCTCTTCGCGCATCCGCTTGCGCAGTTCGGTGGCGAGCTCTTCTACTTTCACCATCGAAAGCAGTTCTTTGATGGCTTCTGCTCCCATTTTGGCGACGAACTGGGCCGGATAATCACGCACCAGTTCGCGGTACCGCTCGTCAGACAACAGCTCGCGCTCCTTGATCGAGCTGACATCACCCGGATCGATGACGATGTACGACTCGAAGTAGAGGACCTTCTCGAGCTCGCGCAGCGGAATATCGAGCAGGTGTCCGATGCGCGACGGCAGTCCTTTAAAGAACCACACGTGCGAACACGGACTGGCCAGGTCGATATGGCCCAGACGCTCACGACGAACTTTGGCCTGCGTGACTTCGACACCGCATTTATCGCAGATCACACCGCGGTGCTTCATGCGTTTGTATTTTCCGCAGAGGCACTCCCAATCGGCGACTGGTCCAAAAATGCGCGCGCAGAAAAGCCCGTCGCGTTCAGGCTTAAACGTGCGGTAATTGATAGTCTCCGGCTTCGTCACCTCGCCATGCGACCACTGCCGGATCTTGTCCGGCGAAGCCAGCGAAATTCTGATTGCCTCAAAGTCTGGAGCTAATTGCGTCTTCTGATCTTGTTGAAATCGAAACATGTCTCTCCATTTCAGATTGCGGAATGCGGATTGCGGATTGGCGAATGGCGGGCGGCGCGATTTTAAATCCGCAATCCGCAATCTGAAATCCGCAATCTAGTTAGCCTTCCACGCCGCTGGTTATCAGCGCCTCGCCCACGCCCTCTTCTTCACCGGCGCCGTTCCCTGCCACCTTCTTATCGATTAACTCAACGTCCAAACACAGCGACTGGAGTTCGCGCACCAGAACGTTGAACGATTCGGGTAGACCTGGATCGAAGTCAGCTTCACCTTTGACGATCGCTTCGTAGATCTTAGATCTGCCGGCGACGTCGTCTGATTTCGCGGTTAACAGTTCCTGCAGAATGTGCGCCGCACCGTAAGCTTCAAGTGCCCACACTTCCATTTCTCCAAATCGCTGGCCACCAAACTGGGCCTTACCACCGAGCGGCTGCTGAGTGATCAAGCTGTATGGTCCAATCGAACGGGCGTGAATCTTATCGTCGACCAGGTGCGAAAGCTTGAGCATGTAGATGTAACCAACGGTCACTTTCTGCTCAAACGGATCACCTGACAGCCCGTCGTAAAGAATCGCCTTGCCTGACTCGTTAACGATTTCAGGCAAACCGAGCTCGGACGCACGGTTGTTCGCCAACGCCAGTTTCTCTTTGATTTCCTTTTCAGTAGCGCCGTCAAACACCGGCGTCGCGAAGTGAACGCCGAGCACCCGGGCGGCCCAACCAAGGTGCGTTTCCAGAATCTGACCGACGTTCATACGCGATGGCACGCCCAGCGGATTGAGAACAATCTCGACCGGCGTTCCGTCCGGCAGGTACGGCATGTCTTCTTCCGGCAGGATGCGAGCGATTACGCCTTTGTTTCCGTGACGGCCGGCCATCTTGTCGCCCACTGAAAGCTTGCGCTTCATAGCGATGAAGACCTTAACCATCTTGATCACGCCCGGCGCGAGCTCATCGCCCTGACGCAGCTTCGCGATTTTCTCTTCGTAAATGTCCGAGAGAATCTTGATCTGGCGTTCGGTGCGATCTTCGTATTCCTTGATTTCGGAACCGACGTCGACGCGCGAAGAAGCCATCTGGACCTTTCTCAGGTTCTTGGCTTCAACGCCTTCCAGCATCTCGCGGGTAATCGGAGTGTTCTTCGGAATTGCTACGTCCCGATTGACCAACAAGTCTGCGGAGAGTTTGCGTCCCTCGAGCAACTCCCGAATTCGCTGATCGCGTTGTTCACGCAGGATGCGGATTTCGTCTTCAAGGTCACGACGCAGACGATCTTCTTCTTCCTGCTCGATTGCTAATGAACGAGCGTCCTTCTCCTGACCCTTACGGGTGAAGACCTGAACGTCGACTACTGTGCCATCGATACCTGGAGGTGAAACGAGCGAGGCGTCTTTCACGTCGCCGGCTTTTTCACCGAAGATCGCGCGCAGCAGTTTTTCTTCCGCAGTTAGCTGGGTTTCGCCCTTCGGCGTCACTTTGCCAACCAGGATGGAACCCGGTTTAACCTGCGCGCCAATGCGAATGATTCCGCTGTCATCGAGATCACGAAGCATGTTCTCGCCGACGTTTGGAATATCGCGGGTGATTTCTTCCGGCCCCAACTTCGTGTCACGAGCTTCGATTTCGAGCTCTTCAATGTGAATCGAGGTGTAGTAGTCCTCTTTCACCAGTCGCTCGGAAACGAGGATCGCGTCTTCGAAGTTGTAACCGCGCCATGGCATGAAGGCCACCAGCACGTTACGCCCGAGGGCGAGCTCGCCGCGGTCGGTACAAGGACCATCGGCAATCACCTGTCCTTTATTTACCCGTTCACCTATTTGAACGATCGGGCGCTGGTTGATGCACGTGTTCTGGTTCGATCGCTTGAACTTAATTAACGTGTAAATGTCAGCGGTAACTTCGCGCGAGATGGTCCCGTCAACGTTGTGGTCCGCCTTGATAATCAACCGCTCCGAGTCAACGTAATCAACCACGCCGTCGCGTTTGGCAACGACCACCGCGCCGGAATCGCGCGCTGTAGTCTGTTCCATACCCGTGCCGATATACGGGGCTTCGGCGCGAAGTAGCGGCACCGACTGGCGTTGCATGTTCGAACCCATCAACGCACGGTTCGCGTCGTCGTTTTCCAGGAACGGAATCAACGAAGCAGCCACGGAAACAAGTTGTTTTGGCGACACGTCGACGTATTCAATATCTTTGCGCAGGGCCAGAATGAATTCACCGGCTTTGCGCGCCGCATTGCGGTCATTGACGATGTAACCGTTCTCGTCGAGCTCAATGTTTGCCTGACCGACTACGTGCTTATCTTCTTCCCACGCAGTCAGGTAAAACGGCCATGGCTCGTATTCGGCTTTTCGCCCGTCACCACCGACACGCTTGTTGGCCTTCTCAATCTCTTCCAACGGCAGATGCTCGCCGTGCTTGAGTTTGGTGTCGCCACCGTTAAGCACGCGGACATATTCAACGACACTGCCATCGATGACTTTGCGGTATGGCGCTTCGATAAATCCGAATTCGTTGATCCGAGCAAAGCAAGACAAGCTCGAAATCAAACCGATGTTCGGACCTTCAGGCGTCTCAATCGGACAGATGCGACCGTAGTGTGTCGGGTGAACGTCGCGCACTTCGAACCCGGCGCGCTCACGTGACAAACCGCCCGGTCCTAACGCGGACAAGCGGCGTTTGTGCGTGATTTCCGACAGCGGGTTTGTCTGGTCCATGAACTGCGAGAGTTGGCTGGAACCGAAAAACTCACGAACTGCAGCAGTCACCGGTTTCGCGTTAATTAGATCGCGAGGCATGGTGGTCTGCATTTCCTGGTGAATCGACATCTTCTCCTTGATCGCACGTTCCATGCGTTCAAGTCCGATGCGAAACTGGTTTTCCAGCAATTCACCGACGGCGCGGACACGACGGTTGCCGAGATGGTCGATGTCGTCCGCCTGATACTCCGAAGGGTTCTTACGCATCTTCAGGAGGTAAGCCACGACCTCGTAGAAATCTTCAGCAGACAGCAACGGATCGTTAATGCGATCGCGTTCCGGTTTGCCCATCTTGATGTTGAACTTCAAACGACCGACACGCGAGAAATCAAACTTGCGCGGATCGAAGAACATCGCCTCGAGCAATTTGTAGGCGGTCTGCACAGTCGGCGGATCGCCTGGACGCATCTTGCGATAAATCTCGAGCAGCGCGTCGACCGGCTTGGTGATCACGTCTTTCTTCAGTGTCTGCGAAAGGATGGGTCCGATATCGTCGCGTTCGGGGAAGAACACCGAGAAACTGTCGATACCGCCCTCAGCGATTTCCTGCACCTTGGCGGGCGTGATCTCGTTGTTGGCCTCGAGGATTACTTCGCCACTGTCTTTATTGACGATGTCTGCAACCGCATAAGCACCTTCAAGCTGCGCGCTTTCGATTTCGACTTCCTCAATCTTGGCCTTGCGAAGACCTTCCAGAGCTGTATGCGTAACTTTCTTCCCGGAGCGAACAATCGGCTCGGGTCCACGGCCCTTAATATCGAAGTCGACCTTCATGCCGACGAGGGCAGTCGGGCCCTCAGGCGGCACCTGAATCATCAGGCGGCCTTCTTCAATTGCGATCTCGTCAGTTACATAAAGCGCGCGGAGAATGTCTTCGTCTCCAAATGACGCTGTCTTGACTCGCTCTTCAAGCGCCGAATCACTTTTAACGAGCGTTCCGTCTGAGGGTTTGTTGAACCAGAGGCCGAGCGCCCGCAGGAAGATGGATGACAGGAACTTGCGCTTGCCAACGCGAACGTAAAGCAGGTTTTTCTGGTCGTATTCAAACTCAACCCATGAACCGCGATACGGAATGATCTTGGCGATATAAACTGCGCCGCGTTTAAAGAAGACGCCGGGACTGCGATGCAACTGAGAAACGATGACGCGCTCGGTACCGTTAATAATGAAGGTACCGTTGTCGGTCATCAGAGGAATCTCACCGAAGAAAACTTCCTCTTCCTTAATGTCGCGTATCGACAGTACTTCCGTTTCCGGATCCTTGTCGTAAACGGTCAGGCGGATTTTTACTTTGAGAGGAACGCTGTAGCTCATGCCGCGTTCCTGACACTCTTGCTGATCGTGTTTATGTTTCAGTCCGACAGGCTCACCGCAGTTTTCGCAAAGTTGTGGGCGCACGGAGTTGAACGTTCCGCACTTGTGACAGAGCGTTTCGCCCGCGGCGAGCGGATTAACTTTGATGGTGGAACTGCAATGTTTACAGTTGGCCCTGAGATAATTCAGACCCTCTAAACGGCCGCACTTACACTGCCAGTTACCGATTTGATATTCGACGAAGTCGAGTGTCGCAGTGCCGCGAAAATCCGATATCGGAAACACCGACTGGAAGACAGCCTGCAGTCCGGTGTTCTCGCGCTCTTCAGGCAGAAAATCCATCTGCAGGAACCGGTTATACGATTCGCGCTGAATCTCGATGAGGTTGGGAATGCGAACCGCAGTCGAGATCTTCGAAAAATCCACGCGTTCCGGTGCCTGGCTGGTGCGTTTCCCTAATCCTGTATTTACTTGTTGAAGCAGATTTGCAGACATGAGAGGTTCCTTTATCATTGCCAATTTCCAATTTCCGATTTCCGATTGAAACTCGATTTAGAATCGGCAATCGGCAATCGGCAATTGGAAATGTCCGGAGACGCCAATAGGCGGTCAGGGCGCACAATGCCCTGACCGCTTAATCGCGAAAAAAGCGGCTAATCTTCGTCAAATTTTTTCGGAATAACGCCAGCGCCTCAATACTCTTTTAACTTACCGAGCAAAACCACCAGTGTCAAGCCGATGCGCTCAATGCATCATCAACATGCGGAGTCCAAAGTAACGCACCAAAGCGCGTAACTCTGAACCCGTTATGTAAAGACCTGAATTACTTAACTTCGACAGTTGCGCCTGCGTCCGTCAGCTTCTGCTTGATCGTTTCAGCTTCCTCTTTCGACACACCTTCTTTGACAGGCTTGGGAGCTGCTTCGACCAAATCCTTGGCTTCTTTAAGGCCAAGCGCCGTTACTTCACGAACGACCTTGATCACATTGATCTTGTTGCCGCCAACCGCCTGCAGCACCACGTCAAATTCTGTCTTCTCTTCTGCCGGTGCGGCCGCTTCAGCAGCGCCACCGCCTGCTGCCGGGGCAGCAACTGCAGCTGCGGCTGCGGAAACGCCAAACGTCTCCTCCAGCGCCTTTACCAGCTGCGACGCTTCCAGCAGCGAAAGCTCTTTGACCTGATCGACAATCGTTTGAATCTTATCTGTTGACATGACCGTTTATTTACTCCTGAAAAGTTGCCGGCAGATATAACCACCGCTGTTCATGGCTCGCTTGTTCGTTTGCATCTCGAACGCGCTCGCCGTCTGGCCGCTCACTGACATGACAGCGGCCGCTATCAATTACTAAAAAACTCGCTACTGCGCTCCCTGTGCTTCCTTTTGAGCGCGAATTTGATCCACGACAATCGCCAGGTTGCGAGCAACGGCGCTCGTGACTGTTGCCAGCCGCTGGGCCTGGGCGTTGACGAGAAACATAAACTTGGAAATCAATTCTTCCTTGGACGGCAAGCTGGCAATCGCTTCGACATCTCGCAGCTCAACCACTTTGCCTTCAACTATCCCGACCTTGAAACTGAAAACGTCAGGATTCGCCTTGGTAAACTTTGTAATTGCCTTTGACAGACCCACGGGATCCTGCTGGCTGAGCGCAATCGCGGTGACGCCCTTAAACTGATCCGCCGCCTGCTCGATGGGCGTACCCGCCGCAGCCTTTCGGGCGAGAGTGTTTTTCACAACCTCATAACTGACTCCCGCCTCACGCAGTTGATTGCGCAGCTCCTGGTCTTTGGGGACTGTCATACCTTTGAAGCCGACCAGCATTGCGGCCTTTGCTTTTTGAAATTGCTCGGTGAGAGCTTCCAGATCCTTTTGCTTTTGTGCCTTTGATTTCATTGTGAGCTCCCTCCTACTTGACGTAAGCCGCTTCGTCCATCAAAACGCCCGGACTCATCGTGGCAGCGAGATTTACCTTTTTCACGTACTTGCCTTTGGCGGTGGATGGCTTCGCCTTGACTACCGCTTCCAGCAACACGCGGGTGTTTTCTCGCAGCTTTTCAGCTTCAAACGAGACCTTGCCGACCGGAACGTGAATCACGCCTGTTTTGTCTACGCGATACTCAACTTTACCAGCCTTCGTTTCCTTTACCGCCGTCTTAACATCAAAAGTCACGGTGCCGGTTTTCGGGTTTGGCATTAAGCCTCGAGGGCCAAGCACTTTGCCGAGTCCGCCGACCAGACGCATCATGTCAGGCGTTGACACAACGGCATCAAAATCAAGCCAGCCCTCTTTGATCTTGTTGACCATGTCTTCACCGCCAACAAAATCAGCGCCCGCTTCTTCAGCTTCTTTGATCTTATCGCCCTGCGCGATCACCAGTACGGTTTTTGACTTGCCCAAACCGTGAGGCAACACGATTGTGCCGCGTACCAGTTGATCAGCTTTACGTGGGTCTACTCCCAGCCAGACCGTGAGTTCAACGGTTTCGTCGAATTTCGCAAACGCGATCTCTTTGACTTTTTGAACAGCCTCTTCGAGGTTGTACTTCTTGCCAGGCTCCAGCTTTTCAGCCGCGCCATTGTATTTCTTTCCGTGCTTTTTCATTTCTTACTCCGAGGTGCAATCGAGATTTCGGATTTCAGACTGCGGATTTCAGAATTTCAAACCCGGCGGCCCGTTTCATCTCTCCCTCTCAAAGAACTCTGAAGACGGCGCAGAAAACATCGCAATCCGCAATCAGAAATCCGCAATCTATTCGATGGTCAATCCCATCTGCCGGGCGGTGCCGGAAATGGTCTTAATCGCAGACTCCAAGCTGGTGGTGTTTAGATCCTGCAACTTAGTCTTCGCAATCTCCTCGACTTTTGCTTTGGAGATGGTGCCCACTTTTTCACGGTTAGGCTTACCGGAACCTTTGCCAATCCCTGCAGCCTTCTTCAGAAGATCGGCAGCCGGCGGCGTCTTCGTTTCAAAAGTGAATGAGCGATCCGCGTAAACAGTAATCACGACCGGAATCTTCAAATCCGGGTCCATCTGCGCAGTCTTCGCATTGAACGCCTTGCAGAACTCCATGATATTTACGCCGTGCTGACCCAACGCCGGGCCGATAGGCGGCGCCGGATTCGCTTTTCCGGCAGGAACCTGCAGCTTTATGTATCCAGTAATCTTCTTAGCCATCTTCTTATTTCCAATTGCCAATTGCCGATTGCCAATTGGTCTCTAACAAATTTTGCTGTTCCACGGTTTCCAATCGGCATTCGGCAATTGGAAATCGGCAATTTCTCTATTCGTCCTCAGCGAACGTCACCTTTTCTACGTCAAGAAAGTTCAACTCTACCGGAGTCGATCTTCCGAAAATCGTGACGGTCACTTTCAGCGTGGACTTGTCTTCGTTAACTTCTTCAACCTTACCAGTAAAACTCTGGAACGGTCCGGACTTGATGCGCACCGTCTCGCCGGCAGCATATGAAAACTTCGGCTTCGGTTTCTCTGCAGCCTCTGCCTGTTGATTAACAATCTGATCCACTTCCTGCGGCGTGAGCGGGGTCGGGCTATGACCACCGACAAAGCCCGTGACCTTTGGCGTGGACTTAATCAGATGAAACACGTGGTCAGGAATATGCCCGCGCTCGTCGCAGTCGATCTGCACCAGCACGTATCCCGGATAGAACATGCGGGCGGACTCGATTCTCTTGTTACCGCGCATTTCCACCACAGTCTCGGTGGGAACCAACACCTTCGTGATCTGATCCTGCAGATCCATGTCACGAATGCGCGCCTCGAGGCTATCGCGGACTTTCTTCTCGTGTCCTGAATACGTATGTAATATGAACCACTGCTGCATTAAGTGCTTCCTTGCTGCTTAGGCGCCCGTCAACCACTTCAACACGTTACTTAGCTGCACCAATAAAAATGACCAGATTCTGTCGACTGCAAACAAATAAATTGCGAAGAACACAACGGCGACCAAAGTAATAATAGTCGTGTTCTTAACTTCGTTTGCGGTTGGCCAGGAGACGCGCTTTAACTCCGCGCGAATGTCGCGCAGGAATTGTGATATGCGCTCAATTGGCCCCGCGCGCCGGCCTGTCAGGCCGCGCTCGCGTCGTTCACTTCGTCCCTCCGGACCCTCGCCGAAACGTGCCGCACGCGGCGCTGGGGTACCAGGATTTTCTATATCGTCCATGGGTTTCCGTGCTGCTAATTCGCTATTCGCTATTCGCTGGCAGGGGTACCAGGATTCGAACCCGGACTTTCGGTTTTGGAGACCGACGTGCTAACCGTTGACACTATACCCCTCCAGACATTGGCGATTGCCAATTTGCGATTGCCGATTGATACGTAATAAACACGCAATCGAAAATCGGCAATTGGCAATCGGCAATGCTTACTTTGTTTCCTTATGATCAGTGTGTTGGCGGCAACGGCGACAGAACTTGCTGAACTCAAGCCGATCAGGCGTGGTCTTTTTATTCTTGGTCGTTACGTAGTTGCGACTCTTGCAAACATTACACTGAAGAACAATGTTATCGCGCGGCATCTTGCTATTTCCGATTTCCGATTGCCAATTTCCAAATTAATATGCCGGTGAGCAAGTCTTTGGCTCAGCTCTCTTCCAATTGGCAATCCACAACTGGAAATCGGCAATCCGTTAGTTACTCAACTACTTCCGACACTGTGCCGGCGCCCACCGTACGTCCGCCTTCGCGGATCGCGAACCGCAGACCTTTCTCCATCGCGATCGGCGCTATCAGCTCGATGTCCATCGCCACGTTGTCTCCCGGCATCACCATCTCCACTCCCGCCGGCAGCGTCGCCACT
>DATEPE010000017.1:0-69533 GCA_035273385.1 Pyrinomonadaceae bacterium | reverse complement strand
AGTGGCGACGCTGCCGGCGGGAGTGGAGATGGTGATGCCGGGAGACAACGTGGCGATGGACATCGAGCTGATAGCGCCGATCGCGATGGAGAAAGGTCTGCGGTTCGCGATCCGCGAAGGCGGACGTACGGTGGGCGCCGGTACAGTGTCGGAAGTGGTGGAATAGATTTCAGATTTCAGATTTGAGATCTGAGATCAGAGAGAAATGAATTCATGCTGAATGAAAAGATCCGAATCAGACTGAAAGCTTACGATCATCGCGTGCTCGATCAGTCGACCGCAGAGATCGTTGAGACTGCGAAACGAACGGGTGCACGAGTGGCGGGTCCGATCCCCTTGCCGACTGTAAAGAACAAGTGGACTGTGCTGCGTTCACCACACGTGGACAAGAAATCGCGCGAGCAGTTTGAAATTAGAACGCATAAGCGCCTGATGGACATTCTGGATCCAACGCCACAAACGGTTGATGCGCTGATGAAGCTGGATCTTCCGGCAGGCGTCGACGTTGAAATCAAGGCGTTCGGCAGACAGTAAGACCATTGCCAATTGTCGATTGCCAATTGCCGATTGGCGATCGCATCGATTGGCAGTGTTGCAGCTGGTGATGCTTAGCGGGACTAATCTAATCGGCAATCGGCAATTGGAAATCGACAATGATTAACGGAATCATCGGAAGAAAAATTGGCATGACGCAGATCTTCGCCGCTGACGGCGTAGTGACACCGGTTACGGTTATCAAAGCTGGTCCATGCGTCGTGGTGCAAAAGAAGTCTGCGAGCGGCGCTGATGGTTATGACGCCGTGCAGCTCGGTTTGGTTGATGACCGGCCGCCGAAACTCAAGAACGTGAGCAAGCCGATGCGCGGTCACTTCGAAAAGACCGGAGCGGGCACGCCGCCGACACGCATTCTTAAAGAGTTTCGACTGGACGAGTCGTCCGGCGAGATGAACGTTGGTGACAAGATTCTGGTTGACCAGTTTTCAGACGGCGACCAGGTCGAAGTAGTCGGTCGTTCGAAGGGCCGCGGGTTCGCGGGGACCATCAAACGACATCACTTCAATCGTGGTCCTGAGTCTCATGGTTCGATGAATGTTCGTGCGCCCGGCTCAATCGGCGCGTCGGCATATCCTTCGCGAGTAGTTAAGGGGATGCGTTCGTCAGGTCATATGGGTGACGCGAGGATTACGACCAAGGGGCTGACTGTGGCGAAGGTCGATCCCGAAAACAATTTATTAATGATTCGTGGCGCGGTGCCAGGCGCGAATGGAAGCGTCGTGGTAGTTAGGAAGACAGTAAAGAACGCGAGAAGAACGAAATGACGAGCGCTGAACGCGGAGTGATGAATTCATTATTCGGCGTTCATTGTTCATCATTCGCTACGGAGTAGCATTTATGCCTACGGTTAAGGTGCGCAACTTAAAAAATGAGGAGCTTCGCGAGGTCCAATTGTCGGACGCCGTATTTGGCGCGCCGCTCAATGAGGGACTGATTCACGCCGCCGTGCGCAACTTCATGGCGAACGCGAGGCAGGGAACGTCTGCGACCAAAACTCGTGGCGACGTGTCGGGTGCGGGACGCAAGCTCTGGAAGCAAAAAGGAACTGGTCGTGCGCGTATCGCTTCGCTGCGTTCGCCGTTGTGGAAGGGTGGCGGTAACGTTCACGGGCCGCAACCGCGCGATTGGTCTTACCAGATGCCCAAGAAAATGCGTCAGGGAGCCTTGCGCTCGGCGCTTTCCGAGCGAGTACGCGAGGGCAAGGTCACGCTAATCGACAGCTGGCAATTGGCCCAACCGAAGACGCGTGAATTCACCGGCGCCCTGCGTGCTTTGGGACATGAAGGCAAGACGTTGATCGTTGACTCCTTTGATAACGAAAACCTGATGCTGTCAACCCGCAATGTGCAGAGCGCAAAAGTGGTCAACAGTTTCGGATTGAATATCTACGACCTCCTTTATCACGAGCAGTTGATCATTTCGGAAGCGGCCGTCAAGGAACTCGAGCAACTTTTGGGACCGAAGAGCGAAAACGGTGGCGAGGCGGCCACGGAAGAAGCGTTGGAAGCCGCGCCGGCCGCGGAAGCGAAACCGAAGCGAGCGCGAAAGGCTACTGAGAAGCCTGCCAGGGAAAAGCCTGCGAAGGCCGCGCCCAGGCGTAAGAAGGAGACGGCGTAAACATGCGTACGGTTTGGGACATTATCAAGTCGCCGGTAATCACGGAGAAGGCGCTGGTGGCGAAGGAAGAGTCGCAGGACACCGGTCAGTTGTTGACCTTCCGTGTAGATCGACGGGCCACGAAGCCTGAGATCAAGTCGGCTGTCGAGTCGATTTTTCAGGTGAAGGTGGACCAGGTGCGCACGATCAATTTTATGGGCAAGACGGCGCGCCGCGGACGCTTTGAAGGACGTAAGCCATCGTGGAAGAAAGCTTACGTAACGTTGAAGCAGGGCGAGAAGCCAGTGGATTACGGCGAAGCGATCTAACATTGCCAATTGCCGATTTCCAATTTGGTTCCTAAGCCAAAGGGGTTCTTAAATCGGCAATTGGAAATCGGAAATTGGAAATAAAAAGATGGGAATAAAGAAACTTACCCCAACATCTCCCGCGCGGCGATATCAGACTTATCTCACTAGAGACGAGTTGACTGTCGGTGCGGTACCGGAGAAGTCGTTGCTCGAACCGAAGAAGCGTATCTCCGGTCGCAATAACGACGGGCGCATTACAGTTCGCCGTCGCGGCGGTGGTCACAAGCGCTTCTACCGGATTGTTGACTTCAAACGAGATAAGGAAGGCGTGCCGGGCCGCGTCACTCAGATTGAGTACGATCCGAATCGTTCGGCCCACATTGCGCTCGTTACTTATCTCGATGGTGAAAAGCGCTACATCATCGCGCCGACCGGCATTGAAGTCGGCAAAACGATTATGAGCGGCGCTGAAGCCGACATTCTTCCGGGCAACACGCTCCCGCTAATCAACATTCCACTCGGTACGCAGATTCATAACATCGAGTTGCGGCCGGGAAAAGGCGGACAGATGGCACGCTCAGCCGGCGCGTTTGCCCAGTTGGTCGCCAAGGAAGGTGACTACGCGCAACTTCGTATGCCGTCAGGTGAAGTACGGCGTGTTCCGTTGGTGTGCAAAGCGACCATCGGGCAGGTCGGCAACATCGAGCACGAAAACGTTTCATACGGAAAGGCCGGCCGCTCACGTTGGAAAGGTATTCGTCCGCACGTGCGCGGGGTAGCGATGAACCCGGTGGACCACCCACACGGTGGGGGTGAAGGGAAAACCTCGGGCGGCCGTAACCCGGTGACACCCTGGGGACAACCAACACGTGGTTACAAGACCAGAAGCAACAAGCGCACGCAGAGAATGATTTTGAAGGACAGACGAACCAAGTGATTTCGGAACGCGGAATGCGGATTGCGGATTTGAACCGCGGAATCCGAAATCCGCAATCCGCAATCTGAAATGGAGAGAGATGGCACGTTCAGTTAAAAAGGGTCCGTTTATCGACAAGAGTATCCAGAAGGCCGTGGACAAGGTTCGCGCGGGCGGAAACCGGCCTCCGGTGATCAAGACCTGGTCGCGCCGTTCGACGATCACGCCGGACATGGTTGGCCTGACGTTTGGTGTGCACAACGGCAAACGGCACTTGCCGATTTACGTTACGGAAAACATGGTGGGCCATAAGCTTGGTGAGTTTGCTCCCACGCGCACATTCAAGGGCCACTCAGGAACCAAGGTAGAGAAGACGGCGAAGATGGCGCCGGCAGCACCGGCAAAATAAGTTTCTAGTTCCTGGTTCGGGGTTTCGAGTGAAGGCTTGAACCCGGAACTCGGAACTCTGAACTCGAAACTTCAGAAGAGGTAGAGATGGAAGCGACAGCAAGTGCGAGATATCTGCGAGGGTCAGCGCAAAAAGCGCGGCTGGTAGTGGATATGATTCGCGGCAAAGACGTTAATAAGGCACTGGCGATTCTGCGTTTCTCAAGCAAGCGCGCTTCGAACCTGATTGAGAAGTGCGTGCGTTCAGCGATTGCCAACGCGAACGAAGCCGCCGAGAAAGCCAACGTAGCTATCGATCCGGATGAGCTGTGGGTGAAGACCGCGTACGTTGATCGCGGGCCGACGAAAAACCGGCGCCGCGTTAGACCAGCGCCGCAGGGTCGAGCGTATCGCGAGCAGAGACATTTTTGCCACGTGACGATTTTGCTTTCCAACGATGCGCGTCCGGAGCCAGGTGTGAAGGGCAAGGCTGGCGTTGATGCCGACGCGAAGCCGGCGAAGTTGCAAGAGAGCAAGGGACGCCGTCGAGGTGGGGCCGCTGCAGCGCCGAGGGCGAAGCGAGTGGCGCCGAAGTCTGACGCTTCTGAAAAGACGGGAACGAAGAAGGCCGGAAGTAAACGAGCGGCCAGGGGCGGCGAAAAGAAGTCTGAGAAGAGCGACTAGGGAGATTTCAGATTTGAGATTTGAGATCTCAGAAACAGAAGTCGGAAAGTCGAAAGTCGGAAGTCGGAAGTTCTAAGTTTGAGAATCGGGTTTGAGATTGAAATCTGAGATTGTGAATCTCAGAACTGAACAGAACTGGAGAAGATTGTGGGTCAGAAAGTTCATCCATACGGATTTCGTCTCGGTTACAACAAAGACTGGCACTCGCATTGGTTTGCCAAAAAGCAGTACGGCGAGTTCCTGCTTGAAGACCTGAGGCTGAAGCGCGTTCTAAAGCAGCGCTTCGCAGGCGCAGGCGTGTCACACGTCGACGTTGAGCGCGCGGCGAACCGCCTCAAGATTGTGATCTACACCTCGCGACCCGGCATCATCATCGGACGCAAAGGCGCGGAGATCGACAAGCTGAAGAGCGATCTTTCCGCCAAGACCGGACGCGAAGTCCTGGTCTCAATTCAGGAGATTCATAAGCCCGAATTGAACGCTCAGCTGCAGGCCGAAAAGATTGCCGCGCAACTCGAAAAGCGAATTGCTTTTCGCCGGGCCATGCGTAAAGCCGTGGAAGAATCGCTGCGCTTTGGCGCGCAGGGGATCAAGGTGAAAGTCAGTGGCCGCTTGAATGGCGCCGAGATCGCGCGCAGTGAGTGGCATTTGCAGGGACAGCTTCCGTTGCACACGTTGCGAGCGGACGTGGATTACGGCCTGGCAGAAGCGCGAACGACGTTTGGCCAAATTGGCGTGAAGGTTTGGATCTATCGCGGCGAGATTCTGGATGCTAAAGCAGCGATGGCGCGGGGCACCGGCTCTGATCCGATTAACGAAACTCGCATGGGCGAGCGCGAACGCCGTCCCCGAACTCGACGCGAGCGTGAAGGCGCTGCCGAAGGCCGGCGACCAAGAGGCGAAAACCAGTAGAGTTCTCGATTGGCAATTGCCGATTGCCAATTGAAAAACACGATTAACGCGGTCTGCCAATTGGCAATTGGCAATCGACAATTGGAAATGGTGAAACAGTTATGTTGATGCCGAAGAAAGTTAAGCACCGGAAGCAAATGCGCGGACGCATGACCGGTGTTGCCACGCGAGGCAGCGAGATCAGCTTCGGTGAGTACGGATTGAAGTGTTTGGAGCCGGCGTGGATTACGGATCGCCAGATTGAAGCTGCGCGTATTGCGATGACCCGTCACATCAAACGCGGCGGAAAAATTTGGATCCGGATGTTTCCAGACAAGCCGGTGACGAAGAAGCCGGCCGAAACTCGTATGGGCAAAGGCAAGGGCGCCCCGGAGTATTGGGTGGCTGTCGTTAAACCCGGCAGGATTCTTTACGAGATCGAGGGAGTAGACGAGAAGACTGCGCGCGACGCGATGCGACTGGCAGCGCAGAAGCTTCCCATTAAGACGAAATTTGTTACCCGCGCAGATCAAGAGGGAGGCGCGCTGTAAATCATGAAACGACGCGACGAGCTAAGCAGATACGAAGACTTTTCGGACGACGAATTGAGAGCGGAGGTAGCGCGTCTGAAAGAGTCACTGTTTCGCCTGAAGTTCAAACTGGCGTTGGGTGAAGTGGACGCAGTCAAACGCATTCGCGAGGAAAAGAAGTCGCTGGCGCGACTGCAAACGATTTCACGCAAGCGCGAGATGCAGGCCGCACAGGTGGCATAGCGATCGGTGTTTGGGCCATTGGCCCACAACGGAACTACTTATTAAAGTTATGGCAGAAGAAAATAAAGAAGAAACCAATGCGACCGGCGATCTGAAATCTGAGATCTCAGATCTCAAATCTGAGAGCTCAGATCTCAAATCCGATGCGTCTGCGAGCGCGTCGGGCAACGGCAAAGCTGACGCTAAGCGTGCACATCGTTCGCAAAAGGTGGGAGTCATCACCTCCGACAAGATGCAGAAGACGGTAGTGGTTCGCGTTGATCGCCTGGTGCGCCACACGAAGTATCGACGGTACGTGAGACGAACGTCCAAGTTCATGGCTCATGACGAGCTGGGAGCGACGGTGGGCGATAAGGTGCGCATCGTCGAAACGCGACCGATGTCCGCGAGGAAGCGCTGGCGCGTAATCGAGATTGTGCAGAAGGCAGCAAAGTAAATTTCGAAATTCGAATTTCGAAATTCGAATTTCCTACGGAGTAAGCAATGATTCAGATGCAGACCTCTTTGGAGGTCGCCGACAATTCAGGTGCCAGGCGAGTGGAAATGATCATGCCCATCGGCGGATCAACCGGCAAGATCGCGAGCCTGGGTGATCGGATCAAAGTGACGGTCAAGGAGGCATCTCCTGACGGCACGATCAAAAAAGGAACTGTACAGGACGCTGTGATCGTGCGGACCCGCAAAGAGGTGCGACGGAAAGACGGCACCTACATTCGGTTTGACCAGAACGCCGCGGTGCTGATCAAGGAAGATGGAACGCCCATCGGTACCCGCGTGTTTGGACCGGTAGCGCGCGAGCTGCGCGACAAAAACTTCATGAAGATTGTTTCACTCGCGCCGGAGGTTATTTAGTAGATATGGCTGGAACAAAACGGGCCAAGATAAAGAAGAACGATCAGGTAGTGGTGATTGCCGGACGCGATAAAGGCAAGCGTGGCCGTGTGCTCGAAGTGGCGCCGTCGGACGCGAAAGTCAAAGTCGAGGGCGTGGGTGTCATCAAGCGGCACCAGAAGGCCAACCCGCAAAGCAATCGCAGCGGGGGAATCATTGAGAAGGAAGCTTTTATCAATATCTCCAACGTGCAACTGATCGATCCGCAAACGGGCAAGCCGACGCGCGTGAAGTACCTGGTGGAGAACGACGGATCGAAGACACGGTTGGCGAGCGGCAGCGGCCACTCGGTGGAGAAATAAGGACGAGGTAAACGGTACATCGTAAATGGTGAGTGGCCCCTAGCGACACCTACTATTTACTTTTCACCATTCACCAGTTGACGAGGATTGAAATGGCAGCAAGGTTAAAAGAGCGTTACCAAAAAGAAGTCGCCCCGGCGATTGCGAAGGAGTTTGGAATTCAGAACCCCATGGCAATCCCGCGCGTCGAAAAGATTGTGCTCAATATGGGCATGGGCGAGGCCATTGCCAACGCCAAGATTCTCGACACTGCCGCGGAAGAGCTGCGCACCATCACCGGCCAGAAACCGGTCATCACTAAGGCCAAGAAGTCTATCGCCTCGTTTAAGTTGCGCCAGGGAATGCCGATCGGAGTCATGGTTACGCTTCGCGGTGAGCGCATGTATGAATTTCTCGATCGCTTTGTTTCGATTGCGCTGCCCCGTGTGCGCGACTTTCGTGGTGTCTCGCCCAAGGCGTTTGACGGTCGTGGAAACTACACGATTGGCGTGCGCGAGCAGTTGATTTTCCCCGAGATCGATTTCAACAAAGTCGACAAACTGCGTGGGATGAACATCACAATAATCACCAGCGCCCGCAACGATGAACAGGCGCGCGCGCTTTTGAAAGGTTTGGGAATGCCGTTTAGGCAGTAGATGTCAGATATCAGATGTCAGAGGTCAGTAAGGATCCTCTGGTCTCTGAGCTGACATCTGACATCTGATATCTGATATCTGATACCTGAAAAGTTATGGCAAAAAAATCATTAATTGCGAAGGCGGAACGAAGACCGAAGTTTCGTGTGCGGGCATACACGCGCTGCAAGCGTTGTGGTCGCGCGCGCGGATACCTGCGGAAGTTTAATTTGTGCCGTATCTGTTTTCGCCAGTTGGCGCTCGAAGGACAAATTCCGGGCGTCGTTAAGTCGAGTTGGTAAGAAATAGAGGTCAGATGTCAGATGTCAGATGTCGGAATCTGACCTTCACTGACATCTGATATCTGACCTCTGACATCTGGAGCAAGTATGACTGATCCTATCGCCGATATGTTGACGCGAATCCGCAATGCAATTGCGGCCAAGCACTCACGCGCGGATATCCCTGCCTCGAAACTGAAACTCGAGATTGCGCGGATTCTCAAGGAAGAGGGTTACATCAACAATTTTGTGTTGAAGGGCGAGGGCCTGAAACGCACTATTCGCATCTTCCTTCGCTACGATGCGCGGGGCACTTCGTCTATTACGCACCTCGAACGCGTATCACGACCGGGCCGCCGTGTTTATGTCGGGTCAGACGAGATTCCGAAGGTACTTGGCGGTTACGGTGTAAACATCGTGTCCACGTCAAAAGGTTTGATGAGCGGGAAAGCTGCGCGCAAAGAAAACATGGGCGGAGAATTGTTGGCGCAGATTTATTAAAGGATGAGGGATGAAGTATGAAGATGAAAGCGTGAAGAAGTAGTTTCATCCTTCATCCTTCCGCCTTCATCCCTGAGGTTGATTATGTCGCGTATTGGAAAAAAACCAATCACTCTGCCGAAGGGCGTGTCAGTGACGATTCACGATGATGCGCTTGAAGTAAAGGGTCCAAAGGGCAACCTGAAGACACCGATCCCTGCGGGTATTACTTTCAAGCAGGAAGGTGAAGAACTGCTTGCGGAACGTACTTCCGATGACCTGGCGCCGCTTCATGGGCTGGCGCGGGCGCTGGCCAGCAACGCGATCGTTGGCGTGACCGAAGGTTTTACCAGGCAGATGGATGTTGTCGGGGTCGGGTACAAGGCTGACGTGCAAAGCAAGAAGATTGTTTTCTCGCTCGGCTATTCGCACCCAATTGAGTTTCCGCTGCCCGAGGGCGTAGAAGCGAAGGCTGAGCGTCTGACGACCAAGGGAAGTATTCAGCAGTATCAGACCACGCTGACCCTTAGCAGTATCGACAAGCAGAAATTGGGACAGGTGGCGGCTGAGATGCACAAGCTGCGAAAACCTGACGCTTACAAAGGCAAAGGCATTCGCTATGCGGACGTGCCTATCAAGTTGAAGCCTGGCAAGACGGGCAAATAACATATTTTCGATTGCCAATTGCCGATTCCAATTTCGTGAATCGGCGACTGAGATTTCAAAAATCGGCAATCGGAAATTGGCAATTGGAAATTACACGATGGCAAACACGAACAGAGCAGTTGTCAGACAGGCGGTTCATAGACGAATTCGCCGCAAGGTGCGAGGTACCGACGTGCGACCGCGACTCGCGGTTTATCGCAGCCTGAATCATATCTACGCACAGGTCGTCGATGACCTGATGGGAAAGACGATCGTTTCCGCGTCAACCACTGAGAAAGATTTGCGTGGAAGCACGGGTGGCAATATCGAGGCGGCGCGGCGCGTAGGGGCGGCGATAGCTGAACGCGCGCTTGCCAAGGGTATCGAAAGTGTCGTGTTCGACCGCGGTGGCTATCTTTATCACGGACGCGTAAAGGCTCTAACCGACGCGGCCCGCGCGGCAGGCTTGAACAAAGAAGAGCTGGCTAACGCTGCCGAGGAGCCGGAACCGGCCGCAGCGGAAACAGAAGCGGCCGAGGAAAAGCCGCGCAAGAAGAGTAAAGAAAAGAAATGAGACAACCAAAGCAACGTATTCCTTCGCAAGGGCTGGATCTTAAGGACCAGGTCATCTCCATCAACCGCGTCACCAAAGTGGTGAAGGGCGGCAAGAACATGTCGTTTGCTGCGCTCGTCGTCGTCGGTGATGAAGGTGGTCACGTTGGCTTTGGCACCGGCAAAGCTCGCGAAGTGCCTCTGGCAATTAAAAAGGCGGTCGAGTCTGCAAAGAAGAACCTGATCCGCGTGCCGCTAATCAACAACACGCTACCGCACCAGCTGATCGGAAAGTTTGGCGCCGGACGAGTGTTGGTTAAGCCGGCATCGGAAGGAACCGGTGTTATCGCCGGCGGCGCAGTGCGTGCCGTGATGCAGGCAGTCGGCGTTCATGACGTGCGCACGAAGGTGCTTGGTTCAACGAACCCGCATAACGTTGTGCGGGCCACGTTTGATGCGCTTCTGAGAATGAAAGATCCCATGGAACTTGCTCGGTTGAGAGGGAAGCAAGTCGACGAGATATAAAGCGCATTCACATTTGTCATTTTTCATTTATTTGAAGAGGTTGTATGCCGAGAAAAGCAACGAGCCAGAAGGCCGGGCAGAAAAAGACAGCCGCGCAGGCTGATGGCGGAAAGATCCGCATTCAGTATTACCGTAGTTTTATTGCTGCACCCAAAACGCATAAACAGATGGTGCGCAGTTTAGGATTGACCAAGCTGAACCAGATTGTGGAGCGTCCTGATGACGCTTCCATGCGGGGCGCAGTCGCAAAGATTCCACATCTCTTGAGGATAGTTGATTAGAAAAGAATTATTTACCATTTCTCATTTTTCATTTCGTACGTTTACGCAGAGTGTGACTGCGGAGAAGGCAAAATAACAAATGAGAAATGACAAATGATAAATGGTAAATGAATCGGTTAGGAGTGTTTGATGTCGCTCAGGCTTAATACAATTCGGCCCGCCGAGGGTTCGGTTCATAAAAAGAAACGCGTCGGTCGGGGTCCTGGCTCCGGCAAGGGCAAGACCTCAGCCCGCGGAGAGAAGGGCCAGAAGTCGCGCTCCGGTTATTCCGCCAAGATCGGTTTTGAGGGCGGCCAGATGCCGTTGCATCGGCGCCTGCCCAAACGCGGCTTCACGAACATTTTCAAGAAGCGCTGGTTGGAAGTAAGTCTGGCAGCGCTTGAGCGCGCGTTCCAGGCGGACGAGGAAGTGACTCCCGATTTGCTGCACAACCGCGGCATCATCAAGAAAGCGAAACACGACGTAGTGGTACTCGGTAACGGGGAACTTTCAAAGCCGCTGCGAATTTCAGCGCATCGCTTCACGAAAAGCGCGCGCGAAAAGATTGAAAAGGCCGGCGGCGTAGTGACGGTAGTTGGTTCCAATTAGGAGTTCTTCTCAGAAAACACGGCGATAACAGCCGTGTGACGCGGGAAAAAATATGGACAAGTTTTTTGCGGCAGTTCGCAATATGTTCAGTGTGCCGGAACTACGCCGGCGCATTTTGTTTACACTGGGCATCCTTGCGGTTTATCGCCTCGGCGCGCACATTAGTGCACCCGGCATTAACCGCGAACGACTCGAACAGGTCTGGAACGAAGTAGCCGGTACGCTTCTCGGTGTGCTTGATCTCTTCTCCGGCGGCAACTTCCGCACCATCTCCGTTTTCGCGCTCGGCGTCACCCCGTACATTACCGCCTCCATCATTCTTCAGTTAATGACCGTCGTCTATCCTGCATTAAAGAAGCTGCAGGAAGAAGGCGAGATGGGCCGGAAAAAGATCAACCAGTGGACCAGATATCTGACTGTTCTGCTCGCCGCTATTCAAACCAGCTTTGTTGCACACTGGCTGCAGGTTAATGGAGTCGGCGATCCCAGCTGGGGATTCCTGCTGACTACCGTACTGACCTTAACAACGGGCACCATCTTCGTGATGTGGCTCGGTGAACAAATCACTGAGCGAGGCGTCGGCAACGGAATCTCGCTGTTGATTTTCGCGGGTATCGTGATTGGATTGCCGAACGGAGTTGAGCAGGTCTTCAACCGCGTTCGTGGTGGTGACACGCTGGAAACAATCGGTGTGATTGGCCTGCTCGTCGCCGTGGTTCTGATTATTGCGTTTATCGTCTTCGTCGAAGCCGCGCGGCGTAAGGTGCCGGTTAGTTACGCGAAGCGTCACGTGGGACGGCAGGTGGTAGGCGGACAGCAGACCACGATGCCTCTAAAGATCAATATGGGAGGCGTCATCCCTGTGATCTTTGCGTCGTCAGTTTTGTCGATGCCGCAAAGTTTGTTTGCGGCGTTCCCGCCCGACCCGAGTAATCCGAACACCATGTGGGCCAAGGTTTACACGTTCTTCCAGACGTTCCACGCCAGCGACCCGTATTATGAGTTGATCTTCCTTTCGTTGATCGTCTTCTTCACTTTCTTCTACGTCTCGATCGTGTTCAACGTAGAAGAAGTTGCCGACAATCTGCGAAAGCACGGCGGATTTTTGCCGGGTATCCGTCCGGGCCGCGCGACGGCTGAGTACCTGAACACCATATTGACGCGCCTGACGGTCGTGGGCGCTATCTATCTCGCGCTGGTTTCCTTCCTGCCGCAGTTTATGTTGAGCGGATTCAAGGTCGCGCGTCTGCCGTTGATCGGCACCTGGCTCGACGCATTTGTAAGCAGCACTCCAGGGCTAACGTGGATCCCAACGGGAATGAACTATCAGTTTTACTTCGGTGGCACGTCGTTGTTGATTCTGGTGGGCGTCGCCATGGATACGGTGGCGCAAATTGAAGCGCAGTTAGTAATGAGAAACTACGAAGGCTTTCTCGGTGGCGGCAGCCGCTTGCGAGGACGAAGAGCCTAGCGCGGAACGCGGATGCCAAAGATCATTGTGCTTATGGGTGCGCCTGGTGCCGGAAAGGGTACGCAGGCGCGCTTGCTTCAAGAGCGCCTGCATTTGCCGCAAATTTCAACCGGCGACATGTTTCGCGCCTTGAAGGAACAAAATACGCCTCTGGCCGAGGAAGTTCGCGCGCTTATGCAGGCGGGCAAGTTGGTTCCGGACGACGTTACAATTCGAGTGGTTCGCGAGAGAACGTCGCGCGATGATTGCCGGGACGGTTACATTCTGGACGGGTTTCCACGGACGCCTGCGCAGGCCACGATGTTAGACGAGCTCGCAGTTGAACAGGGAAAGACGATTCAGCCGATCTACATCGAAATTCCGCGGGAGTTTCTCGAGAAACGAATGACGGGCCGGCGTAATTGTCCCGTGTGCGGCGAGATTTACAATATTTATTTCAAGCCGCCGAAGTTTGATAATGTCTGTGACAGGCATCCTGAAGCGCAGTTGGTTCACCGGGCGGACGACAATCCTGAAACTGTGACCGCCAGGCTGGCAACTTATGAAGAACAGACGCGGCCTTTGCTGGAGTACTACCGGTCGAGAAACCTGTTGCGGACGGTAGATGGCACGCGAGACTCGGAAGAGATTTACCGGGACATCGAAGAGATCGTGAAAAGTGAAGCGTGAAGGGTTCAAGCTTTACCTTGCCGTCTTTCCATGCTAAGTAACCTGAAGATTGAAGTCGGAACCAAGGTCTAAGCGCAGATGATTATCGGCAAGTCGAAGAAAGAATTGGAGAAGATGCGGGCGGCCGGGCGGCTCGTCGGTCAGGTGCTGCAGGAGCTGCGCACGATGGCCCAGCCTGGCCTAACCACCATCGAAATCGATCGCGCCGCCGAGAAGATGATTCGCGATGCCGGAGCCCTGCCGACGTTCAAGGGTTACCACGGTTTCCCATATTCAATCTGCGCCTCAGTCAACGAGCAGGTGGTCCATGGTTTTCCATCTGATTATGTTTTAAAGAATGGCGACATTTTTTCCATTGACTGCGGTGTCACGCTCGAGGGTTTTGTGGGCGACACAGCTACCACTGTTCCTATGGGGGAAGTTGATGAAGCGGCGCTGAAATTAATAAGTGTCACAGAAGAGTGTTTAGAACTCGCGATTGAACAGTGCCGGCCGGGCAAACACCTGGGTGATATTGGATTTGCTGTTCAGCAGCACGCGGAGTCACATGGTTATTCAGTGGTCCGTGATTATGTCGGTCACGGCATAGGCCGGCGGATGCATGAGGATCCGCAGATCCCGAATTATGGCAAGCCGGGTCAAGGGCCAAAAATACGCGCCGGATATGTGTTTGCGGTCGAACCGATGATTAATTTGGGCACGCACTACACGAAGGTATCGGCTGATGGATGGACGGTAGTAACGCTGGACGGCAAGCCCAGCGCCCACTCTGAGCACACCATTGCCATTACAGAGGACGGGCCGGAAGTCCTGACCCGAATCGCCTCAAAAACACCATCCAGGCAGGTGTTAGCGACGTCTGTTTGAGGCCGTAACCTCAACGGCCACCGCTGCTTGGCAAAGGCAAATACGCGTGTTAGTATTTGCAGTTTGTCGGTACAGGCAAAATTCCGCGCTAAGAGGATATGGCGAAGGAAGAAGCTATAGAAGTTATGGCTAAGGTCCTCGAGACATTGCCTAATGCGATGTTTCGGGTGGAGTTGGAAGATAACCAACATCAAGTGTTGGCGCACATTTCAGGCAAAATGCGCAAACACTTCATCCGCATCCTTCCTGGTGATCGAGTTTTAGTGGAGTTATCACCTTACGACCTTAACCGCGGCCGAATTACTTATCGTTATAAATAGATGACGGAATTGAGAGTTGCTAAATGAAAGTCCGTGCTTCAGTAAAAAAGATGTGCGACAAGTGCAAGATCATACACCGCAAGGGCGTTGTCCGAGTGATCTGCGTTAACCCTAAACATAAACAACGACAGGGATAGAGATTTAGAAAATGGCACGTGTAGCGGGAGTTGATCTTCCACCCAACAAGCGAGCCGAGGTCGGCCTGACATACATTTATGGCATTGGCCGTTCGCGTTCGACCAAGATCCTTAACGAGGCATCCGTTAATCTCAATACGCGCGTTGCCGATCTGACTGAAGACGAATTAGGCCGGATTAGAGCCGTGCTTGAAGCGCAGGGTGAGATTGAAGGCGATCTGCGAAAACGCATTCAGATGGACATTAAACGGTTAATGGACATCGGTTGCTATCGTGGCTTGCGACATCGCCGGGGTCTGCCTGTCCGGGGACAGCGAACGCACACCAACGCTCGCACGCGTAAGGGACCAAGACGCGCAACCATCGCCAAGAAGAAAGCGCCCGGCAAGAAATAGTTAATTTGGTTTGGCGTTTGCGGCTGAACCTCGAGAGTTGATATGGCAAAAGCTACTGGAAAGAAAAAAGTTTTTCGCAAGAAAGAAAAGAAGAACGTCCCCTCGGGCATTGCGCACGTGGCGGCTTCCTTCAACAACACGATGATTTCGATCACGGACCTTGAAGGAAACCTGATCGCGCAGTCGTCGGCAGGAGCGCGCGGTTTCCGTGGTTCACGCAAAGGGACACCGTTTGCCGCGCAGCAGGCTGCGTATGAGGCCGCGAAGAAAGCACACGAAGCTGGAATGCAACAGTGTGAAGTGCGAGTCAAAGGACCAGGCGGTGGTCGTGAGTCGGCGATCCGTGCGATTGCAAATGCGGGAATCAGAGTTACGACTATTCGCGACACGACGCCCATCCCACACAATGGATGCCGGCCGCCGAAACGGCGCAGAGTTTAACGGATTGCTGAGTGCGGATTTCGGATTGCGGAATCGTTCCGCGATAACCGCGAGTTAGTTTTTTTGAGAGTTAATAACCTAAAGGATGAAGGGACAGCCGATTGCGGAATGCGGATTGGCGATTGCGGACCAAGAGATTTGAATCCGCAATCCGAAATCTGAAATCCGCAACTGAATGCGTCCTGTAAACTTTTCCATCTGAATTTTAGACTGGAGGCAGAAAACACTTGGCTAGGTATAGAGACGCGGTGTGCCGTTTGTGCCGCCGTGAAGGTGCAAAGCTTTTTCTCAAGGGTGATAGGTGTTACAAGCCTGCTTGTCCGATCGAAAAGCGCGGTACGCAACCGCCCGGACAACACGGCAACTCAATGCGCCGCGGCAAGGCGCTGGTTGGCTACGGCCAGCAGTTGCGTGAGAAGCAGAAGGTCAAACGCATCTACTTCATTCTTGAAGGACAATTCCGAAACTATTTTGAACGCGCTACGCGCATGAAGGGAATCACGGGTGAAAACCTGTTGTTCCTGCTTGAGCGGCGCCTGGACAATGCGGTTTACCGCGCAGGTTTCTCTACCTCTCGCCGGCAGGCCCGGCAGCTCGTCAACCATGGCCACATCATGGTTAACGATCGCAAGGTAGACATCCCTTCGTTTCAGGTGAAGGTCGGCGACGTTATCGGTATCAAAGAAGGCAGTCGCAAGAACGCGCACATCGAAGGCGCCTGGCAGACGGCATCAGGTCGTGGCCGCCCATCCTGGATTTCTCAGGATGGTGGGGACATGTCTGCTCGCATCTCCGGCTTGCCGACGCGTGACGACATCGACCGCTCAATTAACGAACAACTCATCGTTGAGCTTTATAGCAAGTAATCTTTTAAGTCCCGCGGGCTGCAATTTCTTTGCAGCCTGCGGATAACAGTTTTCTAAATCGGGACTGCAAACGTATGGCTATGGATCAAAATAATCTTTGGACTGGTTTTCAGATGCCGCGCCGGCTGGCTGCTGACTCTGAGACACTCACCGAACGCTACGGTCGTTTCTCAGCCCAACCTTTCGAGCGCGGATTCGGCACGACAGTAGGAAATTCGCTGCGACGCGCGCTGCTTTCGTCAATCGAAGGCGCCGCAGTTACCGCGGTGAAGATCGAAGGCGTCGAGCACGAATTCTCCTCGATCAAAGGCGTGGTTGAAGACGCAACTGACGTAATTCTTAATTTGAAGCAGGTACCCTTTAAGCTTCATGGAAACGAAGCGAAGACGCTGCGAATTTCCAAGGAGTCTGCTGGTGAGGTCACTGCCGCTGACATTGAAGCGGACGCTGACGTGGAAGTGCTGGACGATTCTGTCCACATTGCCACCGTTAGCGAAGGCGGATCGCTGAAGATCGAAATGCGTTTGAAGCGCGGCCGTGGCTACGTTTCCGCGGACCGTAACTTTGACGAAGACCTTTCGCTCGGTTACATCCCCATTGACTCCGTCCATACTCCGGTCAAGAAGGTGAACTACACCGTCGAGGCCGCTCGTCTTGGTCAGAACACAGAATTCGACAAGTTGACGATCGACGTCTGGACTGACGGCTCGGTGAAACCGGAAGACGCCATCGGACTGGCTGCAAAGTTGATCAAGGACCACATGTCCATCTTCATCAATTTTGAAGAGGATACTGACGACTTTGCGTATTCGAAGATTGAGCGTCCACCGCTACCGCGTAACGATCAATTGGATCGTTCGGTTGACGAACTCGAGTTGTCGGTTCGTTCATACAATTGCTTGAAGAATGCCGATATCCGAACCATTCGCGACCTGGTCCAACGCAGCGAACGCGAGATGTTGGCCACCAAAAACTTCGGTAAGAAGTCGCTTAACGAAATCAAGGAGATCCTCAACGGAATGGGCCTCGATTTCGGAATGGAGTTTGACGAGCAGGGAAATCCAATTCCCGGGACCGGTGGCCGCGACGGCGCCGACCTCAGCGATTTCGACAACGACGAAGAATAACTGCGGCGCGGCGTCGCCTTAACGATATCTAGCGGATCACGGATTTAGAGCCATGCGGCATCAGAAAGCACATCGCAAATTAGGCAGGACCAGCGAGCATCGTATGTCGATGCTTCGCAATCTTGCCGTGTCACTCATCAACGCGCGCGACGAACGGATCGTAACTACTCTGCCAAAAGCGAAAGAGTTGCGTCCTTTTGTGGAGCGGGCGATTACACTGTCGCGCAAAGCCAACAGCCTCGAGGGCGATGATGCTGGTCCCCGCGCGCTTCACCTGCGCCGGCAGGCAGCAGGCTTCTTCCATGCCGGCAACATGCAGCAGGCTTCGTTGAGCGGCAAGCGCGGCCAGCCCCGTCCGGTACGCACCGCGGGAATGGCAGCTCTGAAGCGTTTGTTTGATGAATTGGGTGAACGATACAAAGATCGTCCGGGTGGTTACACGCGCATACTAAAACTTGGTCATCGCGCAGGTGACAACGCCGAACTCGCAATTATCGAGTTAGTCGGTAACCCTGCGGAGCGCGAGGCGCTGGAAGCGGCACAACGGCGCAAGACTGCTCCCAGGAAGAAACCCGAAAGCAAGGGTTTGCTGGGCCGTCGTAAAGCTCAGAAGGATGCCGCAGCCACCGAAACGGAAGTCGCGCCAGATAAAGCCTCAGATGACACATCCGAACAGGAGACTGAGGCAGCAGAAGAGAAATAGTTCCAATCCCGTGTTAACGCGCGGGCGCTGGTTTGGGCGCCCGACGGAATTGCCCCAATCGACCATGGCACTGCCCACCCGAGTCTGTTGGGGCTAAACACTTTGATGGAGCAAGGCTTTGTCAAAAGCTGGGACCGCCAAAAAGATGAATGATCAAGAGAACGAGACAGCCGGGGCTAAACTGCAACCCGAAGAGGAACTAACCGTTGAGGAAGGCTCGGCGGATCGCAGACGCACCAAACGCCGCCGCTCAGGCCGCCCTGAAATTCCTGTAAACCTTGACGAGTTACGCGAGCTGATTGATCTGGTTCGCGAACACGAGTTCACCGAATTCGAATTGTCGCGCGAGGATTTCCGGATACGCTTTCGACGCGGACCTGAGGCGGCTGAAGCAGGCGCGCCCATACCGGCACCGGCATCTGCGCCGGCTCCGCTGACCGTTGGGGCAAGTACTGAAACCAGGGCCGCAGCCGCTGTGCCTCAGCACCCCGGCGCCAGGGCTGAGACAGAGGCTTCGGAAGACCAGGATCTGCACATGATCTCGTCACCGATTGTCGGCACGTTTTATCGGTCGCCATCTCCCAATGCAGAATCGTTCGTAAAGATTGGGACTACCGTTGAGGCTGACACCGTGGTTTGCATCATTGAAGCGATGAAATTGATGAATGAAATCCAGGCTGAGACGAGTGGCGAAGTAGTTAAGATTTATGTTGAGAACGGCCAGCCTGTGGAATACGGTCAGCCGCTGTTCGGAATCAAAAAATAGTCCAATGTCCAATGTCCAATGTCCAAGGTCCGACTGACTAAACGGGTTTTTGGACATTGGACATTGGACATTGGACATTGGACATTTAATGACGCCGGAAACGAGAAAGTTCAAAAAGATCCTGATTGCGAACCGAGGCGAGATTGCCTGCCGGATCATCTGGACTTGTAAGGAAATGGGCATCAAAACCGTTGCTGTTCACAGCGACGTTGATCGCGATTCGCTTCATGTCCGATACGCCGATGAATCCGCATGTATTGGTCCGGCTCCTTCGGCGCAGAGTTATCTAAACATTCCCGCCATCATCAGCGCCGCTGAAATTTTCAACGTAGACGCGATTCACCCCGGTTATGGGTTTCTGGCTGAGTCGTCTTACTTCGCCGAAATTTGTGCCGCCTGCAACATTAAGTTTATTGGCCCACCGGCTGAGATCATCAGCCTGATGGGAGATAAAGTCAGAGCGCGTGCCGCCATGTCTGCCGCAGGCGTGCCAGTGCTGCCTGGAAGTCCGGATCCGGTTACATCCGAAGCTGACTGTCTGGCGCTGGCGCGTGAAATTGGATTTCCAGTGATTGTAAAAGCCTCGGCCGGTGGCGGGGGCCGCGGTATGCGCATCGTCCAAAGTGAGGGCGAGTTAGGTAAAGCACTGGAAGCGGCATCGACGGAAGCAGCCGCAGCTTTCAAGGACGGCAGCGTTTACATCGAACGGTACGTAAAAGACCCAAGGCACATTGAGATTCAGGTGCTGGCAGACGAAT
This sequence comes from Pyrinomonadaceae bacterium, assembly GCA_035273385.1. GTDB lineage: Bacteria > Acidobacteriota > Blastocatellia > Pyrinomonadales > Pyrinomonadaceae > PSRF01. The sequence goes on along the minus strand of DATEPE010000017.1, from coordinate 49,741 downwards.
ACGGTGACTGCATACACCTTGGCGAACGCGAATGCTCGATTCAACGGCGGCACCAGAAACTGCTGGAGGAAGCGCCCTCGGTTGTTTTGTCACCTGAGTTGCGTAGCGAAATGGGCGCGGCTGCGGTAGCAGCTTGCAAGAAACTGGGCTACGCGAGCGCCGGCACCGTCGAGTTTCTGTTGGACCAGGACAACAAGTATTACTTCATGGAAATGAATACGCGCATTCAGGTCGAACATGCGGTCACCGAGATGGTGACACTTGCCGACATTGTGCGAAACCAAATACGGATCGCCGAAGGTGAGCGCCTCGGTTACACGCAGGACGATCTAATGATCGTGGGCCATGCGATCGAATGTCGCATCAACGCCGAGAACCCGGAAACGTTTGCGCCGTCGCCTGGTGTGATTACCGCATTCAATCTGCCAGGCGGTCCGGGCGTGCGTGTTGACACGTACGTTTATGCCGGATATCGCGTCCCGCCTTTCTACGATTCGATGATCGCGAAGGTGATCACGCACGCACGCACGAGAGATCTGGCGATTGCGCGCATGAGACGTGCGCTGGAGGCGATGGTTATCGAAGGGATCAAAACTACGATACCGTTGCACCTGAAAATAATGGATGATCCGAAGTTTAGGGCGGGCGATATCTCCACCAGTTTTATGGAGTATTTTCTGGCGCAAAATGGCGCAAAAACCCCTAGAAATCCAGTTGGCGCGGGTGCGCCTGCAAGGTAGCCCTGAGCGGTTGCCGTTTAGTGTTTCGACACCTATAATAACGGACTTTTCTGTGGCGGGTTAACTCGTCTGAAGGGGTAAGAGATGGCATACGCAGTTATCAAAACAGGCGGCAAACAGTTTGTCGTGGAGAAGGGAAACACGATTCGTGTCCCTTCAATCGAGGCTGAAGCCGGTAAGTCCATCGAGATCGACGCGATGTTGACTGCCGGGGATCAGAAGTCTGGCGGTCCGGTGGTGGGCGCGGCGAAAGTTTCTGCGACGGTGGTTGATCATGGTCGTGGTCAGAAGATTGTGGTCTTCAAAAAGAAACGTCGCAAACACTACAAACGCACTCAGGGACACCGGCAGGGATACACGACGATCACGATTGATTCAATTGGATAGCAAATGATGAATTATGAACGATGAAAAAACAATTCATCATTCAGAATTCAGGATTCATAGTTGGAGTTGAGCAATGGCGCACAAAAAGGGAGTTGGATCATCACGCAACGGCCGCGATTCGCAATCGCAACGTTTGGGCTTGAAAAAGTTCGGCGGTGAAAACGTCAAGGGTGGAAACATTCTGGCGCGTCAGCGCGGCACTCGTTGGAAGCCAGGCAAGAATGTTGGTCGTGGCAAAGACGACACGTTGTTTGCGCTCGTCAGTGGCGTAGTGAAATTTGAGGACAAGGGACGCACGGGGAAGTACATCAGCGTTTATCCCCAGGAGCAGGCGTCTTCTGCCTAAGCAGTGCAAGAGCGACACCGCTATGAGGCGACGCCTGGGCCAAGTCAAAGACTTAGCGCCGGCGTCGCTTTCGATTTAGATGTTTATTGATCGCGCTAAGATTCGGGTTAAGGGTGGCAACGGAGGCAACGGGGTAACAGCGTTTCGCCGGGAGAAATTCGTTCCTCGCGGCGGGCCTTCTGGTGGAGATGGTGGACGCGGTGGCGATGTTTGGATTGTAGCCGACAGTTCTCTGAACACTCTGCTACATCTGCGTTACAACCCGGAGCATATCGCGGAACGCGGCAGACATGGCGAAGGTTCTAATTGTTCAGGTCGCGACGGTGAAGATTTAACGGTAAGGGTGCCGGTAGGCACACAGATCTTTGATACCAACACAGGCGAGCTGTTGCAGGATTTGGCGACGGAAGACGCACGCTGGTTGGCAGCACGAGGTGGCCGCGGCGGCTTCGGCAATTCGCACTTTGCTACTTCAACTAACCGGGCGCCGCGCTATCACCAGAGCGGCAGTGAAGGCGAAGAACTTGAGCTGCAGTTAGAGTTGAAGTTATTGGCGGACGTGGGACTGGTCGGGTTTCCAAACGCCGGCAAGTCAACCTTCATCTCGACCGTTTCAGCGGCTAAACCAAAGATTGCCGATTATCCCTTTACGACGTTGGAGCCGCATCTCGGAGTAGTGGATCTCGGCGACTTTCGCACGTTCGTGATGGCGGACATTCCCGGGTTGATTGAAGGCGCGCATGAAGGCGCTGGTCTTGGCGATCGCTTTCTGCGCCACGTCGAACGCACCAAGTTGCTGCTTCACCTGGTTGACGTTTCATCAGTTTCGGGACGCGACCCGGTTAGTGATTACTTGACGGTGAATAAAGAGCTGCGTGCCTACAACGAAAAACTGGCGAGCGTGCCGCAGATAGTTGTCGCAACCAAAATAGATGCGCTCGACGAACCGGAGCGTTTGGAGTCGTTAAAGCTACAAGCGGAAAAGGATGGTTTGCCGTTTTACGCAATGTCCTCGGCAACTAACCGCGGAACTCAGGAGCTTATTCGTGCGGTATCCGCGAAGCTCGACGAGATAAAGTCAATGGAACCGCGGGACGACACGATTCAACTCGCGCTTTAGTAGGACAGACATTTCTGTCTGTCCTGTTTGAAAGGTGCACGAGAGAAAAAAGGACAGACAGGAATGTCTGTCCTACCAAAGATGGATCAGCGAAAGCGCATAGCAGTTTACGGTGGCACGTTTGATCCGGTTCACATGGGCCACCTGGAAATCGGCCGGCGCATTTCACAGGTTTTTGAAATAGATCAGTTTCTGTTTGTCCCCGCGCGTCAGGCGCCACACAAGCAGGATCGCGAACCGACTTCCAGCTTTCACCGGTATGCAATGCTCGCGCTGGCGACGCAAAGCCAACCCCAGTTGTGCGTTTCGTCCTTTGAGCTGGATGCGCCGGGACGTCAATACACGGTAGATACGCTGACTCACTTTCGCAGACACTTTGGTGAGTCTACAGAGTTGTTCTTTGTAATGGGCGCTGATTCGTGGACGGAAATAACGACCTGGCGGGAATGGGAGAAGCTGACCACGCTGGCTAATTTGATTGTGGTAACTCGTCCCGGATACAAACTTGAAGTTGCCGGGCCTGAACCGGGAAAGAAGCAGGTGTTTGTCAGTGACGCTGTCATGGTCGATGTTTCCGCAACGCAGGTGCGAGCGGCAGCGCGCGAAGATGACGAAGAGAAGTTGAACCGACTGGTGCCGCAGGAAGTGGCGAACTACATAAGAAAGTACGGACTTTATAGAAATACGAATGAAGCATAATTCAAGTGTAAAGGAACAGTCATTACATCCGACCAATGCGGGAGTTGCGCCGTCGAGGCCACTAAAAGAGACGCCGGTTGAGGAAATTGACGAGCGAGTGTTGATGGCGCTTCGCGCCGCCGCCGAAAAGAAAGCATTGGATAGCGTCCTGTTGGACTTGCGTGAAATCGCGAGCTTCACTGACTTTTTTGTTATCACCAGCGGCTCAAATGAGCGTCAGGTGCAGGCGATCTCCGACGCGGTGGTGGAGGCTCTTAAGAAGAATGGTTCGCCGGTCAGTCGGGTTGAAGGGTTCAAGACTGCGGAGTGGATCTTGCTCGACTACGGTGATTTCGTAGTTCACGTGTTCGACGAAAAGGCACGCAGGTTTTATGACCTCGAGCGCCTGTGGCGGGAATCGAAGCGCGTTGAGCTCCCGTCTGATGGTGTCGAGAGTAGTTCTTTGAGAAATGAATCGTGATCGAGATCGTTGCGCGTTCAGAAGCCATGCGCGAGGCAGTTCGTCTCGCCGAACGAGTTGCTGAAACTGACGCCAATGTTTTAATCACAGGCGAATCGGGTGTCGGCAAGGACGCGCTGGCGTTTTACGTGCATCGTAAATCGAGCCGCGGTGAACAGTCGTTCGTCAAAATCGATTGCGCCACACTGCCCGCGGCCTTGTTGGAAGCCGAACTGTTCGGATACGAGCGCGGCGCGTTTACCGGTGCGGTGGATGAAAAACCGGGCCGTTTGGAAGCAGCGCATCGCGGCACATTAGTGCTGGATGAAATCGCGCAACTGAGTTTGGAGTCACAAGCGAAACTGTTGCGCGTGATCGAGACGCGTGAATTTGAACGACTGGGTGGCCGGCGCACGGTTAAGGTCGACGCGCGGTTGATAGCGCTCACAAACGTGGAGCTGGCAGAAGCGGTCAAGCGGCAAACGTTTCGTGAAGACCTGTATTACCGGCTGGACGTAGTTCACATTGTGGTCCCGTCGCTGCGTGAACGGGCGGAGGACTTGCCGGAGTTGGCGCAATCTTTTGTCAACACCTATGCAAGTAAGCACGGACGAGCGGCACGAGAACTGTCTTCGAGCGCTTTGCGTTTATTGGGCCAGTACGACTTTCCCGGGAACGTTCGGGAGTTGGCGAATACGATTGAACGCGCAGTCATAGTTTCGACGGGCAAGGAGATAACACTCGAAGACTTGCCTCAGCCGATTCAGTTTTCGGTAAGGGCCAAGCAGCGAATCCAACAGCCGCCGGCGCTGGCGCAAGTCGAAGCGGAGTATGTGAAGCAAGTACTCGAGGGAGCTAAAGGAAACAAAGCTGAAGCAGCGCGCATTCTCGGTATCAGCCGTAAAAACCTTTACGAGAAACTCGCGCGGATGAAGCCAAGGGATGAGGGCGGAGGGATGAGGGATGAAGACGTGTAGTTCGCGCTTTCGTAATGAGGTTGGAAACTCTTTTTTCATCCTTCATCCTTCCGCCTTCATCCTTTGCCTGCGATGAAGTTGCGACTTGTTTGGACTGGAAAGACGAAGGACGCTCACCTGCGAGCGTTGCTTGAAGAGTATTTGAAACGGCTTTCGCATTTCGCCAAATGTGAAGTTACAGAGCTTCGCGAGAGTTCGGGTGCAGAGAAGCAGGCAGGCATCGATCGGGATTCGAAACGCATCTCAGACGGGTTGCGTCAGGGCGCTATTACCGTGTTGTTGGATCCCGATGGCAGCGAGTGGAGTTCACACGACCTCGCGGATGAGCTGCGACGCTGGCAGGACGTCGGTACTAAGGAAGTGACCTTTATCGTTGGTGGGCCGGCAGGGGTTTCGGAGGAACTTGCGAAACGCGTAACCAAACGTTGGAGTTTTTCACGTTTGACGTTCACCCACGAAATGGCGCGGCTGGTTTTGGTAGAGCAGTTATATCGAGCTTATACGATCATTCATGGATTGCCGTATCAGAAATAGAACGGCGCATCGCCTGGAGAGGCGAATCAAGAGGGCGGAGGAAATGAACTCATAATGGATAAAAGACGAGTCAGAGTCTTTAGAGACAAATTATTGGACCGGCGCGAAAGCTTAGTAGGCCAGGTCCAGCAGGCTGAAATGTATAGCCGCGAGCGCGACTCCGAAGCCACGCAGGATCCTGCGGACATGGCAGCCAATGCGTACACCAAAGAACTACTGGTTTCTATGTCAGACAACGATCGCCAGTTGTTGAATCTGATTGATGAAGCTTTGGAACGTATGGAAGATAGCGGTTATGGCAAGTGTGTTCGCTGCGGGCAGGTGCTTCCGGAGAAACGTCTGGATGCAGTGCCATGGGCGCGGCACTGCGTGCAGTGTCAGGAAATGCATGAAAAAGGGTTACTGATCGAGGACGAAGAATAAATCGATCTACAACTGAATAATCAAACGGCCTCCACGGTGTTTCACACCTGGAGGCCGTTCGGTTTTTTCCCCTTTCGTGGTGAAGCGAAATCAGCGCCGGCTCAGCAATGATGTTTTGTTTTCATTCCCCTCCCTTTGGGAGGGGTTAGGGGAGGGGTTTACGACGCGTTTAGGTTTTTGTTATTGGAGGAGGCGTCAACTTTCGAGTCAACTCGCCCTCGCTTGCAGGCATTAACAAACCAGCGTTGACGCTACCTCCAAAATTCAAAATCGCTGCTCGCATCAATCCCTCCCCTAACCCCCCTCCCAAAGGGAGGGGAATACAAAACAAAACATCATAGAGACCACGGTGACATCGATGCCAACATTCGAGCATCCGTTGAAATCATGATCGATGCTAACGACACTTCCGCGTTACAAACCCGTTTGTCAGAATCTCTACCGTGCGTATGAAGTTTCAGAGCGCCGCGAACAAGTGTTACGACTCACTGCTGTCGATTGTTTACCCTCAAGCTTGTGCCGTGTGTGGTGACAGCGTCGAGTGCCGCAAGTTCGGCATCGCGTGCGAGCAATGCTGGAACAAGACGCTCATATTTAGTAGCAGAGAAACGCTCTGCTGGAAATGTGGTTTGCCATCGGTCGGTTTTGTAACGCCGGAGAAAAGCGAGCAGGTGCGTTGTCGCCGCTGCGATCACAACGCCTTCACGGCTGCGCGTGCCTGCGGAGTTTATGAAGGTGCGTTGAAGGCTTCTATTCTTGCGCTGAAGCGTGAACCTCATGTATGTCGCCACCTGGTCAAACTCCTCTCACTTGCGCAAAAACAGCACCCGCTAACCAGCGCCACAAGAATCATTCCCGTTCCGCTACATCCCCAGCGACAAAAAGCGCGAGGCTTCAATCAAGCTGCCGTTCTCGCTACTGTCTTGTCTCGAGCGAATTCAACTATTCTTGATGAAGGCAGCCTGGTACGAACGCTCCACACCGAACAACATCGAGCCGGCATGGATGCCCGGGACCGGCAAAAGACAGTTGAAAGCGCTTTCGAAGTTTCGTGCCCACGGGTAATACAGGGTGAACGTGTCTTGCTGGTTGATGACGTTTTCACGACCGGCGCGACCGTCTCAGCTTGTTCCCGGGCTTTACTCGATGCAGGCGCCGCAGAAGTTTATGTGCTGACCCTCGCCAGACCGTTCTCGTATTAATCGGCAGATTACGCAGATTCAACTTACAAATATTTCTACTGTTTGAATGAGTGCGTGGATCATCTTCACCCATCGACAAAATCGATCCACGAACTACACGAAACGCACTAACAAAAACCGCTTACCATTTTAAATTGGAATCTGTGTAATCTGCGGATGCGTTGCAGAGTGGCGCATTGTGACCTTCACTTCGTATCATGCCCGCATGAAAACCTTATATCCGTCCATTGAACCGTTCGATACGGGACGACTGCAAGTTTCTGAACTTCACGAACTCTGTTACGAACAGGTGGGCCGGCCCGACGGCAAACCCGCAGTGTTTCTGCACGGTGGTCCAGGCGGAGGCCTGACGCTCGACTATCGCCGCTACTTCGATCCTAAAGTCTACCGGGTGGTCTTGTTTGATCAGCGTGGGTCAGGAAAGAGTACGCCGCACGCCAGCATCGAAGAGAACACTACCTGGGATTTGGTGGCCGATATTGAACGTCTGCGCGCACACTTGAACATCGATCGCTGGCAGGTGTTTGGTGGTTCGTGGGGCAGCACGTTGGCATTGACTTATGCGGAAACACATCCGGAGCGGGTTAGTGAGTTAGTGCTACGTGGGATTTTCCTTTGCCGGCCAAAGGAGATTCAGTGGTTCTATCAGGAAGGTGCGAGTTGGATCTTCGCGGATGTTTGGGAAGAGTTTCTGAATGTGATTCCGGAAAATGAACGGGACGACATGGTCGGCGCTTACTATCGAAGACTTACCAGCGATGATAAGGACACGCGCATGCAAGCGGCCCGCGCGTGGAGCATCTGGGAAGGCAGCACGTCAAAACTCTTATTTGATTACAAAACGATCGAGCGATTTGCCGACCCAACCTTTGCCGAGGCGTTTGCGCGCATCGAGTGTCACTACTTCATCAACAACTGTTTCTTTGAGACGGATAACTACCTGGTTGAAAACGTCGGCAAGATTCGTCACATTCCGGCCGTCATCGCACAGGGCCGTTACGATGTGGTTTGTCCCATGACCAGCGCCTGGGATCTGCACCGCGCCTGGCCCGAGGCTGACCTGCGCATTATTCCGGACGCGGGCCATTCGATTACCGAGCCGGGGATCGTGGACGCGCTGGTGGACGCTACAGATAGATTTGGACTTACCTCAGAAGTCTAGCTCCAACTCCTTCGTGTTATTTCGTGTGTTTCGGTTATTTCGTGGATCGTATTTTACGCGCCCCCAAAAAGACGACCCACGAAACACACGAAAATAAAGAAGTTGCTGAGTCACTTCTGAGCCATAGTAACCACACTCTGACCCTACGTCCGCGCGCCATTTTTTGACACTATCGGACGCGCTCGCGTAATATCGGGCTCTGTATGACCGGTCGAGTTCTAGTTCTGAATGCCTCTTTTGAGCCCATCAATGTGTGCAATGAACGGCGCGCAGTGGTGATGATATTTAAAGGTGTGGCCCGGGTTGAAGAACATAACGGCCACATGCTGCACTCGGAAAAACTGACCATTCATGCGCCCTCGGTTATCCGGCTGACCGAGTACATCCACATCCCGTTCGAGCGACGATCTTTGTCTCGCAAGAACATCCTCTTGCGCGATCATTCGACCTGCCAGTACTGCGGCCGGCAACACGCGCCTTCAGAGCTGACGCTGGATCACGTGCAGCCACGTTCGCGTGGAGGCGAGTCTTCGTGGGACAATCTGGTAGCGTGCTGTAAGCGATGTAATCATCGAAAAGGGAACCGCACCCCGGAGGAATCCGGAATGCACTTGTTGCGGCGACCGCGCGGTTTTTCGTTACACGTTAACCGTCAGATCATGCGTTATCTAGGTCGCGCCGACGAAACGTGGAGAAAATATCTGTTCTACGAATCCAACAACGGCGAGTAGCCGCTTCGCTTCTTATACTTAGTTTAGAAAAGAGGAAGTTATGAACATTCTCCTGGCAATCGGAGGTTTGGGAACCCCGGAGTTGCTCGTGATAGCTGTGGTGGTTTTTCTACTGTTTGGCGCCACCAGGTTGCCGCAGTTAGCTAAGTCACTCGGTCAGAGCAAGCGAGCGTTTAAAGAAGGACTGGATGAGGGCGAGAAAGAAGCGCAAAAGGAAATCCGGGAAAAAACCAGTTAGTTGTTGCACAAGTCCTCAGTGGTTGAGCGCCTTTCTGCCGACTACCAGCGTAGCCTTCACCGAGATCGCAAACTCGGCTTCGTGCCTTTCTTCATTTATTAAACGTCCGATTTCAGCCATCACATCTTCGCGCGCGCCGGCTGAAAGTCCTTTGAGCCAGTTGTCCATTAGAAAGTCAGCGATCAGGGGGGAGTTCAGAAACTGTTCGCCTGACTCGTAATCAAACTCCTCGATTCGCGTCCAACTTGCGATTCCTTCAAGTCCTGCCTGCTCGCCCATCTCCTCCACCGCGGAGATGGACGGCAGCTTCGAAATCAGACTTTCCACATCAGCTTCGTGGTCCATTAATCCGAGGTTGTGCAGAGCCTCCCAGTAAATAGAAAAGAATTCGCCGAAACTCGAGAACGTGGGCAGTATGAATGCGACCAAACCCCCCGGCGCTGCCACTCGCACCATCTCTTTCAGCATCTCGTGAGCACGCGTGGTTTCCACCAACGATCCGTCACCGATTACCACGTTGAATTTGTTGTCCGGTTGAGCTAGGTCGTCAACGGTCTCCTGACGAAACTCGGCCACGTCTTTTAAGGCCGTCGCTTTGACGCGCGCCAGTTCCAGACACTCTTCATTCTCGTCGACACAAAGAAACTTCAGGTCGACTGCAGATCTTTCCTGCAATGCGATCGCGTGCCCGCCTGTGCCCGCAGCCACATACAATACGTCGCCTTCTTTGGGAAGCTTTACGTGCTCATCGATCAACTCCGCGAACCGTTCGCCCCAGTCAGTTGCGATGAATAACTCGTGGAGATAGGCCAACTCCTTGTTCGTTTTTGGTGTCATTTAAGTAGGACAGGCATTCCTGTCTGTCCTTCCTTCTGTTCTGCTTATTTAAGACTGACAGACAGGAATGTCTGTCTTACTCTTCTTCAAAGTATTTTCGGCCGCGCAGTGCCTCTGGTAAACACTGCATCTCGTCTTTTGCTTTCGGGTCGTTGTGCACGTAGCGATAACCCGTTCCGTATCCGACGTTTTTCATTAACGGCGTTACTGCATTACGTAAGTGAAGTGGCACCGGTTCACGGGCTGTCTCGGCTGCGTCTGCCACAGCTGCATGATACGCGCTTTTGACCGCATTGGATTTGGGAGCACGCGCGAGGTAGATGGTCGCCTGCGAAAGTGGAAATAAACCCTCCGGAAGACCGATCAGTTGCACGATATCTGCAGCGGCCGCCGCTTGTACCATCGCCTGCGGATCGGCAAGGCCGATGTCTTCAGATGCCAGTATGCATAACCGGCGCGCGATAAATATTGGATCCGCGCCGCCCTCGATCATTCGCGCCAGCCAGTAGAGCGATGCGTCAACATCAGAATTACGAAGCGACTTAATCAATGCAGACGCCAGGTTGTAATGATCTTCGCCCCCTTTGTCGTAGGCATAATGGGCACGTCCCATCGCTTCCACGACTGTCTCCTCAGTCACCTCTCTAATACCCGCATCGTCCGGTGTAGTTGACTCCACTGCCGCTTCCAGCACAGCCAGAGCCACCCGAGCGTCGCCGCCGGCCGTGTTTGCAATTCGCTGCAGCAGCACCTCGGGGATCTTTGCTTTCAGTTCTGCCAGGCCTCGCTCGGAATCGCTCAGTGCGCGCTCGAGAATTGTTTTGACTTCATCTTCATTTAACGGGTTGAGCACCAGCACGCGGGCGCGGGACAAAAGTGCACCCGTCACCTCGAACGACGGGTTCTCAGTGGTTGCGCCAATCAGAGTTACCGTTCCGTTCTCAACCGCATGTAGTAGCGCATCCTGTTGTCCTTTATTGAAGCGATGAATTTCATCGATGAAGAGAATCGTGCGCTTGCCAAACTTTCTTTCCTGCTTTGCCTCGGCAATGGCGGCCCGCAAGTCTTTGACGCCTGAGAAAACTGCCGACAGCGCGATGAAACGCGCACCGGATTTTTCTGCCAGTAAACGCGCAAGAGTTGTCTTACCCGTGCCCGGCCCACCCCACAAAACCAGCGACGGTAAGTTGCCGGAACTCTCCAGCAGTTTGCGCAGTATGCGATTGTCCCCGACCAGATGCTCCTGGCCCACAAACTCTTCAAGTGAACGCGGACGCATCCTTTCCGCCAGCGGGGCCGACTCATCGGCGGGCGCAGAAGTTTGACTAAAAAGATTTCCGGTCGTTGAATATGCCATGTCCTAATTTACGTATGATTATCGCCGAAACCGTTGGCCAACGCGACTGGCCGAACTCTTACAAAAAACGGGCGAAAAATTAATGAATCTAAAGGGAACGAGCGTCAGGGAATTATCGTATAGTTAGCCGGAACGAGATAAGTTGTTCGACAAGTTACAGACGCTAGTAGGGATTCAAGAAAATGAGGACCGCAGAAATGAAGGACGCCACGGATGTTATCAGAATAGTTGGAATGATTTTGCTCGCGATATTTGTGATCGCCGTTGGCATCCCAATCGTCCTGACCGCCGCCGGCATCACGCTGGGCATCATCAAAATTTTGTTTGGTATCGCAGTGATGGTAATTAAGCTGGCGATTGTGGTCGCGATCGGTTACCTGATCCTCGTCGGCATCCGCGCGCTGCTAAGATAAGCTCGACTCTCTAAACTAAACACAAAAACGATCCACGAATCACACGAAAGTTTGTGTAGTTCGTGGATCGCTTTTTTGCTTAGAGATTTCAAGAGTCTGCAAAGCCTCTTGCATCCTTTAAATCAGAACCCGCACTGGTTTGCTTGACTGTTCTCGTGAATACAGAAATCATTCACGCATGACACCAGCGGAACGATTAGCCAGGTTGGAGAGGATGATGGTGCTTTTCGCGACCCACGGCCGTCGCACGCGGAACCGCTTCAATGACCAGCACAAGATTCTGTTAGATGCTCAGATGCGTAATGAAGCCAGGTTTGAACAACTTGCCGACGCACAGAAAAGGTTAAGTGAGTCCCAGATCCATACTGATCAGCGTCTTGATGCGCTCATCGATATAGTCAGGCAAAGCCGACCCGGGGATTCCTCCACTCGTTAAAGTCATATGTTGACCGAGCACCAATACGATCGATTAGAGCGCTGGCTTCTCCTGTGTGGCAAAGCGAATGAGCGCAGTTCTCATCAAAACGCAATGTTCAGAAAATACCTCGAAGCCCAGACCCATCGTGACATTGCCCGAGAAAAAGCTGCGGAGTTGCCGAATGACTCGGCTCGGCAGGAGGCACTGAAGGTTGCAGTTGAAAAACTCGATCAAGCGCGGGTGCAGTTTGCCCAAACGCTCGGAAGAATCCGGCGTCGACCGAAGTAGCTGGACGTCAAACCTTTGGCTTTGCTTCGAAAGTCGAATTCAATAGGTTTCGGTTATGGTTCGTTCCACGTCAAATTTGGTCGCATCGCGCGGCACAATTCAGTGAGTTCGCTGAGCTTCCCCGTCCGTTCGCAATGGAGCAGTAACTCACGCGCCCTGGCCTGTTTGTTGTTGCCTTTCAAATTCTCATAATCTACGCCCAGGTCGTAGCAGAGTGTCGCCAGTTCCTCGTCATCCATAGCGGCCTCAAGTTGCTGGCGTAATTCCCGTAATCGCCGGCGGTGAGTCGCGTCATCCGAAGCGGCTACCACGGGCTGAACCGAGGTGACTGCCCGGCGGGCAACGGCCTCAAGCACACGTCCTTTCCAATCTTTGAAAACGCCTGCCGACTCAACGTCGGTAAATGGCGTTTTCGTAATGTCGACGGTCAGCACATACCAGTCATAACCTTTTTCAAGTAACCCCTCAGCCCTGATACCGTCTTCCAGTATCACCAACAGCGGATGGCTGCGTACGTATGCCATTGCCGCCTCGATTTGGTTCCAGACACTGGGCAAGCGCACCTCAACGAGTTCACTTGCCTTCGGACTCCCTCGACGGTCGATGGCTTGTGGAATAAACGTACGCTCCAGGGCGACGACTACGGTGCCCACGCACTCGTTCATAAGGATGTCAACGGCTTTAAGCGGCGCCTGACTGGTGAAATAACTACGGCCGACTGTTTGAGGCACGAAGCCATTTGCCCGTAGATGGTCTTCAAGGCGGCAAACGTAGGTTTCCTGTGCTTCGGTGCACGTTCGACCAAGGCTGAGGAAGATTTTCGTTGTGGGTGCATCTGACGTTGCGGGAGTGTCAATGTTGGAGGTCATTTCAAACTCCTGACTTATTCAAATTTTATTAGAACTTACATCAACTGCCTTGAGCCGAGAGAGTTGGGCAACACTGGTAGGAATAATTGCTATTTGGTTTCTTTCGAGCCCTAGTGCAGATAGGTGCCTAAGCTTCATCAAAACTGGCGGCCAGGTCTTCAATCGATTATGTCGGGTCGAAGGAGGCTTCTTTAAGGAACATCCACTCAGATCTAACTTTGTAGAATGACGCTCGTGCGCTCGTTCGATGAGAGTAATCGGGTGTTTCTTAGCGGCCAAGGGATCCTCCTTCGGTGAAGTGGGAAGAAGATCAACGAGTGCCATTACATACTAGCAGAGTCGTTACTAGACGTTAAACCTGAAGTGGACAACATCGCCTTCCTGCATGATGTAGTCCTTTCCTTCAAGTCTCATCAATCCCTTCTCGCGCGCTACTGCGTTAGAGCCTGCACTAACCAAATCTTCGTAGCTCACTATCTCCGCCCGGATGAAACCGCGTTCGATATCTGAATGGATCGTGCCTGCTGCTTGTTGAGCTCGGGTACCTTGCGGGATGGTCCAGGCACGCACTTCTTTTTCGCCGGCCGTCAGGAATGACATCAAACCGAGCAGGTGATAGGCGCTCTTGATTAATCTATCGACACCACTGCCCGAAACTCCAAGACTCTTCAAATACTCATCGCGTTCCTCGGCCGAAAGTGAAACCAATTCCGCTTCAAGATGAGCGCATATGACAATTGACTCCGCCGCCTCGTCCTCCGCGATTTTCCTGACCACTTGAACGAGCGGATTGGCGTCAGGATCCGCCAGGGTTGCTTCGTCTACGTTGGCCGCGTAGATCGTTGGCTTCATAGTCAGCAGGAAGAAGTCGCGCGCGACCAGCCGCTCGTCGTCAGTCAACGGGACGGTGCGGGCAGATTTGCCCTGCTCGAGCACTGGCAAAAGCTTTTCCAGCACGGCCAGCTCCGCACGCGCCTGCTTGTCGCCACCTTTGAGGTTCTTCTGCGCCTTGTCGCGGCGTCGCTCGGCAGTTGCGAGATCCGCGAGGGCTAACTCGATTTGAATCGTTTCAATGTCGCGGCCCGGGTCGACGGATCCTTCGACGTGAATAACACTGTCGTCTTCAAAACAACGGACTACCTGCACGACGGTGTCCGTCTCACGTATGTTCGCCAGGAACTGATTACCCAGTCCTTCTCCTTTTGAAGCGCCGCGCACAAGTCCCGCGATGTCGAGAAACTCAACGGTCGCGGGAACGATCACGGTTGTCTTCACCAACTTCGCGAGCGGCTCCAGGCGCTCGTCAGGAACGGGCACTACGCCCACGTTTGGCTCGATAGTGGCGAATGGATAATTGGCGGCGAGTGCCGCACTTTGCGCCGTCAGGGCGTTAAAAAGCGTAGACTTGCCCACGTTCGGCAAGCCGACAATACCAGCTCGTAACATTGTTTGACCTCTCGACTTTTGAAACTACCTGATAAGTTTCCGACGCGCAAATCGAGATGCGCGAGAACCAATTCCTTCGCGTATAATCCGCGCCGGGGCATGCCAATCTGCAAATGAAAGAAAAGGACCGACGGGCGATCGTTCACCTTAATCTGCCGTCACTCGCCGCGTGATCATCTCACTTGCGCTGGTTTTGTTTGCCACTGCCTGCGGCGTAGTGGCGACCTATCTTTACGACAGGGACGCATCTTTTGGGACACGTTTGTGCACCGGTGTCTGCACGGGAATGGCGGGACTTGGCCTGATCTGTTTCGTTTTCGCGATGTTTCTCGGGCTGACTGTCCCCGCAATCATACTCAGTACGATAGTCTTAGCCTTACCGCTCGTCACCCTGAACAATCCGGTTAGACGGAAACTTATCCAGGAGGACGTGCTTAACACATACCGCACTGTTCATGATGCGGTACTGAATCCACGAAAAATCCCTTTCGGCTATGTTTCGTTCTACGTTATCGCAGCCATCATCCTTTGGTTGTGTTTTCGGCGGGCGATGATTGAATTGCCGGAGGGCTACTACACAGGCTTGCTCAACAACTTTGGGGATCTGCCGTTTCACATCAGCGTCATCACTAGTTTCGCTTTCGGAAACAACTATCCGCCACAAGACCCAACGTTCGCCGGAGTGAAGTTTACCTACCCATTCCTCACGGACTTTATTTCGGCCATCTTTGTTAAATGTGGCGCCACAATTCGGCAGTCGATGTTTCTTGAAAACTATCCGGTAGCGCTGGCTTTTGTTGGACTGCTGCATCGCTGGGCGTTCGTCCTCCTGAGAAACCGGCTCGCAGCCCTCATTACGCCAGTCCTGGTAATACTTAATGGTGGTATCGGTTGGGTGATGTTCGCGGATGCTGCTTTGGAAGACCACGATGCGTTTGTGGCATTTTTGAAGAGTCTGCCAGTCTCCTTCACGATTATTCCGGAGAGCACCTGGCGCTGGGGAAATGCCATATCCACGCTCTTGATTCCACAACGCGGATTTCTGCTCGGGCTACCGCTGGCGGTGATTGTTTTTACGCAGTGGTGGCTGGCGACGAACGGCGACCAGTCAACGCGCGGTCAAGATTCCCGGCCCGATCGCGCGAAGAAGAAAAAGAGAACTCAACGAACTGGATCTGAAGTCTTAGATCTAAAATCAAGACTCACAATCACTCCGATCCACAAAATGATCGCGGCTGGTGTTATCGCCGGTTTGTTGCCCCTGGTCCACGCGCACAGCTTTGTGGTGGTAATGGTCGTCGGCGCCGGGATTGCACTTCTCCAGAGGCAATGGCGGAACTGGTTTGCATTCTTTTTGGCAGCCTCGTTGATCGCATTGCCGCAAATGTTGTGGTCGACCTACGGCAGCTCAGTCGATTCGGCTAAGTTCTTTGAGTGGCATTTCGGTTGGGACCACGGTAATGACAGCCCGGTATGGTTCTGGCTAAAGAACACAGGACTCTTCATTCCACTTACCATCGCTGCATTGATGTGGAGCGGGAAACAACGACTTGTGTCGCGCCGGCTGCTGATTTTCTTTTTGCCTTTCATACTGTGTTTCATTATCCCGAACGTTTTAAAAATGGCGCCGTGGATCTGGGATAACATAAAGGTCCTGTATTACTGGTGGCTGGCATCTGCG
Source organism: Pyrinomonadaceae bacterium (assembly GCA_035273385.1). GTDB lineage: Bacteria > Acidobacteriota > Blastocatellia > Pyrinomonadales > Pyrinomonadaceae > PSRF01. The sequence goes on along the minus strand of DATEPE010000017.1, from coordinate 33,434 downwards.
CCGCTGGTGGCTTTGTTGCTGGCACGTCTTTGGGAAGAGGGTGGGATAAAACGCGTCGCGGCAGTTTCCATGTTCGTCATCGTGATTGCTGCTGGTGCGTTGGACGTCGCCTCGATACTCTTCAGGCCGACAAAGCATCAAGTGTTTGATCGTAGCGGCATTCAGTTCGCAGAGGCGATGAAGAGGCAAACGGCGCCGGATGTGTTGGTGATGCACGCGCCGGTGCATAACCACCCTGTGTTTCTGACAGGACGACGGTCACTGATGGGGTATCCGGGGCACATTTGGACGCACGGCCTCGACTACGTGCAAAGGGAAACCGAAATCAAGAGAGTGTATGCGGGGACGCTGGACGCCGATTCGATTATCCGGCGATACGGCATTGACTACGTCGTGGTTGGGCCGCACGAACGCAACATCATGCTGATAAACGAGATTTTCTTTTCCAAATTTCAAGTGTTGGGAGACGTTGGTGGGTACCGCCTCTACAAAGTCGCGCAAAAATAACCGCGAGCATGCGGCCAGTCCGGTGATTCGCACGCCCGAGCAGATGGCTGCGTCGACTGACACGCAGGATTTGTCGCGCTATACGTGGTTGATCGCGATGATTGCGATTCTCGCGATCGCGGCTTTTCTTCGTTTTTATGATTTGGACTTGGTGCCCCTGCATCACGACGAAGGCGTCAACGGAAACTTCCTAAACCGCCTGGTTCGAGAGGGAAGGTATCATTACGACCCTGCGAACTATCATGGACCGACGCTCTACTACTTTGCGGCATTGTTCCCGCGCGTGCTGCGTCTCATCTTTGGGGTGCAAGCCCAAAACAATTACGGACTAACCACGTTTGCCATCAGATCTATTCCAGCGATCTTCGGCGTTGCCACTGTTTGGCTGGTTTTCAGTCTGCGTAGAAATCTCGGAACTATCGGTACCCTGGCGGCGGCATTCCTGCTCGCGATTTCTCCCGGCGCAGTTTACCTGTCGCGCTACTTTATTCATGAAACGCATTTCGTGTTCTTCACCCTTGCAATGGTCGTTGCCGCTCTAAAGTTTTATGAACATGCGTCACCTGGCTATTTGTTCGCGGCTGCGGCGTCCGCCGCTCTGTTGTTTGCCACTAAAGAGACCGCAATCATTTCTGTCATTGTGGTGCTACTTGCCTACCTGGTGACGCGAATCTACTGGCGATTATTGATGCCCACAGACAATCCACCTCGGACGAAGAAGCAAAGACGACAAGCCGGCCAGTTTTCGTTATCCGAAAGGTTAGGGAGCCCGTCAAAGCTTGCGATCCTGGTGTTTCTGGCTGTCGTACTGTTCATAGCAATCAATGTGATTTTCTATTCGTCCTTCTTTGCCAACTGGAAAGGTGTTGGTGATTCGTATCGCACTTTTCAATACTGGACTAAGACGGGCAGCAAGGACCACGTTCATCCTTTCGTAACTTATTTTTGGTGGCTGTTGCTGCAGGAGTCTCCTTTGCTGCTGCTCGGTACGCTGGGTGCACTCGTATCGTTAATAAAGCCAACCGGTAAGTTTGCGCTCTTCAGTGGCGCCTGGGCGTTCGGCCTGATCACGGCCTACTCCCTGATTAAGTACAAGACGCCCTGGCTGTCACTCAACTTTGTCGTGCCGCTTGCGCTAAGCAGTGGTGCAGCGATGGAATGGTTGTATCGCGAGTTACGGGAATGGCAACTTGAAAAGCGTGCGCGGCTTGCTGCTGTGGCTGGCGTGTTGATTCTTTGCTTGTCCATACTACCTGGATCGGTGAGGGCGCTTACTCAGGGAGAGTTACATTGGAAAACATTCGTTCCGGGATACCAGACGTTTGATCTGAACTTCCGTAACTATGACAACGACAACCGCTATTACGTTTACGTTTACGCGCACACTCGACGTGAAACCCTCAGGCTCCTGGACGAAATAAACCGGATTGCGCAGCGCACGCATAATGGATACCAGACGGGAATAACTATCGTGGCCCCCGACTACTGGCCCTTGCCGTGGTACCTCCGCGATTACAGTCGCGTGGGTTATTTCGGCCGGATGGTCGCTTCGAATGAACCAATCATCATTGCCACGCAAGGACAGGAAGACGAAGTGATAAAGAACTTTGGGGATCGTTATCAGCAGGTACATTCAGGATTGAACCTGGCGGGTAACTACCCGCTCAGACCCGGGGTGGACTTGCTGCTGTTTACTCGTCGAGAACTCGCACGATAATTCACAGATACGATGGAAAAAAGTAAAGCTATTTTGATCGTGGTAGGCGTGATTGTCGTCTCGTTGATTGGTGGCGGTTTGTTACTGAATTTCCAAAAGCGCGATGAACCGGTTGATGAAGAAGATGGGCCAATCGTAGAAGCGAACGTGGCGGATCCGGCTGCGGATGTTGTCGTCACCCTCGAAGAGTTTTGCGATTATCAGTCTCTCGCTTGCGTAACGATGGCGCCAACGTTGAAAAAGTTGAGAGACGAGTACGGATCAAACGTCAACCTGGTGTTTCGGCACACGCCGCTGCCGGGTAACAAAAACGCTTTACCTGCGGCGAGAGCTGCCGAAGCTGCGAGAATGCAGAGCCGGTTTTGGGAGATGCACTATCTCCTTCTTGAAAAACAAAACGAATGGAAAGATGAGGAGAATCCCAGGCCCCGATTTGTACAGTGGGCCCGCGACCTCGGGGTTGACGTCGCTCGTTTTGAACAAGATATGGACAGCGAGCAGGTGACTTTCCGAATTGAAGCGGACAAGGACGCCGCAGTCGCTTTGGCCATCCAGGAGGTACCCGCAATCGTGATAAACGGCCGTCGTCTGAAAATGGACGCCATGACCTCGGAAGGTATCCGGGAAGGGATAGAGGTCATGTTGACGCGCGGCAGCGAGGAAGCCGCTGAATCCAGTCCGGCTCCGTGAGTGGGGATTCTTAAGCACCTCACCGTAACCTTGCTATCTACACCAATTAAAGTTAGTTAACCTCAAGTTTTGGTTGACATTCTAAGCAAGTCGCACTTATATTGTCACACCCTCGCGGACCTTCCGAACGATTCGGTTTTGGGCCGGGGCGTGGGACAATTCGGACAGACTCTCGCATGTTCAAACTGAAACGCCTCGAAATTACCGGCTTCAAATCCTTTGCGGACTACACTGAAATCCTCTTCACAGGCGAAGGCATAACAGCCATCGTTGGTCCAAACGGCTGCGGCAAAAGCAACGTCGCTGATGCTATTGCCTGGGTTTTGGGCGAGCAGCGTGTCAAACACTTGCGCGGTGGAGAGATGAAAGATGTCATCTTTCAGGGCTCGCGCAACCGCCAACCGAGCGGTATGGCTGAAGTTGTCTTGCACATGGTGCGAGACGATGTGATTGAACACGAGCCTGACATTGAGGATATCGATTCGACTCTCGAACAGATTGACGAGCGCGTTGTTGAGTTTGACGCGATTGAAGCCGAGGAAAGTTCACAGGAACCCGTTGCTGAAGTTGCGACCGAAGGGGTACCGGCAGAAGCGGGACCCGCCGACGCGGTTTCGGAAAAGATCGCGAAGCATTCCCACAAGCGCCACTGGCGCCGCAGAAATCTTGCCCTCGAGTTTGCGCCGGGCGAGGCAGTTTCAGTTACGCGTCGCTTGTTTCGCTCGGGTGAGAGCGAGTACCTGCTCAACGACAAACTTTGCCGTCTCCGAGACATTCAGGATCTCTTCTCAGGCACGGGCTTAGCCGGTGGCCATTACGCGATCATCGAGCAGGGCCGCATCGGCCAGATTCTTTCCGCCAAGCCGATGGACCGCCGCACCATCATCGAGGAAGCGGCCGGCATTACTAAGTTTCGCGTCCGTCAACGTGCTGCTGAAGCTCGACTCGAATCCGCGCGCGGTAACCTCTCTCGCATTTCCGATATCATTTCCGAAATAGATCGCCAGGTGAACAGTTTGCGACGCCAGGCAGCGAAGGCTCGTCGTTATGGAGTCTTCCGTGAAGAGCTGAAGGGATTGTTGCGACAGGTTTACGTCGCCGAAGATCAGAAGCTTACGGCCCTGCTTGAAGACACCGAGTTGAAGTTGCAGGAAGCCAGCGCGATGGAGCGAAGCGTGGCTGAAGATCTGGCGAGACAGGAAGAAGACGCGCGCGAAGCGACGCAGCAGGCGCGGAAAACTGAAGACGATCTGGCCGGCGCACGTGCCGCTGCTGCTGATGCGGTTCTGCGACGCGACCGCCAGACGAGAGAGCGTGCATATCAGGAAGAGCAAGTCCTAGCTCTGGAAAAACGCCAGCAGGAAGTTGCTGCAGAGATCGATGCACTTTCCGAGCGACTGGTCCTCGTTGAAGCTGAATGCAAGCGTCTGCAGGAAGATGATGTGCGGCTGCGAAGCGAAGCCGAGCTGAGCGCGGCCACTTTGCGGACTGCTGAAGAGTCGTACGCAGACAAGATTCAACTTGCGTCTGCTGCCGAGATTGAAATTGAGAACGCACGTGGTGCGTTGCTAACCCATACAGCTATCGCCGAAAGGCTACGTGAAATCGCCCGGCAACTTGAAGGCACCCTGGAGCGGCTGGCCGTTCAGGCTGAAGGGCTTGCTCGAGAAGGCGAACGCGCGGCCGCCCATCACGCGGAGCGAAATGCGGAAGCGGAGTCGTTCAAGGGTGAGATGGATGTGGCGAGGCAGCATATCGCGAAGCTCAATTCCGAGCGGGAGCGCGCGGTCGATGCCGTGGTGCAGGGCCATGAAGCTGTTAGCGACACCGAGGCTGACCTGACCAGGGTTCGCGATGAGTACTCGCGTACAAAACACCGTCTCGAGAGTTTGAAAGAACTTGACGACCGCCGGGCATATTATTCCTCGGCAGTTCAAATGCTCTTTTCACAAGAGAACGCGCCCCGCGACTTTCATTTCCTCGGCACACTCGCTGACGCCTTAAACGTTGACGCAAAGTGGGAGCGTGCTGTTGAAGGAATCTTAGGTTCGTCGCTGCAATCGATAGTAGTACCGACCCCGGACGACGCGGCGCGGGCCGCGCAGTGGTTGCGAGAGAATAACGGCGGACGCGCCAGTTTCCTGGTTGCCGGATTACACGGCGGCAGTGATGAAAGCAACGCGTTAGCCTGCAGCATTGAAGAACGTCCCGCTTTGTCGATTTCCTTCGACAACGAACCTATTCCAGCCGATCTGAGAATTTCAGATCTACTCGGCGCTCCGCGAGAGTTGTTGTCAGTTCTGAAACGAACGATACCTGGAAAAGTTAATGCGCGCCTGGCGTCGAATCTCGACGACGCCATGCAGCGATCACTAGCCACCGGCGAGTTGTTTGTGACGCTCAACGGCGACTGGGTTGCGAGTGGACAGTTTGTTAGTGCCGGCGACGCCAGAGCGTTGGAAGAGGGTGCCGGCCTCCTCGCGTTCAAGCGTGAATTACGCGAGCTCGAAACACGGGCCGAAGTGTTGGTAAGTGAGACGCAGTCCGCTGAAGCCGCAGTTTCAGAAGCGAAGTCGCGACTGGTTGGTTTGGAAGATGCGGTGGTCATCCTTAACGAAGCGATTGGGCGCGAAGAACGCGAAGCGATGACCCGGGAATTGACCGCCAATGGATTGGCCCACGAGATCGAGCGCGCCGAGCGGCACCTGAGGGTAGTAGGCGAGGACGCCGCGCGAGTTGAGCAGGAGCGTCTGGAGGTAGAACGCCGACGAGCTGCGGCTATCAGCGATGCTGAAGAAGCAGAGGCAGCGCGTTTGGCGGCATCCGAGACCGTTAGTAGCGCCACTTTGACATTAGGCGAGGCGCGTCGCGCCGCGGAAGCCGAAAGTGAAGGACTTGCTGAACAGCGTGCCTCCGCTGCGGCTGCAACCGAACGCCGGCGCAGCACTGCCGCTGAATTGCGGCGGATGGAAGCGGAGTATGCTGACGTCGCAGGTCGAGTCGAGCGGCACCGGCTGGAGATGATCGAGACGACCGAGCGCATCACCGCGTTGCGAGAATCGATTGCGGACCTCGAGCACAAGGCCAGCACAGTTGCGGAAGAGCGCGAGCGCGAAGAACAGGAAATCGCGAATTTGACTGCGCAATTGGAAGCAGCACGGCAGACCGCCGACATGCTTGCCAGTCGCCTCTCAGATCTTAACCGTCACGCCGCCGAGGTCAGGGACGGACGTGCGGCCATCGAGGTGCAGCGTGCTGAAGCACAGGCGCGGTTGACGTTCGTTCGTGAGAATTGCGCGGCTGAACTGAACCAGTCGTTGGAAGAACTGGCGCGCGAGCAAACGCTTGAGGAACAGTTTGACCTGGATGCAGCGCATGCGCGGGTGGAAGAATTGCGGACTCGAATCGAGGGCTTCGGCGCTGTCAACATGATGGCCCTCGAAGAATTGTCCGAGTCCGAGGAGCGCCTGCTATTTCTTTCGGCCCAGCGCCAGGACATCGTGGAGAGCATTTCTTCAACCGAGGAAGCCCTGCGCGAAATCAAACGTCGCTCACGCGAGCGGTTCCGTCACGCCTTTGAACAGATCAACAAGAATTTCAGCGAGTTGTTCCAGGAGCTGTTTGGCGGTGGCCGCGGCGAGATGAGTTTGATCGAAGCGGACGATGTGCTCGAGTCGGGCATCGACGTCATTGCACAACCTCCGGGCAAGCGGCTGCAGAATGTCCTGCTGCTTTCCGGCGGCGAAAAGGCAATGGCCGCGTTAGCCCTCGTTCTCGGTATATTCCACTACCGTCCGTCGCCGTTCTGCCTGCTTGATGAAGTCGACGCGCCGCTCGATGAAGCGAACGTTGGCAGGTTTACCAACAAAGTTGTGCAGATGTCCGCTAATACTCAGTTCATCGTTATCACCCACAACAAGCGGACAATGGAAACCGCACGTGCACTTTATGGCGTGACCATGGAAGAAGCGGGCGTTTCCAGGCTGGTGTCCGTGAAGTTTGATTGATTTGTTCTGCCGTAAAGCAACCTAAACTCACTAATACTCACTAAGAACACTGAAAGATTCAAGGCCTTGATGCGTTTGACGCACGCGTTAGGCGAGCCGAACAGCTTCGTCTAAAATGATCGCAATTCGCGACCGCAGCTTCTATCACGATGAGCAAGATTAGTTTACGTCTGATGTTTCCCGCAGCGCCGGCAATCCTTCTCGCGGCGGTTTTTGGTATTGCTCAAGAGGCGAATAAACACAACACGCGGCCAGAAGCTCCGAAGGTTGCGACGGCTGAGCCAAGCGGCGCGGATCTCGTGAGCGACGGAATTCTCTATACCTACGAGTTCAAACAACCCGAGTTCCTAATCAAGCACATTGTTATTGAACATGACTCGAGAGGCCGGGGAACGATCAAGTTTGTGCAGCGAACGGATGAGATGAAAGTGGAAGAACCGTTGCAACTTTCACCAGAGGCAATCAGTCGCATCTCTGGCTTGTGGCGGGCATTGAATTTTCTTACTTCGAACGAAGACTATCAGGCGGACCGTCAGTATCCGCATCTCGGCACGATGCTTTTGAAGATGGAGAAGGACAAGAGCCAGCGCACCGCCGAGTTTAATTGGACCAACCACCCGGCCGCATCGGCTCTAGTCAATGAATATCGTCGCGCCGGAGATCAGGCAATTTTGGTATTTGAGTTGTCGGTGGCGCGGGAGAGCATTCCCCTTAACACGCCTAAGCTGATGGAACGCGCCGAAGCGTTACTAAAGCGAAATGGCCTCTCCGATCCGAAGCAGATGTTACCGTTGCTGAAGGAACTCAGCACCGACGATCACATTCCACTCATCACCCGCAACCACGCGCTTCGATTGATTAAGAAGATCGAGAAGTAGTTTCATTAACCCCGGCTTCAGCCCGGTGACCACACTCGACCCATATCCAAACCGTTTCAACGGTTTTTCGTTTGCGAGGGGAAACCGTTAAAACGGTGCCCAGCAAGAACGATCCACTTGGTCACCGGGCTCAAGCCCGGTGTTAATGAGACTTACACCGCGTCATTCGCCAGCCTACAAAACTCCACTACACGATTCTCCGACCAGAAGGCATCGGGATCTTCGCCGGCACTCGCTGACAGGAACGCAACGTGGCCCCCACGTTCGGGACCGATCAGAAGAATGTACGGATTATTAGTAACCGCAGGATTAAGCAGCGGGTGGTAGGGAATGAATGGATCGTCCTGAGCGTGAATAATCAAAGTGGGAACCTGTATTCGATCGATAACCCTGAGCGCGCTTGCGCGAGTGTAGTAATCGTCCGCGTCCAGGAATCCATTGGCTTTCGCCGTAAAGCGATTATCAAATTCGCGCAGAGTGCGGACAGAGCCGAGCTCGCTAATGTCATAGTGTTCCGGAAACAACTTGTGCTTCGTTCGCATCCGTTGCTTGAGCCGGTAAACGAAGTCGCGGTGATATATCCAGTTTGAACGCTTGATGATCAACTCGGCGCTGGCGTGAAGGTCAACGGAAGGCGAAACCGCGCACACGGCCAGCACCTCGTCGGGCAGATCTTCACCGTATTCGCCCGATAATTTGAGGACCATGTTTCCACCCAGCGAGAAGCCAACCAAAAACAATCGCTTCAATCCGTCCTGCTCAATTAGCTGGCGAACAACCTCTCGAAGATCGTCGGTGAGTCCACCATGATAGATACCTGATGTCAGGTGCTCGGTGCCGCCGCAAGTACGCAAGTTCATCCTGATGACGTTGAACCCTGCGGTGAAGGCTTTGTCCGCGGTCCCGAACATGTAGGTGGAAGCGCTCGAACCTTCAATTCCGTGCCAGAGGATAATGGTCGGATGTTCTGTACGATTCTTCTGCCACCGGCAATGGCCGAGTACCTTCACATCGGGTGCTGTATCAAACAATCGCTCTTCGTCTTTAACGGAACGATAACGATAGGCGCGCGGCCAGGCATACGCGGCGAGCGTCTGGGCATGTCCTCCGGTGAACCAGGGGTGGGGACGAAAGGGGCTATTGAGAAATACAGTTTTGACTCGCGACAGAAATGAACGCGTCTTTTCGAGTCTCGTATTCGGTTCCCTTAAAACTGTTTCCATCAGTGAGCGCTTTGATGGTACATGCAGAATGCTATTCCTTAAACTCTAACGTTACGTCGGCTGTCAGCGATACTTCGTTCTTTTTAACCGTCTGTTCGACGCGCGGCATCGACTTTCCAACCTCCTGCCACCGGATAGACAAACGCCGCAATGCTTCGCGGCCATCGACTCGTAAGAACTGTTCGATATAGGACGCGTCAAATACTTCACTGCGCCGGAGCTTCCAGGCGTCCTGGATCATCTGGGCACTCTCTTCATCCAGGCCTTTGGTGGACAAATTGCCCATCGTGTAGCGTGGCCCTTCCTTGATTTCAATCTTGAAAGACGCGCGAGCCGCGGCATCGTTGAAGGTTGGTGCCGGATTAAGTGTCATGTCGAGCCGGCCGATGCGCCCGTACGCTCGGCGCAAGGCTAACAGACCTTTATCTAGTTTTGATCCTTTAAGGACTTCGCCGGTTGTAAATCCCAATGCTTCGTCTAAAGCTGTGGCAGACAGCGCCTCGTTGCCAATCCATTCCGTCTTGTCCCACAAATATATGGGTCCTTCGTCAACCGGAATCGAAAGGCTGACGCCATCGCACTCATCTACTTTCGCTAGCTGCACCGCCGGGACGCCAAATTTCGCGCGCCATTGCCCCACCTCGCGGTACAACGGATAAAGAACAAATGTGCCGAACGCGATCGCGGATTTGTGCGAATAGTCTGTGTGAAGCAATTCATTGGACTTCCTGGCGAGCGTCTCCTCCGGTACGTTTTTCGACCCTGGGAAGTTGATCTTGCATATCGGAATCGGTACTCCGGTAACACTGAATACGTGCTCCTGCTTCCCGGAGTTCAATCCGGTCTGCCACGCCGAGTATTCGATCGTGCCTTTTATCTGTTTTTCATCCAGCAATTTTTGGAGGGCCTGCTTGATGGCGTCCGTCATCGAGCCGCTGTCCGGCGCCATACCACTGAACGAGGGCACTTCTCGTTTGATGGCGATGTAAAGCTCTTCATTGGTGAACCAAATCAGGTTGTCGAATAGCACTGGCGACTGCGTGCTTTTCGTTTCTTCCAACTGAAATATGACGGTGACGTTGTTTCCCGAAGTGATCGTCTTATAACCAACTTTAGCGAACAGCCCGGTGTCCATCAGTCGCTGACCGGCCTCGTCCACCTCCGTAACGGAGAAGACCGCGCCGGTTTTAAGTTTCGTGGAAGCGATCACTTCCGCAGGGGTCAGCCGCTGAAGTCCTTCAACTTCGATTCTCGCAATCTTTCGGTCAGGCTGTTGGGCATAGAGAGCGCCGCCAGTGATAATCAGCAGAATAGAGGCAAGTGCAATACGAGTGAGAAGCGGTGATTTGTCAGGGGCAAGTTTCATCATGATCTCAGCATAGTTTACAGTAGTTGGAAATTTAATATGCAACCTCAAGACGCTTCGTGTTGTTTCGTGTGTTTCGTGGATCGCTCTTAGGCAACCAAAATTGCTCTGGAATCGATTTCTTGCATTACGAGATAACGATCCACGAATTACACGAAACACACGAAAGATCTAACTCGTTATGCCGAGTAGCATCAAATGGGCAGCAACTAATAAACAAGACCTCATTATCGAAGTGTGGGAAGCACTGGACTGCGAATCGGTTGGCTGTTACGAGCTGGAGAAAATTCAGGAAGCTCTGCACCAGCGATTCGGTGCGGGGGGCCAGGATAGTCCGGCCGCGATCGCCAGGGTGGTGGCCGATGAAGGCGCCGTGCTGAGGCACCCGGAGGTTTTGGAGTGCGACCGCAAGTGGAGACTGCAATACCTTGAATCACAGGCTTTCGAAAGCGAGTTGGATTTTTCAGATTTTGATAAAGCGGCGGCATCATTTTCGGCAATCGAAAGGGAGCAGGCAGCCGGAAACGGCCGTTTGCGTGAGGTCGTTACTAACGCGCGGCAAAACCAGATCCTAATTTCTCGCAGCAAGATCATTGATCCCGCTGACCGCGAGCGCGCTAAAGAAATTTCCCACTGGCTGCTGGTCTGGTTGCAGTCACCACAGTTATTTTCCGACTGGCTCGACCTGCGGCTGCGTTCGGAGGAGTTCCGTAATAAATTCCCGCACGTTGCCTGATTGCTCTGAAAATATCTGTCGACTGTCTCACTGGGACCGCGGGCGTCCCGCCCGCACTGAGCGAAGCGAAAAAATCCGCGTTACCTACTGCTTTAAAGGAACTAGTCAGTGCAATACCAAGTTGTTAAGACAGTCGGCCGGTATTCTTGAAGCGCCGGGGCAATGTGCGACAGTTTTCGCTTCGCTCAGTGCGGGCTAGACGCCCGCGGTCCCAGTGAACCAGTCGACTGGTGTTCTTAAAGTAATGAGGCAGGGAAACTAGTTCGGTACGAATTACACGAAACCCCTCGAGATTTATGTAATAAAAACAAATGGAACTCTCAAGCCGCTTCCCGCTAATTACTTCCGACGACACATTGATCGGAATGAAGGCCCTGGAAAATTCTTCTGATGACGAGTTGCTCCGGTTGATGCGGACTGGAGACGAACGTGCGTTCGTCCTGCTTTACCGCCGGTGTCACGCTGGAATCTATCGCTTCGTACTGCAGATGTGCGGATCGCCGGCACTGGCCGAAGATATCACTCAGGATGTGTTCCTGGTGTTGATACGGGGTACCGAGTCCTTTGATGCGGCACGCGGATCTTTGAACGCCTTCTTGTATGGGGTGGCGCGTAATCAGATGCTTTACCGGCTGCGACGCGAACGTTTTTATGTCCCGCTGGAGATAGAGCAATCACTTGAGGAATCTGCAAACGCCAAACCGCTTGACGAACTGACCAGGACCGAGATGGTGGATGCGGTGCGGCGCGCCGTGTTGAGTTTGCCGGAGCGTTATCGCGAAGTGGTAGTGCTGTGTGACCTGGAGGAGTTGAGTTACGTGGAGTCGGCACAAATATTGGGGTGCGCAGTCGGCACGGTCCGTTCGCGGTTGCATCGTGCTCGCGCGCTCCTGCTAGAAAAACTACAGCCGCAAAAAAAAGAGAATGCGGCGGCGGAAGTTAAGACCGCGAGGTGTTTCGCATGAACTGTCAGAGTTTTGAAAATGTCGTGGTTGATTTGGCGCGATTGACGCCGCTCGAAGCGTCCGTACGCGATGCGGCGCTCGCGCATTGTGAAGCTTGTGATAATTGCGCTCGAAGATTGACTGAGGAAAAGTTGCTTACCGGCGGACTCATGGCACTAGCCACCGAAATGAAAGCCGCAGTTGTCGCGGAGCAGGTGCAACAAAATCTACTTTCAGTCCTGCGCAAACAACGCCTCGCGGCACAGCCGGAACGAGCCAATCCCGGTTGGCGATATCTCGCAGTAGCAGCAGCCATACTGGTCGCGGTGGCGTTAGGTATTGCCGGTTACAAAATGAGGCAAACACCTCCTGTTGATTCGCAGGCGGGTTCGCTGCCCGCGACTGAGACACCGCCGATCAAGGACTCTGCGGGGGCTCCAACAAGAAAACAAGAGCCGACGCCAATGGTTGCACTGGGTATTGCCGGTTACCAAATGGGGCAAGCAGCCCCCGTTGATTCACAGGCGGGTTCAGTGGAGACTGATACACCAGTTCCAGTTGCCTCAACACCGCCCGTGGAGGACTCTGCGGAGACCCCGCCAAGAGAGCAAAAGCCAACTCCAGTGGTTGCGAAGAAACAGCGTCTGAGAAAGTTCCGGCCGGACGCGTCAGCACATTCGACGTTCGTGTCTGTGGTTGTGGGAACGGTGACAGATCCGGAAGCTTCTGAAGTTGTGTCTCACTTTATGCCGCTAGGCGATACGAATCCCGCCAACATACAGGAGGGAGCGCAAGTGGTTCGTGTTGAGTTACCTCGTTATGCAATGGCGCGGTTTGGTTTACCCGTCAACATGGAACGCTATGACGAACGTGTCAAAGCTGACGTGTGGCTGGGCGCTGATGGACTTGCGCGGGCAATTCGTTTTGTGCAGTGAAAAGGATAATTCATTTGAACTAATGAACCGGGAGTTCCGGTAGAAGAGGACGACAATATGAAAAGAGCACTAAGAAATGTGAGCAGTCTTGGTTTGATGTTCCTGCTGGGAGGTAGCGCGATGCCGCTAATGGCCCAACAAACACAAGAGCGCGAGCGGGTTGTGATTGAACGAGAGAGCTCGCAAGGCGGACACGGTGCAACCATTATTACGGGTCAGGACCGCGCGACGTTCGAACAGCACATGATAATGCAGGGTCCGCCACCTCCAGGCGATTTTGTTTTCGTCGGCACTGAGATGAGCCTGAGCGGTAAGTTGGTTAAAGGCGCTCCTTACTCGGCGCAGGCGGTTACCGAGATGACACAGGTGCTCAGCGACGGTAATCGCATCGTCAACAAGTCTGTCGCCCAGGTATTTCGCGACAGCGAGGGGCGGACCAGGCGCGAACAGACAATAAAGGCTATCGGGGCAATGGCACGTGGAGGTGCGCCGCAGCAGGCAATTTTCATTAACGACCCGGTAGCAGGCACAAGTTATTCGCTCGATCCGAAAACCCAGATTGCACGGAAGTTATCGCCGATGCGGTTCAAGGTTCAGGGACAGGTGGGAGCGAAAGCACAAGGCGGCGACGCGGCGGCTGGCTACCGCGACAGCATTCAGAAAATGGAAATCGAACCCGATCATGGCGGCTACAAGTACCGGGTCCTTGAAGGTGAGGCCCAGGGAAAGCGTCAACTTGAATCGGGAATTGCACTCGGCTGGCTTGATAAGAAGAACCCGACAGCTAAGACCGAACAACTTGGAAAGCAAAACATCAATGGCGTTGAAGCCGATGGTGTCAGGACCACGGTTACTATAGCGCCGGGTGAGATAGGGAATGAGCAAGCGATCGAGATCGTCAGCGAACGATGGTTCTCGCCGGAGTTGCAAGTGATCGTGAAGACGCGTCATTTCGATCCGCGGTTTGGAGAAAACACTTACCAGCTACTGGAAATCAATCGCTCCGAGCCTGTCCGCGAGTTGTTCGAAGTCCCGGCTGGTTACAGGATCGAAGAACCGCCGACCTATCCAACCAAGAGCGCTGTGGGTGGTGGTGGTGGTACGAACATCAGAGGCAATGCTCTAAATGGGAAGGCGATCAGTCTGCCAACGCCTGAGTATCCGGTGCTTGCCAGACAGGCACATGCCTCTGGATCTGTGGAGGTGCAGGTGACGGTTGATGAGCAGGGAAATGTCATCGCAGCGCAGGCCATGTCGGGCCATCCGTTGTTGAGGGCAGCAGCTGTCTCGGCGGCGCAGAAGGCGAAATTTTCACAAACCAGGCTAAACGGAGAGCTTGTAAAGGTGACAGGCGTGCTGACTTACTTCTTCAACGTGCAGTAAAGACTGATTGCGCTCTGCCGCATCCGGTGCGGAAGGCTCGGCCTTTCCGACCGGCATCTTAATAAAAAGAGCGGCGAGGCTCAGCCTCGCCGCTTATGTTCACACTACTCTCCGGTAAGGCAAAGCCTTAACGCACCGGACGCGGCAGAGCCCGCGCCTGTGCCCTCGTTAATCTTCGTCTTCGCCGCCGCGGATCCTGCCTTCGGCTCTCGATTGTTCAATCACTTTCTGTGCGAGATTTCCCGGTACCGGGTCGTAATGCGAAAACTGCATATGAAACGACCCGCGTGCAGCGGTAATTGAATTTAACGTCGACTGGTAATTAAGCATTTCAGCCATCGGCACCTGCGCCTTAATCACCTGTTGCTTGCCACTCATTTCCATTCCCTGCACGCGACCACGACGCGAGTTGAGATCGCCCATGATGTCGCCGCTGTTTTCCTGCGGCGCGAAGATTTCAACATCCATGATTGGCTCGAGGATTGACGGCTTCACTTTTTCCATCGCCGCGCGAAACGCTTTGCGACCGGCAGCACGAAAAGAGTGTTCGTCGGAGTCGACGTTGTGATACGAACCATCAATTAGTTGCACTTTGAAGTCGACCAGGGGATAACCCGCCACCGCTCCCGATTGGGCCGCCTCGAGAATTCCTTTTTCGATCGCCGGGCGGAACTGCTGCGGCACTGAGCCTCCAAAGATCTTGTCTTCAAACACAAACCCACCGCCGCGCGGCATTGGTTCGAATATCACCTTGCAGTCGCCAAATTGCCCACGACCACCTGTTTGTTTCTTATGACGACCCTGCACCTCCGCGCGCTGAGTAATAGTCTCCTTGTACGGAACCTTCGGAGGATGCAGCGTTACCTCGACACTAAAGCGCTTCTTCAATTTTTCCACGACCGTTTCGACGTGTAACTGTCCCGAACCCGAAAGTAGAAACTCTTTCGTCTGAGCGTCGCGAGTGAAGTGAAGTGCCGGGTCTTCTTCGAGAATCTTGTGCAAAGCCACGCTGATCTTTTCTTCGTCTTGACGCGACTTCGGCTCGATAGCGAATGCGATAGCGGCTTCAGGGTATTCAACCGGGTCGTAAACTATCGGTGACTGCTTATCGCAAAGCGTGTCGCCAGTTTGAGTTTCCTTTAACTTCACACAGGCAATGATGTCGCCGGCGTGGGCTTCAGTAACTTTGTCGAGTTGTTTTCCCTGCACGTTGTGCAGCACGCCCAATCGTTCCATCGTCCCGCGTGATGAATTAAAAACGGTCGCGTCGGTCGAGAGTTTGCCGCTGATCACTTTCATTACGTTGATCCGTCCGGCAAACGGATCGGCAATAGTTCGGAAGCAGTAGGCGGAAAACGGTTCGCTGTCGCTGTACTTGCGGGCCAATCGCTCGGAGTCAGGCTTGGCGTCGACCGGCTTGCCATACTCGGCTTCGTGATGCGCGGGATCGGGAGCATAGTCGACAATGCCGTTCAGCAAAGCCCGCAATCCAACCAACGTCTCTCCTGAAACCGCGAAGACCGGACAGAGTTTGCTTTGCGCGATCGCTTTGCTGATGTTGGGAAGAATGTCGGCTTCGTCCAACGTTCCATTCTCAAAATACTTTTCCATCAACGCATCGTCCGACTCTGCTACCAGCTCGACGAGCCGCTCGCGAGTCTTGTCGACGTACTCGCGACCTTCCGTTGGTATGTCTATTTCCTTCGCCTGTCCGTCCGCACCCAGTTCGTAAGCTTTCATGTGAACCACGTCCACAACGCCGCGAAAGTTCTTCTCTTTTCCGATTGGCAATGTGAAGGGAATGATGGCCCGGCTAAAAGTTTTTTGTGCACTCTCAACTGCGGCGCCGAAGTCGGCGTGTTCTTTGTCCAGCTTGGTCACGGCCATAATGCGCGGCACCATAAATTCATTTGCATAAGCCCACGTCTTCTCTGTCTGCACTTCGACGCCCTTTACTCCGTCGACAACCGCCAACGCGCAATCAGCGACCCTGAGGGCAGGACGCGCGTGCGCTACGAAGGCTGCGTAACCTGGAGTGTCGATTAAATTGATTTTGGTGTCCTGATAATCCAAATGCGCGAGTGCGGTGTTGAGGGTGATCTTGCGGGCTATGGAATCTTCGTCGTGATCGGTAACGGTTGTGCCGTCTTGTACCTTACCCCAGCGTGGTGTGGCTCCGGCGACGTAGAGAAGAGAACTGAGCAATTGCGTCTTCCCTGCGTCGCCGTGTCCTATGACCGCAAGGTTGCGAATCGACTCAGTAGCGTAGGCTTTCATAAAGATAAATTCCTTTCAGACAACGAAAGTATGACAGAAACTCCGTCTGTCTCATCTGAATAGAAAACAGGCAGAGCGCCTGTCGAAACGAGGTTACGGATTGACAGTAATTTAAATGAGCGGCAGACCAATGGCAAGCAGGCCTGCCGGTAACTAAGCCATCTTTTATGGAGGAATTAGCATCAAAACTGGTACCGAATTTGGGGGCGTTTTTAGAGGAGTAGAAACATGTTTTATCGCAGATTAGTAACAATTGCCGCGGCGCTCGTTTTGACGCTTTGCGCGTCCGTAACGGGTTTGGCGGTGGAAGCAAATGACAGAGCAGGCAAGGTTTATGAACCAGTGAATCTGGCAATCCTGATTCAGGACGACGTCACATCGCAGGTCAGCAATGAGATTGCTGACACTCGCAACTTTATCCGTTCGCTGCCGAACGGTTCGAAGGTGATGGTTGGTTACATCACAGCTGGAAGTTTGCAGGTTTCGCAGCCATTCACAACCGATCTTGATCGCGCAGCAAAATCGTTGAGGATTCCGCGATCGAGCACAGCAGCCGCACCTTACAACCCGTACGTCGGAGTTGTGGAAGCACTGCGCAAGTTTGATAACGATTCAAACGCGCGCAACGCAGTCTTGCTTATCTCGGATGGGCTCGACACGTCGCACGGCTTTGATATTGCCAGCGCCGCGAGCACGGTGGATTTGGACCGCGCCATTAAACGTGCGAATGATCGCAATGTCGCGGTTTACGCGTTCTACGCGCCGACCGTGGGCTTGACCAGCCGCAGCCGGTTAGCTGCATCGTTCGGTCAGAGTTCGTTGAATCGTCTGGCCAATGACACGGGTGGAAAGGCGTTCTTTCAGGGCTCGACAGGTTTCGTGAGCTTCGACTCACACTTCAGAGGCCTGGTCCGGACTTTGAATGAACGGTCCGCCCGCATTTCGTAACGCGTAGCACACGCTTAAAAGGCAAGAGCCGCCGGAGGATCCGGCGGCTTTTGTTCGTGTAAATTCGTGTAATTCTTGGATCGCTTTAATCCGGGCAAAAAATCGGTCCACGAATTACACGAACCACACGAAAATCCCGTTGAGCCCCACAATTTTCTTGGATCAGGATTAAGCGCGGTGATAAATTATTCACGTAAACGATCCGTTTGGGAAACCTTAAACATCCACCTTTAATTCGCCGAGACCACGTCCGTCCATAACGTGCGAGAGTATTGTCTAATCGTCGAGGGGGCTTACCTGTCGGAATCCGAAGCCGACCATGCCCTGCGCGATCCATTCCTGGAGGATTGGGTTGAGCAAACCGGACGATTCAAAATACACAACATGAACGAAATCCAAATCACGCCGGGCGTCACACTCGGGTCACTGGGCGTCGTCATGCTGGATGAGCGTCTGTTCGAAATTGCAAGCACGGACGCCGAGCATCCACTAACGGAACTGAAGGCGAAGGGCGTTGCCGAAGCGCTGCGGCGTCAGGACATGTTTGACGAGATCGAAGTGAAGCCGCGGGATGAAGTAGCCGACGAACTCGCCTAAGATTTCTTCGTGTCATTTCGTGTGGTTCGTGGATCGTCTTGTTCTCATTAATGAAAATGATCCACTAATTTACGAAAGACACGAAACTGAAATGACTCAAACGTTTTTAGACGGACGCGTCAAGGTCGTTGTCGGAGATATAACGTCACAAGCGCTTGACGCCATAGTTAACGCGGCGAATGCTTCGCTCATGGGCGGAGGTGGCGTGGACGGCGCGATTCATCGTGCAGGTGGCCCAACGATCCTGGATGAGTGTAAGGAGATTCGTCGCACACAGTTCCCTCAAGGCTTGCCGACGGGTGAAGCTGTTATAACTTCCGCTGGAAATCTTCCTTCCAAATTCGTAATACATACCGTTGGACCCGTGTATGGAAGGCATGGTGCTGATGAAGCCAGCCTGCTGGCCGCTTGCTACACGAACTCACTCCAACTGGCGATCAACCACACGTTGTCAACAATCGCATTCCCCGCGATTTCAACTGGCGTGTACGGCTATCCATTAGACGAAGCCGCAGCGGTGTCTTCCGAAGCGATAAAACTCTTCCTATCAACGGAACGCGCTATTGAAGAAGTGCGGTTGGTGTTCTTTCGAGACACCGATGCAGAAGTCTTCTCCCGACATCAACTATTTTAGGGATTAGGTCAATCAGCCTGCGGAGCAGGCGAAAGCATAAAGCCACAGCATGCACCATCATTCATTCTTTTGTTGGTTTGTGTGTTTCGTGTAATTCGTGAATTTCGTGGATCGCTTTTTCTTGTACTCGTAATAAAACGATCCACGAAATTCACCAATTACACGAATCAACACGAAACATCGTCCGCTTTGCTCAAATTCACCAAATCCCGTCCGTGTGTTATAAGAACCGTTTGTGTCTTAGGACAATTTCAGAACAGGGAATATTCCGTATTTATTTGCGATGATTGAAACGATTGAAGAACCAACCAAGACCTTGACCAAGACTCAAAAGTTACCCTTTCCACTCCAGGCGCTGGAGCGTCTTTCATGGAATTACTGGTGGACCTGGTCGCGCGATGGCGCCAGCCTTTTTCAGGATCTTGATTCTGAAGCGTGGGACGAGTGTGAGCACAATCCGCGCCGGTTGCTCGAGAAGGTATCCGAATACCGCCTGGCCCAAATGGCGACGGATCCGAGTTACCTCGAGCTGCTCAACAACATTCTTTCCAGCTTCGATAAATACATGACCGCACCGCCAAGAGCGGTTGGATTTAGTTCGGATCATCCGGTCGCATACTTCTGCGCTGAGTATGGCATTCACAATTCTTTGCCGATGTATTCGGGTGGGTTGGGTGTGCTCGCCGGCGACCATCTTAAGTCCGCCAGTGATCTACAAATACCACTGGTTGGCGTCGGCTTGTTGTACCGCTACGGCTACTTCCGTCAACAATTAACCCGTGAAGGCTGGCAGGAGGAGCGATACGGCGAAACTAATCCGGCTACACTGCCCCTGACGCTCGTGCAACAAGACGGAAAACCGTTGCTGGTTGAAGTATTGATTCGCGAACGGATTGTTCGCGCTCGGGTATGGCGGGCCGATGTCGGTCGCGTGTGTCTCTATCTACTCGACACCAATATCGACGAGAACGAAGAAACAGATCGTTGGGTAACTGGACATCTCTACGGCGGCGATCGCGAAACACGAATCGTTCAGGAGATGCTTTTGGGAATCGGCGGCGTGCGCTTGTTGCGCAAGCTGGGAATTGAACCGAGCGTCTACCATTTGAACGAGGGTCACTCCGCTTTCCTGACGCTCGAACTCGCGCGCGAACTGATCCAGGCGGAAGGAGTGAGTTTTGAGGAAGCAGCTGAGAAAGTTAAGTCGCGCTGCGTCTTTACCACGCACACGCCGGTTGCAGCAGGCAACGACGAGTTTGCTGTTGATCTCGTAGCACGTTCGTTTGGTCCAGATTACGAAAAAGAACTCGGTCTAACGCACGACGAGTTTATTGCCCTGGGACGCATCGATGCGGCGAATAAGAAGGAGGCGTATGGTCTTACGCCGCTTGCTATTCGCATGTGCCGTTCGACGAATGGTGTCAGCAAGAAGCATGGAGAAGTCTCACGCTCGTTGTGGCACAAGCTGTGGCCCACCCGGAAAGTCGAAGACATTGCTGTTTCGTCGGTGACTAATGGGGTTCATGCTCCGACCTGGACCGCCCCGTTGATCCAGGCGTTATTTGAGAAGTATGTCGATCAAAATTGGACCAAAGTGTTGCGCGAACCTGAGCAGTGGAAACAGGGAATTGCGCGGATCTCAGATGAAGAACTTTGGCTGGCTCATTCGCTGTTGAAAGAACGGTTGGTGGCATTTGTGAGGCAGCGCGCTTTTCAGACCCGCGTCAATCGCGCCGAGCCACAGGAATACATCGACGCAGCGCGCGATTTGTTTGATCCCAACGCGTTGACGATCGGCTTTGCCAGGCGGGTGGCAGGTTACAAGCGCTGGAATCTGCTTCTCAAGGATGAGGCCAGATTACTAAGGCTTATCAATGATGAGAAACGCCCGGTTCAATTTGTTTTTGCGGGAAAGGCACATCCACAGGACAGCGAATCCAAACTCGTTCTGCAACAAGTGGCGCAGTGGAAATACGACCCGCAGGTACAAAACCGCGCAGTTTTCCTGGAAGACTACGATCACGAGATTGCACGCCAACTGGTCCAGTCAGTCGACGTGTGGATGAATGTGCCGCGGCGGCCGCTTGAAGCTTCCGGCACCAGTGGCGAAAAGGTGGCGATGAACGGCGGGCTCAACTTCTCGGTGCTCGACGGTTGGTGGTTGGAAGGCTATGACGGCACCAACGGTTTTGCTATCGGCGACTCCGTCGCGAGTGAACCGGCGGAAATGGACATTGCTGATGCTGAATCACTCTATCGAGTGCTGGAACAGAAAGTGGTTCCGGCGTACTACGAGCGCGATGAACAGGGCATACCGCGCAAGTGGCTGGCAATGATGAAGCGTTCGATTAGTACTCTGGCGCCCGAATTCAACAGCGATCGGATGGTCGAGGATTACCTTCGCCGGATTTATTTAACTACATAACGCGAACTGCGATCCGAAGAGAATGTTCAGAGTACAAGCTTTAGCTTGCCACTTTCGCAACCTAGCAACCTAAAGGTTGGACTCTGAACATTGTCTATTCCTGCGCCACTCACCCCGTGTGGTAAACTACTCCCTACGTACTGCGAAATGATTCGACTTCACAAAGAAGCCGCGTTGCAACTCCGATTTATCCCCTGATGAAATACTGCACACTCTGCAAAGAGAAGTTTGAAGACGGATTAAGCTTCTGTCCGACTGACGGCGAAGTTTTAGAAGACGATCCGTCGTCGCTGGTCGACACCGTTCTGGACGGCCAGTACCGCATCGAGTCTTTGCTTGGCAAAGGCGGTATGGGTGCGGTTTATCTTGGTCGCCATATCTTGTTGGGCGACCGCGTGGCAATAAAAATCTTGCCGCGCGAAGTACAGAACAACGCCGAGTGGCTCCGTCGATTCAGACGCGAAGGACAAGCGGCCCGCCGTTTTCGTCATGCAAACGCGGTAACAGTTTACGACCTGAGGACTGCAGCGGACGGCACCATCTACATGGTGATGGAGTATGTCGAAGGGCATACACTCGATGCCGAGTTGAAACAACGCGGACGTTTTACTCCCGCAGATGCCCTGGAAGTGCTGGAGCCCATCATGAGCGTGCTGAACACTGCGCACGCGATGGGTGTGGTCCATCGCGATCTGAAGCCGGAAAACATCATGATCGGGAAGGGCAACGGCAGCGAGTCAACGGTAAAGCTGCTGGACCTCGGAATCGCGAAGATGCGTGAGATTGCCGGAGTGGAAAGCAGCGGTACCACTGAGCTGACGATGGCGGGACAGGTGTTGGGCACGCCTTACTACATGTCTCCCGAGCAATGGGGCGAACTTTCGCGCGACGGCAATATGGAAATTGACGGCCGTGCTGACATCTATAGCCTGGGACTCGTCGCGTATCAAATGATCGCCGGCCGGCGTGTCTATGCAGCCAACACGTTGCATGAGTTGCGCCGCGAACATCTTTATGCGAAACCACCGGCTTTGAGCGAAGTGGTCCCGGGAGTTTCTCCGGCGTTCAGCAAAGTGATCGATCGCGCGATCTCAAAAGACCGTGTCGATCGCCAGTCAACAGCCGGCGAACTTGCAGAAGAGTTGCGCGCTGCTCTCCGCGCCACCGTGCCGGCTTTGGAAGGCAGGACGCTTGCAATTCCACGTGATGAAGGTTCTTCAGCGCACACCCGTTCGGCCGGCGACGCCGTAAATACGCAGTCCGACCTCAACGCAGCAACTCTTTTAACTGACGAAGCGGTGGTGACATCTCCACCGAACGCCGGCACGCCCCCCGGCGTGGCAATCCCGGCCGCGCAGCCGCATCTGGCCGGTGGTGCAGACTTGTCGTCGAGCATGACGGTCCAACAGCAGCCGCGGAGGCCACCGGCGGTGGCGTCATCTCCGGCGGTCGCAGCAGCGAGTGCGCCGCCAAAGTCGCGCGGCAAATCGGTCGCGCTGGTTGCTGCAGTTGTTTTCATTTTGTTGATTGGCGTTGTGGGAGTAGGTGGTTTCCTCGCGTACAAGTTTTTGAAAGGTGATGGTGGTGAAGTCGTCGCTAACGGAAACTCGGGTACGACGGGAACCACAGGGAACACGGGCGCTACTAACACCCCGAGCGAGTTTGGTCGTTACTGGCTGGAAGTTTTGCCGCCGGGGTTGGTGGCAGAACCGACGCGCGTTGCGGGCGGGGCTGTGCCGCTTACGTCGGGACAGGCGTTCAAATTTCATTTTCAATTGGAGCAGGACGGCTACCTGTACATTGTTGGACCAGGGCAAAACAGCAAGCCAACGGCATTTTTGACTGAGAAACCGGCCGCAATATCCGGTTTGGAAAACAACCAGGTAAGCAAGGACACCGATTTCAGTTTTCCAGATGGAATTGAAAAGTGGCTGGAGCTCGATAAGAAGGCGGGAACCGAGGACTACACCATAATTTTTTCCCCAGTCAAATTGTCGTCACCCGCGTTTTTCACTGAGCAGGCAACGGGAAAACCACTCAGCGAAACTGAACGATCGGAGTTTGAAGCGTTTGTCGCTGAGAAGAAGACTGTAGAACCGATCACTGAGCTAAATGATAAGAATGCGTCGGCTCCATTTGTCGCAATTAAACTACCGGGCAAAATACCCGGAGCGCGCGACAGTGGCTCGCCTGTGATTTTTGGCGTGCGTATACAGCATAAATAATTGGATCGTGTGAAGGAGAAGTTGGGATGAAGATTAAGGCAATGTTAAGCGCGTTGTTGTTTTCATTAACAATTGTCGCCGGTTCAACTGCCGTATATGCGCAGGATGACGAAGAGGTACGCGGTGCCTTTCTCACTACGCGTCCCAAGGCTTCATCGAAACCGAAAGCTGGCCCGGCGCAGAAACCCAATCGTCGTCGCCCCAAAACAACTGTCAGCAAACCCACCACCGGTAGCGATGCGTCCGCAAAAGTCGTTACTACCGACCCCGCTCAGCCGGCCGGCAAAGTAGTCAACTCGCGAATGGGGATGGGATTGACTCTATTTATGCGCGATTCAAACGGGATGGCTGTCCGAACTGATCCGACGCGCGAATTTAAGCGGGGCGATCGCGTGCGCGTCCTGTTGGAAACAAACGCAGACGGTTACCTATACATCTTCAACACCACCAACGGTGGCGAGCCGGTCATGATCTATCCGGATCCCGAACTCGACGAAGCAGGCAACTACATCCAGGCGCATGTGCCGTTTGAAATCCCGTCCAGCACTGCCTCTGAAGAACGGTTGCGTTGGTTCGCGTTTGATCAGAATGCTGGAACGGAGCGTCTCCATTTCGTCTTTACGCGGGAACCGCTGACGGGAGTTCCGATGGAAGACGATTTGATCACTTTTTGCAAAGACAACAAGACCAAATGCCCCTGGCGTCCCGCGCCCGATCTTTGGAGCCAAATTCAGTCGGAAGTAAAACAACCAACACAGGTCACGAAGTCGCAGGGCGCAGGAAAAACTCAGACCGAAGTAGAGTCTCAGGCTGTTAGCCGCGGCATCGGTTTGAACCGTGACGATCCGGAACCTTCGCTGATCATGTTGACGACGTCTACGGACAAGAAGGTGCTGGTGGCCACACTTGATCTGATTCACGTCGCAGTCGCCGGAGAGTAGGACAGGCATTCCTGCCTGTCCCAGAGTTCAGTCGGACAGGCATTCCTGCCTGTCCCAGGTATCCAGTAGGACAGGCATTCCTGCCTGTCCCAGAGTTCAGTCGGACAGGCATTCCTGCCTGTCCCAGAGTTCAGTCGGACAGGCATTCCTGCCTGTCCCAGAGTTCAGTAGGACAGGCATTCGTGCCTGCCCCAGGTATCCAGTAGGACAGGCATTCCTGCCTGTCCAAGGTATCTATAGAAAGATGGGAAAGTTCGGCCCACCGGACAGACAGGAATGTCTGTCCTACATGAGGTAGTCATGAAGTTTATCAACTTAGTAGTACTCGTAAGTCTATTCGTGGCCGCGCCGGTCGCGACCGCTAATCGCAATGCGGTGTTCCAACCACAGGCAGATTCTGCATCTTCGGCATTACGCGAAGGCAGGCGTTTGTTGAAGAGCGGGAAGGCAGATCAGGCCATGGGCCCGTTACAGAAGGCCCTGGAGCTTTATACGGCAGCGAACAACAAGAGAGGCATCGCTGCTGCCCACAATGAATTAGGCGATCTGTATCTGAGGCAGGGTCAGAACAAAACGGCCCTGGGCCACTACCAGACAGCGTATGAAACGCTCACCGGGGCCGTCAGCGAAGAACAGAGGGGTGCTTCCATCGCCAGTTCTGCTGCGCACCGGGCTGATTCCCAGGCCGGCAGACTTACGGACACGGCGGCCAGTTCGATTGACACTGGGTTCAATGCCCAACTGCTGCTCGCCAAGATTGGCGACACAAATTACCGGTTGGGCCAGATGGGTCCAGCCGCTTCTGCCTACGCACGCATGTCGGTGAAAAAGCCCGAGAGTGCCGCAAAGAAAGTCGGCGGTCTCTTCGGACGAATCGCTCCTTCTATTGCACTCGGCAATGCGACTGATAGCGCGACAATCGGTTCTGCGGCTGGTGCCGTCGGCGGTGCTTTGGTGGCGAAGAACGAACTGGATCAGTATCGAACGTCGATCATATACATGACTTATCACCTCGGTATGGGCCGCATTGCTTTTGCCGGTAATGATCTCGACTCCGCGCGTACCCACTTTCAGGAAGCGGTTGACGCCGGCAAAGGCGCGCTCCCGATGATTGCAAACCTCGGGCAGACACGGCGGTTCCGTGCAGCGGCATTAACGAGTTTGGCAGACGTCGTGGCGAAGCAGGGCAAGCCAAAAGATGCCGTCAAGCTTTACGAGCAAGCGGTCAAAGGCGCGAAGGACGACAAGCGCCTCGACTTGATTTGGCCGGCGCAGCGCGGACTCGGTCGCAGCTTGTGGCTACAAGCACAGCAGGAACGAGACGCGAAGAAGTCGCTGTCCACTAGAGAAGCGGCGCTCAAAAACTATCGCGAGTCCATTCAAACAATCGAATCACTGCGTGCTGGGAGTCTGCGAGCAGACGAAGCACGGACCAGTTTCCTGGCAACTACGAAAGATGTCTATGACGAAACGGCGTCTGCATTTGCCGAGATGGCCATCTTGTCGTCCACAGCGCCTGATGCACCGCTTGCCGGTAAAGCACTCGAATATGCAGCCGAGGGATTTAGGGTTGTTGAGCAATCGCGGGCACGTTCGCTCCTGGATCTTCTGAATGAAACGGGGGCGTCGATCACTGAGGGTATTCCACCGGCGTTGCTCCAGCAGAAGCAGGCGAACCTGGATCGCCAACAGGTAATCGCTGAGGAGTTAATGGGGATCAGCCTGACGCCTGACGATCAGAAAAAGAAACCGTCGGATCTGGAAGAAGAGCTCGAGAAGTTACAGGTAGAGTTTGACAGCATTGAGAATCAAATCAGGACGGCGAGTCCTCGATACGCGAGCCTGACTGCCGGTCAAACGCTTTCTTTGGCGGAAGTGCAGCAGAAGTTGCTAGACGATCAAACTGTTCTGCTGGAATATTCGCTTGGTCCTGAGGCTTCTTACGTTTGGGCCATCAGCAAGAATGAAGCAGCGCTTCGCAAACTGCCTGGGCGCTCCGCAGTGGACGGCCTGGCTACCGCCCTTCGTGCGCAACTGATCCCAGCGAAGCTTCAGCGTCGTATCGTCGGTATCGATGTAGCGGACGCGCAGCGTGGTCTGGGCATTAGCGCCACCCCATTTGCCGAAGACGCGGCCGGCTTTGTCGCTGCATCGTCCGCCCTCTACAAAGCGGTTGTAGCGCCGGTTGCTGCGATGTTGGGAGAGAAGCGGTTGTTGATCGCCGCGGACGGCGCGCTCAATTACATTCCGTTTGAAGCGTTAGTCAAAACTTCTGATAGCGGCGACTACACCTCCGTGCCTTATTTAATCAAGACCAATGAGATCGTTTACGCGCCGTCGGCATCGGTCGTTGGAGCAATCAGACAACAGCAACGGCCTCAGGTCGGAAACAATGTTCTGGTTGTGGCTGACCCGGTTTTCAACTCGGCCGACACCCGAGCGCGCGGGGCAGCAGTCTCTGCAACTGCGACTGCGGATACACGAGGACTGGGAATTCAGAGTGCATTAACCGACGTGTCGGGACAGGAAACGCCGGCAGTACCGGCGGCGAAGATGCAGGGCTTGCCACTGGCGCGTCTTGCGGGAACGCGTTCCGAAGCCGAGCAAATTGTGCAACTAACAAAGACGTCCGGCGGACAAGCAGATATGTGGCTGGACCTCGACGCCAGCGAAGACAATCTGGAGACGCGCGACGTACGCAAGTATCGCGTTCTGCACATTGCGACGCACGGCCTGTTGAACGCTGAGCGTCCGCAGTTCACCGGCGTGGTCTTGTCGTTGGTGGGAAACAAGACTGAAGATGGTTTCCTCCGAACGGATGAAGTGTTCAATCTGAAACTGGGCTCGCCACTCGTGATTCTTTCCGCGTGTGAAACAGGCCTGGGTAAGGAGAAACTCGGCGAAGGCGTGATGGGTTTAACGCGTGCATTTATGTACGCCGGCGCTCCCACGGTGGGAGTGAGCCTCTGGTCGGTAGCGGACAAATCTTCGGCGGAGTTGATGACAGACTTTTACAAACGTCTTTTGACGACTGGCGCTACCCCAACGCGGCCATCAGCAGCTATGCGAGAAGCTCAGTTGGCAATGATCGCGGGTAAGAAATACAGCGCGCCATTCTACTGGGCGCCGTTCGTGCTTGTCGGGGACTGGCAGTAACGATCTTTAAAAGCGTATTTACCATATATCATTTCGCATTATTTATTTGTCATCGGTTTAATTGGTGTTAGTTCGTGCATTTCGGGATCCCTTGACAGGGCTGATCACGAATCAACCAAACTCACCCAAACAATGAAAAATGAAAAATGTGAAATGATATATGGAAATACGCTTTTTGTTTGTTCCATCTGAATCACGTCTGAGGTGTACGTGTCCAGCACACTTGAACGCACCTAATGCGTGTAGTTCATACTCATTACGTCTACATCTGGTCAATTTGAAGCTGGATCCTCGGTATTACCGGCCCTTTAACACATTCCCGCGAGTGGCATGGTCCTTGTAACGTTCTTCATTGACATCGGCTCGAACGACATCGGTTGTTGCGAATCGAGCTTTTCAAAAGGAGAAACGTTATGACGATTAAGAGACAAGGATTCTTAACAAGCGCTTTCATGATCTTGCTGGCTGCGGTGTTCGCAATGCCGATGGTCGCTTCGGCGCAGGGTAGAGGCCGAGGAAAACCAGTAGAAGTTTTTGTTAACGGACACGACGCCCGCGATGGCCGGCTGGACCAGTCAACTGGGCAGCGCCGCCGAGGTGATCGCGATGATAACTGGCGCCGTCGCAATCGCAACCGCAACGACGCGGGTGATGGTTACGGCAACTATGGTGGTTCTTACAATCTGAGACAGACCGCGCTGAACGCCGGTTTCAACGAAGGCCTCAAAGAAGGTCGCCGTGACCGCCAACGTGGCGAGTATGCTGACTGGCGCGACGAGAGCAAGTACCAGAGTGCTACCACAGACTACAGCTCCAGATTAGGTGATCGCGAGTTGTACCGGACTTACTTCCGTCAGGCGTTTGAAAACGGATACAAGGACGGTTACTCAGGTTACTAACCAGTAACCGAAGGATATGGCGGGGTGAAGTCACTCTTCCTTTCTTGAGCGGCGAGCGCATTTAGCCTCGCCGCTTAAGCTTTTTAGGGAACGTTTGACCACCGTGCTGTGGCTGAATCAGATGCAATACGCTACTATCAATCAGACCAAAAAGTGGGCGGTTACAGATGGGAATTAACTTTTCGCGGATTACTGATGTCACGGAGTTGGAGAAACTAATTGACCGTTCAAAACAGCGGCCGGTAGTGATCTTCAAACACAGTTTGACTTGTCCAATCAGCGCCAGCGCTTTTGAGCGCATGAAAAGTTACGACGGTGATGTGGATTTGGTCGAGGTCCAGCGCGCGCGATCTCTATCAGATGAAATCGCCCAACGATTGGGCGTCAGACACGAGTCGCCGCAGATAATTATTGTGCGTAACGGTCAGGTCCTTTGGGATGCCTCCCACTTCCAGATTACGGCGGATAAGGTGGCCGAAGCTGTTCGCAATGGAAAAACATCTGCCACGGCCGAAGGCACGGCGGGCAGCCAATAGCACATGGTTGAAACAACCGAAAGACGCGGAGCTGAAATTGAGCCGCGCGAAATTAAACAGGAAGGCGACAGCGGCCTGCGCATCACCTGGGCGGATAACTTCGTGTCGACTTACAGCGCTCCGGAGTTACGACGCGCGTGCCCGTGCGCGCAATGCGTAAACGAGTGGACCGGACAACGCACGCTGAAGCCGGAGAATATTTCCGACGAGTTATCCATAACAGATGTAAGTATTGTCGGTCGCTACGCGCTTAATTTCCGCTGGAGCGACGGCCACGAGACTGGAATCTACAGCTTTCGCTACCTGCGTGAGTTGAACGGCTAACCGCAAAGGGCTTTATGAACGAACAGGATTTTTTCAACGAGAGACAGGAAACCAAGAAGGCAACCTACAGTTGTCCCCACTGCCGCGAACGAATGGAATACGAAGTTCGCTGGCTCAAGCGAACTAAGAAGCCCGCACCTCCGCGTGGCGCAAACGAGCAGGACCGCATGCGGTATCAAAAATCGCGAGACTACATGGTCAGAATTGACGACATGCTGGCGTGCAAAAAATGTCGCCGCCGATTCGAGATCCCCAGTTCGCAGTCGGTAGTGTTTATCTAAGAGAGACGAGAAGGGTTGTTTCGTGTAATTCGTGTAATTCGTGGATCGCTTTGAATATTTGACCGAACTCGATCCACAAAACACGAAAAACACTAAAGGGAACAGCTGGTGGCCCCGCCGCATTAATCCTTCGCCTGAAAGAAACCTCCACTCCAGTCCTCTGTCAAATCCATCAAACTAACGCTGAATCGGCGTATTTCGTCCGTTTTACACGTGGCGTGCACTTTGCTCATGTGCCCTGGTGACCAGAGGGGCAATTACAAAAGATGCAAACACAAAAATTCGCCGGGGCCGACAAAACTAACACCTCGTTTCTTTCACCGTTGGAAAGGCGCATTGCGCCAATCGTTCTTCCATGGATTCCGGGTTGGCTCGAGACATATCACCTCACTATGCTCACGCTCCTGTGGTCTGGGCTCATCCTTGTTTTCAGTTACCTCGCCGCCCGCGACCTCAAGTGGCTTTGGGGAGTCTCGGTAATGATCGCTCTGCAATGGGTAACTGACTTCTTTGACGGTAAGGTCGGCAAGTATCGAAACACGGGACTCGTCAGGTGGGGCTATTACATGGATCACCTGTTGGATTACTTTTTCCTCGCCTCTATTCTGATCGGCTATTCTTTCATCCTTCCAGAGAAGGCAGACTTTCACCTCCTGGTCATGCTGGCGCTGTTTGCTGCTTACGACTTCAGTACCTTCCTGGCCTATGCCGCCATGGACAAACTCAAGATTAGCTACCTGAAGTTTGGTCCCACGGAGTTCCGGCTGGCCATGATCATCATCAATGCGCTGCTAATCACGTTTGGCACTAAGCACATGGTGGGCGGCTTGAAGTGGGTCAACGGCGGCGCGGTCGTGGGATTGTGCTTCCTCATCTACACCACACAGAAGAAGATCTGGCGTCTCGATATGGACGCCCGGCGCCGCGAACAACCCAAGTGGGCGGAGACTAAACCCCGGCTCCGGACCGAAATAGTCCTGGAAAAATCGTACGTGCCTGCCGAAGAGTGTACGTATTAATGACGCAGCGAAATTAGGTGCTGCAATTCTTCGACGAATTACGCGTTCTAATTAGGAGGAGTTTTACTGGTGCTTACGGCCGGACTTTTGGCTAGGTCTTTGCAAGTGAAACAGCGCTGATGAAAAACGGCCAGTTCAGGGGCCGCAGAATCAGGGAACTCTCCTCGGTGAAATTCGTTTTATTAGGTAATCACGACGCAATTAAAGTCGAAGAGGGCCTTAGAAACTAAGGTTTGTTGGAAATGTCAGAAAAGAAAGCTATCAAAATCATCAAGAAGCACGAGCGAGGGCGTAAGCCAAAGCCGGTCGCTAAGGAAAACACTACGGCGCAGACTGCGCGCGAAATGGTTCAAACCGTCACCAATTGGGTTAATGAACTGCAGCAGAAACGCCGCGCAGAAACCACCCAGGCCATCAAAGCCTTGCTTCCCAAGAGCCCGCGTCCCAGCGAGGTTTAGACTTCTCCGCTTAATTAGTTCGGCTTCAGTGCTGCTTTAAGAGCACGCACGAGGCCGAACCGTGTCTGGTCGTAGGAAGATTGACACGTTTCGGGGGCAGGGATAGCATTCGGCCAAATCCAAGTTTTGGAGTTTATGCGGCCCCTTCCGAAACCTTCACCGGAGGACGGATGACTAACAAATCTTCGCGGGCGAGCAAGTCTAAGAAGGACGCGCGTCCGATTTTTGAATCGATTCGAAAGCCCGGGGCGCCTCCGGGACATCCCATGACGCATGCCAAGCCGGAAGAGAAGGCGCGACCCGCGCAGCGTAAGGCTAAGCACAAGAGAAAGCCCGAAGTCTCCGAAGAAGAGGACTGAGTGTTGAGACGATGTTCAGAGTACAAGCTTTAGCTTGCTTTCTTTGGTAAGCACTCAAGCTAAAGCTTGTACTCTGAACATTGTCCAGCGAAGCATGAGTGGCGACGAAAAAACACCCCCAGCATTCATAACGGCGGCGCGCGGTTTCCTTCGAGACGAATATCTGCCGAAGATCGAACGTTGCCTTGAACTGCTTAGTGACGAACAGATTTGGTGGCGTCCTAACGAAGATTCGAACAGCGTTGGCAATCTGTTGTTGCACTTGTGTGGAAATGCACGGCAGTGGATTGTTTCCGGTTTGGGCGGGGCAGAGGATGATCGCGTTCGACAATCGGAGTTTGACGAACGCCGGGTGATTTCCCGTGATGAACTTCTCACCAGAACTAAAGCGACTTTGAGTCAGGTTGATGCAACCCTGGCGCAGTTTGATGAGTCCCGTTTGCTTGAGACATTTGAGATTCAGGGCACCACTGTCACGGCGCTCGCAGCAATCTTCCACGTCACCGAACACTTCTCTATGCACACCGGACAGATCATTCTGCTAACCAAGCTACTGACCGCTTCCGATCTACATTTTTACGATTTTGATGGCGGAGCCCCAGTGCACCGCTGGGGTTCTCATCCTGCCCGTTCGTCTTAAGCTCCCCCAAAGCCGTCAAGAATCCGTCGACATCTTCCGAGGATAAAAAGCTTGGATAAAAAGCTTGTCAGATAAAAAGCTTGGATTGACCCTCCTTCGCTCTTCGGCTTATCTTACCCGGCACGATTAGCTTACCGGCGGGCACGGGTAGAAGCAGCCATCCGCTTGGTTTCCCCAGAGACCCTTCAGTTGAACCCATGCCTTAGGACAGACTTGCAAAAAAAGTTCGACATCGCTTCCCGTAGAAGGAGATCAAAATGTCCAGACCCATGCGCTTTGTTGGCGGCAGTCTCTTTGCGTTTGTCCTCGCGGGCACCGGCTTGGCCCAGGAAAATCGCGCGCCAATTGAAAATCCGCAGAAACCGGTTGCAGCCACTCCGCTCGTCACTGCCACAGCTACAGCTAAACGCGTGCGCTTTGTGAGTCCCGGTACAGTGGTCCAACTCCGGTTGGAGGTGTACAACGAAGCGGGGCAGAAACTCTTCGACACAGAACTGCATGGCGGCAACGTGCTGGATTGGCATTTGCAAGACGGCGCGGGCCAGGATCTTCAAGCGGGGTCGTATGCTTGCGTGCTGACAATCAAGAGTCTGTCAGGACGCTTAAGCCAGAGGGTCGGATTAGTGACCGTCAATGAGAAAAAGGCGACCATCGAAGCTGCTGAAGGCGCCCAACTCTCCCTGGCGCAGCAGCAGACAATCGGCCCGGTGGAAGGCAATGCCACACTTACCATTCGCCAGGAGAGTGAAGGAGAAGCTATTACAGCCTTAACGCACGATGGCACTGAGGGACAGTTGACCAGCACGCAGGGCGCGCTCACCTTCCGCACGGGCGATATCTTCTCCGGCAAAGAAAAAGAGCAGATGCGTCTGACAGAAGATGGGCGGCTGGGCATCGGTACCGGCGAACCGCAAGCGAAACTGGATGTGGCCGGGACGATTAGCGCTCAGCGCTTCGTGATCGCCAAACCAAGGGTTGCCGGCGCTGACAAGACCGGGATTCTGCCGGCAGACACCCCGGCGACAGATTCTGGTGAGGTGCAGCTGATCGCGGGCACGGGCACTCAGAACCGGATTGCCAAGTGGGTGGATAACGCCGGCACCCTCGGTGATTCCGTCATTGCTGAGTCGGCCGGCAACATCGGCATCGGTACCAACAGCCCTACGCACAAATTGGATGTACAAAGCACCGGGGCGAACGGAGCCATCAGAAGTGTCAATGAAACTTTTGGAGTACGTGGGTTGATAAGTGAGCAGCACAGCAGCAACGTGGTGGGTGCGATTTTTGTGGGATTGAAAAGCCGGGGCACGCTGGCTGCGCCCACTGCGG
>DATEPE010000016.1:0-10113 GCA_035273385.1 Pyrinomonadaceae bacterium | reverse complement strand
AATAAGTACTTGAGCGCAGGACGGGCTATGTCGCGCCTTCAGCGCTTGGGGATTTGGCGGCCGGTTACCTGGGGCGTTGCCCCAGGCTGTTGCATTGCGCACCTTTGGTGCTGATTAGAGGTTCGGGAAGAGATCGATGAGCAAGTATGTCATTGCTCTCCCAAAGGGAGAGGGAGAATTCTATTTTGCTGGCCCCAACTTGAACCACCTTCACCCTTCAGCCATCATGTTAATCACCAATGGCTAGTATTCAACGCCGCCTTCCCGAAAACGTTCCCGGCGACTTCTTTGTCGACGACACGTGCATTGACTGCGATACATGTAGTCAACTCACACCTTCCGTATTTCGCGATCACGGCGACCAGTGCAGCGTCCATCGTCAACCTATAACAGAA
This sequence comes from Pyrinomonadaceae bacterium, assembly GCA_035273385.1. Lineage (GTDB taxonomy): Bacteria > Acidobacteriota > Blastocatellia > Pyrinomonadales > Pyrinomonadaceae > PSRF01. Next base: position 9,718 of record DATEPE010000016.1, on the reverse strand, counting down.
TCAGACACTCGTCTCGCGTTGATGTCTTTGGTTGCTTGTCCCACCGGATCCATTGGCACCGTCGAAAAGCACGACGTTCACGTCGGGATAGATGCCTTTCCGATGTTGATTGACGATAACGTCTATTTCTGTGGCTTTACTTCCGAATCAAGTTTTGGCGGTTGGGGTTACTTGATAGTCAGGCCTGAATCAGATGGCGGAAACGTTCTAATCGATTCGCCGCGCTTTGCGACGCACCTGGTTAAACGCATCGAAGGTCTTGGCGGTGTTAACCTGATGCTGTTAACGCATCGCGACGACATCGCAGACCACGAGAAGTTTGCCGCGAAATTTGGCTGCTCGCGCGTCATGCATGCTGACGATGGTGCAGCCCGAATCGGCGTCGAGCGTGTTATCGACGGTGAAGAGGTTGTGCACATCGATAGGGATCTTCTGGCGATTCCGACGCCGGGTCACACGCGTGGGCACGTGGTGTTTCTATATCGCAATCGATTTTTATTTACCGGCGACCATTTGGCCTGGTCGCCGGCGCGTCGGACTTTGACTGCGTTTCCCAGCGTGGCGTGGTATTCGTGGACCAGGCAAACAGAATCAATGAAGAAGCTACTGAATTACGAGTTTGAATGGGTCTTGCCAGGCCACGGCAACATGCATCAAGACACTGCGCCGAACATGAGGTATCATCTGCAATCCTGCATCGACTGGATGAAAGCTCGTCGTTAGACTTCCTGCGGGCGACCCTAAGTTCTAAAAATCCGACTTGTATAAGAGGTGGAGATGACTAGAAACCAAAAGATTGCCCTCGGATGTGGAGGCGCAGGTTGTCTTGGAATAATCGTGTTGATTGTTCTCGGCGTGGTGCTTTCGGCGGCTGGCTATCTGAACATGCCGGGCAGCACCAACCGCAACTACAATTTCAATGTTAACAACAGCAATCGAAATTCCAATTTCAACTCTAATTTCAACAGCAATTCCAATAGCGACACATCTTCGTCGTCCTCGTCCTCCTCGATGTCGTCGGACGACAAACACCGGCTGTATCAGGCCGCCGGTATGACCAAAGATCAGGCACTGATGCTACGTGTCTTCGAGAAGATCGGACTAGGTAACGGTACTGGTGAAGATCACCAGCAGTTCATCAAGGAACATTTCCGATGGGCAATGAACAATCTTGATTTTATCCAGTCGGTTAATACTCCAGAAACCGCTCGCGCTTACGTCGAAGAACACATCGACGACTAAGCTCTAGCCACAGGTAATCGTTAATTCAAAACGGCGCGCGTGCGGTTTCGCGTGCCGTTTGCTATGTTAAGGCCCACTGTCCAATGTCCATTGTCCATTGTCCATTGTCGGTCAAACGGCTTAGGACTTTGGACATTGGACATTAGACGTTGGACTAATTCATGGACCCTTCTCGCATCCGCAATTTCTCGATCATTGCCCATATCGATCATGGTAAGTCGACGCTGGCTGACCGTCTGCTCGAATTAACGGGCGCCGTCACCGGCCGCGACATGTCGGCGCAAGTGCTCGACAATATGGATCTCGAGCGAGAGCGTGGCATCACCATCAAAGCACATGCGGTGCGACTGGATTACAAAGCACAAGACGGCCAGCAATACATACTCAATCTGATCGACACTCCGGGCCACGTTGATTTCTCATACGAGGTTTCACGTTCTCTTTCCGCATGCGAAGGGGCGCTGCTGATCGTCGATGCTTCACAAGGTGTCGAAGCACAAACCCTTGCCAACACCTATCTCGCGATCGAGAACAATCTCGAACTGATTCCCGTCATCAACAAGATCGATTTGCCAGGAGCAGAGCCCGAGAAGGCCATTGAACAGATCGAGCACTTCATTGGACTCGAAACACATAATGCGATCCTTACCAGCGCCAAGACCGGGAAAGGTGTGGCCGAGGTTCTGGAAGCCATCGTCCGCGACGTTCCGCCTCCGAAAGGCAATCCGGACGCGCCTCTGAAGGCGTTAATTTTCGACTCGTGGTATGACTCGTATCGCGGCGTGATTGTTTTGTTCCGCGTGATTGACGGCACTATTCGCCCTGGCATGAAGATCCGCTTCTTCAACACCGGCCGGGATTACCAGGTAGAAACGTTGGGGGTTAACCGGCCCCGCCCGACTCCGATCGATAAGCTCGGGATCGGCGAGGTAGGGTTTCTGACTGCATCGATCAAAGCCGTTGCTGACGTGCAAATCGGCGACACGATCACGGAAGCAGCGCGGCCTACCACGGAACCGTTTCCGGGTTTTCAGGAAATAAAACCGATGGTCTTCGCCGGACTTTATCCGGTGGATACCAATCAGTATGAGGAGCTGCGCGACGCCCTGGACAAACTGCGTTTGAACGACGCTTCATTTTTCTATGAACCCGAATCGTCGACGGCGCTGGGCTTTGGCTTTCGTTGTGGCTTCCTCGGCTTACTCCACATGGAGATCGTCCAGGAACGTCTGGAGCGTGAATTTAATCTGGACTTGATTACTACTGCGCCCGGAGTGCGTTACATCGTAACGACAACCGACGGCGAAGTAACCGAGATCGATTCGCCGGCGAAGATGCCGGATCCTGGCCGGTTGGCAAAGATTGAGGAGCCCGCGATTCGCGCCACCATTCTTACTCCTGAAGAACATCTGGGTGGAATCCTCGCTTTACTGGAAGAAAAGCGCGGCGTACAGAAAGGGTTTGAATACATCACTTCCACGCGCGTGATGCTCACCTATGAATTGCCGCTGAATGAGATCGTGCTCGACTTTTATGATCGCTTGAAATCGACATCACGCGGTTACGCATCGCTTGATTACCATTTGGCTGGTTACTGGGAGAGTGATTTGGTCAAACTCGATGTGCTGGTTGCGGGCGAACCGGTCGACGCACTGTCTCTCGTGTTACACCGTTCTACTGCTCTCTCAAAAGGCCGGGCGCTGGCGGTGAAAATGAAGGAGTTGATTCCGCGTCAGCTTTTCGAAGTCCCGATTCAGGCAGCGATTGGCGCCAAGGTAATCGCGCGTGAAACCGTAAAAGCGTTAGGCAAAAACGTTATAGCCAAGTGTTACGGTGGTGATATAACGCGCAAGCGGAAGCTGCTGGAGAAGCAGAAGGAAGGCAAGAAGCGCATGAAAAAAGTTGGGCGCGTGGAAATCCCGCAAGAAGCTTTCCTGGCAGTGCTGAAGGTCAACGATTAATCGTATCTAACCGCAGTGAAACAAGTAACTATTTTTTGTGATGGTTCGAGCCTTGGCAACGGACAAACGTCAACTCGCGCGGCCGCAGTAGCTTTGCTGGGTTACAAGGGTCTTTGGCGGGCAGTGGGCTCATACCTGGGACAAGCGACGAACCAGCAGGCTGAAGTGGCAGCTGCTACACTTGGTTTACAGTCGCTCCGTGAACCATGCGACGTGCATCTCTTCACCGATTCGCGTTATGTAGTCGAAACGATGAGTGGGCGCTTCCGCCGCAAGACTAATCACGACTGGTGGGACAAACTGGACCAGGCCGCGAAAAAGCATCGAGTGAAATGGGAATGGACGCGCGGACACTCCGGCCATTTGGTTCAGGAAGCGACTGACCGCGCCGCACGCAAGATTGCCGCAAAAGGACGCGTTGACGAAGAGATACTGCGTGACGCGGTTGACAAGGTTGGAGACGTCGATCCCTTGCAGGTTGAAGACGAGTAACGTCGCACGCCCCCCTTGCTGGTCCATATGCCAAACTTCGTACACCTCTCACGACCGCATTACTATTCAGGCAAATTACTGACGGACCAGGATCTGAATCAGGAACAAACGTACTTCATCGAGAAGTTTAAGCGTCACAACCGTAGTCTGCATGGATTCGGCGTAGTCTTCGGGCTGAAGGTCAGCACAGACGCAGGTAAAGTCAAAGTCAGCGCCGGAATGGGATTGGATTGCGAAGGCAACGAAATAATCATTCCCACCGACCAGACTTTGCCACCACCGTCTTTTGATTCAAAGGTGGCCTTTGTCACCGTTAAATACAGTGAGGACTGCGAAGGCGCGAAGCCGCCGGGTAAGCCGTCAAGCATAGTCCAGTCATTTCAGCTCATTCTTACGAGAGAGAACCAAAACGGGGGTCACCGGCATCTCAAAGCGCGGTGGCTTTCGTGTGGCAAAGATCATGGCCTGACGCTGGCAAAGATCCGGCAAGGCAAAGCGGGTTGGCGAGTTGACCGCCGGTACAGGACACCGAAAATCAAGTAGGAGTCGAGTCGCTTATCTCCGTAGCGACTTCGCTTCGGGCTGGTTCATCCTTATAATCGTGACCTTCTAATAAAGCCCAAGTTCTTCCCCGGCAGTAACCATAAGACGTTCGGTAAAGATGCCTGTTGCTCACCCAATAACGAGATTTATCGCGTCCTGCAGTGTTTTGGCACTCGTCGGTGCGATGTGTGCAGCTAACTTGTTTGCGCAACAGCTCCAGCCGCCGGGTTGGCAGTGGCAGAATCCTCTTCCCCAGGGAAACGCGATCAACTCGATCCGGTTTGCCGCGGATCAAAAACACGGATGGGCGATAGGCGGTGACGCCGCCATCCTGCGTACGGACAACGGCGGTTTCGAATGGGAAACACAGTTGTCTCCGGTGCGAACGACGTTCTACGGACTCGCCGTACAAAGCAAATCCAAGGCGATCATTTCAGGTGCCGGAGGTGTGATTCTCACTACCAAAAACGGTGGCAATAGATGGGTCGCGCGATCGACCGGAAGCCGTGACCACCTTTTCGCGGTTACCCTGGCGCCAGATAATCCGACGATGGGATGGGCCGCGGGAACGTTTGGTGCATTGCTGGCAACTACCGACGGTGGGCTTACGTGGAAATCTCAAAACTCACACACAACCGCCCATCTGTTTTCCATAGCCTTCGTCAATGTGAAAAAGGGAATAGCAGTCGGCTCTCGGGGCACACTCCTGACGACTGATAACGGCGGCGCCGAGTGGACGCCACATCCCGGAGTCACCAACAAAGCCTTGACGGGTGTCGCTTTCGTTTCGGAGAAACGTGCCGTCGCGGTTGGATACCAGGGCACCGTGCTGATTACCGACGACGGTGGCGCGACCTGGCGATCTGCGAACTCATTGGTAAGCACCGATCTTTTTTCCGTGGTCTTCACCGACGAAACACACGGTTGGGCGGCCGGCGACAATGGCGTCATCTTGATGACCGGGGACGGCGGCACACTCTGGTTACCGGCAAATGTCCGCACGAGTCCGAAGTTGACTACATTACATTTCGCTAATGAAAACGTTGGATGGGCCGGAGGCGCGGACGGTCTGGTGGTCCGCACTGATGATGGCGGTCTTTCCTGGCGGCGATTGACTGAAGGTGGCCGCGAGGACTTGTCTGACATTTTCTTCATCGACAATTCTCATGGATGGGCCGTTGGCGGACGCGGAAAGATTTTGTTCACCAGCTCAGGCGGAAAATACTGGACCGTTCGTCCCTCTGGCCTAACCAACAGACTAAACGCCATTCGGTTTCTCAATCAGCGGCTCGGATACGCGGTGGGTGATGGCGCCACCATCATTCGTTCAATCGACGGTGGGGTGAGTTGGGAGAAGTTGCCGACTGAAGCAAAGGAAGATCTGTTCAGCCTGGATTTCGTTTCCGCTGATCATGGCTGGGCCGTTGGCGCACGAGGAGTGATCCTACACACTGCAGACGGCGGGAAAAGCTGGGCTCTGCAACGCTCAAACACGCTGAGCTGGCTTGAAGATGTCAGTTTTATCGATCAGAGACGAGGCGTTGCGGTTGGTTCCAACGGCACGATCCTCCGTACTGAGGATGGCGGCGAAAACTGGAAACGGATCGATCGAAACCTGCGCGAATGGTTGTACGCAGTCGCCTTTGTTGATTCATTTCGGGGTTATGTTGTGGGGGCCCGCGGCACGATTTTGCGGACTGACGACGCGGGCGTTACGTGGAAGGATCTCGAGAGCGGATTAACGACAAACTTTTTCGCGGTAGCAGTCGCTGGACGGAACGACGTAATCGTCACCGGTGACCAGGGACGCGTGCTTCACAGTACCGACGCCGGTGTCACATGGAGCATGCCACCGACCATCACCAGTTCGCCACTCTTTTCTGTTGCCTATCGCGGCGGCTTCAATGTCTGGGTCGCAGGGCGCGGCGGCGCAATCCTGCGTCGCACGGATCCAATTGCAACGGTGAGCATTCCCACTTCAAAAATTCCACTGCTGGGTGGTGGTCCACCCAAACTCCAGAACGCGCAAAATGCCCTCGAGGATGACGACATTCCCCGCGCCGTACCTCCGACGAAGAAGCCGCCTCCTCGTCCTTGACCTACCGCCCGATCATTCTCGCCACCATCGCAATGGCAGCCTCGTAAATGCGATCGTTTGCGAGAATTTCCATCTCCCGTGACAAAAGCTGGGCAATGGTACGGTTCCTTACTGAGAAGACTCTGCCACGTTTTACTTTTGATCGAATGCGCGCTTCGGCAAGAATGTGAGTATTGTCTTCGCTGCGCGCAACCACGAATGAAGCCACGCCTGCGCTCAGTTCAATTCTCACCAGACGGCCAGGCTTGCGAGCGGCCGCGGGAACCTGATTCAGTTCAACTGAAATGCTCCTACCAGCAACAGCAAACGTAAACGACTGATCACTATTTGTCGTCGCCAGCGTCCATCCCAACCTGGTCGCCAACCATGCAACGATTAGGAGCGCTTGAGGCGGTAAAGCCGTTTGCGATTCGTTACCGACATACTCCACGCGAACCGCGTCAATTCGATCGAGCGACGATTGGTATTCAGGCACGTCATAGAAATCTGCCAGCAGTGCTCGCCATAGCGTCAACCGCTCCCAGTTCAAATCACTTACACCGACGTTTCGCAGTGCTTCCTGTTGAAACAGATCGTTCGTTTTAGCGAGCTCGCTTACTGGCTCGGTAAATTCCAGGGAATCGATCACTAATCGATCAGCGGCAACCAGAAGTTTTCGGAAGACTTCATCGGATGGGTTAAGCACGTCTCGCCAGTAAACAAACGTCAATAGATCGGAAACCAGGAGTGGCACCGCCGCGCTGGGCAGCTCAACAACAAACTTGCCGTGCGCCCTCAGCGTTATCTGTTCGCCACAAAGACGCCGCACACCAGTACGCTTGTCAGTCTGGCATAGCGAGGTGACAGACACTTCGATGTCACTGTCATCAGCGTCCCGCGCCCCGAGGACTAACAAAACGCGTCCGGGATGAGCAGCCGTAAGCGATTCGATCCACTCGGTCACTTCGCTTAGAGCTTCTTCACCGGAAAGAAAAACCAATAGATTCGCGACTCTCGAGCGAAGGACTGTCTTACTCTCGTCATCAAGCTCGGCGGTGGTTTCGGCCCACAGCTCGGCCAGCTGCTTCTCCACCACCGCAACGCTAAAGGTTTTATGAAATTCGATCATTTGCGTGTATTACGAATCTCTACCTCCCAGCCTCCTGCCTCCTGCTCCTGCCTCCTGATCTACAGTCTGCGCCAGCGCCTGCCGTCTCGCTCGATCAAATCAAATGCGGCCGCAGGACCTTCCGAACCTGCTTCGTAGTTTGGAAACGTGGGATCGGGTTGCTCCCACGCATCAAGTATTGGCTGGACGATCTCCCATCCCCGTTCCACCATGTCGCGCCGCGCAAACAGGGTCGCATCTCCCAGCATGCAATCGAGTAACAAACGCTCGTAAGCGTCGGGTGATTTAACTCCGAACGACGAGCCGTATCGAAAATCCATGTTGACGTCGCGCACATGTAGTGTCTGGCCCGGCAACTTTGCGCCAAAGCGCAAGGTGATGCCTTCGTTTGGTTGAACTCGAATGACCAGAACGTTGGGATTCACTGTTTCGTCAGAGTCTGTAAACAGACGGTGTGGCACCTTCTTAAACTGAATCGAGATCTCAGTGACGCGCTTCGTGAGCCGCTTTCCCGAGCGCAGATAAAACGGAACGCCTGCCCAACGCCAGTTATCGAGCAACAGCTTTACCGCAACGAAGGTCTCGGTCGAAGAGTTTGGATCTACCCCTTCTTCCTGCCGGTACCCGGGAACCGGATCGCCGTCCACGATGCCTGGTCCATACTGACCGCGGACGGCATTACGCGCGACATCGTCAACCGCGAACGCACGCACCGCCCGCAATGCCTTGACCTTCTCGTCGCGTACGGCCTCGCCCGTCAGAGACACTGGAGGCTCCATCGCTACCAACGACGCAACCTGGAAGACGTGGTTCTGAATCATGTCACGCAAGGTTCCGGCCTTTTCGTAAAACGCGCCGCGGCCCTCGACGCCAATTGATTCAGCGTTTGTTATCTGGACGTGATCAATATACTGGCGGTTCCACAATGGCTCGAAGATGCTGTTGGCAAACCGGAACACCAGCAGGTTTTGGACAGTCTCTTTACCGAGATAATGATCAATTCTGTAGATCTGTTTTTCGTCCAAAACTGACAACAGTTCCTTATTGAGCGCACGTGCGCTTTCAAGATCGTGCCCAAAAGGTTTCTCAACCACAATCCTGGTCCAGCTCGGCTTTCGCGGCCGCGCCAGTTTTACTTCGCCAAGCTGTTTGGCAATCAAAGCGAAATGTTCCGGTAAGGTGGCTAGGTAGAAAACGCGATTGCCTTGAGTTTGATAGTCGCGGTCAATCTGTTGGAGTTTGTTTTTTACAGTCTGATAAAGCTCGGCGTTGGTGAAATCGCCTGAGATGTAAAATAAACGGCTGGCAAAACTCTGCCAGCTGGAATCGTCAAGCGACTCGTCAGCGGCAAACTTGGCGACGGCCTCTTTCATGGCCCTGCGAAATTCGTCGTCGCTCAACGAATGGCGAGCTATCCCCAAAACGGCAAACTCACTGGGAACTGCTCTTTGCTGCACGAGACGAAACAGCGCCGGAAGTAATTTTCGACGCGTGAGATCGCCGGTTGCTCCGAAGATTACGAGCACACACGGCGGTGCCGTTGCCTCCAGCCGGAGACCTGCGCGTAAAGGATTAACGCTCGGTTCAGCTTGCTTAGCCGCCGCTTTCTCTTTTTTATTCGTTGCGATGAACGGAAGAATAACACGAGGCAGCGTTGAGGAGGATCAACGCTGCCGGTCTGTGTTGGGGGTGTCGGGTCTAGGCGCGAACGGGATGGTCTTTGGCGTACGAATAAGCAGTGTAGGCGGCGATGATGTGGCAAACCCAGCCAAGTAATCCACCGGTACCAATCCAGAACCCGGGTGTAATTATTAGCCACAAGATGCCGGCCAAAATACGGCCGTTGTAGAGTTGGCCCACGCCGGGGATCAGCAAACTAAGTATTCCTGCAGTAAATGGATCACGCATCTGTCGTTACCTCCATGCTCGTAGAAGACCGTACGACAGCCGCAGTGATTTTGTTCGCTTGAAATTAATTGGAGCTTTAGCTTAGATGTGCTTCCACCGACGAACCTTGATGAACTGGTTCTAGACTTTGGAGTGCGGTGGCCCGACACCGCTTTGTTAGTTTTGTTCTTTGCGGGTAAGTCGGAGGGAATTTGGGCTACCTGAAAAGCTAAAAAAGCGGTGTCAGGCCGCCGCACTGCTATGTGAATGTCAAGCGGCGAGGCATATTTAAGTTTGCGTTAAGACTTGCTCTTTCCACCTACGCAAGACTGACTGCTATTCGTGGCACGACACAATGATCGTCACACTTGCGAGCATGCGGCCTAC
>DATEPE010000015.1:0-348274 GCA_035273385.1 Pyrinomonadaceae bacterium | reverse complement strand
GCCTCGTCGCACCGTTGAATGAGACCACGAATTGCGGAGCTTCAGCTCACTACGTGGAAACTCGAATAGAAGGGTGAGCCAATCAACCCGTACTTATCTCTTGACACGACCCGGCTTCATAGAAGGCTTTATGCTATCGCCTCGCTTCGCGGGCTAATTACCCATAGCGAACGTAATCAGACTTTGCTTTAGTTTTGCGCGACGCCACGACAAGCTGAAGCTTATCCAACATCAACGCCGCGACATCGCCGCCATTGCCAGATCTTTAGCGCGCGGGAGCACCTCGATCGCGCGTGCAATCTGCTCATCTTCCGTCACTACTAAAACACGATCGGCCATGGTGCGCCCGTAGGCTGCAGTTACTACGTTGTAACGCAACTGGAGCTGAATGAAGGAGCGGTTGCGTTGAACCAATGGGACCAGATGGGCCAGCGCAGGTTCGGCGGTAAGGTAGTCTTCGAAGGCTTTAAGTGTTCGCTGGTCAATCCGGTACTCCTGATCCTGCAGCTCACGACCGAAATTGATCCCGCCAGTCACACGGTAGTGGCCCATTCCCGCAATCCGTCCGTTAACCAGATCACGCGTGAACGCAAACAGCGGACTGACCAGACGACGTTGGGCCGTCGTGATCTCTCGAGCATTTACCGGTTCGTCGGGCGTAATTCCACCGCCACCATAAACTGCTCTGCCGGTGTCGGTTTTTCTCTCAGGTCCGACCGGCTTCATCTTTTCATCGTTGCGCCGCGAACCGCCGTGGGTGAAGTAGTCGTAGAGGCCGTGATCAGCGTAGTCGCGCTGAATCAGGCGGCCGGAAGGCGTGTAGTATTTCGCCGAAGTCAACGTCAGTCCGCCGCCGTAGTCGAGGGGAATAATGCTTTGCACCAATCCTTTTCCAAAACTCGTTTCACCAACAATCAACGCCCGATCGTGGTCCTGCATAGCCCCGGCCACAATCTCCGAAGCCGACGCAGTGCTATCGTTGATAAGAATTACCAACGGAGTCGAATCGGCTGAACGGTTTTTCGAACGATAGGTATTGTCGCGCAGCCCGTTGCGACCCTTCTGAGTCAGAATTAACTGCCCGTATGGGAGGAACACTTCCGCGACTCGAATTGCCTGGTCCAGGAAACCGCCTGGATTGTTGCGCAGATCGAGTACCAGCGATGACGCACCGTTCGCCCGCAAAACTTCTAGAGCTTCGCGCAACTCGTCGCTGGTGGTGTAGTTAAAACCCCGCGTCATGTCGATGTAACCAACGCCGGGCTTAAGCATGTAGGCGTCCGGCACTGACGGCTGGGCCACCGCATCGCGCGTGATCGAAACTACCTGCATCTTCTTATCGCTGGAACGCTCAACCGTGACTTTGACCAGGGAACCACGCGGCCCACGAATGCGGTTCCTCACTTCAAGCGACGACTTGCCGATCACTTTCACTCCATCCACCGCGATGATCCGGTCGCCGTAGCGTAAACCGCTGCGCCATGCTGGAGAGCCTCTGAAGGTTGAAGTGATGTAGGTGTCGACAGTGTCCCGGACGAGGTAATTCTGAATGGAGGCGCCTATGCCAAAATACTCTGAGCGCTGCTCTGTCTTCAGCTCTTCGTATTCTTCCCGGTCGTAGTAGCTTGAATGTGGATCGAGCGAGCGAAGCATCCCGAGGATGGACGACTTGAATACCTGGCTGTAATCCAAACGGCGGCCGTCGACGTAGTTCTCCTGAATCAATCGCAGTGCTTCTTCGACGTCTTTTTCAATGACGGGGGCCACTACTGAGTTGAAACGGCCGGCGCGACGGCCAATTGAGGTGTGGCCGGCAGACTTTCCCGCCGCAACTCCGGTACCGGGGGCCGAAGTTTTCTCCTGACCCAACGCCGAAGTTTGAATGCTAAGAATCAGTAAGGACAGTGTCAGAGAGAGGGCAAGTTTCTGTTTCACCTAATGAAGCCTCTTGATTTGAGCTAAAACCGGAGCGATGGCGACGCCGTAGGGCTGCCATACTACGAAAGCTTTGTCTCGCGGGCAAGGCGCTGATTGGTTATTTCAAACCGTGCCAATTCCGTGAAACAAGTTCGGTTAACTTATAGACGACACTTAAAATGAAACCCTTAAAACGGTTTTCTTTCCACTTACCTTAGGCCGTTTGTGAATAATAAAAACCGCTGGAAAACCCGGATCCGGTCTCGCTTGACGCTTCTTCTGAGCCATCCGTAGAATGAACTTCATAAACATCAAAAGCGTATCAGGAAGCGAACATCGAATCCGACTTAGTTTGAGGAGTTTTACAGGATGAGTAATCCATATCAAAGCAATTCGTTTCGCAAGGAAGAACCACAAGCGCCGGAAACAGTTGACGACCTGATGCTCAGAGACGACGAAGCGGAGGGCGACTCTGATCAGAAGACGGCATCGTCTGTGCGCGATATCGCGTCACGGATACCCGAATCGCTCAGCGCAATCGGGCGGGACATCAGTCGCACTATTGAACGCGCAATGTCAGCCAAGGATGATTATGTGGTAGCAGTAAAAGTTTCACCGGAGGCCCAGGAGAAAGTTGACCAACTGGTCCAGGCCGGAATATTTCGCACGCGGGCTGAAGCCGCAGGTTTCCTGATCGACGAAGGAATCAAGACCCAGTCAGCACTCTTTGACCGTGTGCAACAGAAACTTGCTGAGATCGAACGACTGAGGGCGGAATTGCGAGGCATGGTCAACGAGAAATCGGCCTAGTTCTCCCTGTCGTCGCACTGGTCCCCCAAATTGATTGAGCGCGTGCTTCCCGAGTTGGGAAGCTTGCGCTCAAATACGTTCATAACAAAACGAGTATAAAGTGGCCGACGAATTCAAACTCTCACCCACACCCATTCAACAATTTACGCTTTCCAACGGTCTCCGCGTGATTCTCTGCGAGGATCACACTATCCCGGTCGTGTCCGTTGCCCTTTATTACGACGTAGGCTCACGAAATGAGAAACCTGGACGCACAGGTTTTGCCCACCTCTTCGAACACATGATGTTTCAGGGTTCAGAGAATGTCCCGAAGGCTGCTCATTTCCAGTACATCTTCAACGCGGGCGGCACGATGAACGGCACGACTTCAACCGAGCGTACCAACTACTTTGAAACACTCCCGGCCAGTCACCTGCCGCTCGCGTTGTGGCTGGAGAGCGATCGAATGCGCTCGCTAAAGGTTACTCAGGAAAACCTTGATAACCAGCGCAACGCCGTACAGGAAGAAAAACGCCTGCGCTATGACAATCAGCCTTACGTCAATGCCTTTCTGAGAATCAACGAATTGATTTTCAAGAATCCGGCGAATGCACATTCCACCATTGGCTCAATGGAGGATCTGGACGCCGCCACGATCGAAGATGTTCAGGAGTTCTTCAGAATCTACTACGCGCCCAACAATGCAGTGTTGACGATCGTGGGTGACATCGAGTCGTCCGAGGCAGCTGAGCTTGTACACAAATACTTTGACGGTATTCCGAGCCAGCTCGCGCCACCTCCGGTTGATACGAGTGAGCCGGTAGATGTCGCGCAAACGCAGGAGATATTCAATGATCCGCTGGCGCCGGCGCCGGCGTTTGTGCTGGGCTGGAAAATTCCGCAGCGCCGCACCCGGGACTTTTATGCGATCTCGCTGGCGGCCGATTTACTTTTCGAAGGCGAAAGCTCCCGGCTGTATCAGAAACTCGTGAAGGGAGATGAGTCGGTCGTCTCCATTCAGGGAGGTATCGACGAACGCCGTGGTCCATCTGCGTGTTACATCTTTGCACTGCCGAAACCGGGCGAGGAGGTAGCGGACATTCGCCAGCAGATCGTTGACGAGATTCGCTCGCTGCGCGAGTCGGGACCATCGGCAGAGGAAATGGAAAAATTGCGTAACTCGTTGCGCAATGACGTTGTGCGTGGCCGTCAGTCGACGATGTACCGGGCTCAACGGTTGGCCGAATACGCGCTTTACGACGGCGACCCGACGTTAATAGATACGGAGTTGGACCAGTATCTGGCGATCACTCCCGAAGAGATCAAGAACGCCATACGCGATTACCTGGACGTTGATAACCGTGTGACTCTCGACATACTGCCCGCAGCGATGGGAGCCGGGGACGCCGCAAGTGCTCAACAACCGGGTGAACCTCAACAGCCGGCAGCACCAGCGCCGCAAATTCCTGCCACACCGTCAGACGATGACGCTGAAGTTGTAGCAGTTGGAAGTTCCAGCGGCGGCAAGATCGAATCGCCGCAGCAACCTGCTGATCCCCCGAAACAAACTGAAACCGGGTCAGGACCACTGCACACCTAAAGCATGATTCAAGAACAAGACATACTAAAGACTCCGCCGCCGCCTCTTGAGCCGCGGCCGATCACGTTACCGACTTCTTTCGAAACCACCTTGCCAAACGGTCTGGCAGTGGTTGTGGTCGAAGATCCACGCCTGCCTCTCGTTAGTTACCGTCTGGCAATCCGCACCGGGGATTCCCACGAGCCACGTGAGCTGCCCGGGTTGTTGGACATGCTGACGGGACTTCTTACCGAAGGCACTGAATCGCGCACCAGTCGCGAGATCGCCGATCAGGTAGCACGTCTGGGCGCCACTCTGCAGGCCGGCTCGAGTTCTGACTACACGACTATCGCCGCTTCGTCGTTAACGATGTTCAGCGAAGACATTCTTCAACTGATGGCCGATGTCGTGTTGCATCCGGTCTTTCCTGAAAATGAAGTTGAGCTGACCAAACAGAATACGAAGGAGAGTTTGAAGCAGCAGCGAGCGCAACCGGCGTTTTTGGCCAGCGAGATGGTCGCCAGGGTGATGTACGGTGATCACCCGTATTCAGTGACTGCTCCGTCTCCCGAATCGATTGACGCAACCACCCGCCAACACCTGGTTGATTTTCACAAGTCTAAGTTTATTGCAAACAATGCGGTGATGGTGGTTGTGGGTGATGTCCAACGCGACACCGTGATGAGTCAGGTGGAAAGCGCTTTTGGCGCCTGGGCACAGGGAACGATTGAGCCAGACAACTTCCCGCCGCCTCCTGAACGAACCGCACGCCAGGCATACGTGGTTGATCGCCCCGGTTCGGCTCAGGCAAACATCATTATTGCCAACCACGGAATTACCCGGACTAGTCCGGACTATTTTCCCTTGCTGGTAATGCACACGATCCTCGGCGCCAACGCGTCGTCGCGACTGTTCATGAACCTTCGTGAAGATAAGGGATATACATACGGCGCGTATTCGAGCCTGGACGCGCGACGAACAGCGGGAACTTTTCGTGCGACTGCGGAAGTGCGGACACCTGTTACCGGCGATTCCCTGAAAGAGTTTTTCTACGAACTCGAAAGGATCAGAACGGAGCCGGTTTCCGAAAAGGAGATCACCGACGCAAAATCTTATTTAACGGGCGTCTTTCCGATCCGGCTGGAAACGCAGGAAGGCGTGATCGATCAGCTGGTTCAAATCAAGATGTTTGGCCTCGCCAACGACTACCTGGAGCTTTACCGCAGCCGTGTGCAAGCGGTCACTATCGAACAGATTCAGGAAGTAGCTCAGAAGTATGTTCAGCCAAACAAAGCCGCGTTGGTGATCGTGGGCGACGGTAAACAGTTAAGTGATCAGATCAAGCCCTACTCGGAGGAGATCGAGTTTTATACAACTTCGGGAAAAAAGAAGAGTCATCCTTCCACCGCGACGGGTGAAACGCGTCCGGCTGCCGAAGCTACGCTTGCCGGAGACTGGTCGTTGTTGATTGAGAGCCCGCTCGGCCAAAGTATTCCGGCGACACTTATTCTGGCCAATACGGTAAAAGGCTTGTCCGGAAGGGTGGAATCGGAGATGGGCAGCGGCGAATTGTTGTCAGCCTCGTTTGACGGCGAGTCGTTTATGGCAATCGTTTCTTTTGACGTTTCAGGTTTGCAAATGGAAGCGCAAATAGCCGGCGAGGTGGCCGATCACCAAATGGAAGGCACTATCAGCATTCAGGACACGCCGCCACTTCCCTTCACCGGCAATCGAGCAGATTCAACAGCCTCGTAATTACATGAGTTCACTTCTGTGCAAAAAAAGTCGCCCGACATGTCGTCATGTCGGGCGTAATCACAGGAGGAACCGAGAATACCGGTGGCTGTTATCTAGCTACAATCATCCGGGTAATCTCGCACCTCTATGATGTCACATTTCGGGCTCTGGTTGCACTGTTGAGGACGCAGATGTCCGATAAACTTTAGTTTGTCGCGGCGCAGCGACAAGCTAAAACTTATCGGACACACATGCAAATTTACTGATCGTAGCGTAGCAAAACGCCGTCTGCGCCGACTGCCCAACCCACCTTTTTGGCGAAGTGCAAACCGTAGAGATTAAGCTTCGTGCCCGTTTCCTGCTCGACCCAGGTAACGCCCGCGTCTTCGGTGCGCAGGATCGTTCCGCCTCGGCCAACCGCCCAGCCGTTGTTGTCGCTGACGAAATCTACATTTAGGAGGGTGGAACGCGTTTTGGGAGGAACCGGCGACCAGGTGGCGCCTCCGTTAATTGTCCGGAGGATTGTGCCTCGTTCACCTACCGCGATGCCTTTTTTATCGTTCCTGAAATCCACGTGATAAATGGTTGACGTAAGGCCCGCGTCCTGTTTGAGCCAGGTTTCACCCGCGTCGGTTGTGGCTAAAATCGTTCCCGCGGCCCCGACAATCCACCCGTGTTTTTCGTTTACAAACTCGATGTGAATCAGCTCCAACCTGCTCGGCGCGCGCCGGCGTTGCCACGTTTCACCCGCGTTGTCGGTGTATAGCAGGATGCTGTCGATTACGTTGTTACGCTTGCTGACGGAGCCTACAATCCAGCCTTTCTTCTTGCTGGTGAAGCGAACGCTGTAAAGCTCAACGTCGGCGCCGTCGAATTCAGAAGGCTGAAACCTGCGCACTTCAGTCCAACGGCTTCCTTTATCTTTCGTTATGAAGACAGTATTGCCGGCAATTAAGAACCCATCTTCCTTGTCGCGAAAATAGATGTCATTGATCGCGGCCGTAGTTTCGACCACCTGCTGCACCCACGAATTACCACCATCGTCGGTTCGGCTGAGGAAACCCTCATCACCGCCAACCCATCCTCGCTTTTCGTCGAGAAAGAAAACGGTATTGAGATCTTTATTAGCTGTGGCTATCCGCGTCGATACCCAGCCTTGCTGAGCTACTGTTACGACCGAACTAAGAAGCAACAACACCGTCGCGCAAAGCACCGTGCCCCTCGGCCTGCGATTAAAGTTCATATTAGAGATGTTTACTCCTGATCGACTCGCACTCCCACATAGAGCGAGGCTGGTTATTAACGTGGGGAGTTGTCGGATTTGTCGTCCAAGTTTATCGCGTCACACAAAAAAATGCATGATGAGAATGTGGAGAACTCGGTGGGACGTTTATGTTTGTTTGGTAAGACGTTTCAGACCATCTAGCCGGCCTCTCCTTAAAAGAAATTTCCCCTCCCTCTGGGAGGGGTTAGGGGAGGGCTTGAGGCGCAGTTGAAGTTTGTTTTTGGTGGTAGCGTCAACCTTCGCATAACACTAAATGTATCTACGGTGGTTGACGCTACCTCCGAGTCAAAAAATCCAGGTCGTCTCAAGCCCTCTCCCCAGCCCTCTCCCAAAGGGAGAGGGAGTATTTCGTGTGGTTTCGTGGATCGTTCTTATGCGGGCTTAAAAACGATCCACGAATTACACGAAATACACGAAGCGGCTACTGAATCACCTTGTACACCCGGCCTTCGAACACTACAACCACCTTTTCGCCGAGTGAAAAGAAGTTTGCCAGCTGCGGCTTCTGTTTGAGTAGTGCAAAGTACTGTTCACTACCAAATTTCACCACGGTTTCCGGAAGTGCAGTGCCTGCTTTGAACTCCGAGTCGGTCCAGACCTCATCACGCAGGTAGAAGGTCTTGCGGCCCACGCTTCTCATGACCGATGACACAGGTAATTCTGCGACTCTTACTACCTCCTGTCTGGCTCGTGACTGTTTGCTGAGAGTCACTGCGGACTGACCTGTCGTTGCACTCATATCAGCCGCTGTCGGTGCGGGTGGCGGCGGCGGCTCTGCCTCTGTACGTCCGGCGGCAAAGCTCCGGTTGTCGCGACGTAACCTGGTGATGGCCGCACCTTCGCCCGGTTCCAACGCCAAATATGACGTGTAGGGAGTGACAATTCCATAGCGCGTTCCCAGGTCCACTATTTCATCTTTCAACTCCTGTTGCTCGCCGTTCAAACGAATCTGTTCGATTAACCAGCCTACACGACGGGTGGCCCACAAGCGCGGCAGAAAGTCGTTGGCTTCTTCGCGTAACGGGAAGTTCAAATTGTTGTAGGACAAGTTACGGCTTGAGCCACGACTATTACCGGTCAAGCCGAGACGGACATGGTTCATTTCCACTGGGTTTCTGTAACGTCCGATGATGGTGAGTTGAGAACCCTTAAAAATGTCCGGCAACGTCCGTGGGTAATACAAGTCTGTCTGAACGCCTGCGATGTCGAGTCGAAGATCCGTCAACACTGGATGGCTGATCTTGGCAAAGAAGTTTGAGACCTTGACCTCGATGTCTTCTTGCGGTTCCACGTAATCTGCAACGCCGCCGTTTTCAGTTGCCAGCTTGTCCAGCAACGTGGTGTTAACGTCGTAACCGACCCCGAATGTGAAGATATGGAGACCTGGTATTTTGGCCTCTCGCGCGTTCTCAACGATTCTGGTCGCGTTCGTTACGCCAACGGTCGGCAATCCATCTGTCATGAAGACAAGAATCTTCGGGCGATCCGTCGTTTGAAACTGCTGCATTGAAGTAAGCAGCGCCTGGTTGATGTTGGTGCCGCCCACGGGCCGCAGGGATTGCGCAAACTGTTCACCACGCTTTCTGCCCGCTTCATCCGCTGCGATCATTCCCGGTTCCATGAGGCGTTCCTCGCCAGAAAAGGAAACGACGTTGAAACGATCCTGTGGCCGCAGGATCCGAATCCCATACAACAGCGCGGCGCGGGCTTTCTCCATCTTTCCCGCGTCGGACATGGAACCCGACGTGTCCAACACAAACACGATGTCCTTCGCCTCGTATTCCTGTTCTGACCAGTCGTCCTTCGGAGAAATCATCAACAGGAAGTAACCGTCTTTGCCCGGTTCACGATGCGTTAAAAGCGTTACGCCAAAGTCCTCAGCCGATCGTGTGTAGAAAAGCTGAAAGTCCTGGGGCTCTTTGCCCGCGGCGTTTTCGAAAGTAATCACTGATCGCCGGTCGCCATTGCGCTTGATGTCGACTTCATGACTCGGCGAGTAGATGTTGCGTAACGGTTCCTTGCTCTCCAGTTCGATACGACCTGATACAGAACCTATCTGCGCCGCCTGCCGGCCGGTACCCAATGGATAGCGATAGGAAACGGTCGCGGAGTTCGCTTCGAGTACCTGCGAATATTTCAATTCAAGTTTCTTATCGGAGTGAGGTGGAATCGGAAAGATGCTCGCCTGAAACAAATTTTTCCCGGCGTATTCCAGCAAACCCGGATCGCGCTGGCGCCGCACGATCTCGTCGTAAATGCGCCGGGCTTCCTCCCTGGAACGGACCTCGCCGACCAACCTCCGGTCCCCTTCCCATATCGCAAACTCGGTTATCGATGCCTGTTCGGGAATAGGAAAGAAATAAATGCCTTCGAGCGTTGCGTCTGTGTCGTTTCTGAAGACTTGTTCAACGTGAGTAGTGGCAACTTGAGACGTGATGCGTGTGTCGATTTTGATCGACTTCACCGGCAGAGATCGGGGTAACGCGATTGGTGGCCGGCGGTCAGGGCAGCGCTGACACGGGCCGGGAACTATCACGCCCTGGGCTGCAGCATTTACGGCTATGAACAACAGGAACGCTGTGGAAATAAGGACTAAACCTGATTTGACGGGTCTCATGACGGCCTCCAAAGAGAATTAGCAGGTGTTGACGGTCGTACCGTGCCGAATTAAGAACGGGCCCCGGTTGAGGATCTTGCGTGAGTGACGGCAATAACGACCGGGAGACAGGAATTATTTGGTGTAGTGCACGGGGCCAGAGTTGCCCACATGCCTCAATAGAGCTGACGCAGGCGGTGATTTGTGAGGCCAACGACAAGCACGAACAGGACTATACAAGCTCCTGCGCCGGCAAGAGTCCGCGGTGCGCCATAGCGCGCAGAAACAACGCCGGCCAGTAAGTTTCCGATGGGCATGGTGCCGACAAAGGACAGAATAAACATGCTCATAACTCGCCCGCGCATTTCGTCAGTCACGAGTTTGTGAAGCAAAGTGTTGATGACAGCCACGGCGGTCACAATCATGAATCCGACGCCAAACAGGAATGCGAGAGACCAGGAAAGCGATGTTGCCAGGGAGAAGGCGATGAGGAAAAACCCGAATCCCAGTGCGCCACCCAACACGAACCAACCTTTCTGTTTGAAGTCACCGAGATAAGTCAGAAACAACGCGCCGCAGAACGCACCGGCGCCGGCGACGCCCATCATCCAGGCCAGACCTCCTGGTCCAAGTTGAAAAATATCGCGCGCGAAGATCGGAATCAGAGTGATGTATGGCGCGCCGAAGAGGCTGGTAACTGCGGCGATCATGAGTAACGACAAAACTCGTGGCCGCCGACGCGCGTACCGAACTCCGGCCCACAGGTCGTGCCAGAAATTGCGTCTTCGTTTCCCTGGACTAGTAGCGTCTTTAGGTTTTGTATTAAACCTGACGAGCTGCAACGCGACGATGACCGCGACAAACGAAAGCCCGTTTAGAAAGAAACAGCCAACCAGATCGAAATACTGCAGTCCCAATCCCGCTAACATTGGGCCAACCACGCGAGATAGTTGAAATTGAGCGGAGTTGAGAGCGACTGCATTGGCGAGATCCTGTCGACCAACCAGGTCGAATGTCATCGCCTGATACGACGGACCGGCCATCGCCATGCATGAACCGGTCAACGTTGAGAAGGCCAGCACCAGCCAGACGTTGATTTGATCGAGCCATATCAATGTCGCCAAAGAGACGGCTGCTAATCCAGCCACTACCTGCGTCAATAACAGAAGTCGGCGGCGGTCGACCAGATCGGCAAAAACGCCGCCCGCGAGTGTCAGAAAAAACCCGGGCGCCGTGGCCATGAACCCATCAAGCCCGAGCCAGAACGATGAATCCGTGAGTTGCAGGACCAGCCAGCCCTGGGCTACGGCTTGCATCCACGTGCCCACATTGGAGAGAAAAGCGCCGATCCAGAAGATGCGGTAATTGCGGTGCGAGAGAGCGCGAAACATTCCCGTCCGCGGAGCTGCAACCGTGTCTAACGCTTTCAATTTCTTCTGCTCAACAAACACCACTCTGTCTTAACACTTCTACCGGTTAACGCCAACGACCAGGAGCCACTTTTGCCGACGTGCCGCCCTCGTGTTTTAATCCAAAAAACCCATAGGACTCTGCGGAGGAAATATGAACCAGTTCTTATATTTAAAGACTGCGCTGGTGTTAGTTTTTATCTGTGTTGTTGGAGGACAAGCTTTGGCCCAGAATTCTACGCCGGCGCCCGGCACTGTTCCGGCGCCGCCGCAACAACCATCTGCAGTAGCCCCTCAGCCCGCCGCTAATCCGGCCGACGTCAATTCTGCGGATGCAATCATCAAGGCCGTGTACGACGTGATCTCCGGCCCGGCTGGAAAGGAACGTGACTGGGAGCGGATGAAGTCGCTGTTTATTCCGGGCGCGCGACTAATCGCAACCGGCCGCCGGCAATCCGGGGGTTATGGTTCGCGGGTCATGACCGTAGACGATTACATTCTTTCGAGTGGGCCATACCTAATCAAAGAAGGCTTTTTCGAAAATGAGATAGCCCGCAAGACGGAGTCGTTTGGACAGATTCTTCATGCCTTCAGTACTTACGAAGCGCGGCACAAGCCCGGGGAAAAACCTTTTGCGAGAGGCATCAACAGTATTCAACTGATGAACGACGGTACACGTTGGTGGGTTGTGACTATTTACTGGCAGGCGGAAGATGACAAGACACCGCTTCCGGAAAAGTATCTGAAGTAAAAAGTGCTGAGTAATGAGTGCTGAGTAATGAGTGCTGAGTAAGAAAGCATCCTTTCACTCAGCCTCATCACTCAGCACTCAGCACTTAGCTCTTTCGCTTTGCCGCTAACGAACCGCCTTCGCCGCCGCGGCGCACCGCCACGATTTCCGCCATTATTGCCAGCGCCACTTCTTCCGGAGTAACGGCGCCTATATCCAGTCCAATTGGCGCGTGGACCTTGCTTAATCTCTCCTCGTTGGCGCCCGCATCCTTTAGCCGTTCCAGAACGATCCTGGTTCGTCGTTTACTGCCGATCAGTCCAACATAATCGGCGCCCGTAGCCATGACCGCCTGCAAACAAACTTCGTCTTCACTGTGCCCGCGCGTTACCACCACTACCGACACACCGCGTCCGTCGCCGACCGATCGCCGCACGGCATCTGCCCAATCTGCAGCAGCGACGAGCTCGATGCGCAAATCAGGGTAACGATCGCGGGTAACAAACTCTTGCCTGTCGTCGATCAAGGTTGATTGATATCCGAGCAGGTTCGCCAGATTAGCCAGCGCCGCTCCAACGTGACCAGCACCGCAAATCACCAGTCGCGGTTCACGTTGAATACGTTCAAACAACAACTGTGCACCAGCAAAGTCGACGAGTTCAGGGGCAAAATCCTTCACATCTGTGACCAGCATGTCGGCGTGAGAGTCAATGAATCCAGCAACTCGCGTTTCCACGCGTTCATTAAGTTCGTCAGGACCCAAAGAACCGCAAACTTCGCCGTTCTCCTCGACCAGTAGCTTCGCACCAACGTTTGCTTCCGCACGAATGAGCGTAACCAGCGTTGCTGTCGAACCCTCTGAAATTGTGCGCGTGATTCTTTCCGCGATTTCTGTAGAGTGAGATCGGTTGTTCGCGGAAGACATGCCTTTCGAGGAACGGACTACTTGGAGGGTGACGTCTTGACGACGCCGATCGCCGACCCAAGCCGGCGTACAAGCCAGAGCGGGCCCACCAGAAGGTATACCGGGTTTCTAAAAAACGCCGGCTGATTTCCTTCGATAGCGTGACCCACAAACTGGAGAATCCAACCGACAATGAATAGCCCCAGCGCCCAGCGCCAATTAAAGAAAAATAACGGAAGCGAGATAACGATCATGGGAATGCCAATGCTGTGAGTCAGCTTGTTCAGAGGATGAGTGTGCTTCGCTTTGTAGTTTTCAATGAAGGACTCGGACATGGCATGCCTCCTTAGAAACGTGTGGTTCGTTACTTCAGGACATCAATAAAAATATCCATTGTGCCGCCGCAAACCATTCCCTCTTCACTGGCTTCGTCTGCAGTTAAAGAAAAGTGATGGAGTGCTGATTCCCCTGACCGCATTGCTTGTTGTGCTTCGGCCCACACCTCGGCTTCGATGCAACCGCCGCCGACAGTTCCTTGCGCTTCACCGCTTTGGAAGAACAACATTTTGGCGCCGCGCTGTTGTGGTGTGGATCCGCGTGTACCCGTCACTGTAGCCAGTACGACGCGTTCGCCGTTCCGGGTCGCGGACGCGATCGCGCTGTAAAGATCTTTCTGGGCAATCGTACCCATCTTATTGAGGCGGAGTCGGGACCGGATTTGGTTGAACGACAACTCCAGTGTTTTCCTGTTGCCGCTTCTGCTCGAGGCGGGTTCGCAATAAATCCACTTCTGCATCGGCAGTAGCTACCGACTGTTCCAACCGAGCTCGACTCGTTTCCAAAATCTTGATCTGGGCCAACAGCCGGTTTTTTTCGCCCTCGAGCTGCCGGCGCCGTGTTTCGCGTGCTTCTTCAGGACGAACAGAACCATAACCCGCATTCATGCGCTCGATGTTTTCCGGTTTAATCGCCCACTCGGTTTGATCCAAACGTACTTGCAGGTCGGCCAGCTTACTTTCGACATCGATTTGCTGCATCCGCAAATTCTCGGCGCGCTGTTCAGCCCGGGTCAGCCGCTCCATGTCGACCAGCGATCGATCATTCTCCTCCATCTTTGTGAGCTTGTTATTCAGACGGTCTACCTGGTTCGACAACGCATTAATCGTCTTTTGCATTTCTCGTTCGTGTGCCGCCTTTTTCTGTTCTGGCGTTTGCGGCGTTGTCGTAGGCTCACCAGTGGTCTCGTCCGCCGTGCTAATGATTGCTTCGCCATCAGGTCCGACGCTCTCTGACCCCGGCGGCGCGATTTGAGGATTCGTCACCACCGGGCGAGGTGTACGGCGAGTTCTCCGAGTGCGGCGCTTTTGCGCGTCGGCCTCTATCAGGCACAAACTAAGGACGATTACACTTGCGAGCAAAAACGCGCTATACCGAATGAATAATCTTGGCATGGGCAACTCCTGGACTAACTGAAATCGGTTAAAGATACGCCGCTGGCCGCATGACGTTCAAGCCGGGCGACCCTTTGAGTTCCACGTTGAGCGAAGGATCCGGTTCCTGTTTCGTGTTATTTCGTGGGTTTCGTGCATTTCGTGGATCGTTCTTTTGCAGCCTAAAAAACGGATCCACGAATTACACGAACCACACTAAACATGTTGAATTCTACTTTGAGGCGAAGCCAAAGTAATCTATCAATTATCTTAAATTCGCTCTGCAATCACGCCGTACAGCGCATTCTTAAAAAATATCTGCTTCCCAAAATCGCCTAAATGCCTGCGTTTGGCTTGTTTCGCCAATGCCTTCGCTTCATCGACGTTACTGTATTCCGCCAGGAGTCGCAGCGGTAAACCGTCAAACAACCGGCGTGCGTCGTCCAGGCGTAAATGGGTCGTGTGATCGGCGAAGGGGCCAATCTCGTATTTAACGCCCAAAGCGTTCCAGGCACCGTGAACATGAGATGCCAATGCATAGATGGGGTGATGTATGTTGACCGTGAAATACAACAACCCGCCCGGCGCCAGGATGCGCGCCAATTCAGCCACTATGTCTGAAGGAGACTCGGCATGGTCGATTACATTGTCGCAAAGCACCACTTCAAACGTCCGATCAGCGAACGGTAAGCGTTCGCCAAAGGCGCCGACTGTCGGTACACGACGCTGCCACTTCGGAAACAACGACGCGTAATCCGCAGCGAGAGGATCAACACCCACGCCGTGCTTTGCGTTAAAGAAAAAAATCAGTCCGTGAGCGCCGCTGCCAATCTCTGCCACGCGAGCGTCTGGACCAATCGGTTTGAAACTATTCAGCTTGTCTCGCACTTGCGAGGACGCCAGCATCATTCGGTTGATGGCTTTCTCTTCGGCGCCGCGCATAAGTGCTGACTTGCGCGTTTGGTAGTCTAGCTGGCGCTCGAGGGCGCGATTCGCCCGTTGGTGATGCCGGGCTTTAAGCCACTGTTGAAGTCTCCCACTAAACAACCGTTGTCACCAATCGTCTGCCATAGATTTCAACCGAGATTTTGGATCGACTGGTCCAGTTGGCCTAGGCGCTGAGCGATATCATCAACTCGCTCGCGCAACTCTGCCACCTTCTCAGCGGGTGCACGTTCGACAAACTGCGGATTCGACAGTTGTGCCTGCACCTTTGCGGACTCAGCCTGTAGCTTTTCTCTTTCTTTATTTAGCCGCTGGCGCTCCTGTTCGAAGTCGATCAAACCCTCAAGAGGAACTGCGACCTCGGCGCCGCCGGCTAGCACCGCGCGAGCAGATGCCCTCGGAGCTTCGAGTTTTTCACTGATGGCGATCTCGCCTGCGCGTGCCAATCTCTTGATTTGATTCTTGTTCGAGTCAAATACTGATCGAAGCGCGTCGTCGCCTGCAGCAATCAGCAGCGGTATCGCCTCACCCGGTTTGATATTCATTTCCGAACGTATGTTGCGGACGCGGGAAATCAGATCGATCACAGACTGCATCTCCCACTCGACGTTGTCGTCGATTACATCGGTTTGGACCTGTGGGTAAGCGGCCAACATGATCGTCGGTTCCGCTCCTGCGTACGCAGCATGTAGTAACGTCTCCTTAGCTCCCGGCAGCCGCAGCCACAAATCCTCAGTGATGTACGGCATAAACGGGTGAAGCAGACGAAGCGCTTGCTCGAGCACCGACAATAATGTGGTTCTTGCTGTTGTCCTCTGGGGAGTTGCTTCTTCAGCGCTAACTTCCGCCTTGCTTAGCTCGATGTACCAATCACAAAAGTCGTCCCAGAAGAAGTGGTACAGCGTCTGCACTGCTTCGTGAAACTCGTAATCGGCCAGTGCGTTCCGCACCGACTGCGAAGTTCTGTTCAGCCGTGACAGGATCCACCGGTCGTGCAACGGCGCATCGGCAGACGCTTCCAGTGCTGAGGGATCGACGCTGGCGCCTTCCGAATTCATTAGACAAAAGCGGGCGGCGTTCCAGATCTTGTTGGCAAAGTTTCTGTACGACTCCACCTGTTTGTCGTTCCAGCGAACGTCCGTGCTTCCAACTGATGCCAGTTTTAGACGAGTTGCGTCTACACCAAATTTATCGAAGACCTGCAAGGGATCGACGCCGTTTGCTTTCGTTTTAGACATCCGCTGGCCGTGAGGATCGAGGATCGTGCCGGTGATGAACACATCGTCAAAGGGCCGCTCGTGCATGAACTTCATTCCCGTCATCACCATTCGCGACACCCACAAAAAAATGATGTCGCGGGCGGTTATCAGGACCGATGTCGGGTAGAACGTTTTGAGATCCTCTGTTTCTTCAGGCCACCCGAGTGTGGAAAACGGCCACAACGCCGAAGAGAACCAAGTATCAAGCACATCCGGATCCTG
Organism: Pyrinomonadaceae bacterium; assembly: GCA_035273385.1. Lineage (GTDB taxonomy): Bacteria > Acidobacteriota > Blastocatellia > Pyrinomonadales > Pyrinomonadaceae > PSRF01. Next base: position 331,472 of record DATEPE010000015.1, on the reverse strand, counting down.
AACCAGTTGATCCGTGCCGGCCCTTGCCCGCGCGTCTTCCTCCGATCTCGCTACCACCACTTCACCGTCAGGCGTGTACCACGCAGGGATTTGGTGCCCCCACCACAGTTGCCGCGAGATGGTCCAATCGCGCAGGTTCTCCAGCCAGGTTGTATAAATCTTTTCGTAAGGAACTTCAGGAACGAAACGCGGTTTCTTCTCCTGACGCATTAAGTCCAGAGCAAGGTCGCGCAGCTGGTCCATTCGAAGGAACCATTGGGTTGATGTTAATGGTTCGATGATGGTTTTACAGCGTTCGCATTTCGAGATGGAGAACTCATAGTCAATGACTTTCTCCAACAATCCGAGCTCGGCGAACTTCTCAACCACAAGATCTCTGGCTTTATAACGGTCAAGCCCGGCAAACTCGGCCCCTGCCTCCGATGTCATCTTCGCGTGCTGATCGATAACAGGTATTTCGGCAAGATTGTGTCTCTGGCCCATTTCATAATCGTTGGGATCGTGGGCAGGTGTGACTTTTACTGCGCCGGTCCCAAACTCCGGGTCGACAAATTCATCAGCAATTACCGGAATCTCTCGGCCCGTAAGTGGTAGTTCCAACGTCACTCCTACTAGTGCACTGTAACGCTCGTCATTTGGGTTCACCGCCACGCCCGTGTCACCTAACATCGTCTCCGGACGAGTAGTGGCAACGGTTACGCGTTGATCGCTCCCCTTGACCGGATATTGCAGGTAATAGAGCTTTCCCGAATGAGGCTCTTTTTGAACTTCCAAATCGGAAAGCACTGTCTGATCGTTGGGACACCAGTTTACGATCCGATTGCCACGGTAAATCATCCCGTCTTCATACAGCCGCACGAAGACTTCGCGGACCGCACGCGACAGGTCTTCGTCCATCGTGAACTTCTCACGTGACCAGTCAACTGAAGCTCCTTCTCGACGCATTTGGAGAGTGATCTGGCCGCCGGATTCTTTCTTCCACTTCCATACCCGCTCTACAAACTTCTCGCGGCCGAGGTCGTGGCGAGTTAACTTTTCCTTCTTCAATTCCCTGGTAACCATCAGCTGAGTGGAAATACCGGCGTGGTCCATACCTGGCAGCCACAGAGTACGGTAGCCATCCATCCGTTTGTAACGGGTCAGCACGTCCATCATCGTGTGTTGCAGCGCATGGCCCATATGCAGTGAGCCGGTGACATTGGGCGGTGGTATGACGATCGAGAAAACAGGCGCGGCAGGATCCCGATTGATTTCGGGACTAAAAAAACCTAATCGCTCCCAACGTTCGTAATGATGTTCTTCTGCTTGTTTGGGGTCGTACTGTTTAGGGATTTCCATCAGTGTTAGTTACATCAGGCGCAAACGGCGCTCTCTCAGGCTTTATGATCGAACGTGCATTGTAAGGCAAAGCACAATTATTTCCATGTTGCGCCAAATGCCACAAAACAAAAACGGCGGCCGCAGCCGCCGTTTAATTACGTCACTTTCAAAAACCTGCGTCAGGAATTCTTCTCTTCAAGTTGACGCTTGATCAGCAGTTCAGCCAGTTGCGGTACAACTTCCCAGGCGATTTCCTGCACTGCCTTCTCAGAAAGTTGTTCAACGGCACGCCGTGCAATTGCGTCAATCACTTCAGGCGAAAGCTGATCCAAAGTAATCATGCCTGACGGTGAAGTCGACGCAGGTTCTGCACTTGCGACGAACAAAGGTGCTATGGGTTGGGGCGCGGGCTCAAAAGATTCTCGTTGAATTTCCTGAGTCCTGGCGAATTCATTAACGCTCCAATCTGATGGCTCGGAAACGGCAGGCTCCTCTGGTGGTGCGACTGTGGCGGTGGTCTCGCGCATCGGGAAGCTGGCTGTTCTTAAGTCACGAACCGTGGTTCGTAAGTCGGCCCTTCCAACGTACGCCGGATAACGATCCACGGGCGGAGCCTCAGGCACTGAATCCAAATCGATGTCCAACACGAAATCTTCCGTTGAACCGGTACCGGGTTGTTGAAGATCGCCAAGGTCGAGCAGTTCATCGTTCATGGCGGTGCGCTGCGGTTGCGAGGCAACTTCTGTGACTTTAGGTTCCATCTTCGCTTCGTCCGTTGTGGGGCTGGCAGCAGATTGCGGTTGCGGTTCATTTGCTGGCGGCGCGCTCACGGCCGGGTCTGGCGTTAAGCGCTGCGTGTCTGCGGTCGTCAGCTCGATCTCGCTGGGTGAAAGTGTTTGTGGTTCGGGTTGTTCAACCTTGGGGTATTCGGCCGTCTGGATCATGTCCTCAGGCGGAGTGCCTTCAGCCAACAGGCCAACCTTCTCCAACAAGCGGCGAATCGATTGAAAGGGCTTAGTCAATATGTCGTCCGCGCCAACTCTGCGCGCCTCCGATTCATTGAACGGCTCGAACGAGCCAACCAGAAGCATAACAGGTATATGCTTCAGCTTCTCATTTTGTTTTATGTATTCGCACAGCTCGTAGCCATTGACCTGCGGCATGAATACATCGGCCAAAACGATGTCCGGTTGAAATTCCTGTAGCCGTTCGATTGCCTCTTTTCCATTGTTGACGCAAACGACTTCTGCACCCTCGTCAACAAAGGAAAGCTCAACAACTTTTTGAATTGTGATTGAGTCGTCGGCAAGTAGGATTTTTCGTCCGGCTAGCAATACTTGATTACCCTTAGGAAATAGCGCCACTGGCGGGGTGCGTAACAGGGTACAGGGCGCGGGGCTTGTCGGTGTTTAAGCGATTCTTACTGCGAAAAACCGCGTTTTGAAACTAACACTCTGCGAAATAACACGTCAAGAGTTTCTCCGAGAGTTTCTCACGCTAGCTATTTCGAGCGGGTAATGTCGTCTGCCGTACCGTCCTTGCCGTCCGGGCCGGGCGAGACCAGGGTGAAAGTGTCTCGCTGACCAGCATATTTGTACGGCTGACGCCATGGATCCAATCGAATCACATCGCGAATGTACGCTGGGCTTAGGTGGTCAATCAGCACTGCATGGCTATCTGAAACCAGGTACGCGCCTTTGTCGGCCCGGTACCGCTCCAGGGCCTCAGCAATCCGTTGCATGTCGGTGCGGGCACGATTCTGCTTCTGTTGATTCACTGCCACCACGAGTTGGTCGAGGTTGACCCAGTCACGATTTCCAGTTCGTATCTCAGAAATACGCCATCCCTTTGAGTCCGCTACCGCACGTGCTTCAACTCCAATCCAGGCTACCACTGTCGCCGACTCTCGCGAGGCGAGCGGCACGGGAGACGGCGCAATCTCCTGGATTCTGATCGCATCAGAAGGAACCGAAATTCCCGACAGCGCTCCCAGCAAACACCGCACGCGCTTCGGGGTGGGTTCGATGGGTGCTTTCCTGCCCAGCTGAAAACCAGGCGCACTACACTCATCAACCGGCAGCGGTGCCGACAGAGCGCTGCTAATGAGCGCCACGTCCTCCCAACGATCCTGAGCAACTCTGACTTCGGCTACGCGCCAATGTCCGGCATCGTCCTGTTCAAGTCTGAAAACAGTCCTGAGCTCGGCAGTGACATCCGCTGTCGTCTTACTCGTGCCGGTAATCGTCTTTACGCGAACGGCGCCGTTCGTGAGCTCGATGCCCGCCATTCGTCTCAGGGCACCGCGAGCACGACTCGAATTTAACTGGGCCTGTGTCGTGTGAACTGTTGCAAGAATAAGAGACAGAGCGGCGAGCGTGATGACGAAACGCACTGTCGTTGTGTGCTTGACCGAAGTCATTGATTTCAGGTTGCAGCTTTACCGATCAACATCTGAAGCATGATGTGTAGTTGCGCGGTAGTAAAAGGTTTAGGAAGGAAGACCACTGCGCCCGCTGAAAAACTATCTGAAGACAGTTTCGGATCTTGCTCCGCCGTCATCATCATCACCGGGATGCGCATCAGCCGCTTCTCAGTTTTCATGAAGCGAACCAGCTCCGGTCCGGAGATGTGCGGCATGACCACGTCGAAAATGGCAGCCGTAAAGTTCTGATCGCTCTGCAAGACCTTGTAAGCTTCCCTGCCATCGCGGGCGGTGATTACACCGTAACCTTCTTTTTCAAGAATTGTTGCTACCAGACGAAGAATTGCGGGATCATCGTCTGCAACCAGAATGCGGCGTGAGTCTTTGGTTCCACCAGTGTGAGACTTTGTTTCTTCTTTGACCATTAATTTTTACACTTCCACGGCATGATTACTTTCGTCGCCTCGCGCCGAAAGCTCGGCTGCCAACTTAATAGCGGCCACCATGCTCGAATGTTCTGCTATTCCTTTTCCAGCTATGTCGAATGCCGTTCCATGATCTACTGACGTCCTTATGAACGGCAATCCAAGAGTAACATTCACAGCCTCGCCGAACGAAAGACATTTTACCGGAATCATTGCTTGATCATGGTAGCAGGCAACTACCGCATCAAATTCACCGCGCGAAGCGCGTAAGAATACGGTGTCGGCAGAAAATGGTCCCTGCACATCTATGTCGTCTGTCTCACGACACGCCTGGATCGCCGGCATTATCTCAGAAGCTTCCTCCACTCCGAACAAACCACCCTCAGCGCCGTGGGGATTGAGAGCTGCTACGGCCAGGCGCGGGTTTTCAATGCCCCAGCGTTTAAGCTCGCGATTAGTGAGCACGATTGTTCGAATCATCCGGTCGCGTTCTACCATCCGGATTGCTTCGGCGAGGGGCACATGAGTCGAAATCAAAACAATGCGTAAGTTCGCGGCAACAAATGCCATCGCATACTCTTCTGTGCCGGTGAGGTGCGCTAAAAACTCAGTATGCCCGGGAAAGCTATAGCCTCCGAGAAACAGTGAGCGCTTGTTTATAGGCGCGGTTGCGATCGCATCTACACTTCCAGCGGCGCACAGTTCAACAGCTGCCTCGATGTATCCGCCGGCAGCTTTTCCCGCGGCTCCCGATTCTATTCCTGGTTCGATAAACCCATTGATGTTATCGAGGTGAAAGATTGTAGGTTCGGAGAGGTGTTCGGGGAGGGGTTCGCCTTTGCGAACAATGTCGTAACCACATTGTAGATCGAGCGTGCGGGCAGTGTGTGCCAGTAACTGGGCATCCCCGATTATCACCGGCACGCATGCACGTCTAATCTCGTCTTCGGCTACGGCCTTGAGCACTACCTCCGGCCCAATGCCCGCCGGATCGCCCATAGTAATCGCAATCCGGGGCAGAGATTTACGTTGACGAGGATCTATATTGGAAGAGTTATTGGCAAACTGCCTCATCTTGAGACGGGCCGCCTGTTAGCTGGAGAGAGTCCGGCGGGGCATGGGACGGCAGCTATTCCGCTGCCGGCTGAACCCGCTCATCGGCCTTGAACATGTATTTGATATTGCGCTTGAGAAGAAGAAGGTTTGGCTGTTCCTTGCGGTTCACTTTCAACGCCCCGCGGTCATACCATTCAATTGTCCCCTCGATTTCTTCGCCATCCAACAACACGATAACCATGGGCGTATGCGCATCGATCTGCTTCTTGTAATAGAAGAGCTCGGCGTTGGTTTCCATTGGTGGTGGCGTTCGTTTGCGAACTTGTGCGGGTGCTGGTTGTGGCGCGCGCGGGGTCGCTTCACGGGGGCTGGCTTCGCCGCCACCGCGCTGAGAACTACCGTTGGAACGTTCTCGCGGCTGGGGAACCTCGCGTGCTTTTCCTTTGACCTCCGCAAGCGTGGTTCTAATAAGTTTCCGATTCACTTTCTTACCTCCAAAGAATATAAAGACGGGCTTTTGGTAAAAACACGCGGCGCCCAGGGGTGGGAATGAGCTTGCGCGAATCTACAATGCCTCGCAGGCTGCGGCCACTCGAGGGGAGGGACGAAACTTGTACCCGTAATGGAAAATCCTGCAAGGAATGCGCGTCATGCTACACAACCATCACTCAAAAAGCAAAGGGCTAAAACAACTCGTGCGGTTGTTCACAACAAACCACACGTTTGCGCGGGATCGTCAGTAATTAAACATGCATTAATGGCAGAAAAGAAAAAGGAAGGCGAACAGTACCGCCTCCCTTCTCTTTGTCTCAGACCGAAGTTTTTAATCTGCTTTCTTACGGATGAATGTCGGGACATCAAGGTCGTCAGCGCGCGCGCCCATCATCGGCCGCGGTAGATCGTCACTTGGCCGTTGCACGAAACGTGGCGCAGGCGCCGGCATGGTCGTGACCGATGCTGCCGAAGCCACGGCCATTGCTTCCTCACCGAAGCCGGTTGCGATCACGGTAATCTTCATCTCGTCGCGCATATTCTCGTCGATGACAGCGCCGAAGATGATATTCGCATCTTCATCCGCGGCTTCACGGATAATCGTCGATGCGGTGTTCACTTCGTAAAGGGTCAAGTCAGGTCCGCCGGTGATATTGATCAGCACGCCCTTCGCACCCTCTATCGTTGCTTCTTCCAACAGAGGCGACGAGATCGCCTGCTGAGTCGCTTCGATGGCGCGATTCTCGCCGCTGGCACGCCCAGCCCCCATCAACGCCATGCCCATGCCGGCCATGATCGACTTCACGTCTGCAAAATCGAGATTGATTAGACCAGGTACCGTTATCAAATCACTGATACCCTGGACTGCCTGACGAAGGACGTCATCAGCAACTCCAAACGACTCACCTAACGACGAATTTTTCTCCACGGTGTGCAGCAAGCGTTCGTTGGGAATGGTGATGACGGTATCAACGCACTCGCGTAGCTCTCTTAAACCGTTCTCCGCCTGTTGCATGCGACGTCGCCCTTCAAACTGAAAGGGCTTGGTGACTACGGCGACAGTCAACGCCTCGAGCTCGGTCGCCAGTGAGGCGATGATCGGCGCGCCGCCTGTTCCAGTTCCACCGCCCAGGCCCGTCGTTACAAAAACCATGTCCGCGCCTTCCAGCACTTCGATGATTTTGTCGGTGTCCTCAAGCGCAGCCTCGCGGCCCACGTTAGGATTGGCTCCGGCGCCAAGTCCTTTCGTCAGCTTACTGCCTAGTTGAATTTTGATTGGGGCTTTAGATCGCTTGAGCGCCTGCAGGTCGGTGTTCGCAACCAGAAACTCTATACCCTCGATACCGGCTTCGATCATGCGGTTAACCGCATTGCCGCCGCCGCCACCTATGCCAATTACTTTAATGCGCGCACCGGTGATTGGTGGTTCATCATCAATGAAAATATTAATCCCTCTATCGAGTCTACGAGCTTCCTCTACCATAGTTGTTTCCTCTCTTCCGAAACGGGAAGGCTTCCAGGGCTTTTTCCTTCTATGTTGGGCTGCTCGCGCCATCGGCCTCGATATGTTGCGGACTATATCTTGTGCGACCGGGGCGAGAGCATACAACAAATTGTCAAAAAATACTACTGAAACGATTACGAAAACGTGAAACAAAGTGGGTCAACTTACCTGTCGATCCGCGACGGGCCATGGCTGACCTCAACTCACTTGCTTGGGTCCGACTGGCAACCAAAGCCAATCCGGCGGCGGCGGCCCATGCCGGGCTTTGGACGTCTTCGATTAGACCACCAAATCGATCACGCTCAGGAAAACCGACGCGCACCGGAGCATCAAATACCTGCTCTGCGATTTCAGTCATCCCACTTAGCAAAGCGCCACCACCGGTGAGCACTACGCCACTCGATAACTGTCTCTCCCAACCGGCATCTTTTATTTCGTCGGCGACGTGCATCAACACTTCCTCAGCGCGAGGCTGCAAGATGTCGCAAAGAATCTGCCGCGAAAGCTGTCGCGGAGCACGCCCGCCGACTGAGGGAACATCGACTAACTCACTTCTTTCCATCTCCGTAAGCGATGTGCTGCAAGCCGAACCAACAGTGCGTTTGATCTTCTCAGCGTCGGGGATCGGCGTTCGCAGTCCAAAAGCGATGTCATTCGTAAAGTGAGAACCGCCGAGCGGAAACACTGCCGTGTGCTGCACCGCGCCGCGTTGGTAAATCACCAACCCGGTCGTCTCGGCCCCGATATCAACGAGGGCAGCACCAAATTCCTTGTCGTCTTCAGTTAAGGAAGCTTCCGCGGCCGCCAGTTGTTCGAGCACCATGTCAGCGACTATCAAACCCGCCCGATTTACGGCGTTTATTGCGTTTTGGCGGGCGGTTACGGGACTGGTTACGATGTGAACCTTTACTGCCAAACGCGCTCCGATCATCCCTACTGGATCGTTGATTCCGTCCTGATCGTCGACGATGAACTCCTGTGGCAGTCGATCTACTATTTCGCGGCCGGCAGGCAGTTGAATAGCGCAGGCCGAGTCAATTGCTCGCCGCACATCTTCGTGAGTAATCTCCCGATCTCTGCCCGACACTGCCACTATCGCCTGTCCATTGAAGCCAAGGATGTGTGAGCCGGCGAGATTGATCGATACCTCCTCCGCTTCGATGCCGCTCATTCGTTCTGCTTCTTCAACAGCCCGCTTGATTGAGTCGACGGCGGCGTCCGGATTAACAATCACACCCTTGCGTAAACCACGCGCTTCCGATTCGCCGATTCCCACAATGTCCAGCAGACCACCCTCGCCAGGCTCACAGGCAATACACGTCACCCGACTCGTCCCGATGTCGAGACCGATTGTGTGCGACGTTCGTTTTGCCATTAAGCGTGCTCCTTCATTGACGGGGTCGGGGTAAAAAAGTCTTACTCTCGTCGACGAGCAGTCGTTCTTGTGCGCTCCGCTTTCTTCTCTGCTTCTTTCTTGTCGCGTTCTCTCTTGGCTCTGTTATCAACCGGTGCGGGCTTTTCGGTTGCTCGGGCGCGAGCGACTGCGGGCGTCGCAGCTTCAGCCGTTTCAGGTTCAACCGGAGGAGCAGGCGCACTCTCCGCGGGGTCAGCCGATGTGTGAGCGCCCGATACCAATCCGACAATGGCCCGACGGCCCTGACTCATATCGATATAACTAATCATCTGGCCACGTGGCGTCTGACGTTGTACGTCAAGAACCTCAAGCGCTTTCTTCAAACGCTCGCCCTGGTCCTGCGCTCCAAGCCGCACCTCGATCTGAGAGTTGTCGCCAGCCAGTTGGGCACGCACGTCTCGCACGTCAATCAAATTCACTTCACTAACACGCTCCGATAATCCCGCTGCGTCCCACGCTTTTTGTAGCTCCATGAATTTTTCAACGCGTTCACGATTCTCCTGGTGCGCAGTGTGCGAATTCTCTTCGTTCAACCCACGAAGGAAGAACGCCGGGATCTGATCGCTCGGCATCATTTCGCCCAGCATGACTGCTTCCTCATCGATCCAACGGAACCGGCCGGAGGCAGTTCTCACCACAGCACGCGGAAAGCGTTCGGTAACGCGTACCCGGAGTCCATCAGGCAGCACACGTGAAACCACCGCAGTCTTAATCCAGGGGAGCCTCTCCAACTTCTCGCTGATCGCGCCAAGGTCTGCATTCCAAACTCCAGCTTGTTCTGCTTCCCTGCGCACAATGAGTTGAACATCCTCTTTCGCAACTCGATTAGTTCCCTGTACTTCAACTCGTCTAACCTGAAAGAAACTTGCAGAAGCTGCAGCGCGATATCCAACAAAGATCAAGACACCCATCACGACCGCCAACCCTACCTTCAGGGCTGTCGGCACATAACCCAACATCGTCCGCAAGCGGGACCCTTCACTGTCGCGACGTGAGGGTTTCTGCGCGGCCGATACTCCAGACCGGCGTCCGCCACTCATGCCGGAGCGATTGCCGACTTTATGTGCGATAGCCTGTTCTCTCATTTGGGTTCCTTTCCCTCTTCCGGTTCACCAGTCTCGCGGGAGCGTGAATCGGACTGCGCCGCATTCTTGTCGGGATTTGCGCGCCACAGTTCGACCTCATATTCAAGATCGATCCCGTGCTCCTTCCTGACCCTTGCTCGCACTTCCTCGGCCAACGCCAGCGCATCTTCAGCGCGCGCGTTTTCGCCCTCAGTAACAATGAAATTTGCATGCACTGGAGAAATAACTGCGCTTCCTTTTCTCTGGCCTTTCATTCCGATGTCGTCGATCATCTTGCCTGTTCCGACAACACCCTCCGGCGGGTTCTTGAAGAAGCACCCGGCAGAACGAGAACCATGCGGTTGCGTAGCCATACGCCGAGCTTTCGCATCGTCCATGCGTGCTCGAATTTTTTCCGGATCGTCGGGGGTCAAACGCAAGGTTGCTCCAAGCAATAATTCACCCTCTTTGAACGACGTGTGCCGGTAGTTCCACTGAACTTCAGAACCCGGCACCTCAAGCACCCGTCCGTCGCGAGCAACTCTCACGGTTTCAGTGACAGTTCCAATCTCATGACCGTACGCACCAGCGTTCATCCAAAGTGCACCGCCGACCGTGCCCGGAATACCGCCCAGGCCTTCGATGCCAGACAAACCTTGCCGCGCAACATCGATGCAAAGTCGAGGCAGCGAATAACCGGCGGGCACTGAAACGCGTTCACCATCAAACCGGAGCTCACCCTTCAGTTCTTTCAAACTCAGTACGACGTAGTGATGGTCACCGTCGTCGGCTAACACATTGCTGCCCGAACCGAGTGCCCGCCAGGCGATGCCTGCCTGGTCCATCTCATGAACGATCGCGGCTGCCTGGTCTTCAGTTTCCGGTGACACTACCCAATCAATCGCGCCGCCAACACGCAGACTCGTCAATTCTGCAAAACGTCTGCCTCGTTCAGCGCGCACACCAAGTCGCGAAGCGATCTGCTCCAGCAACTTATCTCGATCGAGTTTTGTGTCGTTAACTGTTGTCATCCATCCAACTTAAACCGTGCTGGCCTCTGCCCGCCCTCTCAACAATTCCAGCAACTGGTCGCTGACTCGACTGACTGTTCCGGCTCCCAACGTCAACACCAGGTCACCCGGTTGAACGTGGTCGCGCAAAGCTTCGGGAGCATTCTCAAGTGCCCCTATGTATCGAACGTCCTTGTGGCCGAAACGTTTAATCGCCGTGGTCAGCGTTTCGGCCGTTGTTCCTTCGATTGGATCTTCGCTGGCCGCATATATGTCAGTGACAAACAACGTGTCGGCGTTATTAAACGAGCGCGCAAACTCCTCCATCAGATCGTGTGTGCGGCTGTAGCGGTGCGGCTGAAACAAAACCACAATTCTTCGTCCGCCTGAACCGATCTTGGCCGCTGCCAGCGTCGCCTTAACTTCCGTCGGGTGGTGACCGTAGTCATCCACTACCATCACGCCGCCCGACTCACCCTTGAACTGAAACCTGCGACCCGCGCCTCCGAAGTTTCCGAGCGCTTCGACGATCTGATTAAACGGAACGTCTAACTCAAAACCGACAGCGATTGCGGCGAGCGCGTTGTAAACGTTGTGCAGGCCCGGAACTTTTAAAGTTATGTCGCCAACTACATCGGCACCGTGCCAGACAGTGAACACCGATCCGAACGACTGGTCGTAACGAATGTTGTGGGCAGAAATATCTGCCTGGGCGCTCAGGCCGTACGTAATGCGGCGTCTCTCCACGTGGGGAATGATGGCCTGAACATTTGGGTCGTCCAGGCACAGCACGGACGCTCCGTAGAACGGCACCTTATTCACAAAACTTGTAAAACAGGCACGCACGTCATCCATATCGTGATAGTAGTCCATGTGCTCGCGATCGATATTCGTCACCACCGCAATCGTTGGCGTCAGCATCAGAAACGATCGATCGCTTTCGTCTGCCTCAACCACCATCAGATCACTGGTGCCGAGGTGAGCATTCGATCCAAACGCTCCCACCACGCCGCCGACCACAATCGTTGGGTCCATTCCCGCGTGCCCAAGCACGGTTGAAACCATTGACGTGGTGGTTGTCTTACCGTGGGACCCGGCAACTGCAACCGTGTGCGGCTTCAGACGCATTAACTCGGCGAGCATCTCGGCGCGAGGAATGACAGGAATTGAACGGCGATGCGCTTCAACAATCTCGGGACTGTCGTCCCTGATCGCGGTAGAACGGACCACTACATGTGCGTCGCCCACGTTTTCGGCATCGTGACCTTCCGCAAAGTCCACACCCATTTGCTGCAGCCGATCAGTCACATTCGACCGCTTAGCATCTGAACCCGAAACCCGAAAACCGAGGTTCACCAACACTTCTGCGATGCCGGACATACCTATGCCGCCGATGCCGACAAAATGAACGTGTTGGATTCTTCTGAACATTTCGCTCGCTACTTCCTAATCAGTTCTTCAACTAAATCAACCACCGCCGCAGCGGCATCACCTCGCGCCAAACTCCGGCTCGATTGTTCCATTGCGGTAACAAGTTCCGGCTGAGCCACCAAAGTCTTTATCTCCGTTGCTAAACGTTCCGCGGACAGATCTGCTTGCAGGATCATTTTGGTTCCGCCCGCCGCCTGAAGAGCTTCCGCGTTTTTCCTTTGATGATCGTCCGCTGCCAGCGGGAACGGAATCATCACGGACGCTTTTCCGGCAGCAATCAATTCGGCCGTCGTCGTCGCACCCGCCCGGCAAATCACCAGGTCAACTTCGCCAAAAGCTTTCACCATTTTGTCCACATACTTAGTCACGTTCGCCTGGTCCCAACCCGCCTCCCGGTAGGCTGCGGTTACATTTTCAAAATCTGCTTCACCCGTTTGGTGAGTAATTCGTAATCGTCCTTTCCACTCGTCGAGTAGGGGCAGTGCAGCTGTCATCGCATTGTTTATTGCGCGCGCTCCCTGTGACCCGCCAAAAATCAAAATCGAGAACTGCTTTGGATCACGTGGCAGTGCCGGTATTTCAAAGAATTCGCGTCGCACCGGATTACCGGTTACCACGCCCTTGCCCTTGAAGTAAGGCAAAGCCTCTTCGAACGAAACCGCCGCCTTATCGACGAAGCGGGCCAACCTTCGATTGGTGAAACCGGGCAACGCGTTTGATTCCATGACCAATGTCGGAATTCTCATCAACGCTGCGGTCAGTAGTACCGGACCCGATACATAACCTCCTGCACCAATTACGACGTCCGGATGAAAACTTGAAATAAGACGTCTAGCCTCCGCGAGACTCTTCGGCAAAATCACTAAACCACGAAGGCGAGCTGCCAGACCCACATTCTTCAGACCTGCACTGTCAATGATCGAAAGTTCAAAACCCGCGCCGGGCACTAACTTTTTTTCCAGCCCTCGCTCAGTTCCTACAAACCCTATTTCCGACTTCGGGTCTCGTCGTAAAACCTCATTCGCGACGGCAATACCCGGATAGATATGTCCACCGGTACCGCCGGCAGCGATCAAAATGCGCATGGCCCTTACCCGAATCGCGAGGAAGCCATCCGCCTCGCAGGCGCCGGGCGCAACTTCTTTTCTTTCCCGGTTCCTTTAGTCACAGACTTCAAAACGCCAAGATCAACCGAACCAGTCGCGTGCTGCGATATGTTCAAAACTATTCCGACCGCAGCGAGAGTCGGCACCAGGGAAGACCCTCCGTATGAAATGAACGGCAGCGGAATGCCTTTGGTAGGCACCAAAGAAAGCACCACGCTGATATTGAACAATGCCTGCACGACAATGCCGGTCACGATTCCCAGCGAGAGCAATCGTGCGAACCGATCGGGCGCCAGCAACGAAGCCCGCAGCCCGCGCCACAAGAAGAGACCGAACACGAGCAAGATTGTCATTGTTCCCAGCAGGCCCAATTCTTCGCCGACGACAGCAAAAATGAAGTCGGAATGGGCAAACGGAAGAAACAACATCTTCTGCTTGCCCTGGGCAAAGCCGAGACCGTTTGGACCACCGGAGCCGATCGCTATCAGCGACTGCACGACCTGGAAACCACTTCCCTGCGGATCAGCCCACGGATCCAGAAACATGACCATTCGTCGCGCGCGAAACGGGACAAAGATCAGTAACGCAATGAGACCCAACAACGCCGGCATCGCCATCATTCCAAGGTGCAAAAGGCGAGCGCCCGCCGTGTAAATCAAAACAGCGAACACAACCAGGAGCATCATTGCTGTACCAAGATCGGGTTCGGCGACGATCAAAAGCGCGAGCAGACAGGTGACGCCGGCGGCCGGAACAAACGTTCCCCAGAATGATTGTTCCTCTCCAGCCCTCCGCTCCAGGAAGTAGGCGAGGAAGATCACGAGCGCCAGTTTCGACAACTCCGAAGGTTGGAGCCTAAAACCTTGCAACTTGATCCAGCGCTGCGCACCGTTTATGGGCGAGAACGCGAACACCGCTATCAGCAGAAACACTGTCAGCACCAGCAGGCCGTAAACAATGCGGCGATCTCGCAAACGGTTATAGTCAAACTGCATCGCAGCCAGCATCGCGATAAAGCCAAGGCCGGTCCAAATCGCTTGTTTGATGACGTAGTGAAACTGGCTGCCGTTTTCGCGCAAGGCCATGACGGCAGACGCGCTGTAGACCATCACGACGCCAAACAACGCCAGCCCGACGGTCGCTGCGAATAACCACTTATCTGGATATAGCTTCTTCGCCATCGCAACTTTGAGTTTCGAGATTCGAGTTTCTATTTCCCGGTTTCGGGTTCTCTTACCGAACTCGAAACTTCGAACTCTAAACTCGTAACTTCTTCCTTAAACACCTTCCCCCGATGTTCGAAACTGTCAAACATGTCAAAGCTTGCGCACGCCGGCGCCAACAACACTGTGTCGCCAGAAGACGCCGCGGCGTGCGCGAGTCGAACTGCGTCCTTCATGTTTCCGGCTCGCTCAGCCGGCGCAAAACTTCCGAGCTCGTTCGCAATGGTGTCGGCGTCCTCACCAATCAAAACCATCTTGCGCACTGTTTCCTTCACTAACGTCTCCAGTGGCGCGTAGGGCGCTTTCTTGCCGCGTCCTCCCAGAATCAAAACCACCTTGCCCGCCTCATCACCAAACGCCTCGAGCGCTTTCAACGTCGCGTCCACGCTGGTGGCCTTTGAATCGTTGTAAAACTTCACGCCGTCGATCTCTGCGACAAACTCCAGTCGATGTTCGACTGGTTTAAATTCATTCACCGTGGCCCGCATCGACTCGGGAGCAGCGCCACAAGCGAGTCCCATCGCAAGTGAGGCCAGCACGTTTTCAACGTTGTGCAATCCGCGAAGCTTCATCTGATCTCGCGACATCAAAATCCTTTCACTGCCACCGGAAGCAGAGACGATGTCGCGTCCGCGGAGAAATAGTCCCTCATCCAGTTCTCTCTTGACGCTGAACATTGCCACGTGCCCGCGTAACCCGCTGGCCCATCCCGAAACAATTTCATCGTCCGCATTCAGAATCGCCACATCCCCCGGCTGCTGGTTCATGAAGATGCGGTGCTTGGCCGCGGCGTAGTGGGTAAACGATTCGTAACGATCCATGTGGTTTGGTGTCACATTCAGAACCGCCGCTACGTTAGGCCGAAACTCCTTAATCGTTTCCAGCTGAAAGCTCGATACTTCAGCAACTGTCCAGGTGTCGTCGTCAGATGTTTCGACCATTGAGATCAACGCCGTTCCGATATTTCCTCCAACCTGCGTTTTGAATCCTGCGCCTTTCAATATTTCTCCTACCAGACTGGTGGTCGTTGTTTTGCCGTTGGACCCGGTGATCGCGACTATTCGTCCTTTTAAGAATCGCCCGGCGAGTTCGACTTCGCCAATCACCTCAGCTCCCGCCCGTTCAGCGTAACGGATCGGGATGGAGTTTGTTGGCACGCCCGGACTGACAATTACCAACTCCAGCTGGTCAAGTAGCCACCCTGGTATGTCTCCCGGAAGACACCCGATTCCTTCGGCTTTCAGAGCAACTGCCGCCGGATTCCACTGATCGATCGGCTTCGCATCATTCAGCGCGACCGTGGCGCCGCGCTTTGCCAGAAACCTCGCGCTGGCAATCCCACTACGGGCCGCGCCGATAACCAAAACTTTCTTCCCTTCAAGTTTCAAAGAACTCACCGTAGCTTCAGTGTCGACAAACTCAACAATGCAAACAGAATCGCTAAAATCAAAAAGCGAAAAACAATCTTCGACTCTTTCCAGTCCTGCATCTCGAAGTGGTGATGCAACGGCGTCATCTTGAACATGCGACGTCCAATTCCCGTCGTGCGTTTCGTCATCTTAAAGACGCTGACCTGAAGCATTACCGAGAGCGCTTCAATGACAAATACGCCACCCACCATCAGCAGCATGAATTCCTGCTTGGTCAGCACGGCCACCGTTCCAATAGCGCCGCCAATCGCCAGGCTGCCAACGTCTCCCATGAAAACTTCCGCGGGCGGCGCGTTGTACCAGAGGAACCCAAGGCTCGCGCCGGCCATTGCCCCACAGAACACGGTCAACTCTGCCGCTTGCGGCCGGTGCGTCAGTTCAAGGTAGTCTGCCCATCTCGCATCACTGCTTAGATAGGTAAGCGCCGTCAGCGCAGCCATGGCGATAAACGTTACGCTGATAGCTAAACCATCCAGACCGTCTGTCAGATTCACCGCGTTGGAAAATCCCAACAGCACAATGATGATGAACAACAGATACAGAAACGGTCCGATGAAACTGATCCCGGTCGGATTCGATGTCGCCTTCACGAAAGGGAAAACCACGTTCCAGGAGTATCCGCTGCCGAAATACTTCGTTAATACATAAAGGACAGCCCATACGCCGATCGCAATCAGAAGTTGTCCGAACAACTTCTGTTTTCCGGTTAATCCGAGACTGCGTCGCTTCGCCAGCTTGTAGTAATCGTCCGCAAAACCAATCGCGGCAAAGCCCAACGTGGCCAGCACTGCGGTCCACACATGCAAACTAGTCAACTTCGCCCACAGCAAAGTTGAAATAACGACCGATCCAACTATCAATACACCACCCATCGTCGGTGTCCCGCGCTTGGCCATGTGACCTTGCGGACCTTCTTCCCGAATCTGTTGTCCAATGTTCCACTTGCGTAGCGCCTCAATCAGGCGGCCACCAAATAGCAGTGACAACAACAGTGCGGTGATCGTTGCGTAAGCTGTGCGGAAGGTGACGTACTGAAAAACGTTAAGCGCCTTGACGAGATACCATTCCTTGTCCTGGAAGTGCCGGTAAATCAGCTCATATAAAAGGTAATAAATCATTCGCTAATCTTAGGCCCGCTGCCCTGCTGCCTCGTCTTCTCCGGCTAAGGGAAATCGCTCTTTCATCGCCTTAACGATCTTGTCGGTTGCGACGCCACGCGAGCCTTTAATTAAAATTAGATCGCCGGGTTTCGCTTCGGTGATCAATGCTTTAGCCGCATCTTCCGAACTTTCGAAATACTGCGTGGCCTCCAAGCCTGCTTCCTTTGCGCCTTCCACAAGCTGTCGCGCCAATCCGCGGACACCCCATAGAACATCAACTCCCGCTCCCGCCATCTCGCGCCCCGCATCGCGATGTAGCGACTCGGCTTCAGGTCCCAGCTCAAGCATTTCACCTGCGATGACGATTCGCCTGCTCGATTCCTCTCCCCCTTCGGCAATCGTGCGTACCATGTTCAGCAGTGAGCGCGGATTCGAATTGTACGAATCGTCGACCACTCTAAAGCCAGCGGCAAAGTCCAAAACTTCACCGCGCATCGTTGGCGGTGTCGCGCTCGCGAGCGCCTCGGCAATGTCGCCCGCGGCCATCTCAAAACAGAAAGCGACCGACGCCGCAGCCAACGCATTCATTAAGTTGTGCCGGCCGCTCATCGGCAGTCGCGCAGAAGCTTCACCTCGCGGCGTGATCAACCGGAAACTGATCGCGCCGAGGTGACTGGTGTCGATGTCTCTGGCGGCAATATCGGCGCTACGCTCCACTCCGAAAGTTACCGTCGTGCCGGAATGCCTGCTGCGCATTCCCATCACCCAATCGTCGTCAGCATTTAAAACCGCAGTGCCTTCCGGCTTCAGTCCTTCAATCAGTTCCGCCTTGGCAGCCGCGATGTTCTCCATTGAGCCCAGATACTCGAGATGGACCGGCGCCACCATTAACTCGACGGCAATATCCGGCGGCGTGATCTGGCAGAGACGCTGAATCTCATGTGTCGGCGAAGACATGCCCATCTCAAGCACCGCTACATCAAACTGTGACGGCGAACGGCCTTCACTGACCATTCGCAAAACTGAAAGTGGCAGGCCCAGACCGTTGTTGTAGTTTCGTTCACTCTTCAACACGCTCCTGCCGCTTGCACTTATCAGGTGGGCCGTGAGCTCTTTTGCAGTAGTCTTGCCGGCGCTGCCGGTGATTCCCACAACTGGCTTCCCCCAGGCCGCGTACACCTGATGCGCCAGCGTCTGTAAGGCAGCAATGGCATCGTCGACTAACAGAAGTCGATCTCCCAGCGAACGAAGATCAGCATCGTTGTTCACGCGGTCTGCGCGCGCGACGGCGGCAATTGCTCCTCGATCGAACGCGTTCCGAATGTACTCATGCCCATCCGCAAACGTGCCGTTGAAACCGGCGCGGGCGTAGTCTTCCTGCGATAAAGCGAAGAAGAGCTCGCCCGCGTCTACCGATCGCGAGTCGATGGAAAAATCTTTGATTTCGTTGTCAAACAACCCGGCGCTTATGCCCTCGGCGGTAGCGCCCATCAAAACCTTTGCTTCATTAACCTTCACGTATCCCGACCTCTTGCTCCACCGATTCTTCTGGCTTGTCGTCAAATGCCGGCGACAATTCCAGAGTTACCAATTGTCGCACCTGCACCGAGTCTGCCGGAAATTGGGCCATCGTCGAGGTTTGTTCACTTGGCAACACCGGCTCTCGACGGCGTAAGCGGTGCTCACTGCGGTTTCCACGTACGCGTTTGCGACAAGCGGTAACGCGGTTTTTTCGGGGGTTTTCAAGGATCTGCCGGGTCAACCTCGCACGAGCAATCATCGGGTTTGCTCCCTTTTGTATGTTCGACATGCTTTAGCTTGTCGACCTGATTGATATCTTCCAACACCGGTTGCGTGGTGCCGAGTCTGACGACAAGCTAAAGCATGTCGAACACTCGATAGCAAAACTAACAGTTTGCGTTACGTCAATTCGCCCTTCCGAACTCAACGTAGATCGTTTGTCCTGATTTCAATTCAGATCCGACCGCGGGCCATTGTTTTACGACCCGACCTTCTCCGTGTGCTTCAAGCTGCATTCCCAACTGAGCACACGTCCGAGCCACATCACGAACACTTCGCCCACTCAAATCAGGCATGACGATCGCATTGTTCGTAGCTACCGCGTAAACCACTTCACCACCGCGATTGTCGCGCGACGAGCGCGGCATAGTTGCAGCGCGAGTTTGTTCGTTGCGCGTGACTTCCTCCTGCCGCTTGGCGATCTGTTCGGGTGAACTCTTTGTTTGTGCGATCAGTTCAGTTGGAGTTTTGAAATCCGTGTCCGGCATCACACCCAACTCGGGTAACACTTGTTCCGCGATCTGGCGAAAAACCGGGGCGGCGACATCACCTCCGTGATAAGCGCCAACCGGCTCATCGATAACAACCACGATCACTACCGCCGGGTTATTGACGGGCGCGAAACCGACAAACGACGCTACGTGTTTCGTGGCTGAATAGGTGCGCGTCTTTGGATCGATCTTTTGCGCGGTTCCAGTTTTGCCAGCTGCTGTGTAACCGTCGAGTTGTGCCGCCTTCGCTGTGCCGTTGAGGGTTACATCTTCAAGCATGCCGCGCAGCGCTCGCGCTGTCTCCTGATTGATCACTCGTCGCTGCTCAGGACTTGGACGATAGATAGAAGTACCGGCTGAATTTCTAATCTCACGAATCAAGTGTGGTGAAATACGCACGCCGTCGTTTGCCAGAGCTCCGAATGCGGAAACCATCTGCAGCGGCGTAACACCAATTTCCTGTCCGATAGCCACCGAACCGATTGACGAAGGTTGCCAACGTTTCAAGGGATGGAGAATTCCGGCTGTCTCTCCAGGCAATTCGATACCTGTGCGCGACCCAAACCCGAACCGGGTGATGTATTGATGCATCTCCGGATCACCCACCTTTAATCCGAGCTTGATGGCCGCCACGTTGCTCGACTTCGCGAGGGCCTCCGTAATCGTGAGGCTACCGAACGGCGTGTGGTCGCGGATCACACGCTTGGCAACTGTGATCGAGCCCATCTGGCAGTCGATCCGATCAGTCGGCTTCACCAGACCCTTTTCGATAGCCGCTGAGAAGGCCACTATTTTGAATGTCGAACCCGGCTCGTAGATATGCTGCAGCGCCCAGTTAGCGCGCGTGGCCGGTGAAACCGCTCCGACGTCATTTGGATCGAATGTTGGAGCGTTCGCGAGAGCCAGGATCTCGCCCGTGCGTGGATCGAGAACGATAGCTGTGCCGGACTTAGCGTTGGATTGCGTGATGGCGGTGGTCAACGCAGCTTCAGCGTGATACTGAATTGTTTGATCAATAGTCAGCACCACGGTATGGCCCGGCCGCCCGGGAACTTCGGTGCTTTCGTAGGCGCGTCCTCGTGAATCGTGTTCAATAAATAACTTGCCGGGCTCCCCGCTGATTCGTTCGTTGTAAACCTGTTCGATTCCTGCCAGTCCGTTCCCATCCAACCCAACGAAGCCAAGAACGCTGGCCGCTAACGGACCATTCGGATAGAAGCGCTTCGGCTCCTTCCTCATGTGAACGCCGGTAAGGTTCAACGCTTCGATTTGTGATGCCTGATCAGGCGGCAGGCGCCGGGCTAACCAGATAAAACGACTGCCACTCTTTCGCGCGTCTGCAATTCGCGTAAATAGTTCACGCGATTCAAGACCAAGAACTGTAGCCAGGGCGCTGGAGGTGCATTCGATCTCACCGCTTGTCTGCTCTGGAGTTTTCTTGTCGAACTCTTCCGGAGCGATGAACACAGAAAGCGTATCGATGCTCCGCGCCAGCTCGCGGCCCTGACGATCGAGTACCGGTCCGCGCTGAGGAGTTGTTGGTACTGCCTCCTGCTGTTGCTTCTGTGCTCGTTCGACCAGTTTTTCGTGCCTCGAAACTTGCAGGTAAACCAGACGCGCGCTAATTCCCAGCATCCAGAAAACGACGAAAGCCGCGACAAAAAGCGTGCGGCGAATCGAAACATCGGGTTGTGATTGTGCCCTGCCAGGCCTACGCGCCAACATTCCCTGGGTGTCCCTTCTTACTACTTTAGAGAAGGTGCAGCTCGCCGGCTTGGCGAGACTCTTTAACAAAAACTATCGCTGAAAGGTCGCGGAAGGATTGAGCAGAGCCGGAGCACGTGGGACGACGGGGTTCTGCTTGTTGGCCTTCTGTGTGCCGAGTTGATTTGCGAGCAACGGCCGCAAACCTAATCCGCGCGCCTCAGACTCGAGTCGCGCCGGAGCGAATGCCTGCTCCCTTTCCAACATGAGATGTTGCTGCTCATGAAGCAGCTTCTCGCGTTCAACGCGCAAACTCTCGCTCTGATAACCGAACTGGACCGCCGCGAAATGCTGCCGGGCAGCGAACACGAAGCCACCAGCCAGGATTAGTCCACAGCAGAGCAATAATGTGAGGCGTCGGACAGCACGCGCATCACGTTCATGACGGATCTTTGTGTTTTGCTGCTTCGAGGGAACTCGTCTCATATTGGAGGCCCTTTTTCGATTGCGGATTTCGGACTGCTGATTTCGGATTCAGGACTTCGGGCTTAGATGAATCAACGAAACTGTTATTGCTTTCTGCCTACTGCCTTTTACAGTTTCCTCGCCGCTCTCAACTTCGCACTGCGAGCGCGTGGGTTTTCTTCAAGCTCTTCAGCGGACGGCGTCACTGGTCGCTTCGTTAATATCTCAACCGCCTTCCGCGCCCCGCACCTGCAGGCGTCGAATCGTGGTGAGCATTGACACTGACCCGAAAGCCGGCGCAACTCCTGCTTCATAATCCGGTCTTCAAGTGAGTGGAAACTGATGACGACGAATCGTCCGTCTTCTTTTAAAAGATCGACAGAGGTGTCAACGAACTCGGCCAAACCTTCAAGCTCCCGATTTACGGCGATGCGTAAAGCTTGAAACGTTCGGGTTGCCGGGTGAATTTGCCAACGCTTCTTGTGGCCCGCTGCTCGCGCCACCAGATCGGCCAATTCCTTTGTTGTCTTGATGGGCGTCCCTTGCTCGCGCTTTTCAACTATCCACTTGGCAATGCGTCGTGAGTTTCGCTCTTCGCCAAATTCATAAATGATGTTTGCTAAGTCTTCTTCCGACAGCCGCAAGAGCATATCTGCGACGGTTTCACCTTTCGTCTCATCCATCCGCATGTCCAGCGGCGCATCAAAACGAAAGCTGAATCCCCGTGTCGGAGAATCAAACTGCAGCGACGAAACTCCGAGGTCTGCCAGAATCCCTGCCGGCGCCTCTTCGTCGTTGGTTGTCAAAACCTCAGCCAGCTCGCGGTAGTCTCCGTGAACGGAGCGGAAGCGCGTCCCAAACCGCGCTAACCGCTCCCTAGCCCGCTTCAGTGCATCCGTATCACAATCAAATCCAATCACCCGATTCGCTGTTGACGATTCGAGGATCGCTTCACTATGTCCCCCGAGGCCCACCGTGCAATCTATGAAGAGACCCCCTCGCTCAGGCGCGAGGAATTGAATGGTCTCTCGTAGCAGCACGGGGCGATGGGGCGCGCCCATGCCCCCCAAAGGCGCAGCCATCACCACCGCCCCGTGATCTCGTTCAAACAACTAAAAACATGTGCTGAGTGCCGAATGATCAGTAATGAGTTTGTCCTCTGAAGTGGCCTTGCATCACTCATTACTCATTACTCATTACTCATTACTTCTAGATTCCCAGCTTCGCGATTGCCGCTTCGTCTTCTTCTGTGTACGGATCCGCCAGCATTCGCGCCTTGAATACATCGAGCTCCCAAACTTCCAGGTAGGTCAGATATCCCAACACCGCCACATCGCCTAAGACGCCTGCAGCCTTGCGCAGCAGCGGATGAATCAGGAGTCGACCCTGTCCATCAATCGTGGCCTGTTGACCGTAGTAGTTCGTTCTGTCAAGGAACTTGCGACGCGCCGGATCCATCGTCGGCAGGAGCGAAAGTCTTTGTTCTATTGATTCCCATTCCGGAAGCGGGTAGATGCGAACGTTGTCACCGGTAAGGCTGGTTATGTAGAATTCGCCGCCATGTTTCTCTTCCATGAGGCGACGAAAGGGAGTCGGCACCTTAAGCCGACCCTTCACATCTATCCGGGCCGTGTAATTTCCCCGCAGCATACGTGTGAACCGATCAATAGAGTTTGGCGGGTGGCCTTATGGAAAAGTTGCTAATGATCGGTTCGCTACGAGGTTGGACCCACTTCCGACCACTTTTGACCACCCACGCCGGATACTACGCCCCATCATTTTTAGTGTCAATAGAGAACCCTTGAAAAACCTTAGGTTTTTGGCGGGTTTTGCGTTTCGACGGCAACTTACCGTTCGCCTCTTGTGCGCCTCTTCGTTCCAGGTCTGACGAGCTTATAGGCAGTAATGTGTCCTTGATGTATAGTGGCGCGCCATGCTTCTGCCAAAGATTTCCTAT
The DNA here is from genome assembly GCA_035273385.1 of Pyrinomonadaceae bacterium. Lineage (GTDB taxonomy): Bacteria > Acidobacteriota > Blastocatellia > Pyrinomonadales > Pyrinomonadaceae > PSRF01. The sequence goes on along the minus strand of DATEPE010000015.1, from coordinate 308,058 downwards.
CTAATCAGCAACGAATGAACCTCGAATCCGGAGGATTTCTCAGCCTTCTCGTTTTTGGTTTGCTCGCAGCGGGCGCAAATCTGCTGGGGGGCTTTGTTCTCATCCGATCGGGCGCGCACCGCTTCGGTGAACGTTTTCTAAAGTACCTGGTGGCGCTGGGAGCCGGCTTCATGCTGGCGGCGATCTTCATCGAGATCATTCCTGAGAGTGTCGGCATCTGGACTGAAACTCTGGACGGCCGAAGCTCAGCGGAAGCGGTTGTTGGAGCGATGACGTTGCTGCTGGCTGGTTACCTGGTCATTCAACTCTTTGAACATACGATCGCTCCACACTTTCACTTTGGCGCTGAGACACATCCGGAGTCGATGTTACGACCTTCGGCGGCTTACACTGCGGTTGGTGGCCTTTGGATTCACACGTTCTTTGACGGCGTTTCGATTGCGGCAGCGTTTCTAGTTAACTTTCGCGTCGGTCTGTTGGTCTTTATCGCTATTTTGCTACATAAGATGCCCGAGGGATTTACCGTCGCTTCCATCATGCTCGCTTCCGGACGAACGGCGCGGACTGCGTTGTGGGCTTCCATTGCCATCGGCGCTGCCACTCTTGCAGGTGTGATTACGGTTGCGTTACTAGCCGAACGAGTAGAGGGCGCCGTCAGTTATGCGCTTCCCTTCTCGGCGGGGGTCACTCTATACGTTGCGGCCAGCGATCTGATTCCGGAGGTTAATCACAAGGAAGAACGAAACCCCACGGTATCCATCGTCGTTTTTGTCGGAGTCGCTTTGTTTTATTTGTTGCACAGGTTGATCGAAGGTTAGGTCGTCGCCGGTAGTAAGTTAATGAAATTGTTGTCCCGAACAAGCGGTCTTTTTCTGTTTTCGGTACTCCTTTGCGCCTTCCTGGTGGCGACTTCACAGTCAACGGCGTACGCACAAAACTGTAAACCGCCGATCCCGCTTCCCTCTCCATTCACTCCAATTGTTGATAACGCAAACGTCATTGACGCTGAAACTGAATTGAAGCTGGGGAACATCTATAAGAATCTCAAGGAGAAGACCAGGATTGAATTCGCCGTGGTGACGGTGGACACCACCGGCGATCAGGATATTTTCGACTTCGCGCTTGCCCTGGGCCGTTGTTGGGGGATTGGCCCAAGGGGTAACGAGCAGCTTGGTCTAATTCTGGTGGTGGCGATCAACGATAGAAAATACTACACACTCGTCAGCTACCACCTCGAGGGTGATCTGACAGACGGTTTGGTTGGACAGATCCAGCGAGAGAAACTACGGTCGGCGTTTCGAGAGAACCCACCAAACTACTCGAAGGGTATTTACGACACCATTCACGCTTACGTGGCTACACTCGCCGCGAAGCGCGGTTTTAGCATTGAGGGTATAGACCAGCGTAACGCTTATCGCGAAGACCCTCCGACTGGAATCCGGCGAACTGGCAGGGGTGGCCTGGGCGGCGCATGCTGCATGGGCTTGATAGCCCTCATCATTGTGATGGTGTTGTTTTCTTCTGGACGTGGAGGAAGAGGTGGACGTGGCGGTCGCGGAGGCGGCGGTTGGTGGCAATGGCTACTTCTGGGTTCATTACTTAACTCCGGCAGCAGCAGTTGGGGCGGTTCCAGGAGTGGCTGGGGCGGTGGTGGTTTCGGCGGTGGAGGATTTGGTGGAGGTGGCGGTGGCGGATTCGGCGGTGGTTTTGGCGGAGGCGGCGGTTTTGGCGGTGGCGGCGCCGGCGGAAGCTGGTAGCTGTTGCCAGTCTTATTCCGAATCTGCGAATTCTGTTAGTATTCGGGACACGCAAACATAAACGATGGTTACTACAGTTGTGCAAGACGCGTTGAAAGGTCTAATTAAAGACCTGGTTGCGACGCATGGTGACAATCTCTCGTCGGTCGTACTTTATGGTTCGGCTGCGGCTGGAGATCATAACGAACTGCGATCAGACTACAACTTGCTGATTACTCTGAAACGAATCACTCCGCAGGATTTGCGTGAAGCGCAGGCCCCCATGCGCGAGTGGCAACGACTCGGTAATCCCCTGCCGGTTTATTTCACTACGGAAGAGTTGTCGGATGCCGGCGACGTCTTTCCGATTGAGTTCCATCAGATGGCGGACGCGCGATCAGTGCTCTATGGGCCGGATCCATTTGCGAATCTGACCTTTTCGGATGTGAATCTTCGGCATCAAACCGAATACGAGTTGCGCAGTAAGTTGATTCAGCTTCGCCGGATGTACATTCCGGCCTCGGTTTCGGTTGAGAAGTTGTGCGATCTCATGAGCGACAGCCTCTCGAGTTTTGCGGCGCTGTTTCGAGCAGTGCTAATTCTGTACGGACAGAAGCCGCCGGTTTCGAAACCCGATTGTGTGAGAGCGACAGTCGCTCGGTTCGGCCTGGATGCTGAACCCTTCGAAAAGATCTTTGCGATGCGTACCACTGATTATTTGCCCCCCGATGAAAATAAAGCAAATGAAATCTTCGCCGCCTACATGGAACAACTTCAACACGTAGTAGAAGCGGCGGATGAATTTGATAGGCAGGTAAGTGCAGGAGAACTGAAATGACTCAACGACGAATACTGTTAGCGACTGCAATCATGTTTGTGGCGATTACGTCCGGTGGCTGCGGGTACAACACGCTCACCACTAAACACGAGAACGTCAAGGGTAAGTGGGCCAACGTTGAAACAAACCTACAACGACGAGCGGACTTAATCGGTAATTTGGTTGAAGCTGCCAAGATGGCGGGCATCCAGGAACAGGAAGTCTTTGGCCGGATCGCAGAAGCGAGGTCGCGGCTACTGAATGCCCAACAGCAGGCTCCACAGGGAGAAGGTGGTGACAAGACACCGGAACAGAAGCAAGCGGTGATCGACGCAGCGAACACTTTTGGCGGCACGATCGGCCGGTTGCTTGTCTTGCAGGAAGCCTATCCGCAGTTGAAGTCGAATGAGAATTTCATGAAGCTGCAAGATGAAATCGTGGGAACCGAAAACCGCATCGCCGTCGCTCGCCGGGACTATAACGACGCTGTACAGGATTACAATACGACGATGAAAAGCTTCCCCACGGTAATCAGCGCCAAGTTGTTTGGTTTTAAGGAAGAGCCTTACTTCAAGGCCGAGGAAGGCTCGCAGCAGGCTCCGAAGATTGACGCTAATAGTCTGCGACCGGGGCAGAGTCCTGCGCCGAGTAAGTAGAATTGGCTATTCTGAATAATTTCTCGAAAATTAAACGGGCCGCCCTCGATAGGACGGCCCCCAGTAAAATCCTATTTACTCGAATTCACAACTTCTTTAGGGCCGAAGCGACATGCTGTGAATAAACTTGTCAGTTTTGCTTCCTCATCCAGATCGAGTCCGCTGGCGTACTTCGGGTCTTTCTTCTCGGCGTCCGTGTATTTCTCTTTGATCACAATCGCACTGACATAAACCAAAAGATTGCCTTTCCGAAAAGCGATCTCATTGCGGCCACCGTGAATGTACGCTTCATCCGCCAACGCGTTAATGTGGCCCCTGACCCTGCTGGTCCCCACAAACTGTCTCAACGCCCGGCTCGCCTCCGCAGTCGAAGGATGTCTGTGTAATATCAGCCTGACATCGCGCGTACCCGAGACCCATTGCTGAATTCTTAAATCGTCCGAGGGCGGCGTGTTTGGAAAAGCCATGGGTTCTACATCGTGGCACTTCCAGTCTTTCATATCTTCGCGGATTCTCTCTTTGATAGCCTCCCCTATCTGATCAAGATCAGAAAAGTCTTTCTGCGCGACCAATGATGGAGTCAGCACCAGGAAGCGATGATCAGCAAAACAGCTTTTTTCATAATTGCTCTTTCTGTAAACCAGATCGTTAACTGGATCATTGAAGTCGCTTTAACGACGTACTTCAAATGTGATCGGTGGTGACTCTATCCAATCTCCGTCGGGAACAAATCGATAGCTATTTATCAACTCATAATGCCCTGCCTTGACTGGAGCGTACCAATCGCTCAAATTCAAATGGCCAATGTAGGTGGCCACGCTCGGATCAAGACGCACTTGGTAGGTACGACCACTAAACTGACTTATTTCTTCTGCCTTTCCTAGGTTAAAACGCTCCTCATCGCGATAAGGGATCTCCTGTCCTTCCTTGAGAAGCTTGGGTCGATTCTGGAAATAGGGATTTGATACCAGCACGACTATTGGATGCATTGAGGTATTTGTCAGCAAGACACGGAAGTAAAGTTTTTCCCCAGACTCAAAAGGCTTGTTCACATCTTCTGGCTTCTCGTGAAGGTTAGGCTCCCGCCGCGCCAGTTCTACAGCGATGTTAGTAGGATGCTTCAGCTTAGCGAAAATATCGTCAACGTCTTGAGATTGTCCTTGAACAAGAGTCCCTGTGTGCGCTCCGAAGATAATCACCAGCAAAGATTTAAGAAAACGCATTACAACATCCTCCTTCACCCCATTAGTTCCGGTTGGGGAAGTTTCTAGTCCTATACTCAGTCGAATTAATAAATCCTCCAACTAGTGGATTGTAGTCGCCCGGGTGGGTGTCTAAATAGTTGGTCCAGAAGGATCTCAGCAGGCGCCGAAGATTGACGCTAACACGTTACGCCCGAGTCCGGCGCCGAGTAAGTAGCAATCTGAGACTTGCTGTTGCTGGTAGGGGCTGGATCTTGAAGATTAGTCTCACGATGGTAGATCAGGAATCCCGTTTTCCATGGACGTGGCGCCGATTGAGTAGGACTCTTATTTGTCGTTCAACGCCGCGGACACGAGCCGAGCGAATTCTTTGGCAAGCTTGCGCTCCTCGCGGTGGTGGTTCTTAGCTTGGAACTCGCCCCAATCACGCAGAGGCGACACGCAGGCGTTTATGAAAAGCTGTCCGGGCCCTTCAAGCCGCGAAGCAGGATAAGATTCGAACTAGTTGGCACCAATAATTCCATTCTTCCACTGGAAGTTCGTCGCTGGGACACGCTTGCTCAGAATAAGCCGCGGCTCTTCAGAGACAATCAGGAAGTGTCTTATCGTCGCGACATAATAGACTTGCTAAAGGATAAACACCTTGGCGACTCAGAAATGGTACGCCTCGATGTGATCCGCCTCGCGCCGGGCGAGCGAAAAGTACTGGAGTATTTCAATTTGAACGACTGGTATGAGCCACTTGGGCCGGGTCACTACGAATTGTCAACGCAGCATCGATTCATACAGGGAGGGAAATGGGTCAACTCAGCCGCGATTGTCTTTGAAGTCGAGGAGAAACCTCGGCAGTAACCGCTTCCAATATTCCTCAAAGGTTGGATAATTTATGAGGATGGCTTTAATTTTCCTGGTCTCTTTGGTAATGGTGACTCCATGGCTCAGTGAGACAGAGTCTCAACAGTCCACTGCGCTAACTGCGATTGGCGAAAATATTGTTACTTCCATTCAATCAAAGAAACCAGATTGGAAGTATGAGTCCGTCACACCGATCCCGGACAGTGGTGAAGTAATTGTCCAGCAATGGAGACTTGAGAATCAGTCCGTAAGAATCGCGGTGCTCTCACACCAATCAAACGACGATGCACGGATTGCTTTGCAGAATTTGGGACGACAAGAAAGAGTCGTGTCTCAAGATCACGGCGATGAGGATGTGACTTGGGGAAGAGGCACAGTCTCATTCAGGAAGCAACACCTAACCGTCAACGTGAGTGCGGTGATTACAACGCCGGCACTTGACATTGCGGAGGCTAACCACTTCCGGATTATCAAGGACTACGCGTTCCCGCTGCGTAGGACCCGGAGTTTCCTGACTCGCTACAACCATGCAAACCAGCAAAGCGAAGGTGACGAGCGTGGTTCTCATAAACATTGCTCCATTCAAATGCAAACTAAGCCACAAAAGGTCTATGGTGTGCCAAATCGATTTCGGTACTCATATGAATTGATAAAACCACCGACGAGGTTATTATACTCACCCGGATTGGAGTCGATGTAGTTGGTCCAGCCGTCCCAGCCGGGTTGATCCGGACCCCGTCCCAAAAATGACGTATAGCAAAGACGTACATATTCTCTGTTGTATGTATGGCTACCCGGGTTGGCTAGCGCCGGGTTGTTGGCAAAGTTCTCCGGCGATTCTAAAAAGCCGCGGGCAACTAATACACGGTAGTTCGCAATGCAAGCCGTATCAAAACCGCAACTTGCTATCACGCTAGTCCAGCCATCCCAGCCAGGCTGGTCAGCAGTGCGGTGAAGGACATCCAAGTAGAGTTGCAGCACGAAGAAGCGTGTCCCGTCTATCGGGTTGGTAGCATTGAACGCACCCTGGCAGAGCGTATATTGATTATGCTGTGCCACTCCACTGTAAGGCGTTACTGAGTTCGCTCTAGTCGCCGGAATCGGGCCGACCGAAGTTGTCGAAGCTGTCTGGCGGTAGCGCGTGCCGGATACCGACGAATCATAGTGAACCTGCCCTCCCCACCTCCAAAGCAGGCGATCAACACCGCAATCAAACCGCTCCGCAGGACAATTGGCGTCGGGAAAGTGAAGTGGCCTTACGAAAGTAGGCTGACCCGGACTACCGGTATAGTAATAAACATAGGTTTCGAAACGATCATCAGTAAAGTACGCTTCATACTCAACCGGCGCTCCATTGCTGTTCAAGCGACCGTCGAGGCGCACCCCTGGCGCATCAAACTCTGGAGGTACCGGCGGTGCGGTGACGGTGGTACCGCTGTGAAATGTTGGAATGTCCATCCGGTAAGGATCTGAACCATCTAACTGCCAGCCGCTAGTTGTATCGGATTGAGGGTTTCGTGCCGTGAAACATTCTATCCGTCCATTGTTCATACGCTTTCGGTAGACACTGACTAATTGCTTAAACTGAATTCCCGCATCGATTGGGCTGGAAAGATATGGAACATTGGGAATGGAAGCAGTTGCGCTCCAGGTCATCCCTGCCGGAGCTGCATTTTGATAGCAACCCAAAGTATAAGTCGCGCCATAGGGTAGGTATTGACCGCTGTTAATGTTCGAGCAGTTGCGCCCGCGATCGATCACGTTTCCTTCGGAATTTCCGCTAAAGCTGGTAAGAGTCGGTACTCTGATCTGAATAGTCACAGTCCGGAATACGCTAAATCCGGCACCCGAATAAGTTGACCGTAGCTGTGTAAGTGCCAGGCTCGATCCAATAACCTGATCTGTAAGAATTATCCGGCGAGGCAAAATCCTGCACAAATGGGCCGGAAAAAGCCCATACGTAGTTTCCACTTGCCGCGGGTGTGACACTTGCTTGCAAGCCTGCGGGCGAACCAAGTAACGCATTCTGCGCCGTGTCTCTGAGATTTCCGCCGACTCTTTGGTTCGTTATGGATAGGGTTGGTGGAGTGAGAATCGACGTATTACTGTTGCCCATCCAGATCCGGAAGCTCTTCAGATCGAGGAGCGGCGGGTTGCGACTGATGCGGTTGCTGAACGACCACCGCATCGGTTGGCTGAGTGCGTCCCCACAGAACGATGCCAATGATGAAAGAGAATGTCAGGAGGGTGACTGCGATATTCTTCTTGTGCATGGCCAACATCCCTCAGGGTGGGAAGGTTGAGACCTTCTACTGGAGTTGACTCGCCAAAATAGAACGCGAGGAACGGGACTAGCTACTCGAACGGCAACATATTCTCGCGACAACGGGTTGTCAAGGAAAGATCTCTCAGAAATTAGAAGCCCCGCGAGCTGCACATGGCGCAATGATCGCAGGGCTTACCACCAGGTTCCACGCTGCACATCTTTTCTTTTTCAAAGAAGTCCACTAACTCAGAAACGGTCGCTTCTTCAACGCCGAATTTTTCCTGACTCGGATGTGAGTAAGGTGCGTTTACGCCGGCAAGCCACGGCGAGTGGGTTATCAAAACTGGTTTGGGTTGTGCGTGTGAATCGAATGCCTGTTGGCTTGAAGGACTTGGTTGGTAACTGGCACGTTCGTGAACCGGGCCGGAACTAATTTTTTCTTCCAGTTGCGCGAGTTTTCGTTGTAGGTTGCTCAGGCCGTCACGTACCGCTGCCAGTTCAGCGGTGACCTCGGGTTTTCTGGATGAAGTCTTCGGAGTCGATCCGGCGATGCTCGACACTCGACGAGCCACCCGTTCTGCTATCTCTCTCGCTTGATCCAATTCCGTGCTCATAGGTAGAACAGACATTCTTGTCTGTTTCAGTAGGACAGACATTCCTGTCTGTCCGTTCTCAACTCCACGGTTGGACAGGCAGGAATGCCTGTCCTACTCGTCTTTCAACAGGTCAACATAATCCACAACACCAACGATTGCTGAGTCGATCGCGGCTTGTGGCTTACCCGTGGCCGAAGTGGATGCGCTCCATCCCTCCTGCACAATTAGAACCGTGTCACCCACTCCAGAATCAACGGAATCAAGAGCCAGGACTGTGTACGCGGTCTCCTCGCCTTCCGGAGTGATCTGCTGACAAAGCATGACGCGTGCATTTTCGTAGCGTTGATTCTTTTGCGTCGCCACCACATTGCCCACCACTTTTGCGAGAATCATAGAGTTTGGTCAGCCGCCATTACTGACGTGCGCGTCAGAGTCAACTATGCCGATGATGGTGCAATCTGTGGGCGTGTCTTCGCGTTTAAAAGGAAAGCTCGCTTCCTTGCCTCGACACCAAAAAACCAATTCGCCTACCCCCGCTCCAATCGCATCAACTGCAACCAAGGGTTTGCCGGATGGCTCGAGGTCCCTGTTCAAACTCTGGACAACCAGAAGCTTTCTACCTTCGAGCGCTTCATTCTTTACGGTCGAAACGACTGTACCGATGACACGAGCTAACTGCATAACTACGTCGAACTTTCCGCGGCGGTGATATCCACCGTATCGATCACGCCGACAATCGCTGCATCAACCGGAGTGTCTTTCATTCCCTGGGCTAGCCGAGCGCTCGAACCCGCTACGACTAAAACTCGTTCGTGAAAGCCGGCGCCGACCGTGTCGACCGCGACCACGTAACCGGTCGTGTCGCTGCCATCCACGTTTATCGGTCGCACGATGAGCAGCTTCTTTCCAAGCAAACGCTCATCTTTCTGCGTGGAGACAACCGTCCCCAGAATTCGCGCGATGATCATGCGTTACCGATTACCGACCGGGAGTGCATCATCAACGCTGCCATGCGGACGCGGAATTACGTGGACGCTGACCAGCTCGCCCACCCTGCGCGCGGCGGCGGCGCCCGCGTCGGTCGCAGCTTTCACTGCAGCGACATCTCCACGAACGATCGCGGTCACGAATCCGGCGCCGATCTTTTCATACCCTACGAGTGTGACATTGGCGGCCTTCACCATCGCGTCGGCAGCTTCGATCATTGCGACCAGACCCTTGGTTTCAACCATACCGAGTGCTTCTTGCATTCAGATGCTCCTTCAAATTGTTAATAAAACATGGGTTACTTTTTCGAAATCAGACCACTCGCCTGAAGATCACCAACCACAAAGGTGTGTTTGCCTTTCTCGGCTATTTTGGTGATCGCCTCAAGCAATTGGAAGAACTTGATGTTCTCGTCGTCCTTCATCAACTCGCTTGCGTTCTTAAGCGTCCGCGCCGTTGCCACGGCAGTACGTGCATTTTCCAGATCGGCTTTGGCGCGTATCTTCGATTCAAGTTGACGGGCAAACAAATCCTGAATCGCTTTAGGGAAAGTTACGTCGCGTAACAGCAACCGCACGATCTCCAGGCCGTACTCCTTCAACTCTACTTGTAAATTCTCTGGTACGGTTGTCAGCAAATCGTCGCGTTTCTCATTTACCTGTTCGCTGGGAATTCCGGCGATCAATTCGCGCAAGTGTACCTGCGTCAAGCTGTGCAGCAATTGCTCAGCCTCAACCAGCGGGCCGAAAACTTGATGCAGATCAAACCGTTCTATGAATCTGTCACTGTCGCTGATACGGTATTCGATAATGTAGGAAAAGCGCAATGCGACGTTGTCCTGTGTCAGCACCTCCTGGTTGATGACTGTTTGAAGCTTGCTGGTTGTGGGCAAGGAAACAAAGCTGACGTGATAGAGCGGGTCAAAAAATCTATAAATACCCGGCCCGAGTTTCGAGTCGAGTCGGTTCCTTCGATAAAGGTAGCCGACGTGATTTGGAGGAATGGAGATTCTGCGCAACATAAATGACTCGTTTATTGCCTTGGAAAGAGAAAGGACACCGAACAGCGAGGAAAACCAATTGAGTCGTGACGAAGGTCGCGACGGTATCCTTGGCTTTGCAGGTCGCAGCCCGGCTGATGCTCGAAGCACCAGCCCTTTCCCCTTCCTCCGTTCCGTTTGAGGGTGTAACCACACCTAGAGGGGAGTCGAACCCCTTGGGCTTGCCTTCCGCAATACCCTGTAACTTACAGGCAAGCCCAAATCGTTACAGGTGGCGGTTATCGTGGGATCAGTTACTCAATTGCGTCGCCTGAGTCAACAGCTCAACCAATTCTTCCCTTGTCAGTGCAATTTTTCCAGCACCGTTGGCAGAGGTCTGATAAGTTTCAGCACTCGGACGATCGCCTGTAGGACACGAGATCTGCGTCTCGTGTAAATAACCGCAGGCCTGACATCTGCCTCCTTCTCCGAGGTAACCTGCTTTCTCGCGTAAATTGATTAACTTTTCAATTGCGTCATTCGGTAAATTCTGCGAGCCGCCGAGTATGCGCGCCAAAATGGCAATGCGCGCCGTGTGTTCCAGGGTCTCCAATCGATCAAAGGCCTGCCAAAGATCGCTGCCATAGGCAACGGCGCCGTGGTTAGCCATCAGTAATGCGTTGTGATGTTTCACTAGCGGCCGCATCGCTTCAGTCACTTCAGTGGTCGAGGGCGTCCCATAACCGGCGAGAGGCACGCAACCTAATGTAAGTATCACTTCGGAAAGTATTGGCTGATCTATTGCAAGCCCGGCGACGGCAAAAGCGGTTCCATGAGGTGGATGCGCATGACAAACTGCACGAACGTCCGGACGTTCTTCATAAATCAGCAAATGCATCTGGAGTTCACTGGACGGTTTGCGATCGGTAAGAGGTCTTCCCGAACCATCGGTGATCGCCAGTGAGTCTTCAGTCATCCGGCCCTTACACATCATCGTCGGTGTAGCCACGATGCGCCCGTCGTCCAGCCGCACGCTGACGTTGCCGTCGGAGGAAACTACGTAGCTACGGTCGTACAACAGCCGTCCGATATTTACGATTTCGCGTCTTGCTGTTTGTTCATCCATACAACAGTTACTGGAGTTCCGTTCTTCCTAGTTCGCCAAGTTCTTCGACACGGTTTTCAGGTCGATGTTTGGTCGTTGCGCCTGCTTTCGGACGTGCCAGGTAATAAGAAAGCGATTCAAGAGAAGTGGTCAGGTCGACAGTCTTAACTTTCACATCGAGACGGGCACTCAAGAGTGCAGGAGCGAAGTTAAGGACCGCCTTAATTCCCGTCGACATGATCTGATTCAGAACCTTTTGCGCGGCCCGCGCAGGCACCGCAATCACCATCACGTCGATAACCTGTTCCTTGACGACTGCCGGCATCTTTGCCACGTCGTAAATCATAAGTTTGTCTTCGCCGACTCGTTGTCCAATCTTGGCGTCGTCGTTATCGAAAAGGCCGACCACAGTAAAATTCGATCGACTGAATCCCTTGTAATTAGCGAGGGCCGTCCCCAAACGTCCGGCACCTACGATGCCAACGCGATGAGGCTTATCGAGGCCGAGTATCTTGGTTATATGCTCCCGCAGATCTTCAACAGAATAACCAACACCGCGAACACCAAACTCGCCGAAGTATCCAAGATCTTTTCTGATTTGCGCTGAATTGAGATTGAATTGTTCGGCCAGTGACTGCGATGAAATGCTCTTAATGCCGGCCGCCGCCAGCGTGTTCAAACAGCGCAGGTAGACGCTCAGTCGGTTAGTGGTTAATTCTGAAATCTTCTCTGACTTCATGTTTGAGGGCCTGTGGTTCAAGTATAGACCCATTGGTGCGCGATTGGTAAGACGGCGATCTTGTTATATGCAAACGCCGTCTGCGTTGCTGATTTCTCAAACCTTCAACTACAATCGCGACGTTCAACGCCTAACTGCACAAAGTTGCGCCAATGATTGCACATTTGTCTGGCACTCTCCTTTCCAAACAACCGAATTCTGTAATTCTCGATGTTGGTGGTGTGGGGTATGAAGTCAACATTCCGGTATCGACGTTTTACGACCTGGAGGAAGAAGGGTCTAGTGTAAAACTTCGTATCTACACTCACGTCCGAGAGGACACGCTGCAGCTTTTCGGCTTTAAAACCATCCGCGAACGCGAGCTTTTTCTGAAGGTAATTTCGGTAAGCGGGATTGGTCCATCGCTCGGCATAAAGTTGCTATCCGGAATGAGCGCGGACGAGATGATCGCCTCAATTCGCACGAACAATCTGGCGAAATTAACCTTGATACCCGGAATAGGGCGTAAAACAGCGGAACGCCTGGTGATGGAGTTGCGTGATAAAGTGGCCACGCTTTCATCGACGGAAACGGAAGAGGAACTAGGCGCGAGGGAAACCGGCCCGCCGGTGTCTACCGAAGATTCTATGCGCGCCGACGTCCTGTCCGCGCTCCTGAACCTTGGTTACCAGCGAAGCTCGGCGGAAAAAGCCGTCAATGCCGCCGTCGATGAGGGTGGAGATATCTCTGTCGAACTGATTTTGCGACGCAGTTTACGAAAGCTGGCGAAGGTTTAGTTTATGTCTACCGATTTTGGACCAGCACGCGCACCTCTATCGGCGGATGAGCAGCAGTTTGAACTGACTGTTCGTCCGACCAATCTTTCGGAGTACATCGGTCAACGACAGGTAAAAGAGAATCTGCGCGTCTACATGAAGGCTGCGCTGCAACGCAAAGAAGCGCTGGACCACGTGTTGTTGACCGGTCCTCCGGGATTGGGAAAAACCACACTTGCACACATCATCGCTAACGAGATGGGCGCGGAGCTGCGTTCCACCGCGGGTCCGGCGATTGAGAAAGCAGGCGACATTGCTGCATTGCTGACAAATCTCACTGAAGGAGATGTGCTCTTCATCGATGAGATTCATCGTCTGTTGCCTGCGTTGGAGGAAAAGCTTTACCCGGCGATGGAGGATTACCAGCTCGACCTGTTGATCGGGCAAGGCGCCGGTGCTCGTTCGATAAAATTGGAACTGCCGAAGTTCACGCTGGTCGGAGCTACAACTCGCGCTGGATTAATTACCGCCCCGTTGCGTGGGCGATTCGGCATCATTTTTCATCTCGACTTCTACCCGCATGAGGATCTAGAAATTATTTGTAAACGCTCTGCCGAGATTCTGGGCGTTGCGATCGACGATGAAGGGGCGCGGGAGATTGCCCAACGATCCCGAGGGACCCCGCGAATCGTAAACAGACTCTTGCGGCGCGTACGGGATTACGCAGAAGTCGATTACGACGGTCGCATAACTCGAGACGTGGCAAATGACGCGCTGAATAGAATGGAAGTTGACACGTACGGCCTCGATGAAATGGACCGCAAACTTCTGTTCACAATCATCGAGAAATTCAACGGGGGACCCGTTGGAGTGGGTACTATCTCCGCGTCTATCCACGAAGAAAAAGACTCGATCGAAGAAATCATCGAGCCGTACCTGATACAGATTGGGTTTCTCGATCGAACGCCTCGCGGCCGCATGGCAACCCGACTAGCTTACGAACACTTCAACATGAAGCCCCCCGGCTCGCTCAAGCCCAGCCTGTTCGATCCCCAATGAAGAACTTGCTGCGTATTTATATCAACCACCATTAAACTGGTTGGGCTTTCAAATGGGAATACTGTCTTCTTTCACCCGTCATTCGTTTGGTGTCCGCAACCGCGGACCGTGGCGTTCAATACTTAGCCACTCGCTCCACCAGTTTCACGAAAACGATTTATTCACCTCGGCAGCCGCGATGAGTTATTTCGGGCTGATGGCGCTGTTCCCTGCCTTGCTGTTGATGCTGGCCATCGGTAACCAAATTGAACCGGCATCAGAACTGATAAGTAAGGCAGTGGAAGTGTATCCGGGATCGAGCAAGTTCCTTCGTGAAACGGTGCGATCGCTTTCGTCAGTCGGGACCGGTGTGTTCATCACCTGCGTGGTCGTAGTGATCTGGGCGGGCTCGTGGGTTTTCGCCGTGATTGAACGAGCTCTCAATCGCATTTGGGGCGCTACTTCACGCACGTTCTGGCATGGACGCGCATTGACGGTAGGCATGATTGGTATCGTAGGCGTGTTGCTGTCGCTGTCGGTTCTGATTACGTCTGTTGTCGTAGCCCTGCGTGATATCGCCGGTCGACTATCGCCGCGTCAACTCGCGCGGTATCCGATGCTATTTACTGTTGGCAGCGTCTTCTGGCAAATCATCTTTGCAATTTTAAGTTTCGTAGTAACGGCAGTTCTTTTCATCGTCGTCTATCGGTTCATGCCGAAAGCTGAGGTAAGTTTCCGCGACACGCTGCCCGGCGCGATTGCTGGCGGACTGCTTTGGGAAGCGGCAAAGTACATCTTCGCATGGAGCGTTAATTATTTTCACTACGATCAAATTTACGGTTCCGTAGGCGCGGTCGTTGCAGTTTTAACGTGGAGCTATGTTTCCAGTTTGATCCTGCTTTTCGGCGCACAACTGACTGCTGTGTTCCATCGCGAACACCCGCACTATCCGAGCCCCACCTGAAATAGGGTCGATGCATCTTTCTGATTTCGATTACGAGCTTCCTGATGAATTAATTGCCCAGGAGCCACTGCCGGAACGTGACGCTTCGCGCATGCTGGTGGTGAATCGAGAAACGCAATCGTGGATTGACGCGACGTTTAAATCTTTTCCTGATTACGTCAAACGTAATGACGTGGTGGTAGTCAATAACACACGAGTGTTTCCTGCGCGTCTGATGGGGACTCGCGATCCCACTGGTGGGCGTGTGGAAGTTCTGCTGGCGCGTGAGCTTGGAGCGGGTGTGTGGGAGGCCTTGGTCAGGCCGGGGCATCGACTGAAAGTCGGCGCGCGCATAAGCTTCGGCAACGAATTACGCGCTCAAGTGGTTGACGACGCTTCGGAGCAGGGTTTCCGTCAACTAAAATTTGAAGGCGATTTACCAGTTGATCAGTTGATTGATAGGCTGGGTCAGACGCCGCTTCCGCCGTACATCAAGCGACCTACCGGGACTTCTACCGAAGACCGCGTCCGCTATCAGACTGTTTTTGCACAGGTGCGGGGTGCTATTGCGGCGCCAACTGCCGGACTGCACTTTACTGAGAGAGTGAACGAGGCAATCCGAGAGCGTGGTGCGGCCATCGCTGAGGTTACATTGCACGTCGGTTACGGGACTTTTGAACCTGTCCGAGTGAACCGCATTAGCGACCATCGGGTCTCGTCTGAATCTTTTGAAATCAGTAGTGCATCGGCTCGTACTATCAACGATGCCCGCGCCAAAGGCGGACGTGTAATCGCTGTTGGCACGACAACCACACGCGCGCTTGAATCTTCCGCAAGAAATGACGGCAACATTGAACCGAAATCGGGAGAGACTAACCTGACGATCACGCCCGGTTTCAGGTTCCGGGCGGTCGATGCAATGCTGACAAATTTTCACTTACCACAGTCGTCACTGTTGCTTTTGGTCAGCGCCTTTGCCGGGTACGACTTAACCATGCGGGCTTATCTTTTCGCGGTTGAGAACCGGTATAGGTTTTACAGCTATGGCGACTGCATGCTCGTCGTATAGTGATTAACAAAATGATGATGGTAAACTAGGAACAACTCCCACATCGCAGGGTTCTGAAATCAATGGCAGTTTTGAAGAAAATTCGCTCTCGGTGGTGGTCGCCTTCGACGGAGGACTATGCGGGTGACCAGGATAGTCCCGCACCGGCTGCACTCGGCTTGCGCTACGACATTCGCCCATTAACGATTTCGCACCTCGACGAATGCTGGCGCCTCGACCAACGGTGCTTTGTCGACGGTGAGGCCTACAGCAGAGAAACTTTTGAGTACCTGTTGACTGCTCCCGAGGCTGTCGCCTATCGAGCCGCAACTTCAAGCGGGGCCATGGCAGGCTTTGTGATCGGTTTAGTGGAACCTGACCATACGGGACACATCACAACGGTCGGGGTTGCACCCGAGCATCGTAGACGGCAACTGGCAAACCGTTTAATGGCGGAGGTCGAGAGGGGTTTTAAGCAGCGTCAGGTGCGTCTTGTGAGACTGGAAGTAAGATCACTAAATATTCCGGCGCAAAAGCTATATCAACGGCTCGGCTATTCAGTTACTCAACGTCTACCTAAGTACTATTCAAATGGCGGGGATGGTTTATTAATGCTGAAATCGCTGGATTGAAGCTTAACCCTTACGCAGCTCTGTCAGTACCTGTTTCGCAACTGCCTTCAAAGTATCGAACACTCCGGCACCCGTGGAAGCAACCGCTTCAACAACGGGCTCCTCTTTTCGCAACAGCTCAGCCGTGAGATCGCCGACCGGGACGATGTTAGGAAGGTCTCGCTTGTTTAACTGCAGTACATACGGAAGCTTCATTAGATCATAACCCTGGGCGCGTAAGTTCTCTTCCAGGTTGTATAAAGACTCGACATTCGCATCCATTCGTTCTTCCTGCGAATCCGCTACAAAAACTACACCGTCCACACCTTTTAAAATCAATTTGCGTGACGCATCGTAGAACACCTGACCGGGAACTGTGTACAAATGAAATCGGGTTTTGAAACCGCGCACGGTTCCCAACTCGAGCGGCATAAAATCAAAAAACAACGTGCGATCAGTTTCTGTCGCGAGGCTGATGAGCTTACCGCGTGCTTGCGGGGCAGTGGCTTCAAAGATGTGCTGCAAGTTAGTGGTCTTGCCACACAGGCCGGGACCGTAATAAACGATCTTGCAGTTAATTTCTCTGGATGCGTAATTGATAAAAGTCATAAGGCAACCGCTTTTTCTTTTTGGTTATTGGAACAAACTGTCGATGTCCTCATCGGTAATCTCGGCGAAAGGAGAGTCGCTCTCGTCAAACTCGGCCGCCGTAATTTCGTCCATCATCGTGGAGAGTGTCTGGGAAACTTGCCTGCTCCGAAGCTTGACCAAGCCCAGAGTCGATCGTTCGTCAAACACGACGACCAACAACAACCGCCCAATTACTGAGATATGAATGCTTTCCCGCTCACCTTCGTGAGACAGAGTTGGAAACTCCTTCTCCCCGATGAGTTGAGCCATACCTCCGGTGGCGGCCACGTTGCCGGCGGCGAGTGATGCCAAACTCGTTGTATCAATGTTCCCGATTTCACCCTGAACGGCGATCTCCTGACCGTCTTTATCCACGAGGAACACAACCCTCGCCGACGAGTCCATGCGGAGTCTGGCCAGCACGGCTTTGATCTGGTGATACTGATTCTCTCTGAGCAGGATAGGCGTGTCTGCCATTGGTACAGCTTTCTTAGAATTGATTTGGAGAAGGCAGGGACAAACGGCGGGCGATTGCTGCGATAGTTAAACCGGCGTGTTAAGCCTCAGAAAACAAAGTGCTTCTTAAGTTTCAACTTTCGCTGATTTGCAGGGCTAATTGCGTCCTGCGGCCGGAAGGGAATGTAACACAGCCAACAATGTGCATCAAGTGTTTTCCAATGTTAAGCACAACGAGGAATTTTGCGATCCAAAGTGTGTCAACAAGGCCCGCAACTCCTGTTTATGCGTTGATTTAGAGGTAGGCCTATGTTATTCTCCGACCGCATCTTCGGCTTGCTTTGACCCGCATTAATCCTTCAATCTGAAGTCTCATGAGTGCAGTTTCAAAAGGACTACGACGTTCAACGTCACGTGCATCTGCTAGCCGGTCGTCTAAGCCGGCGGCGAAGCGTCGTCCGACTGCAAAGACGGATCGTCCGAAGGCGAAAAGGGCGGTTCCCCAAAAAACCACTGCTCGCAAATCGGCAACTACTCGCGTAGCGACTAAAGCCAAAGGTGCAGCCAGGAAAAAGATCGCCGCTAAGGCGCACCCAGCAAAGAAAGCGGCTCCCCGCAAGGCGGTTTCGCGCAAAGTAGTATCAGCACCGAAGAAATCTCTTGATGTCAGAGTCAAAAAGAGTCAGAAGCTGGCTGCCGTCCGAGCTCAACGACCCGCGCCAACTCCTCCGCCGCCGCCACGTCAACCAACCGTAGATGAATCAGCGGCAATGAAGGCCTTTGAGCGAGCGCACAAAGAATTTACGCGCGGCCGATTTGGAGAAGCGCGTAATCAATTTCGAATCCTGCTCGATAAGTATTCACAGGTATCAGAAGTTGCGGCGCGTGCTCGTACTTACCTGGCCGTTGCCGATGCGCGTTTACGAACTGAAAGCATGCTGCCTCGTGATGCGGATTCACTATACGACCGCGGAGTGATCGAACTTAATCGAGGCGAATACGTTGCTGCGCAGGAAATGTTTGAACGAGCACTGAAACGCGAACCTGAAGCCGCGCACATCCACTATGGTCTCGCCGCTACACGCGCGCGTTTGGGTTCAGTCGATCTGGCGCTTCAGTCCCTGCAACGCGCACTCGATCTACAACCAACTTTGCGAGTTCGTGCTCAACACGACCACGACTTGACCGCTCTTCGCAACGACCCCGACTTTGACCGGCTCGTTTTTCAGCCGCGTCTGTAATGCGCCGCCATCAGTACTGCTCCCAGCCGCCAAACGTTCCAAACATCTGTTCTTTTGGTATGATTCCGTGCGCAGATTGAAAACAATCTGAGTTACGAGACAAAGATCTTGGATTACTCCTCTACACGTTATCGCGGAATGAACCTTGTCGCTCTTGGCGGCGGAACCGGTCTGTCCACTTTGCTATCGGGACTGAAGCGCCTGGTTGGCGAAGAGCGATTGAACAACCCGGCGATTGACAATCTATCAGCTATAGTCACAGTTTCTGATGACGGCGGGAGCTCCGGACGATTGCGTGAAGAACTGCAGATGCTACCCCCTGGCGACATACGGAACTGCATGATTGCGTTGTCAGAGGATTCGAACTTGATTTCGCGCCTGTTTAAATACCGGTTCCGGGGTGATGGTCAATTGGGCGGTCACAGTTTCGGAAACCTGTTCCTGGCAGCGCTTGCGGAAGTCACGGGCGACTTCACCGAGGCTGTGCGTCTCTCGTCGGAGGTTCTTGCGAGTAAAGGTCACATTTATCCAGCAACCATTAGCGATGTGCGCCTGATTGCTGAACTCGAGAACGGAGAAACGGTCCGAGGTGAAACTCAGATTTCAGCGTCCAAGGTCCCTATTCGACGTTTGAGTCTGGAGCCGGAGCAATGCCTTCCACTTCCCGCCGCACTTAAGGCTATTCGTGCGGCAGACGTAATCACCGTCGGTCCGGGTTCGCTTTACACGAGCATATTGCCAAACCTGTTGGTGGCGCGCGTACCGCGGGCGATTGCTGAGAGCTCAGCCATCAAGATCTACATTTGCAACCTAATGACGCAGCCCGGTGAAACTGACAACTACAGTGCCCGGCAACATCTCGAGACCATCCGCCACTACGCGCCGGAGATGCATTTTGACTTTGTAATCGTAAACGACAAGAAGATCTCTCCCGAACAAGCTGAGCGATATGCGCTTGAGGGTGCTCACCAGATTGGCCTGGATGACGACGCGCTCGACTCCGTCCTGGATCGGTCTACTCAAGTCGTGCGTGCCAATCTGCTCGAAGAAGGTGAGAAGGTTCGTCACAATTCCGATGTGTTGGCTGACGTCGTGCTCGCGTGCCGGCAGCAAGCTCAGCCTGTTGTTCCTGCTTAACTCATGCCGAAAGATCCCTCGTTGTCTTCTGCCCAAACCAATCAACCGCTCGACGTCTTGATTCTTGCCGCTGGACTCGGCACGAGAATGAAGTCTTCGCGAGCGAAGGTGCTACATGAAATCGGCGGCCTGCCTTTGATCAATTACGTAAGTCGCACAGCGAAGTCCCTAAGCCCGCGAAGGGTATACGTAGTCGTAGGGCACCAGGCGGACGAGGTATCGAAAACTGTAGCGGCGGAGATTGGCGACCTTGCGGAATTTGTTATTCAGACGCAACAGCGCGGCACCGGGGATGCCGTTATGTCAGCGAAGGAGCAGTTGGCGGATGCGAATTCGGTGGTCGTAATCCTTTCCGGCGATGTTCCATTGCTAAAACCTGAAACGCTGGTGTCATTAATCAATGGTCACCGTGAACAAGGTGCTGCCTGTTCCATTTTGAGCGTTCGGATTGAGAACCCGACTGGCTATGGCCGGATAATGCGCAGCGATGACGATAAGTTTTCTCGCATCGTTGAACAAAAGGATGCCAGTCCCGAGGAACGGCAAATCAAGGAAATCAACTCGGGTATCTACTGTTTTGATTCCGGCAAGCTCTTCGACGCCCTCACCCAGGTTCAGCCGACCAATCAACAGGGCGAATACTATCTGACTGACGTCCCGGAGATTCTCCTCAAACAAGGTGAGAACGTTAACGTTTTTGTACACACGGATCCGCGCGAAGTTTCGGGCGTGAACACCAGGGCAGAGCTCGCCGAGTTTGAAAACTTGATGCGGCGCAACAGTATTCGCAAGCTGATGATTGACGGAGGGGTGACGTTTATCGATCCGTCGCATTCCTACGTTAGCCCGCAGGCGGAGATTGGACGCGACACGATTATCTACCCGGGTGTTTCTGTGGAAGGCTCTTCCGTTATCGGCCAAAGGTGTGAGATTCGCGCCGGTGCGCGGATTACCAACTCCCGACTGGGCGACGATGTAACGATTAAGGATCACTGCGTCATCATTGACTCTGACATCGACTCCCATTGCTCGGTCGGCCCGTTTGCTCATTTGCGCATGAACGCGAAACTTGAGGAAACTTCGGTGGTTGGTAATTTTGTAGAAGTGAAGAAATCGCGCCTGGGCCGCGGCTCCAAGTCAATGCATCTGACTTACTTGGGTGACGCGACCATCGGCGAAAGGACAAACATTGGCGCCGGCACGGTTACCTGCAATTACGATGGGCACACCAAGCATCAAACCATCATCGAAGACGATGTAAAAATTGGTTCGGACACAATGCTGGTGGCGCCGGTTAAGGTCGGTAAAGGATCGTCTACTGCGGCTGGTTCAGTCGTTACGGAAGATGTACCCGCTAACACTCTCGTGGCCGGCGTTCCGGCAGTGATTAAGAAACGATTTGAAAGGGATGATGAGTAGCGTTCATCAATAGCTTATGTGCGGAATAGTTGGATACGTCGGAAACAAACAGGTGGTGCCCTTGATCATCGATGGCCTGCGCAAACTGGAATACCGCGGTTATGACTCTGCCGGTATAGCAGTGGTTAACGAGGGTCACGATCTCGAGATACGTCGCGCCGAGGGCAAGTTACGTAATCTGGAAGAGGTAATCCGCCTGACCCCGCTTGATGGAACTTATGGCATCGGGCACACGCGTTGGGCCACCCACGGCCGACCCACTGAAGAGAACGCGCATCCACATCGTGACTGTACCGGACGCGTGGTCGTAGTCCACAACGGCATCATCGAAAATTATTTACAACTTAAGGAACGGCTGCGGAAGACTGACCACGAGTTTGTCACTGAAACCGATACGGAAATCATTGCGCACCTGATCGAGGAATACTTGAAGGAAGAAGGTGACTTCGAGAAGTCTGTTCGGCGCGCGATGCTGGACCTTAAGGGAATCTTTGCGCTCTCAATCATTAACGCTGATCAGCCCGACATGATTATCGCGGTGCGTCAGGGACCGCCGGTAGTGATTGGTCTCGGCAATGGCGAATTTTTCGTGGCCTCTGACATACCGCCAATCCTGCAGCACACGCGTGACGTTTTCTTTCTTGGCGATGGGGAAATGGCCATCATTAACAAAGAAGCAGTGCGCGTGACGGACTTCGAAGCCAATTCAGTTCAGCCGGCAATTCAGCGAATAACGTGGGATCCGATCATGGCTGAGAAGGGTGGCTTCAAGCATTTCATGCTGAAGGAGATTTACGAACAGCCACGCTCGGTCCGCGATACTGTTCAGGGCCGGATTTCTCTGGACACAGGAAGGGTGTTCCTCGATGAAATGAAGAACATCACCGAGGACGACTTCAAACGATTTAAGTCGATCACGATTGCGGCGTGCGGTACTTCCTGGCACGCCGGGCTCGCCGGCAAGTACATGATCGAACAACTGGCGCGCGTTCCCGTGGACGTAGACTACGCGTCAGAGTTCCGTTACCGCGATCCGGTGGTGGACGATAACTCGCTGCTGCTGGTTATTTCTCAGTCGGGTGAAACTGCCGACACGATTGCGGCGCTCAGAGAGGCGCGCGAACGTGGGGCAAAAGTACTCGCAATCTGCAACGTGCAGGGCTCGATGATAGTGCGAGAAGCCGACGGGACTATTCTCACGCACGCCGGGCCGGAGATAGGAGTTGCATCAACCAAGGCGTTCACCGCGCAGATGGTCGCGCTCTACTTGCTGGGACTCTATTTGGGTGGTTTAAGAGGTGCTTTATCGCCGGACGAAGCCAGACATCACGCGCAACAACTGGCGGAGTTACCTGTAAAGCTCGAGCACTTGCTCAATGAATCCGACGAGATCGAAGAACTTTCAAAAGAATTCTTCCGCTCTACGGATTTCCTGTATCTGGGCAGAGGAATCAATTTCCCTGTCGCGCTGGAGGGCGCGTTGAAACTCAAGGAGATCTCCTACATTCACGCGGAAGGGTACCCAGCCGGAGAGATGAAACATGGTCCCAACGCCTTAATCGATGAACGGCTTCCGGTGTTGTTCATCAACACGCGTGAGGAGGGCGACCGCTCTTCCGAGCTGCGTTATGAAAAAACGCACTCGAACATCGTCGAGGTGAAAGCGCGTGAAGGAATTGTGATCTCGGTTTTGACTGAAGGCGACAAAATGTCTGCGGACGAGTCAGACTATGTAATCAATATCCCGCCGTCGAGCGATTTACTGTCCCCAATTCTCTCGGTCATCCCCTTACAGCTATTGGCTTATCACATTGCCGTTCGTCGTGGATGTGACGTCGACCAACCACGCAATCTCGCGAAGTCAGTGACAGTGGAGTAATTCAAACCCCCAACAACTGTTTCAGCGTTTGCGCGTTTGTTATCGCATGACCACCAATGTCGTTGTTGAAATAGAGGTAGCTGTCGACGTTTGAATTGCGCCATTGGCTGATCCTCTCAGCCCATTCCCGTAGTGCCGAGTCGGAATACGACCCCCGATACTTGGCTACGCCGGGCCCGTGGAAACGGATGTAGGTGAAGTTGGCAGTCACCTTTAAGGGTGTCTGGATGTTCGCGAGGTCATGATTACAGAACGCGACGTTGAAGTCGCGCAACACATCATAAACGTCCTTCACCAACCAGCTCTCATCTCTGATCTCAATCACATAACGGTGCTCTTCCGGTAACGCCCCCAGAAAGTTTGACAGACGTTCAACGTCAACGCGCCAGCGTGGGGGCAGTTGAAACAGAATCGGACCCAACTTCTCACCAAGCCGCTCTGCGCCGTCGAAGAACTTTACTATTGATGACGCGGGGTCTTTAAGCTTCTTCATATGAGTTATGAAGCGGCTGGCCTTCACCGCATACAGAAAATTGACCGGTGAGTTGTCGCGCCAGGACTCAAACGTTTCCGGCTTCGGCAAGCGGTAAAACGTGTTATTGAGTTCCACTGTGTTGAAGTGAAGAGAGTAAAAGCGGAACATCTCGCTCGGAGCAAGCTTTGCCGGGTAGAACTGTCCCAGCCAATGCTTGTAGTGCCAGCCGGACGTTCCAATGCGCACAACACCTGACATAGCAGACGAAGTTAACGCGAATGCTTGGCGAAGAGAAGTTTAGCTGAGTCCGATTTTTGGCCCGGCGTTATCGTGACGCCGACGACCGGCGGCGAACGAATGCAATTCCGAATATCAAACCCGCTATCGTGACAGCCAGCGCGGCCGTCACCCCGATCAAACGTACACCCGAACCGCTCTTCGCAATCAACGCCTGAACCACAGGTTGCGCCGCAGGTTCGGCGCTTTGCTGGTAAGCCAAAGCTTCAGCCGTCCGGATAGATTGCTCGAGACGTTCCCGACTGATCGCCAGCAGTTTCAATTGGGCTCGGACGCCATCTCTCTCGATAGAAAGCTGGCGACGTCGTTGCTCTCTTAGCTCCTCCGGCCTCGTTGAACCGACTCCGGCTAATGAACGTTCGATGTTCTCGGGTTTAATGCTTTCATCCAACTGCCGCAGTCTTGCCTCGAGTTCCGCTTCTCTCACCTGCGTGTCGGCCAACTGAAAACGAAGCTCGTCAACTTGGTGAGCGGCACTCGGATCTTGCGCTGCGACGTGCACAGACACGGTCAAACATATCGCGAGGAACAACATCACTTGTGCGTGGAATCTCATAACATTACTCCAGCGTTCAGTACCCATTACTTGCCACTAACGGCACGCGTGTCTCGGTTCTCGAACTCACAAGTGCGTCATTAACAAACTCTGCAACCAGGATCCGGTTTGCTCCGCGCTGAAAAAACAGAGTTTTGATCGTGACTCCTTGCTCCTCTCTTTCCGACACACGGATTGGTTGTCCTAGAACCCTCAAAACCTGTTCAGCGGTCAGGCCTTCCTTCAGGTATGTGGTCGGAGGGCCAACCCTGATGGCTGTCGCCTGATGAACCCGCCTTCCGCTCTTTTGCGTGCGAACAGTTTGCGCCGAAACGTTAACGACTGCAATTAAAACGGCGATTACAATGACCATTGTCTTAAGCATGATTTTCTTTTTCTCCTACTTTTAACGCGTAGTTTGGGCGGGAAACCTATCAGCGGAGTGGTGATAACGAACACCACGAAACACTCGGTTTTCCTTATATTTCGTGGGTTCGAAGACGTGAGAAGTGACTATTTGGCGTGTTTTTTCTCGTCCATTAGCAACTGTTTTTTGCGTTCCAGGCCCCAGCGATAACCGCCGAGACTGCTATCTTCCCGAATCACCCGGTGACATGGAATGACCAGAGCGACAGGATTAGTCGCACAAGCTCGTGCTACCGCACGAACTGCTTTCTCCTGTCCGATGGCTTTCGCAACCTGTGTATACGAGTAGGTTTCGCCGTAAGGAATCGCGCGAAGTTGTTCCCACACCTGTCGCTGAAACGCAGTCGCCTGAATGTCGAGTGGCAAATCGATGTGTGGAGTCTTGTGGCCGAGGTAATCCACGACAGCTCGAACCGATGGTTGCAGCGGCTGGTCATCGAGAATGATCTTCGCAGCGGGAAATTCAGTTGCAAGATCATTTGCGAGCTGCGCAGGAGTGTCGCCGAGTTTGACTGAGCAGATACCTTTTTCAGTGGCAGCGACGAGAAGATGCCCCAGATGACACTCAACAACCGTGTAGTTGATGACTGCGCCTCTTCCTCCTTTGCCATACGTCGCCGGCGTCATCCCAAGTTGTGATGCAGCGCCTTCGTAGAGGCGGCTGCTCGATCCATAGCCCGCTTCGTAAATTGCCTGGGTAACCGCGTCACCGTCGCGAACGCTTTTACGAAACTTACGAATGCGACACTCTTCAGCAAACTGATTCGGCGTAATTCCCATAACACTCTTGAAAGTGCGCTGGAGATGAAACGGGCTTATACCCACTTCCTGACTCAGCTTCGCCAACGTCTGAGGTTGGCCATCACTCTCTTCAATTATTCTGCAAACGCGTTGGGCCATCTCGACATGATTATCCAGTGCGCGCGTTTCTTTCGGGCGGCACCTCAGACAAGCGCGGAATCCAGCGCGCTCGGCGGCTGCCGGCAATTGAAAGAATGAAACGTTCTCACGACGTGCGCGGCGGGAAGGACAAGAGGGACGGCAGTAGACACCGGTGGAATTGACGGCGAAAACGAATTGGCCGTCCGAAGAGGAATCCCTGGCCAGCACCGCTTGCCATCTTGACTCACTCTCGTCAGGCAAAAGGTCTATCTGATTTTTCATTACAGCGCTCATATTATCACCTCCAA
Source organism: Pyrinomonadaceae bacterium (assembly GCA_035273385.1). Lineage (GTDB taxonomy): Bacteria > Acidobacteriota > Blastocatellia > Pyrinomonadales > Pyrinomonadaceae > PSRF01. The sequence goes on along the minus strand of DATEPE010000015.1, from coordinate 282,040 downwards.
AAATTTCCATTGACCGTGATAATAGTGAGCAATTAGGAAGGCATCTATCCGGATCTTGCTGGGGAATTTGCTGCCGAGGTGATCCGCCTTATTTCGTGTTATTCGTGTGTGTTTCGTGCACTTCGTGGATCGTTTTAGGCAGCATTAAGAACGATCCAAGAATTGCACGAGACACACGAAAATAACACTTGGCCTGGACTACGTTTTACTGCCCACTCTTCCTGTGCGTTATATCAACCACCAGTCGCGCCGGATTAGTTAGCTCTAAAACTCTATATCTGTTTGGTGACGACAGTCCCACGATCCACTGTACTTCTGCTTCGAAGTCGCAGATCAATTTCAAATCTTTAAGCAGCCCCGAATCTGAGTTTAGCTGCACGTTTCGCACCGTCGGTTGGCCAGACTCCGTGTGAGCATTCGCAGGTTGGAGGCTAACCATCAGAAATCCGTCACCGCCAACCGGAACCACCTCGCCGCGACCGCAATCTCTGACAGGCTTATCAACATATTCAACCACGTAACCAGGCAGTGCGTTGCCCTCAAACTCAAACACCACGCGATCGTAAGACTCGTGTTTACCTGTCCGAACCGCTTTCAGCAATGCGGCCTGAATGCCGTCACGCTTCTTCTGGGTTGTCCCTGCGGTGCCTTTGAATTCAGCCGTTTCCGTTTCGCCAGGCTCCGGCTTGGAGAATCCACCAGCAACGGTGTCATGACCAGGAACTGGTGCAGTAGGAACTGGCGAAGGCGGGGCGGGTGGTCCAACTTCCGACCGGTCTTGCGAACAGGACAGGGTTACCATGCAAATCGCAATCAGGATGAGTGAGCTAACTGGTTTCATAGTCGTCAGAATATCACGCGCGTTGCCGAAGGATATTATTTTGAAAAGCCTTGCCAGGAATACGAATAAAGACCCTCTCTTGTTCGCGGGATCAAGTTGTTTCGGGTACGGGGAAAAACCGATCCGTGAATTACAAGAAATCAGTCAAAGGAAAAGTAAAATGTGGACCAGTTAGCACGTCAGCAACGCGTGTGATTAAATATCACTTTTGCAACCACCTTACTGATAACACCAATGGATTTTCTTTCAAGTCTTAATCCTGAACAGCGCCAGGCCGTTCAACATACTGATGGTCCGCTTTTGATCCTGGCCGGAGCCGGGTCAGGTAAAACAAGGGTTATTGCGCACCGTATTGCTTACCTGATCGCGGAAAAAGGGGTCGCTCCGTGGAACATCCTGGCAGTCACGTTCACCAACAAAGCGGCGCAGGAGATGCGACAGCGCGTTCAACGCTTGCTGCGCGATCAGCAAGTCTCCAGCATGCCGCTCGTTTCAACTTTTCATAGTCTCTGCGTTCGCATCCTGCGACAGGACATCGAGAAGCTGAATGAGAAATACACTCGCACGTTCACCATCTACGATCAGGACGACTCGCTCCGGCTAATCAAAAACGCGATCAAGGACCTCGGTTACGACGAAAAGCACCTCGGTTTGCGCGCCACCCAGGGAGCAATCAGCTCGGCCAAAAACCGTGGCGAAGATGTCGATGCGTTTGCTGCAAGGGCTGAATACGTAGACGACCGCCGCGCCGCGATGGCACGCGTATATGCCTCCTACGAGGAACGGTTACGCGCGAACAATGCTCTGGATTTTGACGACCTGCTGATCAAAACGGTGCATCTGTTGAGGCATTCGTCCGAGGTGCGCGAGAAGTACAACAATAAGTTTCAATACATTCTGGTCGATGAATACCAGGACACAAACTCTTTGCAATTTGCTCTGATTAGTTTGCTGACGGTGAAGCAACAAAATATTGCCGTCGTGGGCGATGAAGACCAATCGATCTACAAGTGGCGCGGGGCGGACATTACGAACATCCTCGGCTTCGAAAAAAGTTTTCCCAACACTACCACCATACGCCTCGAGCAAAATTACCGTTCAACTCAAACGATTTTGAATGTTGCGGGAGCGGTCGTAAAAAACAACGTCGAACGTAAAGGCAAGAACCTTTGGACATCGAATCCGCAAGGTGAAAAGGTCCGTTACTATCAGGCGTTTGACGCAGACGCAGAGGCGCGGTTTGTGGCTTCGAAGATTCTGGATCATCGCAATCAAGAACACGACCTTCGCGCCGCCGTTCTTTATCGAACCAATTCTCAGTCGCGCAATTTTGAAGAAGCGATGCGTCGCGCCGGTCTTCCCTACAACATCGTCGGCGGCTTTTCGTTCTATGAACGGATGGAAGTGCGCGACGTGATCGCCTATCTGAAGCTGGCTCTGAATCCAACTGACTCAATCGCCCTGCAAAGAGTGATCAATAGTCCGCCGCGCGGAATAGGTAAACAAACCGTGGACGAACTGACCAGACGAGCGAACGATGCAGGTGTCTCGTTGTGGGAAGCCATTTCATTGGTAATTGAAAAGCCGGAAAACCTGAGCTCGCGAGCGGTATCCGCGTTGAAGAGTTTTCGCCGTATCGTTCAACGCCTGGGTGAATTGGCACGTGGCGAAGATAAGGGTCAGCAACACGTCGATTCAGATAGTCCGGTATCGGATTTAGTGAAGGCGGCAATTCTTGACACCGGCTATGAAAACGCGCTGCGCGGAGAACAAACTGACGAAGCAGAGGCCCGGCTGGAGAATCTGCAGGAGTTAGTGAATGCGGCTGTTGATTATGACCCGCAAGGCGTCGAAGGATTGCGAGATTTTATTGACCATTCGGCTCTAGTCTCCGATGCGGATCAATACAAACAAGATGCGGTGGTAACTTTAATGACAGCGCACTCGGCCAAGGGTCTCGAGTTTCCGCTCGTCTTCATAGTAGGCCTTGAGGATGGTTTGTTTCCGCATTCGCGTGCGGCCACTGATCCCGCTGAGCTGGAAGAGGAACGGCGTCTTTGTTACGTGGCGATGACAAGGGCTGAGCGCTTCCTCTATGTCACACACGCGATGAAGCGCCGGGTTTACGGTGAAGAGCTCGCATCGGAGCCTTCTCAATTCCTGAACGAGATGCCTCTGGATCTGATGGAAGATCTTTCGATGGGCAAGTCGTGGCTATCGTTTGCGCGCGGGTCACATACGATCGACTACGAGCACGGGGAGTATCGTAAAGAGAAAAAGAAATACGCCGGCAAGACTTACGACAGTGTCGATTCGATTGCGGAGTTTTTTAAGCAACGCGCTACTCAACTAGGCAACACTCAGGGCTCAGCGTCTTCCGTTGCCATGCCGTCCCCCAGACCACGTCCCTCGGCTGCTTCAAAGTCCACCAGTGCCGCGGCGCAACCGGCCCCATCAACTGGTGATTTCTTGCCGGGGTCATACGTGAAGCATGCGAAGTATGGGAGAGGCCTCGTGTTACGTCGTGAGGGCGCGGGGGATTCCACCAAGCTGACAGTGACCTTTCCGGGTTTTGGACAAAAGAAGCTGGTCCAAAAATACGCCGGACTTGAAAAAGCTTGATATTTTTTTGGCTCCCCCCTAATCTTCGCCGTCTTCCCAACCCAATACAACGAGAAAACCATGTCAAAGAAAATTTATTCGTTTGCAGTCATCACGTTACTCTGTTGTGGATTTGCCGCAGTTGCCCAGCAACCAATTCAATGGTCAAAGCTGGATTCACCCGAGGGACGTTTCCGCGCATTGACGCCTTCCAAGGCTGAGCTGAAAGTAAGCGAGACTCCCGGAGGGGTTACTATTCAGACCTTTTCTTCTTCAAACGATACGGGAAGTTTCATGATCTCATATGCGGATTATCCCAATGCTCCTACCAGTCCGGCACATGAGCAAACCGTGCTTGATAAGGTCAGGGATGGAGTGTTGAAGGGCGCTCAAGCGGCTTTGGTTTCCGAGACAAAGCTGACATTGAACGGTCACCCCGGACGCGAGATGCAGGCGAGGAAAATCATTGATGGCGCGGAAGTGATCTTGAACTGGAGACTCTTCCTGGTTGGTACACGTCTTTATCAAATGGCCGTAGGAACAACCAAGGCGGATTCAGAATCCCCGGATATTAAAAAATTCTTCTGTCTTTTGAACTGGTGAACTAGCTCATTGGCGTGCAGCCAAACGAAAAAGGGACGGGTAATCCCGTCCCTTTTTGTTTGTTCCAGTTCCCGCTGAGGAAAACTAACCACGCGTCAACTCATCCGCAACTTCGTTGGCATCAAATATCTTCCTCAGTATCTCCAGCATTCCCCTCGAGTCGACTGAGATTGCTCGATTGACTGACTCATCATATTCAAAGTTACCAACCAGCGATTGGATATTGCCGTCGAAGATTAGTCCCACCAACTCTCGTTCCTTGTTGATCGTCGGTGAACCACTGTTACCGCCAATGATGTCGTTGCTTGAAACGAAGTTGAACGGCGTCTTCGGATCAATCGCAGTTTGTTTACTCATCCAGCGTGCCGGCAAGACATACGGAAACTTGTATTCAAAACTCTTCGCCCGGTCGTAGAGACCGCCGAGAGTCGTGAATGGCTGAACAGCTTTGCCGTTTTCCTGATAACCCTTAACTGCGCCGTACGAAAGCCGCAGAGTGAAGGTCGCATCGGGATAAAGCTTGGTCCCCTCGCGCTCGAATAACGCGCGCGCAATCTTCGCGTAGTTCCCGCGCTCCACCGCGACCACTTCTTCTTCGTAACGCTTGCGTGCGGCGCGTGCTTCCTGGTCGATGCTCCGCGCGAGCACAATCATGGGATCGTTCGACTCGGTAATAGCCTTGCGTCCACCCGCGGCCAGCTGTTTTCGGAACTCCACTTCCATAAGTTTCGTTCCATCGGTTAGCTCCGCCGCGCGCAATTCCGGCGTTTTACCGTCTAGCACTTTCCTGGTCACCGGGCTGTCCGGCCCATACTCTCTTTGAAGAAAGGCCAGCGAATCAGCCAACTTCAACTTCTCGAAATCGAGATAGATTGGGGTGTCCGCAAAAAGCGCGCCCTCGAGCGGACCACGACGCGGTGTCGTGAATTCCGGCAACCGTTGCGCATCGGGTTTTTCATTTTCTTCAGCAAGCCGCACTAACGTACGAGCATAAGTGAACAGCTGCGAGTTGAAACCGGCTGCGAGATCAAGGAACCTGCGGTCGCGTTCATATTGAGCGAGGTCCCTGCGCGCCTTCGCGATCGCATCCCAGGCTGCGCCGTATTCCTCCATCATTCGCTTGTCGGCGGCAACCGCCTTTCGCAGGTTGGCTTCAGCCTGACGCTTCTTGGTCATTAGCTTAGTGTCCTGCAGCCCCGCGAGCTGGCCCTTGTAAACCTTCAAAGAGTTTTCAATGCTATTCAATTCATTTTGCGCGCGACGCGTCTGCTCTTCGCCTTGCGTCATGTACTGCTTCAACATGGCACGACGCGACTCCAGCATCCGAATCAATAAAGGGATACTAGACTCTCGCAGCGATTCCAGGTGGGCCACGGTGTTCAGACGTGAAGTCGAACCGGGATGTCCGGTGACAAAAACCAGATCGCCTTCCTTCGCGCCCGTCTTCGACCACTTGAAGTAATTCTCTACTTTCACAGGCGCATCATTTTCGTAAACACGAACCAGCGCCATGTCGATATTGAACCGGGGGAAGTTGAAGTTATCCGGATCGCCGCCAAAGAATGCGGCCTGAAACTCAGGAGCAAACACGAGTCGAACATCGGTGTATTTCTTGTAACGGTATAAGTTGTACTGTCCGCCCTGGTACAGCGTCACTACGTCACTGCGTAAACCCGTGGCAGCCGTGGACTCAGATTCGATCTTAGTTATCTCGGCGCGCCGGGCAGCGTTGGCGTCGGCGGCAGACATACCGGCCTTCACAACACTATTCACACGGTCGGTGATATCTTCGATGCTCATCAGAACGTTGAGCTCGAGGTGCGGTGCCTTTAATTCTTCCGCCTGGGTGCGCGCTACGAAACCTTCCTTCGCGTAATCCTTCTCGGCTGAGCTCAGTTCACCAACGATGTCTTCGACAATGTGATAGTTCGTGAGAACCAGGCCGTTGGGCGAAACGAATGAGCCGGAGCCACCGTTATTAAAACGAACGGAGGCCAATTGAACCTTCTTTAACCAATCGTCGGTAACTTCAAAACCATATTTCTTCTTGATGTCCGCCCGGGGAACGTTATTGAACGTCCACATGCCCTCGTCGAGCGCCCGGACAGGCATCGCCTGGAAGGTAAACAGCGCCACTATCAGCGCACACACCAACATTCTTAATTTCATTTATTAACCTCGCAAATAATGTTCGGGAGAACTTTTTAGAGCGTTCTGGTGACCAATGGGATGCCTGATTAGTAACTTTTGACCCAATTAATGTCAAGCAAGCACCCTTTTGGCATTTCTCCATGCGTACTCGAGAGGGACCAATTTCCCCTCCCCCTGGGAGGGTAGGGGAGGGCTTGCGGCGAGTTTTGTTTTTTTTGGCTCTTTGGAGGAAGCGTCATCGTTCGCGTCCCCACAAACTGTCTAAGTACTTCGCCGGAAAATCTTTTCACGTTGTGCTGGGCATGAAGCGAAAAAGAGTTAAGCATTGATGTGAATGTTGACGCTTCCTCCAAAGAACAAAAACTACAAACTCTCCGCAAGCCCCTCCCCTAGCCCCTCCCAGCGGGAGGGGAATAATTCATCAAACCTCAAGCGCCCCCTCAAGCCTTACTTCCGCTTCCAGAGTAGGAAATTTTTTAAGCGAAGTTGACGTAGCAGGAGTTGGCATCAACAATGAACTACGATGGCACGGAATAATCGAATCAACAGAAACGAAACTGCACCACGGCTTTCAAAGTTTGCTACTGCCCTGCTCAAAGAGTGGCAACGACTTGGCCTGCCACAATCGAACGCTAACATCATTTTGGCCGTCTCTGGGGGCGCAGACTCGACCGCTTTACTGCTGGCTGTCGATGAACTTATCAAGCACGAGAAGCTTAGCGTCACTCCTGTGATCGCTCATTTGAATCACGGCCTGCGTGACGAAAGCAAAGACGATGCAGGGTGGGTGAAAAAACTGGCAAAAGATATTGGATACGACGTGACGGTGGGCACACGCGCCGTGAAAGAGTCTGCCTCCAAGCGAAAAGTTAACCTTGAACAGGCGGCTCGTGATGCACGCTACGATTTCCTGGCCAAGGCGGCAGCACGTAAGGGCTCGAAATATGTTTTGACCGGGCACACGCAGGACGACCAGGCAGAGACCGTCGTCATGCGGTTGCTCCGCGGAAGTGCCGCCGAAGGGCTGAGCGGAAGCTCTCCAATTCGGCAGATCACAGAGGGTTCGGAGGTTCAACTCGTCAGGCCCTTGCTGTCGTGGGCGCGGCGGTCTGAGACGGAAAATTATTGCCGTTTCAAAGGAATTGAGTTTCTGTCTGACTCGATGAACGAAGATCAATCGTTCTCTCGGGTCAGAGTTCGCAAACAACTATTGCCGCTGATGCAATCGTTCAATAACCGGATCGTCGAGACGCTCAGCCGCACCGCCAACCTGCTTAGCGAGGACGCCTCCGCGCTTTCCAGCCAGGCTAACCAGCTTATCGAATCCGCTTCGAACTCAAATAATTCCGAAACCGGAACGCCTGCACTTGACGTAAAGGTTCTGGCGAATGCCCCGGCGGCCGTGCGTCGGCGCGCGCTTCGTGAATGGATTCTGCGCGCGCGCGGCAATCTGCGACGGCTGGAGACGGTGCATTTGGTCGGGGTGGAAAAACTTCTGGAAGGCGAACGAGGTGGCCGAGTGGCTGAGCTCCCGGGCGGAATGACTGTGGCGCGGAAAGGCGGCAAGCTGGAATTATCGGCCAAAAAGAGGTTGAAAAAGGCCACTCCCGCCACTAAAATCCGTGCGCGTTGACACCGCCGGCCTTGGCACGGCGGTTTTCGCTTTTTGAGTCACCCGTCGATTACCGGAACCGATTGACCCGCCGGAGGTTCTAACACAACGAACGCGGGTCACCAGGCATCGTAGGATGTCGCAACTTTTGCAGAGTTTTTCAGGTGATATGGACGTAATGGTGAAGCGACAAAGGAAGTCCGTATAGGTTATGATCGTGGGCGGAGGCTTTAATGACGCTAAGTTCTACTGCTAGACAAATAATTTTCTGGTTGCTGATTATTGCCGGCGCCGTGCTGTTGTATCAGCTCGTGAACCCGTCGGGAAGAAATTCAACCGAGATCGATTTAACAGCTCTTTATGGAAAGATTGATGCCGGCGATATCAAACAGGTAACCGTGCAACAGAACCAGACCGTTGCCGTTGATCAGCGCGGGCAGGAATTCAAAGTACAGCTCACCAATGAGCAAATGAAAAACGAGTTGTTTAAGAAGGCTACTGAAGTGGTAGACGGTAAACGACGCGTTGCGAGTTTTAAAGATGAATCGGCGAGCAGCAGTTACTGGCCCATGTTGTTAACCTGGGCGCCGTTGCTGTTCATCATCGCGATCTGGATATTCATGTTGCGCCAAATGCAGTCAGGCGGCAACAAGGCTTTATCGTTTGGTAAGTCGCGCGCGAAGTTGCTGAACAACCAGCAGAAGCGGGTGACTTTCAAAGACGTTGCCGGAGTCGAAGAAGCAAAAGAAGAGCTACAGGAGATTATCGAGTTTCTTAAGGAACCACAGAAGTTTCAGAAACTCGGTGGCCGCATTCCCAAGGGCGTATTGATGATGGGACCGCCGGGAACCGGCAAAACTTTGCTGGCGCGGGCAATTGCCGGTGAAGCCAACGTTCCTTTCTTCTCAATCTCGGGTTCGGATTTCGTCGAGATGTTTGTCGGCGTCGGTGCTTCGCGTGTACGCGACTTGTTCGAACAGGGCAAGAAGAACGCTCCCTGCATCATCTTCATCGACGAGATCGATGCCGTGGGTCGTCACCGTGGCGCCGGTCTGGGTGGCGGACACGATGAACGCGAACAGACTCTTAACCAGCTTCTGGTCGAGATGGACGGTTTCGAATCCAACGACGGTGTGATCCTGATAGCTTCGACGAACCGTCCGGACGTACTTGATCCGGCGTTGTTGCGGCCTGGACGTTTTGATCGTCGGGTTGTTGTTTCGCGACCAGACGTACGCGGACGCGAAGGTATTCTCAAAGTTCACACTCGCAAGATTCCACTTGGCGAAGATGTGGACATCAGCGTGATTGCGCGCGGCACCCCGGGCTTTACCGGCGCCGACCTGGCCAACCTGGTTAACGAAGCGGCTCTTAACGCTGCGCGTTATAACAAGAAGCTGGTTGCCATGGCCGACTTTGAGCTGGCCAAGGACAAGGTGTTGATGGGCGCCGAACGCAAGAGCATGGTCATCTCCAATGAGGAGAAACGTGTAACCGCGTATCACGAAGCGGGCCATACGCTCGTCGGCTTGAAAGTGCCGAATGCTGATCCGGTTCACAAGGTGACAATCATTCCTCGTGGTATGGCCCTGGGTGTGACTCAGCAACTGCCTGAAGGTGATCGACACAACTACAGCGAAGAATACCTGCTGGGTCAGATTGCGATCCTGATGGGTGGACGCATCGCTGAAGATACTTTTCTTGGCAGCATCACCACGGGTGCTTCAAACGATATCGAACGCGCAACTGAACTCGCGCGAGCGATGGTTTGCGAGTACGGCATGTCTGAGATGGGCCCGCTGACGTTCGGTAAAAAGGAAGAGCAGATATTCCTCGGACGTGAGATTGCTCAACACCGCGACTTCTCCGAAGAGACCGCGATTCGCATCGATCAGCAAGTGAAGAAGATCGTGACCGCGCAGTACGAGCGCGCCAAGAGCATCATTGAAGACAATCGTGATGTGATGGTTCGTTTGGCGGAGTGCTTGCTGGAACGTGAGACGCTGGAAGGGGTGGAGATTAGACGTATCGTAGCCGGCTTACCGCTGGATGAAGCTCAACCAGTCGAAGATCCGGGCGACGAAGGACGGCCGCAGCTCAAGGAGCCGGCGCAGAAACCTTTGAAGCCAATCCTGCCACCAATTACCGGAGGAAACCCGGCACCGGCCTAAGTAGTCTCTAGTTAGCGAATACATTGAGAGAGGATCGGTTTGACCGATCCTCTTTTGGTTTTTAGCCGTCGCTAAAACCTGGATTTACCATATATCATTTCACATTTTTCATTTGTCATTTCGGCGTCGTCGGACTCGGTCAGCCCGGCTGATGCCTATTTCATCAAATCTGTGTAATCTGCGTAATCTGTGGATAGAATCATGCGCGAGTGGCACATTGGCGATAACCGAACCCTGCCCATCGGCGAACGTACGCTGATCATGGGAGTGCTAAACGTTACTCCTGACAGCTTCAGCGACGGCAATCAATTTCTTAACTTCAACCAGGCGATCGCTCACGCAGAGCAAATGATCGAGGCAGGCGCGGACATCATCGACGTCGGCGGCGAATCTACCCGGCCCGGCGGCGAACCTGTCACAGCCGAAGAAGAAATTCAGCGTGTAGTACCCATCATCGAAGAAGTCGCGAAACGATCGACAATCCCGATTTCAATCGACACTACCAAGTCTCACGTGGCGCGGGCCGCGTTAAGTGCCGGCGCTGCGATCGTCAACGACATCTCCGCGCTACGGTTTGATTTTTATGTAGCTGACGAAGCTGCCAAGGCGGGAGCGGGACTGGTGTTGATGCATTCACGCGGCACGCCGGCAACAATGCATAAATTGCCTCCGGTGCCGGACATCATGGAGGAAGTTACGCGCAGCCTGAAGGCGAGTATCAAGATGGCGGAACGACGTGGCGTGAAGCGCGAGTCAATCGTGGTCGATCCGGGAATTGGTTTCGGAAAAAGCCAGGAACAAAACGTAAAGCTAGTGGCGAAGGTCGATCAGTTGGTCAAATTTTTCCCGGACTTCCCTGTTCTGATCGGCACATCGAGAAAGTCATTCATCGGACGCATCCTCGCCGACGAAAACGGCGAACCCGCTCCGGTAACTGAACGCCTACACGGCACCATGGCTTCTGTAGCAGTCGCCGTTCTCAAAGGCGCGCACATTGTCCGGGTTCATGACGTCAAGGCATCCAGAGAGTCTATTCGTGTAGTAGAAGCATTCCGCACCTAGTTCGCGCGATCCGTGCGTTTGTTGGATCGTTCCTCCTTGCACGAACGTAGACTCTGCGAGAGAATCCGGTTTCAATTTATGTCAAAACTCCTGCGTCTCTCAGCACTCGGATTAACACTTCTCTTCGTTTCCGGTTTCGCTGAATGCTACAAACCGGTAACCAAGAACCAGCTGCCGTCGCACATCAAAACGGTGGCGGTGCCGGCGTTTGAGAACCAAGCGCTGCGGTATAAGGTCGGCTCGCGGTTTGCGGACGCTGTCATCAAGGAACTCATTCGACGCGGCCGCGGTTTGCGTGTGCAGGGTGATCGTGAGGGCGCCGACGCAGTGATTGAAGGAGTGATCAAAAGCTTCAACTACTCCGGCGTTTTGCTGGACGACCGCGGACGCGCCAGAGTTTTTGAAGTGACTATCACGGCGGCCGTCACGGTAAGAGATCAAGCTGAAAACCGCGTGCTTTACGACAACCAGAACTACGTCTTTCGCGGCGAATATGAGTTTGCTGACGACCCTCGCAACTTCTTCAACGAAGAAGATCCGGCGGTCCAGCGCATGGCCCGCAACTTCGCCGAGAGCATTGTCTCCACTTTGACCAACGCAATTCAGACACGCAGGAAATGAGCACGCTGACCCGCACGGAACTCGATCGCTCTCTCAAAGCCGGCAAAGTTCAACCGTTGTATGCACTCGTCGGGTGTGAAACCTACCTGCGCGACAACGCGGCCCAGAATATCTCCGACCTTGCCATGAGCGGCACGTTGCTGCGCGAATTCAACGAAGTCACATTCAGCCTGTTAAGTGAGCCGGCGATGTCTGCTGTGGCTGCTGCCGAGCAGCTGCCGATGATGTCTGACAGGCGTGTGGTTCGTATCAAAGATTTTGCGCGACTCCGCGAAACGGATGAAGACATACTCATTCGCTACCTGGAACGTCCTGTCGATTCGACGGTGATGATCTTCACTGCGGACGAACTCGATAAGCGAAAGAAGCTGACCAAGGTTTTGCTCTCGGAATGCACGGTGGTCGACTTCTCGCCAGTGAGAGACGCCGAAGCGCGCGCGTGGGCGAAAGCGCGACTCAAGGAGCTTAAAACAACGGCCGACGAGCGGACTCTGAGCCAACTTATTGACCTGGTCGGAACCGATCTGCAAACACTCTCTATCGAACTGGAGAAACTGTCTGCGGCGGCCATTAATACCGGCCTGATCACTCCGGACATGGTCGATCAATTGATCGCACGCTCGCGCGAGTTGTCGAATTTTGATTTAGGCGATCAGCTGGTGGCGGGAAATCGAAAGCAGGCCCTGCAGACACTGCATCGTTTGCTCGAGGACGACGTGGCGGCCGTAATGCTACTGGGCCTGATCGCAGGCAACTACCATCGCCTGGCCGTCGCGAAAGAATTGCTGGACCAGGGTAAGCGCGATGAAGTTTATCGTTCGATCTATGGACCACCCGCTAAGCGTGAGGCGGTAATGAACACTCTCCGGCGCAGCGATGCAAAAAAGATCGCCGACGGCATTAAGTTGATTGCGGATGCCGATCTGGCCATTAAGACCTCCCAGGGAGGCGGAGGTCTCAAAGGCGCAAGACTGCAATTGGAAATGCTCGTCTGTCAGCTGGCTGGTTAGTTAGGTTTAGCAGCGGCCGCCTTTTGTTTAGCTTTCGCGCGACGTTCTTTATATTCCTCCGCAGCTATCAGGTCCTGCACCTTAACGTGGTTCACGTTTACTGCCTCACCCCCCGCAAAAAGCGTCACTTCGAAGCCATTACACTTCAACGACTTCTGCTGCGTGTCTAACCCGGAATACGCCTCCCACGAATCAACACCAGGAAGTTTGGAGCCGGTCGTAAAACTCGTAACGAACTCGTCGATGTGTTTCCAGGGTGCGCTTTCGTAATTCGCCTGAAAGGAGCTCACGCGGCCGTCGAAGAAACTAAATATAACTTCCCTGATGCCGGCAAACTTCTCCTTTGACGCATATTTCTCAGGCTTAATCATTAACGTCGACATGCCGTACTGAGTTGGCGGTTTAGCCAGAGCGGGTTTTAAGTCCGGGTCCTCTTTGGCGCCGGGAAACAGCGCGAGCACCTGCTCGGTGGTAAGACCCAGTCGCAAGCCTTTGATCTCCGACGCTTGCTCCCGGGGAAGTGTGCACGGAACCTTTTCAGCCTTTGCCTCCGGCTTCTGCTCGGGCTTTGGCGTCACAGGTGCCGGGTCCTGACTGACTGAAGGTGGTGGCGCTGCGTTGCCGGAACGAGCTTCACACGCAATCGTACTGTTAACTAAACCCACGAGCATGAAGAAAACTACAAACAGGCGTGCTCGATTATTGTTGGACATTAAGACAAACCTCGCAATTTTGAATTTAGAACTACCGACTACTCTGGCACTGGAAGAATGCACATCAACCGCCGCCGTTCGCGACAAATCCCATCACCATCAACACACCCAGAATTCCCAATGCGATTTTACCTTTGGTCGGGAAACCACCTTCCTTCTTTAATTTGATTTCATCGACGCTGGCATACGTCAGCTTCTGACTGGTTTGAGTCTTTTGCTCCGTGACCACAAAGAAATCGTCACCGGTGTAATTGATGTGGCCGATGACCTTCTTCTTGTCGCGAAGCTTGACGGTCACTCGAGTACCCTCACCCAGGCTGGCCACCTCGCGTTTGATGGTTTCGGTCCGCTTAACTTCATCGCTGGTTTGCGCGGAGACAGGAAACGAAACCAACAGCGTCGCCAAAAGGCAAATTGCGGCCAATAGGCTTCTCATTAAATTTTCCTTTCGCTGGTGTAGGACTAAGGACTACCAGATTAAGTATCGTCCGGTTTGGGAGCGATACTGATGATACGGTTCATTGTAGAGTTTCGACAAGAACGCCTCTTCCTGCAGGATCTGCCAATGAATCACTATCAACGTGAGAATTGCAAAAATAAGGAAAATCAACCTGCCGTTTATCAGGAATACGCCGATAAACCACAAGTCCAGGAACACATAAATCGGGTTGCGGGAAACCGCGAAAATCCCACCGGTAACGAGTTCCCCCGGTGTTTTGATGTCAAACCCGACTCGCCATGAATCACCAAACGAAACGAACGCGACGAGAAAAAACACCAAGCCTACAAACACGAGGGTGGCGCCTACTGTTCTGCTGATCTGCGAATCTACCAGGACCTGATTCAGGGGCGCGGGGAATATGTGAAAGTCAGCGTGGACCGCATACAACACAAACTCCAGCATCCACAGCACCAATCCAGCAAACGACACCAGTTCAACGATCCGCACCAGCCCTTTCTTTCCGCCGCCGATGACGATCGGATTAATGCCACGACTCATGATCATGTAAACAGCTCGACTCGAAATGACGAGCAGGAAAATTACTACGATTGCGAGTTGTAAATAATCGAAGAACGTCATCGACTAAACGGGCACGAGCTCGGTGGTTGTATCTCTTGATTTTTTCCGGCCCAGATCTTTGGCGTATTTCACAGAACCAGGGGTGTTGTACTTAGTGAGGTACGCTTGATCCACCGCCTTTTTCAAGCGCTCGCTACGCGTCTGAACTGCGCGGACTTTGATCTCGCGCCCGTCGACCACTATCGTCCCTCTCGGCTCCTCGAGAAATGTGCGGTACCAACTGCGCGGCTTCAAACTCCACGAGCGAACAAACACTCGACCTTCAACTACTACCACCCATATCCCGATGAATCGATGCTCAGCCCCCGCACGAATCCCAAGAATCTTCCCATCGCGCAGAGAGTCAACCACCCCTTTTGGAAATCGTTTCCGAATTGTCATTACTTGCGGTTGAGAATGGCAGAAGCTGTAACATCTCGCGCCCCGCGAATGTAATACCGGTAAGCGATTTGCCGTCGACTTAGTCGTTGAACGATGACGGTGCCACGATCAGTGCAGTGCTCGCGCCCGACTGTAATCTCTTCCGTAAACCTTACCAGGTTGCGGCTGGCACTCAGCAACCGCCATCTTCCACTACAGTTTAACGAAGGATACTCGACGCTGTAGCGGTTTCCCTTCCTGACTAATTTCATGGGCCAGGTACTCTCAGTATCCATCTGATAGCCGACGCCCTCCCACGATCCACGAAGCCATCTGGTGTCGGAATTCTGCCCATGGGTGGCCGTGGCGAATATAACGAGTAACAGCACAATCGCGACTAGCAGTTGTCTGGTCATAATAGTTTCGATGAATGTGACCTACAGGCGAACCTGCTGCTCCCGCCCGAGCTTAGCTCCCTGGCGCCTGAGATCAATCGGCACCGCGCGTTAGCAGCAGCAATGCGGCTCCAATAAATCCGCAGGCGAGGGCGTCAAAGATGGTCCACCACAAGGGCATGCCTGTCAGATAATCGATCAAAAAGAAAACCGGAGCGGCCAGCAGAAATGCGACGCCGTTAAATACGATCAGCGGACGGAAGCGCACGACATCTGAAGCAAGAACCCACAGTGATACCCCGTGCATACCGTAGGCGTAGGAAGCCTGACGAATCATAAACATCAGCAAGGCCCCCTCTGGCATAGTTCCCATCCCCAGCCACTCATGCGACATCTCCATCCACGACCGTGGCATTACCACAGAAATAAACGCCAGTATTTCAACGGCACCGGAGAGGCGTAGCAACCACACAAGCAGACGCTGACGATTCATATTGGTTGGTTCCTGTTCAGGGCGTACTCATCGAGAACTTCCGGCGCGGCGCCATGGTTTTGATGGTTGCGTTGACAAACTTATCGATACCTTCAGGATAATTACGCTCACGCAAGAGTGGTGTCATCTGGCTTCCTGCGTCCTGAATTTCCTCGTTGGACAAAATCTTCTCCATGCTGCGACTGATTTGCATGTGCCACTTACGATCGTCCACTGCCAACAACATCAACATGCCTGAGCCATCCGGATTCTGCTCCCCAATAGACCAGCATCTGGCCAGGGCCAGAGAGTAGTCTGCGATTGGCTGTTCTCCCGTGGTCTTGAGCGTCACAACTGCGAAATCAATCTTGCCAGCAGTCTTTACCGTGGCTAATTTCTGCTCCAGCTTGTTTTTGGAATCGTCGTTCAATACTCCCGCGGTATCGTTAACCAGATTCCCACTGAACGGGATTGAACATGGTGCGGGCGAGACAGAACCACTTACCGGGACAGCCGACTGTTCAACGGGTTTGCTGGGTGAGATGCGTTTGCAGCTTATGAGGCAGCCAGCAAAACAGACAAGAATTAGGGCGGATATGGTTAACCGTTTGAGGGGGTTCATCCGTTGTTAACTTCGTTATCTAAGATGTTGCTGCTTACCGACTGCGTGAGCCTCACGCAGCCAGGCATCCACTTCGGCATCTATCTCGCTGGCGTCGCGAATAAGAAAGTGATGAACGTGATTGCGCGGCGAGATTGATTCTATTTTAGTGAACCGCGGATTTTCCAGCCGACGCGCCAGAACGACGTGGGCCACAAGACCGTCGTCGTTCAGTCGATTAACTGAAGCGAAAATCATTCTTACCTGGAAGCCGACTCTGGTTTTGGCCGGCGCCGTAATCACGTCCCCGAGTCGTTCAATCGCCGCGGCAAACCTCAAGTAAAGGTCGATTGCGTTGGGCGATTTACCGTCCAGAAAGTCAGTGACAGTAAAACGTCCGCACGAATGCGTTTGGTTGCGGTTGGCAAATGGTCGACCGCATTTCTTGCATCTCCAAAGCGCGCCCGACGATCGCATCAGTTATCAATAACGGCAACTACTTGGTGCCGGGTACGTCTTCAATATAAGGCTCATGCAGCTTGATGGGTTGGGATTTCCGCAGCCGCAGGTTCAACATTTCAACGAACACCGAGAAGGCCATCGCGAAATAGATGTAGCCTTTCGGTATGTGGTGATCGAATCCTTCCACGATGAGCGTCACGCCAATGAGTAACAAGAAACTGAGCGCTAACATCTTCACTGTCGGATGGCGTTCGACAAACCCGCTGATCGGACTTGCAAACGCCATCATGAAGATGATCGCGACTATCACCGCCGAGATCATGATCACTACGTTGTCTACCATTCCCACAGCCGTAATCACCGAGTCGAGTGAGAAGACGATGTCCAGCAGCAGAATTTGAATAATAACGCTCGCGAAAGATGGCCCAACGCGCGCGGACGCATGTCCTTCCTCGCCTTCGAGTTTTCCGTGGATCTCAAAAGTGGCCTTAGCCAGTAGGAAAAGACCGCCTACGATCAGGATCAAGTCACGGCCGGAGATCTCCTGACTGAGGACCGTAAAGAGTGGAGCGGTTAACCTGATAATCCACGAGAGGGACAGCAACAATAGCACTCGCGTAATCATCGCCAGGGCCAGGCCGAGCGTCCGTGCTTTTTTCCGCTGATCCGGTGGTAGCTTGCCCGCCAGTATCGAAATAAAAATGATGTTGTCGATGCCAAGTACAAGCTCGAGCGCAGTGAGCGTTAAGAAGGCAATCCATGCCGAAGGCTCAGTTATCCATTCCACGTTGCGGATCTCCTCACCAAACCGATTGTTTGAAAGCGGGGATTATACAGGACGCTTCGTGTTATTTCGTGCATTTCGTGAATCGTAATAACGAGGTCGCGCAAGACGAGCCACGAATGACTCGAAATATCACCAAGGTGCTGAATTCGACTCTTGAGGTAAAGCTATGTTGTTTATTTCCGGCCGATGGCAAACAAGCTGGAAGAGCCTCGTACGTACATCACACCCTCAGATAAAGCCGGGGTAGCCATTAAGAGCTCGCCCATTGAATTGGTTGCGATGTGGGTAAACTTTTCGCCCGCGCCGATAACAAGTATTTCTCCGTCTTCATTTGAAAGATAAATCTTGCCGTCGGCCGCGACAGGCGATGCACTAAAACCACTCCCGACCACAGGAACCCGCTGCCGGTAGAGTTCGTCGCCTGTTTGCAACTTGTAGGCGTCAAACGTTCCGTTGTTTGCCAGGACATAAAGCACGCCCTTGTAACCCAGCGGCGTCGGCATGTAAGAACCACGACCGGTCCGGCTCCATACAATTGAATCGCTACTCGTTTTACCTTCCGGCAAGGTGACATCCCCACGGGCCTGTGGACGCACCACAAAAATCGGACGTTCCGGGCCTCGACCACTCACAACAACGAACAGGTCCTCAGAATAGATCGGCGTCGGCGCTGTGATCTTGGAGCTGCGTCCCAGTCTCCACACTTCCTTGCCAGTGCGCGGGTCGTACGCGCGAATATAATTTGAGGCATTGGTGACCAACGCCGGGCCGTGTAGTGTCGTTACAACTGTCGGCGTTCCCCAGGAAGGGAGTTCTTCTCGTTCAGTTTTCCAGACGGTCTTTCCGGTTTTTGCATCGAGCGCCAGCAGAAAGGAATCAGCTTGCGTGTCACACTGGAGAATCACCAGGTCGTTCCAGATGATCGGCGAGCTGGCAGGTCCCCATTCATAAGTAGGAATGTCGTATGCACCAAGATCAATTCGGCCGAGATCTACCTTCCACAGAAAGCGTCCATTCACGTCATAAGCATGGACGCCCTGCGAGCCGAACCACGCCACCACCACACGACCATCCGTCGCCGGTGTTGAATTGGCATAAGTAGACTTGATGTGACGCTTCTCGATCGGCTCACCTTCGTGGGCCACCCTTTCCCAAAGAATTTTCCCGTTGCGCTTATCAACCGCATAGATCACCCAGCGATGTCGCGACCGATCTTTGGACGCGTCCCCATCGCCATACAATCCCGGTCGAAAAGTCGCCTTGGGATCTGTGCTGACTGCGGTGGTGACAAAGACTCGATCGCCCCAAACGACGGGACTCGAATGGGCCAATCCGGGAATGGGTGTTTTCCAGAGGATGTTCTCCCCACTCTGCGCGTTCCATTTGTCGGGTAGGTTTTGGCCGTCGGAAACGCCGGACGCTTCAGTTCCACGAAACGACGGCCAGTTGGAATGTTTGGCTGATCGTAGCGGCTTAACAGACAGTTTAGTGCCCGCGGTCCTCTTGATTGCGCGCACCGGAATCACCCGCGGTTGCTCCGCCGGAGTCCAAGCGCTGCCGTTGAGAATCATGGTACGAACGCGGCACTGGTCCGAGACCAGCTCGAAGCTAACACTGCTGCGCTCAACGCGCGTCCGGTATCTGCCCACGCCATCGCAGCCGCCGGGTCCTCCAATCATGATCAATTCGATTTCGGATCCGGTGAGCTTCCAGTTTCCATGCTGCGCGGGCCATCCTGGCCCTTGAGCGTGAAAGTGCCCGCAGGATCGAAGCGTGCCTCAAAGGCGCCGAACTTCAGCGGCGTTGAGGGAAACTGCTGCGCTTCCTGGCCCGAGACAGGTAACGTCAGACCGGCGAATACAAATAAGAGAACTCCGGCAACACGCTTAACCAGCGTTTCCATTGGTCCACCTCTTTCAGAAACTAAAAGATTGCGGCTTCCAGTTCAGACAACTGAAAGAAACCCTTCACCATTTCAACTGCTTTGTTTTCATCAAACTCAGCACAGGTATAGACAATGGTCGAGAGGAAATGTGAATTGCTCCAGATGCTGATGTAAATGCCCGAATCGATTAATGGTACGAACCCGTCAAAACCTTCGTTAGCGTCCTTCCCTGCTCCACTGGTCTTGTGAATGATCGGATCGCCGTAGGTTCGCAGGTTTAGCTGACGAGTAATGTGTGAAAAGTAGTCGCTGACAGTTTCAGACGTGACGTCGATTTGGTAGTAACCTTCGATCAGCAGCCGTTTTCTAAAGACCTCCGGCGCAATAGTTGTCAGCGGGATTTTATTCACGTGTAGTCCCGGTACGGGTTACTTCCGTCGCTTGAAATAGTAATGCGGATCGGCGGGCGTACCTGCAACGGAAACGAGCTCCCATCCGTTGGCGCCTAACTTATCGAGGTGCTGCTCCAGCACAAAGGCCTCGCGTCCAAACGGCCCCGGCTCTTTTCGCATCCGCTGATTACCCGTGGCAGTAAAGTTTACATTGCTGGGCGTTGCCACCACGAGATACTCCCACTCGGTCTTGTCTACTTTCGCCGGCTCATCCTGACCGGTTGTTTTTACTACTGCGAACAAGCCGCAGGCAACAATTAACAGGGGCACTAATGCTCGCGATTTCATAACTCCTCCTAATGAACTTTCGATTGTTTTACGCGTCGCGGGTTATCGCGATCAAACTCATCGTTACCAGGGCACCGGGCTTTGGCAGATCCGGTACAACTACGACGGTGCCCGCCGAGCGATCTGGGCCTAATGCTTCATCATAAGCACGACCCACCTCCTGCAAATCCTGCATCTTTTTCAGAAAAAGATTTATGTGGACCACGTGGTCTAAATCTGAGTCCGCCGCGGCCAGCATCACCTCACACAATCTAAGAATCTGTCTCGCCTGGGAGTATGCATCCGGGCCAACGAGTTTGCCGGTTTCAGGATCCATACCGGCAATCGCGGAGATCGTGACGAGTTGGCCGGCCCTCGCTATATGACTGTACGGCCCAAGTGGCTGGGGGAGATTCGATGGAGTGAATGTCTGGAGCGAGTGACCCATGTGTAATCGAGTGTCTTGGCTTTGCCTCAGAAGTCGAACTAAAGACGCTTCGTGTGTTTCGTGTTTTCCCCTCCCCTTGGGAGGGGGTTAGAGGAGGGTTTGAGCGGCAAAGAGTTATTGTTTTTTGAAGGTAGCGTCAACTATGAATCATCGCGCAGCATTACTATTTCTTTCAAACTGTAGTTGATGCCACCCCCAACCTCCCAGAATCATTCTCCGCTCAGGCCCTCCCCCAACTCCTCCCAAAGGGAGGGGAAAAAGATCCACGAATTAAAAGAAGAACACGAACTATTTCTTCCGATGCTTCTCGATGTAGTTTCGGGCAAACTCATTCAAGTGCGGACTCTCGCGCAGACCAACTTTCTTCGCCTCTTCTTCCGCGGCTTCTACGGTCCATCCGTCGCGTAATACACGTCTGATCATCCAGAACGCCCCTACCCGGATTCCGGCCGCGCAGTGGATAAATGCCGGGCGGTTTTTCGGGTCGTCAGTGATCTTTAAAAACTCTGTGACTTGTTCTTCTTTAGGATCACCGAAGCTAACCGGTATGTTGAAGTAACGCAGCCCCAGTTCTTTTGCTTTCGCTTCTTCTTCAGCAACCGCGCGGTGCTCGCTGGCCGCCCGCAAATTAATGATCGCTTTGACGCCCTCTGATTTGAGTTTTTCTAAATGTTCGGGTCGCGGTTGTTGCCCACCTGTGCAGAAGTCTTCATTGACGCGCAAAAAGTTTCTAATCGGCTGCGCCGGTTGCTGAGAAAACAACAGCAAGCCAAATATGATTGGAATAATTAAGTTCGTCACGTCAAACGCTCCTCGCTCACTTTTCTGAATCTACCAACAACAATTTTTCCTGGTGGCCGGAATCTAATCTTAAGCCGCGAAGTTTAATTAGGTTTCACCGGTAAGTGTCAACCTTTTTGCGGGAAAAGGATCCTCTCAAAAGCTGAATTTATAGCGGCTCGCGCTGTATCTGAATGGCAATGTAATCGTAATACTCCGATGACTTACGCGGATGTTATATTCGGCTCAGTAACAAGAGTTGTTCTTCTTCCCGATTTTGCAGCGGCACAGGCGGCGTCGCCCAAACCCCTAACGCCATCTGCGGCTATTAATTGCTACAACTAGAGAGGACGAGGCAATGAGCAGTCAGCCAGCCGTCAGGCGCGAAGACTCCAAACCGCGTACGGTTCCCCCAAAAGATAACTGGTTAGGCTTCGTAGGCGACGTCTTAAAGTTCACCGGCGAGGTTCGCTTTCGTTCAATGCTCAGAATCGATGGCCACTTCTCCGGACAGGTAACGTCGTCAGACGGTACGCTGATAGTTAGTGACGGTGCGAAACTAACGCAGACAGTTATCAACGTCGCAGTGGCGAAGATAAACGGTTGCGTGGAAGGCGACATACGGGCGAAGAACCTGGTACTCGGTCGCACGGCATGCGTTACGGGAGAAGTAAGCGCAACAGAGTTGATTGTGGAAGAAGGTGCAATGCTGAACGGCAGTTGCCACCGGCTCTAAACCATCCGCAGATTACACAGATTACGCGATTCACACTTAGGCAGAAATGCTAAGCGGTTGAATTCTCAACGATTGCGGAGAGTACCAGACTGCTGCCGGTCCTTGATCAGTAAGTGCTGTATCTTGACTCACACCTCATCTCCACTGTCTAATTAAATCTGTGTAATCTGCGTAATCTGCGGATATGGTAATTATTCGCAGCACTCATTAAAGGCGATCATGTACCACTGACCGTCCCTGAACTCAAACACTGCATACCAATCAAAGCTTTGGTTTTTAATCGCCCGCCGGTTGTTGGCTATCGGTGGCGCGACTCGGCTGGGGCGGTTGCTGTCCGGCTCTCGCCAGGCTGTGTTCACCACGGTGCCTTTGCGCAACGCGTTGTCCAAAGCTTCCCAGGCGCCAACGCCACTTCCTTCCCAGTATTCAAACGCTTCGTCACGCGTGTCCTGGTTTTGGTTCTCGTCACCACCGCTGCTCAAATAGTAAAAGTCCCTGGACATGTGCTTCGCTAAGGCTTCCTTGTCACGACGTTTAACTGCATCGCGCACAGCCGCATAGAAAGGCCTCCAGCTACGGTTTGCTCGTGACGTCTGACTTTGTGCCAAACAGATTTGAGGAGAAACGAAGGTGATGAGTAGTATGGCGACCGTTGAAAGTTTCATGTGTTTCCTGATCTCAATGAAATGTGATGTTCGTTTGGATATCTTTGCAAAAAGTAGAGTGTCCATCAAGCGTGTCCGATAGACTTTAGTTTGTCGCGCCGGTTCAGGAAGCTTATCGGACATCAGATAGCCTATGAAGATCTTACAGATATGCTCGGCCCGCACAATCGGCGGGGGTGAAAAACACCTGGTCGATCTGGTAAACGGACTACATGGGCGAGGGCACGAAGTCTACGCAGCCATTCGCCCGGATTCGGGCCTGCGGGCTGAGCTCCAGGCGTTGCCGGAACAAAACATACTGACGCTCCAGACTCACGGCCCGCTGAACATTCTCAACGCTGTTAACCTTGCGCGGTTCATACGCGATCGCAAGATTGACGTAATCCATGGCCACATCGCTCCTGATTACCTGCTGGCAGCGTTTGCCGCCAAGCGGGCCGGCAGGGGAAAGCTGGTAATAACTCGTCATGTGTTGTTTCAACTTAATAAATTGCACTCGCAGATGCTTAAGCGCGTGGACGGTGTTATTGCTGTGTCTCGAGCGGTAGCCGACTCACTGCACGCCTTTGATCCGGCCAGAATTACCGTCATTCATAACGGCATCGACCTGAGTCGATTTACCCGCGACGGCGACGCGAGCGACTGGCTGCAAAGTTCGATTAAGTCTGACATTCGAAATTCTTTTATTGTCGGGATGGTTGGCCATCTCGCACCGATCAAGGGACAGGAGGAGTTCGTGAAAGCCGCAGCGATCGTTAGCTCTCGACGCAACGATGTGGCGTTCGTTATTGCTGGTGAGGACAAGTCACGAACTGGTGAGAACCGCCGGCAACTGGAACAACTTATTAACAACCTGGGCCTGGAGGGACGCGTTCACTTATTAGGCTGGGTGGATAATGTCCCGCGGTTATTGCCCGCGCTTGACCTGCTAATCTCACCATCACGCTCAGAACCATTCGGCCTCTCGATCGTCGAAGCGATGGCCTGCGAAGTTCCGATAATTGCTACGAGGTCTGAAGGTGCGCTTGAAATATTAGAAGATGGTGTAACCGGAAAGCTGCTGAAGTCCGGTAATCCTGAGGAATTAGCGGATGCGATTGTTTCGTTGCTGGACGACGAGGAAAAGCGCCGGCGTCTCGTGGCGCAGGCACTCGAGGTGGTCCGTGGCAGATTTGCTCTCGAATCAATGGTGAGCGCAACCGAGCAAGTCTATGAGAACCTACTCGCACGACATGGTGCGAGATAGCGAGAACACTTCTTGGTGTATTTCGTGTAATTCGTGGATCGTTTTTTAGTCTGCGTAAAAGCGATCACGAAACAAACGAAATACAGGAAATTACAAGAACCCTTTGTTATTCGCTCTTATAAATCGCTGCGCCGGCGATCGTTGCAATCACGGTCGTAATGAGGTGAGCGATTCCCATCTTCATCCACAGCGCATTAGAAAAGAACCCGAGCGGAATAAACTGCGCCGGGCCGGTTAGCGAGAAGGCCACCCACGTGATCACGCCTGCCAGAACCGCCGTCTTCGGCCCCGGGCGGAAACGATCGCGCATGAACACGTAGAGCAGCATCGCGATAAAACCTCGACCGAGCTCGAAGATTGCGAAGTAGATCATGCTTACCGGCGTTTCTTCGGGCGTAGTTGCTCTCAGCTTGTGGTAAACCGCGAGCCATTCGGGATGCAGCCAGCTCTCATGCATCAAGCCGTCGGTAACGAAGAGGATGATCGCGGCGACCAGCGCACCGATGATCAGCCGAACCCAGTTAATTGGTGGCATAGAGCGCTTCTCCTAAGTTGAGGTGATGAATCCAGATTAGCAATTTTTTGGGTCAGCGAGGGCTTGAACGACGTATCTAAGTCTTAGTTTTGAGGGAGACGTCAACGTTAAGTTTAAAACTCAATCCAGGCGATCTAAGCGAGAGTTGACGCTACCTCCAAGATTCAAAAATCTTCCGCCTCAAGCCCTCCCCTAACCCCTCCCAAAAGGAGGGGAAATTAGTTGGCGCCCTGGCCGCGCCAGGCTTTGAACTGCTCTTTGACCATCAAGCGTCGGCTGCTTAGCGTCGCCATGTGGAATGGCACAACACAACCACAGCGATCACAGTCTGCGTTGTCGCCCATCATGCACTTCCCTTTTGGCTCACCGGTCGGCCCTAAGGCAAACGCCTTCAAACGAAATTCGCAATTGTCAGTGACTCGTTTGGCCTTGTCAGACTTCATTAGCTCCAACGTCGAATCCATCATATTGATGTATCCGGGATACTGCTTTTTCAATTGGAGTATCTGGTCAATCAGGCGGTCACGCGTCGGCCAGTCAAGCCATAGAGCTTCATCAAGATTGGTCACGGGAGTGAAGAAGTCGAAGATGATGCCACCGCGCGCAATCGGTCCCCATTCCTTTATGAGGTCTTCGACGCAGCTGGCGGTAATGCTTGTGAGCACACAGGAAATTTGAATCCTAAGCTCTGGATGGTTGATCACGTTCCTTTTGATTCTTTGATAAATGCCGGGGGCCCGCATCCGATTGAAAGCCTCTTCAGTTCCGTCGATCGAAATCACCCACGTGCAGTTGTCCCAATCAGGAAGATCAACAGTGCCGTTGGTAACAATCGTGTTGTTCTTGAAGTAATGACGGCCGACTTCGATTAGTTGTTTGCGCATCATCGGCTCACCACCCACCCACGTGCAGAGGATCATCGGGTGGCCAGCCGCCTTCATCTCTTCAAGTTTGTCGATCCACTTCTCGATTGAGAGCTCTTTTTCGTTATCGTGATCTTCGGCGAAAAAGTAGCAGTGTTCGCACCTGAGGTTGCAGCGATTCGTGACATCGATCGACCCAACGGCATACTTCGGCAAGCCAGAGACGAAGAACCGGACAGTTTGCGCCAGCCGGCGGAAATTTGAGGTTATAGCCATACGGATTTAGAGAGCGGAAGATTACTACCAACAAAAGCCTATTGGACGCAAGGCTCCAGGTGCCCCTGTATTTCGTGTGTTTCGTGTAATTCGTGGATCGTTCTTTACGAAGTTATTAAAGCGATCCAGGAATTACACGAGGCGACTGCGTTCCCACTCCTCGACATCGCCATCCACAATTTGAAACAGCGGATGAGGTTGCGGCTCTGCGACTACGACTAATTCCGCGTGGAGCCTCGCATCACGTGCTTGTAATTTGAGTATCAGGTGGGCCCACTCATGCAGGAGCTGTCCTCGCGTGCAGCTTATCCGGCCAGCGAACCTCGCATCATTAATCTTGTCTGCGTCGAAGTTGTAACCACGTTTCACCGATTCTTCATAAACACCGCACAGGTAACTCGCGATTGAAGCGATGGGATCAGCGGCAGCTCTGAAACGTAGTAACTGGGGGTGACTGCGGTAACCCTTCGTTTTGTTTTGTAAGACTTTTTGAGCAAGCAATCCTTCGCGCCAGGCGGCGAGCAAACCCTTCGTATCCAGATAGCGAGGATGAATGGTCCAGAGTCGCATTCTAATTTTCACCGTACCACGAGGCGATTGAATAGCGCTCTCCATGTGTAACGGGAATGACCTCGTGTGTAGTTTCGGAAGGAAATGCGACTAAGCTGCCCGGTTCGCCATAGAAGTGGAGTTGGCCATGTGGGCGGCGACGCCATTCTGAAAACACCAGAGCGCCTCCCCCATACGATCCATCCTGTGCAGTTTCCGAATGTTGATTGAGGAATATCACAACCGAGATCTTGCGCCACCGCTCTCGTTCGGTCTGCATCAATCCGGTGTTGCCGTCCTGATGGGCCACAAAGAAATCGCCGGTGCGGTAACGAAGAAACTGCGGCTCTTCGTAGGTTTCAACATTAATTCCATAGTGTGACGCAATTTCGTTTTGTTTGGCGGCCAACCGGTTTTTGACTAACTGAACGATTTCTAGGGGAGAAACTATTCGAGAAGTACGGCGGGTTGTTTCAACAACTGAGGCGGAGTCTGCCACGCCATAAATTGTTGCCGCGTTGGCGGCTGACGCCGCCAGCCTCGCAGTCACGTCACGGCACACGTCTAACTCAAGAAAGTCCTTGATCAAGTACAGTTTGAAATGGGCAGCATCAAGCGGCATTACACGCTCTTGGAGTACGGTGTGAACTCGACCTTATGGCAAAACTTTCAGTCTGTGGCGGCGTGAACCGCGGCAGCCTCTTGCGATGTCATAACGGGCACAATTTCAAAATCTACCAAATCATCCCATTGTGCGGTCCATTGACCAATCAAGACGGGATCATCGGAGCTCACTAGTTGGAAGCACCTATTGAAGTCAGCTTCAACCCAACTGTCGACGTAATTCAATCCCGAAGGCATCATCCGTCCACGTTCCCTAAACCTCTCGTAAACGGCTTTCGCGTCCCCGTGGCGGAAGCGTTCAATCACCATGAACAGCATAGTCTCTCCTGTAACGAGTGTTTCGCCCTGAGTTCCACGAATTACACAAACCCAAGATAAGATGCCACTATCCCTGCAACTCGGCGCTGAACGCCAGTACCAAAAGCCACCTTCCATCACGTCGGCTGAACACATCCACAAATGCAACTGAGCTTACGCCATGTTCCTCGTCGCTCTGTCGCCACTCGGCAACCTGCACTCCGGTCATGATCGCCATTTCACCGAAAACAGATACGCGTTCGTGCTCGCCTCTTACGGAACTAATCTCAACCGGCATCTCGCTGATGGCGCGCAGGAACTCATCTCTTGTGGCTTCAGTTCCATCCGCCCCGCGCTGAACGAAATCGTCCGCCAGGAACTGGCTCAGGAACCCGGCATCCTTTCGCCTGATGCCGTCGTAAATCTGGCGGCCAATCGACAGAATGGTTTCTTCAACTTGCCTGTTATTTGAAGTCATAGCCTTTCTGGGTTTGTGTGAGTTCAGGAAGTGGCAGTTGCAGATGATCTAACCGGTAGTCTTGTCCCTTTCGTTCTGGGCAGGCAACAGGTTTGTTGTCCGATCCGTGACGCTGAACATCGGAGCCGGTTTTGCTTCGGCTAACAACTCCTGGGTCGAATGCTTGGGCGGCAACCCGGCCGGATCGAACCTCGGGGCAGGCACTTCTTTAACTTCATTCGCCTTCGCAAACAGAATCACTGACGCAAGGCCACAGCCAATCACAATTAAGAAAGCCAGCACACCCAGGCCAGCCAGCACCTTGCCCTGGCTTAACATCAGTTTGTAGAAGAGCAGATACAGAATGAAACTGCCTACGCCAAAACCAAATACACTCAACGCGGCCATGCCGAGACGCTGAAACTTCTCTTTTTGTTGCTGGAGACTAAGCGCCGAAGCGTTTGGAAGTTGTTCCGTAAGTGATTGCGAGACCTTCTCGAGGCCGAACCCGCACGAGCGACAGAAGCGCTGGTCTACTGAATTCTTGTTTCCACAGTTTGGGCAGAACATACCGGCCTCCTAAGAACGAGACTTCTGATTATATGTACGTCCTGGGAAAGCGCCGGGTTTCCCGGATCGCCTCACTCGCCGGTTTTCGCACGTCTCGCCAGCAGCCGGTCTACCGAGAGTTCGCCGGGACCGTGTAGAAACAGGAAGCACGCTCCCGCCAGCATCATGAGGGCCGGGAACTTTGCCGGATATGAATCGCCGAGATGCGCGATCAGAATAGCGGCGATGAAATTGATCATCATCACGAGCGCGGCATAACGAGTAGCGGCGCCTAAGATAAACAGAATTCCGCAGATGAACTGGGCATAGGCAGAAAGAAACGCAGAAAACAGCGGGAAAGGTACGTTGTGCGCAGACAGGAAAGCTGCAAACTCTTCCATTCGCGCGTAACTAAAAATATTATCCTGCGTGCCGTAGACCAGGTGAAACCCGATGATCAGCCGAATAAAGATCGGGCCGTACTCTTTAAACTTATCGAGTCGATTTAACATACATCACTTAACGCAAAAGATAGATTTGAGTTCCCACGAACAAGGCAACGCCGAAAAGTAATGTGATCACGGACGCGCCAATCAACTTCATTCCCAACATGTCTCGTGCTTTGGCGCGAAGCTCACCACGCGCCACATAGAAACTGCCGAGAGACACAACAATGCTGCAGGGTACGAGCGACCAGGCGAACTCCCGCGTGCCGGGTTCGAAAGGCATTAGGGGAAGCGGCGCCAGCAAAAGAGACGCCGTATAAACGAGCACTCGTTTCGCCCGGTTAGACATACGCGGTGTTCAGTGGTCCTGACAGCGGCCTCACATTTCGTGTTATTTCGTGTGTTTCGTATTTTATGCGGCCTAAAACACTATCCACGAGAAACGCGAACTACACGAAATGTGCTGAATTCGACTTTTGATCAACTCATGTATTTAACTGCTCTGGCGATTACATACAGTATCCCAGCTATCACGAACACACCCACGATCACCTTGCGATTCGGCTTACCATAAATGATCTGCCAAATACCTCCGGCAATGCTCGCTAATCCAAAGGCGATTACCAGGCCGAATATAACAACGATAAACATTACATCCTGAGGCCCGCCTGTGAACCTGGTCGTCGCGCCCGGGTCATTTGAATTCGAGATTATGCTTCCCAGGTACACTCCCAGGATCGACATAAAAACGACCAGGAAGGTTCCTATTACAAGGAGCAGTCCACCGAGTATGCGAACTTTCTTCGCCGACTGCAGACGGCTGCCGCAATTCGGACATCTTGGGACAGCTTCAATGGTCTCAAAACTACACTTGGGGCAACTAAGGATGCGGGGCATTTATTGACTCCGACTTGTTTTTCATTGGATCAGTATGATGTCCGATAAGCTTTAGCTTGTCGTGACGCCGCGACAAACTAAAGTTTATCGGACACGCCCAACCTGTCCAGAAATGATGTTAGCGCAACGTGGCTTGTGTCACTTGTGATGCGTCCGATGTAGTTGTCTGGTCTTAACAACACGGCAAAAGAGTCTTCGTGCCCAAATGCATCAGCAGCTTCCGCGGATAGCGAAAGACTTTGGACGTCAACCAAATCACCGTAGTCCTCCGCAACTGCCTTTCTTAACCCATCAACGTCGTGCCGATCGGCCGAAAACACCAGCCAGTGAAACTTTGGCTCATGCAGCAAATCAAAAACGCTCGCACCGTCGACCATGAAGTAAGGCATGCGATCGCCGGCCTTCACTTTAAAGTCTTTATCATCCCCGTGATCGCTCAAAGAGCTGTGCCGGTAGTTAATGCCAATCTGCGAGACGATTGGAAAAACGAAATGCTTCACTGCGTCAAACTTTAGAAGAAGTTTGGCAATCTGTGGAAACACATTCATTCGAATGAACGAGACATACCATTCGGGGCTGGCAACCAACTGAAACATTCGATCAGTTGTCTGCAAGAGGTTCTTTGCATTCTCCAGCCGCTCTTCGTTGTAGGTATCCAGGAGATTTTCGTCGGCAAAGCCTTTGAGAACCAACGTCATTTTCCATGCCAGGTTATAGCTATCCTGAATTCCCGTATTCATGCCCTGGGCCCCCGCCGGCGAGTGAACGTGCGCGGAATCTCCGGCCAGAAAGCATCTGCCATCGGAGAATTTATCTACGTGTCGCGTATGAACTTTATAAGTTGAAAACCATTCAACATCGTAAACGTCAAGTTCCAGTTTCGCTTCCTGCTTAATTCGCTGTTCGATCTCTTCGTAGAGGACGTCGCCTTCTTCTTTCGCAAACTCTTCCGGGAAGACTCCAACTATGCGGTAACGCTTATTTCCTTTCAGCGGAAAGAAAACCACAAAAGACTCTTTTGCGAGGCAAACGTGCAACGCGTCATGACTGAGATCCCAGTCCACTTGCGCGTCCGCCACGAAGAATATTCGCTCGAAAGTGCTTCCCTCAAACCGGAGATTGAGCGCGTGTCTGACCGGACTCTTGGCGCCGTCACAAGCAACGAGGTATCGAGCTTCAATAGCCTGAGCTGCACCATTCGAATGCCTCGCCTGCACAGTTACGCCGGTGTCATTCTGATGAAAGTGTTCCAGCTCAGTGTTCCAAAGAACGTCTTTTCCATTATTGCGCAGGTAGTTATAGAGCAGCCGCTCATTTTTGCTTTGCTCCAACATCAGAATAAAGGGATACGGACTGAGGCCTTCACCGATGCTTGAAAAATCCGCTTCACCGCGGATTTCTCCTCCGACGACGAAACGTCCTTTTGCAGCAATCGCTCCTTGATCGACAGCATCCTTCGCTATACCCAACTGCTCGTAAACCTCCAGCGTTCGCGCTTGCACACCGATCGCTTTCGAGTAAGGGGTGACACCGGAGTTCTTTTCAATGATCACAAAATCAACGCCAAACCTTACAAACTGGCAGGCGAGCGCAAGGCCAGTCGGCCCAGCGCCCACAATTACTACGTCAGTTTTCATGGTTGATTCCCAAGCGGTAACGGACAGGTCCTCGACTCAAAGCTCTCTTGTCATAAAGACGCTATTAGGATCATCCACATAGTCAGCGAAGGGATCGCGAAACGTAAAACCGCATGACGAGTAGAGCTGGTGTGCGGGTTCAAACTCTTTCTGCGATCCGGTTTCGAGACTTATCCGCCGATATCCACGGCGCCGGGCTTCATCGAGGATGTATTCGAGCAGTTTTCTGGCAACTCCTTTTCGCAAATGCTGCGACGCGGTTCGCATTGATTTAACCTCGCCATGCTCGGGGTCTAACTCCTTCAATGCGCCACAGCCAAGCAATTCCCCGTTCTCCCAAACGGTCCAAAACGTCACGTCCGGTTTCCGCAAGCCATCTACATCGAGTGCATGAACACTCTCCGGCGGCGAGATCCGGCGCATGCTCTGAAGATGCTCAAGCAACAACTGAGAAACTTCATGGCCGTTCAGATCGTCGAGTTTGATTTCCATGAATCCACCCGTAACGCAAACTGTTAGTTTGCGACCGCTGAAAGCAGAATAGCGACAGGATGAACAGGATTCACAAGATTTCCTAAAACCGGTCGATACAGTCCCTAAAAAGATCTTGTGAATCGTGTGAATCGCGTCCAGGAAATCGGTTCACAGTAGCGTGCAAAATATCCTGAAAGGCCTCGCTCAGTGGCTAGTTACATCAGCGATATCAAATGGCATTCAACGCGGCCGCAAACTAACAGTTTGCGTTACATCACCACCGCGGGTAATTCTTCCCGTTGATCTTGTAATCAAGCACATAATCCTTGGTAAACGCGGGAGTATTGGAGTTTCCCGGGACCCAGGATGGAAGCCAGGACCATTTCTTCCCGGTGGACTTTTCGTAGTCCTCGTGGCTGTCGGTGTCCATCCACTTGCAACGCCAATAAGTGTTTTGCGGTTCAGCGTGAAACACAGTGGTGTTGTTAACCGGATTGATCAAAGTAAACTCCACGGTGTGTTGCTCGGCGACCGGCCACCAGAAATCTCCGTTCGCGTTCTTGCTGGCCTCACGCCATAGTTCCCACATTGCGTCCGGGATTAGTGCGTGCGGCTTCGCGGCTGGAAAGCCGCGCCCGGTCACGCGTTCGTAGACCCCAACCTCCGCGCCGATGCCGCCCGGAAAATTGGCCGAGCTCAGAAATTGTTGACACCAACCTTTCCATAACTGAATCACGACCGGCTTGCCGTTGATGGTGTCTTCCACAATGTCTGAGGAATAACCGGGCCACTGCAAAGCGAGAAAACACGGCAACCCGCTCGCAGCAACTTTTAAATCGTCAGACGTTTCGACGAACTTGTAACCCGTTGGTTCCTGGTAAGCGATGGTAAGGCCAGGCATGAGGATCCTCCTTCTTGAGTTAACTTCTTCGTGTTATTCGTGGATCGTTTTTATGTACCGACTA
Organism: Pyrinomonadaceae bacterium; assembly: GCA_035273385.1. Lineage (GTDB taxonomy): Bacteria > Acidobacteriota > Blastocatellia > Pyrinomonadales > Pyrinomonadaceae > PSRF01. Next base: position 249,449 of record DATEPE010000015.1, on the reverse strand, counting down.
AAAGCGATCTACCAAATCCACCAACAACACCAAAATTATTTAGCCGGTTTGAGGTTAAAGACTGCCTCGTAACGCGGCTTGCCATGACGTTCCAGAGAGTATGTGAACTGTCGCGTCTCCGGATTGATTTCAAGCTTCCAAACATTAGTTACAGCTTCCGGGATTAGTTTTGCCGTGTCCGCGTCGGCGGGAAACCTTTGCGCATGGGCCGTTCCGTCCCCGGCCGCCCAACCTCCGTACATCGTGATTTTGTCAGGAGTGCCGTCTTCATGCCGGTGATCGTGTTTGAAGAGTAAACCTTTGTCAGTCAGCGTGAGTATCCAGGTTCTCGATTTGTCCTCGCCCACTTGAAACGGAATGCGCAATTCCTTCTCCGTGCAAGAAGCGACCGACATGAGCAACTTCTTTCCGACCAGCGGGTGCTGGGGGTCCTGCGGAAACCTGGTCTCACCTTCAAACTGTTGCCCGCATAATTTCTTCAGGTTGGCGAAAAAAACTTTGTGAGTCCCGGTCTCTTCTTGCGCGAACAGTAACGTCGCGGCGAACATTATCAATAGGACAACAAGAATGGGTTTTTGTGTTTGTCGGATCATTATAGACGCAGCACCAATTAGTTTTGCTTCCGCAACGCTGCGGATAAGATTTTATCGACGCGTTCATCGCCACTGGGAAACTCCGCTTCCTCCACCCGCGCGCCTGCTTTTATTAACTCCTCGATTATTCGTAGCTGTTCCCCACGCGGCTCGTGGACGGCCGACCAGACAGCCGTTCCCAGAACAGTGCCACCGTACATGTTCCTAATTTCCAGCGGCGCCTGGTGCTGGATAAGCAGCATTGAAGTTCCGAGTTGACCACGATTGACCGCCCAATGGAAGGCATTGAGTCCGGTTTTGAAACCTCCCGCAGGATCTACACCTTTATCGAGCAGATATTCTGCAACGCTGGTATAGCCGAGAAAGCAAGCACAGGTGAAAGCTTCAGCGAGTGCGTCAGGTTCGTTTGCAAACAGACCGGCCTCGTACCATTGGATGATCTGGCAACGCCGGCCAGCTTCAGGCAGATCATTTTCGAAGAGGGGTTCACTACGGGAAAAATCGCCGCGCTTCAACCCGCGCACAGCGTTTTCAAATGGGCCTGTTTCGGTCACGTTGGCCTTCTAACCTATGCCGGCAACTTTACTGCGTCTCTCCAAAAGCACGACATCGCGCCACACACCCGCCATCTGTCCCGGCCGCTCCCTTGTCCCGACCTGGCGAAAGCCGCACTTCTGATGCAGCTCAATACTGGGACGATTCTCCGGAAAGACGCCTGCCTGCAATGTCCAGATGCCTTTCTGTTCTGAACGATCGACAAGCGCACTCAACAAAGCTCGTCCGACGCCACGACCTCTGTTGTCCTGAGCGACATACACGCTCACTTCAGCAACGCCGGCATATACGCACCGTCCCGACACCGGGCTAAGTGCGGCCCAACCGAAAATTTTTTCGCCTTCGCGGTAAACCAGCCGAGGTTCAGCTAAATGATCTGCGTCCCACTTGACCCAGTCCGGCGCGCTTGTTTCAAAAGTCGCATCACCGGTAGCGATGCCCTCAAGGTAGATTGAGCGCACCTGTTCCCAATCCGAAGCTTTCAAGTTGTCTATCATCAGCTCTTTTCGTGATCGGTAAATCGGAACTACAGAGACGATTCGTCTCGTTTCGTGTTGAACTCGACTTTAGAGGCAAAGCCGACCCCACCCGTCAAAACACACGAAACAACTAGTTCTTCGTCACCCAGTATGTCTCGCGCATTACATAATTCGAGGTGGAACGAGAAGAGACGTCCACCTGCCTCGGTGAAATGAAAGCAGTATGCGGCTGCGTGTTCAGATCGTTCCGCGGGTGCCGCTGAAGCTGGCCACCTTTTACCACAGCCTTGTAACTCTTGAACGGAGTGCCATTCACTTTGGCGACGACCGTGTACTCTCCGTCACGCTTCGTAAGATCAGCCAGGGTCATCCAACGCACCTTAGCCTCAGTTGGAAAATGAAATTCCTGATAAAGAAATTGCCAATCGTTTTGACTGGGCACAACGGGACTTCGGGTCGCAGCGATTTCTTTTCCAGCGTGCATGATGTGCATCGTCACTAACGGCCGTTTGATGCCCGCCGGCAACTCTCGCAAACTGGTCCACCAGTTAAATACGAGATGGCTGTCAGGTTCGTCCGTACGAACGGAAAAATAGGCGAGGTCGCGCCATGGTCCTTCCCGCGTAAAAGTGGTTTTCGGGTTGAAAGGATCGTTGCTCGCTTCGCGTTTCATGCTAAACGGCAATGTGGTGACGGGCTGCCCGTCGATTTGCACCGACAAGACGTAATCACCCGGCTCACCAATCGGCGCTAAACCTGGATTGCCATCTGGTTTGAACATGCCGAAGGCTGTGAAGGTGGCGAGCGGCGTCTCCAGACGCAAAGGAACGCTGTTTACCACGCTGCCATTCGCTCGGGCAATCACGAAGGTAGCTTTCTTGCCCGCTGGTGGAAACACAACTTCCAAATCTTCGACGAGAAATCCCCCACGCTCTTCATAAAAACGCAGTTGCATGAACGACTGGTACTCAATTGCTGGTGGGTATGACTGCGTTACGGGCGGGACAAAAGACTTACCGGTCGAGTTCTCTGAACGATCGAGTCGCCATTGTCCTTCAACTACGAACTGAGCAAACGCTATGACAAACATTACGGAAACCAGGCAAGCAAATTTTTTCATCAGCAATTTTTTCCTTTGAAGATTTTGAATAAGAGGTAACGCGAGTGCTTTTTACTCTGCAGCTGTTCGAAACACAACCTTTTTGCCACGGACAGAGGTGGGGAGTCAGTTTGCAGTGTCGGCTGGTTCACTGTTTGGGTTGATCTTGAACATTTTCCTGATGGGAGAAAAGTAAGCTAATGCCACGATTCCTCCTTCAAACAGACTGCAGAGATAACCAACCATGGTGCCCCATCCGGTAGTCATGTAAAAACCGCTCGCCGGAGTAATCAGTAGCCCGAAAAGTAAAAAGACAATTAAAGCCGTGCGACCCCAGGCCTTGAATAATACCAACCCGATCGCAGCCAGCAATCCGATGAAAATCTGAGTCCAGAACGCTGCATCAAACGCAATCTCCATCATGGTATATCGATCAGGATCAAGAACCGATCCGTATGTGCTGGGATCGCCTGAGAGTTCCACGGGCAGCGAAAGCTCAGTAGCATAATCGGCCGCTAGATAGCCAAGCACCAGTAGCTGCCATGCAACTACAAGAATCTGAAAGCGTCGTCGGGTCATGACATACGGCCACGAATGGCGGGGCTAAGTGACAGTCAAGGCTAAGGGTTTTTCGACCAGGTACATGATTCGTGACAGTCTTCTTTCACTGGTTAGACGATGTACTGCCGCAAAGAATTGCTGGAGACCTTCAAAGCGTTCTTCGCCTTCCATCTCAACCAGCGGCTCTTTATTTCGCTCGCGGGCTTCCTGCCACCGGCGTGAAATCACAGCCGCGTTCTCGGTTACATCGTCCGCCTGAACCAGACGCAGGCCGGCCTCCTCAATGAGCCGTTCATTGACCCCGGGCGGGACGAATAAGAACAGACCGACCGAGCTACGCGTTGCCAGCTCGTCATTGGTAACAGCCCCTGTAATGACGACCGGATCCGTAAAAACGCCCCGGCGCCCGGGTCGCAGCACTCGAGCCCACTCGTGGAACACGTTTGGCCGATCTGGAAAATGGTTCATTGAGTCAATACACAAGAGGCCGTCGAAGCTGTTGTCCTCAAAAGGTAGTCGGGCATTGGCGTTCGCGAGTTTGAAGTGTACCCGCGCGTCTGATTGGGCGGCTGAGTTGGTGGCGGTAGTGATTCCGTTTTCGTTAGCGTCGATGCCCGTGACCCGACATCCACATTTCTTTGCGAGGTATATAGCCGGGCCACCCGAACCGCTCGCGACTTCGAGCACGTGATCCTCAGACCCGAGGTTGAGTAAACCAATGAATCGGTCGTATTCATCGGCAGTCATCCAACTGTTTTGGCCGATGTCATCAATAAAGGTCTCCTTACGAATGGTATCCAGCACCTGGTCCGTGAAGTGACTGTAGGTGCTATCGAATAGATCAATGCGTTTGCTCATTACCGTTTCGACCTGGAACTAATTCCTGATGGGACGGGTGCTAATGGAAAAACCTCCGCCACTGTACCTTTGCAAGACCCAAAAGCGGCTACCATTTTCATTCGCAATCCTGTCCAGTATCTGTCGCACTGTCGCATCCTGGAGAGTGAAAGACATTTTCTTGCCTGAGCCGTCCGTTAGTGAGTTGGCGGGCCCTCGATAGCGCAGTCTCATCGAGTTGATGCCGGCTTGTACCTCGGGAAGGCTCACCAACTGATTGATGGCTTCCGCTTCGCCGGCATTCTCAACCCGGAAGTTACTAATGTGAGTATCCAACAGCGGGCCGCCGCCTCTCAAAGGAACCACCTCGACGAAGTCCTCTCTCTCGCTCCATTGATACATCGGGGCCGAGTTGGTAATAGCATTCAACACATCTGCCAGCGAGGGATCCTGTCCCGCTGCGCGAAGCCTGGTCCACCTGTGCCAATTCTTTCAACAGTGGGTTTTGAGCGTAAGAATCAATTGGGAGGAATGCGATCGATATAAACATCAATAAAAGGCGCACCCGTCGGAACATAAACCCTCCCATGTTTTGTTAGTCATAGAATCGGCTTAGGACGTTATGCAACTAGCGCCAGGACGGAACGGCGCCGTTACGTACCAACAACCGCGCACCACTTCCGTCAATTTTCATGATCCAAAGCTCGACTCCCGTGTCGTCATTCCACTTCTTCGCACGCTCGTAAACAATCCATTGCCCGTCAGGCGAAATATCAAACGCGCGGGCGTTCATGTCTTTGTAATCAGTCAATTGCGTGACGCGCTTTGACGCGAAGTCGTAACGGAAGATGTTGCCAAACTCGTAAGCGAGGTCGGGATAGGAATAAAGAAAGCCGGAGCCGTCAGGTAACCACTTCAGATCGAGAAGTATCTGATGATTAAGTTCGCTGAACGTGTGAACTCTTGTTCCTGGATGAGTGCCACCTTCCTTGATGCGATAGATGTGTGAGCCTGCGCTGTTGTCCGTGTACAAAATCTGATCAGCAAGCGCAGGGGTCGGTCCCCAATCCCACGTGCACGCACCTGAAGGAGGTTCACCCGAAAATAGCGGCTTGAATACATACTCGCCAGGATTCGGCTGCGCACGAATGGTGCTGGTGACGCATAGCCCGGAGCGATAACTTAAACTTGAACCATCAGCCCGCCACGTCGGTCGAAACGCTCCAAAGAGTTCGATGCCGTCACCTGTGATACTGAAGTCCGGCGCTTTCGTAGTCTGTCCTGCACGCACATCCAGACCGGGGATAAACCACCGGTAACTGCCGTACATCGCGACAACAGCTTGCGCGTGATCGCCATAATCGGCGACAGATTTGAAGGTCAACGTCCTGGACGAACCGGGCGGCAGCGTAACCGCTTGTGGTTCGTCGGCTCCAACGACGTAAACGAAAAAGACTCCGCTGCTGGCCTGCGACTGTCTCCAGGCCGGTTGATCATTTCGAACAGTAACTGTCACCACTCCTTTTCGATAGCGCCCCAGCTCGCCGTGATCGGGATTATTTGTAATCTTGCGGTAACCCTTACCGTCGGCACCAATTGCATAAATATCCGCGTGATAAAGCGATGCGACGTTTAGGTGAGCACTGGAGAACGCGAGTTCTTTACCATCCGGTCTCCACGATAGTTCGAATATAGGTGAACCTTCCTTCGCATATTCGTGAGTCCACAGCCGGCGATCGTTGCTCCCGTCGGATTCAATCAATCGAATCTCAGTGCCACCGCGAACGTAAGCAATAGTTCCACCTGCCGTAGCAGTGGATGAACTCTGTGATGGACGCGACGTGTTGCTTGTTGTGGACGTCGCGGAAGTCGATCCGGTAGATGTCAGACCTCCTGAGCTGACTGATGGGCGACTTTCCGGCGTCTTGATTTGAGCAGTTTCGCTTGCAGTTTGCGGCGATGGTTTGGCCGAAGCCTGCAAAGGCCTTCCCTGAGCACGCCTGCCAAAGCTGAAATTGTCGAGCAGCAACCCTGTCTGCCCTTTCGGTGGGCGGAAGCTGATTGAGACGATCGACTTGTCCGCGATAAAACCAACAAAGGCGGCGTCAGGACGGTTGCGAGTATGGACGACTACGCTCTCCGTCTGGCCATCTTCCGTAGTCGCAATCACTTCAATTGTCGACACGTAAGGTTGTTGCGTCCAAAGATCCACGCCCACTGCGGTAACGCCCGACGGCAGCGTCACATCCAGTGAAGCATTACCGGGCTGATTGGGTGCTCCCCAGGTCATCATTTCGCCGCTGCCGGTCTGGTAGGCCGGGTTGGTACCCAGGTAGTGAAGGCTGGGAACATAAATGTTGCCCGCGCCGAATCTCGCGCCGCCTGTGCTTCGAAAAGTCACGCCGTTTGTGGTGAGCCCTGCCGGCGGCCGGTACATACCGAAGCCACGGCGTGGAGCTACCGAGCCAAAGTCGATGGTGGAAAGACCGGACGACGCTGAATTAAATGATTCGCGACTGTCGATATGCTCTATACGAGATTGAGCGAAAGCGGTTGAAGCAAAAGACAACGTGAAAGAGAAAACTAAAACGCACAATACGGATCTGCTGCGAGGTGTGTGGTGCATGCCCTGACTCCTTGTTGGATACGTGACGACCCCAGGAAAATTGTTATTGCATGTTTAGTGCCTATGCGCAGAATTATAAGCTAATTCATTTTGGCTTTGCCTCAAAACGGTTTCAGCTCTTCGTGGACCTACGCCCGCGTCCTCATGTGTGCGATCCAATCACCAGACTCGATTATTTCATAACCGGTAAGGACCTCAGCCGCGCGCCCGGGAACATAAATCCAACACTCTGTGCGTTCTGACCCTAATTCCACTTCAACGTGTTTCCGGCTGTAATCGCTGTTTAGTTCAAACTCATCGAGTCTGTGCAGCGTGTCATCGTCAACTTCGTACACCTCGCCCTTAACCATTGACGCTGAACCATCAAGCAACAATCCCGGATACGCACCCAAATCATAGAGCCTGCCACGAACTTTACCTTCGGCAACATAAGTCGCATCGGGGAATCTAACCGACATCTCACTTGCGTTGCCGCGTCTTAGCGAGCCGTACACAAATACGAGATGGCGACTCATTCTTTTACCGGCAAGGGATTGGTCCGCTGTAGACACTATGTTGCGAGCCGTCATTCTCCAGAACCATCTGCAACGAAGATCCAACAGGTGATTTATACCAGCGCACACGCAACGTGCCTTCTCCCTTTGGCCCAGTGAGCGCCGTGCTATAGGAAGTATCGGTAACTGAGAGCTCTTGCGAGTAGCCAAAGCTCCACGCGAAGAAGCCGGCATTAATCGGTTCACCTAGTTGGGCGATGACCGCAGGATTTCGCCGCGCCTCCGCGATTGAGCACGCATACGCTTCCGTCCATTTGATTGAAAAGCCGAAAAGGACAAAGAAGAAGCCGCCAAAAATCAGAATCACTAACAAGAAAACCGGAAGCCACAGGTGATTCAGCAGGAAACCAGCAATGGGTTCGGCAACGCCCATCCAGGGACGCGAGCGTCTTAACCGAGCCCTGCGTTTGGCTTGTGCAGCGGTCTCAATCCGCCGGCGAAACTCTTGCTCGCGTGCGAGTGGATCGTTATCCATTATCGTTGTACCGATAAGGTTGAACTCTATTGGTTCAGTCCAGTTTCAGTCAAGATTTTGGTTTTGCCTGTAAAGTCGAAGTCAACACCTTTCGTGTTACTTAGTGTGTTTCGTGGAATTCGTGGATCGATCGTATGGCTACCTAAAAAACGATCCACGAAATACACGGAATAACACGAAGCGTACTCATAAGGTTTTTGACTTTTGACACTAACCAATAACATTATGCCGCTCGGAACATAATGGCGGCGCTCGCCGTACTGACTTAAGGTCACTTATAGTCGTGTTTACAGAGGCTTTTATGTTTTGTCCCAGGTGTGGTCAGCAACAGGTTTCCAATGAAATGCGATTCTGTTCCCGCTGTGGCTTGCCCATTGGCGGGTTAATAGAATGGCTCGCGCGCGCCGGCGTCCCCGCAGTTCCGATTCCAGACACTCAAACTTCCTTGTCGTCCATGCCTTCGCCACGGAAGAAAGGAATTCGTCGTGGTGGAAAGGTGATGTTCGTTAGCGCAGTGTTGTTTGTTATCTTCCTGCTTATCAGCCTTGCGGCCGACGAGCCTGGGCCGTTGGTCGTTCCGTTCTTCGTCTTCTTTGCCGGTCTGGTGATGATGCTTTACGCGCGCCTCTTTAGTTCACCGGATCCGCAGATTAAGGCTAAGTACACACCTCCGAGCCTGGGGCCAATGGCTAGCGCGCTCCCACCGCACACTCATGTTCCTATCCACGACATACCGCAACAGCGAAACAAGACCAATGAGCTTGCGCAGCCAGCAAGCGTCACCGAACACACAACCAAGTTGCTCGACCAGTAGTCAGTAGTCAGTAGTGAGTAGTCAGTAGTGAGTAGTCAGTAGTCAGTAGCGAGTAGTCAGTAGCGAGTAGTCAGTAGCCGACTCTGACCTCTCACTTTCACTTCTGACCTCTGACTTCTGAGCTCTGACCTCTGACTTCTGACCTCTGACTGCTGACTTCTGGCCTCTGACTTCTGACCTCTGATTGCTGTTCGCTGTTTGCCGTCTACTGTCTACTGTCTACCGGCTACTGACTACTTTTCATCGGACCGCGTCTTCATACCAATCCTTCCACCACTTTTTCTTTCGCCATGCGAAGGGAATGAACATCGGGTTCGTCAGCAGAAAAGTCTTCCACAGATTCATTTTGTCGAAGCGCCGTGCGGAGGTGGTGACTGGCAGATCTTCGATGAACTTCAACGTACCGCCGTTCTGTTTCGTAAACTTTGACAGCCGCCAGTAAAACTCCACGTCCTCGCCCATATAGATCGTCTGATCGTACCCGCGCAGCTGTTCAAAGACGGCCCGACGACAAAACTGCGCGGCGCCCTGTTTCATGTTGAAGACCGTGGTCCAAAACTTACCGCCCAGCAGATACAGCTTCATCCACGTCCGCTCAGATTCGCCCCAATTAACAGCCACTGCCCCACCAAAGCATTTTTCATCCTGTATCGCGCCGGCGATTCTCTGGAACAGCGATTCAGGAACCAGTGTGTCGGCATCGATGAAGATCAAGACATCACCCTTCGCGTTTGCGGCGCCGGTGTTTCTGACGCGAGAAATATTATGTTCCTTTTCCGGAACAACCCTGGCGCCAAAGGATTCAGAAATCGCTCGCGTTCTGTCGTGACTAGCGTTGTCGACAACCACGATCTCGCTCGGCTGACCAGCAACCGCCAAAGCTCTCGTTACTCGGGTGAGAGTCTCCGGAACGTACAGCTCTTCGTTGTATGCGGGGATGATGACAGACAGTTGCATTCGGGTTGGTCTTGCCAAGTGGGTCGAAAATCCACCTTCGTGTACTTCGTGAAATAACACGAAGCCACCGTTCACTGCTTCCGCATATACGGCGCGACATTACGCGCAATCTCGCGAAACTCAGCTTCCGTGAGCGGCACCTTCTCGCGAAACATTTTCCATGCCTGGTGCGGTGGCGCATCAGACGCGTAAAGAATTCTCTTGAGTCCTATCTTCCGGATGCCAGACACGATCGCCGGCATCTCGTGCGGCTTGCCATAGGCCCAGGCTCCTGAAATATCAAAGTAGAGATTCTTCGTCACCGGATCATCCTTGGCTACGGCCTCAGCGTAAACCTCCAGGGCGGGAGCTGAAAAACTTTCGCCGCCCCACAAGTGCGCGATCTGAATCGTCACATCCGGCGCTGCCGCGACTAATTCTCGAAGGAAAATTTCCGCATGCTCCCGGCCATATTCGTTGCTCGACCTTACATGAATAACCATCGGCAGCCGAAACTTGTTTGCCGACTCCATCACTCGTCTAACTTTGGCCACCTCTGTTGCATCATCAAATCTTAACTGCGCGCCGTTCAGGTGTAGTTTCAAACCACGAAACTTCTTGCTCGCTGCGCAACGTTCCAGCTCCGCCAGGGCATAGTCTCTCAGCGGATTCACGCTGCAGAACGCAACCAGCCGGCTGGGAAATTGTCCGACTTGCTCGGCGGTCCAATCGTTTTCCGCGCGTGCCATGTTTTGCTCGTTTGGGATGGGTTCCTTTAACCCGGCGCCGAAGTAGTAGGCATCAGAGACTACCACTGCGCGCTGGATACCAACGTCGTCCAGTAGTTTGACCAGTTGCTCCGCGGTTACGGGTTTCTCTAAAGCCGGGCCGGGGAAAAGTTGGATCTCGGATTTGATTCGCCATGAGTCGCTACTCTTCACCAAGTCCAGGTGAAAGAAGCCAAAGTGAACATCCGTGCCGTCATCCTCAGCCAGGAAACCGGCGATCTGTGCAGTGTCTTCGTCTAATTTATAGCTCGCAGTTTTGAACTTGTAGGGTCCCGTGTAACCCTCGGCCAGGTGTGCCGCGATTTTCGTTGGACCACTAAGCCACTCAGTGCCGGTGAACATCGTCGCGTCGTTGACGAAAAGGCCTGTGAGGCCCGCCGCTTTGCTCCAATTCTTTTCGCGTTCACTTACCAGCGCAGCTAAGGCCGGAGGCAACGCGATCGAGGCGAGTCTGGATGCCGCGCCCGCAGAACTCAGCAGATGTTGATGGTGATCGACGAGCGGAACAAACTCTCTCCGCTGTTTAGCCGTTTGTGATGTCCCTATCGAAATGCAACTCAAAAACAAAAACGCCACGAGTAGCGTGTTCAGCTTTAGATAACGTGGCATAGAAATTCTGACCCCTCGTTCTATCTGGTCGCTGGCCAGTGGTCAGTGACCGGGTCAGTGACCAGTCAGTGTTGAGTGGACCACCCTATTCTGGGCGTCTTCAGGTAAGGAAGGGTAGCTTGCTCCCGCCTGAGTATTCCCCTCCCTTTGGGAGGGGTTAGGGGTGGGCTTGGGGAATCCTATCGTTTGACCTCTGAAGGAAGCGTCAACGTTCGTATTGTCTTGAACAAAACCGATGAAGTAGTGCGAAGGATTTCGGAGTGACTGGTTTAATTCAAGACTGACGCTTCCTTCAAGATCCAAAAACTAACTCGCCTCAAGCCCTCCCCTAACCCCTCCCAAAGGGAGGGGAATACTCAGGCGGGAGCAAGCTACCCATCCTTACCTGGAGACGCCTAAACTATGTTGTTCACTGAACACTGACTGCCCACTGCCCACCGATTACAGCGCCGGTTGCTTCAGGATGTCTGCTAGTGCCTGCAAACGATTTGAGTCAGCAGGATTCCGGGAACTACTCGCTTGCACCGTTGCTGCGAGGCTCTTGAGTTTTGCTACCGAGCTGCGATTCAAACGCGAACTCTCAGCGCTTTGAATAGCTTGCCGCAGAGATGCGATCCGCTCTGCCGGCAAACCCTGCGAACGTTCCAACTGATCGAGATAAGCCTTCGCCACGATCAGCTTGCGCGGCCATTCGATTCTCTGCTGGTTCTGCACATTTAACTCGCTCACCCGGACCGTCTTGGCAGCGTCGATCTCGTTTTGCGTAAGAAACTTCGTCGGCGTCAGCTCAAAGATGTCCAGGCCGCGCGCAATTTCCGATGCGTAGATATGCCCGTTGTACCAGTAAGCCGACCATGGACCACCGAGCACCAGCATATTCGGATCATACGGGCCTCGATCGAAGTAGCCGATTTCAACCGGATGCTCCGCGTCTGTGAAATCCATGATCGAAATGCCGCCTTGATACCAGGCCTGCACTTTGATATCACGACCGGGAACAGGAACGAGCGAGCCGTTGTGTGCGACACAGTTCTCGGTGTCACCTTGTGCAGCCGGCAACTTGTAGTAGCTGGCAAATCTCAGCTTGTTATCCTGCAAATGGAAAATTGAATTAGCGCCCCACTTGTTTGGATCGGTAGCGCGGCAGCGCGCACCCAATCCGCCGCCCCACTCATCAGTGAATACGATCTTCTTCCCGTCATTCGAAAACGCGGCGGAGTGCCAATACGCGTAATTCGGATCGTTGACCGCATCGATGCGTTTTGGGTTCACCGGGTCTCTGATGTCGAGCAGGATTCCATTTCCAGAGCAAGCCCCAGCCGCGAGACCAAGCTGCGGGTAAACCGTAATGTCATGACACTGATTACTGTCCTTCGGTTCCGGCTCTTTGCCATGCGTCCCGCCGCTGCTCAAAGCGTTGAGAACGCCGGTTCGTGGATCCATAAACAGCCGCGGGCTCGAGACGACTGCGGCGTCCTGCGGTTTTGACAACGGCACTTTAATTACTTCAATCCGAAACAGTGCAGTGTTTGGGTCCTTATCGGGTTGCTCGCCCGAGCACCCTGCCAACTCTTCGGCTTGACGGACGAACGAAGTTCCCGAGACGTAAATGTAGACGTTGTTTTTGTCTTTCGGGTCGACCACCAACGTGTGCGTGTGCGAGCCGCGGCACGTTTGCACCGCGGCCACCTGTTTCGGTTTTCTGATGTCCGTAATGTCAAAGATTCGCACCCCGCGGAAACGATCTTTTTGAGCAGGCGGTGGCGGAGGATTCTTCTCTTGTTCGGCTGCCACTGGTGGCGGCGGTGGGAATCCTTGTGTACCGCAATCGAGGCGGCCGTTCGGCATTTCTACCGACATGAACAGCAGGTTTTTGTAAACGGAGACATCGTTCTGTCCACCCGGACAAATCATCGATGTCAGCAAGCGGGCCTTCGCGGGAGTGGAGATGTCGTAGATGTTCAATCCATAGAAGTTTCCCATGAACAGCCGAGTGCCCTGGAACGCCAAATCTGAGTTGGCAAACGCCAGTTGCGCAGTCGGCAACTGTGCTGACTTTTCGAGTTTGGTTGTGTCGATGCCCAGCAGACCGAGGGTCTTTTTAACCTCCGGACTATCTGGATCGTTGGACGGCAGCTGGAAGGCGTCAGGTTTCCTGACCAGCACGACATGTTTAATTCCCAACGCCGCTTCACCCGCGTCATAAATGCCCGGCGTCAGTTTGGCGCGCGGGTCATTGACATCAGAACCGGTCATTCCAGCGGGGAGTGGCTCAGCCTTCTCCGGGGCAAATGGATTCTCCGGCGTTTTAGCAGCTTCGGGCGACGACGTGGGAGTTTGCGCGAAGGTCGTGATCGCCAGACAGGTGCACAGGACAAATGAAGTTATTAACAAACGAGAAATGATTTCGTGTACGTGGTTCATCGATTGGTCCTCTTAAAGTGCTGATAACTAACTCGTGTTATTTCGCGTGTTTTGTGGATCAGTTTTTAGGTTGATCGCCCAGTATCTTCTGCATCGCTCTTATCTCAGCGCGCTGGCCGCTGTCGACGTCCGAAGCGAAGTTGAAAAGCTCGGCATCCTGACCCGCGCCGGCTGTATCAAATAATTCCTTCACCATACCCAGAGCGCCATTGTGATGCTGAATCATTCCGTTCAAGAAGAGACGGTCAAACTCTTTGCCCTGAGCTTTTCTCAATGCGTCCATCTGTTCCAGTGTCAACATTCCCGGCATCAGAATTTTTTCGCTCGTTTTGTGAGCTCCATGCATATGCGTTGACGGCATTTCATTCATTGGTATCGATGCAGGTTCGCCTCTGATCGCAAGCCAACGTTTCATAAACCGCATCTCGTCTGACTGCGACCTGCTGATTCTATCGCCCAGCGTGCGAATCTCCTTGTTTGCCGTGTGCGATTCGATTAACGCTGTCATCTCAACCGCCTGTGCATGATGAATGATCATGTGCTGCATAAACTGCACATCCGCAGGCGAAGCTGGCGGTAATGTGGCCCGCGTCGACGACGGCAGCGTACGTGTGGGCTCTCCTGGTGCGCCCGGTTGGACCACAACCGGAGCCTGAGGCTCGGATTGCTGACCAGGGACCGGCAACGATACCAGGCACGCGAGGGCACACGCGGCGAAAAGCGATCGTTTCCGCCATCCAGTTCGAGTCACCGACAGGGTTACCTTATTGTTGCTTCGACATAACTTCATTGGTCTTGAGTTGGTGAAAGTCTAGAGGGTTTTCACCCTAACCACAAAGCGACGCGAAAGGCTCAAGACTTTGGAGTGCGGCGTTCGTTTTATTTCGTGTTTCGTGAATCGTTCTCATGCAGCCTAAAACCGATCGTCGAATTACACGAAACACACGAATAACACGAAGGTGCTGGATCCGATTCTAAGGTGTTTCTCTTGAAATCGACCTCGATATACAATGTCTCCTCGTCGCAGGCCAACGTTGATCGCCTCAACCGCGTCGAATGTTTCGATATGAAGTCTTTTTTTATCGTTAGTTTGCTACTGATTTCAGCAGCCGCTCTCGCCAGTGGGCAACAGAAAACAGTAGACCCTAAGCAGAAGGCAGTGGGGAGGACGAGTACGCACCTGCGGCCCACCATTCTGACCAGGGCACAAATGAAGGAGGCGGAGCGGCGGCTCGCCGACATGGGCTACTGGACCGGTGCGGTTGATGGACGTCTTGATCAAGCAACGAAGTCGGCGCTAATAGCTTTCCAGAAATACGAAGGGCGGCCCATCACCGAGCGGCTGACGCTCGATGAGCTCGATGCAATTCGCGCCGCCAAATCGCCCCAAGCGCGCGAGTCCGGTTACGCTCACATTGAAGTCGATATTGATCGTCAGGTGCTACTGATCGTCAACGACGACAGCACCGTTCGCATACTTCCAACGTCGACGGGTAGCGACAAGGAGTACCTCGATGAAGGTGAGACGAGCGTAGCGTACACGCCACGTGGACGGTTCCTGGTTTACAACAAGCTCGATGGTTGGGAAGAGGGTAGGTTTGGCTCGGCATATTATGCCAACTTCATTAGCGGCAGCGTGGCGATTCACGGCTACCCGACCGTTCCAAACGAACCGGCGAGTCACGGTTGTATTCGCATTCCAATCTTCGCCGCGCGTGAAGTGAGTAAGTTGATGCCCCTGGGCACCATCGTGCTGGTCTACGACAAGGTTTCCTTCGTCTCAGCAAAGTCCTGGGCTGAGAATCCTCAACGGAAGAAGGCGGCGCTGTACTGGCATCGGGTGGTGGACTAAACAGTAGTCAGTAGCCAGTAGTCAGTTCCGCACGTAGTTATTCCTGCCTCCTGCTCCTGCCTCCTGCCTCCGCCGCTGCGTTCCTATTGACTTTGGGCAGAAGCTGTATTAATTAGGGCCATCCTCCTCCAGGAAAAACTGTCAACCACCACTCAAGGAGACTCACAATGAGAAGACCTCTCTCTTACTTTACCGCGGTTGTAATGTTCTTGATGCTGACACTGACACTCGTTGCGCCAGTTAGTGAGCGCGGGGTTAAGGCCCAGGGGAAAACACTGCAAGAGAAATGTGATGAATGTGTGCTGAGAGTCCAGCAACGGTTCGACCAGTGTTTAGCCGTACACGGCCAGGACCACCTTCCCTGTTACGATCAATTTAACGAAGGCATCGTGAACTGCTACAGAAATTTCTGTGAGCAGTAGCAGGCACGGAAGGAAATAGTTAGTAGCCAGTAGTCAATAGTCAGTGGCTACTGGCTGCTCGCCACTAGCACTAAGTAGTCGTTAGCTGGTAGTAGTCGCTACTCGCCACTTGCACTCAGTGTCGTTAATCAGCGGTCGACATCAGACGGTTTACTGACGAAATACGACTACTGGCTACTGGCTACTGTCTTTACACGTGCTGGTCTACGAGGATCGTGTTCCCATCCGGATCGGCGATCATGAAGCTGCCTGGGCCAGTCGTGCTCTCATCAGCCTCTGCCATCATTTCCACACCGTTCGCTCTGAGCTGGCGCTGCAACTCCCGAACGTCGGTAAACTCTCCGAGTGGCTGAGCGTTACTGTCCCAACCCGGATTGAACGTGAGTATGTTGTTTTCGAACATGCCCTGGAATAAACCAATGTTGGTGTCGCCGTTCTTCATGATCAACCAGTTCTGAGACTGGTCTCCACCGAAGACTGTAAAGCCGAGCTTTTCATAAAACGTCTTCGAGGCCTCAATATCCTTTACCGCCAAACTGATAGAAAAATTTCCCAGCTGCATGATTTTCTCCTGCGTTTGATAAGCATTAAATCGAGAAACGAAACTTACGAAGGTCTGCTAAGCGACCGTCCGTTGCGCCGGCTCTTGTGTGGGTGACGAGTCGCTTCCCTTCCTCTTTAGCACGAGCGAGGAGATGAATGTGATGAGCAGACCCACTGGCACAGGTTCGATCAAGGTAATCACGGGGTTGAGTAACGGGTTGTCGTAAAGCTGTTTAAAGTCGCGCATCTCTTGCATCTTAGCGTCGATGGCCTGTTGGGTCTCTCCTGCCGCACGCATCTTCTCGACCAGGTAGTTTGTATAGTCGGTCACGAAGTTGGGCATGAGCTTGAAATAGACGACTTCCCAGGTAATGACGTAGAAGAGGCTGGTCATGAGCGTGATCAGGGCGCCCACGGCAAACGCACGTCCGAAAGTTATGTAACCGTTGCCAACATTGTCGCGATAAGAGCGGATGCCGAAGAACACCATCAAGAACGAAAGCACCATCACGGTGTAACCGACAAACTGCGCTCTATCAAAACCAATCTGTTTGGCAAATGGAACGGTCGCCAGCATCAACGCCGAGATCATCACACCGCCGATAAGACCGAAGGTCAAAACTATCTTTTTCATGATTTAGTCTTTCCTGAGCGAACGGATTTGAAAAGCGGCGTGACGATAGTATTCGCGAGCTTTCTTGTCGTCATACTTTCGGGTGATTTTGAGTTTTTGCGCTCGGAATCATTCTTTCGGGTGAGTTAATTAGCCACAGATTTACACGGATAGACGCGGATAAAACAAACAATTTCAGCCGCGGAAAAAACGCGGATAAGAAAACCTTACTGTCGGCACTCGTTTTATCCGTGTCTATTCGTGTAAATCTTGTGGCCAACCTAGGGTATCAGTCCGGACTCCTTGCCGATCTGCACGGCTTGAGTTCGCCGCTTCGCACTGAGCTTATCGAACAGCCGACTGGAATGAGTTTTGACGGTGTTTTCGCTGACAAAAAGTTTGGCTGCGATTTCTCGGTTGCTTAGACCATTGGCTATCAACTCCAGGATCTCGTGTTCCCGCGGGGTTAGTCCAAACTCCTGCAAGCGCGTTTGGTTCACGCTAAAAGGCTGCGCGGGTACGGGCACTTCCCTTACCACCACGGTCTCTTTCTTTTTCGTTAGCTTGAGGCCCAGCCATATTCCGACCGCCGCGAAGACTGCCGCGACCAGACCACCGTAAATCTCGATTGAGTGCTCAACTACCAGAAAACGGTATTCAATGACCTTCAGGGCGACGATCAACAGCCCCCCGCAAATACCGTAAATCAGAATATGTTTCTTCATCGAAGGTTCAAACCGCGGACTCACTTGGGTTTCTCGCGCCTGGGCCTGAGCTGCAGCGGATATTCGCACGAATGGTTATGTTAATACCTTTTCGCGTCCAGGTAGGAGTGTGCGAGGAAATTTTGAATTGGGCACATATTCCGTCTTGTTCGTGTGATTCGTAGATCATATTAATCAGAATCAAAAAACCATCCACGAATTACACGAACGAACACGAAATAGACTGATGCTTGCGGGTCTGCTGTCTGACGGGCTGTGGTTGCTGTTTGCTGTTAGGGATTGCTGAGACGCTTGTAGAGTCCATCAAAAACCACGGTCCACGCGCCTTTGGGGTCAGTTGACTCCCAAAGTTGCCGCACACTTCCATCGGCATTGGGGGTCCAGGTGATCCGGTGTTTAGTTTCTTTGGCCGAGTTGTCGACAGTCTTACCCTCGAGCACCATACTCTTCCCGTTAAACTGGCCCTCCAAAAGCAAAAGCATTCCGGAGTTATCAACCCAGGTCTGGTGCCATACCTTTCGGGCAGGATCGTACGAGTTTAAGCTTTCTCCGGTGTAGCGTCCGGGCGTTGTGTAACGCTCATGCAGCACGCAGCCGCCATACTCTTTTTCGATGCGATTAGTACCGGCAACCTTGCCATCCGGTCTGAACACATCCCACTTCCCTACCCAGAAATCAAACTGACGATACGCCGGATCACTACATGGCGCTGGCGGTTGTGCATTGGTTAGCGAGGCAAGTGCGCAGAGCAAAAAGAAACCTAACAGCAAACGAGGTAGATTCGTCATGGCAAATGGCTCCTTCTGAAATTTGATAACTCCAGGTCGTGAAAGTGCGAGCGATGTGCTTATCTGAATCTGCGAAGGCTATTAGCGTTGCATGCGGCACTGAAGAAACAGGAAGCAGGCGCAGGCGTCGGCGTCGGGAGGGAGGCGGCAGGAGGCAGGCGCCAGGAGGCAGGAGCAGGAGCAGGAATAAAAGCAAACCACGGCGGTAGGGAGCGGCAATATTCTGCGCTCTTGCTTCCTGCTTCCTGCTTCCTGCCTCGTGCCTCCTGCTTCCTGCCGCCTGCCGCCTGCCTCCTGCTCCCGCCTCCTGGCGCCTGCTTCCTGCTTCAAGCTTCCTGCTCCGCCGTGTGCTCGATCAAACCAACTTTCTCGGAACCAACATGACCTGCAGGGTTTGTTCGCCTCGTCGGATGGTGAGTTTGTAAGGCTTTGACTGCTCGAAGAGTTCCTGAATTCTAGTGATGGTCAAATCAGTATTCGACTTGTCATCGATCTTAATGATCAGGTCGTCTATCTGTAGACCAGCTTCCGAGCCCGGAGAATTTTCCAGAACGTCTGTGATGCGAAAGGTCTTAAAGTTGGGAGCTTCCGCCCGAAGAGAGATTCCGGGGTTAGCGCGGTCGAACGGTTCGCCAAGCGATTTAGTGGGTTCGAAGATCGTGCGCCGATTCTCGTAGTCGAGGAAGAGTTTGAATTTGCCTGCTATCCGCTGGCCGATGTTACCCGCCAGTGAGCTATTCGCAAACGCACCTGCTTTGTCCTGCGAAAACAGAGTCAGAGGATTCGCAATTTTGAAACTGCCGATCTTCAGTTCTGCCACGCGTCCAAACTTGCCCACTGATTGGCCGCCCGCACCGCCGACGCCGATAGCCCTAATGGTCGTTCCCTTTCCTTCAAGTAAACGATGTTCCTTAACAAAAGGACTGTGCAGTGCCAGTGAGCCGCCGGAACCGAGATCGAGGACGACCTTGGCTCGCACGGGTTTTAAATCTATGGGCGTGATTTCGGCCACGAGGTGCGGATGGCCCTCGCTGTCTAATTCAATAGGAATACTCTCGCCGGAGCCCGTGTATTTGAATGTTCTTTTGTCATGCAGGGTGAGTAAGCGTTTCTCATAGTCAACTTCAACCACGAACTCTTTGATAAATTCGCTGCCGATGATCCCATCGAAGTCGTTACCAAACCTCGCCGCGATGTTTCCGAGGGGAATCGCCAGAGAGACCGGCTGAGAAAAGTTTTCCAGACCAACGAGGGACCAGCGCGCGTTCTGGACCATTGCGCCAGTCTGTGTCTGGGCGCCGGCTCCTCCGACGCGGACCCTACCCTGGAGATCCAGTCCCAGTTCCCTGGCTCGTTCAATGTCGATAATTCCGCGCCCTGCGCCGGTATCAAAAACAAACGAGAGCGGTCGTGATTTATCGACCGTAACCTTAACTACGATGTGCCGCGTAACCATATCAAATGGGATGGAAACTGTTTTGGTTGCGGGCGCGGCTTGTTGACCGATGCCCGTGGATAAAGCCAACAGAACAAGGACAACCGACAGCGGCAAGAAGGTTCTTCGGTTCATGGATAAGTTCATGGATAGGCTCCTGGGGACAGAGTGGTGGTCTGAGCTTTCACGCCGGAGGTGTGGGATGGTTCCGGAAATCAGTGGTGAGTGGTCCTTAGTCAGACACCGAACAGTTTGTGTCTATTCCGTGTAATTCGTGGATCGCTTTGAACCGAACCAAAAAGACGATCACGAAATACACGAATTACACGAAGCGATGCGATGCCACTGTCTACTCAACCGATTCAATAGTTATCGCCAAACTATAACTGCCGTCGTCGCACCCTAATATCTTCACAAAGAGCTGATCTACGAAGGAAGCGTGGTCTCTCGCGGGCACGTCGCTGAAGCCGAACGCCGCATATTCTCCCGCCACCCACTCCACTAAATACAAATCAGGCGGACTACGAACTCCTCTTTGGCGTAGTAACGCCAGAGGCTCTTCAGTAAACGGATAGGACATATTTACGTTTCCGGGGAGCACTTGAATCCACACCTGCGAACCTGACGGAGTTGTCGATTCGAAAGTGCATAGCAACGCCGGCGCATCGTCCGGTGTCGTCACACCTTCGTAAACTTTGGCGATACTTCGCGCCATTTGAGCAATCTGGTCGGCCCCCATTAACGGCTCCTCGTGATATGGCGAACAAAGCTAAGTGGTAGCATTTCTTTATGATCGTTCGCGTGGGACTCTGCGGCTTCACTATGCCGATGAAAGACTATGCTCGCCACTTCCCTGTCGTAGAGGTGCAGAGCACGTTCTATGAGCCGCCACGTGACACGGTCATGATGAAGTGGCCCACTGGCGGGACGCCGCCGCTTGAGTACACGATGAAAGTTTGGCAGTTGGTGACTCACGCTGCAAACAGCCCGACGTATCGACGCATGAAGCGTGCGCTGGACCCAAAGGATGAACCGGGATTTTTTCGCGACTCACCAATCGTGAAGGAAGGATGGGAACGGTCGGTCGAGTGTGCCAACCTGCTCTCGGCCACGGCCATGTTATTTCAATGTCCAGCAAGCTTCGATCCTCAACCTGAAAATGTAGATCGCATGCGCACGTTCTTCGAACGCATTAAACGCCCGCGCGCGCGTTTGTTATGGGAGCCGCGCGGACCAAAGTGGGTGGCCCAACGTGACCTGGCGTTTTCACTTTGCCGAGACCTGGATCTGATCCATGTGGTCGATCCGTTTGTGACGCGTCCCGAACCGGGGCATTCGGTTTACTGGCGGCTACACGGCATCACCGGCCCGCGTCGCTCGTACACTGATGACGAACTGCGGCGGTTATACGAGATGCTGCTCGAATCCGAGCCGGTCGAGCCTGCCTACATTTTATTTAACGAAATGCCACGTATCGGAGACGCGAAACGGTTTATGAAAATCCTGGGCCTTCCCCCCGTGGCGTAATCGCCGCTAAGCGTTATTTCGTGTAGTTCGTTGATAGTTTTTAAGCTACCTAAGAACGATCCACGAATTACACGAATTACCGAAATGTGTTGAATCGATTTTTGAGGTAAAGCTGAAGTCTTTATACCCAAGGTCACAATTACTTGAAAGGATTTCTTTCCGGCGCCTCGTCATGCGAGACCGTATGCAACAGAGCACGCACCAGAATGTTCAGGGCCGGAATGCGGTGTCGAATCCACACGCGCATCGGTGCCGGACGCGCGCCGAGCCGCGCCTTTGGTTCAAGAGCGGTGCGCCCGAGAGACAGACGTTTGCAACCAAACTTAATCGCGTCGTCGACGACTGCCTGCAGTAAACGGAAGTAAATGGGAAACTGCTCATTCGCAGCACGATCAAAGCCGATGTAGTATCCGACCGCCGTGTGGCCATCCCTTACGGTGTTAACAAATCCCAGCATCTCTCCTTCGCGTTTGATGACAGTCCAACGCATATCATCGCCTAGTCGATCAGCCAGAGTCGGCAGGAATGACGGTCGTAGCGTTACTAGTCTGAGACGCGCGTTGCGATGTGTCTGCAAATAGAGTTGGTGGAGTGTGTCGGCGTGTGCCGGCACATCAGTCAATTCTTCGATGCTACAACCCGCCGCGATCACGTCCTTCTCAATCTGCCGGCAGGTTTTGCGATATTTGGAGTTGAGGCTGGCAAGGTAATCTTCGAAACTTTTCCAGCCCGGCGAAATCTCCAACTCCATATTTGGATCGGTCTCAAGCGGACGATAGGAAAACTTTGATAACGCAGCCGTCTCTGCCAGATGTTCGTCTGATATGTCCTTGATCATTACCAGATCAGTGTCACCGCTGAGTTTGTCAGCGCGGCGTAACCGGTAGAGCGCCTCTGCAACGGCCGGCCACAAAGACGCGCGATCTTCACCGGGCGCGAACGCCACGCCATGCATGCCCCACGACAAGACATTACCGCAAACCAGCAGACGTTCATGCACGCGCTCGAGCGCTGACGCGAGCTTTTCCTGACGTGGAGTTTTACGCAGACGTGCTGCGGAAATCTCGATGCCTTGCGCGGCAACAACCGCAACGGCAACACGGCCACGAAAAATCATGGCGTATCGCTGGCACAGGTTCTCCGGTCCAGCCTCCTCCAATACCTGAAGGTAGCGACGAGAAAGAAAGAGAGAATTATTAGCAGTAAGTGCGTCCCAGCGAGCTACGTCCAAATAGTTGACGCTGTCCGAGAGTGCGAAACCAAGACCGGTCGGCGTGTGGCGGATTCGGTGACTATCTCGTAAGTCTCGCGCTTTATTCTTAAGTTTTTTTAGGGGCTTGATGCTCGGCATCTACAGATTGTGGTTATTCTGATGGCCGTTTGGTGTGGATTGGTTCGAATGTGCGCGTGGTATGTTCGGTTACGCTCGAGCGAGGTTCTGGCAGAGGTCGCATGTGCGCCGCATCAAGCTCTTTAGTCGACTGTCCTCTTGAAAGAGCATTTGTGTTTGCGTTTGTGCCACGCCGGCCGCGAAACAACAGTTTAATAAACATGCCTTCGAGGAAGAGCAGCAACAAAAAGGGCAAAAGGGAAATTACCAGAACGCTTTCTACTTCCAGGCCCATCACCTGTTTCATCATACCCATCATCATGATGATGGCTACCAGTCCAAAGATGAAGAGTCCTGCCATCGCGGAGACCAGCAACTCCGGTTTCACATTCGGCACCCTGCTGTCGCTGTCTTCCTTTAAATTCAGCCTAGCGCCGCAATAATTGCAGTAGCTCAGTCCCTCAGCTACAGCAATTCCGCAAGATGAGCAGTACATAGTCTTTCACTCCTAAGACTACTTACGACGGCTGCTGGTCCTAAGTTCGACAATCAATCGATCCGTAGTCTCGGTTGAAATTGCTACTTCGTTGCCTTTGGAGGGCGCACTTCCCCGACGGCCGTCGCATCATTTGTGATCCGCTGGGCCTCATCGGCGGAAACTCCTATTTGTTTGAGCATGTCCGGCACGTTTAGTCCAAGCGCTTGTAGTTGCTGAAGAAGCGCGTAGATCATTGTTGGACCAGTTTGCGCGAACCGATTGAGTCCGCCTGAACCGTGACCGTTTGTGTCGCTGCCACCGTGATCGATCATAACGACCTTCTCGATGTTACCCAGTGGTTCGGAAACTGCACGCAGTGCCGGTGCTGTTGCCTCGATGATGCTTGGAAGTTTTTCGAGAATGGTTTGCAGGCGGGCGGCATCGTTGAATTCTCGCCATGCCGCAGCCTTCTCTTTGATCGCGGTAGCTTCGGCAAGACCCTGTGCCTCGGTGGCTTTCGCATGGGCCAGACCCTGAGCCTGAATTTTCTCAGCCTCTGCCAAACCCAGTGCCCGAATCCGCTCTGCTTCAGCGCGGCCTTCCGCCTCAACCGCGGAGGCGCGTCCGAGTCCTTCCCTCTGGAGTTTTTGGCTTTCGGCTTCCGCTGCGGCAATCAGGGCCTGCTTGCGTCCTTCGGCCTCGAGAATAGCTGCTTCCTGGTTACCCTGGGCCAATAGCACCACAGCACGGCGTTCCGCCTCCGCTTTTTTCACTACGGTGGCTTCAAGTTCCTTTTCGCGCCTGAGCACTTCCTGCTCCTGGACCGCAATCTGTTCCTGTGTCCGGATACGCTCGATCCGAACTTCTTCGGCTACGACCTCCTGGCGCGCCTTCGCTTCAGAGAGAGGTCCGGCCTGTTCCGCAGTAGCTTGTTCACGTTTGATCTCGGCTTGAAACTGCGCGCGCTTTACTTCCGTTTCTCTGGTTGAAGCAGAGATGTCTGCTTCGGAAGCGAGACGAACCTTTTCACCCTCCTGCATTGCCAGCGCAGCCTTGATCTTGGAATCGCGCAGAGCTTCGGCTTTGCCTATTTCAGCGTCCCGCTGAACCTCCGCTGTCCGGCGTTGGCCCAGGGCATCGAGATAACCTTCGTCATCGGAGATCTCCTGAATGGTCAGGGCGTCGAGTCCGATGCCCATCTTCTCCAGATCCCCAGCCGCCTCGGTCGTTAACTTTTGCGCGAAGCTTTGCCGGTCGTTATTGATCTCTTCGACCGTGAGAGTTCCGAGAATCGCGCGCAAGTGTCCTTCAAGGGTTTGGAAGACGAGCTTGTGAAACTCATCAGGTCGCATACCGAGGAATCTTTCGGCGGCGGCGCGCATAGATTCGTCGTCACCCTTAATCTTCACGTTAGCCACGGCTTTGACTGATACCGGAACGCCCTGGACCGTGTAAGCGCGCGAGGTCGCCAGCGGGACCGTAAGCACATTCAGGCTCAGGTATTCGACCTTCTCCAGGAATGGGAAGATCAAAGTTGCGCCGCCTCTGACCAGCCGGTAACCGACCACCGTTCCGTCGGGTAGCCGGCGCGAGCGCCCCGAAATGACAGCCGCCTGGTTAGGAGAAACTTTGATGTAGTTTCGGCTAAGCAACATCAGTGCGATCAAAAAGCCGATCACTACAACGAGGATCACGACGGGGATGAGTAGATCTTGTGTCTCGGGCATTTGTTGTTACCTCAGAATTGAATAAAAAAGAGTGACGGAGAAAAGTGAAAACAACGAGCTGGGACCGGCCAGGCGGATTACGCTTCGGTGTGTGGGCTGACGATCAAAGAATCGCCTGCTACTTCGTCAACACGTACCATCGCACCGGCTTTAATTTCCATGTTGTCTCGGGAGCGGGCCAGTCTCTCAATTCGCTCTTCGCCTATCCGACAACTTACCTGGCCCACGCCACCCGGCGAAATCGCGACGATCACCTGCGCCGTGCGGCCCACCATCTGCGACGCGCCGAACGAACTGGAAGACTGCTGCCGGTGAAGGAAACGCCCAAACAGTGAGACTAGACCACCGAGCACGATCCCACCGGCGAGGCCAATGAAGGAGCTGGCCACGATGCCAAAGCCCATTTGTATTCCGATGGCTCCAAAACCACCAAACGATGTCACAAACACGCTGATGACGCGGCTGTCCAGGAGGCCATGCCCGTCGGCTGCGCCATCCAATCCGGTGTCAAATCCGAAACTGTCGAAAATGTCTCCCACGACCAAAGAGACAAGCAGGAAGACGAAGCCAATGGCCCCGATGGCAAGAAACACCATCAGCGGACTGACGTTCGAGAGAAATTCAGGCACTTGGTAACTCCTCGCAAAAGTGTTTGAGTAGCCGAAGGAGCAACGGCCGCCAGCGAGTAAACATCGCCTAGATTCGTGGGTAGGCTATCATTCGCGGCACTAAAGTTGGAAGCCACGGCGGTTTTATGTAGATGTTCGACAAGCTTGAGCTTGTCGTGACGCGGCGACAAACTGAAGTTTATCGGACACCTCTCAGCTAGCGTGGCTGTTCAGCAGGGGTCGTTCGCAGGTCTTCTATGTCCGCGATTATTCCGGCCACCAGCGCTTTGGTAATTCGCGCCCCCTTGGCTTTCGTCGCGAGGGTGGCATCGCCAAAGATGCCGGTTGAGGAGTAGATACCTGGCTTCTTCGAATCGCGCGTAAACCTTTTTACGTCGCTGGGATGAAAATCCTTGGCGGCTTTTTTCATATTTACCGTAGCCGGCGCCATGAATAAGGTCATAGAAGTTTCAATTTCGTCGGCATGGGTGCCGCCTTCCTGTTTACCTATCTCCTTTTCCACGGGACCAGTGATCTTAAGAAGATCTGTGTAGCGGAGCACAATTCCCTCCTTCGCCAACAATTCAACTGCTGGTTGCAGAGCAAAACGCGTGGAGATGCCAATGTTCAGCACATAAAAGCGGCGTGGGCCATACCGCACCATGCTCTTACAAACATCGACGATGAGATCGCGTGCGGTCTCCAACCGCAGTGAAGTTGAACCGGGATACTCGAGGAATGCGGGATAAAAGTGATAGTTAACTGTAGGCGCAATTACCACGTTTGACTGCTCGAGCACACGTTCTTTCAAGTACTCGGCAATCAGCCAGTCATTTTTCAGCTTCAGGTGTGGGCCATGCTCCTTGGCTGCCGCCCCAAGCGGAATTACCACTACAGTGTCTTTGGTAAGAACCTTTTCGGCTTCCAACCAGGTGAGGTCTTCAAGAAGAACGCCCTTTGTCTTCTTCTGACCCATCACCGTGATGGAACATATGGTTATCATGAAGAAAAGCAAAAACTTTTTCATGAGCTCTTCACCGCCCTTCACGAAGCTGCCTCCTGCTCCTGCCTCCTGCCGCCTGCCTCCTGCTCCTGCCTTCTGCCTACTGCTTCTTAACGTCGTACACCCATAACGTTCCAAGATCGCGAATATAGAGTCTCCCTCCGGCGATTACTGGATATGCAAACGCTCCTTCCGGGTATGGACCAACCTGCTTTTTCTTAGGCTGCGCGGGCGGCGTAAACCGGCCCTTTTCGCGATAACCAGCTGGATTCGCTTCAACCAACGCAACGTCGCCGTTGATGCCGTGAAGATATAAGTGTCCATCGGCGTACGCTACCGAAGCCCAACCGAAACTCTTGTCCTGCCATTTAACTTTGCCGGTCGTGAACTCAGTCGCGACCAGGTTTTGACCCACCTCAGTCCCGTATAAATGATCACCAACCACCACCGCGCCGCCGATGCCATTGGGCAGCCCACGGATAAAGTAAACCTGTTCCGCAGCTACTCCGCTGCCGTCAGCCTTGAGACGAACCAGCCCACCACCAACGCCCAATGCTCCGGTGTAAATATATTCACCCCGTCCCACCGGCGTGAAATATTGCGCCGGTCCTTTGGCAACGTCCTTGTAACGCCAAAGAAACTGTCCCGTGTTGGCGTCAACTCCCACCAGGCCTTTACTCAATAACTGCACATACTGTCTACGACCGCCGCCATGGACCACAATCGCCGAGGCATAACCCGCGGGATCACCGCCGGGGACCGCAGACTTCCAGATCACTGCGCCGGTCCTCTTGTTGAGTGCCGCCATAGTCGCTTCCGCTCCGCCCGGAGTTACCACTACTGCGTCGCCGTCAATCAGCGGTGACTCCGCATAAGCCCACTCACCCGGCTGACCGTTCAACTCTTTTCGAATGTTCTTTTGCCAGCGAATCTTGCCGGTCTTGGTTTCCAGACAGACCAGATCACCGTCTGAGCCCAACGCGTAAATAAAGTTTCCGACGACTGTCGGAGTAGATCGTGCTTTCGGATACGGAGGGTTCTGGTTAGGATTGCCTACGTTGCCGACGCGCGTGGTCCAAATCACTCTGCCATCTTTGGTTGAGCGAGCCTGGACGAATTCGTTTTCCATTCCATGATTGCTCATCAGATAGATCCGGTTACCGACGATTGCCGGGGTCGAATATCCATCGCCGAGATCATTTACCTGCCAGACCAATCGCGGTCCAGCCGAGGGCCATTGCTTCAGTAGACCGGTCTCTTTGGATCGACCGTCACGCCCTGGACCTCGCCACTGAGGCCAGTCAGATGAAGAACCGGCGAGACCGGAATTGGCCGAAAGAGCCAGGAAAAACAGGCACACGACGGCGATAGCCGTTAAGACTCGATACTTCACGCTCACACTCCTCGATGCTGGAATTGCTCTCAGAAATACTACTGTCGAAGATACGGATGGGGTTGAGTAAATGTTCCGAGGCAGAGCGTTCGATAAACTTTAGTTTGTCGCTGGGCCACGACAAGCTAAAGCTTATCGGACATCAAGCTCTCGCGGTTCAAGAGCTTTTCTTAATGCAGCTCGTGCGAGTAGTCGCGTTGAATCCAACGTCGGTAACGGGCAATCGTCCGGACGGACGATGAGCGGAATCTCAGTGCAGCCGAGCACTACGGCATCACAGCCGCGCGACTTTAGTTTGTTCGTAACTTCATTGAAGTAGAGGCGGGATGGTTCTGCGAATATTCCGTTGACGAGTTCTTTGAAGATGATGTCGTTGATCCTGTTCCGGTCTTGCTCTTCTGGTATTTCTTTTTCAATCCCGATACTACTTAACGCGCCCGAATAGACAGGTCCTTCGGTTAGATACTTAGTGCCTAAAATGCCAAGCCGTTTGAATCCGAGGCGTTTCGCTTCACCAGCCACGACTTCCGCTATGTGGAGCCATGGGATCGGAGAGATGGGCAGCAAATATTCAAATGCCTGGTGATAAGTATTGTCGGGACAGATCGCGAAGTCAGCTCCGGCCGCCGCCACTTTACGTGCGGAGTCGGCCATTAACTCGGCCACCGCTTTCCAGTCGTTGGCCCGAATGGGTGGCATGTGCTCCGCCATCGGTATGGAGTTCATCGTGATCTCAGGGTGATTGTGTTCTCCCATGATCGCCGGCGCTTCCATACAGATCGTGCGGTAGCAAAGCGCTGCGCCTTCAGCACTACCGGCTACGATTCCAATGTGTTGCGTCACAATGTCTTACCTTTACCACACTATTCGCAAAGTCTCAGGACATTCGTGTTATTTCGTGTACTTCGTGTATTTGTGGACTGTTCTTATGCACCCTCCAAAACGGTCCACGAATCATACGAAACACACGGAGTAACACGAACTGGCAGAAATATATATTAGTTCTAAGGCTGAGGCGCCGGTTTGTACTTAGCCACCACCGCATCACGGAAGATGCCCATTACCTTTTTTCGCGTTTCACCAACGTCACTATTGGTCGCCACCACGATACCCACACCTTCGACGGGGAAAAGAATGAAGTTGGCTTTCCAGCCGCGATTGGAACCCGAGTGAGAGATGATTGGGTTTCCCGTCAGCTTCGGCATGAGTTCATATCCTAACCCATACCGTGGTGTCACCGCGTCGGGATCAAACATCGACAACAGCGTAGGAGCCGTCAGCACTTTTTTATTGGCCGCGCAGTGTGCCATGACAAACTTCGCATAATCATCAACCGTCGCGTAGAGTCCAGCGGCGCCCTCCGCGCTGAAAACGCGAAACGGCAAAACCTCGCCTTCCTTACTGTAGGGCGTTGCAGTTTTCACCAACGCTTTCTGATCCGGCTGGAACGTCGCAGTGGTCATGCCGAGCGGTTTCAGAATTTTCTTGCTGACATATTCACTGAAGGTGGTTCCGGTCACGTCTTCGACAAGCAACTGCAACAATGCATACCCACCGCCTGAATAGCTGAACTTCGTCCCCGGCTTTTCGATTATCACTACAGCGGTCTTGCTTGGCCCCAGACCCGACAACTCATCGACAATCGACGGGACCTTTTCACCTGCATTCACGCCACCCATTGAAGGCAGCGAGAGACCTGCGGCGTGGTGCAGCACGCGCCGGACAGTAACTTCGTCCGGGTTGAAATCTGATGACTTAATTTTCCACGACTTCAGATACTTGTTGATGGGGGCATCGAGATCAATTTTTTTCTCCTCGACCAGCGTCATAACCGCCCAGGCAGTAATAGGTTTTGACATAGAGCCGAATTGAAATCTCGTATTCGGATCAACCTGCTGATTTTGCTCTTTATTCGCCATGCCGAAATCTCCGTGCCAGGTCACTGAGCAGTTTTCGATCAGCACAACAGACAAGCCGGCTTCGCCAGTACTCTTCAACAGCTCAGGAACGGCGGTTTCAATTTGCGGTCTGGCAACCTGAGTAACGGTTTGAGCGAGGCAGAGAGGGACTAAGATTACGACTAAGAACAGCGCATTTAGAGTTTTCACGGTTATCTCCTGCGGACCGGTTAGTTGTTCGAGACGGGACTACGAGGCTGATGGGTTGAAATCGGTATCAGCCGACTGGAAATTCCTTCTGCTCCATAAACGACCGTCAGGAAGGATTATTAACAGGGCGGCTGTTAAAACAGATCGAAGAACCAGCCATATATTACGCGAGCCGCTGGCGGCCAGATGCTGAAGACGACGAAGGTGCCCATAGCAATCAACAGATTGGTAAACCTGTAGATGCTGCCCATGTAGAATGCCGCGACAATGGCGCAGGCGACATAACAGGAAAAACCTCCAACGCCGTACAGAACAATACCGCCCCAAATCGAAGCGTATGTAGTGACGTCCCGGACAACGATGGCGGCGAAGGCAGACCACCCGGCCTGTATGACACCGCTGATAACCAAGCCTGAGATCACGTACGCGTCGTAATGCGAGTACATGTCCACGCGCAAGCGCCGTTGCATTATCAGAAGTAGGATGGCTGTCCAGAACAGGACGACCCAGAACACCCAATAGCCTTTAGTGAGTCGCCAGGCCAGGCCAACCTGACCCATGGGCCACAACACTAAGGCGCTTATTCCAAGAAATAAGATGTTGAGGACGACTGCAAACAGGTAGTCGAAGAGTTCCTTCTGATCTTCGTGAAGTAACCATTTGCTGAACTGTCCCATGCGCCGGCTACAAAACCTAATAAGGCCCCGCGGTAATTTTTATTCTTTCTGTGCGGCTTCGGTTTCGGACTCGCTGCTCTTCTCCGTCACAGCCCTTTCGCCCATCACAACTCGAACCGTATGGGTTTGCTCATCATCTACCACGGGAAAATCGTCCGTTGTTTGTTCGACTCCATCCAGCTCGACACTGATCACGCCACGGCTAATTGCCACAGGATTCTCGACACGGATGCGATATGTTGTGCGGCCACGCCGGTAGGTGATCTCAAAGTCTCTCCACCAGCGAGGCACGCAGGGATTGATGCTCAGGCGTTGGCCTTGCAGCTTAAATCCAAGAATGGATTCCAGTCCCGCTCGATACATCCAGCCCGCTGAACCGGTGTACCACGTCCAGCCGCCGCGTCCGGTGTGGGGCGGGACTGCATAAACGTCGCCGACGGCCACGTATGGTTCAACCTTGTATTTGTGCAAACCGGCTCGCGTAGATGAGTGACTGATTGGATTCAAGAGTGAAGATAACTCGCCTGCTCGTTCGCCATCACCGAGCAGCGCAAACGCAATCAACGTCCAAAGCGCCGCATGGGTGTATTGCCCACCATTCTCTCTAACACCGGGCACATAACCTTTGATGTAGCCGGGATCCAGTTGGCTCTTATCGAACGGCGGCGTAAAGAGAATCACCAGACCGTCACCGCGACGTATCAAATACTCCTCCACCGAGGCCATCGCCCGTACTTGGCGGTATGGTTCGCCGGCGCCGGAGATCACAGACCACGACTGCACGATCGAGTCGATGCGGCACTCGTCGTTTTGCACAGAACCTAGAGGTGTTCCATCGTCAAAGTACGCGCGGCGGTACCAGTCACCGTCCCAACCGGCTTTTTCGAGTGCGGTCTTCAGTTTTTCCTGATGCTGGCGATAACGTTCTGCGCGATCAGTTTCTTTACGCTGCTCGCATATTGGGGTGAAGGTGTCGAGGATAGTGTAAAGAAACCAACCCACCCAGACGCTCTCGCCTTTGCCAAGATGGCCCACACGGTTCATGCCATCGTTCCAGTCGCCTCCGCCCATAAAAGGCAGACCGTGTTGACCGACCGCCAAGCTGCGGTCAACTGCACGTGCACAGTGTTCCAGGACTGATGCCGACTCTTTTGACTCGGACGGCTGCATATAAACTTCCTGCTCGTCTGGCTTTAACGGCGGCTGCTCCAAAAACGACACCACTTCATCTAGCACTGAGTGATCGCCGGTGACGTTCACGTAGAAAGCAGTAACGTAGGGCAGCCAGAGCAAATCGTCGGAGAATCGCGTTCGCACTCCACGGCCGGATGGTGGATGCCACCAGTGTTGCACGTCGCCCTCTTTAAACTGATGAGCGCTGGCTATAAGGATCTGTTCGCGCGCAATTGCCGGACTGCTGTACACGAGCGCCATTACGTCCTGCAGCTGATCGCGGAACCCAAAAGCTCCACCGGATTGATAGAACGCCGAGCGCGCCCAAATGCGACATGACAACGTTTGATAAAGCAGCCAACGGTTCAACATCGTGTCAAGCGCGGTATCCGGCGTTCGTATTTCCAGGGTTCCCAGGATGGTGTCCCAATGAGTAAGCACCTTCTCGAAAGCGTCATTTACTTTACCGGCTTGTGTGAACTGCTCAACCAGTGATTGCGACGCCTCTTTGGTTTCCTCCTCACCAAGCAAGAAGATGATCTCTCGCGCTTCAAACGGCGACAGCTCGATAGTCACTTGTAATGCCGCACAAGGATCCAACCCCGCGCCATCGCGAGCGCCGAGCTTTGTGCGACGCAATGCGGCCGGTCGAGCTAATGTTCCGTTACGACCGATGAACTCTTTGCGGTCGCAGGTCGCGCTGGTTAGCTTTTCATTGGTCGCTACAAACGCCACACGGCCGGCATATTCATTGTTAAAAGGGTTCCGGGCAAAAATCGTGTTTGATGCGGCATCGATTTCGGTGATCACGTAGGGCGCGGAGCTGTTTCGCAATACGTCTAGCACCAGTTCGTTGTACAGCGTGATGGTCAGTTTGCGCTTACGGCTGGTGCGGTTGCGCAACCGCAGAAGTGTAATTTTGACAGGGGCATCAAGCGGAGCAAACAGCAATAACTCCTGCGATATCCCGTGACTCGTGTGTTCAAAAACGGAGTAGCCCTGACCATGCCTAACCACGTAGGGCTCGCGTTCCCGAATTGGCAAAGGTGTTGCCGACCAGACCGTTCCGGTTTCGTCATCTCGCAGGTAAACGACTTCGCCCGGCGGATCGCTGACGGCGTCGTTGGACCACGGTGTTAGGCGGTTTTCGCGACTATTGATGGACCACGTGCTGCCGCCGCCTGTTTCAGTTACATAAAAACCAAACTTGGCTGCATTTGCGATGATGTTGGACCACGGCGCAGGCGTCCATTGATCGGCGCCGAGCAGTGTTACGTATTCCCGGCCGCCTTGATGGAAGCCACCAAGACCATTAAAGAACGTTAACTCGGGCGGCGCCACGTTGGTTTCCGGATAGGTCTGCGGTGCTTGCCGTGCAACCAATAGCGGCGGCAGTGGTTCATCGACGTACGGTCGATCAAGTTGTTCCTCGAGAGTTCCGCGTTCACAAACGATAACGGCGCGGGCGACGGCATGGAGCAATATGCGATCGGCTTCTGGTATCTGATCGGCCTGGCGCAGGAAGGTGCCGCCCGGCTTGTCCTGCAGTCCGCTCAAACCGCTGGTACGGACGAGCGTCTCCAGTTCTTTTTGCAAGAGGCCGAGATAACTGGTCGGATTATCGTTGAGAATTACGAGATCGATCTTCAGTCCTTTGTAATGAAGATACTCGTGACCCCTGACGATTTTCTTGATAATGGGCAGATCTTCCGCCTTATCAATCCGCGCGACCAGGATCGGTAAGTCACCGCTGATCCCATACGCCCAAAGACTGGACTGGGTCCGAGTATTCAGGCCCAACACATGCGGTCGCGGGCGCAGTGAAGGGTCCGAATAGACAATATGGCCCGCCAAACGTTGAAACAGGTGCGCCTCTTCGGCGTCGATTTTCAAGTGGCTCAGCTCGACTTGTGCCTTGGTCCACGCCAGCCGGAGCTCTCGCTCAAAGGTGCTCGGATCGTGATACTTGTCAGCCAATCGAATAGCTTGTTCCCGCGAGTTCGCGATAATCGTGCTGAAGGAACAACGCACAGTCTCGTTTGGCCTGATTCGCACTCGCCGGCGCAAACTGAAAACGGGATCAAGAACGGCCCCGGTGGTGTTCGATAACGGCCGGTCCTCGATCACGGCAACAGGATCGTTTGCTGTGTGGCCTCGACCAAGGAAGCGAGCCCGGTCGGTTTCGTATTGAATCGCGCCCACAGAATCGCCTTCCACAACTACCACATGGACCGCCCAGATTTGATTGTCGGTACTCGAGCGCTGCCGCCGGCGGGCCAGGATGGCGTTCTCTGCCGCAAAAAACTCGGTTTCGATAAAAAGGTTGCTAAACGCCGGGTGGGTCGCGTCTGCCTGTGGTGACGTAAGCACCACCTCGGCATAACTGGTTAATTCAACTTCACGTGTTCGTAAAGAACTGTTGGTTAACGAAACGCGACGTACCTCGGCGTTGTCTTCGGCTGACACAACAATTTCCATGTGAGTGTCGATGCCGTCGTCGTGACGTCTGAAATCCGCCTTGTCTTCGGAGAAGGAAACCTCGAACTTCTGTGGGCGCTTCAAAACCGGTTGATAGCCGGCCGACCAGACACTGCCACTGCGTACATCTTTTAAATAAACAAAGGTCCCCCAATTGTCTCTGGTAACGTCTTCGCGCCAACGCGTTACCGCATTCTCGTCGCAGTTTGAATAGCCGCTGCCAGCAGTCGTCAACATCACCGAGTAGTTCCCATTCGATAACAACTGCGTGCGCGGGGCATCGAGATCCGCTGTGTCGTAAGTGCGCGAGATAATTCCCGGCTGTGTTTGTACCACCCGACCTGTCAGCACTTCTTCGGCACGCGGATGCGCGGCCGGAACACTGACCGGCACTCGCTCCTGTAGCAACAGCTCGGTGGCCCGCACTGAAGGATCCGCATGAAAGCGTTTCTCAATCAGACCGTCCTGTAAAACATTCGCCAGCGACACCAATGACATTCCCTGGTGGTGAGTCATGAACGCGCGAATCAACGCAAAGCGCTGGTTCTGTGGCAGACGTTCTTTGGTGTAGTCGATTGACTCGTAAAACCCGTAGGCGCCGAAAGCCCCCTCTTTCTGCAGCCGGCGCAAATTCGCAACCGCCGCACGCGGATTGATGTGGGCGGCGAGCATCGTTGCGTAAGGAGCAACTACCAGGTCTTCGATCAGGCCGCGCTTGAGTCCTAGCCCGGGAACGCCGAATGGTCCGTACTGATAATTGAGATTGATGTCACGCACGTTGTACGCCGATTCAGAGATCCCCCAGGGAACTCCACGTTCTTCGCCATACTCAATCTGCCGGTGAACGACGGACCGATACGTCTCGTCGAGCAGTGCGCCCGAATAGTTACGCATCGTTATCAACGGCATGAGGTACTCAAACATGGTTCCCGTCCACGAAATCAACGCGCGTCCACCATCTACTCGCGTCAACTGTCTGCCCATTCGGAACCAATGCTCCTGCGGGATTTCACCCTTCGCAATCGCGATGAAACTCGCAACGCGGGCTTCTGATGCCAGCAGGTCATAATAAGAATTGTCCGGCTGCAATGCCGACATGTTGTAGCCAATGGGGAATAACTTACGTTCCGGATCAAATAGAAAGGTGAATTCCATTTTTTCCACAATCTCGCCTATGCGGTGCGCCAAGCGACTGGCCCTCGACATTAGGTCGACTGCGGATGCTGCCGATGCTTCAAGTGCACGAGTTAAGCCACGAAATTCATTAGCCGGTTCCGCCTGTAATGCCGACAACTCAACCAGCGCGCTGTCGCAAATCCCGGGAATGTCTGTAACAACCGGAACGGAGTGCAACAGTTTTGCGATTACTTCCGGGTTGGTTCCACCGGTTTGGTCAGACTCGTTTCCTAACCAGCGTCCCCACGGCACCAGCGCATCTGCGTCGCGCAAGAATGAATCGAGTTGATGGTGTAGAGCGTGAACCCACCATCGGAGTTCGCTGAAGTTTGGCTCGCCGTGTTCATGCGCGAGAGCATTAACGATGTCTTCAATATCCGACGTTCGCCGCCGCAGTGCTTCAAACAACTGGTACCAGGATGACAAGCCGGTACCAACGTGGGCATCGAGGGACAGGCGGCACGCCTGTATCGCATTTCGCAGTTCACTGACTGTGACCACCTCAGTGCGTTGGCGAGCTTGATCGAGTTTCTCTGCTTCCGCCGAGATAGCGGCGATCGTGTCCCCCAAACCCGCGATGGTGTTCTCATCGAAAAGTTTGTGATCCGGTAATTCGACGCAAGCTTGACGCAAAGCGACAAAGTGGCCCGCGAGATTTCCGCTATCGACCGTGGAAATGTATTGCGGCATCAAAGGCTCGAGAGTCCGGGTGTCGTACCAGTTGAAGAGGTGGCCATGAAACTTCGATAGTTTTTCGACGGTGGCCATCGTCAACTCAAGACGCTCGACGAATTCCAGCGTGGAAACGTAACCCAGGTCCCGTGCAGCTACTGTAGCCAGCCCCAGCAAACCGATATTGGTCGGCGACGTGCGATGCGCGACGACCGGCACCGGATCCTCCTGAAAGTTGTCAGGCGGCAGCCAGTTGTCTTCGGCTCCCACGAAAGTCTCGAAGAAACGCCACGTGCGCCGCGTGATCATGCGCACAAAGTTGACGTCTGTTTCGTCGACCGTTTTTCTTTCAGGCGGTCGAATGGTACTGACCCAGTACGCGACTGCCGGGGAGACGGCCCATGCAACCGCGAACACGACAACTACGGGTAACGCAGAGGGTTTCGCAATAGCCGCACCAATTAGGGCCAGAGCCGCCAATAACTCCGCGGGCCACATAAACAGGACAAAACCGGGTAAGTCCTGAGCTGCAGTTCTTTCTGCATCGGCCGCGGTCACCCATTCCAGCAACTTCTTACGCGAAAAAACCTTTCTAAAACTCGTACGCACGATCGCATCCAGCATGAGATACGCCTGATGCGGCAATAACAGCGCTGACAGGATGAACTGCGCGGTGTTGGTTCTCACATCGCCCCAGACACTCCAGAAATGACTGGTCCACGGAACACCGCGCGGATGAATCAGGATGCTGGTGGTAATGTGAAGGTAAACAGGAAAAGCAATAACGATCACTGCAAACAGCGTCCACAGGGAAGTGGAACCAGGGAAGATGGTCCATGCAGCAATGAGCCACAGAAAAAGCATCGGCGCAACCAGGCTGCGTCGCAGGTTGTCGAAGATCTTCCAACGTCCAATTAAAGGCAGCGGGTTATGAATTTTGTTACGGCGTGAATCGGGAACGACCGGGAAAAGCCATCGGAAGATCTGCCAGTCGCCTCTGGTCCAACGATGTTGTCGGCCCGCGTAGGCAACGTAAGAGGAGGGATAGTCGTCCAGCAGTTCGATGTCGGTCACGAGCGCAGCTCGCGCAAATAGTGATTCAAAAAGATCGTGACTGAGCAGGGAGTTCTCCGGAACTCGATCCGCTAGTGCAGTTTCGAATGCATCAACGTCATAGAGACCTTTACCGGTGAAGTTCCCTTCTCCAAACAAGTCCTGGTAAACGTCAGAGACCGCAGTGGTATAAGGATCGATGCCCGTGTTGCCGGAGAAGATACGCGCAAACCGTGAACGCGAAGCGCTTTCCAGTGAAATGCTGACTCTCGGTTGCAAAATTCCGTAACCTTCGACCACGCGTTTAGCCTGGGTGTCGAATCGAGGACGATTAAGCGGATGAATTGCCGCGCCAATCAGCTTTCTGGCCACATCGCGTGGGAGTTGCGTGTCCGAATCAAGAGTTATCACATAACGTATGCGTCGCAAGAGCGACTCATCCGCAGTTTGAACCACAAAACTGGTATCACCTGTTCCCCGAACCAGCCGGTTAAACTCCTCCAGCTTTCCGCGCTTGCGTTCCCAACCCATCCATTTTTCTTCGCTCGGGTTCCATAAACGTTGGCGGTGAAATAGATGAAACCGATCGGAATTCTCGGCGCCGTAGCGTTGATTGAGTTGGGTAATGCCGTTCAACGCCACGTCCAACAATGCGGCGTCGCGTGGCAGTTTTTCTGCGTCAGCATCAGGAAAGTCGCCGAGTAGCGCGAGGTAAATCTCCGGGTCTTGATTGGCGAGAAAATGTACTTCCAACCGTTCGAGCAGCTCACTAATCTGCGACTCAGTCGAAAGTATTGTCGGCACCACTACCATCGTGCAGGCATCCGGTGGTACGCCTGTAATGGTATCCATTCGTGGCAACAATCGCGGTGGAAAGAGATGCGTGACGTCCCAGTTCAAGACGCTCACTGCGAGGTCTGTTGCCGGTATCAAAGCCAACAACGCACTCGCAAGCAGTACTGGCCACGACGCACCCGAGGCGTACATGAATGAAGTGAGTAACCCGATTATTAGCAACGTCAACGACGTCAACGCACCGAGATAAGTTACGGTGGCATGGCGCAGAAAAAATCTGCGTAGTCTTTCAACGATTTCAGGCCGGTACGCGTAAGTGGTTTCCAGTTGCTGCAAACCCGCATCAACGAGGTAATACCCCACGTGAGCAGTACGGCCCCCGGCCTGATTTGCTCCGGACTCCTTTTCCGCATTCTTTGCGAGTTCCACTGCCGTGCGTGCGACTTCCAACTCCTCGGCATGGGTTCGTTTGCTTATTCTTTCGATCACGTGCCGGTAACGGTCGCGGGTCGCGAACTCCATCTTTGGATAGGCGCCGGAGGGATCTTTGCCAAGCACCGGCTCTATTAACGAAACACTTTCAAAGAACTCACGCCAATCAAGCGTTGAAAGCAAACGCATACTGGTGATGATGTTCCCGACTGTTACCTGCATACCGGCCTGGCGCTGATGTTCGAGGTGGATTACCTGTTCAATGGTTAGGCCGTTTCGGCTCAGTTGCTTTTCCAGCCACTCCATCACCGGCGCGATACTGGGATCCTGCTCACGCAACCGCTGCACAAGTTGCACCACGAATGCTTTCGGCAACTTATCGCGTTTGCCCATGCGTTCAGATATTTGGGCCACGAGCCCAGACGGCTGACGTTGAGAAAGCTCCAGCAGTTTGTCCGCCAGCTTGTCGGCATCTTCACGTTCTGCACGCGCCTTGATCATGGCGAGGGCAAGACGCCGTAAATTCTCAACCAACGCCAGACGCAACATGATGGCGATGGCCCAAAGTTCACCGATTGTGAGAGGAGAAGCGGTTTGATAAGCCGCGATGTAGCGCCGGAGGGTTTCAGTGTCCAGCCGGCAATCCGTGTGAGCGATTAACGCAACCGCGACTGCGTAGATACGCGGGTAGAGTTTTAGTTCTCCTTCCGCGAGTTTTGGCAGCTCGTGATAGTAGCTGCGTGGGAGGTCCTCGCGAATCTCCCGTAATTGTTCTTCGACGATGTGAAAATTATCGACCAGCCACTCCGCTGCCGGAGAGATAGCCTGGCCTTCCTTGATTGAGGCGATGAGAGTTCGATAAGCGGCAATTAATTTTCGCCCGTTGTCTTCGAGGCGCGGCAAAAGTTCAGCCCGCCCTTTTCTGGTTACAACGGTTTTGTGTTCCTGCGCGATTGCGCGGGCATACTGCTCCAACCGCTCCACGCTGAAGATCTCCGCGCGCAACGGGGTCTCGTCGGCATAATTGAAAGCCTTGCCAAACTTTGCCGATAGCGATCCGAAAAATTCACTCATGTGAACAGAGGTTGCTCAACACTCCTGCCTCCGGGTGGGGGTGCCGGGATACAAATATCGCAGTCAGGTTGATTGTCATCAGAATACCACGACTGCAAGACAAGTCTCTGAAGGCCGCGTTGTTAAGCCGTGTTCTAACGCTCACGACCGCATTTCAAGTCAATTTGAATACGACGTCATCTTGATGAGACGTAACTGATTGACTGCCGTTGTCCGGAGTGGGTTTTTGTTAACCAGAACACACGCCCAGTCAGATACAGGTGGGAACAGGGCTTGCTAAAACGTTCTGTCGCGTATTTCGAGTCTCCCCCGAGAATTAACGATAAATGGACAATCAGAAGACCAGGAGCCGCTACATGTACGCTCTCGCCCTACTGGGCGCGGCCGTTAGCCTCATATGTGCGTATTTTCTGCCCCTGTCGCAGCTCGATTCGCGGTTTGCAGTCCTTGCCCTCATCACCATCCTCGTAGGCTCCAGGATCACGATCAAAATTCCAGGTGCCCGCGGTCAGATTTCCGTCTCGGATACTTTTATCTTCCTCGCAATTTTAATGGCTGGAGTTGAAGCCGCGGTAGTTCTGGCCGCTGCAGAAGCTCTTTCCTCATCGATTCGTTTCACACGGAAAGCCAAAGTTCTATTCTTCAACGTAGGCGTGATGGCGCTGTCGACGTTTGTGACCGCGTCGCTCGTTTACACACTTTTTCCAGATTTAAGTTTGCGTCACGGGTTTACTCCTAACCTGATCGTCGCTTTGTGCGTTATGGCGCTGGCGCAATATGGATTGAACTCCGGCTTGATAGCGGTCGGCGTAGCGTTGGGAGCTGGCCAGACGGTCTGGCACAGTTGGCGAACGAATTTCTTATGGACCTCGCTGACCTACTTCGCTGGAGCGTTTGGCGCCGGAATTGTTGGGAGGTTGATGGAAGAAGTCGGTATTTACTCGTTGGCAGCAGTCACTCCGATCATCGTCATCGTTTACCTCACTTACAAGACGTATCTAAAGAACGTAGAAGCCTCAGCTACCCAGGTTGAGTTAGGGAAACAACACGTCGAAGAGCTCAACCAATTCATCGGTGAACAAGAGCGGATCAAAAAAGCCCTCGCCGAAAGTGAAGAACACTTCCGCAATGCCTTCGACTACGCTGCAATCGGTATGGCGTTGGTCGCCCCTGAGGGCGATTGGCTTCGCGTCAACCGATCGTTCTGCGAAATCGTAGGCTACAGCGAAGATGAGTTGCTTATCTCGGACTTTCAGGCAATCACTCACAAAGACGATCTCGGTAACGATCTGGCGGAGATGTACCGTATGACCGTGGGTGAGATCTTTACCTCACAACTCGAAAAGCGTTACGTGCACCGGTTAGGCCATGATGTCTGGGTGTCGAATAGTTTTTCGCTGGTACGCGATAGCAACAATCGACCACTTCATTTCATTTTTCAGGTTCAGGACATCACGGAACGCAAACGAGCCGAGGCGGCCATTCAAACGCTCTCGCTCGCCGATGAACTCACCGGACTGTATAACCGCCGTGGGTTCCTGGCATTTTGTAAGCAGCACTTGCAGACCATCCGGCGGACCAACAAGGGAATTGTGATGGTGTACGCCGACCTCGATGGTCTTAAAGGAATCAACGACTCGTTTGGTCACACGGAAGGTGATCGCGCATTGGTGAAAGCTGCGGAGCTGTTGAAAGAAACTTTCCGGAGTTCCGATGTTCTAGGCCGGCTAGGAGGCGACGAGTTTACGATTCTGGCTGCTGTCGATCCGGACGGTGGCCGGGAGAAGCTGTTGGCGCGCCTGCACGAGAAGTTTGATAATTACAATGCACTGCGAGTTTCTCCTTACAATCTCTCAATCAGTGTCGGTGTCGCGCAATTGGATCCAGAAGCCAACGAGTCGATGGAGGACCTGATGGCAGCAGCCGACGCCGCGATGTACGAGAACAAGCGCACTAAGACAGACAGAATCTGGCGTGAACCAGCCAAGGAACCCACCGCCGCAATAGCCTAATTGTAGTATTCTCTGCGGTCACTAATGGACCGCGACCACGTATCCACTAACGCAGCAATCAAAGGCGCGCAGCCATCCGCACGATGGCGCGCGCTCTTTTTATTATCGCTGGCTGAGTTGTTGGGCATGTCGTTGTGGTTTAGTGCCGCCGCTGTAGTGCCGTCGCTGCAGATTGAATGGAAGTTGACTGATGCCGACGTCAGTTGGTTGACCATAGCGGTGCAGCTTGGCTTTGTTTTCGGCACCTTAGTAAGTGCATTTCTAAACCTTCCAGACATCATCAGTGTTCGTTATTTGTTTGCGGCGTCAGCATTCGCCGGAGCGATGACCAACGCGACGTTTGGAATGTACGCAGAGGGTCCGAACACCGGGATAGTTCTGCGCTTTCTGACGGGAATGTTTCTGGCCGGAGTGTACCCGCCGGGGATGAAGATCATGGCCAGCTGGTTCAAGCACGGGAGGGGTATGGCACTCGGCGTCCTGGTCGGAGCATTGACGCTCGGAAAGGCGTCACCCTACCTGGTTAACGGACTGGGCAGCCCAAACTGGCGTCAGAACATTTTGTTTATCTCCATGCTCGCGATCATAGGTGGTCTGATCGTGTTGCTTTTTGTCGGAGACGGACCACACGCCGTCGCCGCTGCGCGATTCAAATGGAACCAGGCGCTCGAAGTGTTTCGAAACCGCGGTGTCCGCCTCGCCAGTTTCGGATACTTTGGACACATGTGGGAGCTTTACGCGATGTGGGCCTGGATACCGGTCATGATACGCGCGAGTGTAGCGGCTCGCGGAGATAGTTCCATACCGGCCGAAATCTCTTCGTTTCTGGTGATTGGATCCGGCGCGATCGGATGTGTGGTAGCAGGTTTATTTGCGGATCGAATTGGACGGACGACGGTGACATCCTGGGCGATGGCGATCAGCGGGAGTTGCTGTTTGATAATCGGTTTTCTATTTGGAGCGAGCCCTATCCTGCTGTTTGCCGTGGCTGCGATTTGGGGCGCCACGGTAGTCGCAGACTCTGCACAATTCTCCGCGTGCGTGACTGAACTGGGCGATCCACAATATCTCGGAACTGCGCTGACGATTCAAACATGTGTTGGGTTTTTATTAACGACCGTCTCGATTGAGCTCGTGCCCTACGTGCAACGGGAGCTGGGTTGGAAGTACGCATTCGCAGTACTGGCGCCAGGCCCGCTGCTCGGCGTAATTGCAATGTTACGTTTGCGCTCCCTTCCTGAAGCCAAACTGATCGCGCACGGTAAGAGGTGACTTGAGAGAAGTGGAAACAATAACAGCACTCAAAGAACGAACTAAGAAAATCATTCGCACATTGAAGCGCG
This sequence comes from Pyrinomonadaceae bacterium, assembly GCA_035273385.1. GTDB lineage: Bacteria > Acidobacteriota > Blastocatellia > Pyrinomonadales > Pyrinomonadaceae > PSRF01. The sequence goes on along the minus strand of DATEPE010000015.1, from coordinate 206,662 downwards.
CGTATCCTGACGCCAAGTGTTCACTGAATCACTCAAACGCTTTTGAGCTGTTAATCGCGACCATCCTTTCTGCGCAATGCACGGATGCGCGCGTGAATATCGTCACCGAGGGTCTGTTCAGGAAATACCGGAAGCCCGAAGACTATCTCAACGTGTCTGAGAAGGAACTGCAGGAAGACATTCGCACCACAGGTTTCTTTCGAAACAAAACCAAGTCTATTCAGGGTACAGCCAAGGCGCTCACTGAAGAGTATCGAGGCAAAGTACCGCAGACTATGGACGAACTACTGGAGCTTCCCGGCGTCGCGCGTAAGACAGCGAACGTTGTGCTCGGTAATGCATTCGGAATACATGCGGGCGTCGTGGTTGATACCCACGTCACGCGGCTTTCGCGCAGGTTAGCGTTGACCTCCGAGAAGACTGCCGAAAAAATCGAACACGATCTGATTGCGATAGTTTCGAAGAAAGACTGGGTGATCTTCCCTCACCTGTTAATCGCCCACGGCCGCGCAATTTGTAAGGCCCGTGCGCCGCTGTGTGCCGAATGTGTTGTCGAAAAATATTGTCCGTCCTCGTACCTGAAAACCGGCGTTATGCCAGGAAGCTGAACCAGTCGTGCGCCCCCATCCCCAGGTTCCGCCCTGCATTTCACTCCCGCTAGCAGATCCCCTGCAACGTCGCTACAATGCAGGCGTTTCCAGAGTTCAAATTCGAATACCGCCCTTGCCCTACAGATGCCGCGCCTCTGTTTGTCACCAGCTCAATCACTTGAACCAGCACGCTTTACGTGGGGGATCACCTTCGCGTGAGCTATCGCTTTCCCTGGTACCGGCTAAGCGACGAGCATCTGCTCGACATGCGCATTTGTGACCTTAATCTCACGATCAAGGGGTCATTCCTCGAGCCCCATATCCGGCGGCTCTACAGCGAATTAAACGAACGCAGTATCAGGTTCAAACCGCACGTCTGGTTATCGGAAGAATGGTTTTCGCCTGACGGTGTTCCGGGAATTGCCATTCCCTTTTATCTGGCCCATCCGCGCCTGATGAAACTCGAGCGCAAACAGATGCTGGAAGTTGAAGGGGGTACCGACACGGAGTGCATGCGGATACTTCGCCACGAAGCTGGTCACGCACTCGACACTGCGTACCGCCTTCACTTCAGAGCGCGTTGGCGCACACTCTTTGGTTCATTCGCACAACCTTATCCGGATTTCTATAAACCAAAACCCAAAAGCCGAAACTACGTGCTACACCTTCCCGCCTGGTACGCCCAGGCGCATCCGGCAGAAGACTTTGCGGAAACTTTTGCGGTGTGGCTGAGTCCGCGTTCGCGTTGGCGCCGCCGCTACAAGGGTTGGCCCGCACTGCGCAAGCTTGAATACACCAACGATTTAATGAGCGAGCTCGCCGGAGCCAAGCCAAGAAATCGGACTCGCACGAAAGTCGAACCACTTTCTGCGATTCGAACCACACTGCGCCAGCATTACCGAAGCAAACGTGAGAAGTATGACTTTGATTGGCCGTCCAATTACGATCGTGAGTTGTTACGTATCTTCTCAGACGATCCGCGTTACAAGCGCAAGCCGAGCGCCGCTAGTTTTTTACGTTCGATACGTCGCGAGGTGCGACAGCTGGTAGCCGACGGCACTGGTGTGCACCAGTACACAATCGATCACGTGCTACAGAACATGATCGATCGCTGCAACGATTTGCGGCTGCGAGTGGCGTCTCCCGCGCGCGAAACACGCCGAAAGGTTATGATTGTTTTAACTGTTCAGGTCATGAACGTTCTCCATTCGGGTTATCATCGCATCGCCGTATGAGCCACGTATGACGTTCGAGCCCAGGAAGAAACTCCGAATCATCGTTCTGGTCCACCAGGACCTCGTCCCTCCCGACTCTCTCGACGGACTCAACGACAAAGAAAAACTCGAAATCAAAACTGAGTTTGACGTTACGTCAACCCTGAAGAAGATGGGCCATGAAGTTTATCCCATCGGTCTTTATAACCAGCTAAACGTGATTGGTGATGCGCTGATGCAACACAAACCTCACATCGCGTTCAACCTGCTGGAAGAGTTTCACGGTTATCCGCTGTACGATCAGCACGTAGTGAGTTATCTCGAGCTGATGAAGCAAGCGTATACGGGCTGTAACCCGCGCGGGCTGACACTCGCCCACGATAAGGCACTCACCAAGATGATTCTGGCGTATCACCGTTTACAAGTGCCTAACTTTGCCGTTTTTCCGATGAGTCGTAAGGTCCGACGGCCCAAACGTCTAACTTTTCCTCTGCTGGTTAAGTCGATTAGTGAGGAAGGATCGGTCGGTATCTCACAAGCTTCCGTCGTTCACGACGACGAAAAATTGAAGCAGCGGGTGGAGTTCATACACCGCCAAAACAAGACTGCTGCAATCGCGGAGCAGTACATAAAAGGCCGTGAGATCTACGTGGGCGTCATCGGTAACCAGAACATACAGACGTATGCCCCATGGGAGCTGGTGATGGAGAAACTTCCGGAAGGCTCTGAGAATATCGCGACGCTTAAAGTGAAATGGGACCCGGCTTACCAGGAAAAAGTGGGCGTGGCGACGCGCGCAGCTGATCTAACGCCGGAACAACACAAGACACTGGAGAGACTTTCGAAGCGCATCTACCGTTACCTGTTTCTAAGTGGATACGCGCGTCTCGATTACCGTCTGACCGAAGATGGACAGTTTTATCTATTGGAGGCGAATCCGAATCCGCAGATCGCTGAAAATGAAGATTTCGCTGATTCCGCAGCTCACAGCGGACTTCCGTACGATCAGTTGCTACAAAAAATCATGACGGTGGGCCTGAATTACTACGCAGCCAATCAAGGCGAGTAGCTCCGTTATTTCGTGTGTTTCGCGTAATTCGTGGATCGTTTTTTATCCTGGATTAAGAACGATCCAAGAAACACACCAAATACACGAAAATAACGACTCTCCTTCGATTAATCGTTTTCTGTTTACACACAATCGAAGGAGCTTGTCCCGTTGACTCTCATCGTCACACTTATTTTTGCGGTAATCCTGTATCGCAATCTCGCACTCGCCCCTAAATAATCGGTTCACATTGACCGTTTGTGTTTTGAGATAAAACGCCTTTCGCAGTTTTCCACAGGCGAACACTCAAACGACGCGATAGCTGCGTGACCTCTTTTGGTTCGTCTCCGCGGATTGTAGTGTGATTCGTCACGAAACAGTCACATTGCGGCTTGTTCAAGTGTCCACAAGCATCTACACTCCGGTTCGCCTCCCGGTTTAACCCTCACCGCGAAGAAGCAAGACGAAAAAATTTTTAAGGAGAAGTTCCCCTTTGGCTTTTAGAAAACTGTTCCCCTATGCCCTCGCAGCTTGCTTTGCGCTTGGCATCACTCAAAACTCATTCGCTCAATTAGATGAGGCCCGACCACGTCAGATGACGCAGGCGACGGCCTCTCTGGCCCTATCGCCACTCGATGCCGAGGAAGTAATTATCTCGCTGGCATCGGAAGAAGATATCAAGCGCGCGAATGCTCACATTACCACCACTCGCGGTCCCGTCGCCTTTCGTCAAATGATGACGGCTGCGATCGACCAGCGTCTGGGCACGCGTTATGTATGGGGCGGTACCGGACCTTCAGGAATGGATTGCTCTGGGTTTGTCTGGTCAACTTTCCGTTCGGTCGGAATTGAGTTTGAACGTGCCAGCGCCCGCACACTGTGGAGTCGCTTTGCGGAACCAACAACCGAAGAAAAATATAAGTTTGGAACGCTCGTTTTCTTTAGCAATTTAACGCATATCGGCATCGTCGCCGACGAGAATGGCTTCTATCACGCTTCGCGCCGTCACGGAGTTATTTATTCCACCTTCAGTGATTATTGGGTTTCGCGCATCGATGGATTCCGCCGCGTTCCGGTTCCCGAACAATTGTCTGCCGACTAAAAATTCTTCTTGCTCCTAAATGAAACGCCGGCCATCTTCGGATAGCCGGCGTTTTGGTTTTTAGTGAGATCTGAGCTCAGATTTGAGATCTCAGATCCGAGATCCGAGATAACTGATTACTTCACTCAGGAGGCCGGCACAAACCCGGCGCGGTGTTCATCATCCTTCGCTTCCCAAACTACGTGAATCTTTTCGATGTTCACGAAAGTCAGTCGCTGTTCCGTGTCTCTCAGATGTAAAACTCCGCCCTCAACTTTGACAACTTCACCACGCAGGCTCGACCCACCACCGCAATACAGGTCGATCTTTTTTCCGATCATATTAGCGAGAAGCTCAGTCATAGTTACCGCCCGTTTTTTCCGTTATCAAGAAATGTAATTTTCACGAGTGGCACCACGTCCGGATCATCCTGCTGTTCACGTTCAAATTCGATCAAGTCGTAGTAGGCGCAACGCGTGGTCGTGGGAAACTCGCGACATGTGCCCGGACGTGCGTGATAGATGGTGCACTTGCGAGTTTCCTGGTTGAGAAACATGCAGGCCTGGCCAAACAAACGGTCGGCGCGCCGCCGCAGAATCCGTTCCTTGCCAAAGACCTTTGTATAACGCGCCGAGGCCACTTCAGGTGTGACGCCGAAATGTGCTGCGAGCCGGCGTACATCTCGCGCGTTCACCTGCACACGTTCATAAATTGAACAACAATATGCTACGCACTTATCGCAGTCGTACTTCAACTTAGGAGGCGCGGTGACAATTGGCTTCATCAGTCTATTGAAAGCGGATCTCGCTTGAATGCCATTCGCTGTAACGCAAACTGTTAGTTTGCGACTGCGTTGGATGCCCTTCAATCTTAAACACCAACAGTTTGCTTTACCCTTAACGTCGTTTGGATCGATCGTATTCACGCTCGAGTAGCGCCATAAATTCTTCGCGACGCTCATACAGTCGCTTCGGTGTGCGCGGTGCGTGCTTCGCCAAAGCATATGCCGTAATAATCGGAAGCGCTACCGTTGAATCAACATAACAGACAACCGCATCCGGCAATCGATCCGGATCAACCTTGCCCCACGAGACTGCTTCGCCCGGCGTGGCGCCGGACAATCCGCCTGTGTCAGGTCGCGCATCGGTAACCTGCAAAAAGTAATCGTGACCACGTTCGTCGATGCCAAGCACTTCTTGTATCTGTGGTTCAGTTTGCAGCAGGAAATTCTTTGGTGAGCCACCACCAAGAATGAAACACGCGGATTTGCCTGCGCCTTTCTTGCCGGTCGCGCCCTTGCCGGTGACTGCGTTGCGCTTCGCCGCCAAAACAATCGCCGCAGTCTCGTTAACATCCCGGGAAGGATCGAAGGCCAGTTGGTTTCCCTGCAACGCTTTGGCCGCCACGTTCATGCCGATCGATGAATCACCCGGCGATGACGTGTAGATAGGCACGCCATATTCATAAGCGACGCCGAGCAGCGACTTATCTTTCAACTTAAGTTTCCGTTCACGCTCTTTTACGTAGCGGCCCGAGAGATAGTGAAATTCCGCGGTCGACATCGGTCTCTGAAATTCAGGCGCCGAAATGATTTCACGGAAAAATGCGTCGGTGTCCAGCAGCACTGAGTAGTCGAAGAAGATGTCGTAAATGCGGACCACTTCCTCTTCGCGCAGGACAATATCTGACGTTTGGGCGTTGCCCTGGTGCATCGACAGGCCGATTCCGAAATGGGTGTCGTGATACAGGTTGGCGCCGGTCGAAATTATCCAATCAATGAATCCAGCTTTAATCAGCGGAATCAGCGCAGAAATCCCCAGACCCGCCGGCGTCAGCGCCCCCGTAATTGAAACCCCAACCGTCACTTCCGGCTGCAGCATTTTCGAGGTGAACAACTGACACGCCTCACGTAAGCGCGCAGCGTTGTAGGCGAGAAACGATTCATCAACCAGATCTGCAATTGATGTCTTTTTGGTGATGGGCGCGGGATCAATCCGCTTTCCCTGCAAAAACTTACTTGTGGGTTTGGCCATCCTGTTACTGTCTTCCCCTTAATGATCTTCTCTTACGTCAGAATCGTTGCCGTTCTCTGACCGTTTAACTCGAAGGCGTCCGATGCGGCGTTCGTCAGCTTCCAGTACTTCCACATCGAGTCCTCGAAATTTCAGTTGCTCCCCGGGTTGCGGCACTTTACCTGATTCGTTTATTACCAGTCCGGCGATCGTTGTGAAATCGTCAGTCTCAATTTCCATATCGAACAGACGCTCGATCTTGCCGATCTCGGTTGAGCCCAATACTTCGTAAGACCCATTGCTTTCCACAATCTCTTGCAACTCTTCGCCCCCAATGTCTTCGTCTTCGATTTCGCCGACGATCTCTTCGAGAATGTCTTCGACGGTTACCAACCCGCAAACGCCGCCATATTCATCAACGACCATGGAAAGCTGAACATGTGCCTTCTGCATTTCCTCGAGCAATTCGTCGACCGGTTTGGTTTCGGGAACGAAGTAGACCTCGCGCACGAGCGGTGCAATGGGACCTTCTTCGTCGCCTGCAGCCCAGCGTTCCATCAAGTCGCGCACGTAAATGAGCCCTTCGACGTTATCGATCTGTTCGCGATAAACAGGCAAACGTGAATACTTTGACTCGACCATCACGTCGCGAGCATCACGCACACTCGCCTCAGCAGGCACGGCCACAATGTCCGGACGCGGCGTCATCACTTCGCTGACGAGGGTTTCGCCGAATTCGATCATCGCATGAATTCGTTCGCCCTCTTCTTCTTCCAGGATCCCTTCCGCTTCCCCAACGTCAATCAAGGCTTGGATGTCGTCACCGCTGTCTTCATCGTCATCGTCGACGCCGTTTTCCAGCTCCTGTTCCCTGGTTCGCGAGCGGTTGAACAATCTGTGTAATGGTCCGGTTGCCAAAGCCATCACCGGCAATACCGGGCGGATGACTGGAAGCAGGAAGAGCAATGTGCCTTCCGGATTGCGGGTGGAGATAAACAGAGGGATGAACTGACGAAAGATCCAGACGAGTACCAGACCACCAGCCAGCCCCAGCAACACGTAGCGAGGTTCGTCAAACGATTTCAAAGCGAGCGAGGTAATCAGGACGGAGATAGCTACCAGCAGGATCTGAATTGTGGCAGTTATGGCGAAACTAAAGCGAGGGCGGTCTTCCAGGACCTGCTTCAGGAACTCTGAAGTCCGATGTTTTTCACGTTCCTGTACGACTGTGATTAGGCGGCGTATACCGACATCGCTCAACTGGTTGAAAGCCATGTCGACGGTGGCAAGCAGGCACAAACCAACCAAAAGCAGGAGGGTCAGAATTAGCTCAATCTGCATGTATTGGTAGATAGTAAATGGTCTGTCGCCAGACGTCTACGCTGGGAACCCGAGCGAAGAAAATACGATACATTTTCCATATATCATTTCATATTTCTCATTTTCTATTTAGCGCTTGTTTCGTGGATGCTTTGGACCCTCTAATCCGACAACCATCCACTAGTCACATCAACTAACAAGAACCAAATGAACTGAGAAATGTGAAATGATATATGGAAAATGGTTCTTCTAAATCCGAAGCTTCTTCCTAAGCTTTAGCTCTACCCGATTCATCTCGCCGCCGTCGGTTTCGTGATCGTAGCCGCAAAGATGTAGCAGGCCATGCAGAATCAGTTGAGCGACTTCCTCGTCGAGGGTCAGGTCGTGCTCCCTGGCCTGACGCGCTGCCTGCTCTAATGAAATAACTACGTCGCCTAAGTTAGACCCATTAGGATTTGCGAATTCATCGTCGCCTGCAGGAAACGACAGCACATCAGTGGTTCCGGTCTGACCGCGCCACTGTCGATTTAGCTCACGCATCTGACGATCAGAAACGAACGCAATCGTCACGTCTGCAGCTTCAGCCGGCGTTGCTTTCAATGCACGACTCGTGAAGAGATGCCATCTTTCAGGGAAAACAGGAACCTTACGCTGCCGATTGACGATTTCAATCATGAAGTCTTCGGTTTTACGTCAGGATTGAAGGCTAAAGATTTCGTTTCGAGGAATGCTCTTCGTAGGCTTTGATAATCATCTGCACCAGCTTGTGGCGGACCACGTCCTTCTCGGTGAAATAGATGAACTCGATTCCCTGAAGATTTGCCAACACACGTTGCGCCTCGATCAGGCCGCTGCGTTTTCCGGCGGGCAAGTCCACCTGGGTCACGTCTCCAGTAATCACCGCCTTTGATCCAAAACCGATGCGCGTCAGGAACATCTTCATCTGCTCGCTGGTGGTGTTTTGTGCCTCATCCAGGATGATAAAAGCGTCAGACAGCGTGCGGCCGCGCATGAACGCAAGTGGCGCAACCTCGATCACCTGCTTCTCGAGTAACTTGGTGACGCGTTCGTAGTCGATTAAATCGAACAAAGCGTCATAAAGCGGTCGCAGATACGGATCCACTTTCTCCTGCAAGTCACCGGGCAAGAAACCCAACTTCTCCCCGGCTTCAACTGCCGGACGTGCCAACACGATTCGATTGACCTGTTTTTGCATCAGTGCCTGCACAGCCAGCGCCACTGCCAGATACGTCTTACCGGTTCCGGCCACGCCAATGCCGAACACAACGTCCTGTTCCTGAATTGCCTGGATGTATTTTCGTTGCGTCGCAGACTTCGGAGCGACCTGCTTCTTACCGGCAGGATTGAATCGTGCCTTGGTGAAGTAGTCGCGCAGGCTGAATGCGCGATCTTCGGCTATCTGCGCAAACGCTTCACGCAGCTCTTTGTCGGTAAAAGTGCGGCCTTCACGGAATAAGGCCGAGAAGTCTTCCAGAATGCGCTGGGCCGTTTCGACGTCTTCCGGATCTCCGTCGATGTTTACGTCCTGACCGCGCGCATCGATGCGCACGGCAAGCAGCGATTCAAGGTACTTGATGTTCTGATCGTGAACGCCGAACAGCGTTTCTAACCCGCGGGGTGGAAGTTCAATTTGTTTCAAAAGCTGGGGCGATCTCCTTCTGAATTACAAGGTGGAATTACGAGGGCGGTTGGCTGCCGGGGATTGTGAGCGTACAAAACAATACTTGCATAGTTATGGAGCGACGCTACTACAGGGTCTTTTACGTGTCAAATCAACTGATCGGCGACTTGTTACCTCGCCTTGACACTACTAAGGTGCATCCCTATACTCCGTCACTTGCGCTCGCGGCTTGCGCGTGCAAAACTACTTTCAAAGCAACATTTAAAGGGTTTTTAGTTAGTAGATTTACTGGAGATTTTGATGCCGAATCATAAGTCAGCGGAAAAGAGAATGCGCCAAAACGAGAGGCGCCGAATGATCAATCGCGGCAACCGCAGCCGCGTGCGCACTGCGATCAAAGGTTTGCGTAGTGCCATGGGAACGGGCGATGCCAAGCAGGTTCAGGCGCTGTTGCCGGAAACGATTTCAACCATCGATAAGGCGGTACAAAACGGAGCGCTGCATAAGAATGCGGCCGCGCGTTACAAATCACGTTTGACTGCACGCGCTAACGCAACAGCAGCCAAGTAACAATAGACATCTAAGTTTTTGGGTAGGACAGACATTCTGGTCTGTCCTTTTTCATTGGGCACAGGGCAAGAATGCCCGTGTGGGACAGACATTCTTGTCTGTCCCTTTTTCATTCGGCACAGGCAGGAATGCCTGTGCCACGTTTTGTAGGACAGACATTCTAGTCTGTCCTTTTTTAATTACTGCACAGGGCAAGAATGCCCGTGCGAGAGAGACATTCTTGTCTGTCATTCTGAGTGCACAGGCAGGAATGCCTGTGCTACAAGGACCGCAAAGATGAAACACTATTCAAGTGAACAGCAGATTCGTGAAGTGGTCGAGGGCTTTGAGGAATGTACAACTCCGAAAGAGTCGTTCACCCATCGAGAACATTTGACCGTCGCCACCTGGTATCTGGTTCACGCGGATCCGACGAACGCATTGGACCAGATGCGTAACGGCCTGCTCCGCTTTCTGGATCATCACGGCGTCGGCCGGGTGAAATATAAAGAGCAATTGACAGTGTCGTGGATGACACTCGTTCAGAGTTCAATCGAACAGATGGATGAGGAATTGTCGGTCGTTGAGCGGACGAACAAGGTACTCGATGAGTTGGGCGACTCGCGTCTAGTAGCTGATCCTGCCGAGGCAAAGTAGACGAAACTGATTGAATAGTTTCAAGCCTTTCCAGCAGGGCTCAAGATGGAATGTCTCAGGGTTGGGAAGGGTAATTTGCTCCCGCTTGGGTTGGGTGGTAATCAAGCCGGCGGGAGCAAGCTGCCCTTCCTAACCCTGAGACAATGAAACATGACCAGTCCATCCAGACTGCAGCTATTAGAAAGACTACCGATTCCAATACAAAAAAGCGCGTGAGAGCCTCGCAACTCTCACGCGCTTTTGTTTACGGTAAAACTGGTCCCCCCGACTAGAGCAGCTTCGCCGTAACGGACTTAGTTAACGGGTTAACGGTGATGCGCAACTTCTTCGTTAGTGGTAACAAGCTGTCTCCGGAAGTACCGCTGCCCGTTGCACCTGCTCCACCTTGCGGGGCGGCCCCCGCGCCCGCCCCGGCACCGCCAACCTGTTCAAAGGCGGTGACGTTTACATCAAAGCTAAACATCTCCGCCGCACTGTCGTTGAATTCCAAATTGCGATTGCCCGTTATTTCGGCCGCGCTAAACTGCTGGTCCGATCCGAGCAAGCTGGAATAACCAAACAACGCTGCAGTGGCTGCACTCTTTCCGTTTCCACCGTTATCAGCGTTCCTCACGCTCACAGTTCCGGAGGCGGAAGAAATGCCAATCACCTTCAGCTCAACTAACGGCACGTATGAATTCGCCGAGTTGTTCTTGATATTCAAATCCATCCTGAACACTCCGCCGCTGAAGCTGACGTTCGACATCGCGGTCGAAACCAGTGACGTAATGTCTACCTGGGTACGACGATTGATCCGAACTGTCGCAGCATTACTCGGGGCCGTAACGTACGATCCTATCTGGCCAGGAGCAATGCCTCGAACCCGGTAGTGAACGTCGCCTTCCGGCTGATTGGATAACGTGAGACTTGTGCCGGTAGTGGTGCCAATCTGTTCGAAGTTCGCACCATCTGTCGAGCGTTCAACTTCAAAACCAGTCTCGACGCCCGCCGCATCCCAGTTAAGAGTCAGGTTTCCATCGAAATCAACTGCGTTGCCTTGTGCATCAGTGAAGTCCGCGGAAACTGCCTGAAGCGCCGGCGGCGTGTTTCCTTTCGTCAGCGTAGTGGTGACCGTAAACTCGGTACCTACGCTGGTGAAACCAATGACCCGGTGCGTATAGGTCCCAGGTGTCGAGACGGTTACATTTACATATTCCGGTCCCACACCGTTACCTGACTGAATTACGACTTCTCCGTCCGGGCCAAGCAACTGATAGTCAATATCCGGATGACCCGTCTCAGCTACCTGCATCCATTCCGTAAGCGCTTCAATCCGAAGCGTGGATGAATCAACCTGGAATGGAATGTCCTTGTAGGTGACGCCATTCAGCTCAGGCTGGAATCCTACCGTGTCACGCTGGGCGCCGCTGTCGCCGGCCGGCATGACGTCGGTAACCGAACTCACCTGGACCACCGGCTCTGCCGGCAACGAGTCGCCCGGCCGGAAGAAGAACGGCATACGAAGCGATTCCGAACCACTGTTAGCAGTGATAAACCACTGCATCTGGATCCGTTCGAAAACTACCTGCGAGCCGTAAGTTTTTGCTGCCATTACGTCGCGTAATGCATTTCCATCAACGGTAGCATTGACGGTGAATGTCGCTTCACCTCCAGCGGGTACGGTAACGCTGGATTGCGAGACCGAAACACTGATGCCACCGAGTTGTAGGTCACGGTTATTTGCGACGGCCAGATTATAGGTTCCACCCTGACCCGACAGATCGCGGATGGTGACGTTAATAGGTGAAGTGTTGGTTACTCTGCTGTTGATGACCGGAACTTCTCCGAACGAATGACTTCCGAGGATTCCCGGCTTCGAAATGCCGTCACCAGCTACACCCATCACCGCTTTTGCGTTCACAGCTTCCTTCACATCCATCAGACCGCCGCCCTGAGCAATTATTGAGTCGGCGGTCGTGTGGCCGTCGGCTTTTGGAGTACCGGCCTGATCTCGCATATTGGTTGCTGTGTTGATGAGTACTGAGCGCACGACATCAGGCGTCCAACCCGGATTTGCCTGCATGATAAGAGCGGCTGCTCCGGCAACATGCGGCGTAGCCATTGACGTTCCGTCGATGGCGATGTAGTTGGGCGCGGTCGGCGTGCCTGCGGCAGCGAGCGCACCTAGTAGCGAGGCGGGAGGGCAGGCAGCTAAAACTGCCACACCTGGAGCACTGACGTCCGGTTTAACCTGACCAAGTCCCTGGACCGGGCCGCGAGAGCTGAAGCCGCCCATTTCACCCATGAACGTGTCGCTGAATGTTGGATTCATGCGAAGTGGCAACTCGGAAAGAGTACCGTTCGCAGGGTCGACGTTGTTGTCATCGCTTGATGAAATAGCATCAACCAGCATTTCACCGTCGGCCGGTAAAATGTTCGCTGACGGAATGCTCCCCGTAACCGCGGTCGCGTTTTCAACGTCGCTGATGTTGAGTACACCCACGGCCCCTGAAGCAGCCGCCTGCTGGCTGACATCGAAGAAAGTCGCTGAAGTTAGTCCCGGATTTCTAATGAGCGCGATGCGTCCGGATACCGAAGCGGGCCATGGACCAGCAAGGTTGTCGATGAACACGTAACGTTGCGCCATCGCTCCGGCCGGAGGATTCGGTGTTCCTGCCATCGGGAAAAGTTTGATGCGCGCGAATCCGGATGCTGCCGGGAAGTTTTTCGCCGGGCTTACCGCTCCGACAACTGCAGGATTGACCGCACTTGCTTGCAGGAGATCCGCTGACCAAATGGAATTGGACGCGCCCGGATGAGTAGTAGCGCCCACGGAGATTACGTGGGTGCCGGCTGCCGGCGATCCAGTTGTTCCTTCACCCGGTCCGGAGTTTCCAGAAGCAGCAACCACAGTCGTGCCTGCAAGGGCTGCGTTGCTGGCTGCTACCGCGGTTGGGTTATTTGGTCCACCGGAACCGCCGAGACTCATGTTAATTACGTTTGCAACTGGCTTGGGAAAGCCTGTGATCGTAAATGGTGAAACCGAATCTTCGATCGCCATGATCGTATCGGCGGAAGCGCATCCACCAAGCGCGACGCCAGTGGCTGCGTAAATACTCGAGAAGGCGTCGCTGCATACCTTGTATGACAACAGCTTCGCCTGCGGGGCCACGCCATGCAGACGGACGTCATCTGCTGTAGTTGGAATGCCATCAGAACCGGGTGTTTGTGCCAGAAAACCGCCGACCGTGGAGGCTACGTGCGTACCATGTCCAAAGCCATCCTGGACCCCGATATCTGTGAAAGGAATGTAGTAAACGACTTTCTTATTTGTGTTGGTCGCGGCCGGTGCAGGAGGTGCTACACCGAGACGCGGAGGCGTCGGATCACCACCAAACATCGGATGTGTCCAATCAATGCCGGTGTCTATGATTGACACGTACATGCCCTGACCTTCGTAACCATCGCGACGCAACTCATCGAATTGCGAGAGCTCTTTGACCGCGCCATAAACTTTCGTAGCGTTTGTATAGTCAACACTCTTATGAAGTGACGTGAAGAGCACCTGATTCAACGAAACTCTCTTCACTTGCGGCATGCTCTTGATTCGGCCGATATCGCCTGAAGAAATCTTTAGGGCAACGCCGTTGTAAACGAGCGTGTAGCGCAGCGGAATGGTCGCAGCAACTTTGCCGTCGAAGCCCTTAATGTCTCGAGTCATAAGTGTGGCGTTCACACCGTTGGCGGCCAGTGCAGCCAGGAATTCGTCCTGCTTCGCGCGCAACCCCTCGCGGTAGGCTTGAATTCCCTCGGTTGAAACGGCATTACCCGACTTTGCTGCTCTAGCTTTGTAAACAGCCGCAGGATCGTCGTGCAATTCCACGATGACCGAAGCCTCGCCTGCACTAGCTGTCGCAGATGTTGTTGCGAATTGGTTAAACAACACCGCTCCGGCAACCAAGACAGCCAGCACGGTTAGAACGAAGCGTATCTTTGTGAATTGTTCGAACATTTGTCAGGGCCTCCTAAAGAATCAGTTGTTGATGGTGAGACTTTAATTGGCCCCCCTTGAGAAAAACTTGAGGCTTGAGAAAAAGAAAAAGCGCCAAAAACTCCCGAAAAAGACGGGTTTTTTAGGCGCTTGAGGGAAACTTGAGCCGTTAAACGAAGTTGTAGGACAGACATTCCTGCCTGTCCTACATCCGGCAAAGCAGCCTGGCGGAGTGTCAGGCTGAGTGCCTGTCCCCACATTTACTTCACGAGCGATACGGTCTTAGTCAGTGGGTTCACTAAAAAGCGCAGTCGAACGCCGCTGATTATTCCGCTGCTCGTCGTCGTGCCCGAACCCGATGTCGAACCAGAGCCAGAGGTCGAACCAGAACCTCCGGCGTCGGTGCCAGCTCCGCTCGAGGATCCGCCTCCGGTCGCGGCCCCGGCTGAGTCCGGCAGATGTCCTCTCACGATTACCGTGAACTGGAACATCTCCGACGCCGGATTGTTAAACTGAATTCGACGAACGGCCGTGCTTTCATCCGCGGCCAACTCCTGATCGGCTCCAACCTGTGACGTGTAGTCAAAGGTGGCCGGAGCGGACACGCCGTTGCCGCCATCGTCAGCATTCTTCACGCGCACATTTCCACTCCCCGAACTCACCGAAGTAATGCTCATTTTCATAGGAGCAAACACTGACGTGCTTGATGCGTTACGCAGTATCTGATCAAACTGGAAGACTCCACCGCTGAAGCTGACGGTGCCATCAACCATTCGCGCTTCGATGGCAGAAGTGATGTCCGCTTCCAACCGCCGGTCGACAACCACTGTTCGCGTGGCGCTGGCTGGACCAGCCAGGAGTCCGTTCTCGACCGTGTACAACCCACGCACCCGATATACAAACCGGCCGTTCCCGCGTCCCGTGATGCCATACGTTGTCTGGGACGAAGGCACATCTGCGACGAGTGACCACGTAGCTCCGTTGTCGTTTGACTCTTCAAGGCGGAACTGCGCGGGCGCGTTTGTTCCAGTTGCGGCGTAAGACAACTGGTAATTTCCGTCGATGTCGGTCGC
The DNA here is from genome assembly GCA_035273385.1 of Pyrinomonadaceae bacterium. GTDB lineage: Bacteria > Acidobacteriota > Blastocatellia > Pyrinomonadales > Pyrinomonadaceae > PSRF01. The sequence continues at coordinate 191,506 of DATEPE010000015.1, read as the reverse complement.
GGGGTTGCCAGTGAATTCAACACCACCGGCGTCGTTTAAATTAGGAGCAAACATCGCCGCCGTAGGAGCGATTGCACGGTACTGGAACGGCATCCGTAATGTTTGCCCGCCGTCCGTGCGAGAGGCGGTGACGTTCCATTCAATCTGCGTCGGATTGGTTGGAACAGACTCACCGTTGACCGTGATGTTCACGTTGAAGCTGGCGCTGCCACCACTGGGAACTTCAACTGACGTAGTGGCGTTACCTGCGGAGTCCGTAAAGCTAACCGTTACTCCCGCGGGCACGTTGCGAACCGAACTCGAGCTGAGTGCGTAGACCCCGCCACCTTGTCCGTCCTTTACGTCAGTGATGGTGACCGTTTGCGTCTTCGTGTTACTCCCGATCACTCCGGCAATCGGAACTGCGCCGAAGTTATGGCTGCCCAGAAAGTCCGGATTGCCAGGAGAATTGCCGCACAAGGGCGATGGACTTCCACCGTAGTTCGGACAGAGGTGATTTGGCCGAGCCGAGTATCCCGCTCCACCGTCAGTGATGACGCCCACGCCCATCATCGCTTTGGCATTCGCCGCTGCATACGCATCGACAAGCCCGGCACCGATCTGATTGACCGTGTGCGTACCGTCTGGCACTGGCGTTCCATCTGCCTGACGAAGATTCGTCGACGAATTCATAATCGCCGCGCGGATCATCGAGGGCGTCCACCCTGGGTTCTTTTGTTTGACCAGGGCGACGACTCCCGCAGTCATCGGTGAGCTCATCGAGGTTCCTGAAGCTGAGATGTAACCGGTCGGTTCAAACATGTACGACTGGTTGGTCGCAACGCCGCCGACCCGCACCGTGGCCGAAAGTATTGAAACTCCGGGCGCAGTCACATCGGGCTTGATCATTCCCAAGCCGCCCACAGGGCCCTTCGAGCTGAAAGTGGCCATGTCTGGATCGAAAACCAGCGACTTGTTCAAACGAGCCTGGTTTACCGAGACGGCGCCGAAGACTGTCGAACCAATCGCGTCTTTCAAGTAGAGGCCGTTCACCCTCGAAATACCGACCACGGGGACCGTTGACTTACGAACGGTAGCAGCAGTCAATTCACCGTCGACGTTGTTGTAGATGATGACTGCGATCGCTCCCTTTGCGACTGCAAAGGCTGCTTTGTTAGAGAACAGACCAGTACCGGCGGAAGGCGCCGGAGGTGAAGTGTTTACGGAGCCACCGCGCTCGATTAGCGCGATCTTGCCACTGACTGAGTCAGGAACCTGATCAGGCGTTTCCGCTAATCCGCAGAACACATAGTTCTGAGTAATGTCCGCGGTAATGGGCGCGCCACCGTCAAGCGGAAAAGCCTTCATGTTTGAACGATTGCCGCCGCCGATTTCATCCAGGTCGTTTGGAGCTGAACCAGGATCGATGTTCGCGCCGACTGTGAGCACGCGGCGACCCGAACCGGGAGAACCGATTGTTGCTTCACCGGTTGGGTTAGTCGGAGTCGGTGCGCCCGAATTGCCTGCCGATGCCACAACCGTGGTCCCCGCCAGCGTTGCATTATCGGAGGCTACAGAAGTTGGATAGTTGGGATCGTTGCTGGTGTTACCCAAACTCATGTTGATGACATGTGCCACCGGCTTCGGGTAACCAGTGATGGTAAACGGCTGCACCGCATCTTCGATGGCCATGATGATGGTTGAGCTCACGCCCGAGCCCACCGTCGAAAGAACTTTGTAACCCATGATTTTTGCTTGCGGCGCGACGCCATGAATGGAAACGTCATCGGCCGTAAGCGGCAGCCCATCAGGTCCCGGCGCCTGGGCCAGGTATCCGGCTGCAATGCCCGCAACGTGTGAACCGTGACCGAAATCGTCCTGCACAGCGCCCGGGGTCAGGTTGAGGTAATACGGAACTTTTGGATTTGGATTGAGTGCGGCGACTGCCGGTCCAATCCCAAACCGCGGCGGAGTCGGGTCGCCACCGAACATCGGGTGTGCCCAGTCGACGCCGGTGTCGAGCACCGCGATATAAATGCCTTCACCATGTATGCCGTCGGTTTGCAGCGCATCGCCCATTTTAATTTGCGGAGGCTGGCCGTAGAGCGAAGGAGCGCGCGTGTACTTCACGCCATTGTCCAAATGCATCGTGATTGCTTCATCTTTGTGGACAGACTTGACCGCGCTCATCTTTTCAATCGTTGGGATCGCAGTGGACGGAACGGTTAAGGCCAACCCGTTAAAGACGTAGTTGTATCGAAACTCTATGTTGGCTGTTTCGCCGTTCAATCCGTTGGGCGCATTGACACTCGCAACCGTGAAGTCGATTCCTGCGGCTCGGAGTTGACCCAGAAACTGATCCTGTTGCGCGATGACCTGGCGCTTGTATTCAGCCACATCAAAGTTTTGCCCGTTAGCTTCGGCAATAGTCTTAGCGACGATCACTGGATCGCCTTTCAATTGCACAATCACGCCTTGTGAGGCGGCGAAAGTGCTGACCAACAAATCTCCGGCGACCAAACTCGTGATAATCATCATCACAACCACGAGTGTCAGCACGGACATTTTTAAGAACAGGCTTCTCGACATGGCTTCAACTCCTCCTCAATCTCTTATCGGGTTTTCAACTGGACGCTTTATCAGCGTAATCAGTATCCGCAAGCGGCTTGAGAAAAACTTGAGGCGCAAATATCGTGATTTTGTTGGGAATTTCGCGGACTTTTAAGGAGTTGAGCCAACCTTGAGGCGAGTTGGAAAGGGGTTCTGGAAGGAAAAATCAGCCGATTTTGCACCCTACTTGAGCCCAAGTGAAGCCTTCGACTTATTTTGCTTTTCCACTAACGATAAGAGCCTGGGCGGGAAGACTCATCTCACTGTTTTGAAAGTAATGGGCCACGCTGTCTTCAACGTGCTTTCTGATGATGGCTGCTTGCTCAGTTGAAAGTGTTTTCAGTTTCGCGCGCAACGTGTCAGACATTTCGCTTCGCAGTTCCCAAAAATCATCCAAAGTAATTGGTGCTTCAATCCGGAATGGCAACGGCTGTTCTTCGACTGAAGTGGCTCCTGCATCGCTTAATAACGTTGCAAGTTTGCCGGGCTGCGCAAACCGAAAGGCGCCCGGAGCGTCCTCATCTTCCAGCTCCGGAGGAATGAAGCGATCGAGAACTTCGGTAACGCTGGTGAAAAATGGATTAGCTTCCTTCGAACCCCACACCAGAAACGAAACTCTTCCCTCGTGCTTCACGACGCGTAATATTTCACTTAGGCCGGCCGCTACGTTTGGGAAGAACATTACTGACAAGCGCCCCACCGCCACGTCGAAGGTATTGTTTTTGAAAGGCAGGGCTTCGGCCGGAGTTTTGTGAAATTGAATGTTTGTGAGCCGGCGTTGCTTTGCCTCTTCACGAGCCGTTTCGACCATGCCTGCTGACGGGTCTGTGTACGTTACCGAACCTTCGTCGCCGACAATCGGGGCGATGCTCAACGATGGCTGGCCCGTTCCTCCGCCAATATCGAGCACATGCTCCCCGCGCCGAATTTGCGCAGCATCGATGAGCGCGCTGTTCAGCGGCGCAAACATGCCCTCAATAGCGGCCTGGTGTTTTCTCCAGTAGTGAGAGGATTCCTCCCAGGCAGCCAATATCTCGTTTGCATCCGGCATGGCTATTTCTGATCCAGCGGGAGTCCGGCCTTTTCCCACTCATCAAATCCGCCATAGAGAGGATGCACGTTTTTGAAACCGGCTTCGGCGATTTGCTGCGCCACACGGGCGCTCGATGCTTCGTGTGGTCAGGTGCAGTAGGTAATTATCGTGCGGTCATGAGGGATCTCGTCGAGGTGCTCTTGTACTTCTTCGGCAGGGACGCGGATAGCGCCGGGCAATTTTGTAGTGGCTTCTCCCCAGGCTTTCGGATTTCGCGTGTCTACAAAAGTAAACTCTTCACCGCGGTCCATTCTTTGTTTGACTTCGTCTACTGTGACTCGTGTTGCTTCCATTTCCAGACCTCCTCTAACCGGTATTACGACATATCTAACAAGAGTATTTCTGCCGCTTCCTTGCCTTCGACGGTTACTTTGGTCTCCTCTGTGAGCGCTGCCCCGTCACCCTGTTGTAGATCCACGTCGTTCACTCGAACAGAGCCTCGCGCCACTTGTACCCACACTTTGCGCTCGCCTGCGGTCGTATGAGTGACGGTTTGGCCGGCATCTAGTTTAGACGCGTAAACATCTGCATCCTGATTGATGGTTACCGAACCTTCGCGTCCATTCTGCGACGCAATCAGCGCCAACCTGCCTTGCTTAGATTCATCAGAAAACATTTTCTGTTCATAACCAGGCGTCAGTCCGCGCGCGTTGGGCATAATCCAGATCTGCAACAAATGGACAGCTTCATCCGCAGAGGGATTTGCTTCGCTGTGTGCCACACCCGTTCCGGCAGTCATCCGTTGCACTTCGCCAGGCTTAATGGTTGATCCATTGCCCATGCTGTCCTGGTGGGCCAGGCCACCCTCGAGAATGTAAGTAATGATCTCCATATCGCGATGGGAGTGGGTCGGAAATCCATGACCCGCCGCGACGCGATCTTCGTTAATCACGCGCAAGCTACCAAAGCTCATGTGACGTGGATCGTAATACTTATCAAAAGAGAACGTGTGATAGGTATCAAGCCAACCGTGATCGATATGCCCGCGCTCTTGTGATCTTCGTATGGTTATCATTGTGTTCCGTGTTCCTATCAGCGTTGCGCAAGGCCCGAAAGGGCCGTCAGTCAATAGCCACGCCCGCGAGGGCGTGGTCGTTCATCGTCAATTTTGAAAGGCCCAAAGGGCCGGCAGTAACTGCCGCACCTTCGGCGCTCCGATATTCGCACGCTTTAACCCACGCCGTTACGGGCGCGGCTACTAACTGTCGGCCCTTCGGGCGCCTAATTCTTTTCCGAACTTTGCAAAAAGATGTTCGCCAGTTCGTTCAGTCCTTCCGCATCGCCGTCATTAAACCTGCTCAAACTCGGGCTATCGAGATCGAGCACGCCGATCAACTGCCCTTCCTTAATCAGCGGCACCACTATCTCGGAATTCGAGGCGCTGTCGCAGGCAATGTGTCCCGGAAACTCGTGAACATTCTCCACTACGACTGTTTGTCTCAGTTCCGCTGCCGTTCCGCAAACGCCTTTGCCCAACGCAATCCGAACGCACGCCGGTTGTCCGTGGAATGGGCCCAGTACCAGTTCGTTGTTCTTCAAAAGATAGAACCCAACCCAGTTGACGTCAGGCAGCGAGTGATAAAGCAGTGACGCAAAGTTGGCGGCGTTCGCGATGAAGTCACGTTCACCTTCGAACAAGGCGCTAAGCTGTGTACCAAGCTCTGAATACAACTCGGTCTTGGACGACGATTCCACTTTGGCGATCTTAAACGTCATCTCCAAACCACCGTGCTCATGCTGCCAGGATCGGTGTGACCATTACCCATCTTACTGGGATCGCGGGCGTCCCGCCCGCACTGAGCGAAGCGAAAAGATCCTACATCGCGCCTAATTACTTCCCACAAGACGAGCCTCTTGGATCGCCGACGATCCACACAAGTCCGCTTGAGTTAACTCACAGGCAGTTTCGCTGCGCTCATTGCGGGCGAGACGCCCGCGGTCCCAGTAAACACGTTGCCCGTAGAATCACGTTAAGGTTATCCACCTTTATTTCACCGAAGGCTTAATACTAATGACCACAGACTTCGATACGGGCGTATTGCTCTTATCCGCCACACTTCGCAATGGCACCAGCACATTCGTCTCGGGGAAATAGGTAGCGGCACACCGCCTGGGAATGCTGTACGGCACAACTGTAAAACGATGGGCCACTCGGGTTTCGCCTTCGAAGTGGCTAAACAAATCAACCACGTGACCCTCGACGAGGTTCGCGTCTGCCATGTCATCCCGATTCAGAAATACTACCCGCCTGCCGTTGTACACACCGCGGTATCGATCATCGAGACCGTAGATCGAAGTATTAAACTGATCGTGCGTACGAATCGTCATCATCAAATACTGATCCGGATCTAGATCGTGTTTTGGCAAATCATGGACGGTAAACATCGCCCGTCCGGTCGAGGTCTTAAACACCCGTTCGCGAGCAGCGTTCGGCAGATAGAAACCACCCGGCCGCTTTACGCGCATGTTGTAGTTATCAAATCCGGGAACCACTCGCGCAATGTGTTCCCTGACACGGTCGTAATCACCGACCAACGATTGCCAATCCACCGCCGAGCGACTGCCGAGCGTAGCCTGCGCCAAACGGCCGACGATAGCGGGCTCACTCAAGAGTTGATCTGACGCCGGCGCCAAAAAGCCGCGCGAGGCCTGCACCACAGCCATCGAATTTTCCGTCGTAACAAACTGCGGTCCCGTCGCCTGCATGTCAGTTTCTGTACGCCCGAGACACGGAAGGATTAGTGCCTGTTGGCCGGTCACAACGTGTGCCCGGTTCAGCTTCGTGGAAACGTGGGCAGTCAAACGACAACGGCGCAGCGCGGTCGCGGTAAGTTCTGTATCGGGAGTTGCCGAAAGAAAGTTTCCTCCGAGCGCGAAGAACACTCGCGCCTTTCCATCGTGCATTGCCTGTATGGCCCGCACTGTGTCGAAGCCATGACGTCGCGGCGGTTCAAATCCAAATTCAGATCCCAGCTTATTCAGAAAGCCGTCTACGGGACGTTCCCAGATGCCCATCGTTCGATCACCCTGCACATTGCTGTGCCCACGTACGGGGCACAAGCCGGCACCGGGCTTTCCGATCTGCCCGCGCAACAGCATCAAATTCACGATCTCCTGAATATTCGCGACTGCATTCTTGTGCTGCGTCAGGCCCATCGCCCAACACACGATGGTTCGTTCCGACTCTACAAAAATTTTGGCGGCTGCTTCGATCGCATCTCTCGCGACGCCGCTTTGTTCCACTATCTCACTCCAGGTAGCTGCCTTCAGTGCTCTGGCAAACTCGTCAAAACCGGAGGTGTAAGCTTCAATGAACTGGCTATCAAGTACCTGCCCTGGCCGTTTGTCCTCCTCGGACAGCACCGCTTTCATAATCCCCTTCAGCAACGCGACGTCGCCATTGATCCGCACTTGCAGAAACAAATCAGCCAACGCGACGCCACCGCCAAGCCAACCCATAACTGCCTGCGGGTGTTTAAACCGCGTCATTCCCACTTCCGGTAGCGGGTTGATATGGACCAGGCGACAGCCGTTGTCTTTTGCTTTTTCCAATGCGCTGAGCATGCGCGGGTGATTGGTGCCGGGATTTTGTCCAATCACGAAGATTGCCTGGGCCAGATTAAAATCTTCGAGCGACACCGTGCCCTTACCCACCCCAATCGTTTCACCCAAAGCCGAGCCGCTCGACTCGTGACACATGTTTGAACAGTCAGGGAGATTGTTGGTGCCGAATTGCCGCACGAACAATTGGTAAAGAAACGCCGCCTCGTTGCTGGTACGGCCGGAAGTGTAAAAGACGGCTTCGTCCGGGTTGTTTAGGCCATTCAATTCGGCGGCGATTAGATTGAAGGCATCATCCCAGGCGATCTGTTCGTAATGTGTCGCGCCCTGCCGCAGGACCATCGGATGAGTGATCCGTCCCTGTTTGCCCAGCCAGTGATCTGATTGCAATGAAAGATCGGCGACGCTCCACTTTTGAAAAAACTCGGGCGGCACACGCTTCGTGGTCGCCTCATCTGCCACATGCTTCGCGCCGTTCTCGCAAAACTCTGCGTGCGATCTTTCATCGTCGGGCTCCGGCCATGCGCAACCGGGACAATCGAAACCGTCTTTTTGATTTACTTTCAGCAGAGTGCGAACGCCGCGACTGATGCCCATTTCGGCCCACGCAGTTTTGGTAGTCGCGACAATGGAGGGGATTCCGCCAGCAACTTTGCTCGGGCTTTCGATCTGAACCAGACGCGGTTCTTCAGGGGTTTGCGCGCTGGGGAGCGTTGATTTGTCTTGCGGTTGCGACATAAAAACAGAAACAGAATGTTGATGTAGTTGATTGTATTTCGCGGCGGAGTGTTTCCAAAGCGGCGGTGAGGGGGAGCGCTGATGCGGATGTAGTCCGTACCACCTGCCCAACAAGATTACCATATATCATTTCACATTTTTCATTTGTGATTGATATTCAAGATTGAATGCTTAGTTCAAGACTGAATGTCTCTGGGTAAGGAAGGTAGCTTTGCTCCCGCTTTTCAATGACAAATGAAAAATGTGAAATGATATATGGTAAATGTTTTTGTTGGGCAGGTGGTATGGACCTCACTCCGCAGACCCGTTCAAAAGTCTGACAGCCTGTCCGACGCGCACGGTTCCGTTGCTTAGGATGCGAGCATATATTCGCGAGTGACCGGGATGCAGCGCCTGGTTGATGCGATGATAATTTCCTTCCACGAAATACTGCAGGATGGTGTTGCAAGGCTTCGTATAGCTAGTCAGCTCAACTTCCACTTCTTCACCCAAGCGCAAACGCGTACCGGGTTTCAACTCGTTCCAATCCAGGCCGGCTATCGTGACGTTTTCACCGACTGCCCCGGGGAAAATCGGATGTCCCTCTTCTTGCAACTCGAGAATTCGCTCAAGCGAAAATAGACACAGTGCTCGCTCGGGTCCGCCGTGAATCTTTGGGAACCGGTGAGCGTCACCAATCATCCCCAGTTGGTGCACCAGGCCATGCTGGATGGCCAACTTTGGCACGCCACCGGGTGAAACGTTGAGTTGAAATATTCGTCCGGTCATCTTGTCGCACATTGTAGCGATCGGAAGTAATGAGTGAAAAGGCTTCGCTTCAAGTCTACAGTTCAACCTAATCAATTTTTCACGGTTCTCTTGCTCTGCAGCTTCGTTCTCCTCTAAATTGCTTCGCACACATACTCTTGACCCTATGAGGCAACCTTTATGACTCGTTTGATTCTTCGCTGGTTCCTGGTCTGTTCTGTTCTCATCGGCCTTGCGGCCGCAGCTGGCGCCCAGGTTAAACCGGGCCGTGATCCAAATCAGCCAGTCGACGAGGAATACACTCGCAAGATTCGTGAATATACCACCGAGACTTTTTTCAATTCACCATTGACTGACTACTTGCCGGCATCCCCCAACGTACCAACGCCGTCCGTGGTGTTGGGAGACGTCGCTGGTGCGCCACGCAAACTTCCCTACGCGGAAGATGTACACCGCTACATGCGGCTGGTGGAGAAAGCATCGCCGCGGGTGAAGGTTTATTCGATTGGGACAACCGAGGAAGGCCGTGAAATGATCGCGGTCGCCGTCGCTTCCGAACAACTGCTCGCGAAACTTGACGAGAATAGGGCCAGACTCTCGCGGCTTGCCGATCCGCGCCTGATAAACCTGAACGACGACGAGGCTGACAAATTGGTAGCCGCGTCTTTTCCCGTTTATTACATCACCGGTGCCCTACACTCGCCCGAAACCGGATCTCCCACTGCGCTGATGGAACTCGTCTATCGCCTGGCCGTCGACGACAGTGCCTACGTGCGAAATATTCGTGACAACGTGGTCACCTTGATCACTCCGGTGGTGGAAGTGGACGGACGAAACCGTGTGGTCGATGTTTACAACTGGCACGTGGCGAATCCCAACGCCAATTGGCCGCCGCTGCTCTATTGGGGCAAGTATGTGGCGCACGACAACAACCGCGACGCGATCGGTTTGTCTTTGAAGTTAACTCGCAACGTGCTCAATACATTCTTGAATCAGAAGGCACTCGTTCTGCACGACTTGCACGAGTCTGTTCCCTACCTCTATGACAATACGGTCGGAGACGGGCCGTACAACGCCTGGCTCGATCCGATTCTTACCGATGAATGGCAGATGATCGGGTGGAACAATGTTTCGGAGATGACAAAGTTTGGAATGCCCGGCGTGTTTGCGCACGGAAACTTCGACACGTGGTCACCGGGCTATCTGATGTTCATCGCGGCCACTCACAATGGCATTAGCCGCTTGTATGAAACCTTTGGCAATGCCGGCGCCGACACAGTGGAGCGCACGCTTTCTCCGAACGAATATCAGCGCACATGGTTTCGTCAAAACCCGCCACTCCCCAAAGCGAAGTGGTCGCAGCGCAACAATAACAACTACCAGCAGACTGCCTTGCTAACGACGCTCAACTACTTCAGCAACAACAGCAAGTTGTTTCTTAAAAACTTTTACCTGAAGAGCAAGCGTTCAGTGCTGAAACCCAAAAACGAAGGTCCGGTGGCGTACGTGTTTCCAGGCGATGATCCGCGACCGGGCGGGCAGGCGGATCTACTACGCACCATTCAGGCGCAGGGTGCTGAAGTTCATCGGACTACGGCGTCGTTTACAATTTCCATAGTGAAAAAGAAACCTGCCGTTGCCTCACCTTCACCGGCACCCTCGCCTTCTCCCAGTCCTAAACCGGAAACGCGAACATTTCCCGCGGGTACCTACGTTGTTCGCATGGACCAACCATACAGTCGCATCGTGGATGCGATCCTTGATCACCAGTTCTGGTCTCCTAATGATCCGCAGACGGAGGTTTTCGACGATACCGGCTGGACCATGGGTGAATTAGGTAACGTGCAGGTGGTGCGGGTGACGGACGAAAAAGCTTTGAGCGCACCGATGGAAATGGTGACTCGCGAAGTAAGGGCCACGGGTGCCGTTAACGGAACCGGATCAGTCTATCTGGTCAACCACAATGCTGATAACGCGCTTGTTACTCTGCGATATCAATTGAAGGACGCGGTGGTTGACACTGCAGAAGAACCTTTTCAAGCCACCGGCAGAAAATTCAATCGTGGCTCATTCATCATCAGCAAGGTTGCTTTGCCCGAACTCCGGCAGGCGGCCGCGGACCTGGGTTTACAAATTTACGCGACGGCAACGGCGCCGGCTGTTAAGACACATCCGTCGAGGGCCCCTCGCATCGCGTTGATGCACACGTGGCTTTCAACCCAGGACGAAGGCTGGTGGCGACTGGCTCTCGACCAGTTGGGAGTGCCCTATTCGTACATCAGCACCCAGGACGTTGCGAAGGATGATGACCTTAGAGAGAAGTATGACGTGATCATTTTTGCGCCGGTCGGCGCCGGCAACGATCGCATCATCAACGGCATGCCGATGTGGGGCAACGCGATTCCGTGGAAAACCACTGAGCTAACGCCAAACATCGGCAAGATAGATTCAACTGACGATATACGGCCGGGTCTCGGCTATTCAGGACTGATGCACCTGCAAAGGTTTACGCGGGAGGGTGGGTTGTTTATCGGAGTTATGGATACTGCCGAGCTGGCGGTCTCATCCGGATTCACGCCGGGGCTTTCTATTGCCCGTCCACAGCGTCTGAAAGCGATTGGGGTAGTCCTTCGCTCAAAAATCGTAGACGCCGCCAGTCCCGTGGCTTATGGCTATGGTGACACACTTCCGATCTACACCTTCAATGGGCCAATCTTTAATCTAAGTAATCTCGCAACCGGCCGCGGCGGAAGGCCGCCAAGGCAAACACGCATGACCGGACGCGGCAGTCCGGATGATCCGGATGTGGTCCAGGGACGGCCACCGGTGGATGCGCCCGAGCTTCCCACGGCGGAAGTTTGGCAGGCGGTGCCTTTAACCGACGAACAACGGCGCAATGCGATCAACGTAATTCCTCCGGCAATGCGGCCGCGCGTTATCTTTCGTTATGCTGACAGCAAAGAGCTGTTTGTATCGGGTTTGTTGGATGGCGGTGATGAGATCGCACAACACGCGATGATCGTCGATGTGCCTACCGGCCAGGGCCACCTGTTGCTGTTTTCAAACAATCCAATGTGGCGAGGTCAAACCAGAGGCAGCTACTTCCTGGTATTCAATGCCATCATGAACTTCGACAATTTGAACGCCGGCAGAAAGCTGGATGAAAAATAAAGCAGGCCCGAAGGGCCGACAGTCTTCACTTAACCCCGCCCTGACGGGCGTGGCTACTAACTGCCGGCCCTTCGGGCCTTCTCTACTTCTGCGGGGCCTTTACCAGCACTGTCTTCCCATCAATCGAGAGCAGCATTTCTCCCGACAATGCCAGAATTCCCTGCCGGCCTTCTGCAACGAGTCGATCCACCAGCTTGTAAAACTCCGGAGTGCCAAACTCGACAACCAGATCGGGCTTAAGGGTTTTCTCGCGTTCCAACATACTCGAGTCAATCCACCGATTGTTTCTGCGGAAGAACGTGCGGTCGGTAATCTGTTGCACGTTGGTTATCTCCACGCGCTCAGCATTCTGGTTCAGAAAGACGTTCGAGCGGTTCGCACTGGCTTGCGTACGCTGCGCGCTCATGTTTAGACCCTGCGTTACTCCACCCTGACCGCTACGTGTAAGCTGGGCGTTGTTCATGAGAAACATTCCCGCTTTCTCGTTAAGCGTGTCCCGCTGCGAGAAGTCCGTTCCATCGGTCGCCAGGAACGCGGTGTATTCAGTTAACACGCCGTACTCTGTCGAAAGACGCACGATCTCATCAACCAGCTCTTTCATCTTTGGATCCAAAGCCGCCGCGCTCACATGGTTACTCACCACGTGTGTCCGGCCGCCGCGCGGAGCGGCTCCCGCCGCAACATCGGCGCCGGCCTCGCTGATCGTTTCAACTAGACGAGCAATTTTGCGGCTGGCCCACAAGCGCGGGACAAAAGAATTGCGCGTCGTCGCTTTGCTGAGATCAAACTTCAGATCGAACGTGCGGGGCGCGCCGAGATAGTTGCCCGAAACACGGAAGTGCAGTGGCTGGTTGTCCTGGTACTGCCCCAGCAGAACGATCTGATCGCCCTCGAACACATCGTTCATCTCGGCCGGCATCAACTCGCGAATCGCACGCGTGGTAACGCTGCCATTAGTATCGAGAGTTGCCAGTTGCGGGTCGGCCAGTACCGGCCCGGACAAACGGCGAAACACTTCTGAAACCTTGGTTTCGACATTCTCTTTCGGAAAAACAAACGTGGCGGTAGCGCGCGTGGCGTTGGCCACAGAAGTCAGCAGCGGCGCGTTAACATCGAAGCCTACGCCAAAACTAAAAATACGCCGCTTGTGTTTGTTGGCAGCAACTACCGAACTGCGAATGGCAGACTCGCGAGTTTCACCCGAGGTCGGCACACCGTCAGTAAGAAAGATTGTCAACGGAAGCATCTGCAGCGTTGCTGGTTGGTCCAGCGCTTCAACTAATGCATCTCGGATGTTGGTACCGCCATCAGCTTTGAGCCTTTGTATGTAGGCACGGGCCTGTGACATTTGTGCTCTGTCCTTAATCACCGGCCTTTCGGCGAACTTGGCCACGGTGTCGGAGTAGTCGATGATGTTGAATGCTTCGCCCTCCTCAAGTGCTTCCACCACCTGCAACGCGGCGGAGCGCGCTTGTTCAATCTTTTCACCGGCCATACTTCCAGAACGATCAATAACCAAAGTTACTTCACGCTTGATGGCAGTCGCAGTTTTCTGCGCGTCAGCTGGAACGCCCGCGAGTAGCAGGAAATAGCCTCCGCCAACACGCACGTCCGGATAAGCCAGCAATGATGCCGTCAGTCCATTTCCTTCGGTTAGATAAGACAGCCTGAATGGACCAGGCTCGAGCTTGCTTTCACCAGCAACGCGAACGACAGCTTGTGCGGTGGTAGGTCGTTCGACCGCAATCTGATGGCTCGGCGAATAGACCGCCGAAATTGGTGACTTCGAACCAACGCGCACCGAAATTTTCCATGGTGTGGCGGTAGCTTCGAACGATTCGCTGCGAGGCAAGACATAGTCGACGCGATTGCCATCGGCTTTGAGAATGTTCTCGTAAATAAGCCGCACTCGTTGTGTGCCACGTGCAGGCACTGGAAAGACGCTGGAGCGCACGAGGTTGTAACCGGCAAACTCGAGCAGCGCCGGATCACGCAGCTTGCTGACGATAGACCGGTAGACCGCTATCGCTTCACCCTTCGGCAATAGCTTCGCCGTCGGCTCCTTGGCCGAACCGACAAAGTCGAAACCACGCAACACCGCGCCTTCAGGAACGGGAATCAACATTTCGGCTTCCTGTTGCTGCGCGCCTGGATTGTTTATCCCAACCTCGAGCGTGGTCGTCGCCACCTGATGCACGATGCGGATCTCAGCGGCTACGTCACTAATTTGAATCTGATGTTTGGTGGGTCGCATTGAATACGCCCGGGACTGAGGAATGATTATGTTGGCAGCCGCACTGTGAAAGTTCCCGTGGGAAGCTGCGGTTGGTCCAACCGGATGACTTGGAGCGATCTCCTGTGTGGTTGCCCTTTGAGTTACCAAACTGCACACGGCTACAACGACGACAAACAGAGTCGCCGTGACGGGAAATAGTCTTCGCATATACACACGTCTCCTGAAACTAAGATTGAAGAAACTCAAATGGTGGGCAAGAAGGCATCGAGCTTTGGTCCCTGCAAACAGGACCAACGGTCTAAGCCACTGAAACTCGGGAGAGTTGCTCCGCGTCAAGCGAGTAGAACACTCGTTCCCCTGGGAATGAATAGTGGGGAACCGCACGTTACGCGTTGGGGCTGAGATTCCGGGAGGGTTGTCGCGGGTTGCCTTGGAGCCAACAAGGTGGCATGTTCCCTGATCTTTCTTGTTGAGTTTTTGCACTAATTAATATAAAAGCGTCTTCTCAGTCGCCCTGCACCGCCTTAATCCTCGGTCGGGAATTGGACGCGAAGGGTAAAGCTGCCTTACAAGAGAAATGATAGGTGACTGCGGGAAAGTCCCGGTTGAAGTCACGTCCTCGCCTCCTCTACAAACTCAAGAAGTTTACGCACCGGGTTCCGCCGGTTCTCTGGTCGATTCAACCATCGGGATTCCTGCTTGGAATCGATCCAAACCTGGAGATGCAAGATGTTCGACCTAACCTCATCAAATCCTCAAGGAAGTTTTGTTTGCGGATGCCCGGAATCTATGCGCTCGGCCTGCACTGGGGAAGGGTTCTTTAGGAAACATGAAAGCAGCGAATATTGTGTCCTTCACTATTCAGCTGCGGATAAGAAGGACGAATTTAAAGAAGCGCTGAAGCGCAAACTTGCGGTAAATAATTACGACTTCAGCGGAGTATGGTTCCCCGAAGAGGTTTCGTTTTATAACCAGAGGATTCCCGAGCAGGCCAACTTTGTGGGCGCTGTTTTCAACGAAGAAGTGAGTTTTATCCGCGCTGTTTTCGACGGCGAGGCTAACTTTAATAACGTCACCTTCAAGGGCAGCGCATTGTTTCAGGCTAGTACCTTTGCTTCACAGGCCCACTTCAGCCGCGCCATTTTCCAGCGAGGCGCTCGCTTTAGAGCTGCAGAATTCAACGGCCTGGCTAACTTCAGTTCCGCAGTCTTCACTGAACAAGTGGAATTCAATCATGTGGTTTTTAATAAACCCGCGATTTTTGACGGCTCTACTTTCAAAGCGGCTGGCGAGTTTCATTCGAGCGAGTTCCGCTCCGGAGGCAACTTTAGCCAAGTTATTTTCGCTGCCGCAGCCCGCTTTTCATCTGCCAAATTCAATGAAAGAACCAACTTCATTGGCACGACTTTCGAAAAGAAGGCGGATTTCACGTCCTCGCGTTTTGAAGCAGAAGCAGATTTCACGTCCGCGGCTTTTCTTGACCAGGCAACTTTTGCCGGAACAGTGTTGAACAAGGTATTTGGCAAGCAATCTTCTTTAAACCTTCAGCACGCGAGAATAGAGACTCCTCATCGGATTTTGTTTCATACGATATTCTTGCTTCCTCACTGGTTTATCAACGTTAACTCGCGAGGTTTTGACTTTGCGAATGTTGAATGGGGTGATCGCTCCATACAAGAGGACATAGACGTTCTGGGTAAAAAGGGAGTTTCGCCACCACACCGGTTGCTGCAGATTGCTTATCGCAATCTTGCTCTTAATGCAGAGGAGAACCACCGGTACGTCGAGGCATCAGACTTTCGTTACAAATCCATGGAGTCGCAAAGACTCGAGCCGCGGCAAGGTCGATGGTCCTGGAACTTGGGTGGGGTGTATTGGTTAGCGAGTGGTTATGGCGAACGAGTATTACGAGCGTTCACGGTTCTGATGGGTATTTGGCTGTTGGCAGGTTTGCTTTACATGTACGTCGGTTTCGCGCGAGGGCAGCCGGCACCTGGATGTGAAACCAACGTTATACGCAACGAGCCCGATAAAACGGGTGAGCCGCTAAACTGGAAGCACGCGCTCACATACAGTTTGGGCGTTATGACCTTGCAAAGACCTGAACCCCCACCCGTGACTCTATCTGCGAAGAGCGTGGTCCTCTTGGAGACGGTTCTTGGTCCAGTTCAGGCTGCTTTGTTAGCTCTGGCAATACGTCGGCAGTTTATGCGTTAGAGTGGGAGTTACTCACGCTTGATCCACCACGAGGTGTAACGCCCACCGGATAGGTAATCGACGATCGCTATCATGGGATCAGTCTTTTCGCGTATCTGTTTTCCCTGAAGCTGAATACGTCCACCTTTCACTTCAAAGGGATAGGTCCCATAAGGCTTGCCATCCACCGAGAAGCGAAAGGCATATCGTCCGTCTGCGCGAAGCAGTTCACCGGCTTTGAAGTAGGCGGCTTTATTGCCGGGATGATGAATAAGTAAGTCAGCTTTTTGCCAACGAGGCGCAAGTCTGAAATTGCCCGAGTCTTCGGCAATCACTTTTCCGTCCTTCAAGCTCACCAGTTTGAGATCGTAGGGCGTTAACGTGGTTGCCGGTTTACCTGCTTTGTCCTGCACCCAGGTTGTGAACTTCAGGACCGATTCAGGATCATTGCGCTGGTAGAAGATGTTTCCATACTCGTTCCATGGTCCTTCGATATAGTAACGAGCTCCGGCCGGCTGGTAAGGATCCTCGTTCTTCCCTTCACTGATCGTAAAGGGAAACCGGTAGAAGGGTTTGTCGTTTGCGGCAAACTCCAACATATAGCTGCCGGCTGTCAAAGGTTGTACTGATTGATGACCCCCGATGATTTTGTAGCGACTCAACTCCCAAAGACTGCCGATTTGTGAGGCGTACCAGACGTAAGTATTCAGTACTTTGCCGTCAGCAGTCTTAACCACCGTTGTCAGCTTCCCGCCAACGTCGGGATCGTAAGCGTAGTTTGAAGTGCTCTGCTTGCCGGGCGCCGGCAAGCATGGCGCATAGACTTTATCAATGCTAAGACGACCAGACACATATCCGACACCAACTGAGTCGAGCAGGCTCCAAAAGCTGATGCCGGGAACGCAAGGCGCTTCTGGTGGTTGCGCGTGTACATCCTTCAAGGCAATCACAGTTAGCAGCAACAGCGTCGCGCTAAATATTTTTCTTCGCATTTCTGTCTCCGTTTAGTTTTGCTCGAAAGTCGCCAATACCCGGAGCATTTAAAACTTTGCCAACCGATTTCATTAACACCGTGGCTTCAGCCCGGTGACCCGGAGCGATCCCGAGTGCCCTAACCGTTTTAACGGTTTACCGGTGCGAAACCGCTGAAACGGTTGCAAGGAACAACGGTCCATCGATCACCGGGCTGAAGCCACGGTGCTAATGGGATCGCTATCGTCGCCCCGTGATCAGACCTTTGAGGCAAGGCATGGTGATGTTTAAGTCGAAAGAACTGCGTTCCAACTGCGAACTACCTGGGCAACATGTGCATCAGCTTTTCAAAGGAATCATGAACCGAGCTGTATGACCTGGCGAGTTTGGAATTACTACTGCGTCGCGCGGCGGTTTTTAGTTGGTTCAAAGAAGCATTAAACGTATTCATCTCCAGGACAAACTCCGTTCGTTTGTCACCGGTCAAGGCAGCGGGTACACCTGCTTTCACAATTGCTTTTCCACGTTTCACCAGTTCACCTGACTGTGAGCGAATGCGCCGATAATCTTTGTTCGGAAGCGCTTCATGCTCAAGCGGGTGTAACACGTCATGGAACTCCTCGTAGACCCTGGCACTGAAATTATGTTGTGCGGCAGCGACTGTACAGAACGCAAACAACAGCAGAAGAGCGGTTGAGAATCGAAGGATCGTCAAAGGGTATCTCCGCGTGCAGGGTGGAAAACAATAGCGTAGCGATTATAATCCGAAACGCATTCAAAAACCGTTGGCATTAAGTTCGAAAATGAGCGTCAAGCTGTTTACTGGGACCGCGGGCGTCTCGCCCGCACTGAGCGCAGCGAACCCGTTCCTTCGGTGCGTGGATCTTAGGACGACATCTGTTCGCTTCGCTCAGTGCGGGCGGGGACGCCCGCGGTCCCAGTAATACGTCGACGCTTATTCTTAGACTTTTTTGGCAGCAACACATGACTGAAAAGAGTATCCAGGAAACTTTCGCGCCGAATCTCGCCTGCTTCGGCTGTGGTCCTGCAAACGACAAAGGCCTGCACGTGCGCAGTTTCCCCGACGGTGAGGAAGTGGTTGCCGAGTGGGAAGCTAAAACCGAGTACGAAGCGTTTCCCGGCATGTTGTCTGGCGGCATCATCGGTACGCTTTTAGATTGTCACTGTAACTGGACAGCTGCTTATGCGTTGATGAAACGAAATCAACTTGAAAAGCCGCCCTGTACTGTTACTGCGGATTACACAATCAAACTCTTCCGGCCGACACCAACTGACAAGCCCATCCGCATGGTGGCCCGTGTGGTCGAAGCAACTGAAGATCGCGCAATTGTCGAAGGCGAATTGATTGCACATGACAAAGTGACGGCCACTTGTCGCGGAACTTTCGTCGCGGTCAAGCCTGGCCATCCGGCCTATCACCGTTGGTAGTGGGACAGGCATTCCTGCCTGTCTCCGGTTAGATAAATAAAAGCGGACAGACAAGAATGTCTGTCCCACAGGAACAAACATGTCTGATCTCATTCAACGTCCGCGCCGACTAAGAAGATCGGAAAACCTGCGCGCGCTGGTCCGTGAAACGCGCCTGAGCGCAGAGGACTTCGTATTGCCGCTCTTCGCCTGTGCGGGAAAGTCTGTTCGGCGTGAGATTTCTTCGATGCCCGGGGTGCACAATCTTTCTGTTGATGAGATCGCGCGAGAAGCTGCCGAGGCCGAACAAGCCGGAATCAGGGCCGTAATACTTTTTGGTCTGCCGGAGTCGAAAGACGAAGATGCCTCGGGCGCGTATCACCAGAATGGAATTGTGCAGCAAGCGGTCCGCGCTATTCGCGAAGCTGCACCCCGCCTCACGATCATGACGGACACGTGTCTGTGTGAATACACTTCCCACGGACATTGCGGCGTTGTTCGCGACGGCGAAGTTATCAACGACGAATCACTTGAACTACTGGCGCGCACGGCAGTCAGTCAGGCGGCGGCGGGAGCGGATGTGGTCGCGCCTTCGGCAATGATGGATGGACAGGTCGGTGTGATCAGGGAAGCCCTGGACGATGCAGGATTTGATCAGGTTGCAATTCTCGCTTATGCCGTCAAATACGCATCGGCGTTTTATGGTCCATTCCGGGAAGCTGCGGACAGTGCGCCGGCGTTTGGCGATCGGCGCGCTTACCAGATGGATCCGCCAAATTTGCGCGAGGCGATGCGCGAGGCCGAGCTTGATGAGATGGAAGGCGCCGACATGTTGATGGTCAAGCCAGCCACGGTTTACCTGGACGTGCTGGCTGCAGTACGCGACCGATTTGATCTTCCGGTCGCTGCGTATCACGTTTCGGGTGAGTACGCGATGCTCAAGGCTGCGGCGCAGAACGGGTGGATCGATGAACAACGCGCAATGATGGAAACACTGACGAGTATCAAACGTGCTGGCGCCGACATAATTATCACTTACTTTGCACGCGAGGCTGCGCGGGCACTGCGTGGAAACTAAGCAAGGATGGACGAATAATGAACTGGCTGATGCAACTGGAAATAATCGGTGAAGTCGCGCTCGCGATGTTGCTGGGTGGGGTAATTGGTTTTGAACGCGAAGTAGCTGATAAACCCGCCGGCTTCCGGACCCAAATGCTGGTAGCCGGCGCTGCTTGTTTGCTGGTGGGCCTTGCAGACGCAATGTTGCTGCGCTTTCTTGCTGAAGGCAAAACGAGCGTGACTGGTGATCCAATTCGTATCGTTGAAGCCATAGTTGCGGGCGTCAGCTTCCTCGGCGCCGGCACGATCTTTCGCAAGGACGCTAGCGAGCAGGTGCAGGGACTCACGACGGCCGCATCGATTCTGTTGTGTGCAGCGATTGGAATCAGTATCGCCCTGCGTCAGTTTTTGCTGGCAATCGGCGCGACAATCCTGGCCCTAATCGTCCTCCGTGGCCTCACTGGGATTGAGAAGCGGCTCGCGAAGAAGGCGAAATAGTCTCTCAGTTACATTGCCTAATTACTTCAACTAAATAAGACGTCATCTTACTGGGACCGCGGGCGTCCCGCCCGCACTGAGCGCAGCGAAATAACGCCTACATCGCTAAACATTTAGGGCGAAACCAAGCCGCTCCCATTCCCAGCAGGACAGATGTAATTAAACTAATCAGTCACGCAACGGGCTTTTTCGCTTCGCTCAGTGCGGGCGGGACGCCCGCGGTCCCGGTAAAAGAGACGTCTTATTCATTTGAACTTTTTAGCTAATGCAAGAGAAGTTCTTAGTTCAATTGAGCACGAGATCATACGGATCCCCCGGATTAACGCGAACCCGGATAATAGTAACTGACGCAACCTTGAGCTGACCTTGCACGTCTAAGGCGTTGTCCACTTGAAATGAAGACTGAGCCGATTCCCGAAAGGCCATGAGCTTCTTTCTGCACAAACAAAGCAAAACTCTCAAATACGCCGGCTTTGCTGCCCTTTTGCTGGTTTTCAGCTTGGTCGGTCGAGTCGAGGCCCAGTCTGGTCGACGTACCTTGAAGCCTGTCCCGGCTCCTTCACCTGATCCATTGATTGTCCCGGAGGAGGCCAATAAACCGTCTCCCGCCCGTTCCCTGGAACCATTGAGTGAGAAAGTCACTCTGTTGATAGGCCGTCACCGGACCAACCGCCGGCTACATAGCGAAGACACGATCTTTGCGAGCTTCGTCAATCGTCTGATGGAAGACCCGAACATCAATGGTTCTTCCATCGGCGACATGGAGCGACAAGATGCTGTGTTGCGCGCGAAGAACGAAACGCGATCTTTGGTTGTGTTGCTCAGTTTCGAAATAGACAGTTTTCAGAACGGCACGATTATCCTCAACTCACCCGACCTGCAAGTTGAATATCAGATACTCGAGCCGGTCACTGGTAAGAAACTGACGAAGGGCAAGATCTATTTTCAATCAATTGGTGGCGGGCGGATGCGAAGAAGCGAATGGCCTGGTGGTACTCCGATAAAGATCACTGCTGAAGCAGCAGGAATAGAGGCTGCCGATCATGTTCATGATTGGTTGAGACTGGCTGAAGTTCAGCGGAAGCGACCTTCCAAAAAATAGTTCCTTATTCGTGTTATTCGTGTGATTCGTGGATCGTTTTTGGTCGCCAGGAAAAACGATCCCGAATTATACGAACCACGAAACACACGAAAAGAGGTAACTCACTTAAAGTGTTCCAGCGCCGCACCCAAGCGCTCTAATCCTTCGACAAAGAGTTTCGGGTCGCCGCCCATACCGATCCGAAAATGGTCCGGCATCTCGAAGAACCGTCCTGGCACTACTGAAGTCTCATACTTCTCACGCAACAATTCGAAGAGCTCCTCGGCCTTTCCACTCTTCACACGGGGAAACATGATCGATCCACTCTCAGGTCTGATTGCTTCCAGGTCATTACGCGAATCTAAGAACTGATTAAGCATCACCCGGTTTGTATCCAGTCGTGCCCTGGCGAAAGTGGTCAGTCGATCCAACTGCCGTAAAGCGATCACGCTTAAACGTTCCCCCGCATGTACAGGCGTCGCCGCGAATAGATCATTCAAACGCCACATCCGTTCTGCCAAACTCTCGGCTGCGAAGATCCAACCGCACCGAAGGCCGCTCAATCCGTATGCTTTCGTCAGGCTGCTGGTAACCACAAACTCCGGTCCGAGATGAAACGCAGACGTTGGCGAAACTTCAAAGAGCATTTCCCGATAGACCTCATCAACCAGGACATGAGCACCTGCTTTCCTGGCAATTTCCCCAACCTCCCGCAGTGAAGACTCATCAACAGAGACTCCGCTGGGGTTATGAAAATTGGTGAGGACAACCAGGCGTGTTCGCTCACTAATTACCTTCCCAATCTCTCCGGGCTGGATTCCAAAACCGTCCCGGTAATTCCGTTCGAAACGTTGGACCTTCGCTCCCAGGTACTGTGCGAGAGCAAGTATCGGCTCGTATGTAGGCCGCTCAATCAGGACCTCATCTCCCGGATCGATCAAAGCCGCCATTGCCAGGTGATTGGCGAAACTAGTGCCGGCCGCAGTCACGATGCCCTTGGGATCAACTCGGTAACGTCGCGACAATTCCTGAATCAACGGCTTATAGCCGTAGGAGTCCAGTCCGGTGAGCTCCAGCTCGCTCACACTAAACTCGAGGTCGGTCAGCCTTAGATTCGCGAGCCCGCTGGTCGCTAAATTAAATTTGGCATCAGAACGCGTCTTGGCCCAATGCATGTATTCGGATTGACGCGTCTTCAGGTGCTCGGCTACTGGCTTCATTGCTTGTTCATGACTCGCCATAAAAAGTAAACGGGGATTCCGGCAAGCAGTATTCCTAATCCTATCGCTGTGTTTTCCGGATACTTATAAACCGTATTAATCACCACCAGCCAACAAATAAGTACAAAGAGCAATGTCGTGATGGGATGGCCCGGCACCTTGATTAACCCTTTTTCTTTGTTTCTTTTCCTCAGTACAAACAGGCACGCAGCTGTGGCGCCGAAGAAAATAAAATCGACCGACACGACATAATTCAGGATCTGTTCGTATTTACCCCAATACGCGATCGCAATCGCCATCACTCCCTGCAACGTAATCGCGACCACCGGCGCTTGAGTTTTCGGATGCAGCTTAGCAACGCCACGGAAAAACAATCCGTCTTCGGCCATGGCAAAGTAGACGCGTGGCGCCGTCAACATTCCCTGACTAAGAAAACCGACCGTTGAGATGGCAATTCCTGCAGCAATTAATCGCGCGCCGTTTTCACCGAGTGCAAGCCTCATCACATCGGATGCTGGTGTCGTCGTACCCGCCAAACCCGGAACGCCTAATGCGGCGACGTAAACAAAGTTAGCGGCGAGGTACAAGAACACTACGCCGGCTACACCAATCAACAATGCGCGCGGAAGATTTTTTCGTGGTTCACGAATCTCACTCGCCACAAACGTGGACGTTTGCCAACCACCGTATGCAAACAACACCGGCACCATCGCAGCGCCAATCACCGTCAAAATATTGAATCCGAAACCACCTGCAACGGCCCCGATTCCGCCAGCGCTCGAGGAATGGGCCGGCGTGATGACCCATAAACCACAGACTATCAACGTCAACAGAGCAGCGATCTTCAAAACCATGAACAGGTTCTGAACCGTGCTGCCCGCGCGGACTCCGAGACAGTTGATGGCTGTCAGGATAGCCAAAGCGAATGCCGCGATGAGCCAATCGGCAACCTGGAAACCTGTTAGTTGTAAGAAGTATCGTGCGAAGGTTACTGCGACCGCAGCCATACCGCCGGTTTGAATAACCAGCAACAACGCCCACCCGTAAAGAAAAGCCAGTAGTGGGTGAAACGCGTCGCGTAGATACGCATACTGGCCTCCAACTTCGGGCCGCAGTGAGGCGAGTTCAGCCCAGATAAAAGCGGCCGCCAGTGCGATTATTCCGCCGAGGGCCCACACACCGAGGATCGCAACAGGAGAGCTGAGCTGGCGCGCCACCACAGCTCCGTTCATGAAAATTCCGGAACCGATAATGCCACCCATCACGATCATGGTGGCGTCGAACAAGCCCAGCCGGCGTGCCAGTTTTGGTTGAGGGGAACTGTTCATGACATGAGGGCGACGCACGGCTTTGCCGTTTGATGTGCGGTGGTGGCTAAGCCCCACCGTTTGATCCTTCATAGGCGATGGGGCTGTGCCCCAAATAAGGGCGCAGCCCCAAAAACTATATTGCCGGTGTCGGAAGGTCAGAGACCTTCCGCACATCAGGCGGCAAAGCCGCGCTGCGCAATTTCAGCGCTGAGAGTCGCCTTATTGTCGAGAGTCGCCTCCGTCTCCAGTGCGAACCGCAACCGGCTTCCCTTCCATGTCGACGAAAGTAATCGTCGTGCCGACTGCGTCAAGTGAGCGCAAACCAGGTTCAATGACTTTACGATCACCGACAACCAGGATGGCCATCTTTGAGGGATCCAGATAACGGTTTGCCACTCGCTGAACGTCAGCCAGTGTTACTGCACGCACGCGCTGAATATAGTTATTGAAATAGTTGTCCGGCAGCCCGTAGAGCACCACGTCTCCCAGACGGTTGGCTATTTGTCCCGGCGTCTCGAAGCCACGAGGGTAACCACGAATTATCGCCTGCTTGGAATACTCCAACTCTTTTTCTGTGATGGGAATTTCGCCGCGCACGCCACGCAACTCCTTTATGAACTCGGCTACCGATTCCTTTGTCACGTTGGTAAACACTCCAGCGGACGCCGCAAAGGGACCAGCGCCGCGTCTATAGTCAAAAGAAGTACGCGCTCCATAGGTGTAGCCTTTGTCTTCACGCAGATTGAGGTTAACGCGAGAGACAAACTGTCCGCCGAGTATCGTGTTCAACACCAACAGCGGGAAGTAATCCGGCGTGGAGCGAGCAGCGCCTACCTGTCCAATGCTGATTACCGACTGCGCTGAGCCCGGCCGGTCCACGATGTAAAGTCCAGCCTGTCCACGAGCCGGCGCGTTGGGAATATTGATGGCAGGAATATCGCCACGTTCCCAGCCGCCAAATGCACGTTCCAACTGCGGCAGGAGGGTCGCTGACTTCACGTCACCTACCACAATCAGCGTCGCATTGTTGGGGCGGTAGAAAGTTTCGTAGAAGGTGCGCACGTCTGCAGCCTTGATCTCCTTTAGTGAGTCTTCATCGCCGATGGCGGGGTGACCGTATGGATGGTTGCGGCCATACAGTATGGAAGCGTAGACCACACTCGCGATAGAACTCGCATCGTCACGCTGTTGCTTAACAATATTGAGACGGCGGGCCCGGGCGCGTTTTAATTCATCGTCATCCAAAGCCGGGTTGGTCACGACGTCAGCGTAGATGTCGAGAGCGCGTTCCAAATGCCTTGTTAAGGTGGTTATGTTGGTTGAGTTGGAGTCCCAATCAGCGGAAGTTCCGAGGCGTGCTCCGATGTCGGTTAACGCATTTGAGATTTCCAGGGCGCTTCGCTTTTTGGTGCCCTCATCAAGCAGGTCGGCGGTCAAGCTCGCCAGGCCGGCGCGGTTTGGGGGATCTGCGGCGGAACCGGACTTCACCACCAGATTCATCGTCACTACC
This sequence comes from Pyrinomonadaceae bacterium, assembly GCA_035273385.1. Classification (GTDB taxonomy): domain Bacteria; phylum Acidobacteriota; class Blastocatellia; order Pyrinomonadales; family Pyrinomonadaceae; genus PSRF01. The sequence continues at coordinate 166,097 of DATEPE010000015.1, read as the reverse complement.
GGCAGCTCGTGATGTTCAACCAGGACTACTTCTAAGCCATTGGAGAGCCGGTGACGCTGCACCTGCGGCAGAACCAGCCGGGGATCAGCTTTGGGAGCCGGCAGTTTCCATTTGGGTGCGTTGTCAGTGCTTCGCTTCGCACCCTGCGCGGCTGCGGAAGATGCCGCGGATGGTGGCCTCGTTTCCGCGGGGGCTGCAGCTGATGCATCCCTTTCCCTCCCGCGTGGTACCACGGAGGCCTTGAGCCGGTGTTTTACCAGGTAAGTGTTGGCCACGCGCTTCACATCTTCCGGAGTGACACGACGGTAACGATCCAGATCCTGCTGAAAGTACGCAGGTTTGCCGACGTAAGTCGCATACTGATTTAACTGATCATTTTTCCCTTGTAGTGTCTGAATGCCGAAGATGAAAGCCGCTTCGGTGGCATTGTACGAACGGTCAACTTCGTCCTGTGTGGGCCCCTCCTTCTTGATCTTTTCGATCTCGGCATCGATAGCGCTCTCGAGTTCCTCAAGCGTTTTGCCAGGACGCGCGGTTGCAGTTATCTGAAGCCGTCCGGCGATCTCCTGTGCAGCATTGTTAGCGGAGACGTCCTGAGCGATTTGACGATCGTAAACAAGTGTCTTGTACAACCTTGAACTCTTCCCGCCGCCCAGGATGTTCGCAAGGGTATCGGTCGCGGCTTCGTCTTTGTCGTACGCTGGTTTGCTGGGCCATACAAGATAAAGTCGCGGGAATGCAACCCGATCCTGCATGACGATTTCTTTCGACGCCGTCAGCACAGGTTGCGGCGCGTTGGGACGCGTCACCGGAGGACCGCTGGGTATGTTGCCGAAATGTTTCTCAACCAAACGTCGTGCTTCAATTGGATTGAAGTCGCCGGCGATCGCGAGGCTCGCGTTGCGCGGAGTGTAGTAGCGACGGAAAAAATCTTTAACGTCGTCCATCGACGCTGCGGTAAGGTCCTCGAGCGAGCCGATGGTGAGCCAGTGGTAAGGATGACTGGCCGGGTAAAGCGTCTCGTTAATCTTTGCGCCAATCAAACCATATGGGCGGTTGTCGTAGTTCTGACGTTTCTCGTTCTTCACCACATCGCGCTGGTTAGCGAGTTTTGTTTCGTTTATCACATCTAATAGCCCGCCCATGCGATCGGCTTCCATGAAAAGCGCCAGCTCGAGGAAGTTTGACGGAACAACTTCAAAGTAATTTGTCCGATCAGGGTTGGTGGAGCCGTTGAGGGTGCCTCCTGCTTCCTGAATCGGCTTGAAAAAGTCGTCGTCATATCTCTTCGAACCCTGAAACATCATGTGCTCGAAGAGATGCGCAAAACCGGTCTTCCCGGGCACTTCGTTTTTCGAGCCCACGTGATACCAAAGGTTGACGCCGACAATCGGCGTCGAGTGATCCTCGTGAAGGATGACCCGCAGGCCGTTTTTGAGTCTGAACTCGGTTACCTTGACAGGCGGCAAGGGCGTTGCCGCTTGTGAGACCCTCACGTCTCTGCGTCCGGTTTTCCGTTGGGCCAGTGTGGTTGCCGGCGCAAGCAGGGCCAGCATTAGTAGTATCGCCGCGAGTCTTCTGGTGGTCATGGGCATCTTTTCCTTCCTTGATATTTTCAGCGGACGGCACTCCACACGTTACGGGTGAGCACACACGTCCAAACGTTTTGATTTTTTATAGGCGTCGAAAAGAGATTTGGGTGGGTATTCTATAGCAAACAATTTAAACGGGGAATGGCCAGGCGCCCGAAGTTGGTTTTGTCACGCAAACTGTTGGTTTGCGTACGCGTTGAATACCACTCATCCATTGCAACTAACAGTTTGCGTTACCCTCTCCTACTGAAGATTGAAAGTTTCTGCTATAAAACTTGTCCGGCTCGCACGCCCCCTATGTCGAATCAGGAACCCACCTCGAAGATTTCATCAGTGCCCTGGCTATGGCTGTTTGTTATTACCTATGTAATTCACATTGCTGAAGAATACTGGGGCGGCGATGGTTATTCAGCCCACCTGCTAAGAACCAAAGGCGTATACATGTCGTCTTCCAGGTTTCTGGTCGTTCAGGGCATTGGGGTCGCGTTGATGATCGCGGGAGTGCTGATTGCAAAACGACTCCGCTTTCCCAACGCCCTCGCCATAATCTACGCGGCCACCGTGCTGGGCAATGCGGTCACGCACATGTTTAATTCACTCCGCACGTCTGCATATGAACCCGGCTTGATTTCCTCAATTGTGGTATGGGTACCGCTCGGTTTATTCACAATCCTGTACTTTCGACATTATGTGCTGAATGCCAGGCGCTTCTGGATATCCATCGCAATCGGTGTCGGCATCAACGTGGTGATCGGCATCATCACGATGCGCGGCGGCCGCCTGGTGTGAAGTCTGGTTATCCCCCTCTCCCACGAGGACGAGAGATAAAGATGGCCGGTGGGTAGCGTCAACCAGGATGGTCAACGCAGCTTCATATCTTGCTGATGCTACCTCCAAGAATAAAACATAAGCGCGTCACAGGCCCTCCCCTAACCCCTCCCAGTGGGAGGGGAAAATTACAAACAAAACCGTGGTATACCTTCACTTTACTGTCGCCATACACTCGATCTCCACCCGTGCACCTAAGGCTAGCCCGGTAGTGCCGAAGGTGCTGCGAGCGGGCATGCGGTCCTTTGGAAAGTAGCCCACGTAAACTTCGCTCATCGCGGGCCGCTCGGCAATGTCCAACAGCATCACGGTGCACTTCACGACGTGCTCCATCCCAGAGCCATTCTTCTCGAGAACGCCGCGGATGTTATCCATCACTTGTTTTGTTTCTGCCTTGATACCGCCTGAAACTAAGGAGCCGGAAGCGTTGACCCCGAGCTGCCCTGAGAGATAAAGCATGTTGTCCACGCGCACCACTTCGGAGAACGCCGATCCAGGCCGCCCTTTGTATTCAATTGCGTGCTTCGTTTGCGCTCGTGTTTCGAGAACGGCGGCAGTGCAAAAACATACCACGACTACAATCATCCAAATTGTCTTCATGTTTCTCCTTTGTCCGACATGCTTTAGCTTGTCGGGTTGAGTGGCCCTCAATGGCGCGACAAGCTGAAGCATGTCGGACACAGGGGATAGAATCAAAAACCGGAGCCATGGACCATGACTCCGGTTAACCCATTTGAAATGGTGATCGCCTAGAAACTCCCGCTCGCGCCGCGGAATCCATGCAGCGCCTGCTTTAGTCCCCACGTGATCACGCGCATGTTGTCGTAGCAGTAACCGAGGATGTAGTTGCACGTGGATAAACAATGCTTGGTGCAATCTACCTTCATCTCGTCCAGTTGCTTTACGTCAAACCTGTGATCGCCGACAACTCCCCAATCGTGGGTTGCTGAATACATTGGAAAGCATGGCGCCAGCGAACCGTCAGTCCGAATGATCAACGAATTCTGACCCGCGCGACATTGCCACGGTGGCACTTTTCCACGCATCAACATCTTCATGTCTTCCATGTGCTGGATGGGGTTAACCATCTTGTAGCCGTGATTGACGCGCTTATCGTTAAGGTAATCCAGCAATGCATCTACCTTGGGCCAGTCGTCCGGAGTCAGGTAGGTCTGGTTCTCGTTTAAATGTTTGAAGTGGGTTTGCTCCGTCATCGGCGTTTCGTTGATGTGATAATCGGTCGCGATGCCGTTGTCATGAGCAATTTCCGTCAGCTCTTTCACATCGTCCATGTTGTTATGGCAGATGTTGATATTGAACATTACGCTGTAGCCGTAATAGTGCTGACGCTTCACCAGGTAATCGAAGTTTGCGCGAATTGGATCCAGCGCTTTCGGCAAAGACTTCCTTTCTCTCACCGAATCAACCGCCAGGTTTACCGTGGCCACGCCCGCATCTCCGAGCCGATCAATTACATCAGGCTTCATTAGGCGTCCATTGGTAGGCAGGTAAACGAAAATATCGTTCTTGGCACTGTAATAAACGATCTTGTGAATGAACTTCGGGCGGAGCAGAGGTTCGCCGCCCATCAAGGCCAGGACGCGCGAGCCAATTGAATGCAACCAGTCTATTGAACGCTTGGCCACATCCTCCGTCATGCCCTTGACTGCATTGTTGTATGACCAGCAATAGTGGCAATCGAGATTACATTTCCACTCAGTGAACAAGTAAGGGATGATCGGGCGAAGGTCTTTACTATGCCAGCGCGACTTAAAGTATGGAGATCCCCATGTCTTCCAGGTGCGAATCGCGTTTAGTTTTTGATACTCGCGCTTCGTCATTTCTACCGGATCAGGATGTTGGGGGTAGATCGGTTCAGGCAAGACCTCCTCAGGTTTTGGTTCCAGTTTTGGACGCGCTTCGGCTTTGTAAAGAATCTGGTGAAGCTTTTGATCGATCCGAAATGGGGGCGCGTCTGTTCCTGTTTCAGTCTCGTTTACGGGTACTCCTGTGCGAAGGTTCTCTTGGAGTTGAGCCATGTTGGGTCCTTTCTTGATCAGCCGAATCAGCGCAGGGGTGCTGTTTCATCTATTGCGACCACTCGAAAAAAGGTTTTCCGACTAACTTAATTACTCAGCGGAATGCATGAAAAGGACGGCGTTGGTGCGGGCCTGACGCCGGTATGGACGTAACGATTTCGGCCGAATATTGTCCGATCTCCGATTGAATTGCAAGCTTTTACATATGCACCTAAACAGCTCTTTGGCCTGTGGTTGCGTGAGAAAATGAATAACGGTAACCTTGCGCCTTTTGTATGACACCCTGCTTCAGCACCGCACAACAACAAGTACCCTGCAGCGGGAATTTCACAGGACAAATCCTTGGCAGCTAGAGCAGACGCCATCATCACCGCGGCCCTGAGACCGGAACTTTTCGCGGACCGAGCGCTCGTATCGATCAGCCGCACGGTGTTGGTTGCCGTACTGTCGTTGCTCGTGGTGGTCGGGTTTGGACTGCGTGTTTCAAACCTGAGTGCCGAGGGCCTGAGTGAGGATGAGTTAAACAAGCTCCAGGCCGTGGCGGACTACCGGGCAAACGGCTTAACGGCCGCCAATGGTGAACACCCCTTCCTGATGAAAGCGCTGCAAACGTCTACTGTTTTTCTGGCCGACAAGTTGAACGCCAGTTCAATCGGCGGCGCCAGACCCATTTCACCGGAAACCGCATTGCGTCTGCCTGGCGCAATCTTTGGCGCGCTAACCGTCATCCTGCTTTACCTGCTGGCTGCGGAACTCTTCGGCGCGGAAGTCGGATTGATTGCCGCTGCGTTGTGGGCCTTTGATCCGATAGCCATCGGGTTGAATCGCATCGCCAAAGAAGACACGTTTCTGCTCTTCTTCTTTTTGCTGGCCAACGTCTTTTGGTTGCGAGGCCAGCGCGTCGCTGAGAGTGGGTCGGGCGAACGGCCCGAGAAATATTACTGGCTGACCGCAGCCAGCTTCGGCGCGATGCTCGCGTCCAAGTACCTCCCTCAAGCACTCACCATCAGCATGGCTTACTACTGGTTGTTTCAACGGATTCCGGAAACGCGTTGGCGACTCGGGAAGAAGCGAATGTTGACCTTCTTCATGGTGATGGGCATAGCGTTTTTGGTTCTGAACCCGACAATCCTGTTGCCGGCAACCTGGCGTCAGATGGGATTGTTTGCTGGACAAAAACTGATCGGCCACGACGGTTACGAGTTTATGGGCCAACTGTATAGTCATCGCATGACTGATTGGTTGAAGGGCATACCCTGGTACTTCTACCACGTGGCTGTGGCAGTGAAGTTACCTGTTCTGACCGTCATCGGATTTGTCGCCGGCGTCCCGCTGTTGTTCCGTCGCAGGCTCGGAGACGGGCGTTACTTTGTGGGCATATGGCTGATTCTGTGGATGATGACTTTCAGTTTTACGGGCGGAAAGTTTTTGCGTTATTTCACGACGGTGGTGCCGCCCGTCTTGATCACAGCTGCGCTGGGCGTGCAGTTCATCAGTGGTTGGGTAGCGCGACTTGTTTCGCGTTTGCTCTCGACGCAGTCGCCCCAGGTATACCTACGCGCCGTGGTGGCGGTGTTGGTAGTGGCTGGATCGTTTCAGGCTGCGGTGGCCGCATCGCCGCATTTCCGTTTATACACGAATGAGTTTGGCGGCGGCATGAAGAACGCCGGCTACTATTTCCCTCACGATGAGTTCTATGATGCGAGTATGCGGGAGATTATGGCGGAGATAGCGAAACGTGCGCGGCCCGGAGCGAAAGTGGCAAGTGAGACGCCCAGCGTTGCCAGCTACTACGCGCAACGTGCCGGCCGTCCGGATCTGGTTTGCGTGATGCTTTCCAACCCCGACGAATTAAAGCAATTGAGTGAAGGCGATTTTATTATTGATGCGCGGGGTCGCCGTTACTTCAGCAACGAATTGGTGCTGCAAACGCTGCGACAAACGAGCGCGCCCGCGTTTCAGGTTTCTCTAGCGGGAGGGTATTCAGCGTCTGTCTTCCTGCTGGACCAAAAATCGCGCGATGCTACCATCAAGGCGGCGAATCAACTGCCAAGCCTCGCGACGATTGTTCGACCCGCCGTCAATCCCGCATCTGGCCCTTAAAGCCGTTATCCGCAGATTAAGCAGATTACACAGATCTTGATCTAAACGGACTGGGTACGTGGTAAGTCCGTTCGAATAGCTTCGCTATGTTCCAATGAAAATCTGTGTAATCTGCGGATTATCAGTGGCGGACTTCAACTTCCAACGGCGTCGCATCCTTCGCGTCGTAGCCTTCCGGCCAGTTAGAAATATTCAATCCGTAAAGCCAGTCGGCGTCAGTTTTCACTTCAAAACGCAGCTTAATCCGAATGCCACGCATCGCACCCAGTCGCATCAGCAAGCCGTCGACACGCCATTCCTGAATAGACGCCTGACGCGGAGGCTCCTTTGATACCAGGCGAGTACCAAGATTCGCTCCATTCACAAAGAGTGTTACTCGCGTCTTGATGTCCTCCGGCTTCACATCAATTGGCGCTACCGGCTGAATGTGCGCACGCACAATAATCTCGCTCACCCGTCGCCGGTGATCGCGCTCTGGTATTTCATACTCAAAGTATCCGGCGCCATAGCCCCAAATGTAACCTGGTCCATCACCGAGTTTTTCAAAACGCGCAGTCGTCGCCATGCGTGGCTTGAATTGATAAAGGATGGAGCGATCGGCCCGGTAAATGATTTCGGGTACCGTAGCGCGATCATTCTCTGCACGGGTCCACACGAATTGTCGTGGTATTAAGTGGCGCTCCGGTTGGGTCAAGTGTGCCGGTGGATCTGCCGCCGACAGCGACTCAAACATTCGTGCCGCTCGCGAAACTTCCTGCAGCACACCTTCATCACGAGGCGTCGTGTAAGTCACTCCATATCCGCGATGCGTATCCGGGGTGAGTATCCAGAACATCGCCCCGGCTGAGCCCGCGCGCAGGTTGCTCTCGAGAAACGCGCGGAACCATTCCGTTTGTGAAAACCCGTTGTAGCCCTCCGGGCCCATGCCAAACTCGCCAAACACCAAAGGTTTTTTTATTGAGAACGCAGCGGCCGCCCGGTTATCGACAAACTCAGACATCGCTTTGGGTGAATCAACGAAAACGTCCGTATCAGGACGTGGGTAGTTGTGCACATCAGCGTAATCCACATTTGGTAACTGATGATCCCGCAACCACTCGCGCCGTTCGGCGGCAGTGCGATAGCCCCAGGTGCCGGCGGTGATCACGTGATTTGGATCGAGCGATCTCAGGTAGCCAGACATCTCCGCTATCCACGCGCGCCTTTCGTGCCAGCGGCCAGTAACTGACTGCCCTTCGTTGATCAGTTCCCATCCAAAGATGTTTGGGTCGTCGCGATAAAGAACGCCGGTGATCGTGTTGCGGCGGGTGACGAGTTTCTCAATGTGTTCGCGGTAGAGTCTGCGCGTTTCGTCGTTGGTGTAAAACGACATAGCGCTATCGTTATTGATACCAAACGGATATGCGTTGTCAGCGGCGTCGTTAATTCCCGCCCAACGCAGATACTGTGTGATACCTCCGGTATCGCGCCACCAGTTCACCAGGCATAACTGAACGTAGATCTTGTTACGCGACGCTTCCGCGATGACTTTGTCCAAATGGACGAAAGCGTCTTCGTTCCACTGGCCGGGCGCCCAGCGAAACGGATGCACACGCGGCCAGTCCGCGAAATCAGCGATTGGGCCAACATCGTTTGGCCCACCTTCTCCGGATGCCCAAACACGAACCACGCGAATGCCAGACTGCGCGGCGCGTGCCAGCGTCTCCGGCATACGCGCGCGATCTTCGTCGCGATACATGATCGCCACGTTAGCACCAACAAACCTGAACGGTTTGCCATTAACGACAAAACGAGTGCCCCGCGTGCGCACAAATGCGTCCCCGCCGTTGCTGACCGACGTTGTACGGCAACCACTGAGAAAAAACGCCGCGCCCACAGCAATTGCGAGCGCGGCCACTAGAGATATTTTTTTCAATGACAAAACTTCCGATTAACGATGACTATCAACGCGGGTTTGTCAGCCGCACGAAACCCATCACCATGCAAACCGCGGATATTAGAACAAAAATGTTAAAGAACGTCAGAATGCCGAAAACAAGGTTGCCGTCGTCGCTGATAAAGCCAAAACCGAGAAACAAAAACTGAACATGAAACAAAATTAAAGATACTGCCGCAAAGGAAAACCAACGGGCCGACGGGCCAAACGCGCCGGCACGTGCGAAGCCCAATACCGCAGCCACCAGCGCCATCACGATCCCAACGAGAAACATGCCCATGATGGCTGGATAGAAATAACCCGGGACACGTACAACTGATTCCTGCTGGGCGAGCATTATCAACGTGGCTAAGATCATCGTCTTCTCCTACTTGCGGTTTCGTCTAGTAACAAACTAAGCGCCGTTTGCGCACTAGCTAGCCGTACTTGTGCACAAACGGCGACAGAAGTTTCGGGCCAAACACTCAATAATTGTTGCGCAAATCGAGCTTCGTTTCGGGCACCACTAACCTCAGTCAGGATGGGTGTAGTGGTCCGCTTACTGCGTGATGTGAATCTCTTCTTCCTTGTTCACGTGGCCCAGGAAATACAGCAGGCCGCATACGAACGCGAGCGCCGCCAAACCCAGCGAGTACCAACCGTAATGGTGGCCGCCCCCAACTTCTTCAAACGTAACGAACTTGTAGAAAAAGAAGATCGCACCGGCAGCGGAAGCTAAACCCACGAGCGCCACCAGGATATCCTTAGTTTTCATGGTTTACCTCCCCCGGCAATAGTCGCAATGAAGGTTTTGGAAAAAGCCGAAAACGTTTGTTTGGCCAGCATGTTAACGCCACGCCTGACGGAACGCAAGTATTTCAACCTACGCGGCTTGAACCTTGTTTCGTGTAATTCCTTGGGCGGCACACAAAGTGTGAGTTCCATGCGCTGTGGGTCAACAAAAGCAGAACCGGGAGCGAAGCGCAGCCGGAGCGACCGGGTCCGCGTAGAATGCCACAAACAATCAGAAGGGTGGACGGCGCTTGAGTGTTCTTCAACGTGGACCCGCTCGCTCCGCTGCGCTTCGCTCCCGGTTCTGCTTTGCGGTCGCTGCGCTCCCCCGACGTACCGTCATTTCAAAATAACCCGTTTATCTCCTGCCCTCCGTGTAACTCGCTCACGGTCGAAATATTCCAACAACGGAATTGCGTACTTCCGCGAAATGCCGGCCAGGTCCTTGAAGGTCGGGACATCGATCAACCGGTCCGGTTCGTTTGACGCAGCATACTCCTGAAGTAATTGTTTCATCCTGCCTAAAGCGCTGGCAGCGAAGAACATCTCATCCTGCACACGCACCAGGCGGCCATCGTCAATCAACAACTGCAGCAGCTTGCGTGCATGGTTCTTTTGCGCGCTGGTAACCCCGGCCTGTTGCAGTGCCTGATCCCAGGAAGGCACCTCCAACCCGGCAGCCTCATAAATTTCCAGTAACTTGTCGCGCAATGCCTGGTCGGCTGGTGAGAGATCCCGGGCATGCTCGGCACTGCGCACCAGATCCTTGTCGCTCGATAACAGATTGGCGCCTTCCAGACGAGTGAGCACAAACCGAAAAACTTCGACTGGCGTGTGGGCAAATAGACGTTCCCGTAGTGTCTCTCGTGAGAGACCCCGCGCTAAAGGTTCGCGCTGGTGGTGTTTCTTGACCTCATTGAGTACCAGCTGTGACATACGGTCCAGCGACTCCTTCGTGAGAAAAACTCCATTTCCTTCGACGACGTCGCCCGTTCCAACTGCTGCGCTAATTACGCGATTCAAGACCTGGTCCGTCCACCCAAATCGCGCTGCCAATTCATCCGCCTTCAATCCACTATCTCCAGCGGCCTCGATATAACTCATTAGTCGCACGGACCCGTCCGGGTCTTTCAAAGCGCGGAGCCGTTGCTGCGCAGTCGTTAGTTCCCTGCCCCGATGTTTTCTGGCAAACGGATCAAGCACCAGACCACCGGCGATCGTCCGTGCTGGTGAGTAAGAACGAATTATGAAGCGATCGCCGTTCAACGCTATCACCGGACTCTCTATTCTTAATTGGGCGAAATCATGCTCACCGGGTTTGATCTCGCCGGTCTCATTAAGAACGCGCACCCGCGCCAGGACTTCGGCTGAACCAATATGTAGTCGCACACGGGCTCGCGAACGCACGGGCCGAGGTGCATCCGGCAACATTTGCAGTTCGACATCAATGATCTGGGTGGGACGCAAGCGGCCGCTTTTCGCCAGCACCATGCCACGTTCAACTTCTTCAACGTCAATCCCCGCAAGATTTACCGCTGTGCGCTGTCCGGGTTCTGCATGAGCTATTTCATTGCCATGCACCTGAATGCCACGCGCACGCACCCGCCGTCCAACCGGCAACAACTCCAGGTCGTCAGCTTCCGCAATTTCTCCTGAGACCAGGGTGCCGGTGACAACGGTGCCAAACCCTTTCATCGTGAATGCGCGGTCTACCGGCAACCGAGTAACGAAATCTCTTGAACGCGCAGGCACTCTGCTCGCGACTTCTCGCAGCGTTGCTTTGAACTCCTCGATACCGGCTCCGGTTCGCGCGCTGACACGTGTGACGGGCGCGTCCCGCAAAAACGAACCGGCAACCAGATCTTCAACTTCTGCTGTCACCAGAGACAACAACTCGTCTTCCACCAGATCGGTTTTGGTAATGACAACCAGACCATGCTGAACTGCGAGCAAACGACAGATATCAAAATGCTCGCGCGTTTGGGGCATCACCCCCTCATCCGCAGCGACTACCAGGGCCACCAGATCGATACCGTGTACTCCGGCAAGCATGTTTTTTACGAATCGCTCATGCCCCGGTACATCTACAAAGCCGACGCGCACGTCGCCCAGATCCAGATCGGCGAAACCGAGGTCGATGGTAATACCGCGCTTTTTCTCTTCAGGAAGCCGATCGGGATCTTTGCCGGTGAGGGCTTGGACCAGAGTGCTCTTTCCGTGGTCGATGTGTCCGGCGGTGCCGACGATAATTGAACGCATTCCTGGATTAAAAAAGTGAAGTACGATTTTTAATGTTGGGCTCGAGATTAGGTTGCCAGTTTAACCAGCCCTAAAGATTTGCGATTCGCTTCTCGATCCTATTCTTCAACTCAAACAAACGCTTTTGCTGATTCTGAACTCCATTTCGCTCAAGCCTCTGACGTAATGCCCGAAGCTCAGTTAGGAGGTCGCTTTTCGCGTCCTCGAACCCGCTCGTCATACCAGGCTGTGTTTCCGGATTGGAGGAAAGTGAAGAAATCTGAGACTCGAGTCGATCGAGTGCCTCGAGCGAATTCACGTCGGGCGATTCCAACGCCCGCTCCAGCAATGGCAATAGTCGAAGAAGATGCTTCTGCAGTTCTGACCGCCACTGTTTAAGATGCTTTACTGCGGTAGGGTCTCCTTCAATATTTCCATCTGCAAACATTGCTGCCAGAATCTCGATCTCTGAAAGAGCGTATCGCACAGGGATGGCTAGCTCGTGGGTCGCTCCGGGTGGTATCACCCAACCGCCAACGGAAGTGTCTCCTTTAATTCGGGCATGATGCTGGACGTTTATTTCAAATCCATTAATGTCCTCTACCGAAACGTTCTTGAGGACAATAATGAAGAAGTTCGGGTCCTCTGCACGCACTTCCACGACCTCAATGGACTTGGTTTTATTAATAATTTTCAGCTGGGCTCTAACAGGGGACTGCTGGCTTGGTTGACCACCGCTCGCGATTAACATCCCGAAACAAAACAGCGCAAATGCGACTGCAACAAGAATTGAACTCGGCGGGTTCGTTCGAAACAGATTTTTCATTAATCCTCCAACTCGATAAATGGTTAGCAGGATTGGTTGACTCGAATAAGGCTTGGGTAGACCAGAATGCTTTTCAACTTCAGTTAGTTCGGAGTGAGCCTAACGCTAAGGAGGTTCGAAAATAATTCCAACAAAAACAAAAAGGCTTTCATGCCAGCTCAAGCCGTCGGTTCGACGTTAGCAGATCTCGATTTGTCCACGGCCTCGCGAATTACCTGTTCGTAAAACTTAATGTACTCGGGAATGACCTTATCTGTGTGATAACGCGAAACTGCCGACTCGCGAGCCCGCCGGCCCATTTCGGATCGAAGCGCAGGATCAGCCAACATGCGCCCGGCGTCATCCGCCATTTTTTCCACGTCACCGACTGCACTCAGAAAACCCGTTTCACCGTCCGTCACTACCTCCGGCACTCCGCCGACTCGCGAAGCAACCACCGGCACTTCACAAGCCATTGCCTCAAGAGCTGCGAGTCCAAACGACTCCTGCTCAGACGGCAACAGTAAAACGTCGGACGCCGAAAGGTAATCGACAATCCGTGGCTGTTTTCCAACGAAGGAACATTTATCGTAAACACCCAGACAATGCGCGCGATGCTCAGCGTTGGTGCGCTCGCTGCCGTCTCCTACCATCACCAATCTGGTTTTGATTCCCTGTTTCAACACGCGCGCCAGTATCTCCACGCAGTCGACCGGCCGTTTTACCGGCCTGAAATTCGAAACATGGACCAACAAGGGCTCGCCTCCCGGAGCCAGTGTCTTTCGCAGTGCTTCGACTGGATGGCGTTGATACTCTGACGGACAAACAAAATTCGGAATAACTGTGATGTCGTCAAAACCAAAAGTTTTTCCGGTTTCCTCTTTCAGATATTGCGAAATTGCAGTCACTCCGTCTGACTGCATGATGCCGTAGCGCGTGATCGGAAGATATGATCGGTCGGCGCCGACAAGCGTAATGTCCGTCCCGTGGAGGGTAGTGATCACCGGCAGGTAACGATTAGGTTTCAGCGACTCACGAGCGAGTATGGCGCTAATCGAATGAGGGATGGCGTAGTGCACGTGGAGCAAATCAAGTTTTTCGTTCTCCGCCACTGTTGCCATCTTGGTGGCCAGCGCGAGTGTGTAAGGCTGATGTTCAAACAGTGGATACGACATCATCTCCACTTCATGAAAACGCACCCGGTCGCTCAGTTGAGTCAGACGGGTGGGCAACGCAGACGCAATGAAATGGACCGTGTGTCCTCGTTCGGCGAGTTCTTTTCCCAACTCAGAACCGACGATTCCACTACCGCCGTAGGTTGGGTAAACAGTGATACCGATGTTCATGTCGCAGATGCTAGATGCTAGATGCTAGATGCTAGATGCTAGATGTCAGATGTCACATGTCAGATGTCAGATGTCAGATGTCGATGATAGAGGTTAGATCGTTCGAAGGTTGAACGCCAGTTTCGAAGTCCGCTTCTCACATCTAGCATCTAGCATCTGACATCTCACATCTGACATCTGACATCTCACATCTGACATCTGACATCTCTCATAATCTCTCATCTAAAAAAAGCAGAGGCAGGCGACCCTCGCAATCGCCTGCCTCTATCTCAGCTTGGCTCACCTTAATTCTAAGGGGGGGCAAGTGAGGGGACGGAGTATATTCCCGTCAACCCGCTTTGTCTATAGCGATAACGGCGTAAAACCAACACGAATTTTTCCGGATTTTTTGCATGGACCAAACGGCTCGGTTGACGCTGGACTGCGCTATGGCTGCAAACCCGATATAATGTGTTCAGTCAAATATTTATAGGTTTTCGGGACATATTCGGGAGACAGAAGTAATGCCAAAAATTAGCGACATTGAAGAGACTCCAAATCCGAACGCGGTCAAATTTATCCTCAAAGAAGCCGTAAGTAACGGAACTGTTCATTCGTACAGCTCCGCTGACCAGGCTGAGAACGACACACTCGCAAAATCGTTGTTCGACGTGGGTCATGTAGTATCAGTGTTTTACATGGACCGCATGATTACCGTGGAGAAGGATGACGAAGGCGACTGGGATGATTTGCTGCCTGCACTTGCGGTCCCGATTCGAGCGGCTGAAGCGGCGAGCGGTGCGTCGGCGGCAGCCGCTGCAATTGGCGGAGCGATAGCGGCGGCCACCAGCGACGATCCACGGCTATTGAAAATAAACGACATACTTGACGAGAAAGTGCGTCCAGCCTTGATGGGTGATGGTGGATATCTGGAAGTGCTTGGTTTGAAGGACCATACTTTAAGCATCCGGTATCAGGGCGCATGCGGCAGTTGTCCAAGTTCCCTAACCGGCACCTTGATGGCTATCGAAGGCATGTTGAAACAAGAGGTAGACCCGGAACTCGAAGTCATCGCTGTCTGAGACTCTGTGCAAAACACTCACTTCTCGCTCCCATTCAACCGTTTCGTGTGCTTCGTGTAGTTCGTGGATCAGTATTTTCGTCCGCAAAAACGATCCACGAAACACACGAAAACATTAGCGCTCACCAATTTCTGGAACTGACGTCTATAGAGGACGTTATCACATCGATCAGGTTCGTCTCGGCCACCACCTTCTCAGGAGAACCATTCATGTGCTTCCGCGCTTCCGCCCTTTGTATAAGTCTAATCTTCGCTTTCCTCGCCACGACCGCGGCCCAGGAGGTACAGCCGAAACCGGCTGCTCAACCACAGGCGCCGGCTGCAGCGCCCAAATCCCCGACTAACAAAAAGCTTTCAGCCGCTGCCAAAGCGAAGGCCGACGAACAAAAGGCCCTGGCTTTGTCACTCCTGGTGTCGTTAGCGACTGACGCTCGCAGTTTTCCTGATCAGACGCTGCGAGCGCGCACGCTCGCAAGGATCGCAGACGCTCTTTGGGAACCGGATCCTGACCAGGGTCGAACACTGTTTCGTCGCGCCTGGGATGCGGCCACCGTAGCCGACCAGGAGAGGCTGAGAAAAATGGAGGAGGAGCGAAAGAAACAGGAAGCAGCTACCGGCTCGTTTGCAATCGCGCGTGGCCCCGATCTGCGCGCTGAGGTTTTGCGGCTGGCAGCGAAGCGTGATCGCGCCCTGGGAGAAGAGATGTTGGAAAAGATGACCGAAGCGAAGAAGCAGGAGGCCATCGAAGCAACATCGTCCGCACGCCGGGAACTCTTGAACACGCCCGCGGCCCAAAGACAGCGCCTCCAACTCGCGGGTCAATTACTCGAAGCCGACGCAGAGCGCGCACTCCAATTCGCTGATCCGGCACTGACAAATGTAACGATGGACGGATTGAACTTCCTGTCATTGTTGCGGGAGAAAAATTCCGAGGCGGCCGATATGCGCTACGCGCGATTGCTGACGATCGCGCAAAACGATCTACAAACCGACGCGAACACCGTGTCGCTCCTTTCGTCTTACCTGTTTACACCGCACATGTTCATTATGTTTGAACCGGGCGGGGGCCAGAACACATCACAAATGCGCGGACGAACTCCGCCGCCTGATGTTGCTCCGGAGCTGCGTACTGCGTTTATGCAAACTGCTGCCCGTATTTTGTTGCGACCATCAGCCTCTAAAGAACTGGATAACACTTCAGCAGGAATGCAGGGGAAATATCTGGTGATTCGGCGCCTGCTGCCCCTGTTTGAGCAATATGCTGCAAAGGAAATGGTGGACCAGTTAAAGGCAGAAATGTCAGTGCTGGCGCAGGGTTCAAATCGAACTTTTCAGGACGAAGACGATGAAGGTTTGCGGCGCGGGCTGGTGCCCGAACGTAGTTCGGAAGACATGGAGCAATCGCTATTGGACCGGCTTGACCGTGCGAAGACTGCCGAAGAGCGCGACGGGCTCTACGTGTTGCTGGCTTTAAGGACCGCGGAAAAAGGTGAGATGCGAGCACGCGACTTTGTCGACAAAGTTGACAACATGGACGTCAGAAAACAGGTCAAACCATACGTGGACATGACGCTGGCGATGCATGCGGTTGAAAAAAAGGACTTCGACAAAGCGCTAATGCTCGCTGAAGTTGGGGAGTTAACTCACATCCAGCGGGTTTGGGTGCTGACACAGGCAGCGAAACAAATGCCACCGGCTGACAAAGAAAAGGCGCTGGAAACAATAGAAACCGCCGCCACTGAAGCACGTCGCATTGGTGGCTCTGAACCTGATAGGACGCGCGCGCTGGTAGCGGTGGCCAACGCTTATCTGACAGTCGATAAGTCAAGGGCGTGGGAGATGATGTTGGAAATTGCGAAGGCGTCGAAATCCGTCGAAGGCTTTAGCGGTGAAGATGGCCGCTTAATTATGCGCATGCAGACCAAAGCGCAAACGTCTCTGCGCACTAATACAGTTGAAGATTTCAATCTCACTGGAGTCTTTCGCGCACTGGCCCAGGACAACGCCGACCAAGCGGTCGAACTCGCACGCAGCTTCGAACGAGAAGCCCCGCGCTCTACTGCACTGATTGCAGTAGCACGAACTTTGTTGGGTGATAAAGGCCGGTAACTTCGGTATAGCGAATGGGTTTGAATTCTCCCTCTCCCTCTGGAGAGGGTCGGGAAGAGGGCCTGAGGACCAAACAATCGTCTTGTCTGAAGGAAGCGTCAACTATCGCGTTATGCCCGCGCTGTGAAGGTTTACGCTTCCTTCAGAAATAAACCAACAACCCAGCTCAAGCCCTCCCCTAACCCCTCCCAAGGGGAGGAGAATCACGAGTAGATATTCATCGGGCGCGTAAGTAGCGCCACCGGATCGTCTACATTCAAAGCCTCCCGAACATAGAACGCCTCGCCTGCTCGGACCCCGATCAACGAACCGTAATAACGCATCCGGTATTCAATCTCTTCCAGGAAGCCTGGCGCACTAATCCTGGTCGCCGGCTCAACTGATTCGGCTTGATAAAACTGCGACTCATGTGCCCTGATCGCCGCCATCTTCTCATCAATAAATTCCGATACATCAACAATGAACGACGGCGCCACCAGTCGCGAGAATATAGAGTGCATTACTGATGGCATCGGGACCGGGGATTGATTTCCGGCTTCGTCGTAGCGGGCCATCGTCGCCAATCGCGCTGCCTCGCGAACGATCCGGCAAGTGTTGGCATGGTCCGGATGCGGGTCGTCCCAGTGCGATGTCAGTAAGACTTTGGGTTTATGCGATCGAATCAAACGTACAAGGGCAGTGCGCGATTCTTCCGTGGGCCAGATATGGCCATCAGGCTGATTAAGATTCAGTCGGGCATCCAATTTCATGATGCTCGCAGCATTGACTGCTTCGCGTTCTCGAATCTCCGGCGTTCCGCGTGTGCCCATTTCTCCACGCGTCATGTCGACCACACCGGTGCGGTAGCCGAGGGATTTCAGTTTGAGTAAGGTGCCGGAAACGGACAATTCCGCGTCATCCGGATGCGAGAAGACGGCGAGCACATCCAATTCGGTGGTTGAACTTGTCATTTGCGTTGAGTTTTACTAACTCAAAAGATTTGGTCAAGTATTGGGGCGGTCTTGACGCGGTGGTTTTTCGTAGTGATTCGGGAAATCGTGGATCGGTTTTTGGGTTCCATAAAAAACAATCCACGAACTACACGAACACACGAAATAACACGAAGCTGCTGGAGTTAGACTTCTGAGATAAAGTTAAGCATTGTTAAATTAAACCCCATGCAACTAATTGTACTCGGATCCGGCACTTCAGTTCCGCATCCACGCCGGGCCTCCACTGCACACTGGCTCGAGACTGAACGTGGCAGCCTTCTTTTGGACATCAGCGCCGATGCTCCACATCGGATGGCAGAAGAAAGTTTGGACTGGGCGGGACTTGATGCCATCTGGATCAGTCACTTCCATTTGGACCACTGTGGCGGCCTGGCTCCCTACCTGTTCGGCATGCGCTCTGCTCCGCAAACTCAGAAGCGTCAAAAGCCGATGAATATCTATGCTGGAGTTGGCTTTGAGCGCATCCTCAAAGCATTTGACGAAACGAACAACTACAAGTTATTTAAACAACCGTTTCCTCTAAACGTCGTCGAGTTAGGACCAGACCAGGAGTTTGAGATCCTTCCTGAATTGGTTGCGAAGACGTTTTCAACACCACATACGCCGGAGAGTCTGGCACTCCGGTTAACCGATAGCGACGGCCGTGTAGTGGTCTATACATCGGATACGGGCTATTCAATGGAACTGGCGGAGTTTGCCTCGGGAGCAGACCTGCTCATCATGGAATGTTCTTTTTTTAAGGACAAACCTGTGACGACGCACCTTAAGCTCGACGAGGCATTACAATTGGCGCGAACTGCAGCCCCCCGGAAACTTCTGCTTACACATCTGTACGGAGAATGGGACAACGTAGATCTAGCCTGCGAAGCGAAAAAAATTTGGCAGGGTGAAACACTCGAAGCCCAGGATGGTTTACGTTTAAAACTTTAAAGGGAGTCGCATGTCTGGAAAAAGCAAAGTGTTGTTTGTTCTCTTGTGCATTGGTTTAGCGTTTGAAATTCCCGTAACGAGTTCCTACAGCAGCGAACACAGATTACTTCAAGGCAGCTCCTCGAAACGGGTTGACCCGCATGATTCAACGCTGCTGGAAGTCGGGCAGGCAAAAAAGCTACGTGCTGTTCCCCCGATAACTGGCGACTTCAAAGTAGTGTCTTTCAACATTCGATTCAGAGGCGGCGAAGATCTGAAGAAGCTGGGAGAGCTGCTGCGGAACGATCCTGAAATCGGTGAGGCTATTGTGCTCGGCCTGCAGGAAGTGGATCGAAATAAGAAAAGGACCGGAAACCAGAATACTGTAAAGCTGCTGGCTGAAGAGCTTGGCATGCACTACGCCTGGGCGGCGCCGCCTGCCCCGAAACCTTTGCAGGAAGAGGAGACCGGCGTGGCGTTGCTGAGTCCTTACCCCTTAACGGAAGTCAAACGGTTGGTACTTCCCCACGAGGGACCCGGGGGACGTCGTCGAGCAGGAATCGGCGCAACCATCAAAGTTGCCGAAAGGAGTTTGCGCGTCTATTCAGTCCATTCGGAAACTCGCATGTCGATGGACAAGAAAGTGGGACAGATGAAAGCTGCGCTGGACGATCTCGCAACTCATCCCGCTGACATGCCGGCAATCGTGATGGGCGACTTGAACACTTGGGAGGCTGACGCCGGCACCAGAACCGTGAAACTCTTCAAAGGCGCGGGCTTCCATACTCCGTTCGACGGCGACTCCACCTTCTGCCAGCAAATCCTGTTCGTGCCGCTCAAACTTAAACTGGATTGGATCTGGTTACGAAACGTCGAAGCCAAGGCGCATGGCATTGATCGTCAAGTGAAGCTTTCTGACCATTGGCCGCTCTGGACGAAGGTTAGTATTAAGCCGTTGGGACCAGCATCGGACGCGGTGACGCGCTGAGCACCTGCCAGCCAATGTGATAAACTCTGCAGCAAATTCCCTGGGGCCATTTTCAGTTCTAACCAACTCGTTTATATGACAATCAAGTGTCCCGTTTGCGGCAGACGCACAGGATGGGCGAGGACTCGATGTCCGGCATGCCGGACAAAGCTATTCCAATGGTACGTGTTAGCTACCATTATCGTCCTGGTCGTTTGTTATGGAAGTTTTCTAATCCTGGAAAGAGTCGGATGACAGCGGTCAGTTCCTGACCTTCGCACGAACGGGAACGCGCAGCGGTTACTTAGTACGAACCACAATCTGGTGCGTTGTCAGCGCGTTTCCGGTTGCTCTGTGTAGTTCGGCGATTGCTTTGTTGAGCTCCGTCTGCGCCCGCAGTTCATTTCTGCGCGCCGCAGTCAGTGCGGTTTGCCGTTCCAACACCAAAAACACAGTAGACTGACCCGCGTCGAGCTTCCGGCGTTCGCTCTGATACTGCTGCTCGCTCGCATCTCGAGCAATTGCCGCCGCTCGCAAACGTGCCTCGCCGCTTCGTACTACCTGCAAAGCGTTTCTGACGTCCACCTGAATCAGCTGCTCCAACTGCTCTCGCTGCGTAGCCAATCGATCCCCTTCGACCAGCGCCCGTCCCAGTTGTCCTTCGGCGGTGCGATTTCGCAGTGGCAAACTCACCTGAACACCAACGCGGAAATTATTAAACTGATTGCTAAACAGATTTTGCAGCGATTGATTGAACCCTCCAATCAGATTATCTGAAATCTCCTGCACAGGTTGGACCGGCAATGGGGGCAGTCCGTTCAGTTGAGACAACACATCAATGCGTTCGCGCAATTGCAGATTCGAGCCGGCGAACGGATTGTTTCCGGCGGGATTGATGGAACCGGCTAAACCGACCAATCCATATGATCCGACCAGATCAACCGCAGGTTTTGTCTGATCTCGAAAATATTTTTGATCGATCCGGTTAATCTCCTGCGCCAGGTTTGACTGCTGTAGTTCCAGCCGGTTTTCCATGGCGGACTTCAACGCATCCGGCAAAGAAATTTGCGGAGTCGTCAAGGCCACCGGATCAGTCGGGACGATCGATAAATTCCAAATCTCTGACTGACGGTTCTCTGAGATCAGGTTCTTGAGATTGTTTTCGGTGCGCGACACTTCTTCGAGTGACGTGAACAGGTCTTGTTCGAAACCTGCCAACTGAGCTTCGGCCGCAACTATATCGATTGGCGCTAATGAGCCTTCCTCAACCAAACGTTTGTTGTGTTCAAGTTGGGCGCGCGAATCACGCACAGCATCCCTCTGCACCTGCAAGTTTCTAAGTGCGAATACGAGATCCCAATACGCACGCTGTACGTTGGTTATTGTTTCAATGGCGCGCTGACGAAACTGTGCGTCAGTCAGCGACAAACTTTTCCGGGCAATTTCAATCTGCCGGCGACTGTTATCGAAGCGCAGTCCGCGCCAAAGCGGTTGCGTGTAATTGAACGTCAGCCCCGTCGGGTACTGAGGATTAAGTGCCGCAAATTGATTATTGGTGGTGAGCCGAACTGAAGAAAAGTCGAGGTTGTAGTTGCCGCCAAACTTCGGCGTCAATCCGGCGAGGCGCGCCATCGCTGTGTAGTTTGCCTGGCTGACCGAGTCGCTGGCGCCACTCAGGAAACTCGAGATCGGGTTCTCAATCCGTTCGTGGTACGCAGAAGAAATGAATCGCGGATCGTATGCTCCGCGCGCCGTCGTTAAATCAAACTCGGCAATCTTCACATTGTGGCGGGCAACTTCAATGTCTTTGTTGTTCTCCAGCGCCAAAGTGAGCGCCTCACGCAGCGTCAAAGGACTCTGGCGGCCCATGTCTACGCCAACGCGACCCAGCTCCGGCAGTGGCCGGTCGTCAGGTTTGTAGTCCGGCGCGATAGCCGGCACCGGTATATCCAAAGGTGCTTCTGGCGAGGGTGCGGGAGTTTGACCGAACGCTCCAGCGGCTGAAGCTAGCAACAAAACCAACGCGCAGAATGCGGTTTTGCCGCTGCACAGGGCGTAAAGGGTCCACCGCTTCGTGTCATTTCGTGTAATTCGTGGATTGTTTTTTGACCTCCAGAAAAACGATCCACTAAACGCCCGAAATACACGAAATAACACGAATGCGTTGGAGATCCACTTTGGAAGCACAAGCTTTGTCTTTAGAACTTCAGTCATCTTCAATTCTTGGAAATCAAACTAAACAAGGAAGCAGTTGCGTTGGCTGCCTTCCGTCGAACCCACCCGCGTAGTCCCGTTATGCGCCCGCCAATCATTCCCCACACGCGGCTTCTGCCAAGGTCGTCAAACAGCGAATAAAAAACGGGCACCGCCAACAGCGTCAGCAACAAACATAGTGATTGTCCGCCGACTACGAGGACACCGATTGAACGGTTGGTTCCCGAACCTGGACCACTGGAGATAGTCAGCGGCAACATGCCGGCGACAAGTGCAATGGTCGTCATCAGAATTGGACGCAGACGTTCGCGGTTAGCGCGGATGATTGCTTCAAACCGCAGCATCCCTCGCTCGCGCAATTGGTTCGTGTGATCGATTTGAAGAATGGCGTTTTTCTTAACCACACCGAACAACAGCAGCAATCCTAGTCCCGAGAAAATATTTACCGTTTGTCCCGTCATCAGCAGCGAGACGATGCCAAACGGAATCGCAAGGGGCAGTGTTAAAAGGATTGTGACCGGGTGAATAAACGATTCGAACTGCGCGGCCAGCACCATGTACATAAAGACGAACGACAGCAGAAACGCCAGCCCGAAGTAATAACCGGCGCGGCCCAGTTCTTTGGAACGTCCCGCCAAACCCGTCTTGTAACCGCTTTCGATATTCAGCTCGCGGACAAATCCGTCCATCCGCTGAAGCACGTCGGCCTGGGAACCGCCGGGTCTCACGTTGGCCAACAACATCACCTGTCGTTGACGATTAAGTCGATCAATCGCCGATGGACCGGTGCCTTCTTCAATACGCACCAGGTTGTCCAGACTGACCCAGCCCACCTGCGACGAAGAGACGATCATTCTTTGCAAACCTTCGACACTCGCGCGAGATTCTCCAATTGCCCTGACTCGCACGTTGTATTGATCCGTGCCGGCATTGAACGTCGATACTTCCTGTCCCGCGATCAAAGTGTTTAGCGCTTGTGCGATATCGGAAACGCGAACGCCGAGGTCGGCTGCGCGGGCGCGGTCAATAACCACACGCAGTTCCGGCTTACCGGTAATCAGCGTCGAGTCTGCGTCCACCACGTCCGGGATCGTTTTCATCTTCGCCAGTAGAGCTTCCGAATACTGCGTCAGCTTGTTCAGGTCGGGACCACCGATGACGTATTGAATGTCAGCGTTGCGGAAGCCGCCGCCCGAGATAGCTGCGACCTGTTGCACGCTGGTGCGCAGTTGGCCCGGGTACTCCTTTTGATACTTCTGGAGAATTTCCGTACGAGCGCGCACCATCAAATTTTCCTGGGTCACATCGCGCTCTTCGATCGGCTGCAGCTTTACGTAGATCGAGGCGACGTTGACCTGTTCCTGTTGGCCACCACCAATCGTGGTCAGCGTGTCAGTCACACCGGGCAGCTTTCTCACGTCGGCCGCAATTCGCTGGGCCAGCGAAGAAGTAGCCGCGAGCGTATAACCTTCAGGCGCCCGCACATTCAGTTCAAACTGTGATTGATCGTCAACCGGTAGAAAGTTTTTACCGACAAACATGAAGAGTGGAACGATGCTGAGGATTACCACTAAACACGCGATCGCAATCACCCAACGGTGAGACATGGACCAGGTTAAGAGTCGCGTGTAGGTACGATCAATTGGCCGGTAAAAGCGTGACTGCTTAGAACCGTGATCGGAAGGTTCCAGGATCTTTTCGATGGGTCCTTCTTCGGCGTCATCGCTGCGTTTGATTAATCGCGCGGCCAACATTGGCGTCAAAGTAAATGACACCAGCAACGACACGGCGATGGCGAAAGATGAAGTCAGACCAAACGACGACATGAACCGGCCAACAATGCCACCCATGAATCCTACGGGAAGAAATACTGCCAGCAGCGACAGGGTGGTGGCCGTTACCGCCAATCCGATTTCGCGTGTGCCCTCGATCGCCGCCTGAAACGGCGCCATTCCCTTTTCTTCAATGAATCGGAAGATGTTTTCTAAAACTACGATCGCGTCGTCGATCACGATACCGACCATCAGCGTGAGCGCCAGCATGGTGATCGAATTCAGAGTGAATCCTAATGCCGCCATCAAACCAAACGTGGCAATCAGCGATGTCGGAATTGCCAGCGCCGCAATAATTGTCGAGCGGAAGCTCCACAGGAAGATGAAGACGACTATGGCCGCGAGAATGCTGCCTTCGATTAGGTGCGTTTGAATTGATTCGATTGAAGCCTTGATGAATACAGACTGATCGCCCACAACCTGCGTTTTAAAACCAGGCGGCAACGTCTTCTCAATTTCCTTCAGACGCTCTTTGACGGCCTCGGCAATGGCCACGGTGTTCTCGCCTGACTGTTTGGATACAATCAGCGTAACTGCCGGCTGTCCGTTCAGCCGCGCTTCAGTTCTTGCCTCTTCGGCCCCGTCTTCCGCATATCCAACGTCGCTGAGTTTTACGGGATAGTCGCCCCGCGTACCGACGACGAGATGATTGAAGTCTGACGGCGAAATAATCCGGCCCATGGTACGGACAGTCAGTTCGCGCGCCCCTTCGTTTAGACGTCCGCCCGGCACTTCCATATTCTGCGCCCGCACGGCATCTGCTACCTGGGCCACCGTCACATTAAACGCGCGCAGTTTGTCCGGATCGACCCAGATCTGAATTTCGCGATCCCGGCCGCCAATAATTCGCACCTCGCCGACGCCGTTAATTGACTCGATGTGTTCCTTGATGCGTTTGTCGGCAACGTCGGTCACTTCGCGCAACGAACGCGGGGCTGAAAGCGCAATGCGCACCACCGGCGCTGCATCAGTATCCAGTTTTTGAACAATGGGCTGTTCGGCGGTGACCGGCAGGTCGTTGACGATCAGATCAACTTTGTTGCGAACTTCGGCTGCCGCTGTATCGGGACTCTTCTCCAGCAGGAAGGTGATGAAAACCTGTGACACTCCTTCAACGGACGTCGAGCGAAGCTCGTCGATGCCGCTGATGGTGTTGACGGCGCCTTCGATCTTGTCAGTTATCTCCGTCTCAATTTCCTGTGGTGACGCGCCTGGGTTAACCACGGTGACGGTGATAGTCGGCAAGTCGATCTTCGGGAATAAATCCACGCCCAACGAGTTGTAGGAAAAGAGTCCTACTACCGTCAGACTTAGGATCAGCATCGTCGCGAAGACGGGCCGGCGGACACAGATTTCAGCTAGCTTTTGCATTCTTAAATTTCAGATCTCAAATCTCAGATCTGAGATCTCAAAGTTATTGCTTAACCGCCACGCCTTCGCTCAACATCTCGAGGTTACTGGTCGCCACAATCTCATCAGCGGAAACACCTGACCTGATCTCAATCAAATCACCTTCCGTCTGCCCAATCTGGACAATCCGCTCGCGGGCATATCCGTCCTTCATTACAAATACCCGACTAACTCCCGCTTCCGTGCGCACAGCGCGAACCGGCACCAGCACCGCCGGCGCTGCCCGCTCTTGTAATATGCGTACGGTTGCAAACTGGCCCGGCTTCAAGGCGCCGCCGCTGTTATCAATTTCCGCCTCAATTGTCATCGTGCGCGAGGTAGGCGTGACGTTTGGCGATATGCGCGCGACGCGACCACTGAAATTGCGATCGGGCCATGCGCTGGTAGTCACCGAAACAGATTGTCCAACCGCCACCGATGGTATTGCCTGCTCAGGAATGTCGATGCGCACGCGCAAAGGATTAATACGAACAACTGTGGCTACCTTATTCGACGGCGCCACATACTCGCCCAGGTCAGCCACGCGTTCGGAAACGTATCCGTCGATCGGGGAAAACACGTCGGCGTAGGACAACGTTCTCCGCGCCAGGCTTAAAGCGCTCTCCGCATTTGATACGTTCGCGCGGGCTGTCGCCACCGCCGCGTAGTTCTGGCGTGCCTGCGATAAAGCGGCTTCGTAAACTTCTCGTAACTGATCGTAACGCGCTTTTTGATCGTCGAATGTCGACCGAGAGATATCGCCGGACTCGATTAACTTTTCCGCTCGCCGCAGGTTCTTCTCCGCCAGGTTCATTGCCACACGAGCGTTCGCGACCTCAGGCACCCGATTGGGATCAAACGGTTGTCCGGCGCGCAAACCTATCTTCTCTTCCGCTTGTCGCAACGCGGCCCTGGTCTGTTCGAGTTGTGATTGGGCCTGCTGCACGCGCAGCTTTGAATCAACATCGTCCAGACGCACTATCGTCTGGCCGCGCTTTACGAAACTACCGAGCTCCACGCCGATGTAAACGACTTTTCCCGCAATGGATGGAGCCACGTCTGTTTGCTGGTCTCCGGTCAGGCTGCCGGTGGCTTCGAAAAACTTCGGCAGGTCACGCATGACCGCTGCTGCGGTTGTTACTTCGATAACTGCCGGTTGTGCGTTGGCAGTTTCGTTGGTGACGTTCGCTTTCGAACCGCCACACGACGCAGCGAAAACCACCGCCGCGGACAGCAGTGCAATTAAGGCCAAGAGTTTTAAGGGGCTGCGAACTAACATGTCTATTTCTTTTTCAGTGGCACGCGGACTGAAGACTTCCGGCCGTTGCCGGCCGCCCTGGTTTCGTTAGTCGTGCTGATCCCGTTCAAGAGTATGTCTGTAAACTGCCGGGCAGCTTCCTCGTTTGAAATCTTTAACAGACGACGCTTGGGGTCCCACAGATTGTTGTTAAGAGAATGATGAACAATCATTCCGATAAAAGCCCTTACGATGATTGCAGGATCGATGTTCGCCATTGCGCCATCACGCTGGCGACCGGCGATATAGCTGCCGAGCAGCGCGTAAACGCGCTCCACGAACTTTTCAAAAAACATCTGCGCCAGCTCATGTCCCTCCAACGCAGAATGCAACAACAGTCGCTGAAACTCCGGATCCGCTTCGTGATGCTCAAGCGCACCGAGGGCCAACCGATGGAACACCGCCCAATCGTTTTTTTCCTGGAGCGCTTCGGCCACCAGTTCCTCGGGATCCATTGCATCTCCCGAACACGCTTTGTGATCCAGGATGGCCGTGTAGAGTTCCTGTTTGGTGGAGTAATGGCGAAAGACCATTGCCTCTGAGACTCCAGCCGCGTGGGCAATTTCCTTCGTGGTTGTGCCGCCAAATCCCTTCCTGGAAAAGAGGCTGACCGCGACACGAAGGATTTGAATCTTCCGGTCCTCAGCGGACATACGAGCCGCGTTAATTATGGGTGTTTCAGTTGTAATGGCTTTTCTCAATTCCCGGTCAGGTTCAAAGTAAGTACTTACTTACCAAAGCGGCCGCGCACTGTCAAGCCGATTTCGCGCCCGTCTGCGGCCGCCACAGTGTGGAATTCCGACTAGTCGGAGACTGCCTTTCCGGAAGTCGCCTTCTTTTTTTTTAGGTTGCGCCTTCTCAGGGTCACGACGACAGGAACTTCATCGAACTAATTCGTTGTATTGATCCGACTCTGACTATTCCGCACTTGTACCCTTTCGCAACAAAGGCGGTTCGTTAATCCCCAAAAACTGCAGTGTTTGCGGGAGTTTGCGTGTCTCAGGCTGGGCACATTGTTTGCTGAACTTCTAGTGATACACCGTGTGTAGTTCTAATTAAGCAAAGAGCACGTTCAGTAATTCAAAGGAGAGACATAGCATGAGTTCATCATCAACAGATTTCCCCGGCTCGACTTCAACCGGAAACACAGGCACTAACGACCGTTCATCGACGGGACTTGGGTCCACAGGTCTCGGTTCAACATCATCCACCGGAGCAACCGGCACAGGCGCGGCCCCAGGTCTAGCGAAGACTGCGCGCGAGTACGGTGAAAAAATCACGGAAGCCGCCACGCAAGCCAAAGATTACGTGAGCGACAAGATGACCGTAGTGGGCGACAAGGTTAAGGACCTGCAGAACGCGGACCTCGCTGAGATTGCGGAGAACGCCAAAGACTATGCCCGCAAGAATCCAGGTCAGGCGATTCTGATTTCGGCAGCTGCCGGACTACTGGTTGGACTGATCCTTCGCGGTCGACGGAATTAATCCGTCGTCCGTTTAATGTTGGGAGAGGAGGTACGCGATGGCTACTCCAGCTCGTGAGACATCACGTGCGTTAACACCAAAGACTGACAACAACGAAAGCCTGCCGGCCCTTGTGGGCCGCTTGGGCGACGATGTGATGCAGCTCTTCGACACCAAGATCAGCCTGCTTAAGGTTGAGATCAAGGAAGAGGTGAGTGCAGTTGCGAAAAGCGGCGCTTTGATAGCCGCCGGCGGAATAA
Organism: Pyrinomonadaceae bacterium; assembly: GCA_035273385.1. GTDB lineage: Bacteria > Acidobacteriota > Blastocatellia > Pyrinomonadales > Pyrinomonadaceae > PSRF01. The sequence goes on along the minus strand of DATEPE010000015.1, from coordinate 137,946 downwards.
TCGCCGCCATTGGTTTTGCATTGCTCAATGTTGCTATCGCATTTGGCATTTCAACGCTGTTCGCGGGGACGAACCTGAGTCAGCCGGCGCAGTATGCGATCGGGTTCCTGACTACCGGTCTCCTGTACCTCATCGTCGGCGCGATCATTGTGACCGCGATGAAGAATCGTTTAGCCAAACAGCATCTCGTTCCGGACAGGACCGTTGAAGAGCTTAGAAAGGACAAGCAATGGCTGAAGAACGAAATTTAGGATTGGCTCGCGCACGCGACCTGGGAGATGACGACGACGTCTCAAAGGAAGCGCTCCAACGTCGTATGGATCAAGCGCGAGATTCAATCACCAACACTGTAAGCGAGATTAAGGACAACGTTGCGCAGCAGGTCGAAAACGTCAAAGACGCGCTCGACTGGCGCGAACATTTCAAGAAACGTCCGGTGGCATGGAGCCTGGGCGCGGCTGGAGTAGGGTTCTTTGTGGGATACGGAATCGCCGCGGCTGTTACCAGTGACGAACCAGATTATTCAGGCTACTCAGACACGGATACGGCCCATCTTGCGAATTCCTACGCCCGGCCACTGGCTGGACAATCGCTTTACCCCAGTTCGTCTCAAGAGATTCCATCGCGAACGAATGGACAGGAAGAAGAAGGCCCGGGGCTTCTGACCCGGTTCAAGGAAACTTCTGCATACGACCGGCTGAGCAAAGAAGCAGCGTCTCTGGGTGACCGAGTGATTGACGAACTCTCGACGACTGCACACACCGTTGTGCTGCCGTTCCTATTAAACAAGGTCAAGGAATTGGTCGGGTTGGACTTATCAGAAAAGCCCGCATCAATGGCCTCTCAGCATGATGCTCGCAGCGTTTCCCCAGGATCCGTGGAGCCTTCCAGGTTATAAAAGAAGCGGAAGTCCGCACTGGAAAAAGCGAGCCATCTGGCTCGCTTTTTTTTGCGCGTTGACATGCACCGAAGCCAAATTTAGACTGAGCCCTCCTCGACCTGACGTCGCATCTCAAAGCCCAGAGGAATCTCAATGTACATCTATCACTCTCAAATGAAAAAGCTCCTCGCCTATGTTTGGCTTCCAGCCCTGATTCTCATCGTTTGCAGTTCCAACAGTACGTTCGCGCAGGATCAAAAACCCGCCTCAGTCGAACGGGCGATAAAACAATATGACGCGCAGAACTTCGTTGCAGCCGTGCCCTTACTTGAACAGGCAAACGCCGAGCGACCTGACAACCCCTTCATTCTCTCGCGCCTTGGGTTTTCGCTTTACGCAGTCTCAGACACGGTGAAGGACGCGGATGGGCGCAAGAAGATGCGTGAACGCGCACGCGAGGTACTGTTGAAATCGCAATCGCTTGGCGACGACAGTAATTTGACTCAGATCACGCTCGATGCGTTATCGCAAGAGGAGGTGGTTATTCCCTTCTCACGACTAAATGCAGCAGACGCAGCCATACGCGAAGGCGAGGCTGCTTTTGTGCGAGGTGACCTTGATGCCGCGCTTGGTTTTTATAAGAAGGCCCTGGAATTAGATCCAAAGCTCTATGCAGCCGCGCTCTTCGCTGGGGATTCTGAATACAAGAAGGCTTATGTTTCGAAGGACCCGCAGTTTCGCAGGGAGCATTTCGAACAAGCGGCAATATGGTTTGCCAAAGCTATTGCGATCGATCCAAATCGAGAGACGGCTTACCGGTATTGGGGTGATGCTTTGGATGTGCAGGGAAGAACTGTTGAGGCGCGCGACAAGTTTGTCGAAGCGATAGTCGCAGAGCCTTTCAACCGAAGGCCATACATGGGGCTAATGCAATGGGCTGAACGGCATCAGGTTTCGATGGGCCATCCTAAAATCGTCGTTCCCACGGCTATTTCGTCGCCCAAAGCCGGTTCAGTAACTATCACTCTTGACGATAAGGCGTTGGCCGCGGGAGACAAAGATGCGACGGCTGCCTGGTTAATGTACGGGCTCACCCGCGCTACCTGGTCGTCATCAAAAACCGGGAACAGTGAAAAGTTTGCTAAGGCTTATCCGAGAGAAACCATTTACCGGCACAGCCTGGCGGAAGAAGTAGAAGCCCTGAGAATGGTTGCCGAGTCAGCCGCGGTCCAACTCAAAGAGAAACGGGTAACAAACCTGGATCCCTCACTGGCAAACCTTATAAAACTTAGAGACGCTGGTTTGCTCGAAGCGTACGTTCTATTTGTCCGGCCAAACAAAGATATTTCACGTGACTACGATGCGTATCGAAGTTCCAATCGCGACCAACTCAGACGGTATTGGCTGGACGTAGTCATAGCTAAATAATGATTCTCTAAAGTCTGGGATTAACCAAAAGGAGGAGGCCCCCAACAGCCTCCTCCTCTTTTTGTGTTTGGAAACACTGTGTCCTGAATACTTATTTCGCGGTTCGTTTTTTTGCAGCCGGTTTGGAGGCCCGTTTGGCGGTACCTTTGGAGGCTCCAACAGATGCCTCTTCAGCGCGTGATGGACATTCGGGACTAGGGCAGTATCGAACCGTGCCGTCCTTCTTAGTGGTCTTTTCCAGCATGAATGGAGAATTGCACTCCGGGCACGTTTCCACGACCGGCTTGTCCCAGTAAACGCGGTCGCAATCCGGATACGCCGAGCATCCGTAGAAAACTTTTCCACGCTTTGACTTCTTAACCACCAGTTCACCCTGGCAGTCGGGTCGCGTGCACGATACGCCAGTTGATTCCTGCTTGATGTATTTGCACTTCGGATAATTGGAACACGCGACGAACTCTCCGAACCTGCCATGACGTCTGACGAGTTGGGCGCCGTCAACCGGACACTTCTCATCCAAAACCACGGGCGCGGGAGCAGCCACACCACTCTTCGCGATCTTCCGAATGTTGCGACACTCCGGATAACCCGTGCAGCCGAGAAACGGTCCAAACCGTCCCCGTTTTAGTTGCATCGGTTTGCCACACAACTCACAAGCCTCTGGTTCTGCGGCTTCCTCCGTAGTCCCGTCGGCAGCGAGGCCACCATTTGATCCGGCTTTGACTTCGGCATCGCGAGTTGCCCCACAATTCAGACACTTAAGATACTTTCCAAAGCGTCCCCACTTCTGGACCATGCCCGGTGTTTCACACTTCAGACAGACTTCATCGGTAGGCGTGTCCTTTTCCTTAATCTCCGCAACATGGTGCTTGAACTTGTCCAGATCGTCGGCAAACTTCCCGTAGAACTCGTGCAGCGCATCAGTCCACTTCAGTTTTCCTTCTTCGATTTCGTCGAGTTCCTCTTCCATCCGAGCCGTGTAGGTTTCGTTGAAGAGATCTTCGAAGCCGCCTTCCATTAATAAATCGTTAACAGTCTTTCCTAACTCCGTGGGATGAAAACGTCCCTCGAGTTTTTCCACATACTCACGCGCCAGAATGGTCGTCATGATTGCGGCATAAGTTGATGGACGGCCGATTCCCTTTTCTTCCAGCGCTTTCACCAGGGTAGCTTCAGTAAAGCGCGGAGGCGGATCAGTGAAATGCTGTTCGGGCGAGATCTTGTTAACGCCCAGCTGCTCACCCTTCTCCACCGGAGGCAGCGTGCGCTCGGCCTCTTCATCTTCTTCGGTCTTTTCGTCCCGGCCCTCCTGGTAAACCTTCAGGAAGCCATCAAACTTTTGCACCGAACCGGTGGCGCGGAATATGAAACGTCCGGCAGCAATATCAATAGTGGTTTGATCAAAAATCGCAGGTGTCATCTGAGATGCGACCATGCGCTGCCAGATCAAGCGATAGAGCCGCAACTCGTCGTTGTTCAAATATTGGGCGAGCGAGTCGGGAGTCCGCGCAATGTCGGTTGGACGAATTGCTTCGTGGGCATCCTGTGCATCCTTCTTGGACCGATAATGAATGGCCTTCTCCGGCAAGTAGGGAGCACCATACTGTTTACTGATGAAATCCCTTGTCTCGCCCAGGGCTGCATCTGAAACTCGCGTGGAGTCGGTTCGCATGTAAGTGATCAAACCGACCGAGCCTTCTGCGCCGAGTTCAATGCCCTCGTAAAGTTTCTGCGCCACCATCATCGTTCGTCTTACGGCGAAACCGAGTTTGCGCGCGGCTTCCTGCTGCAACTTGGAAGTAATGAAGGGCGGTACCGGATTACGTTTGCGCTCTTTCCGGGTAACTTCACTGACAACGAAAGTCTGCTGGCGTATCTCTTCTACGATGTCCTCAGCCTGAGCATCACTCTGAATAGCAATTTCATTCTTCTTCAGCAGGAGGGTTGGCGTAGCAGCCGTCGGGTCGAGTTCAAAACCAGATGTTTTGACCGTCTGTTCCCCGATCTTGAACAGCCGGGCATCGAATGCAGGTGGCAACTTGGCCGACAAATTTGCGCCAATGGTCCAATATTCGGTCTTTATAAATTTTTCAATCTCACGCTCGCGTTCGACGACCATCCGCAACGCTACGGACTGCACCCGGCCCGCGCTCAGTTTGCCGCCGACAGTGCGACACAGTAGCGGCGAAACCTTGTACCCGACCAAACGATCAAGAACGCGGCGCGCCTGTTGTGAGTCAACCAGGTTTTGATCGATCTGCTTGGGATGATCAAAAGCCTCGTTAACGGCCCGCTTAGTGATTTCATTAAACATCACGCGGAACGTCGGCTTGACCGGCCGCTTCGGGACAATCTCTTCCGCCAAATGCTGGCAAATCGCTTCACCTTCTCGATCAGGGTCAGCCGCGAAATAGATGGTGTCGGCCTCTTTGGCGGCCTTCTTTAGCTCTGCAACTATCTTCTTATTGTTGCGCTTGCGGGTATCGGGAATAACTTCGTAGGTGGGTTTGAAATCGTCTTCAATATCAACGCCTAGTCCTTTTGAAGGCAGATCTTTGATGTGGCCTATCGAGGCCTTAACCAGATAGTCCTTTCCCAGGTATTTATTTATCGTCTTCGCCTTTGCCGGCGATTCAACTATGACTAAGTTTTTGGCCATCTTAAAATTGGTAGATACTCTTCGTGTTATTTCGTGTGTTTTGTGTATTTCGTGGATGATTTTCAGGTAGCAAAAAAAACGAACCACGAATCACACGAAAACACCAATCAGTTCCTCTACATCTTCCTCACAAAACATCGCCCGGGTAGGGCTCTCACCAGGTCTCGCATCTCTAAAGCTAACAATGCTGCAGTTAGATCAGTGATCGAAATACTCGTTTCATTAACCAGCGCGTCAATATGTGCTGGGTTATCCGGCTTGAGCACCTTGAACACGGACTGCTCAGATGGTGACAAGCCACCGGGGACCATCGCCAGCTGATCGGAGAGTGACTTCTCTTTCTTCTGCGTCAATGGCGGCGGCAACAACCGTGCAGCTATCTGCGGCGGCAACTCCGCTGCGATGTCCTGCCATTGCTGTACCAGCTTAGCTCCGGCGCCCTTTATCAAATAATTCGTTCCAAATGAATTCCGGGAGGTAATGTTCCCCGGAACAGCAAATACTTCCCTGTTCTGTTCGATTGCCAACCGCGCCGTAATCAAAGAACCGGAATTTTCGGAAGCCTCAACCACTACCACGCCCAGACTCAAACCGCTAATGATGCGGTTCCGATACGGAAAGTTTTCCGACACAGGAGGCGTGTGCAGAGGAAACTGGGTAACCATGGCCCCACCTGCCGCCAGTATCTCTTCCGCGAGCTTTTTGTGATCGCGTGGATAAACCTGGTCCAGGCCGGTGCCTAACACTGCGATCGTCCGTCCACCGGCTTCAATCGCCCCGCGATGCGCAGCGGCATCGATCCCGCGCGCAAACCCCGAAACCACTGTTACGCCACGTTGCGCCAGATCACGCGCCAGCATCGTCGCTGCGTTCTGCCCGTACGTGGAACATCTCCGCGAACCTACGATGGCAAGGCACGGCTGGTCGAGACATTCAGACCACGCGCCCTTCACATAAAGCGCGACAGGCGGATCGAAGATTTCACGAAGCGCCGAAGGATAGACACCGTCGTCAAGGATCAGTATCTCGCCGCCCAGATCCCGCACCTTTACCACTTCAACTTCGGCGAGCTCATGTCGGTCACGGGCGATAATGCTGTCGACGGCCTCGGGCAACAACCGAACCTTTTCAAGTTCAGCACGAGTTGCGGTGTAAACAGCCTCGGCCGAGCCAAACCGCTCGAGCAACTTCGCAGCTGCCCGCGGCCCAATCCCCGGCGTCATGTTTAATGCAACCCACTCCCTCATAGGATTTCAGATTTCAGAATGCGGATTGCGGATTGGTTTGTTACCACGTCGTGCTGTCTTTATTGAGGTAACAACAATCGAGAGAATTTCATCCGCTTCGCTTAGTAAATCGCTTATCCTCGACCGCTTCACAATGTCAGCATCGATCAACAACTCCATCCAATACATCGTTTCATCAGCTTCTTCCTCAACGATGCCCATCTTCGAAATAAAATCCGGTTTCGATTTAGCTCGGCACGCAGCACGGTAGTTCGCACCAACCGACGACCCACAACGCAACATCTGATTCCTTATTACTCTCGCCGTCGCCGTGTCGGGCAGGCTTTCGGCCAAACGAATTATTCGAAGCGCGAAAGCTCGCGTCCGCTGTTTAAGTTGATCCGAATTCATGGGTAACTCCGCAATCTGCACTCCGCAATCCGCAATCGGCATGGCCAATCCGCACTCCGCAATCCGCACTCCGCAATCGGCATGGCGGAGGCGTGTAGGAATCGAACCTACCTGAGCCTGTTCTCACAGTCTCACTGACGGTTTTGAAGACCGCGCCGTTCACCAGAACAGATTCGCCTCCAATCACTCACTTCGCCGACCTGGAATGCAATCAAAGATCAAAAATGGGTCGGCGGAGCGAGCACCCTACGCGGCAAAACGCAAAACTGTCAAGGCAGCCCCTTCCGCACGCTATTCAACCGAGATGCCAAAAATTGAGCGAGGAACTCCCGGACGCTTCGTGTTATTTCGTGGTTTCGCGTGTTTGGTGGAGCGTCCTTATTCGGCCTAAAAACGATCCACCAATTACACCAATTACAGGAAATAACACCGAGCTCTCGGGACTCTTGAAGGGTGCTGTATCCGGGCAGATCAGTTGCTAAACGGGGTATCGTGGGACATGGTGACCTTCAGAGGAGGCAAGTGTCAGTGGGAGCGTGAGTTACGGGAAGAAAAAAGCCCGCTGGAATTTGTCAGATCATTTGCTAAATTGAACGGATGTTGGGTAGCCATTTTCAGATCATTTGCTAAACGGGCTTGGCCACTCTACCGCACCGATGCGCTTAGCTTTTGCTATAGCCGCCTTTTCCGTTTCTTTCTGAAGCAGGATAAGGCCATCGCGTTGAGATAACCTACGCCGCTGTGTTTCAGCTTCTACCCGGTTACTGATCTCCGTGAGTTCCTCATAAGTCAAATTCTCTCCGTGCTTGAGGTTCGGCGTACCTTTAGGAACGGATCTAATAATCGGAGCGCTGCTGGTATTGACTGGAGCAGTGTTCGGTGATGGTGGCCGACTGCACCCGGTTGAGGTGACCAGGACTGCAAATACCAGGATAAAAACACTTCTCCTCACTTCTCTTCCTCCCCTAACTTGGAATCTTTAATTAACGATTCAGCGAGTTCGCGGTCCTGATCCGACAGCGAAAAGCTGTTCAGCACGGAGACTATCTCACGTCTGATTGCTGCTCGTATCGGTGCCGGCAGTTCAGTTGGCGGCTGTACACGCTTTTTAGAAAGACTAAAGGCTGGAGGTAGGAGCTTCTGCCCTTCGTTTGTTAGGAGCCAATACGGCGAGTAGTTAGTCAGTTTGGCAACTGCAACGAAGAACTGAGGAGGAGCATCGCGTTTAAGTTTGAGCCAATTTCGAACCGTGTGGTAGTTCTCGCCGATTTTTGCCGCAATATCCGTTACAGTCGCGCCCTGAAAGGCTTCTTTCACCCTATCCTCAAACCCTGGCGCGATTTGCCATTCTGTTAATTTGGTGTTGACCGACTTTGTCAAAACGGCTACTATCCCGCATCCGTTACGACCGTAACGTTGGCCGGCGCATTATGGATACCCCACGACAAAAGATCAAGAAATTGATGATCGACCACAACATCGGGTCGATCGCTGACCTGGCGCGCGAATACGAGCGGAAAAACCCAGGAAAAACCTGCTCGCGTGAACAGATGTCCATGTGCATTAACGGCCAGCGCGAGTATCCGGAATTCCAGGAGTTCCTCGCCTCCAAATTCGAAACAACAGTTGAGCAGCTTTTCGGGCGCAAAAAGAAGGTCCGAAAGGCTGCGTAGTTTTATCAGCCAATGTCTATTCAAACAACTGCAAAGGAGTCCTCAAAAATGCAATTTCCTCCCACCACCTTTGCTCGCATCCTCGATAGCGAGTTCAAACGAATCTACGAACAAGAAGACAAAACAATGGAAGAACTGGTAGGCGAGATCGCTCAGCTCGTGAATCGCCGGCCGCGCGAGATTTACAACTGGCGTTGCGGTAAGTGGCCTGTTCCTTCCAGCGCGATCCCTACTCTTTGCCGGCGATTCGGCTCAACTGCACTGGTTAACGCGCTGGTTGCTGAATGCAGCGACGTGGCCGTGGTTGTCCCGGAAGGTGCTGACGTGCCGCGCATGGTGACCAGGACGATGAAGAAAGACCTCGCCCTGTTCGAACAGTTTCTTGACGCCCACGACTCGGATGGTTTTCAGCCGCACGAGCTGCGCACGCTGCGCGAGATGGCCGAGCAAACGATCGCGGACATTTACCGGCTTGTTGAAGTCGCGGGCGCTGACTGCGACCACCGGACGCAATTGCGACTGAATCCAAGCGATCATCCAGGCGATCATTCCAAGCGATCCGGTAATAACTCAAGCGATCATCTTGCAACCCACGGGGGGGGTAGGACTTAAGCAGGCATCGCGCGGCGTAGGACGCAGAAATCCAAGCGATCCTTCGCCGCGCTCAGTTTTTAGAAGAAGTTTCAAATCCAAGCGATCATTTTCAAACTCTTCATTCATGTGGTTAACGATTAACGAAGTCGAAAAGCTGGGCCGATCAAGGCGACGAATCGAGATGGCAATCGCCTCTGCTAAAACCGGGAAAACCGGGAATTGGGTAACACGCGACTCGGGGCGCCGCTCTCGAAACGGCAAGCCGATCCGCGAAATCCTGCTGTCCAGCCTGCCCGCCGATCTGCAACGGCGTTACGCGGAAAGCCGCCGAACCATTATCGACGCTGAAGAGTTAGGGCCTGTTAGCTCTGACACTAAATTTAGCTCTACGGCTAAATCTGACGACATCGAGAGCCGGCTGACGCAGACGCTGATGTCCTATCCCGCCGACGTACGCGAGGCGATGCTGAACGAAGCCCGCCGGCTGGCAGAGATCGTCAAACGCTATAACGCGATCGAAGTCAAACGACGTAGGGTTTCTCAAGCTGTGGCGGCTACGGGTTCGAGTCCCGTCGGCGGTTCGCCCGCCGTACCTCAATTGGCAGAGGACCACGCCCCGGAGGACGCACCTTTTGATAGCTCTGCGTCTTCCGGTTATGAATTCGTTCCGGAAGTACTCGCACTCTGCGCTGAAGCTATCTGCACCGATCAGAAGATCATCGAGTACTACAAGAGCAAACAGCACGCAGTTCGCAAAGGTACCGATCCCGCCAAGGGGCGCAAAGCCCCGTCACCGTACACACTCGATCGCTGGTCGCGAAGATTATATAGCCACGGCCTGCTTACCTTTCTTCGATCTCCTTCGGGTGACTGTACCGATTCCCGAAAGAAACAAGATCGTCGTAGGGCCGTGATCGACGCGGAAGCGATCGAGTGGGTGAACTCGACTTACAAGAACTTCGCCACCCCGCGCAGTCTCTTCAACGCCCTGGTCAAGCAGAAAGCAAAGCGCGGCTGGAAAAACATTCCGAGCCGCACCTACGTCTACCGCTACTGGAACAACCTGCCGAAGATCGTCCGACTGACACTCGAGAGAGGAAAGAAGGCCTACACCGATCAATGCGCGCCTTACGTCCCGCGCGACAACCGCGACCTGGAAGCGTTGCAGGTCCTCTGCGGTGATCACAGCCAGCGCGACGTTACCGTTCGGCTGCCTGACGGCTCGCTGGTACGGCCCTGGCTGACGCTATGGTTCTGTTTACGCACAGGTTTGATTTGGGGCTGGCATCTGGATCTAACCCCGTCGTCGAGGACTGCCGGTCTGGCCTACGCCAACGGAGTAAGGACTTTTGGTGCCCAACCGCCGGCGCGCCCGGAAGAGGATTTCTACTCCTATATATATACCGACCACGGCAAGGACTATAAATCTCACAGCATCACCGGTCAGGAGATCACCTTCAAACGCGCGATGGCGATTGAGGGAGGGCTTCAGGTTCTTTGCGAGCAGAGGCGCGTTGGCCTAATCGACGACATGGGTATCAAGCAAATACTTTCGAGCCCTTACAACGCGCGAGAGAAGCCGGTCGAGCGAGTGCACCGTGACATTAGCGCCTGGGAACAGGATACGTTTGAAACCGAGTACTGCGGCCGCGACGCGAAGAGTAAGCCGGATCGCTGGTACGACGCCTACGCCCGTCACAAGCGGCTGTTGAAACGCGCAAAAGGTGGTAACACGCTGCTGCTCGACGATTCTCCTTTTATGACTCTCGATGATTATCGAGAGGCGCTGGCTGGCTGGATTCACGAATACAACTCAATTGCTCACGAGCGCATCGCGTTGGGCGGCGCCAAGGTAGTCCCACTCGATGAGTACCGCAGACTTTACACGGTACACCACGAAATTAGAGAAGACGCGTTGGCGTTCTTCCTGATGAAGCCTGACAAGAAGAAGGTTTCTAAGAACGGCGTCTGGATGTTTCAGCGTCATTGGTGGTTCTGGCACGACGAACTTTCTTACTACAAAGGCGACGAGGTTGAAGTCCGCTACACCGACACGGATTACAGCCAGGTGTGGATCGCGACTCCGGGAAGATCTGATCGGCCCTCAGTAATAGTCCAGGCGCAGCTCGTTACTCCCAGCGCCATACTCAATCCCAATAAAGAAACACTCGGAATGGTTAAGGCAATGAAGGCGAGCGACAACCGCGTTCGAAAGGAATTCAATTTTATTACGCAGTCTCAGATACGCGGCGAGTCAGTGGAGGATCGAGTTGCTGCGCTGATCGAGCCGGAGGAAGAGGCCGAAGCTATCGCGGTCAATGATGGCAGCCCGCCCTATTCTCCAGCTCGCGTTACGCGGGTAACACGTTTTGACCGACCGAAACTGCGATCGGTGAAGTCGCGCACGGTAACAGCCGACGAAGTGTCGAGCATCGCGGCCGATGAAGGGATTTTCAGTGACGACAGCGACGCGCGCGGGCGCGTCACGGAGTTTGATTTCGATGAGTAACAAAAGGCAATCGACAGACATCGGTGAGGAGCGAAGGCTCCCACACGTTGACATGTTTGGCAACGACCTGCGTGAGACGGATTCGTTTGGAACGCCACGCCGCAAACCTTACGTGCTCGCCCGAGGCTACGAAGCCGCTGAAAGTCTCGCGGTGGACAAAGTGATTGATGAACTGGAGAAGACATCGAGTGATGAGTAATACCCCCCCCCACAAGAGGGGCGGATTTCGAAGCGCGACGTGGTCGATCTCGGCCTTGCGCTGCTGCGGTGCTTCAACTGCGGAAAGCTTCAAGCGACTCGGTACTTCTACGTCGAAGCCTGGCATCGATTTCCACGTTGCTGCGGCCGACGCATGTGGGGAACTGCACCAGCGCCGTTTCGGCGCGCGAGTTTGAACTGAAATGACCGACGAAGAGATTTCAAAAACGATCGATGACGTCGCGCTCGAGCTTTACGGGCGCGGGATGGATCGCAACCAGGTGAAGCGGACCATCCGAGAAGAGGTCGATCGCGCGTGCAATGAACTGGAAAACGAGGTCAATGATTTTTCGCGCTGAGTGACCTGCTCCTGGGAGACGCTCGGCGCAGCGCAAAGGAGACCCGCCCTTGGAAGACAGAAAGCAGAAAGCAGAAGGCAGACGCCAGGAGCCGATCAAGAAAGACCAATGGGTTGAACTGTGTCGAAGGCTTCTGGCGAGACCGAGCGTCGCGGCTGCATTCAGCAGCGAAGAGCGCCGGGCCGTGAATGGCTTTATCAACTTCGTCGCTGACGACGTGGAGAAGGTACAGAAGAAATGTTGAATCAGGAACAACTCGACGCGGCCGTGGACACGGAAAGGAAAATTCATGACGCGTTGGTCGCTATCAAAAAAGTCTGCTCATCTCGAGAAATCTCAATAGCCACAACGAAGCTTGAGGAAGCGGCTTTGTGGCTAGAAAAGTGGAAAGTCGGCGCAGTCAATGACGATGTTCGTAGGGGATAAATGACCGCTAACACTCAAAACGGTAACGGCGAACTAACCCCGGAACAGTGGGTTGATTTATCGCGCAAGTTTGTACGCCAGGCGCGTGGAGAGTTTGCACGTAAGGATCTCAGCGTCATTAACAGCTTCATTCGCTTCGTCGGCGCCAAACCAAAAATCCTCGGAATCAATCGGCATCGCAGCAAGCAGGACCACCCGACGCCCTGGAACTTAATTTCAGCCATTGAAAACCGCTTCGACAGTATCGAGATCGATCTGGCCGCGACGAAGTCAAACACCAAAGCCGGCCGATACATCACGCCTCGCCAGGACTCCTTAAAACAGGACTGGACCGCAATGCTCGCGGGCAAGCTCGGCTATCTAAACCCGCCGTTCGATCCGGTCACTCCGTGGACTGACAAGTGTATTGAGGAGTCGGTGAAGGGCGCCCGCTTCGTAATGCTGACCCAGGCCTCGATCGATTCGAAGTGGTTCTGGAAGATCTTTCCCTACTGCACGGTCTACGCGCTGCGCTCGCGAGTCACGTTTATCGGGTCGTCCCATTCGTTTCCTAAGCCGCTCATTCTTAGTGCGTTCAACGTGGTCCGCATCGGTGCGGAACCCGGACCGTCCGGACGTCTGCACGAATGGGATTGGATGAAAGACGTCGGCGATGGCCGGCTGCAGGGAGGGCGTTGAAGTTGAAAGTGGCTGTTAAGAGAAGCACCGGTCTGACCGTCCAGCCGCGATACCACGGGGCGAAGCGGCCGCGCACGCGTTACCGCAGCCGGTTTTCTCAACCACTGTGTCCAGTCTGCGGTTCGTTCTCGAGAGCGAAGAGACAGCATGGGCAGTGGGACTGGTTGGCAAGTTTTTGTTTAGCACTCGCGCGCAAGCGCTATCACAAAAGAAACGGGGGCGACTGTATGGTTCGTGCGGAAGAGTACGCGACGAAGCTGGCAAAACTGCCGGACCGAGTTGCGGCCATCGTTGGCAAAACCTACGCGGTTGAAGGCGACGCCGCAGTGATGCGTGACGACCAGGCGTTGATGATGATCCGGGACCTGCTGGACGAAATCGACGACAAGCTGATCGATCGCAATAAAGCAAAGAGGCTAAATCGTCGCTGAAACGATTTAGCCTCATTTAACGGCCGGCTGGGCCAATTGAAAGGACATTTGCACTTATACCCCCAGCCGTCTCTCTAAGACAACTTCAAAATGAGGAGACAAATTGTAATGAGCAGAACTAACGGTCACGCGCAGCGCAAACTTCAAACAGCAGGCCCGCCGCCAGGGGACGAAGGCCTGCGCAAATGGCTGGAAAACTTTATCAAAGAAAACCCTCACCTAACCACCGCCGCTCTTGCGAGAGGCGATCACATCGGCGTCTCACGAACGGCTCTAGATCAGTTCCTAGAAGGGACCTACTTCCTGTCAAAGGACCTGGGAGGGTCCGGCGTCAAGCCTGAGACGTCGAAAATCGAGAGACAGATCCGCGCGTATCGTGAACGCGTAGAAGGAACAGTTCGCGAAGGTTATGCAAACACGTTTCTTCAGACGCGCTGTTACCAGACGATGGTGGACGCTTGGGCCGTCGCGATGACTGAAAACGTAATAGTCGTCCCTTATGGCCCGCCCGGAATTGGCAAGAGCCGTTCGGTGCTGGAGTTGTGCGTTAAGCGTTCGCTCACGCGGCCGATCGTGATCCTGTGCTCGCGAAATATCAACGTTCGCTACCTGGCTCAACGCCTGGCGCTTGAGGCTGAGGTTTCCGATAAAGGATCGATTCCTCGTCTCGAAGATCTAATCGCCGATAAGCTGAAAAAATACCCGCGTCCATTAATTGTCGACCAGGCGAACTATCTAAACGAACGAGGCCTCGGCACGATCTGCCACATATGGGAACGCGCGCGTATTCCCGTGATGCTGACCGGCACGGTTGACCTATTCAACCTGTTCATGAAGTCGGATCTCACGCAAGACGTACGCGCGCAATTGTCTTCGAGGGTCGCATGGCATATCGCGCTGCCCACGCTGCTCGATGGTGAAGTTAAGGCCATCGTGAAGCGGGCGCTAGGTGACGCCGCGACCGACGAAATGGTTAGTCAGATCATGAAGGCTACAGGCGGTATCCACCGCCACGTCGACATGATCTTCCCGCGAATTAACCACCTGAAGAAAAAGAACGAAGCAAAGCTGCAGGCCGGGACGATCACGATGGAGGCGATCGTTGCGACCGCGGGCGCTCGCATTATGACTGGTTAAACAGCGATGGCCTGGATAAACGAAACCAACCACTAACGAAAGGACTACTGAAATGGGAACTGAGATCGCGATAGATAAGGACCGGCTGCGAGAGCTGGCCCGCAACCCTAGCAACGGCGTGAAGGAAATCGTCGCCGGCCTCGGAATGTCTGACCCGACGTTCTACCAGCAACTGGACCGACATCCGGAGCTGAAGAAGATTTATCAGGAAGCGAGGGACGAAGTGCGCGCTGCGCGCAACGGCGGCAGTGGCGACGGAACCACTGATCGCCCGACTAGTAAGCGCAGATATTCGAAGCGCGCGACGAAGGCGAAACGTGCTTCCCGCGATACCCCCCCCGCAAGGGACATTCCAAAGCAGAACCACAAAGACCTCTTTCGCAAGCTTCGTCTGGAGTTTGATCACATTGAGACATACGGCGAAGTCAGCGAGCACTTTAGCGAACTGCGCGAGCAATTAAAAAACCAGTAAGGCAGTCGGCAGGAGGCAGGAGCAGGAATCATGGGAGGACGAAGAAAACAACAGTCGACCCCAGGCGCGGTGGCGCTCGCAAGCTTGAAATTCATCGTGAAAAAGCTGCGGCCCCTCGCCGATGAAGTAGCTGCCCTGGAAGAGCAGCTTGAGCCTAAACAAGATGGGGTCGCTCAGCTGCGGAAGCGCGCGCGTGTGCTCGCGAAAGAAGCGTGGGCGCAGATGGTCGAACGCGCCGCTAATGAATGGAAGTCCGCCCACGGTGACGAAGAACTAACGCTCGAATGGGCGGACGAGCAATTCTCCAAACTGGCCCCTGAGATCGTTGAGTTCTGCGCTGATAGCGACGGGTACAGATCCACCAAGGATGAAGGGTTCGACTCTGTCGGCTTCTTTGACGACGTGCTGGACGCAATCCAAGGCGACGACGAATGAACCGTCTCGAAGATCCACTTTCACGATGGGCGCTGCCGCTCGTGACCGACACTCAAATTATTTGCGGCGACTGCGCCGGCGATGCTGATGAGCCGCGCAAGACGCTTTTGACTATTGACAATCGCTGTGCCGGCTGCGGCGGGAGGCATTACGTGCTCGATCTACCGCACCCCACGCTTAACCCAAATGAAAGGACACAACATGCCACGACCACGCAGCCTGCAGCAGCAGGAAGTAATCAAGAAACTTCAGGAGCTTTTCAAACTGGAAGAGGAGGACGCAAACAGCATCCTTTTTCTGGATAAGAAGCACCCACTAAAACCCTGGTATCCCTATGGCGTCGCAATGACGATCGCGCGGCAATCCAACGAACTGCGCGACGTCGCAGAGCACTTCAGCACTTACATTGAGCCACTGCGCCAACTGGTCCACTCCGCGACCGTTACCGACTCCAAGGGCCGAACGTTTACCCGTCCCGGCGTCGCAACCTTAGGCGAGAAGATGGAGGGGGAGGATGAGGACACGATTGACGAGCATCGGTTGGCTGGCGCACGCGCGATCAACTCCGCGCTTGATATGGCCGGCTTCAACCCCGTGAAGCTTACGTCGAGCACGCTCGAGCTGAACCTTGGTTCTCGCGAAGACTCGATCCTGAACGACGCGGAAGCGCGCTCTAAGGATCTTCGACAGATACATACGCTGGCCCGCGAGAAGGGTTTAATCAAGCCCTTTGAGGACGATCCTACGAAGAACGACGTTACTGGCTACTTCAATTTTCTCTTAGAGAAGTTCGGCACCGACACGACTGCGCAGATGGCTCCCGCAGAGCGCGCACAAGTTATCAACGCTCTGCAGGAGCTTCAGTATCCAGGCGAGCAGAGAGCAAAAACCGCCTAAACGATCGTGCGCGCCTTTGACTTTGGGGGAGGTCAGGCGCGCGCTGACGCGAGGCGGCAAGCAAAGCGGCCCTTGCCGCCTCTGCGAATTCGGAGAGGAGAGAAGATGGACCAAACACCTGTCGCGCGCTGTAACAGCTGCGGTGAGCAGTATCACTTCGTGAGCCAAAGGAACCGCAAGCTCAATTGTGAGAAGTGCGGCCACGCGTTGGAAGTTAAATCGCTGGAGCCAATTTACGGAACGCTGATGCAGGCGATTGCGCGCTCGGCCGTATTCCCGCCGGCGCCGCTGCGCGTGCCTCGATGGAGGATCGCCTAAAGGAAGGATGAAGGATGAGTAAAACGTTAATTAAAGACGCAGAAGAACGGCAACTAGCAGAGCGTGACGCACGGCTCTCCACACAAAGCGCCGGCGAGGCGTGGTCGACCGAGATCAAGTCGCGCCAGGCCTTTCCGGACCGTACGCATGATGTCTTTCACGGACTAACGTCCAGCATAAAACCTCGCAAGGCCTGGTTGGAAGATCGCGCGCGGGATTTAGCCCACGGCATTCACGCCGCAATCGCGTTTGGCAACATTCGCGGCGATAACCACGATGTGATCCAAGGCTGGATCGACGAGCTTCAGGACCTTTGGCAACTGATTGAAAGCTGAAAACTGACAACTGAAAACTGAAAACCGACGTGTCCGCTGAACTCAAATTCGGACTGTTTGAGCAGGAACTGCTTAACCCTCTCTCGGGCCACAAGCTGACCCCTGAAGAGGAGTTCGTGGCGAACCTGCTGCTGGACGCGCGGGCGACTATGCCGATTGGCATTACTCGCATCCGGCGCGAGGCAGCCAAAGGTGAGCGCGGGTTTCAAATTTCCGAACGCGAAGTGAAAGCGATCGTGCGCGCG
This sequence comes from Pyrinomonadaceae bacterium, assembly GCA_035273385.1. GTDB lineage: Bacteria > Acidobacteriota > Blastocatellia > Pyrinomonadales > Pyrinomonadaceae > PSRF01. The sequence goes on along the minus strand of DATEPE010000015.1, from coordinate 120,635 downwards.
CTCCGGAAGGACCACGGCCTTCCGATCCTGTCACGCCGCAACAAGCCATCTGGTTACTGGTGGTGCGGGTCTGAAGCAGAAATGAAGGCATACGTCGAACGCGCGCGATCGCAGCCGCTCGACGAGCTGCACACGCTTTCAAAGATGGTGAAACAAAACTATCCGGCACTCGCCGGACAACTCAGCTTGGAGGACGCATAGGCGGATGGGGCACCTAACACCGAGCGACGAATTGCAGCAGCAGCTAATCGAAGAATTGATACTGCAACCGCGCACGGCGTCGCGGCTTGCTTACGAGATGCGCGCCGATCTCAAAGCCGTTGCCGCCGCATTGGACGCGATGAAAGTAGCCAGCCTGGTGGCGCCGGCGTACCCCTACAAGCAGGGAGATGCTTACTGCAAAAGCTGCCGCATGGAACTTGAGGGATGGGAGCCGGGCGAATGCTGCGGCGTCGGTTTCGGCGGCGAGTGCACGGGCTGGCCGGTCGATCTGTGTGTGTGTGGGTCTACTGTGGTGGCCCGATCTCTAAAGCGTTGGAGGCGGCATGATCGCGCGAACACTGCTGACAACTGAAAACATCGGCCGCGAGGTTTTGATTTGGCCGCCGCAGACCGGCGCTGAAACCGTGCGCTGCATGCAGGGAAAAATCAAAGCGTGGTCCGCTGATCATGAACGCATCTTTGTCGAACTGAAAAAAGACTACGGCAAAGGCCGGCGCGCCGGTGAGGTGCTCCAGGTCGACCGCGATATCTGCAGCTTTCGACAGGCTGACACAGGAGATGAAAGCCGTGGCTGACTTCGCAATCGGCAAAGCAAAGTTTCACCTTCGCCAACGAGGATGCGTCAGATGCGGGACCGAAAACAGCTATCACTGGCAGGTCGTTCAAACGATTAAGGTGACCGTTGAAACTAACAATAAACATCTTGCTCCAGCCGCACGCGTACCCGTCAAGAAAGTTACTCGAGCACTAACATTAAGCGCTTGTGGTCACTGTTGCGGCGTTCCTGAGCCGAGGTAAAAGCAAATGCAATTAGCACGTCAATCAACATTCAAAAATGAGAAGCCGGCGCGTTCAAAGAAGGACGTTCGCGCGGCCACCATCGCAGCGATTCACGTCACCTGGAAAAAGCTGAGGCGCGATCTGAAGGGCGACGCCGACGAGCTGCGCGAGCAACGCCTGGCGTTTATGTCGCGCGTGCTGAATTGCGAGGTTAAGTCTACGCGCGATCTTACACCTGCGAAGTTGGGCAAGGTGCTCGACGCGATGCGCGAGCTGGAGCGGGCGCCCACCCTTCCGGGAGTCTCAAGTCTTAAGTCTCAAGTCCCAAGTAAAGAACCTGAGACCTGGGACCTGAGACCTGAGACGGCGGAGATCGTTCACCTGGCCACTGAAGCGCAGGTAGCAACGATCGAGAAACTGTTCAAACACCTGGGCTGGGGTCTTGAAGCGATTGAGGGCTTTACCGAGAAGCGTTTCAAGGTGAAGTCCTATCGCATGCTCACGCCGGCGAAAGCCAACAGCCTGACGATGATCCTGCTCAACATCGCCGCGTCCAACGCTCTCCGCAAACGCGGAATGCAACGTGTGTCGCGGCGCATGATCGCTATCGAAATTCCCTCAATTAAACGCCTGTTAAATATCGATCAGAAACCATCCCCACCCACTCACGGCTACGAAGACGAGGATCTACAGCATGACAATGAAGAGGCTTTTTAGCATCGAGACGCGCTTCACCGAACACAAGCCGTCGATCAGTCCCGAGATTAACGAGTCAATCACCTGGCTCACCACAACCATTGTCCGGCTCGAGCGGCAGAGAGATCGAGCCATGAACAAGCTGAATTTCTATCGCGCCGGCTTTTGGAGCATCGTGTATTTGGGCCTCGTGTATTTGTTCGTGCGATTCGTGCTCGGCTTAATGGAGGGTTGGTGATGGGAAAGCACGTCAACCGCAGCCGCGATCCTTTTTGGGAGCCGGAAGAGCCGCCGCGCGCGAAGTCGGACAGTCCTTATCAAAAAGGAATCTTCAAAGCGCAGCCTGCTCACTTCAGTCAACCGTGGCCCACCGTAAGAACTGAAACCTTCGTCCAGATGGTGTTTGGCTGCATTAAGAAAAACGAGCGGATTAGCCAGCCCCGCATTATCGACGAAACGGGTTTGGATGAAGACACCGTAGGGACCACGATCGCGGACTTACTGCTATGGAGAAAACAGATCGGCAGCGAAGTGGTGGAGGTGGACGGCCGGGAAGTGCGGCAGTACTTCGTTAAGTCAGGAGCGCGTTTATGAAGAAACAAAGTTCAGTTGGGGGGGGTATCGCGAGGAGACAAGCGGCAGGAGCAGGAGGCAGGGATGTCGTTAGCAGAACTGCCTCCGGAGCAGCAGATTGTCGCCGATCACAACGCAGCGATTCTGTTTCTGCAAAAGCAGATCGTCGAAGCCGCCCAGGCGCGGCCGTACTACACGTTTCGCAACCTCGTCTTTCTCTGCTGGAGACATGCGCGCAAGTTTCGCTTCGAGGATTTGAACAACGTGCAGTTGGAAGCCGTGCTTAACGACATTCGCAACGGGGTCACAGTGCCGCACTTCACCCAAGAAATGGAATGGAAGATCTGTACTTGTCACCGAGTAGACAGCCACGCGTCGCCTTGCAAGGTGCGCGGCTTTCGGAACGCGCTTGAAGAGTGATTGCCATGAGACTCTTAAAAAGCAGACTCGCCTGGAAACGTTGGGTCAGGGCGGAAGGGATGGCAGAACAAGACAGCCAGCCGGACGAGCCGAGTCAATACCCCTGCTTCGCGTACGCGATCGTGCTGAGTTACGGCTACGAGGAACAGCAGCCCGTCTACATTTACCGAAGCGAACTGAATCGCATGTGCGAGCAAATGAAGAAAACGGCGCGATGAAGCTGTTAGCAGGCACAAGCGAGTGGTCGGAGATATTGGAACGGATGGAGCGGAACCCTCGAATTAGTGATGCCGTTATCGAAGGCCGTCGTCGCGCTGAAGCAGAACGCGCAGAGCGTGAACGATTGCGCGGCGAAGTGGTTGAGCGATGGAGCAACGACACAGTTACCCAGGAAGGGCTGCAAATGTGCCGGGACGTGATCGCGGCACATCGCCGGCGCGACATGCTTCGCCGACCGGCAGCAGAAGTATGGATGGAAGAGCATCCGGAAGAGTTCACGTTGGAAACGGCGCCAACTGTAGGCGCCGCAGCTCACCTGGTGAGAATGGAGAGGCTGCGCTTCAAAGCCAGCCGCGAACGATTGACTCAATTAGGAGTGCGATAGATGGGTTTCAAATACATCGTTATCGAAGTCGAGAGAAGAGAGGCCGGGAAGCAGAGGCTGCCCATCATCTTCCCTGACATCATGGTTCACGCGCACGTTGCGGAGGCTGTCAAAAAGCTACCCAATTTTCAGGATCCCTTTGGCAGTACTCCCAAAGTAGTGAGCGCCGGCGACGTGCAAATTACCGCGCTTTGCAGCGGCGGATCTGAGACGCTTGATCTTACCAGCGACGAAGGTGACTCGTCGCTAATCAATACCTTTGCTTACTACCACGGATTAATTCTATGAGCGACAACGAGCGCACCGAACGCATTATCGACAAAATCAAAAAGCTGATCCGCCACGAGCAGAGCGCGCGGCAGTGCAGCACTCCGGAAGAAGCGGCCGCGTTTGCGACGCGCGTCCAGGAGCTGCTCATCAAACACAAGATCGAGATGAGCCAGGTTAGCGTCGATGAAGAACCCGAGACGTCGACGGTTGGCGAAGAAACGGTGAGGTCCGGCCATTATAGTGTGCGCTTCGGACGTGGCTATGTCCCACTCGAAGATAGCCGCCTCATGCGCGTCGTGGCTGAAGCGCACTTTTGCGCGGCCATTGGCCTTCCCGGAACAAATACCATACTGCTGGTCGGCGCTGAAGAGGACCGCGCCATCTCGGTCGAGATGTTTAGATTCCTGGCGTCGACAATGAAACGCCAGGCGCGAGCCGAGCGGGCTATCTACAAGCAGCGCCGCCTCAGTGTCCGGATGTTTTTGCCGGACTTCTATCGCGGCTTCACGAACACAGTGGGCCGTCGATACCGAGAGTTGCGGCAGACCAACGCTTGTACCGCCCTGGTGCGCGCCGACGCCCTGGTTAAGCGTTATGTCGAAAGTAATTACGAAACAGTTGAGTCACAGCCGCGCAAGCGCAAGGGCCGCATCAATCGCAACGGCTACTTCGCCGGCGTCGTCGCCGGCAGCCAGGTGGATTTGGGAACGAACGTTTTAGGAGGTAGCAATGCTCACAGTCAGGTTTCCTGACGGCACGGCCGTTCAATACAATCAAGCAAACTATTTGGTCTGCGGCTCTACTGAGGTGTCTCTTTACAGTAAGAAAGACGGACAGTGGATCGCGTCAATCTTGAACTCTTCAGGCGCCATCGTGGAAGGTTCAACGCCGTGCCGAGTTTATGACGGCCGTAAAACCACTGAGCAGCTACAGAGCCTCGTGCCGCGCCTGCGCGAACTAACCTCTCACAGCGATTGTCAGGTTCTCGTGGAGATGAAACGCGAGCTGGAAAACTTCGATGCACGCCGGCGCTGCTGGAAGGAGTAGATGGCACGCGCGACGCAGCAACAGTTAGGAACATTACCTGCGTGACGGTCGGCGCAAGACCGCGCTCCTGGTTGACGCCGATCGCGCGGTAGTTGAAGAGCAAGGCACGACTGCCGCGCAGTTTGGCTATCGACCTACGACCGAGAATCGAATTGAGCACGACCGGCCGCGAGTGGTATCAATGGTGGAAGCGACAAGACGCTCTTACGCATCACCTCAGTCCCGCTCTATAATGTTTATATAATCACCGATGAGAAGACGTTACAAACGTTTGATCAAGTACACACTCCTCGCCATTGCCTTCACCATCGCGATGTGGGTGTTCCTACCTGGCGTGCTGGATGAGCTAGACGCGTTCATAGTACGGTTTGGTGGATAAGGATGCTCACAATGCAGAACACCTATTGGCAGCCGTATTCCGACCGCGCAATTCGCAGGCGCAGATTGATTCCCGATATTGACGTGACCCTCTCGGTCATGCCGGGCCTGAAGATGAAGGCCAGCCTCAAGAAGCATCTTTATATCTGCCGGCCCTCCACGCGTCGACGCGAAGTTCGAATCGCCCAGCAGCTGGCGGAGCTAGCGCCGGCGGATGGCGTCATTTATGACATTGGCGCAAACATCGGTCTTTACTCCATTGTCTTCGCAGCAAATCGCAAAAGAAGAGTTTACGCTTTCGAGCCTTACGATCGAGCCCTCTCATATCTTCGTCAAAATCTCGACCTGAATAACCTTCATAATGTTCATACGTGTCCGGTCCTGTTATCAGACAAGGTGGGCAGCTGCAGGTTTACCTATGATTCGCTCACTCTCTACACGTCCCACATCTCGGCAGAAGGTGAACCTGGAGTGGAGTTGCCGTGCACGGATCTCGACTCCTACGTCGAGCGCATGAATATGCCGCTGCCGGACGTAGTGAAGCTGGACATTGAAGGAGCTGATGAAGCGGTGCTCGCCGGCATGCGCAAGCTGCTGCGGCAACGACGTGCTCACATTTTTCTCGAGGGAGGACTTCGGGATTCTGAAGGACGCATCACGGCGATCGACTACTTAAAGGATTTTGGATACTCGATCTGGAATTTAGACTTGACCCATCAGTTGGACTCTCAGACACCCGAGTACATGTTTGTGGCTGCTCCCTCCTAAAATGCCAGTTGCGGTTAAATAGAAGCTGGACTATTCTCGTGAACGAATAGCGCGTCCTACACGGACCGGAAACAATTGAGTTGGCAGAGGCTCACGCAGCCCGCAGATCCTAACCGGATCGGCGGGCTTTTTGTTTTGCCCCTTGACCATTTAACCGACGCGGCAATGCCCGCGACTTCAAAACCAAAAAGGAGAGACACATGGGAAACAACGACAGTGGCGATTTGAATCGGGATCAGGTTGCAGGTCGCACGGACCAGGCCGCAGGTGAAGTGAAGGAAACAGTCGGCGAGGCGACGGGCGACAAACAGTTGGAACGCGAAGGGGTCGGCGAGCAGGTAGCCGGCCAGGCGCGTGAACGCGATGGCGATCGCAAGGAAGAGATCGGTGACGCGCTCAACAAGGGTGACGTCGACACGCTTCGCGACGCGATCCTGGACGACAAAAAGTAAAGCACGACCGACGACGGAGGACCGCTGGACCAAACCGGTCGCCGGTCCTCGGTCGGCAGTCGATTCGAGAAACTCATGCCACGTCGACTCATTGATCAGCAACTGCCGCCGCAAGGACCGGGCTTCGTGACTTACAACCGCGAAACCAGCGGCGCCGATCAGTATGGCCAGCCGGCCACGATCGAAGCAGTTAAGCGGGTTGGCCTGGCCTGGTCGGCACAGCATCCGGATCGTCCGTTTTCGGTCGGTGATATCAGCCGCAAAGGCGGCGGCAAGTTTGCGCCGCACGGTTCGCATCGGCACGGACTGGACGTCGACGTGAGACCAATGAGGAAAGACGGTAAGAACCTGAAGGTCACCGTTAAAGAAGCGGAGTACGACTCTGATCTGACTCTGGAATTGATCCGGCTGTTTCGAAAGCTGGCCCACGTAGACCTGATTCTATTCAACGACAAGGCGGCCATTAACGCCGGGCTCTCAAGAGAGTACGCCGGTCACGACAACCACCTTCACATTCGCTTACACCAAATTTAGGAGACGACCGACTATGGATAAAAAATTCTTACTGTTCCTGGCCAGCTCGCAGATGCAAGTTGCTGGTCAGATGCTGCAGGCGCAGGACACGAACACCACCGGCCGCGATGACGTTATTGGCAAGCTGCTCAGTACAGGCGGCAAGGCCCTGGGCTCGTACTCGGCTGGTGATATCAAAAGTGTCGACGCTTCGTTGAAGCTGATCGCGGACAGCATCTACGACTACCAGGGACAGCAACCACCGCGATAATAGTTTTTCAAACTTCTCAAAACTGGAGGTGATCCACTTGATCGATAAAATTCTTGGCAGGGCAGTCGTCTTAATGGTTGCCATGCTCTTCGCGCTTAACTGCATTGCACAAGCGCAGCCAAAAACAAATCTGGTTGGCCTTAGTGACGCCGCAGTCGTTAGCCAGGATTTCACGGCGATCGCGCCGGCGACCAGCGTTGCAACGGACTTCAAACTGGAAAACATTCTGAACCCTCAACGTACTGCGCGATCAGCCCCGATCGTTTTAACGCTTGCGCCTGCTTTCCAAGAGCAACACGCGGGGCGTGACTGGCTTACGAGTCGAGCGTTCCGGGCGATGTCTCCGCCAGGTAAACGGCGATTCGGACCACAACACGTCCGGCCTTCTCTTTTCGGTTCAACGCCAGCAGTGCGCGGCCCGGCAATAGTGCTGAAGCGCTAAAGGTACATACTGAAAAACGTCTTCACCCCGTTCGGCCTCACCGAAGACCTTTTGCCCAGGGAGTTAAATGGAGACCAGCGATGGAGGGCAACGTTCCTCAAGATCGAGCATTAGTAGTTGACGACCATGAAGACACCCTGGAAATGCTGGCGATGCTGTTGCGACGCAGTGGTTATGTCGTCGAAACAGCGTCGTCGGCTTTTGAAGCTTTGGACTTCTACAAGGCGGGCGACTCTTTTTGTTTGATAATTTCAGATATCGGGATGCCACGCATGAACGGCTACGAGCTCGCGCGCAAGCTTCGTCAGATGCCGCAGTGCAAGACGACCTTGATGGTTGCGGTCACTGGTTTTTCGGCCTATGACGATCGCCGGCGCGCCCTGGAGTCCGGCTTTGACGAACTGGTCACCAAGCCAATTGGTCCAGTCAGCTTCCTGGCATCCATAGCGCGACTCAGAAGTAAGAAGAAATGAAGGCTCCTCTCAAACAAGAATTATCGAGAGCACTCGGATGGAAAACGTACCTCGGCTGTGCGGGACTCTTTGTCCTGGGCGTCGCGCTGCTCTCGAGCCAGTTTCTAAACGCAATGGCGTGCATCTGTCTAAGCGTGATCTTTATTGGCATACGCGACGCGATGGGCAAGCTCATCATGGAAGTGAGAGCGAACGGGTTAGCGCTGGCCGACGTGCGGGCCGCCGTCGAAACCTCTCTTGATCGGAAGGTGGGTCCATGACGTCTTCAAGTTTACTCGTCTCATTTTCTCCCGCCGCCGCCGGCCTTGTGCTGCTGGGGTTTATTGATCCCGGATTTGTCGAGCTGAAGAACTTTGCGCCCACAATAATCATGACGTTCCTGATCTTGTGGACCGTCCTGCGAATTACGCCGACGTGGAAAGAAGTGAAGATGCGCGAGATGGATATCCGGGAAAAGGAGATCGCGCAAAGGTCTGAGCAGTCAGCGGCTGTTATGACGCTCGCGGAAGTAACCAGGGAAATTGCAATTGAACAGAAGAACACGACCGAGGCGTTGCGTATCGCCGAACGCGTAGAAATAAAAAGAGGAGAACGGCTTGCTGAGTCGGTTCAGGATGTCACCAGCCGGCTGGAGGCGATCGAAACGAAGACGGCCCAAGCACATGGTTAATCTTAAGCAGGCAGAAAAACACGAGCGAGAGCGGCAACGCGGATGGATTCTCTATCTGCTTTATTGCTCAAAGCCAAAACCACTCGAACTTAACGCGCTTTGGAAGTTGCTGGACACTTACAGCCAGCCGATGGCCCACCATAGTTTTGTAGAGGCGATCGACTACCTGCGAAGCAAAGGGATGCTGCAAATCTTTCCCGCCGATTCAAAGGCTGCGCTCGACAACGTACAACAAGCAAAACTGCTGCAGCGCTACCTCGACAGTCCTCGCGCGAAGGACCTGGGGACGTTTGTTTCGGCTCGCCTAACCACTGCCGGCATCGACTTCCAGGACGGGGGTTCCGAGGTAACCGGAATCGAGCACGTTGAATAGACCATGCCGCCACGCCACAGAGTTGAGCAACTGCCGGCCGAGCAGTTTGAGTTCCTACTAAGAGAGATCGCCGAGGGCGGCACCGACCGATCCATCTCCCTCAAATTCGAAGCAGAGTTCAAGGTAAAGCTTTCCAAAAGCGCCCTCGCGCGTTGGCGGGCGGCCGCCGGCGATGAGCTCGCCGATCGCTACCGCTTCGTTCGTTACCAGGCAAAGCAACTGCAGGAGGATCTTCAGCTCGAGGACGCCGACAAATACAAAATTGTCATCGAGAACATCGAAGACAGATTACTAACGGCGTCAAAGGAAATCATCTCGAGAGATCCGATTGCGCTGCTGAACATTCAGCAGGAAGAAAAGCGCCGCGCATTACGGGAGCGTGAGCTGCAGCTGAAGGAGCGGGCGCAATCATTCGCGGAAGAGCAGGCGCGTAAGTCCGATCAGCTTCAGCAGGACAGGTTAAAGATCGGCGTCGACGTCTGGCGTATCACATTGGCGTACCTTCTTAAGGCCGATCCAGCGGCCGCAGACCATCTCACTAAACATAGCGAAGGAATACTGAGTGCCATCCAAGAGAACCTCGAAACTGAAACTGCCTAAACGGCCAGTTACGAAGAGCGAGTTTCTCGATCTGGCGCGTGAAGCAACCGAGGCTGTTCAGCAGCAACGTGCGGCCGCGCAGATCCTTGCCGAGTCGCTTAGTTCTGGCCGCGCCGCCTTTGGACCAGAAGACGGCACGCGTGAAGAACGTCTCGCGCGAACGAAAGACTCCGCACTTGAGTTTGGTCGCACGTATCTTCCCCACTTTTTTGAACAGCCATCGGCGCCATTTCACACGGCCCTCGATAAAGTCATCACCGGCAATTACACCGACGCTGATCTTGAAGAGTGGAAGATTGAATTCGGGATCGAAGTGCATCGCGGCGATCCGGATCTAAAGCTGCTCGCCGTTCAAATTTTCCGGGGCGGCGGTAAGTCCGTCCTGGTCAACTTGTGCGATCACCTGCGCCGGATATGCCACGGCCTCGATCCCTACATCATCATTGCCGGCGACACGTTTGCGCAGGCGGGCGCTCAGCTCGAAGACATAAAAGACGAGCTGGGCAGCAATGAAAAAATCCGCGCTGACTTCGGCGCGCTGAAACCGGATAAAGGTATTTGGCGCCAGGTCGAATTGTTTCAACGTCCGGACGGCCGCGTTACTTGGCGTGAAGGGCAGATCATCACGACGAACGGCATCCGCGTCGACGCGATCGGACGCGGCGGGAAGATGCGCGGCCGGCGGCATGGCCCGCAACGCCCGACGTGTTTCACCGGTGATGACCTGGACAACGACGAGAACGTTGTCACCAAAGAACAGCGCGACAAAGCCTGGAACTGGCTAATGAGTGCGGTGCTGCCGGCGATGGACCCGAACCGCGGGGAAACGCGCGTTATCGGGACCACGATTCACTTCGATTGCACGATCGCGCGCGCAGTGCGAAGGGCTGACGATGAGGGCGGCCGACTGTTCACGTCGATCAGTTTTCCCGCGATGCACAGAGACGAGTCGGGAAAGCTTGTCTCAAACTGGCCCGCGCGGTTCCCGACTGAAAAGCTGCTGAAGGTCCGTGCGTTATTGGGCCCCAACAAGTTTGGCGCGGAGTACATGAACGACCCGCGCGATCCTGAAACACAACTGTTTGATCCAAATCGCTTCACCTACTACACGCCAGCCGAACTCCAGGGAAAGGACCTGCGTCGAATTCTTTACGTTGATCCATCGAAGGGCAAGAAGGGTAAAGGCAGAAAGAAGTCCGACTTCTCGTCGTTCATCGACAATCTTTACGACGCAGTCAACCGGATCAGTTTCATTAACGACGCGAAACGTAAACGCCTGACGCCCAGGGCGGCGATGGCAGAAGTAATTGAATGGTTTCTGGAAGCGCGCAAAGGCGCTTACCCAGTCGAGCTGTGGATCGAAGAGAACGCCTTCGGCGACATCATGGCCGAGAACTGGCAAGACGAGCTGCGCCGGCGAGGTGTTGACATCCCGGTCAACACACTCTTGCACACGACCGAAAAGAACGCGCGAATTGAGAGACACTCAACAAGGGTCGAGACTGCCGGCGTAAGGTTTCCCGATCGCTGGGAGCGAGAGGACGCTCGGCCGGAATGGTTTTCGGAGTATGAAGACTTTCCTGCCGGCAGCTACGACGACACGATTGATGGCATTGAATCAGCGGACCACGTCGGAACGGAGTTGTCAGCGGGCAAGCCTGACTTCATCACCAGCGGACAGAAGCAGGGTTTCGCCAGATTGAAAGGTTTTTGAATGTTAAAAATCTCGTGTGGGCCGTTCCGATTATTCCCCTATCGTGGCGTTTCAGCGACTGGTAACCAGCACTACCTTGGTTGGCTCTGGTGGAGAATAACTTGGTGATACGCGCCTCAGTTCAGAAATGATGCCTATACTGCAAAACGTGAGAGGCGACACAGGTAATTGTTTAGCAGCATGTGTCGCTTCGATTCTTCATCTACCTCTCGAACAGATGCCCGATCACTATCTGAACGAGCACGGCGATGTTGCGGAACGTTGGCTCGATGTTTGGTGCGACTTCCTTGCCCCATTCGGTTTGTCGATGGTTTGGTACGACTATGATCATGGCCGGGTGCCGAGAGGTTATGCTATCGCCGCATTGAAGATTAAGGACCAAGAACAAACGCATGCGGTCGTATGCTACAACGGAGATATCGTCTTCGATCCGGTGGCCGGTCACGATGTTGAACAAACAAAAGAGTGGTCTGAAGGAGTCGATCATTGGTACGTGATTACTCAGCTTGACGCGTCAGCTATAACCGCTGCCATTTCTACCGATCAATGAAACCATATTACGAGGAGCGCGGAATTACGATCTTCCACGCCAGCTACCAGGACGTGCTGCCCTCGATTAAACCGAAGAGCGTTGGCCTGCTGCTTACTGATCCGCCTTATGGGACCACTGATCTTAAATGGGACAAGCCCGTGGACTGGAAACTCTTCTGGCCCATCGTTGAGCAGATCTGTAAGTGCTACGCCAACTACGTTCTCTTTAGCTCCGGACTGTTCACGCATACGTTGATCGCTTCCAACAGAAACCAGTTTCGTTACGAATTGATTTGGGAGAAGCCAATGCCGGTCGGGTTCCTGAGCGCGAATCGCCGGCCGCTGCGTGCGCATGAAAACATTCTGATCTTTAACGCTTCGTTTAAGCGTTCTATCTACAACGCGCAGCTCGTGAAGGGACCTGTGCACGTCGTCGGCAAGGTTGGCACACTGCCTGGTCACTACGGAAACTTTAAGCGAATGTCTCCCCGTGTTACGGATAGATGGCATCCGCGCAGCATCTTGCGATTCAGCAAGCCATTGGGCCAACGGTCGCTGCACCCAACGCAGAAACCCCTTGAACTTACGACATGGCTGGTCCGCAGTTATTCGCACCCTCGCAACCTTGTGCTTGATCCTTTCGTCGGATCAGGCACCACGTTGGTCGCCGCTAAGAAGACCGGCCGGCGAGCCATCGGGATCGACGCAAATGAACAGTTCTGCGAGATCGCTGCCAAGCGCCTACAACAGGAAGTAGACTAATAAGACGTTGACGCTCATTGGTACTTTCTCCTTCAAGGCTTTTTGCGCCGCCTCTGTTGCGGTACTGAGCATTTGATCCAGGAAGGCAGGCCATGCCAGGTCGAACTCTTCTATCGGCATATTCGGAAAACAGTTCAGCCAAAGCCTGACCTTCAGATAGGCGATCAAAGTACAAAACCATTCCTGACGATTTTCTTCGACAGCTTGACCGAGACGTTCATTCATGACGCCTGAACCCCCTTGGATCGGAGAAGTGGCAATTACGGGAGACGCGAATTATAGGAGCCTGGGCTACGCGTAATACAGCGGGGGTCGAACTAGCGAGAAGGTGACGGCATGCAAGGAATTAAGCATGCTCTGAATTCCACCATAGTTCGGTTTGTCGGAACGCGCGTTTAGATGCTCGCGAGTCCCTATTGGTTCCACGCCGGTGTACCGCTGGCGATCAAAAAAGTTGCTGGTTGAGACAAGATTGGAAGTGACATATAGTTGCTGCACTATGAGGTCGAACAGGATTCACCAGTTTGTGGCAGCGGTTATGAACCGAATGAGACGAAGACATGCGCGTTATGGGCCTAGTCCATTGCTGAATGTTTACCCGGCATGGGACCGCGCTCGTGAAGTGAGACGGCGCGCGCGAATCCTTTACTGAGCGCCACGGCGTCCCACGCGGACCGGCGCTCTTCACTTTCCACTATTTACTATTCACTGTCTTTAGAGGCTCACGCAGCCCGCATCCCTTCAATCGGGGCGCGGGCTTTTTTAATGGCTGAAATCTCCACAACAAAACTAGTCGACTTACTGTCGGGCGAGATCCTGTCCAGTGAGCGCACGTCCGCGTTCATGGGTTTTAGCGGAGGCCTCGGCGGCGGTGGTCAAGTCTTCATCCCGGAAGATCCTACTGTCGTATGGGAACAACTGTTCTGGAATCACCCGTTCGCGATGTACGTGTATCGCGATATCGAAGAAAAGGATGATGAAGTAGGTGCCGACCTGGAAGTGCGCAAGGAGGCCGTGCTTTCAAAGACGCGCATCGTCGAACCGGCGGGCGACAAACGCCAGGACAAAAAGATAGCGGAGTTCGTTGCAGAAACGCTCGAGGGTTACATGGGTGGCGGGACCGGCGCGCGCATCGGTTTCACAAACTTCCTTTGGGAAGCACTCGACGCGATCGGGAAAGGGGTCGCGATCGGCGAGAACGTATTCGAGTCGGCGCCCGACGGCCGCGTCTACATCAAGGAGGTTAAGTTCAAGCCCCAGATGTTATTCAGCTTTGCCGAAGGCGAGATGGCGCAGTACATGAATTACGCGCTGCCGCAGACTGGCCCACTGCGACTGAGAAGCGATCTTGGATTTCAGTTTGAAGGAGTCGACGCGGAGAAGCCGCTGCCCGAAGGAAAGTTTTTCGTGCACACGTTCCAACCTTACCAGGGTAACCGCTGGGGCTCGCCCCTGGTCCGCAAAGTTTTCTGGTTGTCGTGGTTCAAGAAAGCCGGACTAAAACAGTGGCTCCGTTATCTCGAGCGCGGCGCCGGCACCGTGCTCGCGAAGTACAACACCGGTGCGAGTGAAGATGAAAAGAATAAGGCGCTTGAAGCGGCGCAGGCAGTAGCTGAAGAAATCGCAGCCGCTGTTAGTAAAGGCACTGAGGTCGAATCGTTGGAAAATGTTCGTCAATCGTTAGGCACTGCGCACAAGGACCTAACTGACGACTACTGCAATGCAGGAATCGCTCGCAGGATTCTTGGCCAGACCACCACGCGCGGCGGCGAAGGCGGCTGGTCCAAGGGCAGCGTTCAGAAAGAAGTGGCCAGCAGGAAAACGGAAGTCGACTCACTTTCGTTAATGCTTGCCGTTAACACGCAGCTCGTCTGGCCCCTCACGCTGATCAACTTCGGCCCAGTGCAGCGACCTCCGATGTGGAAGATCCAATACGAGCCGGGCGCAGACCTGAAGTTGATGTCGGAAATTCTCTATCGTGCCTGGACAATGCGCGTCCCTATTCAAAAGCAGTACTACTACACGACCATGCAAATGCCGGAGCCGGCGGAAGGTGACGAACTGCTTGAGCCGCCCTCGAAGGAAGAAGAGGGAGGAGCGATCCCTGGCGGTGAAGAAGGAGACGATTCATCGTTCGCCGAGTTTGAGGCGGCAGTAAAAAAAAAGTCCCGGCATTCGTTGAGCGCGCAGCGGAAGAAGCGGCCAACCTCGAAGACGGAGCGCTTCGCCAGGCTGCGCCGATCTACGACGAACTGATCACAACCCTCGCCGCAGTTGTCGACAAGCACGGCCTTACCCCACCGCCAGCAGTTGCAGAAATCGAACTTGATTTTGGGCTGCTGGAAGACTTGCTCGCCAAAAGTTTCCTTGCGTCCTATCTGCTGGCGCTACAGCAACCGCTGACGGAGCCGGAAGGCGCGGCTTTCCAGGATGATCCGATCGCACTGAACTTCAACGTACCTCCAAAGGACGCGATCGAGTATTTCAAGAAAAAGAAAATCGTACCCAAAAAGCAGTTCAATAAGTTGAGCCGCGAAGCGAAGTCTGCGTCGTTCTCGGTGAGTCGCGTTTACAAGGAAGACGTGCTGAAGGGTTTCAAGCAGGAGCTGCACGATGCTCTGGATCAGGGACGAACACAGCAGCAAACGATCAAGCGCTTTCACGAGATACTGTCCGGCGCTGGACATAAGCAGCTCGGCAGCTTTCATCTCGAGACAGTCTTCCGGACCAACATGCAGACGTCGTACGGCGTCGGCCGGCGCCAGGCATTGGAAGACGTCAAAGACGATCTACCGTTCTGGACCTATCACACTGCAGGCGACGATCGCGTGAGAGTTACGCACCGCCTAAATGGATTGACGCTGCCCGCTGACAACGAATTTTGGGACGATCATTATCCCCCCTGGGCGTTCAACTGTCGCTGCTCCGTGACTGCGAGCGCAGAGATTCCGGACGACTACGATGCTCGAAATCCAAGCGGTCTGCGCAATGAATTTGGCGATCCATTGATACAGATCTCTTACGACAAACGAGGCGTGCCGGCGAAAGCAGAAATAGGGACGACGCTCTACGATCTGCAGGTGGGAAACTTTGCCGGCATCCCGCGCGGCGCATCACTGCTCAGCGCGATCGAGGCAGGGGTTGGTCGCGCGCGTAATAAAAAATCGTAGTTGAGACAAGATCAATTCGGGTGTAGGGTGATCGATGAAGAGCAAGGAGCTTAACTTTGTTCTTTTATTTCAAAAGGAAGGAGCAACGTAAGATTGGCAACTAAAAAAGGTGGAAAGATAAAGGCAGCGAAGACGGCCTCCTAAGAAGAGGCAGCCAGCAGGTTGAGCGCCCGATTTAAGCGTCGGGCGCTCGTTCAAACTTTGCGTTTATTTGCCCTGTGCCGAAAGCTGGCCCCAAGGACACGAAGGATCGGCCAGAAACGCGAATTGAACGATATTTGCAAAATTGAACGAGCATTCTATGGCGACCGAGACCCCTGAAAAACACGAGCTCCGATGCACCTACTGTCACCTCCTGGTGCTAGTCGCTAGCGCTGACTCAAAAGGCAGGGTGGAATTGGTGTGCGCGCGCGGTCGCTGCAAGCGTCTCGTAGTAATCGATCTTCCGTTGACCGTCAGGACCTACCCCAGGCGTAGGGAGGCCACACGGGATAGCGTTGCGCGCGTATAAAAACGCAGTTGCAGTTAATTCGAGAGTGGACTAGACTCTCGATTTGTCAGCGCCCCTCGCGGGCTTAAAGCAAAAATCTTCGACAGGGTTCCCTGTCATTCATTAAAGAGGCTCACGCAGCCCGTTGGTCACACCAGGCCAGCGGGCTTTTCGTTTTTTATGGCTAAGGCTAACCAGAAGATTCCAGCCTTCAACGGTCAGTGGGTAGAAATATTCTCGACCGGTACTCACTACGACGACGCCGGCGGCAAGCATGAGATTGATGCCGCCTTTCTTGACGCCGTCGTGACCAACCTCAATTTGGACCAGCACGAGCCTCCCGCGGTAATTGGCCATCCGCAGCACGACGCTCCTGCGTATGCCTGGGGATGCGCGCTCCGCCGTAACGGTAAAGTCCTGGAAGCGCAGCTCTGCGACGCGGACGCGCAGTTTGAAGAGATGGTCCGCACGAAGAAGTTTCCCAAGCGGTCCGCAAGTTTCTACCTCGATCCGAAGACTGCGCCAGGTGGCCAGGTGCCGGCCTTGCGCCATATCGGATTCCTGGGCGCTGCACCGCCCGCAGTGAAAGGCTTGCGCGACATCCATTTTGAAGAAGGCGAAAAAGCAACGACGTTTGAATTCAGCGAAGGAGACGCAATGGCAGACGACAAGGACACCAACAAACCCGCCGTCCTGGACGACAAGACGATCGGTGAAAGAGTGATGGAGTTTCTGCAGGAGAAGCTTGGCGTAAAGAAGGATGCTGCTGCAGCTGCCAGCTTCAGTGAGGCCGATGTACGGAAGCTCGTCGACGACACAGTGGCCGCCGTGAAAACTGAATTCACCACGAAGTTGTCCACGCTTGAAGAGGAGAACAAAAAGCTGAAGGACGCCGTGGGCCGTCAAGGCAGTTCAGCTACTCGCGCGCAGATCGTTTCCTTCTGTGAAAGCGTCGGCGTTGAGCGAATGATTCCCGCGCTGAAGAACATGGGCGTCGTTGAGTTTATGGAAACGCTCGCGTCGATCGAAGACACCGACGATACGAAGGTTTCCGTGGTCAGCTTTTCCGAGAAGGACAACAAAGAAGTCACCGAGAAAATTACGCCGCTCAAGTGGTTTCAGAATTTCCTTCAAGCGATGCCGCCGTTCGTTTCGTTCGGGGAATCTTTTGGCGGCCTGAAGCTGCAGGGCGACGGTTCGCAGATCGTAAACCCGAAAGAAGTCGAAGCCCTGCGCGACAGTATGGGCGTTAAGAAAACGGAAGCCGCAACGGCCGCGAAGTAACAGTCAGCTTCTCGCCTGCATAGCAGGTGGGATAAGGAAAAAGAGGAGAGAAAGATCAAATGCCGCCAACCAAAACGATTGAGACCTACGGCGAACGAATACCGTTGGAAGCTGTGCGCGCAGATTTAGCAGTGAGAGTTCCGCAGACCGTTGAAGCGGGGTCGAAGATTCGACGCGGCGCTGTCCTTGGTGTCGTCACCGCTGACGGTTACACGCGTGAGCGCGCCCGGACGAAGGCCGCTGGGACTGGCTTCTCTGACGCTTCAGACACCGGCCAGGTCGAAGATGCCTCGGTGTTCAAGGTCGGTGACGAGCTGACTCTGGAGGACGGCACCGCGATCGGCACGGTTGAGTCGATCAATACGGCCACCACTCCGGACACGATCGTGCTCGAAGCGAACGCTGCGGTGAACGTCGCGGTTGGCGACGCGGTAATGGCGTCGGATGGATCGCAGGTCGCGCAGTCGATCGCTGACGAAGCTGTAGCGGTTACTGAGACTACTGACACTGTTCTGTCGGTCTATATCGGCGGCTTTCTAAAGAAGGACCAACTGGTGGGCCTGGACGCTTCAGCGATAGCGGAGCTGGGCGGCGCCGTGAATCCAAATAATATTTTTAAGTTCTGAAATTTGAGTAGGACAGACATTCTTGTCTGTCATTCGAAGCCGACAGGCAGGAATGCCTGTCCTACTTTAAGGAGCGACGGATGATTACATATCGGTTCCCCACTAACGTTTCGGTCGACGGCGTACTGCAAGAGTTTGTGCGCGACAGCGAAAAGCTGAAGGGCATCAAGCTGATGCCGTTCGTGAACAAGTACACGCAACGCGTCGTGTGGGACTATAGAGATCGTGAGCGCGGTGCGACCGCGCCGCATAACATGGGTGCCGATCCTAAGATCGGAAACCGTCCCGGCTCCAATCGCGTTGAGTTCACGCCGATTCCTCACAAGGAAACAGACCTGCTTACTGAAAGGGACATACTGGACGCGGCGGCGCTAGGCACGCTCGGCGGGGTGGTCGAGCTCACGTCGGAGATCGGACGCATCACAAGAGAGCGAGCAGAGAAAAATTACGTACGCGCCGAGATTGAGATCTGGCAGGCGCTACGCGGCCATCTCCAAATTAACGAGAACGGTGTTCGCGTTGACGAGGTATTCCCCGTCCAGACTTACAACGCTGAAGTTGATTGGGATGAGGTGGAGACCGCGAAGATCCTTAGCGACCTAGCCGCCGTTGGCCTGAAGTTTCCATTTACCGGCGCGAGCGGCCGTGGCGCCGTTGGTTACTTGAACCAGGTAACGGCGAATTGGGTACTGGGAAACCGAAACCCCGATGATCTTTTCGGCTTTCAGAATCAGAACTTTCTCAAACTGCCCTACAGTCTGGAAGAGGTTAACAAGATCCTCACTGCGCGCGGCGTACCCACCTTGGAAGTGTACGACGAGGGCTATGTCGACGAAGGCGACGACGAGGTCCGCTTTATCGAGGACGGCGAGGTAATCGTAATAGGAAAGCGCGCCGAACCTGTTGGCGACTATGCCCTGACGCCCACAACCCATCGTCAGGAAAATGGAAAGAACGCCCCCGGCTTTTTCTCAATCATTGAAGTCAATGGCCAGCCGAACCCCGGCGCAGTGACGGTCGCGGCGATTGGCTCTGGCAAGAACCCCAAGGTTGAAATCACAGGCGGGTTCTATGGCGGGCCGCGCCTTCTCTTCCCGCGATCAGTTGTAAGGATGAATGTGAAGGTCTCGTAGGTACGCAGAAACGCACGGGAGAAAAGACAATGAAGCTTAATAACAGACAGTTCCTGGCGACGGTGATGATCGTGGCTTTCGTGATCTCAAGTTTCGTATTGCCGTCGGAGACGGCCGCGAAGGTTACCGCGTTTGCGATTACGCGTGTAGGCGCGACGATGGGTATCAACCACGTCGGCCAAATCGATCTAACTCCCGCGTCGACGAAGGGTGTAAGCATCGCAGGAGGCGCTCCGATCAAAAAGGTGCTGTCCGGAACGGCGTCTGTCGACTTCACCGCGCTCGCGGCCGGCACTTGTGAAAACTTCAATATCACAGTCACCGGCGCAGCTGATGGTGATCCGGTCGCCCTGGGAATTCCTGCGGCAGCATGGGCCACGACTGAATACGCAACGATCGAAGGATTTGTATCGGCGGCTAACACAGTCACGCTGAAGCGTTGCAACTTAACAAACTCGACCACGGCGCTTTCGAATCCGGCGGCCGTGACAGTGAGAGCGACGGTCTTTCAGTTTTAGCTGCGCTACGCGCTGGACGGTCGACCGTCGACCGTCGACGGTCTTTGAAACATGAGCTACATCACGCAAAGCGACTTGGAAGATGCGGTTGGCGGGATCGGTACCCTGGTCCAATTAACTTCCGAGACAGACGAAGTCGACGTCGACGTCGTCAATAAGATCATCGCGTGGACCGAAGGAGTTTTTGAGGCTCACGTAAGACAGCGCTATGAGCTTCCGGTACGTACCACCGAAATGGTCCGTAGCATTTGCGTTGACCTGGCGGTCTTCAAGCTTCGCGGTCTGCGAGCGGTAACGGTGGAAGGTGTTTATGCCGTCGCTAAAACAAACTATGACAACGCGATCAAGCTGCTCCAGAAGATCTCGGAACGCAAGGCGTCGCTTGACATCCCGGCGGCAGAAGAGACGAAGACGAACCCGGTCAGTGCTGACAGGGTCTTAAAGGGTCCATCGCGGCCGTCGCCGTTTAGTGATGACAAGCTCAGCGGTTTTTGAGAACCAAGATTAGAGGTCAGTAAGCCAATGTCCATTGGGACGCGCAATTCAAATTTCCGCTACTCAATCGCCTGGCGCCTCGTTACTGACCTCTAACCTTTGTTCTTTGAAGCGAAATTCACGAAGGCCCGAAGTGCAGTAATGCCGAGCGGTTATCGCAGCCCGCAGGAAACGGTTAGTCGGACTTGCGGCGAGCAATCGTCGTAACGGCTAGACGAGGGGAGATCACTCCAAGCGGTCGGCATGAAGTGAGTTGAAGTGCCAGGGCCATTTATGCGCAAGCCGGAGAGAGACCGGCGCCGGCGGGGCGGAGGCAACTTCGCCCCGCAAAAATTAAAGGATGACGGATCTTTGAAATGGCTGACGGGGGAATCCAGGGCTTAGGCCGACTTCTTACTCGAGTAAGAAAGCTAGCAACCGACACGCGGCACGTTGAGCGTCCGTTGAAAGCGGCTGGCGTTTACATGCTCGGCTCGATCGAGAAGAACTTTCAGCAGCAGGGCCGGCCGCGTTGGACGCCTCATGCGCAGAGTACGGTGCAAAGTCGACTCCGAGGCAAGACCCGGAAGAGCCGTCGCGCGAGACACAAGAGTGCGGGCGGTATGCGCATCTTGATCGATTCGACGGACTTAAAGAACTCGATTTCGTACGAAGTCACCACCGAGGGCACGAGAGTCGGTTCGCGCGGACTGCCTTACGCCAGGCGTCAGCACAAGGGCTACCAAGGCGGTTCTGGGCGGGGCCATTCACCAACACCAGCGCGGCCGTTCCTGCTGGTCCAGGAGCCGGAGGACGTGAACGCGATTGGCACGCTCTTCAGGAAGCACATAGCGAGAGAGTAAATGCCAGGCTTCAACTTTTTTGTTAGCGGGATCGAAGACGGAATGCTCCAGCTATTGAATACGCTGAGCGTTAAAGCCGATCCACCTGGTTATTTGAAAACTATCGACAGCTACGGCGGCCAGCTCGACGAGTCAACGATTAAGAAGTACCTGGAGCAGCTCGTGGGGAGCCTGCCGCTGGCGCTGGTGTCATACGGCGGCGGTGAAGAAGTCTTAAGTCCAGCCGTCGCTCCCGTATTCGGCGAACCGCGAATTATCGAACACCGTTGCACCTTCGGCATTATCTGGTGTTCGGGCGACGCGCGCGGTGAGAAAGCGCAGCGCACCGGCCCTTACGGCGTCTACCGGATGATCGAGGACGGCAAAAACCTTTTCGGTGGCCGGCAGTTTCGTAGAAACGATCCGGACAACGACGACGCCCCGACGCTGCTGACGCTCGATCCGCTCACCGAGGCTGGCATTGATTTCGTTGCGCGTCTGCCGGGACTGACTGCTTACATGCAGCACTTTGACACTCGTTTCAAATGGACTGAGCCGGATCGAAGGGTTGCCGGCATCGGTGTCGACGAGTTGATTTTTGATGTTACGCCACTAGGTGAAGCAAGCGAGCCAGGCGGCAAGCCCGGCGTCATTCTTGAATAAGAGGTCAAACAATGAGAGAGGTCACTAATCTTCGAACGCAGCCGATCACGCTGGAGGATGGAACCATCCTCGCGGCGGCCGGCTCGGCGGGTTCAACCAAACCGGTCGGCGCCCTAAGCGATCGCGACGAGAGACGTCTTGTCCGTAGGCGAATGATTTCTGTCGTCGATAAGTCTCTGAAGGTGGTAAGCGATGCGCCGCCCGCGCGCGCGTCGTCTGCTCGCGCACCGAAAGAAGCGTCTTCCAGTGAGGGAGGTCAGTAATGGCACAGTCCGTAATCGTTGAAAGCACGAAGCCTGGTGTAACCGCTATTGTGAATGCAGGGCAAGTCGCTCGCCCGGTTGAGAGACAGCCAACGTCGACATTCTTTGTCGTAGGTTATTCGCCCTGGGGGCCAGCTAACACTCCGCGCGTGGTTACGAGCTGGGCCGACTACGTTCGACAGTTCGGTGGGTTCGATTCCAACTCCTACATGGACGACGCGCTTTACGCGTTCTTCAATTTCTTCCCTGGCGCCACCGCCATCGTTTGTCGAGTTGTTGGCGGCGGCGCGGACGTCGACACCTTGAATCTGAAGGACCGTTCAGCCGACGCCGGAATTAACACTCTGCGCGTTGACGCAAAGTATCCATCGACCCGCGTCGACGTGCTGGTCACGATCGAAGATGGGACCGACGCCAACACTTTCAAGCTGACTGTGCGCAGCGTGCTGTTGAATCGTAAAGAAATTTACGACAACCGATCGATGTCCAACGCTGCGAGCCTGGCGGAGATCAACGACAAGTCTCTGCTGATTACTGTGACCGATTTGAATAGCGCGACGGCGGCGCCGAACGATAACCCGCGCGTGCTTGTAGAGACAGCGCTTGCCGGCGGCACGGATGACTTCTCTAATATCATTGCGGCGAATTATATCGGCGAGGACAACGGCGACACTCGCACCGGCCTGCAGACATTCAACGATGAAGCTTTCGGTACCGGCCAAGTCGCGATCCCTGGGATAACGACTGACCCAACTCACGCTGCCTTAGTAGCCCACGCTGAAACATTTCATCGCCTGGCTCTTCTCGATCCTCCGCTCGCCTCGGACAAGGAAGACGTCGCCGGCATTCGCGACAACTACGGTACCTGGTATGGAGCGGTTTACTGGCCGTGGGTTGAGGTCCTGGACTACTCCGGATCTGGCGCGAAGCGTTTCGTCCCACCGAGCGGCTTTGCTGCAGGTGAATGCGCCTTAGCTGATCGCACCATCGGCTCACATAAAGCGCCGGCAAATATCCGATCAATTCCGAACGCGTTAGGTGTCGAGCTGACTGCCGGCGGCGTGTCGCAAACCGACGACAACACGCGCGAGTATTTGAATAGCCGCGACGTGAACGTGATTGCTCCACTTCCGGAGCAGGGGGTGAGGGTTTACGGCGCCAGGGTGATGACTGCGGATCGGCGTATCGCGATGGTCCATCAGATCCGCGTTATGAACCTGATCTACTACTCGCTTAAGAAGGGGTTTGGTTGGGCGGTCTTTGCTGTCATCGATGGCAAGGGCCGGCTGTTTCGTGATTTGCGTTCAACGGCGAGCGCGTTCCTGCGCAGTCTCTACACGTCGGGAGCCCTCTGGGGTAAGACGGAAGAGGAAGCGTTCATTGTTGTTGCTGATGAGACAAACAACCCGCCCGAAGAACTGGAGAACGGCCGCGTGCATGTTCAGGTGGGCGTGAAGATTGTCCAGACAGCAGAGCAGATCATTATCAACGTCGACAACGTGCCGCTGTTTCAGGACCTGAACGTTCTGCAGCAATAAAAATTTTCTTTCTGACCGTCGACTGTCGGCCGTCGACCGTCGCATTTTTAGGGAGGCGAAATGGAAGGGACCGCTGAAGGCAGATACCTATTAGAGATTGACGGCGTGAGCTCGATTCGCGCGTCTGAAGTAACTAT
The DNA here is from genome assembly GCA_035273385.1 of Pyrinomonadaceae bacterium. Taxonomy (GTDB): domain Bacteria; phylum Acidobacteriota; class Blastocatellia; order Pyrinomonadales; family Pyrinomonadaceae; genus PSRF01. Next base: position 96,938 of record DATEPE010000015.1, on the reverse strand, counting down.
GCCCGGCAAGGAGCACACGCCGGTGGAGCTCTATGTCGGCAACCAGCGCAACCCGATCCTGGTGTCCGGCAACTTCAAGGTCGACGCGCTTACCTTCAAGCACGCGCACGCTTTGAACCAGAGCGGCGAAGAATTGTTTCGCTGGATTGACGGTTACCTGGATGGCGTTGATCAGACGAAGCGCGGCGCCCGCTTCATCATCATGGACGAAGGCGGCAGTTCTCCGCTCGAGGAGTATGAGTTGCAGGAATGCGTGCCGACGAGTTTTAAGCCTGAAACGCATTCGGCGAGCGGTACCAACGCTTCGATGTTCACGTTCGGCCTTCGTCCTTCGAATATGCGGCGGCTCTAAATGGACCCTGTTACTCATGAAATCAACTTGGTCGGCGGCTATGTCGACGAGAGTAAGAAGCGCCACACTCGCGTGGTGTTTGGCCATCGTCTGACTGCCAAGGACCTATTTGCGGCCGACGAAGATCCCCAAGGGCAAAACCCGACTCAGTATCAGGATCTGCTGGTCCGTGCGTCGATCGTTGAGTTCGGCACGTTGCCGATGCCGGTGCCGCTGTCGGTGCTGTTGGATCTCGATTCTATTGATCGCGAAGATCTGATCGAAGGCAATAACACTTTCTCCGCAATCTCAGCCCAAGGTCACGAGTCAGAGTTTCTTGCAGACCACAAGGTGCGACTCGGGTGGGGGTTCAAGATTAACGACGTCGTCTACACGCACGTTGAATTCGGAAGACGCATAACCGGGCGTGACGATATCGAAGCCGATCGCGCCGGCTTAGGTCGAGGCCTCCGGCGCACCTGCTTTTTGATCGGCAAGCAAATTACCAGGATCTCGACGGCCGACAATACCGCGTCGCTCGATGGCCCGATTAGCGTTGAACAGTTTGAAGCGCTGCAGGACGCGGCTGACGTCGCTACGTTGAGAGGTGCCGCCGAGAATTGGCGGCAGTCGTTTCGTCTCCGAGGAGCTGCGGTTTCGCGAAACGGGCGAGGCGCGGACAGTGCTCATTCTAATGAAGCACCTCAATCAGCCAGAGGAAGTGATTCTAGGCTGGCCGATCGAGCGACGTAACACCTACGTGGCCGAGCTAAACGCTCTCTATGCAGACAAGTGATTCATGTCAGGCTCTGTTTATGAACTTGCAATTCTCCTATCGCTGAAGGACGCAGCCTCCGGCGGCCTCGACCGTACCGAAGCACGTCTTCGGAGCATGGGGAAAACGGGCCGCGCAACTCTTCAAACATTTCAGGACCTCAGGAGCGAGATGAAGAAGGATCTCAGCGTCGCCGGCGTCGGCGTGGCTTCGCTCTTCACTATCAAGAAAGGCCTGGACGTTGCTGCTGATTACGAATCCGCGCTCCTCGACATCCGCAGCGCCTACCAGGAAGCGGCGGCTGCCGGCGCGCTCAGCGCTCAAGAGCAGGAAGCGCAACTGAGAGGTCTCGGAAACCTTGCTGTCGACCTCGGTAACAAGCTCCAGGGCAATACTCAAAACTACGTCGGCATACTTACCGCGCTGAAGCAGGCTGGACTGCCAGGTGATCAGGTCATCGGCGGCGCCGGCCGTTCGGCTGCTTACCTGGCAAACGTGAGTGGCGCGCTCGCTCGTGGCCAGGAAAGGGAGCAGGCAAAAGAGTTGGGCCAGTTTGGTCTGATGTTCAAGTTGCGCCCGGAAGATTTCGAAACGCAAGTCAATCTCTTTTCTGCGTTGAAAGACAAATTCGATATCGAATCGAGCTCGCTGATCGAAAGCGCAAAGTACTTCCAAGCCACTTCAAATCAGTTGGGAATAACCGGGACGCGCGGTGCTGAAGACACAGTCAAGTTTTTTGCGCTGCTGAAGCGTCAGGCGGGCATGGAAGGATCGATGGCGGGTACCGGCGCGCGTGCCTTCTTCATGCAGCTCGCCACGGAAGAGAAGAAGATCGCCGCGTTGAAAGAGGCGACAGGTATCGAGCTTAAGCCGTTTGACGAAAAAGGAATGTTTCGCGGCTATGACGCCATGTTCAAGGAGATGGAAAAGTTTCGAGCGCTGAACCAGCAGCAAAGCGCCAAGTGGTTGAACGTGATCTTTGGTGAGCGGGGCCAGGAGGTAGCGAGCGCGATGGTCAAGGTGGGGACTGAAGGATGGAAGAACGTGACCGCTGAGACGGCCAAGGCTGTTCCCGTAAACCAGAAGATCGAACAGCAGATGGCGACCTATAACGCGAAGATGGAAGCGCTCACCGGTTCGATTCAAAACCTCACTGCAACGGCGTTCATGCCACTGCTCGACACGGTGAAGCCCATTGTTGACGTCGCCAACCAGGGTGCCGGTGCGTTGCAGGGGTGGAGCAGTGCGAACCCTGGACTGACACAGACGGCCGGAACGCTCGCCAGCCTCGGCGCCGTTACGTTGACGGTGGTAGGCGGCTTCGGTGCAGCAACTAAGGCATGGCGACTGTTTCGCATAGCGTCCTCGATCGGAGTGAATGAAGCTGGGCAGCTTACGTTCCTTCGCACGTTGAGAACTGAAACTGCCGCCACGTCAGCGGTGATGACGAGCAGCGCCGGCAAGGCGGGTTTGTACAGCAGGACAGTGGGCCGTGTCCCTTCAGTGGTAACCACGACGGTTGCCCTGGTTGGTGTTGAATACGCGATCTCGAAAACCCTTGAGCTGATAGATACCCTGGAGAAGTACGACGAAGCGCGCAAAGGCGAGCGGTCGGCCAGCGTCGCTGCCACGAAGTCGTTGCAGGTTTTGGAAACTGACTACGCGAAACGGGGCGAGAGACTGCCGGCGCACGTTCATGCTAACGCGGCGTCCGCTGCCATGTTTTCATTGAATCGTGAAGAGCAGCTTAGGGAGTCGCTCGCCGCTGGTCCCGCTGACTTGTTCAAGTCGTTCGGTAAGTTTTTCACGATGCAACCGATGAACCCTTACGGCGCTGGCCCGCTTCAAAGGTTCGATCCTCGTTCCGCTAGTTTCGCTTTTCGTGAACGCGCGCCCGAACTTGGCAATCCTGAAGTGATGCGCGCTTTCATCGAGCAGCTCCGCAACTTCAAGCTGCCGGCAGATGAGCAAGGCAGACCGGCGCTCGCCGAGGCTCAGCGTCAGGATGTTGCGAAAGCGCTGCAGATGGCCTTCCCCGAGAGTTACCAGAAAGCCCAGGCCGCAGTTGCGCAACGGATGGAAGAGCTGCAGCAGGGCATGCAGGACGTTCAGGGTCCATTGCAACGCACAGCAGACGCGTCCGGGCGTGCAGCGAGCAATTTGGATCGATTCTCTGTTCGTTTGTCTGGGTTTCAATTTCCAACGGCGCCGATTGCACCCTTTGGCACCCAGCTCTCGTCGCCGCAGCTCCCGTTCGGTCAACCGACGTTTAAGTTTCCCAGCAAAGCTTCTGGCGGCAAGGTGACTAAAGGTGGATTCGTTGAGGTTCATGACCGCGAAACGATTGTGCCGGCCCAGGTAACTGAGAGGTTTCGTGGCGACGAATTCCCTCGAGCGCAGTTCACGGAAACAGCGGCTCGCGCAATTCTTCGGGAGCACACGACGACGAGCGTTCGTTTCCGCGAAGAAGAGACGCGCGCGTCCGGACGATCGGCGCGGCCGTCGAAGACGATCACTATCAATGGCGGTATTCATATTCATGTGCCGCATGGTTCTCCGGCTGCTGATGATCCGCGGGAACTCGCGCGGCTGCTGGAACACGAGCTGGAGATGCAGAGTGAGCGCGCATGAGGTCAGACCGCTTTGTACTTATCAACCTGGAGGGCGGCGAAAGCTTTGTATTCCAGTTTTTTCCGCGAGAGATCGAAACGCACGGCCGGGCGAATTGGGAACCGCAGGACGTGACGATCGGGACGCGGCCAATCTTCTACGCCAACAGTGATGGCCACCGAATAAGTGTTCAGGAAGTTTATTTAGATCGAACCGACAGCAATGAATCGATCGCTCCAGACATTAAGGCACTTAACGCAATGCGAGCTGAGGTGCAGGCCCTCGGCCGGCCGCCGGCACTTCTCGCAGCCTGGGGCGATGAAAGTTATCGCTGCGTCCTGGAGGACGTATCGGTGAGACGAACGATGTTTGCACCAGGAGGGGAACCGTTACGCGCGTCAGTGAGCATGCAATTGCTGGAGCTGCAGGATGAACGTGAGGCAGTGGATGTGGTTGTGACAGATCCGCCCGAAGACAGCGGATCAGGGATTGGAGATTTCTAAATGAGCATTCGCACGCTGGTCATTCCAATCGAGGCTGTGTTGGCTCTGGCGGATCTGCCTGATGACGCCCGCGTTGTGTCGTACGGCGCCGGTGCGCGTGACTCCGAAGAGTCACAGGGCGAAGTGGAATCAATCTACGTGCACCTGGAGAGCGCGGAATTTAAAGAAGAGGACCACGACAAACCGTTGGCTCTGAAATAAAACATGCGCAGCGTGACCCCATACGAACGCTTTGGTGAGTCGAGTCCGGAGCCGGACGCTTATCTCGAGGAGTACGTCTTTCGCGCTGGCGACACGCTGTCGGGCGTGGCTCATCGCTACTACCAGGACTGGAGACAGTGGCGCGCGATCGCGGACAAGAATTCGATCGTTGACGTGCGGCAGATCCCGATCGGAACGACGCTGTTAATCCCGCCGCGACAGCTAGAAAGCGGAAGGTACGAATCAACTTGAACCCTCACGCGCTCTTTGAAATCGACGGCTTTGTTTGGGACTCGTGGAAGCATTCTCGACTCTTCAGTCGCGTCTCCGTCGAACTCCCAACCAACGAGGCCGCGCTGGGAAGCCTGGAGGCATTGGATAAAAATTTCGTGTTTCTCAATCGGTACACGAAGCCAGAGGGAGTGCCCTTAGCAACCGTGCGAATCTGGATGGGCTTCGGTCCGGAGATCGCGCGGACGGAACCAGTGTTCAAAGGATTGCTGGCGCGTGTCGAGCGCGGTCAAGCGAAAACAACACTGGTCGCCTACGACATGGCTTTGAAGATGAGGCTGCTTAAAAAGACCGAGTACCACAAGGGCGACGATCTGAAGATCATGAAGAAGCTGGTTGAGCGCAACGGCTTGAAATTCCAGGGACCAGCAAACCCTCTGAAGCTGGAGCCCCACTCGTCGATGTCGCAGGACGAACAGACTGATTGGGAGCACGTTCTGGAGCGGGCACGCGAGTCGGGTCTGGTTGTTTGGGTCAGAGAAGACACGCTCTTTGCAGACTATCCGGCAAAGGTTTCAACGCCGTCGCGCACGCTGACTTACCGAAAAGACTTCACGCTGCTGCGGGATTGGGACTTTGCCTTTCGTGTTCCGGAGAACGTCGAGGGCAGGCCGAAGAAAGTTCAGGTGCGCGGACGTGGACGAGGCGGCAAGCGGCTTACCGGTGAGTCAGACGAAAATTCTCGCGGTCACGAACCGGTGAGCATTAAACGCGACCTGCCGAGGCACACAAAGAAAGCAGCGTCGCGCAGAGCGCAGGCGCAAAAGGAGCTTGATCGGGAGCACGCTTTCACCGGACGAACCAACCGGATAACCGGCAGCGGGTTTCAACGTGACGATGTTCGGCAGACAGTTCGCGTGCTGGAGATCGGAAAGTTGTTTAGCGGTGATTACATAGTTGACCGCGTCAACCACGAGTTCGTACCAGGCCGGTTAACCACCGGGTATGAGCTATACCGCGACGTAAAAGAATGAGCTTCTGGAAATCGAATGGCGCGGGTGGGGAGGAGCAGGGGCTGACGGTGCTCGCGGTCGGCTGCTCGGTCGTGAGTGCGGTAATGGGAATCTTGTCGTTTCTCAGCGTCCGGGCGCTGTTCAGGCTGTTCTGGAAATAAAGTCAATGACCAGGAATCTGATCCAACAAATGAGACGCGCCTCGAAGGAAGACATCGACGATCGTTTGATCTGCGTCGAGGCGATTGTCGCTGAAAACGAAGATCCGGAACACCAGCATCGCATCAAGGTTGTGATTCCCACGATGGATGAGCACCAGGTGCGTGATGAATGGGTAAGGCCGATGGTCCCTTACGTTGGCGGTCCAGGCTTCGGTTCTTTTCTCGTGCCGCCTCGCGGAACTGAAGTAGTTCTGTTTGGCCGCCTGGGCCAAAAGCACAACCTCTTCTATTTGAGCGTCTATAACGAGGACTGCCCGGTGCCGACGGACTTTCAGCAGCAACATCCGGAAACAGTAGCCGGCTTTCGTGTACCAGGTGATTTCAAGTTGATTGTTGAGGGTGATCTGCAGATCCGTTGTAACCGCCTGCATCTCGAGACTGACGGCGCCATCAATATTATTGCGCCGGGCGGCTTCTTCGTTAACGGGAGGCCGGTTTAGTTATGTCGCTCATTCCGCAGCCAAGGCTGCCGCACGTCACGCTGCCGGCGATTCGCAATATCCCGACGATCCCCTTCGTTGGTTGTGCCGGCGCGCAGGGCACTACCTACGTCGGAGAGCAGTTTGGAAACGTTCCGGACATTGGCGCTATTCGCGAGATCAAATCGCTGAAGAAAGCCCTCGAGGAGCAAATCTACGCACTCATTCAGGGACAGCTTCCGGACCCGACTCGACCGGCACCCTACGCGGCAAGGGCCGTGCAGCTCGCAGACGAGGTGACTCAGTTGGTCACTAAGCTTAACGAGGTGATTGCCGGCGCTACGGCTGAAGCGACGGCGGCGATCGGTTTTGTGAACGACAAAGTCGGAGAGCTGAACGCAGCCAAAGGTTTACTCGAGGGAATTCCGGCCGGCGCGCGTAGCCCGGTCCAACAGTTAATGATGGAGCGATACGATCAATCGGTGGGGGAGCTGAACGCGCAAGCAGCGCGGCTGCAGTCAACGATTGAATGTCTAGCGGCGTAGTAGGACAGACATTCCTGTCTGTCCTGTTTTTGGATTTTTAGGAGAGCATTTATGAACCATCGAGACATTATCCTGCTCGCGCTTCTTGCACTCTTCGTCTTTGTCAACGCGGTTGACCTGTTCGCACAGTCGCCTGCCGGGCCGGCGAAGGAGTCAGTATCCCGACACGTCGGGATAGCGGGTGGGTCGCCTTCGCCGTCGCCTGCTGTAGCGATCGCTCCGGAGCTGACGCCCGAGCAGCTCCTGAAGATCCGGGACCTTCAGTACTCGCAGGCAAAGGTTGTCCTGGAGATGCGTCAACTTGAAGCGCGTTACAAGGAACTGCAGCAGCAGGGCGCCACGCTTCAGCACGAACTCGACCGTGCGGTGACTGACGGCGCGAAGTCTGCCGGCGTCGACCTGGATAAATGGATCTTCGATACCGACAAGCTGAAGTTTGTCACGCGTCCGAACGCGAAACCTGAAACTCCGAACTCGAAACCGTAAATGACTTTCCACGGCTCATGTCTGACGCACCCGATCGCGCCGAGTGTCCACGGCACTTTGGCGACGAGTGGTAGCCGTGCCGAGATTATCGCTCAATCAATAGCCTCGATCATTGAAACCAGGCAGGGCGAACGGGTGATGGTCCCTGATTACGGTATTCCGGATTTCGTGTTCGCGGTGATGGACGCCGGCTTCACCGCGCGGGTTGGTCACTTCATTACTCAGCAGGTGAAACGTTACGAACCGTTGGTCGACAAGATCCGGGTGACCCTGGGCGTGCTGGATGATGCCGACGCTTTTATTCCTGGCTTCGTTGAAGAGCAACAACGAGCGGCCCTGCAGATCGTGTTTACGGAGCGCGGGTCCAACACGCCGCACAATTTGGTTTATCCGACGTGGAGGCTGCGAGCGTGAGACAACCCAAGGAACTCTGCAGGCGATGTAAGCGGGACACTGAGACGGCGGTGACCGTGGACCGCGACGTCACTTTAACGATTAACAAGCAGACCTTTTCACCATTAAGGCGCTGGAAACGTTTCGACTAAAGGACGGGCGGTTAATTATCTCGCCACCTCCGAGCAAGTCAGAATGAGAACTACGGAGCACTCTTTTGTTTTGAAAGCCTCGCCCTTACACGGTGTGGGAGTGTTTGCGACTCACGACATCGCAAAGGGCACGAGACTTCGGCTTTTTGCTCGAAACGACAAGGCGCAATATCTAAGGCGCTGGCCGAAGCCGCCTTTTGATCGATATTGCGTTGACTTGCAAGACGGACGAATTATGGCTCCTCGGGACTTTGGGCGGATGTCTGTCGGCTGGTTCTTGAATCACTCGACCACACCTAACGCCAGTCATAAGAACTTCTACTTTCGAGCCAGCAAACGCATAAGAGTTGGAGACGAAGTCTTGGTTGACTATCAAACCCTACGCGAGGGGAGTTAACGATATAAATCCCAAAAATTAGATGAGCTTGCTAGTTGCACCAGACCTGGACATTCGTGACGAGGAAGCGCTCGCGGCCGAGGCGATCGCGCGCACGTCCGGAAGTCTGACCGTTGAAAGGGTAGACAGTCTGGTCGTCATGCTGCGCGACGAGCTGCGGCCGCGCGTGGCTGCCGGCGAGCTCATTCCCGTCTGCCCGGAGTTGACTAACGCAAATCCGTCTTCGCCCCATACCGTTCTGCTGGAAGTAATGGGATGGCTGCTCGCCCAAATAGCGCGGCGCATTAACCGTCTTCCGGAGCGCGACGCGATCGAGTTTCACCGTCTGTTCGGAATCGAATTAAGAGAAGCAACCGCAGCGACTACGACTCTTGAATTTGCAGCGACTCCGGTTGAAGACGTCGACGTGGTTGTCCCAGCTGGCACTCAGGTAACAACCGGTGACGGCCTTTATGTTTTCGAAACTGATGCCGAGCTGGTCATTCCCTACCCCGAGACCGAAGGAAGCGTGACTGCCACGCGCACAGTTGCCGGCAGATTGCTGCTCGCTCCTGGCACGCTCGTGGTGATGGAAGACGCGATCGCGTTCGTGTCGGGCGTCAGTAATCCGGAGCCGGTCGATTCTGGTACCGACGCTGAGACTGTCGACCAGGCTCTGCTGCGCGCTCGTAACTATCAGCGACGAGCAGAGCGTCTGGTGTCCGCGCGCGACGTTGAAGACTTTGTCCTGGAAGAAGTGCTCGGCGGCAACGGCATTGTCAGGGCGTTTCCCTTCGTCCGCGCGGTCGAAGATGAAGATCTGACGGCCGAACAAATTGCAGATGCGTTTGCCGAGCCGAAGGCCGGCCACACTACGATCGTGGTGATGACGTCGTCCGGAGCGGCGGTTAGCCAGGAAGTGAAGGACGCGATTCACGCCGGTCTCGAACAAATGATCGGGAGTCAGTTTATGTACATCCTCGATCCGCAGTTTGTCACCTTCAGTGTTAACGCGAACATCAAGATCGAAGGCATCACGCCGCAGCTCGCGATCGTGGCAGCGGTTGAAAAGAATCTGCGCGACTTTTACGCGACGAAGAAAGGTAACTTTGGCCGTCGCGTTTTGCGTTCGGAAATTATTGCCATCATTGAAGGAACGCCGGGCGTCGACCGGATCGTGTCTGACGAAGACGGTCCAATTGTCGGTACGCCGGCGGCCGACCTGACACTCGCGCCTTATCAGCTGCCGAAGCTCGAGAACGTGACGTTAACAGTGGTCCCATAGAAATGGAGTAAATAGTGGCGCCAAAACTCAATCCCGACTACCCCGTTTTTGCAAATACGCGCCCGTGGAATGAATTGATACTTCGCGGCGTGCGCAAATTCAAAACTATCAGCTTCCCTTGGAAATACCGTGGAGTGGTGTACCTGTACGACACAAAAGGCAGGAGCGATGAAGACGGGGTCGAATGGGCGGCCGATCTCGAAGTCGAGATAAGCGCAGGGTTCGGGTCTCCTGGGTGCATCGTGGGCACTGTCGAGGTCTATGACGCCCGCGCATATCCCGACACCGAGACGGGTGCGGATTTCGAGATTATGCTCCGCAACCCTCAGCGAATGGACGCGATGCCATTCCACTACACGAGCCGGGGACGAATCGCACGGGTTAAGCAAGCGCAGACGTGACCCTGAACAACCTCGCTTATTTGTATGACCATCTGCCGGCGCGCATGCGGCGCGACGACGCCGGTCTGTTTTTGAAGAGGTTTTTAAGCTTCTTTGGCGAGACGTTGGATGGCCACGATCTACAGCTCGACACGTTCTATCAAAAGATCGATCCACAAACTGCGCCGCAGCAATTCATTGACTGGTGGCTGTACACGTTCTTCGGGTGGGGCTGGTTCCCTACCTGGTTCACTGATGAACGACGTCGCGCGTTCTACGCCGGCATCGCGCAGCATTACGCGCAGCGCGGCACGTTCGCGGGAATCAAAAACTTTCTTTCAGTATTTGGTCTGCGTGTGATCGTCGAAGGTGAGCCAAGGTTCTACGGCGAGGAGGTCTACGGAGAGAGCGTCTGGTCAGTGACAGGTCCGCTGGGTTTTGTGGTTCGCATCTTCCCGGAAGCCCCGGCCGTTTCTGAAGACCTGGAGTATTTCGACGAAGCGTTCTTCGGTGAAGCGTACGGCAATTCACCTGGTCTGAGCATTCAGCGCGCCGACGTTGACGAGCTGCTGCGTTTTCAGTGGCCGCTCGCGCAGTTCATTTTTATAGAGGATCTCCCGTTCAGCTCGCCGCCGCCTCCAGGCGAGCCGCTGACTTACGGCTCGGCAGAATACGGTGAAGCAATACCTGGGTAAACGACAAAGGGATGAAGGATGAGGGATGAAGGATGAATAAGAAGTTATTTCAAACTCTCGCTTTTACGGTCTGCGGTCTGCTGTCTGCGGTCTGCTGTCTCGCGCAAGGCACGCCTGGCACTGTAAGGTACCCGACGCTGCTCGACACACCTGACTCGCTCTTCCGAATAAAAGACAGCTCGCGCACGACGTTGACCAGCAGCATCAACTCGTCGGCGACGAGCATGACCGTCGCGAGCACTTCAACATTTGCTGATAGCGGTTCTCTGAAGGTCGGCGACGAAATTCTTTACTACACCTCGAAGAGCTCCACGCAATTCTTAGGGTTGGTTCGCGGCGCTTCCGGAACAACGGCCGCTAGTCATAACGCCGGGAGTTCGGTGTTTGCTCCGATACTCGCCGCCCATCACAACACGCTCGCTGACGCGATCGTGGCCACGCAGACAAAGCTGGGCCAAGGCGCGTCTGTGCCGGCATTAAACTCCGTGTTGGCTGGTACCGGCGCCGGATCTTCCGGGTGGTCCGCGCAGCCGGCGATCGACTGCACGAACTGCACCAACGTGCCGGCTCCTGCAAATCTGAACGCGTCCAATCTGACCTCCGGAACCGTCCCGGACGCCCGCTTTCCGGCGACGCTGCCTGCAGTGAGTGGCGCCAACCTTACCGGCCTAACGAAGGCGCAGGTAGGGCTGTCGAACGTCGACAACACCAGCGACGCAGCCAAGCCAGTGTCAACGGCACAACAGGCGGCGCTGGACCTGAAAGCCAATATCGCCTCTCCAACATTTACTGGAACGCCGGCGGCGCCCACAGCAGCCGCAGGTACTAACACGACGCAGATAGCCACGACTGCGCATGTATTCGGTGAGCGGTCTAATACTGCCACGCTGACTAACAAGACACTGACTTCACCTGTGATCAACACACCCACTGGAATTACATTTTCAGATATTTCGGGGTCCGTCACCGATGCGCAGGTACCGAATACCATCACCGTTGATCTGGCTACCACCGCGTCGACGGCAAATGCCGGCGACTCAGCCACAGCGTTCTTCTCATCGGGGACTATCGAGGCAGTGCGGCTGCCCGCACTCTCCGCGTTGAGCGGTTCAATTACAGACGCGCAGGTACCGAACGACATCACAGTTGACCTCGCTACGCTGGCGACGACCGCGACAACGGCCAATGCGGGAGATAGCGCCACAGCTTTCTTTTCAAGCGGCACGATCGAGGCGGCGCGTTTGGGTTCCGGTACGGCTGATTCGACGACGTTTCTACGCGGTGACGGCAGTTGGCAGACGGTCGCCGGTGGCGGCGGTCTACCTTCGGGCCTAACCTTCTCGTCGCCCGACTTCACAGTAGCGACGGCCGCGGCAAACCAGGCCGTGTTGTCCGGTTCTACTTCCACTAATCCAGTTCTGCTCAGCGCGATCGGTAGCGATACCAATATCGACATCAAGATGGTGCCGAAAGGTACTGGCGGTCTACGTGTTGGGGCCGACACCATCTTCACTAATGATGTTTGGTCCTTCGGGGCAGCCGGCAGCACGCAGGAAATCAAGATGCGTGACCGGAATCACGGCACAGTCGCAACCGTCTTTCAGAACGGATTTGCAGAGGTTGTAGTTGGCCGACCTGACTCGTCGGTAAACATCGCAGGGACGTCATTGCAGGTTGGTGGTGTCACTGTTCCTACTATCAGCAGCACGTCCACTCTTACGAACAAGACCTTCAACCTTACGAGCAATACGCTTAGTGGTACCACAGCGCAGTTCAATTCGGCGCTAAGCGATAACGACTTTGCTACGCTCGCCGGCACTGAAACCCTCACCAACAAACGAGTCACCGTACGGGTGACTTCGATCACTTCAAACGCGACGTGGTCTCCCAGCGCTGACACTGACGATATGTATATCGTCACCGCCCAAGCGGCGGCAGTGACCACAATCAACAATCCTTCCGGAACTCCCACCGTCGGGCAGAAGCTCGTTATTCGAGTTAAGGATGATGGAACTGCAAGAGCGCTGACCTGGTCCGGTTCACAGTGGCGCGCATCGACGGACCTGGCGCTGCCGACTACTACAACCCTAGGCAAGACAATGTATCTGGGCTTCATCTGGAACGGCGTCGATAGCAAGTGGGATCTGATCGCTAAGCTGGACAACTTCTAATGAGCAAAAAAGCTTACTTCATATCTATATGTGTTTTGGCTCTGGCCTGGTGCAGTGCGGCGCACGCGGCCGCTTATCGCACCAGCGCGGCCGGAGGTTCAAGTTCCGGTACCGGGAATCGCACCGTTGCCCTCGTGCCCGCCGTCGGCGATTTGTTCGTTGTGTTCTGCGCAGCAGCAGGCAACACGCAAGACGCGCCCACGATGACGGATGACAATGGGGGAACCTACACGCGGATTCGGACTCAGTCGTGGGCTATTAGCTCCGTTAACTATCGCCTGTCCGCTTTCGTTCGCAACAGTCTCCTGGCTAACACGACGTCGACCACGATTACCTGCACTACCGGAAGTAATACGTCCGGGTCAGTAATTGTGGCCGTGGTTAGTGGGATGACGCGCGTGGGAGCCAGCGCCGTGTTGCAGAGCGCAGGGCAGAGCGATGGAGTGTCCGGAGCGGCGCCGGCGCCGGCGTTCGGCTCGAACGCTTTAACCGCCAACATGACGATCGGAGCGGTGGCAAACGGTACCAACCCAGCAACTATGACGAATCCCACTAATTGGACTGAACGACTGGACGTGGGGTTTACGTCAGACACGTTGGGGCAGGAAGTAGTTACCAGGGATTCTGGTTTTACAAACTCAACTATCACATGGGGGTCGAACTCGGGGTCGAACTTTGGAAGCATCATCGTGGAACTTGACACGAGTGCGCTGCTTATCAGACCGGGATTCTTTTTCGTTTTTTAGAAAGGTTATTCGAGGAAATGCGCAGAACCATCGTCATCGTCGCCCTGTTTCTGGTTGTTATTGCTCAACGCGCTGACAGCCAAAACCGGACCAGTATTACGGTCACGGATTCTGAGTGCGTTGCGTGTGGATATAAACCATTTTCACCAGGCGTGGAGCTGGCGACAACGCAGCGGCTGAACAGCCGCTTCACGTTAGACGCTCGTGTCCAGGTTAAGCGCGCGCGGAAGTCCCAGGACGTTGGGGATGGAGGCTTCCTCATTGGCGGAGAAACGGCTTTGCGTATCGGCCTGAAGCCAGCGCCCGCCGCTGAGTCGGTTTCGCCCAGCGTGTTTCTTATTGGAGGAGTCCGCGCAACACGGCAGTACGCAGAGTTTGGCAACAAGACATCTGTGTGGCCAATGGCGGGGATCGGCATCGAGGACGGCAACCTTACGCTGTCTGCCCGGTACCTCTTTCCGGACGTCACTTCGCCAAATCGAGGCCAGGGCGTCGAACTTATCGGAGAGCGTCGTTGGTCTATGTGGCACGGCGATCGCGGCGTGTTAGTGAAGGGCTCCATCTCTGTCCAGCGGGTTCATTGCATTCAGGGACCGGTCGGACTTACACGTACGTGCGTTGTGTCTTACGGGCTGGCTGGAGTTGGTTTCTATTTCTAGTTTTTTGAAGTCGAGGGAACAATGAAAAAAGTTTACGTCGCAAGCGTGCAGCCTGATCCCGAAGGTCCGGTGTTCGGCCGCGTGATAGATCCGAATGACATGCAGAAGTTGCAGGACTTTGCGCACGCGCACGTCACGCAGATCGTTAAGGACCTGCTCGTTGCGGGTGCCGCTAGCGCGCAGGTTGCCGGATTCGTGACGACATCTGCCGGCGGGATGAACCTGAGTGTCGCTACCGGAAGCGTGGTCGACCAGAACGGAGTGTCTTATGACGGTCCTGAGGAAGCCACCGTTGTTGCTATCCAGGCCGCCGACGTTGCGCTTCCCAGAAAGGACCTGGTCTACGCATCATTAGCGATCGACACGCCGGCTGCTTCCGAGTTCAAACCATTCCGGCAGCTGCGCACGCAAGCCGAGCTCGAGGCCGGAGCAGATCCCTATGTGCCTATTCAGTACGACCAGCCCACTGAGCTGCAGACCCGCGCGACGATCGGTGTAAAGCTAGGAGTGCCGAACGCGGTACCCGTCGCGCCCGTCGCCGGAGCTAATGAGGTCCCTCTGTATGAGGTCGCGGTTGCCGCCGGCGCCGTCGCTTTGAATAACGGAAATCTTACAAGCGTCCGGACCTTGATGAAATCGCTTTACCAGGCGTTCGTCGACATTGCGACGGTCGCTGCGACCATCGCTAACATGAGCGAAACGATTGACGATCGCGTTGCCACGTTGATCATCGACAGCGCCTCAATTACCAAGGTCTACAACGATGGGCTAAACACGCTCCAGTTGAACGTCGCAAACGAGGCGATCGACGATCGAGTAGACGCACTGCTGGCAGTCACCGCGCCCATCGCGAAAGCCTACAACGATGGAGCTAACACGCTGACGCTGAGCCTCACTTACACGCCGGTGAATAAAGCCGGCGACTCGATGACAGGTAAACTGGCAATCACACAGAGCACCAACTTTCTAGACGTCCTTGAACTAATCGGCCAGAACGCCAGTAAGGGAATTAGTCTCGATCTCGCTAACGCCGGCGTGTTGTTGGCTCTAAAAGTCAACGGTACCGATAGCGTGAAATTCGACGCCTCCGGCGCTGGAGGCGCGCTAGGTTACTTCTCCAAGAGTTTGAACGATGACTATTTAATGAAGTTTCTGAACCCTGGGGCGCGCGGGTGGGGTGTTCACGTCGTGGTGGGATCTAGTGGAACGTTAGGAGAGCCGACAGTCACACTCGAGTCAGCTGCAGGAGTCATTTTCAATCTCATCGCCAACGGGAAGCTGGCGTTGGGTCACGGTACGCCTGACTTGAGCGGCACAGGAAAGGTCCACATGGCAGGCGATAGCTTTCGTCTCCAGGACGCGCGCTCACCAGCTTCGAACGCAACCGGCAAGGCCGGCGAGTTTTGCTGGGACGCAAACTATATCTACATCTGCACCGCAACTAATACCTGGAAGCGAGTTGCTCTAACAGGCGGCTACTAAATAGACAGTCTTTTGAATAAAAGAGGAGAACTGAACAAATGCAGGTAATGCAAATCCCGCTGACTATCTTGTTGGCACAGGCGTGGGGCAATGCAGCGATCGAGGACCTGATCCGAGGGTTTGGTGAGCAGCCCGACGCTGTCTTTGACTTCCTGGGCATGCACTTCACCAAGACCGAGACGCGCATCATGGTAGTCCCTTATCGCAACCTCGAAGCGTGGGAGCAAGGCGTGGCTATCCCAGGCTTCCCGTCGATCGAGTTACGTCTGACGAGAGCGGAACACCTCGCGATGGCAGATGCAAATCCTGAGTTTGCCGCCCTCGAGCAGTCGGTCCGAACAGCAGCGTGGTCAATGCTGACTACACATCCGATGATGCTCAAGGGGGACCCGCCTGCCAACGTTTTTGCCGGCGGCCAACTGGTCGACGCCGAGGCTGAGTAGTCGGGGGTGTGCACGCCCTTGGACTGTCTATTCACGGCTCTTTGAAAACCTATTTAACGGCCCTTCAACGACCATCCAAAAAGGGCGAGCCCTGGCCAGCTCGCCCTCCTTTCATGGAACACCACCCAAATGAGTGGTACTCGCCGTTTAGCAAATGATCTGAAACGCCGGCGGCAACGCCCGTTTAGCAAATGATCTGAAACTGTTTAGCAAATGATCTGAAAAGCTACAGGTGCGCCTAAACTTGCAATTTACCTTTGCGAACGTTAATCTTTACATTTCCCGAACGAACGTTCGAACTGCCAAGCCGCGCCGTGCGGGCAGCGACTACTGTAAGGCGATGCTGAGGAGTCAATGATCAACTTTCAAACGTCACCCGAGAAATACGCGCACTGGAAACTTACCTTCGGCGGCCCGGTTGCCAACCTGACCATGGATGTTCAGGAGGACACCACCCTCGCCGAAGGATACAAACTCAAACTCAATTCTTACGACTTGGGCGTCGATATTGAATTGGCGGATGCGGTCCAACGAATCCGGTTTGAGCATCCGGAAGTGAAGGTGGTAGTTCTCACCAGTCTTAAGCCGCGCATTTTCTGCGCAGGCGCCAACATCTACATGCTCGGTACTTCGTCACATGCCTTCAAAGTAAACTTCTGCAAGTTCACTAACGAAACCCGCTGCTCGATTGAAGACGATTCAAACCATTCCGGACGCCGGTATATCGCCGCACTCAATGGCACTGCGTCGGGCGGCGGTTACGAGTTAGCAATTGCCTGCGATGAGATCTATCTGGTTGATGACGGCAACTCCGCAGTCTCCCTTCCCGAAGTCCCGCTGCTGGGAGTGCTGCCCGGCACCGGCGGTCTGACACGGCTGGTCGACAAAAGAAAGATCAGACGCGATCGCGCGGATGTGTTTTCTACCCTGGCGGAAGGATTAAAAGGCAAACGGGCGAAGGAATGGGGATTGATCGACGACTACTTCCCGACCAGCAAGTTTCAGGAAGCGGTTAACTCGCGGGTGACAGATGTCGTAACGCAAACTGTTAGTTTGCGTGGCGTCAGGGAAGCTGCCGCAGATAACGGAGGCACGCAAACTAACAGTTTGCTTTACGGGATCAAGCTCAATGAGCTTACTCCCGAGATCAAGCCCTCAGGCATCGAGTACAAGTACGTCAACGTAATTATTAATCGAGAGCAGCGTTACGCCGATTTAACGATGCGAGCACCTGAAGGAGGTCTGCCGACAAAGCCGGACGAGATCCAGGAACTCGGCGACTCCTACTGGCCCCTGCAGGCTTTCCGCGAACTCGATCATGCGCTGTTACACATGCGTGTGAATGAGCCGGAAATTGGTCTCGTCTGTTTGCGCACCGAGGGCGATATCAACAACGTTCTCGCAGTCGACGAAACACTCGCAGCAAATCAGGACCACTGGCTTATCCGGGAGATCACTCTCAACATGGCTCGCGTTCTTCGCCGCCTCGATCTTACCGCCAAGAGTTTCTTTGCGTTCGTCGAGCCCGGTAGTTGTTTCGCCGGAAGTTTGCTCGAGCTGTTATTGGCTTCCGATCGAAGTTACATGCTCAACAATCCCGACGAAACGGTTGAACTGGCCATTAGTAAATTGAATGCCGGCATGTTACCGATGAGTAACGGTCTCAGTCGTCTGCAGTCGCGCTTCATTTCCACTCCCGAGAAAGTGGACGAAAACCTGGCGCACTCGGATCGGTTTGACACTGAAGGCGCCGAAGAGGCAGGACTGATCACGTTCGCGCCGGACGACTTGGATTGGGAAGATGAAATTCGCGTCGCGATAGAAGAGAGAACTTCATTGTCGCCGGATGCTTTGACCGGCATGGAAGCATCTTTACGTTTCGCAGGTCCCGAGACGATGGACACGAAGATCTATGGTCGATTAACGGCCTGGCAAAACTGGATCTTCCAGCGCCCGAATGCTGTTGGTGAAAAAGGCGCGTTGACTAATTACGGAAAGCCAACGCAAGCGCAGTTTGATTTTAAACGTACTTAAGTTTTCAGTTTTCAGTTTTCAGTTTTCTGTTCGTGAAGGTTATGGGTTCGCAGTCATATAGAGATCTATTAGTCTGGCAGAAAAGCGTTGCGCTGTGCACGCAGGTCTATCGACTCTGCGAAGCCTTCCCGCGCAGCGAGCTTTATGGATTGGCCGATCAAATGAAGCGCGCGTCAGTCTCTGTCTGTTCGAACATAGCCGAAGGACAAGCAAGACAGAATCTGGGCGAGTTTCTTCATTTCCTCTCTATTGCAAACGGATCGCTGGCCGAATTGGATACGCAACGAATTATCGCGACTAACCTAAATCTCATCGACGAGGAATGTAGCAATTCGCTCGATTTTGACGTCGCCGAGATCAGAAAGATGTTGTACGCGCTAAGAGCAAGTCTAAAAAATAAAAGTTAACGTGTCAGAGGCTGAAAACTGAAAACCGAAAACTGAAAACCGCGATGAATCTATACGAACGCATTCCTAACAACGTAAATCTTTCCGAAGACAAGAAACTGCAGCGTGCGCTGGAGAAGTGGCTGCCAAACTATCTCGACTGGTGGCATGAGATGGGACCGGAAGGTTTCCAACAAAAAGATGTCTACCTGCGCACCGCGATCAGCGTTGAACCCGACGGTTGGGCCAACTTCGATTACGTGAAAATGCCTGACTATCGTTGGGGCATCTTCCTCAAGCCGGCCGAGGCCGACGCCAAAATTGGTTTTGGCGACAACCATGGGCAGCCTGCTTATCAGGAAGTTCCCGGCGAGTTTCGCAATTCGTTGCGTCGCATCATCGTGACGCAGGGCGATACGGAACCCGCATCAGTTGAACAACAAAGGCAACTGGGCGCGACGTGTCCATCGCTTTACGACTTAAGGAACCTGTTCCAGGTAAATGTGGAAGAAGGCCGGCATCTGTGGGCCATGGTTTACCTGCTGCATCGTTACTTCGGACGCGATGGCCGCGACGAAGCTGATGCCTTGCTCGAGCGACGCAGTGGTAATCCGGACAAGCCTCGTATTCTCGAAGCGTTTAATCAGCCTTGTGACGACTGGCTCAATTTCTTCTGCTTCACGATGTTCACAGACCGCGACGGCAAGTATCAGCTTTCAGCCCTGGCCGAATCGGGATTTGAACCGCTGGCCCGCACCTGCCAGTTCATGCTCACCGAAGAAGCGCATCACATGTTCGTGGGCGACACCGGCATCAATCGAGTGGTTAAACGGACTGCGCAGTTGATGAAGCAAGGTGACGTTCGCGAGCTGGGTGGTATTCCGCTCGATATCATTCAGAAGCACATCAATTTCTGGTTCAGCTATTCCCTCGACCTGTTTGGCGGTGAGATCAGTTCTAACTCCGCCGACTTCTTTGCCGCGGGTTTGAAAGGACGATACAAGGAACAGGAGCAGTACGAAGATCACATTGCGGCAGATCAGACCTTCACGATGACGGTTGTTGAGGATGGAAAACTGAATGCGCGTGAAGTTGGTTTACGGAATGCGCTTAACGAAGTGCTGCGCGGCGAGTATGTGAAGGACTGCGAAAAAGGTTTGGCGCGCTGGAACAAGACACTCAATGACGAAGGTCATTCGGAACGTCTCTACCTGCCACATCCTCGCTTTCATCGTCACGTGGGTGAATACGCGGGACACACTTTTGATATTCAGGGCAATCTCATTTCGCAGGAGGAGTTTGATCGTCGCAAGTCAGAATGGTTACCCACAATGGAAGACCGCGAGTATGTTCGCAGTCTGATGAAACCGGTGACCGAACCAGGAAAGATTGCGAACTGGATTGCCCCACCAGCTGCAGGCATTAAGGGCAAACCATTTGAGTTTGAGTATGTAAAACTTTAATGGATGAGGCATAACCTGGTGAGATGGGTGGAATGAGTCCAGTCTGGGAGTCTCAGGGTTGGGAAGGGTAGCTTGCTCCCGCTCAGGTTGAGTGGCATTCAATCAGCGGGAGCAAGCTACCCTTCCCAACCCTGAGACATTCACTCTTGAGTCTACGAACCAACAAACCTGGTTAATCAAGGCAGTAAGTAAGAAGATGTCAGCTACAGAGACTTTCACCAAGTATGATCAAAAGTTGGAGTTTATTCTCCGCAATGCCGCTCGCATCTTTGCGGAGAAGAACTACCACTCGACCACCATGCGCGACATCTCACGCGCGACTGGTGTCAGCCTCGCCGGCCTCTATCACTACTGCAAGTCGAAAGAAGAGTTGCTCTATCTGATTCAGGACAACTGTTTCGGGCGGGTGTTGGAGCGGCTCGAAGAGCGGCTCGACGAAATCAAGGATCCGATGGCGCGGCTGCACATCTTTATTGACAATCACCTTTCGTTCTTCGCTGCCAACATGGCCGAGATGAAGGTGCTTTCTCATGAAGCAGAATCGTTGGCCGGTGACCTTCACACGCACGTTTCCACCAAGAAGAACAGATACACAGCCCTGGCCCGCTCAATTCTGCAGGACGTTCGGGCACAACAAGACGATGATTCGCAGATCGATCTGACAGTCGCGACTTATGCCTTGTTCGGAATGATGAACTGGATTTACAACTGGTATGATCCACAGGGAAAACTAAAAGTTTCTGAGCTAGTGGATAATGTCATTCGGCTTTTCGTGAACGGATTTGTTGCCGGATTCAAGGCACACGAACTAGACTTTGCGCCTCGCCGCATGGAAGAGCCTTTGAGCGTCTGGCGGGGTGATCTGACCGGCGCAGCAAAATAACTCCCGGAGTGAATAATGGCAGAAGCTGAAGCACAGGCGAAGACTGATTTGATTCGGTATCACACGGATAACGGCATTGCGTTTCTGACGCTTAACGATCCACCGGCCAACACGTATTCCTACGAAATGATGCAGGCGCTGGACCAGGCGATTCTAAAAGCGCGCATGGATGAAACTGTTCAGGTGATTGTGATCACCGGGAATGGTGAAAAGTTCTTTTGCGCGGGCGCTGACATTGAAATGCTTTCGAATGTTACCCCGACGTTCAAATACTTTTTTTGCCTGCACGCAAATGAAACTCTAAACCGTCTGGAGCAAACACCGAAGCTGGTGATTGCTGCGATTAACGGTCACTGCGTCGGCGGTGGTTTGGAAGTGGCGATGGCGGCAGACATTCGCCTCGCTCGCAAAGACGCAGGCAAGATGGGTCTTCCTGAAGTTTCACTCGGCGTACTGCCGGGAACCGGCGGAACACAAAGACTGTTGCGGCTGGTCGGTAAGTCAAAAGCAATCGAGTTGATGGCCACCGGACAGTTGTTTGATTTTGAACGTGGCGCCGAGCTCGGCATTGTCAACCGGATCATCGAAGCCGCAACTGCCGAAGCTTTCATGGAGCAAGTCGTGGAATACGCGCGGCAGTTCACCACACCAACCAAGGCAGCGCAGGCGGTCGGGAAAATAAAGCGCAGTGTCCAGACCGGTGGTGAGATTTCATTTGAAGCAGCACTCGCATTAGAACGCGAACTCCAGCAACAACTGTTTCAATCAGACGACGCGCGCGAAGGTCTGGAAGCTTACGTCAATAAACGGAAACCGGAATTTAAAGGACAGTGAAACGTGAAAAGTGAATAGTCGTGTTATTTCGAAATAAGGCCATGATCGACATCACTGAAGACAACGGAATCACGACGATCACTTTGAATCGTCCGGAGAAGTTGAACGCATTTGCCGGTCATATGCGCCGCGATCTGGCTGAAGCCCTTGAACATGCGGGCAGCGATAGAAATTCGCGAGTGGTGATCGTTACTGGCGCTGGCCGTGCGTTTTGCGCCGGCGGCGATGTCGCGGCCATGGCAGAGTTGGTTGCTCGCCACGACGCTGAAGAGTTTTCTCGTTTGTTAGGTTCCGCTCGCCGCGTGATCACTGCTATCCGTCAGATGAATAAACCGGTGATCGCGGCAGTGAATGGTCCAGCGTCCGGCGCGGGGTGCAATCTCGCATTTGCTTGTGACCTGCGCATCGCATCAACTACTGCAAGCTTCACACAGTCGTTTGTAAAAGTTGGCTTGCATCCAGATTGGGGCGGCACATACTTTCTGCCGCGGCTGGTCACGCCAAACAAAGCGTGCGAGATGTTCTTCCTGGGCGAGCCGATCGACGCTGCCGAAGCAGAGCGGCTCGGCATCGTCAACGCGGTTGTGGAGCCCGGCCAGTTAGAAGCAGCTGTGCGTCAGATGGCCGAGCGTTTGCGCGAAGCGCCGCCGATTGCCATTGCCGCTGCAAAGCAGGCGGTCTACATGAGCCAGCACTCCGATCTTGAAGAAATGTTGCGCTATGAGACGGAGGCGCAAATGCGTTGCTTCGAGTCAAGAGATGGCTGTGAAGGCGTGAACGCATTTGTGGAAAAACGCGAACCGAAGTTTACAGGGCGGTAGGCCAGAGATCAGATGTCGGAGGTCAGAGATCAGATGTCAGAGATCAGATGTCAGATGTCAGAGGTCAGAGGTCAGAGGTCGGATCTGATCTCCGACTTCCGACCTCTGATCTCCGACTTCCGACCTCTGATCTCCGACCTCCGACCTTCGACATCTGACCTCTGACATCTGACTATCTGACATCTGACATCTGACATCTGACATCCGATTCAATGAAGCTACAAAACCGACTTGCATTGATCACCGGCGGTGGACGTGGAATTGGCCGCTCAATCGCTCTCGAGTTCGCGCGCGAGGGCGCTGATGTCGTAGTTGCCGCCAGGACTCTGCAACAGGTCGAAGTCGTAGCTCAGGAGATCGCCGGGAGTTTTCAGACAAGAGCTTTGCCTTTCACTTGCGACGTTTCCGATCTGGCCAGTGTCGAGCAGTTATTCATGAAGGTGAAGAATGCGTTCGGCCGCGGACCCGACATAATGGTTAACAACGCAGGTATCGCCGAAAGCGCACCGCTACTTAAGACAGACGACGCGCGTTGGCGGCGGCATATCGAGATAAATCTCAGTGGAACTTTTTATTGCACGCGGGCTGCGTTGGGCGAAATGGTTGAACGCGGTTGGGGACGAATAATTAATATTGCATCCATCGCCGGGAAAACGGGCGCGCCGTACATCGCCGCGTATGCGGCATCTAAGCATGGTGTTCTTGGATTAACTCGTTCGGTAGGGCTGGAAGTTGCCGCCAAGGGTGTGACCGTGAATGCGATCTGTCCCGGTTACGTGGACACTGAGATGACTACGCGCGGCGTGGAAAACATTACCAGCAAGACCGGACGAACAGCCGAACAGGCGCTCGATTCGATCAAGAAGATGAGTCCGCAGAATCGACTGATCGATGCCGATGAAGTGGCGGCGCTGGCGTTGTTGTTGGCTTCGCATGAAGGCCGGGGGATTAACGGTCAAGCCATCAACGTCGACGGCGGCAGCGTGCTTTTCTAAAGACAAAAGGATTGGTTCAAATATTTCGTGTCATTTCGTGTAATTCGTGGATCGTTTTTTTGGCTGCATGAAAAGCGATCCACGAAACACACGAAATACACGAAGCGCCTGAAGTTCCCCCTTCTGGGGCAAAACCGTAATCTCACAAACTGGAGTGGTCCAACCATGAATCGACTGTGGTCAATTGCCTTGTTCACGCTACTGGGTTTTTCACTCGCGAACGCTGCTGATTCTGGCACCCTCCTCGTCCTTAACAAATCCGACAACACCGTCTCGCTGATAGATCTCGCCAGCCGAAAGGTTGTGGCGACAGTGCCGACAGGAGTTGGCCCACACGAAGTCGCCGTTTCCTCTGACGGCAAAATCGCTGTGGTCGCTAACTACGGTGCACAAACGCCCGGCAATTCACTGACGGTAATCAACATCCCGTCCAAGCAGGTGGTAAAAACCATCGACCTGGGTGAATATCGCCGCCCGCACGGAATTGTCTGGTTGAAAGGCAACGAGATCGCGCTCACCTCGGAGGCAAACAAAGCGCTGCTGGTAGTCGATGTAAACACCGGCAAGATTTCCGCCAACGCAGTCACGGATCAAAATGTGTCCCACATGGTCGTTGTTTCTGCGAAACACAACAGAGCATTCGTGGCCAACATTGGTTCGGGTTCGGTAACCGTTATTGATCTGAAGACGATGACGAAGGTGGTTGACTTGCCTACAGGGGCCGGGGCCGAAGGCATCGATATCTCGCCTGACGAAAAGGAAGTTTGGGTTTCAAACCGTGCGGCAAACACAGTCTCCATAATCGAAACAGTTTTTCCCAAAGTAGTGAGCACTGTGGAATCGAAGGACTTTCCGATTAGAGTTAAGTTCACTCCAGACGGTAAACAGGTGCTCGTTTCAAATGCTCGATCAGGCGATGTGGCGATCTTCGATGCCGCCAGCCGGAAAGAAATCAGGCGCGTCTCGATGGAAGTGAAGGCAAACGAGTCGAGCAATTCAGGCGCGCGACTGTTCGGAAACCAGTTTGGTCAGAGCCCGGTCCCGGTGGGCATTCTGGTCGCACGTGGATTGGGCCATGCGTTTGTCGCCAACACAAATGCAGACATCGTCACGATGATAGATCTAAAGACCTGGCAGATTGTCGATCGATTGGTCGCCGGCAAGGAGCCGGACGGGTTGGGTTATTCAAAATTGATTGTTAAGTGATCGTACCGCAAACTGTTAGTTTGCGTATTCGTGCGGCACTCTAACTCATAATGTGGAGCATAACTTGAGTAACGCAAACTAGCAGTTTGCGTTACAACTGCTTCGCGAGCTCATAAACCAACCGCAGCGGTAATCCGACGACGTTGAAATAGTCGCCCTGGATTTCTTCAATTAATATCGCCGCGCGACCCTGAATCCCATATGCGCCCGCCTTGCCGCGCGGCTCGCCGGTTGCGACATACCATTCAATCTCTTCGTCCGACATCTGTGCAAACTTAACGCGCGTGCATTCGTGGCCGGCGATCGCGGCCGCGCCCTCACTGACCCGCAACAGTGCAACACCCGTCAACACTTCGTGCCATCTCCCATTCAACAGATGCAACATGCGGCGCGCGTCTGCATCGTCTTCCGGTTGGCCCAACACTTGGTCGTCCACGACTACCGTGGTGTCAGCAGCTAACACCAACCCGCTCGCCACGCGCGCAGCCACTGTCTCTGCCTTCTCGATCGCCAGCCGCTTGACGTAATTCACCGGTGTTTCATGATCGAGGAGGCTTTCGTCAATGTCGGCAGGCACCACATCAAACGTCCAGCCTGCGGCGCGCAAAAGCTCCGAACGCCGCGGACTCTTCGATGCCAGTATGAGCTTCTCTGTAATCACGCTTGTAGGCCCAAACAAATCTCCGTTAAACTCGTTTCCGAATCCACAGATTACGCAGATTACACAGATTATCAAACTGACAGCGATCGGCGTGGTTTCAGTTTTAAAGCTCATAATCTGAATCTGCGTAATCTGTGGATTCAGTATTCAAGATGGAAACGTTTATCAAATCGCTGCCGGCCGTGATCGAAGCAGCTGGTGCGTCGGAAGAAGTGCTCGAGTCTGCCTGCCTGGGCGCATGGAAACATGCCGTCGGCGAAACTCTCAGCGCGCGCGCCCAAGCCGAATCATTGCGCGATCACACGCTGGTCGTTGCGGTCGAGGACAAGGTCTGGCAGCGGCAATTGGAACAGATGCGTGATCAGTTTTTGTTTCGTCTGAACAAGGTGTTGGGCAGACGAGTCGTTAAAGAACTTGAATTTCGAATCGCACCCGGAAAGTTCCCGGCACCGAAACCGGTCGCAGACAAGAGCGCGACCCGACCAATTCCAATTGAATTAGTCTCAGCTGCAGCTGGCATTGAAGATCCTGGGTTGCGAAAGGCTTTTCTTGGTGCGGCAGTAAGTTGTGTAAATCGCCTGGAGAAACAAGATGCCAATCAGCGAAGCTGACGTTGAGAAAGTGGCCCAATTGGCCCACATCGAAATCCTGCCTGAGGAGCTAAAGGTGTTTGCGCCGCAAATGGCGGAGATCGTGGCGTACGTCGAGCAGCTAAACGAAGTTAACACCAGCAACATTGAACCTGCGTTGGGTGGATTAACGCCTGAAGGTGAAAAGACCGACTCGTCACGCGATGATGAAGTCGTTCCTTCGCTGGGACAAAAAACTGCGCTGGCGGAGGCGCCGGACCCGGCAGAAGGCCACTTTCGGGTTCCGAAGGTGCTTTAAAGCAATGGGGTCAGTACCACCTGCGGTAGCGGGTGGGTCATGTCCGTCGCTATCGAGACAAACGGTACCCACCCGCTACCGCAGGTGGTACTGACTTCATAAATCTTCATGAGTGTCATTGATTCAATAAAGTCAGGTATTGCGTCCGGCAACAAGAACGCTCGCGACATAGTCGAAGCGTCCGTTAATGCTGCCGAGAAGCTGAACGGTAGTCTAAACGCGTTTCTCCAGATAGACAGGAGCGGCGCTGTTCAGCGGGCCGCGTCTGCAACGGATGGTGCCCTCGCCGGGGTCCCCATCGCAATCAAAGACAATATCTGCGTCAAAGGACTGCAGACCTCATGCGGCTCGCGAATTCTCGGTGACTACCAACCACCCTACAACGCAACAGTTATTGAGCGACTGACGGATGCAGGCGCGGTCGTAATTGGTAAAACTAACTGCGACGAGTTTGCGATGGGTTCGTCAAACGAAAACTCAGCTTATGGACCAGTCAAGAATCCCTGGGACCTTGCCCGTGTGCCAGGCGGTTCTTCCGGAGGTTCGGCGGCAGCGGTGGCGGCGGGCATTGTTCCAGTTGCACTCGGATCAGACACCGGCGGATCCGTGCGTCAGCCTGCTTCGCTTTGTGGTGTGTTTGGTCTAAAGCCGACCTACGGACGCAACTCGCGTTATGGACTGGTCGCATTTGCTTCGTCGCTCGATCAGGTCGGTATTTTCGCGCGCAACACAGACGATGTGGCACGTGTGCTCGGAGTAATTGCAGGACGCGATTCCCACGATTCAACCACAGCAGATGTGCCGGTGCCGAATTACTCGGCGGAACTGACCGGTGACATCAAAGACGCGCGGATTGGTTTTCCCAAGGCACTTTTCGGTGAAGGTCTCGACGCGGACGTGAAAGCGTCTGTCGAAGCTGCTGTTGATGTTTACCGCGAACTGGGCGCTGAGATAGTCGATATCGAATTGCCGAACACGAAATACAGTATTGCTGTTTATTACATCATCGCGACGGCGGAAGCGTCTTCGAACCTGGCGCGTTTCGATGGTGTGCGTTATGGCTTTCGCGCCGAAGAAGCGTCTGAGCTACGGCAGATGTATCGCAAGACGCGCGATGAAGGTTTTGGACCAGAGGTAAAGCGGCGAATCATGCTGGGGACCTACGTGCTGTCCGCAGGTTATTACGATGCTTACTACCGGAAGGCGCAGCAGGTCCGCGCATTATTAAAGGAAGACTTTCGCAAAGCCTTTGAAAGCTGCGACGCGATTATTACTCCGACTTCGCCAACGCCTGCTTTTATGATCGGTGAGAAGGTAGACAATCCGCTGGCGATGTATTTGAACGACATCTACACGGTCACTGCTAACCTGGCGGGTGTGCCGGGACTGAACGTGCCCTGTGGACTATCTTCAAACCGGCTGCCAATCGGTTTTCAATTACTCGGCGCTTACTGGTCAGAGCCGACGCTGTTAAAGCTGTCTCACGCTTATGAAGCAGTCAGGCCCTTCACCGAACGCCCGCCAGTCAGCACTTGAGCAGCTGCTCAATCAGCACAAACTGTCAAGAGAAACTTATTGAATGGGAGTCTCAGGGTAAGGAAGGGTAGCTTGCTCCCGCTAGCCTTGAATGCCATTCAATCTCAGGGCGGGAGCAAGCTACCCTTCCTTAACCTTACTATGAATCTTGACCTACCTTCTCCTGCGGACTTTGGTTCTGATTCACCTTTGGTGCTTTATCCGGTATTAAGTCTCCGGTAAAAATTTCGAGCACGTTCTTAGCGGTTCCCACCACCGGAGTCACATCCAAACCCACATGGACCGCTCCCGCCACCAGACCTTTCTTCTTAATGTCATAGCCGGCAAATCCGACTACAAAAACAGGTCCGACGATTGGGATAGCCTTAAGAAGTTTTTTACTAACTTCCCAGGCGCCTCTTTTAAAAAGTCCTTTTTTTGGTTTTGGTGTAACCATCAAGCTTCAGCCCTCAAATTCGCTCGGTTTTGAAAGTATATGCTAGCATGCGGCGACTTCTTCTAACCGCCAAACACATGCGCGTAAAGTTATACCTGACCATCTTTGTACTTTGCGTTTCAGCATTGTTGTTTTCGTGTAACCGTGGCCCAACGTCCGTGTCGCGCAAGCTGCTCATTTACACACCGCATGGACAAGACCTTCTAAAAGAGTCCATCGCTCGTTTCAAAGCCGCGCATCCGGACGTTGACGTTCAATTCCTCGACATGGGTTCGCGCGAGGTACTCGAACGCATCCGCGCCGAACGTAATCGACCGCAGGCAGACTTGTGGTGGGGCGCGGCCCACATGACTTTCCAAACGGCCGCTGAAGAAAATCTGCTGGCCACTTATCGGCCCACCTGGGCCGATGCTATTCCGACCGACGCCCGCGACAGTCAGGATCGCTGGTACGGAACGTTCAAGACGCCGGAAGTGATTGTCTACAACACCGACGCCGTCAAACCAGAAGAGGCACCCAAAGATTGGGATGACGTCCTCGATCCGAAATGGCGCGACAAGATTCTCATACGAAATCCGAATCCATCGGACTCAATGCGCGCGATCTTTGGCGCAATGATCTGGCGTTTCTACAAGGACACTGGTTCACCGCAGCAGGGCTACGAATGGTTGAAGCGGCTCGACGCGAACGTGAAAGAATACACGGTTGATGGCACATTGATGATGCAGAAACTGGTGCGTCGTGAAGGCGTGATTACCTTATGGAACTTGCCTGACGTTTGGATTTACAAAGAGCAGCGGCGCTTTCCGGTCGGTTATGTTTTCCCGACCAGCGGCACGCCGGTGATTACTGACGGCATTGCGATTGTCAGGGGCGCACCCAACGAAGAAGACGCCAAACGTTTTTATGAGTTTGTGAACACTCCTGAAAGTCTGACTCTGGCGGCGAAGAAGTACTATCGCATTCCGGTGCGCAAGGATCTGGACCGTACGCAGTTGCCGGCGTGGATGAATGAACCGGTTAACGAAATGCCGATCGATTGGAACGTAATGCGCAACCAGATCAATGAGTGGCTGCGACACTGGGATCTGGAAATTCGCGGCAAGGGCAATTGATACGCTAACGAGTTCAATACCGTTAGTGTTACTTCGTGTGTTTCGTGGATCTCGTGGATCGCTCTCGTGCTGCTTAAAAAGACGAACCACGAATTCCACGAAACACACGAAGTAACACGAAATAAGACGACTATTCCCTGAATCATGTCGCTGCTGGCACTCAAAAATATTTCCAAGCGCTTCGACCAGACGCCCGCGGTGTCTGACGTGTCATTGGAGGTTGAACGTGGTGAGTTTTTCGGTTTGCTTGGTCCATCAGGTTGCGGCAAAACGACAACGCTACGAATGATTGCGGGTTTGGAGAAACCCGATTCAGGCTCAATCGAATTCGATGGCACAGACATCACGAACAGCCCCGCAGAGCGCCGCGGGTTTGGCATGGTGTTTCAAAACTACGCCCTCTTCCCTCACCTGAACGTAGCGGAAAACGTAGCCTTCGGCTTGCGAGCACGCCATAAGCCAGCGGCCGAAATTAAAGATCGCGTCAGCGCCGCATTGGAACTGGTGCAACTGCCTGGTTATGAAAAGCGGCGGGTTGATGAACTTTCCGGTGGTCAACAGCAACGCGTGGCAATTGCCCGCGCCATTGCCATTGAACCGGCCCTGCTCTTGTTCGACGAGCCGCTCTCAAATCTTGATGTGACTTTGCGCGAAGCTACTCGAAGTGAATTGCGCGAACTCGTCGCGCGACTAGGATTGACGGCGGTTTACGTTACCCACGATCAGGAAGAGGCCTTCGCGCTCTGTGATCGCATCAGCGTAATGATGGGTGGGCGCATCCTGCAGACCGGACCGCCGAGGGTTCTGTATGAACATCCCGATCAACTTCCGGTAGCGCGCTTTCTTGGTCGTAATAACTTAATCCAGGTGATGCGTTTAAGTTCGGCCAAAGAAGGCACGGGTGAATTTAAGACTCTGGCGGGGGGACACATCCTGCGCGTTCCAGTCGAACACGGCGAACTAGCGCCGCTTAATAAACCGTGCACGCTGGCAATCCGCCCGGAACACGTCGTTGTGCGCGACAACGCCAACGGCGCGACGAATGCTATTCCGGCAAAAGTTAGTGAGTTGAATTTTGCGGGCGCCACTTCGAGCATCAAGCTCGATGCTAACGGGCTGCTCTTGGAAGCGTTGACGCTGCAGACGAATGGATTAACTGTGGGCGACGAACGCGTCGTCGTGTTACCGCCGGAAAAGATCTCGCTGCTGCGAAGTGAATAGCGAGAGGTCCGTACCACTGAAACAGTTCAAGATGCAGTAGCTCAGGGTCAGGAAGGGCAGCTTGCTCCCGCTTATTGAATGCCACTCAACCTGAGCGGGAGCAAGCTACCCTTCCCGACCCTGAGACCATGAAAGTTGCCGCATACAATGCGCCGTCCGACACCGCGTCTCATCCTAATCCTGGTCACGGCCATTGTTCTCCTCTACGGAGTCATATATCCCAACCTGCAAGTCATTCTTAACTCCCTTCAGCGCAACGGAGCGTGGTCGTTACTAAACTATCGTGAAGCACTGTCGCAGAGCGTTCTGTTTGAAGCGCTAATCAGCAGTCTGGTCTTGTCCGTCTTAACAGTTTTGTTTTGTGCGGTGATTGGTATTCCGCTGGCCTTCCTCTTCGAGCGTTATTCATTTCCGGCGCGTAATCTTTTCGCTACGCTGGCAGCGCTTCCTCTCGTCCTGCCACCGCTCGTCGGCACCGTCGCATTTATCTTTTTCTTAGGCGAATCCGGGATATTGGCGCGTCTGGTGCAGACGCTGTTCGGGCTGGAAGGGTCGCCATGGTCATTGCGAGGGTGGACAGCATTACTCCTGTTTCACACCTACACGATGTATCCGTTCTTCTATGTGTTAACTGGCGCGGGCCTGAGCCGCATTGATGCCTCACTAGCCGAAGCGGGGCGAAGCTTGGGAGCGAGTCGACGTCGGGTGTTGACCAGGATTGTATTGCCGCAGATTGCGCCTTCATTGATCGCGGCGGCGTTGCTGACGTTCATGACTTCAATGGCGTCGTTCAGCGCGCCATTGTTCTTCGGCGGGGATGTAAGGGTGTTGACACTCGACATCTATACGTCTCGACAGCGCGGCGATGTCGCGATGGCTTTGACCCAAACGGTGATACTCGCGGTTATTTCGTTGAGTGCGCTGGTCTTCTTTCAGCGTTATGAAGGAACGCGAAAGTTTGCGGCGGCAGCGATGAAAGGGGCGGCGAAAAAGCGCCAAACGATTGCCTCAGGCCGGGCGCGCGTGATTGCCATCGTCGCAGGGATACTATTTTCGCTAGTGCTGGTAATGCCGGTTGCTACTCTGGTCTTGGTTAGTTTTGCGGAGGAAGGTAGCTGGACCACGCAAACCTTTCCGAGTGCGTACACCGTTGCTAACTACGTCAGGATTTTTTCCGATCCTCAGCGCAGCGAAGTTTTCATAAACAGTATTTCCATGTCTGCAATTGCGTCCGTGGCGGCGCTGGTGTGGAGCTTCATCGTGGCCAGCCAGCTGGCGCGGCGCGGCGCCCGTCGATGGCGGCGGCTTCTTTCATGGTTGATCCTGGTGCCGTGGGCACTGCCGGGAACGGTGGTGGCTGTTTCCGTCGCCGAGGCTTATGGACAACCGTCACCGCTTCTCGGTTCGTACATACTGGTCGGAACGTTTTGGATTTTGCCCGTTGTTTACTTCCTGCGGTTCATGCCGTTAGTGGTGCGCGCAGTGCAAGCGAGCATGGAACAGATCGATCAGAGTCTGGAGGAAGCTGCCAGTAGTTTGGGTGCACGCTGGTGGCAGCGGTTTACGCGTGTGACGTTGCCACTGATCCTGCCAGGAGCGATCGCGGGTACGCTGCTGGCGTTTGTGATTGCGCTGGGTGAATATGTCGCTTCCGTGATTGTGTTCGTTCCGGACAACAGGCCGATCTCGGTCGCTATCGCATCAGAGCTGCGCGACTTCAATTTAGGCACAGCCGCGGCCTACGGTGTGGTGCTTATCGCAATCATCTCAATCTGTATGATGATCGCAGGGAAGCTTGAAAGAACAAGACAATGACTCAAGTGCTGAGTGATGAGTGCTGAGTGATGAGTAAAAAAATCAAGTCAAGAAGTTCGTTGCTGGGGGTGATTGGGTCAAGCTGAAGAAGCTCGGGGTTAGGAAGGGTAGCTTGCTCCCGCTCGGATTGAGTGGCATTCAACGAGCGGGAGCAAGCTACCCTTCCCAACCCTGAGATTATGAAACTCGATTCATACAAATGAAGAACCGCATTTTACACACCATAATTCGACGCGCTACCGCATTCCTATCCTTAGTAGCATTAGCCTCTTCCTTTGCAGTCATTAGTTCTGCCCAGGACCCATCGACCGAGCCAACTCCAGCAGTAGTAACTAAAGCCGAATTACATCAGGCACTACTGGATCTAACTAACCCGTGGACTGTGATGTGTGTCGCTGCTCATCCTGACGACGAAGACGGCACAACGCTGACAGTCCTGCGGCGAAAACACGGCGCGCACACCGTCAGTCTTTTTTCTACCTACGGCGAGGGCGGGCAAAATGCGGTTGGTCCTGAACTGTACGAAGAGCTCGGCGTAATTCGTTATTACGAGACGTTGAAAGCTTCGGAGATCCAAGGCTCCGAGCCACACTTCCTCGGCCTCAAAGATTTTGGTTTTTCGAAGTCGATGGAAGAAACATTCCGTTTCTGGAATCGCGAGGAAGCGTTGAAACGGATGGTGCTGAAACTTCGCGAGTTGCGCCCGGACGTGATCATTACCAATCACGACACCGCACGCGGACACGGACACCATCAGGCCACCGGACAACTCTTGCTTGAAGCATTTGATGCGGCGGCTGATCCAAAACGGTTTCCGGAACAACTCACGGACAACATCAAACCGTGGCAAGTCCAGCGAGTGTTCGTAAGAATTTTTGGCGGGCCTGCGCCTACCGCTCAAGCGCCTGCGGCCGCGCCTTCGAAGATTATTTCCATCGACCCGAACGAAATTGATCCTATTCGCGAAACCTCGTTCGCCGAACAGGCGCTCGCCGCTCTGCAACAACACCGGTCGCAGGGGCCGTGGCCTAAGAGTGTGGCTGACATGATGCGAGCGCGTCGCATAGAGAGTGGAAAGCTGCCGCCGATTCGTTATCGCCTGGTGCGTGAAGCTGCCAACGCCCCGCCTCTACCGGAAACTGCCGCGACTCCGTCTGACGGTTTGAAGTTGGCGACGCCGGTTGCCGAACGCCTATCGGCTCCAACCATTGATGAACGCCCATTGACTGAGTTTGTTGATCAGCAGTCTCGCGTGCTGGACGCTCTAATCAACCGGCACGTCACGAACGTGGATGCCCCAAAAGCCTCCGAGGATGTTGCGCGAGTGGCGTTGTTCGATGCCCGAGTGAATAAAGCTCTAGCTGTTGCGGCGGGAGTTTCTTTGAATATTTCTTCGGACAAACCACTTCTGATTCGCGGTCAAAAGAATACGTTCGGCGTAACGCTCGTCAACGGAGGCCCGAAGTCGCTGCAAATTTCGCGTCTGGCATTCGAGGGCTGGGGCAAGAAATCGACGTTGGATGTTCCGGATCATTTGCTGGCCGACACCGAAACAAATGCGGCCGTAGAGCTTACTACTCCTGCCAATACGCCTTTCACGCTACCCAAGGTTGATCATCTTTACGGCGAGTTGTTTGATGGCGTGCCTTTCAGCGCCGCTGCTGCGATCGATATCGAAGGCGCGAGGTTTACCGTCAAGACAGTTAAAACATTCGATGTTGCGCCAGCCGTAGAGATGATCAGCGTTTCGCCCTCGCCTTGCGTGCGCACTGAAGAAATGCTCGGCAAATGTAAGTTGCTCAATGTTACGTTTTCCAATCACCTGGCAAGCCCGTTTCGCGGGACACTTTTGGCCCAGGTGACGAGCTTAGAAACACTCCACAGCCACTCGGTAAAAAGGCAAGTGGTACTTGGTCCAGGTGAGACGCGAACCGATCAGATTTCGTTAGACAGTCCCATTCCTGAACCTCAGAATCTGCGACACCTTAGAGGCCCCGGTTTAGCCACGCTTTCGCTGCAACGCTTCGACTCAAAGGAGCTCATTACCGAACGAAAAGTTTCGCTGGTGTATGCAAATGCGAAAGTCGCGCCGGACTTAAACGTGGCCTACATCCCCAGCTTTGATCAAACGCTGGAACGTTCGCTGGCGTCGTTTGGCCTGGAAGCTAAAGTACTGACCGTTGCCGATATCAAAACCAAAGAGCTGGCGGTTTACGACACCATTATCATCGATAATCGCGGTTATGAAGCGCATCCCGGGTTGATAGAGGGGAACCCTCGCTTGTTGCAGTTTGTCGAGGATGGGGGAACGCTGATTGTTTTTTATCACAAGGACAACGAGTGGAATCCCGATGCTGCAAAGAACCGTCCGCAACTCGCGCCTTACCCAATTGTTCTCGGAGGTGATCGCGTTACTGATGAGAATGCACCGGTAAGATTTCTCCAGCCGCGTCACCGTCTCATGAACTATCCGAATCGGATTACGCAAGCTGACTTCAGGGACTGGATTCAGGAGCGCGGACTCTATTACCCGAAGGAATGGGACCGGCATTACACCGCGTTGTTTTCAACGAACGATCCCGGTGAGCCGGCGTTGCGTGGCGGTTTGTTGGTGGCGAAGAAAGGTTTAGGTAACTACATTTACACGAGTATGGTCTGGTATCGGCAACTGCGAGCGGGCGTCCCCGGCTCGTATCGGATGTTTGCCAACATGATCAGCTATGGTAAAAGCACCGCAACTAAACGTGCGTCCTTAAACCGATGATTTTTAAGAGAAGCCACATACTCACGTCTCGCCTCTTCTTCATTGGTTTATTCCTGCTCCTCATCAATGATTTTTACTTTAAGCCGGTATTTCATAATGAACTCACAGGCAAACTATCGGACTTCTCTGGGTTGTTCGTGTTTGCTCTGTTTTGGATTGCTCTATTCCCGCAGTTCGCTGGCAGATTGTCCTTAATCATTGGTATAGCGTTCGTGTTTTGGAAATCGGCTTATTCGCAGCCGGTTCTGAATGCATGGAATGCTGTAGGCATGCTCAATGTCGACCGAACCGTAGACCTTTCTGATCTGGCGGCCTTGTCAGTTTTGCCGTTCGCTTATCACTATGCTAATCGCACAATACCTGTTCAATTTCCACGAAAGTGGGCGGTCTGCTCTATCGCGTTAATTTCAGTATTCTCGTTTACCGCAACGTCGTTTCGGACCACTCACGCGGACTATCACAAGAATTATTCCTTCCCAGGAACTAAAGCCGAATTCTTTCAAAAGATCGACGATCTTCATCTCACTTATTATGATTTTCCGTTGCGGGAATGGGAAAAAAACTCTGACAGATTGGAGCTGCAAATCCCTTCCACCATGTGCGTCGACTACATTACAGCCTTTATTGAGGTTACCGAGGCAGATGGCCAGACGGTGGTTAACTTGAAGGAACTGAGCAATCGGTGTCCGGAACACGATGGTGATCGAGAAGAACTTCTTTCAGAGTTTGAGAAAGAATTTATAGAAAGAATAAGAACCAACACGCCTCAGACAAAGCACTATAAGAACAAGACTTAAGGTAAGTCGGCACAACAAAAGGAGCGCAATCGCTTGCGCTCCTTACGTCGTCCCGTTTTGAATTGACCTACACAGCTTCGGCTTCCTGCTCGTTTAGCGTTTCGCCTTCCAGCCTAACACGCGCACGCTCCAGGAAAGTCTTGATCATCTCGCTGACGCGTTTTTGCATTTCAGAACTGATCGGGCCT
This sequence comes from Pyrinomonadaceae bacterium, assembly GCA_035273385.1. Taxonomy (GTDB): domain Bacteria; phylum Acidobacteriota; class Blastocatellia; order Pyrinomonadales; family Pyrinomonadaceae; genus PSRF01. The sequence continues at coordinate 60,778 of DATEPE010000015.1, read as the reverse complement.
TCACCAACCAGCCCAGCCAACCGATGCAAGTCTCGCGCATGAGAGCGGCGCAATTCCACGTGCTGCGAAACTTTGATCAGCACGTTGTGTCCACGCACTTCAAACTGCGCGGCATAGCGCAAGTAGTTTTTCATTTCGGTTCCGGCTGGTGACCATTCCAAACGCTCCGGTCGATCTTCCGTTTTGCGAACGGCGAAGCTCGCCTGCACCGATCCAATCACCGGCACTTCCGCACGCACTAGCCATCGCGCGATGCCGCCGCTTTCCTTGCGAATGCCCTCGATGCCCGGCATAAGGTCGGCAAAATTCCGGAAGTCGCCGAAGAACTCGCGGGCTCGGTCGAGCGTCGTCCGCAGTTCCATCTGACCCGTATATGAAGCTTTGATTCGAAACATGTGTCCTATTTGCTCTCCCTGTTAACTGATGCGGCATTGCTGTATTCCGTTGCAGTGCCACCCGGAAACTAAGTTACAGCATCAATAACGCTAGGTAAATATGTATCTTCAACGGGGCGTTTCATAACGAACCATGAAGTAACACGAAAATGTTAGTGTCTTTGACGTTACATTCGTGCTACGCGGTCGGCGCCAGAGGGAGAAGAAAATGACCAACAACAGATGCGAACGCTGCGATGGAACCACAAGGACATGGCAAGAGTTGACCGACGAGGAACGCGAGGTTGTTAAGCGTCTGCCTCAATCAACCGACTACAGCGAAAAAGAGCGACAGACCCTTCATCGATGGTGCACCCGTTGTTGGAGTGAATCAGTAAAGAACGAACCTAACTTAACTTAGGCCCAAGTGTTGAATGAAATGAGTCAAGTTAAGCAGTCTCAGGGTTGGGAAGGGCAGCTTGCTCCCGCTCAAGATTAGATGGCATTCAAGGCAAGCGGGAGCAAGCTACCCTTCCCAACCCTGAGACATTCGATCTTGAAGCAGTTACTTTCAGCCTTCTGCTTCTTCCAGCTCAAGGGAAGTTATTCTTTGGTAAGCCCCTCGGATAGCTTGCATCCGCTCTCCCAACGTCTCACTCAATTCCCCACCCGATGCAAAACCTAATCTGATAGCAATCTCTTCAAACGCGGGATGGGTAGATGACGGCAACGCTACGACCTTGCCAAGCGTAAGTCGCAACTGGTGATCGACGCTTCGCAGTAACCTGTAACCACTGGTTAGCGCTTCATAATCTTCCTGGTTCAATGAACCATTTCTCTTGAGTTGTTCCAGCGTCGCGTTCGTCGAACGATCCGCGCCCTCATCCGAAACGTCGTCACGAAGTTGCAGATAACGCGCCGCGAAGTAAACATCCAGCATGCTGCCGGCCGCATACTTAATATTTATCTGTCCACGGCGGGCGCGACCACCCTTCTCTTTTTCGAGCAGCTCCCTCACGCGCCGTGTCTCTGCTGCCAGTTCAGCCGTGTCCGCAAGGCGCGCCCGCTCATGCACGGCGTGACGCGCATGCGTCTCGATCATCCTGCCCAGTTCGAGATCCCCCGCAACCGCTCGCAACTTCACATACGCCAACCATTCCCATATCGCACTGTTCTGTCTTACGTAATCGAGAAAACCTTCAGAACTGATTACCAGTGGACCATTCTTTCCGTTCGGACGCAGCCGCAGGTCAACGCGATACAAATAACCATCACGAGTGACGCTCGAAAGCGCCACGTTCATCAGTTCACCCAGCCTTGCGTATGCTTCATCCTGCGTGAGCGAAGCCACCGGTGACGATACCAACGAGTCGTAAACGAGAATGATGTCGAGATCAGAGCCATAATCGACGCCACCACTAGCCAGCCGGCCGAGCGCGAGGACGGACAGCCGCGGGCCGGTGGTCCGCCCGTACCGGCGGACCATCTCGCGCCGGGCAATCAGATATGCCACGTTCAGCGAAGCCAGGGCGAGCTCTGTTTGCAAACTGTTTGACTCAGCTAAGGTGATCTCACCGTTGGCATCGCGCACACCAATCTCGATCAGCAAGCGGGACCATGCGCGGCGAAACGCAGAGAGCTCAGCGGAAAACTTCGTTTCCTTATCAATCGCAGCACGGAGATGCGCGCGAAAGTCGGAATGTTTTGTCCTGCTATGAAGCGACGTAATGAGAGATGGATTCCCCGCAACCATCTCACTGAAAAATTCTGAAATACCACAAAGCTGGACCAGCTCCCGAAGGTTCTCCTCGGTTACCTCAATGGGGTTGTCTGTTTTGTCCAGTGAAGCCGCCACCCGCGCTGTCATTAATGCCGCCCGATGCGGATTCTCTGAGCGGCGAGCCGCATCGTCGAGTAGCTCTACCAATGATTCAACTGACGTCCGGTCGCGGAAGTGTGTGGAAAAAATCCGGGCAGCGCCGGCTGTGGCAGCGGAAACCGCCACGCCGCTCACACTAAGCTGAGGCGCTTCTGACTTGCTACGAACGTTTTCGCCCGCGCCGAAGATTCGATCATACGCGCTGCGCACATGTGTTACGTGGAGATTCAACGCCCGCTCAAAAGCTTCGAGCTTGCCAAAGTTCATCCTGCGCCCGATCAATCTGCGTTGGTCCACCGACTCGGGAAGAGTATGAGTTTGTAACCCGTGTTCCATCTGAAGACGGTGCTCGAGCATGCGCAGAAAAGAATACGCGTCGGAAAGTTCGGAACGTTCCTGCTCTGAAATGAAGTCGCGGTCCGCCAAACGGCCGAGACTGATGAGCGTGTGACCAACTCGTAGCCAGTCGTCCTGGCCGCCGTGAGCCAACTGCAATGCCTGCGCGACAAACTCGATTTCACGAATGCCGCCTCGCTGGAGTTTGACGTTGAAGCCCGCCTTACGGGATTCGATGTGGCGATCTATCTTTTCCTTCGCCAGGCGTACGTTTGCGAGTGCTTCCGTGACCGAGACACTCGAACGATAAATAAGGGTCTCAACTGCCTGCGCGAACCGGGTAAACAGTGCACTTGATCCGGCCGATGCTCGACTACGAATTAACGCCTGAAGTTCCCACGGCTGCGCCGACGTTTCGTAATACCTGATTGCCTCGGATAATGACGACGCGAGCGCTCCGTCACGACCGTGCGGCCGCAGACGCAAATCGACGCGATAAGCAGCGCCTTCGCCACTGGGTTGGCCCACGAGTTTGCTTATGTTTTCCGCTAGTTTGATGAAATATTCGCGGTTGCTGGTCTTGCCGCGTTCGTCTGAACCCGCAGTCGTGCCGTCATCCGAATAAAGAAACACCAGATCGATATCCGAAGCGTAGTTAAGTTCACACGAACCGAGCTTACCCAACGCCACGACACAAAACTCTGCGGTTGAGATTCGTCCTTTTTCGTCGTGACGCAGCGGGGCGCCATAACGATTATCCAGTTCCTGCCGCGCCAGGCTCAGCGCGAAATCGAGGATGGCGTCGGCAAGATTGGAAAGCTCCTCGGTGGTTTCGACGATGGTGTGCGTGCGACGCACATCGTGTAGATAAATGCGCAGCAGTTCGCGCCGGCGAAAGCGCGCCAGCATCACTTGCGGTGTAACTGAAGAATTGGTAAGCGCGAACCTGGCGAGCGATTCTTTCAAGAGCTCACGACTGCGAACACGGACGTCAGCACGTTCGCGCGCCAGCCAGGAAACATATTCAGGATTTTGTTCGAGCGTGGTGGCCAGCAACGGGCTCCACGCAGCCAGCGCTAAGACATCAGAAAGCAGCGCGGAGTCTTTTGCGAGTTTTTGGAATGCGCGGGAATGTTCCTTCTCAAATCGTTCGAGAAAAAGGCGGGCGCCCTTCTCGTCCGGCAGATCACGGATCAGCGATTCCAGTTTCGTATCGAGGGATTGCACGTGGGCATATTACAGGTTTCTCGTTGGGGCTTTCGAGTTTCGTTCGTGTTGATTCTAGTTGGAAGTGCAACGAGGTGCATGTGTCCAGAAAAAGAATTCCCCTCCCTTTGGGAGGGGTTAGGGGAGGGTTTGAGGCGGCGTTAGATTTTTACTCTTTGGTGGAAGCTTCAACTGTGATGTTTGTGAAAACGACCGACTGGTTGTCCTGAAGGTTGACGCTTCCTCTTCAACAAAACAAGCATGCGTCACAAGCCCTCCCCTAACCCCTCCCAAAGGGAGGGGAATTGTTTCCGTCTTACACTGCATCTCTTGCCTCAAACTGCAACGCGTTGTGTCTCTGCGTCACATTGCGAGTTCACATCAGTCGAAACTTTATTCTAGATATCGAAATACAGTGAAAACTCCAACGGATGCGGACGCATTCTCATCGGAGTGATTTCCTTCTCGCGCTTGTAGGTAATCCAACGCTCGATCAACTGCGGACTAAACACATCGCCCTTCAGCAGGAAGTCGTGATCGGCCTCTAACGCCTTCAGAGATTCATCAAGCGAACCCGGCAGCGTGGGAACGTCTTTCAGTTCCTCCGGTGAGAGATCGTAGATGTCCTTCTCCAACGGTTCCCCTGGATCGATGCGATTCTGAATACCGTCAATGCCTGCCATCAGCATCGCAGAAAACGCCAGGTAGGCATTGCACGAAGGATCGGGCGGACGAAACTCCAGACGCTTGAGTTTCGGATTCGTGGAGAACATCGGAATGCGTATGGCCGCAGATCGGTTGCGGGCGGAATAGGCAAGATTTACGGGCGCTTCGAATCCTGGGACCAGACGCTTGTAGCTGTTAGTAGTGGGAGCAGCAAAAGCTACGATTGCGGCGGCGTGCTCTAACAACCCACCGATGTAGTAACGCGCAATCTCAGACAAACCTGCGTACCCATCACCGGCAAACAGCGGTTTATCAGATTTCCAAAGCGACTGGTGACAGTGCATTCCGGAACCGTTATCGCCGAATAGCGGTTTAGGCATAAAGGTAGCGGCTTTGCCGTATTGGTAAGCAGTATTGCGAACTACATATTTAAATATCTGCAGGTTGTCGGCTGTGCCCAGTAGTGTGGAATATTTGAAGTCGATTTCACACTGGCCCGCGGTTGCGACTTCGTGGTGGTGACACTCAACCGTCACGCCGCAGTCTGCAAGAGTCAACGAGATTTCAGAACGCAGGTCGTTGAGCGTGTCGGTCGGGGGGACAGGAACGTATCCTTCTTTTGGCCGGATGCGATATCCCAGGTTTGTGCCCTGAAATTCGTTGGCATCACGTCCACTGTTCCAATGACCTTCGTCTGAATCGATCGTGTAACCGGCGGAATTTTGCTCGTTGTGAAACTTAGCGGAATCAAAAACAAAGAATTCCGCTTCCGGTCCGAAAAAGGCAGTATCAGCCAGCCCGGTAAACTTCAAATAACTTTCTGCTCGCATCGCGGTTGAACGCGGATCAAACGCATACCCTTCCTTGGTTATTGGATCCACCGCGTTACCAACCACACACAACGTCGGTTGTTCGGCAAAAGGATCCATCCAATAGCGGCCCGCGTCGGGAACCAGCAACATGTCAGATTCATGGATGGCTGCCCAGCCGCGGATGGACGACGCGTCGAAACCGAAGCCGTCTTCGAAGCTATCTTCGCCGAGTTGTGCGATGGGGAAGGTCAGGTGTTGCCAGGAACCGGGTAGGTCTGTAAACCGGACAGAGACGAATTTTGCCCCCTGTTCAGAGGCATATTTCAAGACAGTCTTTGCATTCATGATTTCTCCTGAAAGATTTAGGGAGTGTTAGGGGTGCTCTTCGCCCCGAGGTGTTTGTTGGTGCGAAGTAATGAAGGAACCAGACTCTGCAGAAAGAGCCGAACGTCATCGAGAGGGCGCTAAAAAAGGATGCATTATAGTGACGCAGATTCGGATGTCAACTACTTAGTTGGTGTTCGATAAGCTTTAGCTTGTCGTAGCGCCGCTACGACCTAAAGTTTATGGCTTTGCGTGCTATTTCGTATGTTTTCGTGATTTCGTGTATTTGGTGGATCGTTCTTTTGCAGACTAAAAAACAGATCCACGAATCACAAGAGTTACACGAACACGAAACCTGTCGAACTAGACTTTTGAGGTACAGCCGTCGCTTATCGGACAGTTATCCCTGCTTCTTGCCGCTCTTAATCGAATACAAACGTTTCTCCGTCCTGATCAACAAACGCTCACCAACGAGTGCCGGCGTCGCCACTGTGAAATCGTCCAGCGCATTCACATGCAACAACTTGAATTCTTCGCCCGCGTCCACCACGAACGTTTGGCCTTCTTCACTTAGCAAAAACAGCTTGCCGTTGTAAGCCCAGGGCGAAGTCGTAAACGCGGTTGCAGCCGGATCGACTCGTGTCTTGTAAGTCTGCTTGCCGGTCTTCGCATCAAAACGGCTCAAAATTCCGGTCTCGGTCAACGAATACACGGCGCCGTTGTAAGCGAGAGAGGACGGCAGGTACGTCCCACTGCGCGGCTGCGACCAAACAACATACTCGTTTGAAGTCTTATCTTTCGGGAGCGAGATGTCGCCGTTGGCTCCGGGCTTGATCGCAAACAATGGCCGGCCTCGCCCCCCGTTGATGTGCAGCAGTCCGTCATAAGCGAAGGGCGTCGGGACAGGTGAACCCGACATCCCCGACATCCGCCACAATTCTTTTCCCGTTAAGTTGTAACTAATCGCTTCGCCCGGACCGATTGTGACGATTTCAGTCCGCAAAGCGTTGCGCCAAATAAAGGGGGTGGCCCATCCGGAACGCGCCGGCTGCCCTTTGGCAATATCGCGATTCGTGCGCCAAACCTGTTTGCCGGTCTTCTTGTCGAAAGCCGCAATGTATTGCTGCTTCTCGTTGTCATTCACGATCACCAGCAAGTTGTCCGCTAACGCGGGCGAACTTCCGGTTCCGAACTCGAGGTAGATAGGATTTGATTCCAGTGGGGTAGTCCAAACCTGTCTCCCTTTAAGGTCATACGCCCACAACCCGAGATTCGCGACATAAACGTAAACTAACTTACCGTCGGTTACCGGAGTCTCGGAGACAAAACTGTTCTTGCGATGACGCCCGCCCGGCGGTTGCCCTTTGTAAAACTCCTTCTGCCATTCGACCTTGCCGCTCTTCAAATCCAGGCGATAGAGGAAGTAGTGAAGCATCACCTCTTTCGGCAACTCGATGTCGCGCTCCGTGACCTTGGCGATCACCTGATCCATCGGGAGCTTCTGCTTCATAAGTTCAGCGACGTACTCGTTGCTGTATTCCGTGCCGATCTGCGGCTGCTTCGACTTACCTTCCGTCGTTACAGTAGTCAGATACACTTTCCCGCCGGTCACGATTGGCGACGACCATCCACGTCCGGGAATCTCCTGTGCCCATTCAACGTTTTCAGTCTTGGACCAGCGGTCTGCGAGCTTGGCATGGGTGCCGACAGGATTTGCTTCCGGGCCACGAAACTGGGGCCAGGTGGCGTTCTGAGCTTGGATTGACAGCGACACTAGAAAGACAACGCCCAATAGTTCGAGCGCGCGCAGATAATGGGAAATACTTTTCGGGTTAAACCAAATTGTTTTCATAGTCTTGTATTGATTCCAGATTCAGCAAAATGAAGTCAGTACCGGGAACGGTAGCGACTGGGTTCAGTTGCGATACGTGCTTACGGCGAGCTGGGTTTCAACGATGATTGAATCGGACGCACTAACCATCTGCTACCGCAGACGATACTGAACTCCCACCCCAGCTTGAGTTCCAGTCTCTTAAAACCTAAACCCAACCCCTGCGCTGAATTGAAGGTTGTGCCGGGTTTCTGCAGGCCGCTCGAATAATTCTGTGGGACACGGACCGGAAAGCGCGCAAACTAAACCCGCAGCCTCGCGATAAGGCCCATAACGAATGATCGTGTCACCAACGTCAAATCGTGTGACGATCCGGCGCGACGGATAAAACTCAACCACACCGCCGACATCGGTTGAGAAATAAGCTTCCTTCCCGACGTGAAATTCAGCATTCGGCAACTCAACGAACATTCCACGAGAGGGATGCGTAAACAGGCGATTTATATAACCGTCAAACTGGCTTACGTTACTAAACCTAACGAATCCCGGGCGCAGTTTTCCAAACAAGCCGAACTTCTTAAAACGCTTGCCAGCCTTGACGCCGAACTGACCCTGAAGAATATGCCCACTTGGGTAGCCGCGGGTGTTATCCAGTCGCTGGAAAAAGCCACCGTCATCTCTAAAATCTCGTCCCGGAAAGAAATTGCCTTCTGCCTCAACTGCAATTTCATTAGTCACGTTGTATGTGAATCTGGCGCCCACTCCAGGAACAGCTACGTGAAGAGCAACAAACTGGTCGTCTTGTGAAGTCGGCTTGGTGCGGTAAATTAACGAGAACTGACCGCCAATCTCATAGCGCGGCACATCTCCTTGAGCTCGCGCTTCGCTGCCCATAAAGATCAGAGTTGATAAAAGGACTAAGCCAGGGAAAAAATGTCGCTTCATTTCGGGGATCAGAACACGAACGGAATAAACCTCTTAGTTCTCTTCCTGTAATCTCCGTAGTCTGGGACAAAAGTCGCCAGATATTTTTCTTCGTTGAAAATGGTTCTTGCGGTTTCCAACGCAAGATACACAAACACAAGCACAAACCATAGCGAGCCGCTGATAATCAAGTTCCCCACCCCGATTAATAACTTCGCCAGGTACATCGGATGACGGGTAAATCTGTACGGACCACTGGAAACTATTTTGAGCGGCACATGCGAATCGAAGCAAGGCGAATAATTCTGGCCCAGATGCTTTAATGACTTGAAATACAAGAGTGTCGCTGCGATGGTGAGCAACAGTCCCACGAGTCGCCACCCATCGCTATCGTGAACCTTCAACAGAATCTCAGAGTCCAACCAAAAAGATGCAATGCAAAGTACGTTCTGGGCAGTAAATAAGAAGTAGCTGACGACCTGATAGCGAGTGTTGGTGTCAGCTCTGGTTCTATTGTTGGCGTAATTCCTCTGGCGCCTTATGCTGATGTGTTTTTCGGCCCAGACCAATGCCCAACAGAGCTGAAATGCCGTGAACAGGATTGGATAGAGTATTTCAGTTCGCACTAAGTAAATCGATTTTTCGTGGTTAGTTCGTGTGTTTTAGATCGTATTTCGTTCAGGACAAAATTGACCCAAAATACGAATTAAAACGAACAATAATAATTAGAGGTGACTGCGGCTTCGCCGTTTGATGTGCGGAAGGGCTCTGTCCTTCCGTCACGCGGATTCTATTTACCAGGGGCTATGCCCCGGGCGTAGCCCGCAGATAACAGGTATTCATTCGGAGGGCAGAGCCCTTCCGCACATCAAATGGCATAGCCGTCACAAGCTTGTGCTTGTCTTCCTAACAAGATTGCCGACTGAGAAAGCCCGCACCAGTTCCCGCGCACGATCCATATCAATCGGATTAGACCAGAGCCCCTCTTCTTTGATCGAAGAACCGACGATAAATGCATCAGCACCGTTATAGTCCTGAATGTTCTCCGCAGTGATACCTGAACCCACCAGCGTTGGCACGTTGACTGCGGCTGCCACCGAATTCACTTCAGCAGCGTCAGTAGGTTGCCCGGTGGCAATGCCGCTGACGATTACTCCGTCAACTGCGAAAAACTCTGCAGCCTTCGCTGTCTCGACGATGTCGACGTCTGCGGTAATCGCGTGTGCCGAGTGTTTCTTCTTGATGTCTGCAAACACCCGGATGTGCTCAGCGCCAATTGCACGCCGGTATCGCAACAACGGTCCGGCACTCGCTTCGATCAATCCTTCATCTGCCACGTGGGCAAAGGCGTATCCTTCAACGCGCACAAAGTTCGCGCCGGCTGCATGCGCAACGGCTATCGCGTTTGAATTAGCTCCAGCCAGAACTTGAAGGCCAAGCGGTAGCGCAACGGCATTTCGTACAGCAGCGCTGACAACGGCCATCGCGGCCGTTATCTCAGGTCCGACAGCGCTCTTCAGATACGGACGATCGTGCGTGTTCTCGATCATCAAGCCGTGGAATCCCGCCGACTCATAACTCCGAGCTTCATCCACCGCTATTGATGCGATCGCGGCAACATCGAGCTTGTTAGCAGGAGTCCCCGGCAGTGCTTGCAGGTGGACCACTCCTATCAGCGCGCGGCGGACACCGCAGAGCGATTTGATTAATCCATGTTTGTCCAAAGCTAATTCTCGTAATCTTCGACGGCTTCGCCGTTGGATGTGCGGTAGGGCTTTGCCCTACCGAGAAGGTCGTACTTCGTTGGAAGGGCTTTGCCCTAAGAAAGGGCATAGCCCAGATCATTTTTGAACGAACGGAAGGGCAAGCCCTTCCGCACATCAAATGGCATAGCCAGTTCTTATTGGACCGAGTACTCCAACCGCACAATCCCGGTCTTGTAAATCTTGTGGCCCGTGAGTTTCAGTTTCGTCTGCTTTCCTGGCGGCGGAAGTAGCTGAATTCCCTCACCGAGAAGAACCGGCATGATTGCAACCTCAACCGTATCCACGAGCCCCGCGTCGAGGAGGCTATGAAAGAAATTTCCGCCCCCAAAAAGCCAGATATCCTTTCCGGGCTTCTTGCGCAATGCAGAGACAGTCTCTTCTACATTGTCCGCAACGATGGTCACGTAGGGGTAGTCCTCCTGTCGCAGCGTGCGCGAGAAGACGTAGGTAGTAACACCCGGAGTCTCGCCTCTATTCATCTTAACCATCGGTTCGAACGTCCGGCGGCCCATAATGAACGTATCAAACTGATCAAACATCGCAGCAAAGTCAATATCCGGGTCCATCGTGATCCAATCTGCCTCGCCCTGAGGACCGGCGATGTATCCGTCGAGACTCATGGCGACGGAGTAGCGAATTCTTCTCATGACCACCTCCGCAACTTGGGCGGCGATTCTAAGGGATGACCGTTATAGCCGGAAGGATTAAACAAAGACGCAGACACTTGGAACCTCGCGGCAGTCCAAATGTATCGCGTTAGGTGTTGTGCCACGTCAAGAACGAGAGCCAAGCGCGCAAGGTCCCCGCCGCCCTCAGTTAAATCTTGGTCTACCAACTACTTACACGCGCGAAGTGTTCTTTCTGAAACAAAAAAGTGATAGACCCTCCCTACATTTTCTGTTACATTGCGCGCGCTAAGCGTCCCCATCCAAGATATTCCCGCTTCTCGACCAGGGATGTGTGTAACTACGCTTTTGAACCAAGAACAAAAGTATTTCCGCAGGCTATTCAGGAGACCGCGAATTGACGACGGCAATTGAGCAGACGCTCGAAACCTATGGTATCGAAAACTGGGGCGCTGGCTACTTTGATGTAAACCGCAAGGGAAACCTGATTGTCCGTCCATCAGAGGGAGACTCCCGTTCAGCAGATCTGAAAGAGATCATTGACGACCTCGCTCGTCGCGGCGTCGGAGCTCCAGTTCTTCTTCGCTTCCCACAACTCGTAGCGGCACAGGTTAGAAAACTGCAGCGCTCGTTTAGCCGGTCTATTCGAGAGTTTGAATACCAGGGCTCGCACATGTGCGTTTACCCGATGAAGGTAAACCAGCAAAGAGCGGTCGTGGAGGAATACCTGCGTGAGGGTTCGCGCTATGACTTCGGTCTCGAGGCCGGATCAAAAGCCGAACTTTACGCCGCGCTGGCTCTTGAGCAAACGCCCGACAGCCTGCTGGTCTTGAATGGATTCAAAGACGAAGAGTTTATCGAACTGGCGTTCGCCGGCGCCAAAGTTGGCAAACGCGTAGTAATAGTCATCGAGAAACTTAACGAGCTGGACCACGTGCTTAACGTGGCCGAACGTCACGAAGGCCTGATGCCGATACTTGGCATGCGCGTCAAGCTCTATTCGAAAGGCTCAGGACGCTGGGAGAAATCGGGAGGCGAAGCCGCAAAGTTCGGACTCACCACCACCGAGATGCTCGAAGTGATCCGCCGTCTCGAAGAAGCGGACCGCATCAGCATGCTGAAGCTGCTCCATTTTCATATCGGCTCGCAGCTCACCGATATCAAGCGCATCAAGAACGCAATGAAAGAAGCTGCGCGTGTGTATGCGAAGGTCTACCAGATGAAGGTGCCGGTTGATCTGCTCGACGTCGGCGGTGGAATGGCGGTGGATTACGACGGCTCGAAGACCGCGTTTGATTCTTCGGCGAACTATACGGCCCAGGAGTTTGCCAACGACGTCATCTACACCATCAAGCAGGTTTGCGACGACGAGAACGTTCCCCATCCGACCATCATCCAGGAATCGGGCCGTTACCTGGCGGCATACCACGCGATCCTGGTGACCAATATCCAGGATGAGATCGAGACGGTTGTTGAGGACATCACTCCAATCGAAATCGATGATGACGACCCGCAGGTTGTGACTGAACTGGGCGAACTGCGCGAGTCGATCACAGTCAAAAACTATCGCGAGTACTATCACGACGCGTTGGAACACCGCGAAGAGTTGTTCACGCTGTTCAACCTGGGCCTGGTGTCGCTGGAGGATCGCGCTAAAGGCGAAGTTCTGTTTTGGGATGTGTGTGAACGCGCTGACAAATTTGCGCAGCAGGCGAAATACATTTCCGAAGAGTTTGATGACTTGCGACGTCTGATGTGCGCGAAATACCTGGCAAACTTCTCGGTGTTTCGCTCAGTTCCGGACCACTGGGCCCTCGATCAGTTGTTTCCGATCGCTCCCATTCATCATCTCAACAAGCCGCCCACCGAATACACCACGCTGTGCGATATCACATGTGATTCTGACGGAGTAGTAAGCAAGTTTGTTGATCTGCATGACGTGAAACAGGTTTTAGAATTGCATCCGTTAACTCCCGGTGAACCTTACTATATTGCATTTATGTTGGTTGGTGCTTATCAGGAAGTGATGGGCAACAACCACAATCTTTTTGGCTCGGCGCATGAAGCGCAAATCTACATTGACGACGAAGGCTACCTGATAAAGAAAGTCATCCGCGGCACGACCGTGGGTGAAGCGGCCGCGGGCGCTCGTTACGAACGCAGCTTCCTTCATGAAGGCTTTCGGCGGCAGATCGGCCAACGCGTCAAGGATGAAGAATTGACCGAGGCGGAAGGCGCCGAACTGGCCCAGTTTTATGAATCACGTTACGACGCCTATACGTACTTATCGGTTAACGGCGTGCGAGACCGTTCACGGCGACGCACCGATGATTAGACCCGACTTCAATTTGAGAGGTTCCAACCGGATATGGTTACGCAACGAAAACCCAAAGCTTCAAAATATTTGACGACGCCGACGCGTCCGGTTCAGGTGGACCGCGACCGTTCGGTCGCGGGTCTGCTCGAGAAGATGGAAGGCGCAGGCTTTGGGGGCCGCCAGATGGCGGAAGCTCATCGCATCTGGCTGGACATGCTGGGCGACAACACCACCATAATCGTGGCCGGATCAGGAGCTTTGATTCCCGCGGGAATGCGGCGGCTGTTGGCCTACGTAATCAAAAACCGTTTCGTAGATGTGCTGGTGCTTTCCGGCTCCATGTTGTTCCACGATCTGCACGAGACGCTTGGTCGATATCATTTTCAGGCCCATCCAAATATGACTGACGCCGAGCTTGACTCCGCCCAGATCAGCCGGATGTGGGACTTGCTGGCAAGTGATGAAGAGTATCGTGAAGCTAATGAGTGGGTAGGTGGCTTTACCAATCAACTGGACCAGTCTCGTCCGTATTCAACGCGTGAGTTCCTGCATTTGCTGGGACGCGAACTAGCGGAGATAGCGACTGAAGACGGCGTGCTAACGTCGGCCTACAAGGCGCGAGTACCGATCTTTTGTCCGGCGGTTGCGGACGGCGGGATCGCCGTCGGCATTGCCGCCGCGCGCTTCGAGAAGAAGAACAATTTTATGTTCGACATTGTTCAGGACGTGCTGGACATGGCGAACACTACGGCGAGAGCACGCGCAACGGGAGTAATCAATCTCGGCGGCGGAACGCCTAAGAGTTTTGTGCAGCAAACGGAGTACACCGCCTACATCCTCAAGAACCATCACGCAGGGCACAAGTACGCCATTCAGATCACGACTGACGCGCCGCATCCGGGCGGCAGGTCCAACGCAGTAGCTTTTGACGAGAACCTGGTTTACGGGAAGCTCGCCCGCGGCGCCCACAGCGCGTATGTAAACTGCGATGCGACCATAGCTCTTCCGATCCTAATCACCGCTTTGTCACAGACTGCTGCCAAGTATCTCAAAGGCCGCAAACGTCCAAACTTCACTTTTGGGCGAGAGTTGATCGTGGAAGTGCCTTAGGACTCGTAATACTGTCGTCAAATCACCCGCGAACTGTCGGCCGCTAGATGCTCTAATTCCTGCTTACTCGGGGTTAGTGTAGGTGAGTCGAAAACTGCCCACCGTAAAACCAAAGTTAGTTATTCGCGCATTGCAGCAATACGGGTTTATCGTCCACCACACCACGGGGAGTCATTATTTTTTGAAGAAGGACAAAAGACGTTTGTCGATTCCCTATCACAACAAAGATATGAAACCCGGAACATTAGCTTCCGTCATCAAACAAGCCGGGCTCACTGTCGAGGAGTTTGTCGAGCTACTGTGAAGTACTGACGCTGTTACGCTATCTCAATGGCAAGCTGCTCAGTGAAGCATTCGTCAGTAGGGATAGGTTCACCGTCTTTTCTAAGACTTTCCAAGTACCCTTGAATCGCGTCGGTAGCCATCGCCCTGGCTTCCTCTAACGTATCGCCCTCGGTAACCAGACCTGGTAACGCAGGACAGGTCACTACATAGCCGCCACTCACGTCAGGAGTCATGACTACTGTGAAGTTAAGGATCTTCATGGGAGACATTATACACCCAAGCAATTTGCAATTAACTAATCAGAGAACTGAACCTGACCACATCCTTGTCATCCGTTATACTGCCCCGCGCTGCCCACGCATTCGAATAACTCTCTGAGGCGATCCATGAAGCGAAGTCTATTTTCCAGTCTGCTTGCACCCGCCATAGTGGTGGTGTTCTTCGGGTCGGTTTCGACCCTCCATGCCCAGACCGAAGCAGAAGTTAAAGCACATTACGTCAAGAGCGAACACCAGATACGTATGCGCGACGGGGTGCGGTTGTTCACGTCGATCTACACACCGAAAGACAAATCGCGCGCGTATCCGATCATGTTGAACCGCACGCCTTACAGCGTCAGTCCTTATGGCCTTGACGAATACAAGACTAGTGTTGGCCCATCCGAGTTATTTCAGAAAGAGAAGTACATCTTCGTTTATCAGGATGTGCGCGGAAAGTTCATGTCCGAGGGCGAGTTCGTCAACATGCGTCCTCACAACCCGAAGAAAAGCGGACAGGAGTTCGACGAAAGCACTGATACCTATGACACGATCGAATGGTTGATAAAAAATGTGCCGAACAACAACGGGCGCGTAGGAACCTGGGGAATCTTCTGCCCCACGCTTTTAACTTCCTAGCCTCGTTTGGCCAGCCGCGGCCAAAACCCACCACTGATCGTTCTCCGCGTTTTCAACACGGAACACCTGACGGCTACCAGTTCTTTCTCGACATGGGACCATTGCCAAACGCCGATCGAAAGCATCTCAAGGGTCAGGTCGCATTTTGGAATGAGATGATGGCCCACCCGAACTACGATGACTTCTGGCAGGCGCGAAACGTGTTGCCACACCTCAGGAATGTTAGACCTGCGGTGATGGTGGTGGGCGGCTGGTTCGATGCGGAAAACCTTTACGGCGCGCTGAATACCTACAAGACGGTTGAGCAGCACAACCGCGGTATCAAAAATATGTTGGTCATGGGTCCGTGGTTTCACGGCGGATGGTCCAGGTCTGACGGTGAGTTTCTGGGCGACATTCATTTCGGCTCACTCACCTCGGTCCTCTACCGCGAGACTGTCGAACTGCCGTTCTTCAACTGCGCCTTAAAAGACAAGTGTGAACGCAAACTTCCGGAGGCGTTTGTTTTCGAAACCGGCTCAAATCAATGGCGCTCTTATGATCAGTGGCCGCCAAAAAATGTGGAAAGCCGAAACCTGTTTCTGCAGGCCGGTGGAGGTCTTTCGTTTGCGCGGCCAATAGCGAAGGACAAATCATTCGATGAATATGTGAGTGATCCGGCGCGGCCGGTGCCGTTCATCAACGGCGTGGCCATTGGCATGACGCGAGATTATATGACTCAGGACCAGCGGTTCGCTTCCAGACGTCCGGACGTGCTGGTCTATCAAACAGAACCTTTAACAGAGAACCTCACAGTCGCTGGCCCGATCAGAGCAACTCTGTACGTTTCAACTTCAGGCACAGATTCGGACTTCATCGTGAAATTGATCGATGTTTTGCCAAGCGACACGCCAGACAACAGCGCAAACGGGGAAGACGTGAAACTTGGCGGGTATCAAATGTTGGTGCGTGGAGAGCCGATGCGCGCGCGGTTTAGAAACAGCTTTTCTAAACCGGAACGGATGTCGCCAAACAAAGTAGCGAGGGTGGAGTTTACGCTGCCCGACGTAAATCATTCGTTTCTAAAGGGGCACCGGGTCATGGTGCAGATTCAGAGCACGTGGTTTCCCCTGGTGGATCGCAATCCCCAAAAGTTCGTAGATATCAATCGAGCGACCGAAGCGGATTTTCAGAAAGCAACGCAGCGAGTTTATCGTTCGGGGCAGTACAGCTCGTCCCTCACGTTGCAAGTGCTCAAATAGTTATCCGCAGATGGCACAGATTACGCAGATTAAATGACAATCTGATCATGTTCTGCGTAATCTGTGTAATCTGCGGATTCACGAACCCTTCCTGCCAAGGTACTGAAACGCTGACGACGCGTTGCCGTTCATCGTAGTAACGGTGAAGGGTTCGTATTCGAGTTGATTAAAGGGGCGGGTGATCTCCGCGATCCAATCCTCACTATGATGTCTGACCACCACACCTTCCGGAAGTTCGAAGACCCCATAACGCCCGAATCTCGCTTCGCATTGTTCATAACGTGCGCGGTTGCGTTCGTCTCGATTTAGCAACAGATCAGAGATGTATAGCAGACCATGCGGCCGCAGTATGCGCCACACCTCATCCATCAAAGCCAACTGCTCACGGTCGCCAGGAACGCAGGTGAGGACCGCAAACAGCAACACTGCATCGGCGGATTCCTGCCGTAATGGGAACCCGTGCCCGTCGTTTTGAACCAACGCGGCGTCCGGCACCTCATTGCGGCACCTATCAAGCATGCCGCCCGAGAAATCCAAGCCTACACAACTAGTGAATCCAGCTTCGACGAGTTGTAAGAGAGTGCGGCATACCCACAACCAATATCAACTATGCGGGCGCTTAGAGGCAGGTGGTCCGTCAGCCAGTCTGCGCGCAGTGGGTGCGAAAACAATTTTTGGGGAGCGACTCGGTTCCAGTAGCGAATTTGAGAGGGGGTATCCTGCATCGACCCTTTAGCCAAGCCACTGCAATACTTCTTCCTCGCTCGACGCAGGCGCGCCGCCAACTACATGGATAAAATATTCCTCGAGCGACACCGGACCGCGGTCTGCGCCGTCGCCGTCGACCTGAATTCCCTTTCGCAGATCATCAAGTGAACCGGCCGCCAGTAGTTTGCCGTGGGAAATGATGGCGATGTCGCTGCAAAGGCGCTCGACAATCTCAAGGACATGGGATGTAAGAAAGACCGTCAACCCACGCGCGGTCAAGCGCGACAGGAGATCTTTTAAGGTGCGTGAAGCTATCGCGTCGACGCCTTCAAAGGGTTCATCCAAAAACAGTATTTCAGGGCGATGAATAAGCGCGCAGGCGAGTGAAAGTTTCTTCTTCATTCCGTGCGAATACTCAACAATCAACTTCTTAGGATCGTCGCTGAGTTCCATCAGCTCCAGAAGCTCGGGCGCGCGTTGCGCAATCTCTTCCTTGTTCAATCCGTACATGCGGCCCGTGAATGCAAGCATCTCTGCGCCGGTCAAGCGTTCAAACAGGTTCAGATCTTCCGGCACTACGCCAATTCTCTTTTTTACTTCGAGTGTCTCGTGGGTAAGGTCACGGCCCAATACAAGCATCCTGCCGCTGGTTGGCGCCAGTAGCCCTGTAAGCATTTTGATGGTGGTAGATTTGCCCGCGCCGTTTGGGCCGAGAAAACCAAAAAAACTACCGCGGCGCACAGTGAGACTGAGATGATCCACCGCGAGAAAATCCTGAAAGCGGCGAACCAGATCAAAAGTTTGAACGGCAGGTGTGATTAAGTTTGAAGAGACGACGGGTTGTTCTTGCATTCACCGATCTTGTACGCGGTGACTGATGAAAGCGTCAAGCCGCTGCGGATGGAAGGAGCAGTAAGCAGGAGCAGGAGCAGGAGTTACGCGCCGACGTGGTCAATAGGCGAATGCCAAGTTCTTCACTCTGCTCCTGCTCCTGCTCCTGCTGTCGATCACTGACCGTTACTCGCTAGCTCATTCCGGTAAGGCTCACGCAAACCCTTCTTCGCAGCGTCATGTGCGGAGTAGATGTCAGGCCGCGTCAGCACTTGCTTATATTGTGACAGGGCATCATTACGTTTCCCGGCCATGTCCAATGCCCTGGCAGCGTAGAGATGCGCCATGGTGATAAGTCCCGGTTCCGCCTGTGGGGTCTTCGTAGTCGCCAGGAATTCTTTCGCTGCGCGCTCGCCGTCACCCGCAGTCAGTAGAGCTTCACCATACTTAAAGTGGACCAGGTCGAGCACCCGTGACATCGTCGCGCGCAGTGCGCGGTCTTCCAGCATTTGATCGAATACCGCAAACGCTTCTTTTTCCGCTTTAGCTGCCGCATCAAACCGCTTCGCCTTTCGTTCCTGTTCGGCATGCGCCACCAGCAGACCGGCGGCTTCCAGTCTCACCAGATAGTTGCGGGGATACTTCTCCGCTAATTGCCGGGTCAGTGCCAGCGCATCCTGGTAACGCTTCTCGCGCGTGTACAGGACGATCAACAACGCTGCCGCATCGTCGCGGGCCCAGCTTCCTTCTTTAACAACCTGTTCGAGCAGAGTTAAACCTTTTTTCTTCGAACCACGGAAACCGGTGACGCCCGCAATTAACTTAATCGGCAGCGGCAACGAGCCAACTACATACTCATAAAGCCCAATGGTTAAGTTGGCATCCAACTGTGTTGGATCGAGCTTCAACACCTCGCGGTGATGGTCCACCGCGTCGTTGCCGGCACGTAGAGCGGCAATGTGCCGCCGCTCGACGGCTTCCGCGAATGACGCCTTCAGTCCTTCAATTGAACCGAGCCAATAGAGCGCTTCGATATCTTTGGGAACCAGTTTGAGACGAACGTCCGCTCGTCGTTTGGCGTCGCGCGTAAGCGTGCGAAACTCGTCAATCACCTTTGGATCGACTTTGTCGTCACCTGTTGCGTAGAACGTTTCTGAGCTATAAAGCGAGGCCTGCAAACGTCGCGATTCGTAAAGGGTCTTTGCCCACAGCCGCGCCGCCAGCAGCTGCGGGCCCGCCGGATGGGTTGGATGGAGCCGGTTAATCTCGCGGAAGTCTCGCAACGCCTGGTCGTAATCAAAGTTGTAGAGCGCCTCGCGCCCACTTCGCGACAACGCGTCATACTGAGCTCGCTCAGAATCCTTGATCCACGGGGCCGGTGCCGTCTGTTGCGCAACTGCGGCAACGGCAACCAGGGATACCAGAAAAAATGCAAACAATAGCTTCACTGTAAATCTCCTCGTTAGTAAATCGCGTTCCTGCAGCCCGGCTTTCTGAGGCAAAGCCGGCTTAACTAAACGCCTCCAAATACTTCACACCTGCGCCGGTATTGAAAAAAACAATTCGCTCACTGGCCTTAACTTCACCGCGGTCCATCAACTTTCGCAGCGCAGGTAAACATGCAGCACCCTCCGGCGCGCAAAACACTCCCTCAGCCGCACCGATTTCGCCGACGGCTGCTAACAACTCTTCATCCGTGACATCAACTGCAGTTCCACCTGATGCGCGTAACGCATCGATAATTAAAAAGTCACCAATTGCTTTCGGCACGCGAAGTCCGGACGCTACCGTCGCTGCATTTTGAAACTCGTCCGCGTGGCGCGTCCCGTTCTCGAAGGCGCGCACGATGGGAGCGCACCCGCTGGCCTGCACGGTCACCATGCGTGGCCGCTGTGGTCCAATCCAACCCATCTGTTCCATCTCGTCAAAGGCCTTCCACATTCCGATTAGTCCCGTACCACCACCAGTGGGATAGATAATTACGTCGGGGAGTTGCCAATCCATCTGTTCAGCAAGTTCGTATCCCAACGTTTTCTTGCCTTCAACACGATATGGTTCTTTCAAAGTAGATACGTCAAACCAACCTTCTGTTTCTTTGCGACGCGCCACCTCCGCTCCGCAGTCGGTTATCAGTCCATCCATCAAGGTCACATGAGCGCCGGTCTGTTCACACTCGATGACGTTAGCACTCGGGGTATCCCGAGGCATGAAGATGAAGCACTCGAGTCCGGCTCGAGCGGCGTAGGCTGCGAGCGCGCCGGCAGCATTTCCTGCCGAGGGAGCAGCGAGCTTCGTAGCCCCAAGTTCCTTTGCCATCGACACCGCCGCCGACATGCCACGAGCTTTGAAGCTCTGCGTTGGATTCTGTGACTCGTCTTTGATGTAAAGCTCATCGATTCCTAACTCCCGTGCCAGGTTCACTGTACGCAACAAAGGAGTAAGTCCCTCGCCCAGGGACACAAGGTGATCGTCGTTCTCAACGGGGAGCACCTCACGGTACCGCCACATATCGCTGCGCCTGCCGCCAAGCGACTCTTTTGTCAATGTGCGCGCCGCGGCTTCCAGATCGTAGCGAACCAGCAATGGCATACCGCATTCCCTGCAAAGGTTGAGCAACCGTCGTGCCTCGTGCCTGAGGTTGCAAGCGGCGCATTCAAGATGCAAAACATTCATTGTTTAAAGCCCTTTCAGTGTATTGGCGACAAAGCTTTGACACACTTTACGGCAGTTGGAGCGATCCTATTGCAGTGTGTCTCAACCGAGTGACAAATCGACTTCAACACAGTATCTTGTCACGCGATCCGTAACTTCCAAACTACTGACTATTATTTCTTAGGAGAATCATGCCCAATCGTACCGCCGCGATCCAAACCAACCAGGGAACAATCCGCATCGAACTGCTCGAATCGGAATCACCGAAGACCGCAGAAAACTTTATTAAGTTGGCCGAAAAAGGTTATTACGACGGAGTGATCTTCCACCGCGTGATTAAGAATTTCATGATCCAGGGTGGCGACCCGACGGGCACTGGACGAGGCGGCGAGTCGGCCTGGGGCGGCCGCTTCAACGATGAAATCGATAGCTCTTCAGCGCTGTACCAACGGGGTTACAAAAAGGGCACCGTGGCGATGGCGAACGCTGGTCCAAACACCAACGGTTCGCAATTTTTCATCATGCACAGTGACTACCCGCTACCACCAAACTACACGATCTTTGGTCGCGTGATTGAAGGACAGGACGTCGTCGACTTGATCGCGTCCACGGAAACTGATCGTGGCGATCGGCCCACCTCTGAAGTGAAGATGGAACAGGTAACGATTGAAGGTCCAACGGAGTAATCAGTGGCAGTGGGCAGTGGATGATTCAACTAGTCCGCAGAGCGGACGGTCAGCATAGAGCCTGGGGTGGAGCAAAGCGGAACCCCAGGAAATCGATCGAGACCTACATTTGAGCCCGCGAACGCGGGCGACAGCGGTAGCGCTTTCGCCCGGCTTCGCGGGCTCTATTGATCATGGTGAACCGGGTTCCTGGGGTTTCGCTTCGCTCCACCCCAGGCTCTATGCTGGTCGTCCGCTCCGCGGACTCGTTGACTCACCCGGTTGCCATTAACCACGGCCCACTGCCCACTCACTTTCGTAATTCTGCGAATACAAATCGCTTCGCGTCTGCCACAGCATTCTCCAACGTCTTTCCCTTGCCTAACCCTGCGGCAATCGCCGCGGACAATATGCACCCGGATCCATGGATAGCTGCTCCCTGGATTCGTTCGTCACGAAAGACTGTTACCTGCCCACCATCATCAAGCACATCGATGCTTTGATCCCCGCCCAAATGTCCACCTTTAATTAGTACGGCGCGCGCACCGAGCTTTCGAATCTGCGCAGCTGCCTCGCGCATGAGTAATTCCGAGGTTATCTCCAGTCCCGTCAACGTTTCCGCTTCAGGAATGTTTGGCGTTACCAGTCGGGAAACTGCAAACAACTCATTTTTCAACAGACTGACTGCGTTATCTTCCACCAGCGGTTTACCAGAAGACGACACCAACACTGGATCAACGACCGGCGGCGGCAACTTCCCGTCGCAGAACAGTCGTGCCACTTCACTTACAACTTCCGCGGTCGGCAACATTCCGGTCTTCGCGCACGCGATTGAGTATTGCTCCGTCAGTGATTCAACCTGGCTTCGCACAGTTGCGCCTGTCTGATGCACCGCCCCGAAGAATTCACGATCGTTTTGAAACGTTAACGAAGTGACCGCGGCAACAGCACTAGCACCGAACGCCGCAAACGTGCGGACGTCGGCCAGCACCCCTGCGCCGCCCGAAGGATCAAACCCAGCAATCGTCAATGCAATCGGAACCGTATCCATCTAGCGATGAAACCTCGCGCGCACTTCTCTAACGACATCCGTCAGCCGGTCGGGATTATTGAACATGGTGATAGCGGCTACTCCCGCGGCGCCGGCACTCGCGCATTGCACAACGTTGCCGAGATCAACGCCGCCCAACGCGATTACCGGCAGCGGGTCCACTGTCGAAGCGACGCGAGTCAACGCCTGAACCCCGACCGGCGCGCCATATGGTTTTGACAGTGGCTCGAAAACCGGGCCAAACACAACGAAGTCCGCCCCACCCGCTCTGGCGGCTTCAGCCTCGCCGGCATCGTGCGTCGAAACTCCAATTAGCAGCTCCGGGCCGAATGATTCTCGCACGGCAGCAACCGGTAGTGACTGGGTAGTCAGGTGCACACCATCCGCGCCTGCGCCGGCAGCGACGTCCGCGCGATCGTTGATCAGTAACTGAGTTGAAGTTCCGCGAGTGATCTCGGCGGCATGAGTGGCAAGTTCAAACAATACCCTGGTGTTCAGCTTCTTTTCTCGAATCTGAACCAGGTCAATTCCTGCTGCGACTGCTGCTGTGGTAAGTCTGAGAACTTCGGAGTATTCGCTACTTGACGAGGTTGTCTGCTCGTTCGTTGCTCCGCTCGTGATGAGGTATAGCAGTGGACGGTTGGGGTTTAACGGCATCGGCTTTCGCGGGCTCTTTTGGTTCGGTGCTCTCCTGAAGTGAACGCACAGTTTGCCTGAAATGGAATATTTCCCAAAAAGCAATTCCGATATTCAGCAGTCCCACACCGGTCACAGCGCCTCTTACCCAACCGGACGCGACCACGGTCTGCAACCCGTACCACCCGGTTTTGCGCGTCGCGTAAAGCAAAAAGTAATTGTTACCCCAATCACTCAACCCGAGCATGCCTTGAGGAATCCACGGCAGTAGCGTGAGGAATATGCCTATTTCCAGGCAAAGAATGATGTAGAAAATGACGCTAAGTTTGGCTGACATAGACCGTATTACAACAATAAACCTTAATCGTGAACGCAGTGGGCGGCTTTAGCAGCAACTTTTATTACGACAGCTGATTAACTAAAGTTCTCGGCTTACCTCATCAGTCGGACTCCATCACCGTTGTGTTATTTCGTGTGTTTCGTGACAATTCGTGGATAGCTTTTATGCCAGCTAAAAACGATCCACGAATTACACGAATTACACGAAATAACACGAAGGTGCTTAATCGGACTTTTGAGGGAAAGCCAAAGTTCTTACTTGCCTTTTTTCTTCTTCTGGGATTGTTGACGCATCTGCAATTCGTTGATCCGCTCGCCGACATCACGGTAACTGACATCGACGCCGTACACCTCGGTGAATGCGCCGATAGCCCGTGAGAAGTCGTTCATCTGCTCATACGCGGAACCCAATTCATATTGCAGCGCTTTGTATTCTTCTGGCGAGCGGCCGGGCGTGTCGATTCCCTTCTTGAACCAGAGCACGGCAGCGCGAGGCATTCCCTTCTCGATGAAACAATGGCCCAGCATATTGCAACACTGGAAATATCGCGGTGTGGCTTCCTCGGGCCTCGTCAGGCTCGCCGCCGTCTGAAACTCGCGAATGGCATCGTCGAGTAGATCCATCTCTTTGTAAGCGGTGGCCATGTTGTAGTGCGTCTCGTAGTCCTCGTTGGAAACGCCGTGATCGCCCTCTGCTTCTAAACGAAACTCCTCGAAGATTTCCGCCAGTCCCGAATCAAGGCCTCTGGCAGCAGGTGCTTCAACGACGGCTTCAAACGTCTCAGGCGGCACAGGCGTGGAGTCAACTTCCGCAACGATGTTAACTGCCGGCTCGACCTCTACAGGCTCAGCGACATGGCTTTCAAACAGCTCCGCGTCGGCGGTGAACTCCTGCGCGCCCGTGTCGCCCGCGAGGCCGCTGAGTTTCTGCCGGCGCTTTTCAATTTCCGGATGGGCGCCAAACTGTCGCTCGAGAATCTCCAGGGTATCGAGAGCTATGTCGGAATAGCCCTGCGCCAGGTAGAAGTCAACGCTCTCCAGTTCCTGTTGCATGGCGGCCTGCGTTTTGTCGCCATCAGGCCCTGAGGTTGCCGTGCTGGTTGAGTCGTCGAGCTGAGTATTGAACGTGAACTCGGAACCGTCGGCCACCGGAGCGTCGGATGACACGGACATGTCGCCCCCGCTGCTCGACTCAAATTCAACTTCATTTAGATCCGCGAACGACGAGTTCGGGTCATGAACCGTTTCTTCTGAAACTGCGTTCCAGACAAATTCACCGGCTACAACGTCAGCGGCCGGTGTTTCGTCAATAGTCTCAACGGCACCAAACACGTCAAATTCAGAAGGCTCGGCGATCAGTTGAGCTGACATTACCTCGGCGTCATCAGTCTCTTCCAGCGACCCGCCCAACGCTTCCAGACGCTCGTTGAACCTCCGCTCTTCAGGCGCAAGCCGCACTAGTTGCGTCAGTGCATAGCGTTCATCTTCGACCAGGCCGGCATGCTCCGCTGACTCGACAAGACGTTCCAACGTAGAACGCAGCTTGTCCATGTCTCGCTGCCACCAGTTGACCCTGGTTAGCAAACGTAAACCACCCACATGTTCGGGATACTGCTGCAGAAACTCATCGATCAATTCCACCAGGTCGTTTTCTTCTCGACCAGCGAGCATCGGTTCAATTACCAGCTCCAGAACCCTGGCGGCCTCGTTTGGTTCCCCGGCCTTGATATAGGCACGCGCTACCTCGATGTAGCGGCGGTAGTTACTGTTGTCGTGCTGAACCAACTGCGCGGTTGCTTTTTCCGCTGCCGGAACGTTCTCAGACTGGATGTATGACTCAGCCAGCATGCTGAGCAGATCCATGTCTTCAGGATTGCCGGAAACTGCTTGCTCCAGAATCTCGGCGGCGTCTTCGGGTGTACCCAGCGCGACGTGTGTGGAAAGCAATCCGCGGAGTATGCCGCGATCGTTGGGAAGCAATTCGTATGATTTCGAATAAGCGTCCAGCGCCTGCTCGAGCTCGCCACGTTCGAGCAGGCTTTTAGCGGCGTCGCCATAAGCCTGAGCCGCCTCATGGTTCATTCGCTCTTTGAGGTAACCGTCTGCGAGCTTGAGCCGGACTTCGGTATTGTGCGGATCGAGGTCGGCAATCTTATGAAGTATGCCAAGGCTTTGTTTTGTCTCGCCGGCGCGCGTGTAGCCTTCGGCAACGATCAGATACTGAGCGCGTGCGTCAACCATCAGGCCTTGCGCCGCGTACAAATCAGCGAGGTTACTTGCAGTCTTGGGATCCCGCGGCTTCAGCTTCTCGATCTTCTTGTACATCGCAATCGCCTTTAACCGAAAATCCTGTTCTTGATAGTGTTCGGCGATGCGGGTGAAGCAGGACACAGCTTCGTCTTTGTTTCCGGCGCGGGCTAAAAGATCTCCGAGCATGTTTAGCGCGGTAAGATCGTCCGGATCGTTCTCGACGATCTGGCGGTATTCCTTGATGGCAGGATTGATTTTCCCCTGCGAGAGGAATTTCTCAGCCGCTTTGAGTACCTTGGCTTTTTCGAAAGGCATTAGAGGTATTATGTACCACTAAATATAGGAGCGGAGTCAAACGCGAGTGACGAATTAAGAAGGCAACCGGTAGGAGGGAACATGTACAAGGCTTAAGTTTTTATCTGGACCCAATCAGCCGGGGCTACGCTAACATGCACAAAAATCACTGTCAACGCCATCAATTTTGCGGTTTACGCGCGCGAAAGTTGAGCATGAATGCAAGTCGAATAACTCCCGTTTGGGGTCCGGTTGCGGTTCGGAAACTCTTTGGTTCGATCTGCGCCGGCGTTTTTATCTGCGTCATGTTGCTCGCATTCGCTGTTCCGGCTTTCGCGAAACTCGGTTTACGCAAGTCAGTGCGTTCCCGTGAAACACAACGTGCAACACAACGGCCTCGCCGAACGAAGCCAATTCGTAAACCGGATGTCATCTATTATTCGACCCCACCCGAAACTGTAAATGAAATGCTGCGAATGGCGAAGATCAAGCAGGGCGACGTCCTTTACGATCTCGGCAGCGGCGATGGACGCATTCCGATCGCTGCGGCGCAACAGTATGGCGTTCGCGCAGTCGGCATTGAGATCGATCCGAAGCTGATCATTGAAGCGGAAGAAAACGCGCGCCAGGCAAACGTATCCTCACTCGTGACTTTCCGAAACGACGACATGTTCAGAACCAGCCTGCGTGAAGCCAGCGTCGTCACCTTGTACCTATCCGAAAAACTGAACGTGCTGTTACGTCCGAAGCTGCTCCGCGAGCTAGCGCCTGGAACACGCATCGTGTCGCACGATTTTCGAATGGGAGACTGGGAGCCGGAACAAACGGTCAGAGTTCCCTGGGGCAAACTCTACCGGACGGTCTATCTCTGGACTGTTCCTTATCACCGCCGGACGAGCGTGCGCAAAAACTAAATCACATCCGCGAAGTTTTTGCGGGTGCGCGCAAACCACCAGTATCCAAACACAAACAACACCAGGGCGAAGATGCTGAAGAAGGCGAGGCTGGGCCAATCCGGGCCCGTGCCTTCCAGGAATATCCGTCGATAACTGCGGACGAGGGCGGTAAACGGGTTGGCATCGATGAAAGGTCTATATGCTTCCGGGACCATCGATTCCGGATAGATGATCGGGGTAAGAAACATCCACGCCATCAACAGCAGATTCAATCCCTGTGCAATGTCGCGGAGGAAGACACCAAGCGACGCCACCAGCCAGGCTGCTCCGAGCGTGGCGAGAATTTGCGGAACCAGCAATACCGGCAACCATAAAACTGTCGCGTGTAATTCCTGTCGAATCGCGACGGTGGCGATTAACAATGCCACGGTCCCAAACATCTGGGTGCCCAGGGATGAAACTGTCTGGGCCACCGGAAGAGTTTCGAGCGGGAACACCACACGCTTGACGAGATTAGCGTGCGCCACGACCGTGGTTGCAGACTGCTGCAAAGTGTCCTGGAACATCGTCCATGGCAGCAGCCCGCAAAATATGTACAGCGCGTAATCCCATTGAGTACCGCGAGAGCCGAATCGGGCGCCAAAGATACCGGCAAAGATGAACGTAAAGATTGCGATCGTTACGACCGGCGTTACCACAGCCCACACGATTCCCAGCAACGAACCCTTGTAACGTGCGGCCAGCTCGCGCTTCGCCAGCGACAACACCAGTTCGAAGCGTCCGGGAAGCTCCCAGAGCGGACGCCAAACGGCACGCCGTGATGCCTGTGCAGAGATCATCGCGGTGAATGGTAATGGTGAACGTGAAAAGTGGAAAGTGAGGAGTGCTGAGTGATGTGTGCCAGGTGCTGAGTAAGAGCGCGGTGGCGTTCGTACTTCCCCTCCCTTTGGGAGGGGTTGGGCTTGGGGGCAACTTAATTTTTTTCTGTTTGAAGGAAGCGTCAACTTGGACGTCAACACTTGCGCTTCACACAGAGAGTTGACGCTACCTCCAAAAACAAAACACTTCTGTTCGCGTCAAGCCCTCTCCCCAGCCCTCTCCCAAAAGGGAGAGGGAGAATTTTTTTCTCTGGCTACTCGTCAAGGTTAGCTACTTCGGTTCGACTGTTATCGCGCCGACCAGGTAGGTGAGTTCGCCGGAGTTTGACTGCAAACCAATCGTGTAATCGCCGGGCAGGACGTTCTCGTTGACTATCACGTCAAAAGAAATCACAGGCGCTGAATTGCGGGGTTGTTGTAACGTCAGAGTGGATGCGTCAATCGTCAGGAATGGTGAACTAATTAGAAAGCCATTACCGGGCACTTGATCCACGCCGGGTCCTTCAATGAATACGGTTAACGTTGAGCCTGCGGTGGCCGGCACAGCAATAGTTGAAAGTTCGCCGCCGGCGCCGAAGAACCTTGCTCTTAAGGAGCGCGGACCGTTCTGCGGTGGAACCAGCACGTAGTTGAGAACACTCGTCCTGTCTTCAGTCACACTAAAGCCGCTATTGATCTCGAGACTGCGAAACGGTTTTGACTTGCCATTCGATCTACCTCGAGCCAGCTGCTCCCCCAGAGGCAAGTCACTATACTCAACCATCGCACGATACTCGCCTGGCAATACACAACCGATGCTGAACTCACCGCGATGGTCAGCCAGCGCGCTCGCAACGACCCGGCCGTTGGTCAGGTCCTCTATCCACACGTGAGCGCCGTTAGCGGCCACCAGGTTACCTTGCGTGTTGTTCAGTATCCTTCCCTTTACCGTGCCACGATCGTCACATGGTCCGTACAGCTCTTGAACGGCATGGTGGTCCACCTCACTCAAAGTGCGTTGAGTGAACGCAGGTAAACCATTCGTCCCGTTCAGCCCCTGCGATATCTGCATGGTGGAGCCAATAACAGGCGAGTGGCTGAGCCCGAGCAGGTGGCCAATTTCATGCGCGAGTGTCGACTCCAGGTCGTAAGTTCCAGTAGTTCCATCAGTGGAAAACTGAAGTAACTCTCCCGCCTCGGAATATGGAAACGGATTGATAACTATGTCTGCTTCGGTAATGTCTCCGGACTCGCGATCGTAGAAAACTCGCGTACGAGCAGCATTGTTACCGTCGGAGAAGATCGCGAGGTTCTCCGTTGTGGGAGCGATGGTGATTAGATTTATTCCGTCGCCGCGGTTTGCGGGACTAATGGATTGGGCCTTCGAATGCTGGACTTTAAATTTGACGCCGGCGGCTGCAGACCAACTGCTTAGCGCACGGTCGATTGCGCCCAGGACATCGGCTTCGGGTGCTATGTTGCCGGCTGGGTCAGTGAGCGAAGTAGAGAGCGTGATACTGATCGTCCTGCCTGGCCATTTAATCTTCAAGTCGTGCGCCAGCGCCGGCTCGAAAGAGGATGGCTGGCCAGGCACGCCAAGAACCAGGATCGCCACTATCGCCAGAACTGGACGGAATAGACTCATGTGAATGGGCAGAGCTTGGAAATCAGAGAAACCGTAAAGTGGACTGCCGCAGGAACGGCACTTACGAAGGTGGATAGTAACACCGGTGGCAAAAGGCGGGTATCAATATCTCACCGCTAAAGTTCAACTTTACTTTTCAGGCCCGTGAAACTTGCTGATCATCTTTATTGCTCAAAGGCGTCAAAAGGATGCTCAGGATCATCATGTTTTTAAGAGGATATTGCGGCAGACGGCGATGTAGGCCTGCGCCCGTAGCTCCTTCGAGGCGATAAGTTGCGCGGCAGCGAGCGATCCAAGCCAATCGTGCTTAGCCGCCTGCTCGAAGCTATAGCTCAGGTCCGATTTGGGGAGCGGGAGCCACGCTTTGTACTTCGGCGCTTCGAGCGTTACGCCGTAGACACGACCGTCGTATCGATTTCCGCGGTTAATCGCGTTCACTCCTTCAGTAAGAACCTGCGCGCCCCAAGATCCGTCCGCCCCGTAAAGTATTCCCGCCGTCGTGATCAATGCCGCAGCCCGAGCGTCGTGGTCTTCAATTTTCGGGAACGAGGCCATGGCAGCAAGCAGAAATTCGGAGGATTGCTCGTTTTTTCTCGCGTCCCTCGCCGCCAGTGCTGCCGAGAGTAGGAGGTAGACGCGAAGTCGGGAGTCGGACACCCGGTTCCACTGAGCGTTAAAACCATCCCAGTCGAGCTTTTTAAGCAACGCCTCTGCCATGCGGAAAGAGAGGTAGGTGTTGAGCTGTTCCTTGGACTTTTCGTCGCGAACGTCGGCGATTCTCTGAACCGCTTCCGGGTACTTCCCCTCGTCGATTAGCTGGCGTATACCGGTCGCCAACAGTTCGGCGCGCTCTATCGGATCGGCGGACTTCTCGGCGGCGGCGAAGGCCGCATCACCGCCATCGAATTGAAACACAGTGTTTGCCGTGACGATCCTTTGCGCCGCCGCCGCCAGGCCGTTCAAAGCTGGGCCACTTAATTGCGCCCGCTCTGTCAGGAGGGTGTATCGTGCGTCGAGCAAGATCCAGTCTTGGGCGCGGCCCAGACGCAATCTATCTGCGTAGCCCCGCAGCTTCTTAACCAGGAAGAAGCAAAGGGCGACGTGGATGGCATCCGGGTCGCCTCGGTGTTCGAGCCCGATTGCTTCGCCGTTGAGGTACGCGCCTGCCGCACCGAGGTACGCCCCCACGAGCGCTCGGTCTATCTCCCTGCTCGGCGGCGACAGCGGACTGGCGAACATGCCGAACTCTAACGGCCCACCATCCCGACCCCTCCTAACCGACGGTACGGACATATGCGATTCCCTGAACACGTAAGTCGAAAGCACGGTCACCTCAACGGGGTTATAAGAACGCCTATCCGTCAGTATCGAGAGGGCAGTACGGAAAAGCGAAGCCGCTGCGGCTGCATCACGCTTCTCAAGTTCGTTTAAGTAGGAGGGGAATGATCCAGGCACGCCGGCTTCAAGCACCTTCATCGCAAGAGAGGCAGATTGTGCGACGTCGGACTCAAGACCCGCTTGTGCCAGGGATAAGCGCTCGCCGGGCGAAACCGAGTTTCCCTTCATCATGTCTTCCAGCAGTTGTTGGAATTTATCCAGCAGTCGTCCTGCTGTTTGCGGGTCGTGGCGGGCGAACGCCTTAAGGAGCACGCTCATTGACGTTCTGATCGCCGAACGCTCCTTCCTTTCGGTTGCGTCCGAAACAAACTTATCCGATAAGGCAGTCGCAGCCTTGATGAAGTTGGCGCGAGCGTAAGCCTCGTCGTGTTTCCAAAGTAGATCGAGTGCGCTTGACAGGATAGATGTGCGAGTCTGGATGTCCCGAATCTCGGCGGCGCCATCTACGACGCCCTTTATGATCTCTACGGCTTGAATCCTGCGCTGCGCCTCTTCAGCCTTGCGCTTTGAAATCTCGGCCGCTCGCTCGCGGCCGTGAGCCTTATCGCGCACCTCTTGTGGTGCCGCCACGGCCCCCCCTAAAAATGCCAGGATCAAGAACAGGCAAATGGGTTTTCGCATTGGTAACATCGGATTTCTAAAGGGATCTCGATAGGAACGGGGTCGGGCAGGAGGCGGCACTGAACCTTCGTGCTCTGGCGCCGACGCCGCCTCCTGTAGTCCGTAGCCCCTAATACGCTCCTTCTTCCATCGCGGGTCCTCCACTACAAGTCCCGCACCCAGAGCTGCCGTTCGTCACGAAGCAGCCGGTGCAGCCTTTCCCGCCGATAGTGACAATGGTGCAGTAACAGTTGTTTTCAGTATTCCTTGCGCAGGTGTTGCTTGTGTCGCAGCCCTCGGCTTGGACGCTACGCAATGTATACGATCCGCCTGGAGCAAAGATGCAGTACGAGGCCGCCACGATTACTGCGATTCGGGCTACCCACCATATTCTTTTCATCGGTATTACCTCCTTCATTTAATAGTCTTCAGGATGGTTAGAGCAAAGCGTCGAATACTTTGAGCATCATGGGCGCGGCGGGGATTTCCAGAGGTGACCCACTGTAGGTGCTGGTCGGCTCTCCGAAGCCGTAGTCGGGCACGTAGACCTTCCGATTAAGAAAGACAACGTTGCTCCGGCCCGGATTCTTGAATTTCAAATCAGTTCCAACGTGCTTCAGCCGCTCATCGTACACATCAACGGCCTGGCGGCCATTCGCGTCGCGCCGACTAGTCCAAACCAGCAGGTTGCCTTTCCCTGTGTAGTTCAGGTGGAAGATCGGGGGCTAGTTGCGTAGGCCGTCCCCTTGGCCTAATTCCCCGATTGTAATCTTGCGGATGTGGAGCCGTCCGTCGTCCTTCTCGATAGGAAGTGGATCGTAAGATCTCTGGATGGTCTTCGCCAGAGACCCGTCCTCCAGCGAGTACGCATAGACTTTGTAGTCGTAGATGTCAGAGATGTAGAGGAATTTCTCTCCTAACGCGAAGTCGAACGCTCCGGGGGTGTACGTCGGGTTGAACGGGACGGGCCTGGGCAAACGGTAGACTTCCGACACCTGCTCGGACTTGAGATCGATCTTGTAGAGAATTTGCTTTAGGGGCTCCCTGACGAAGGTCTGCATATAGAGCGACTGCTGCCTACGGTCGAGAGCCAGCTTCAACGTGAATGCCTCTCCCTGCAAGCGGTCACCGAGCGAGATGTCGCGAACCTTGACGAGGTCCGGGGAGAAGACCGAGATCCCGCCACCGCCAGCCATGTAGATATTCCCTCCGTCGTCAACGCAAAACGGGCTCCTGAAATTGGGAGGGAGCGGGCTGTAGTTTTTCAGCTTTCCGTTCGCGTCGTAACGGTACATGAACTTTTTGTAGACGACGTAAACGTCCCCGTTGCGGTTAACATCGAAAATTTCGACGAAATGTGCGGGATCGTTCTGAGGTTCGGCATCTGGGCGGATTGAGAACGCAGCTTTTTGCTCGTGGAAAATATCTGCAGTCTTCTTGATGGTTGTTACCCGGGAGGTTGAGCTGGCGTTCAACTTGTAAGGGAGGCCGAGAGCTTCGAACACTTCGCGTTCACCATCAGGCTGGAGCGCTCCGCGCCAAGAATCGATAACCTTGCCGGCCCCGTCGACGAGGATGATGGTCGGAGTTGTGAGGACGCCGAGTTTGTTCAAGTCAACCCCCGCAATCGCTGGCACGGAAAGTTGTTTCTCCTCGGCGTAACTTTTTACCAACTCTGCATCCTTGTTAATAAACGCGGCTATAACATTGAACTGACCCGCGCCTTCGTGACGAGCTTTGGCCAGCGCATTGTAGAAAGGCAAACTCCTGGTGCAGTAACGGCAGTCCACATTCAGCGCGAGTATGAGGGTTCGCGGAGCAAGTGTGTAATCAACTCCCGCGATCTCCGGAAAGGTGCTGCCCTTCTGGACGGCGGCTCCCATGTTCTCGCCTGGCGGCGCAATATAATTCTTGATCAGCACGCCGATCGCCACGATAGCAAACAAAACGACCACGATATTGGTGGTCACGTCGAGGACGTCTTTCAACTTTTTTTTCATATGTGAGTGACCTACGAGGCCTCTATGAGGGTCCGGCAGGGGACCACTATGACAAGCTGCCCGGGAGGGCTGCTTTATCTCTGGACTCGATTAGACGGCGGTGTAAGGAAAAGAACCGGGATTAACTCCCCGACGTATTTTGAGAACTTAAACTAAGCTGTCGTATGTCTAGAGCTAACGAAAATATATTCGGTTGCCCTTAAGAGTTATGCGTGTGAGTTTCAGGTCGATTCAATTCGTCTTCGGAAACGCGCAGAATTTATCCATCGGCCAAGGTCTTGTCAATATTTTTATTAACTATTTTACGCGGCATAGAAATGACTCGGTCGTAGCTCCATCGGCATTGGACAATCAAGTTCTTCAAAGTGACGCGGAAAATAGTTCGAGCTTCGGTAAGTAAGCGGGAGACGAAAAAGCCCCCGCACGATTAGCTCGGGCGGGGGCGGTAAATTAGTAGCCGAAAAGCTACGGAGCGATGCTGATTGACGGCGCGGTCGCAGTTCCACGACTGGTCGTTACCAATCCAGACCGCGTTACCGTAACAACTACCGGATAGTCCCCCGGAGCCAACGTTGAAGGTAACGTGATTGTGATCACATCAAATCCAAAGTTGTTGGTATTAACCCGCACTGACGATGCCGCAATATTGGTAGTCCCGATTGCGACTTGCGCTTCCCCTGCCGACGTTCCTCTCACGCCCGTCAGGTGAATCTCAATTACCGTTGCAACGTTGGCTGTGCCGTTTGACGAGGTTAACGGGAACGGCTCGGGGACGCAGCCACCAATTGTTGGGTTGGTGACGTTACATGCGATTACCCGACCCCCCGCATCTCCGGTTGTAGAGAACAGATCTGGTTGCGCGGCAATCACATTCAGGAAACCTCGGAACACCCGGCCATTGTTGTTAACTACCACCGGTTGGATTCCGATTGCGACGCCAATGGGCACCACAAACCTGATGCCCTCATCAGAAGTGTTTCCCACGAAATAAAGTCCTGCGGCAGCTCCATTCACCGAAACCGAAACTCCGTTCAGTTCGATCGGAAGTATCGGCTTGCGCGCAGTCTCACTGCCTCCCACCGCAGTTGCATCGGCAGGTGCCAGTGGATCAGCTGGATCAGCCGACCGCACTATCGCCAGTTCACCGGCAGCCAGGCCAAAAGCTACGGTGCC
The DNA here is from genome assembly GCA_035273385.1 of Pyrinomonadaceae bacterium. Lineage (GTDB taxonomy): Bacteria > Acidobacteriota > Blastocatellia > Pyrinomonadales > Pyrinomonadaceae > PSRF01. The sequence continues at coordinate 26,190 of DATEPE010000015.1, read as the reverse complement.
CGGTGTGGGAGTCGGTGTTGCCGAAGGTGATGGACTAGGTGCAGGAGCCGGGTTTACCGGGAAATTGCTGGCGCCGGCAAAGAAATTTAGTTGTGCCGAGGATTGAGTTATTGCGGGAGGAATCAAAAGGTAAAAGACTTCCATTGAGCCGTCTGAATTGCCCCCACCCATCTCGGTAGCCGCTAGACTGAATGCCAATCGCTTTCGTGTGTCACTTGTAAGCGGACGAAGACCGGCCTGACCACCTGCAAGGCGAGCGAATGTACTACCGGTTACGGGTATGGCCACTGAATAAATCACGGCTGCATTATTCGGGTTCAACCCCGTACTTTGCTGGGCCGCTGCGGGAACCGTGCCGTCAGGTAACAAATTCAACGCCGAAGCAAACACCAGAGTGCTGGGAGTAAGTGTTCCGCTGTAATCCGTGAACGTCGGAAACTGAAGAATCTCGGAGGGGGTACCCGTACCTCTTGGACCAATCTGAGTGAACGTATCAGTTGCCACCGCGTAAATGAAAACCGCGGGAACAGACTGGATGGTGGTGCTGTTTGCCTTAGGATCTGCGGCTCTTGACGTGAACGCGATCAGCGAGGCATCGCGACTTAAGCGGCGACCAAAGCTGAGCGTATTCACCACCGCACTTGTCGCATCGGTTTTAGTGCGTGTCACCTGACGGATATTGGATACTGCTGAACCGTTGAAGTCTGCCAGGTACACTTCCCCATTACCGTGACCCGCGCCATCGTCATTATTCGCACCCACGAGGTTTGCAGTCGAAAGAAAAGCGACTGTTGTGCCACTCGCAGACAACGAAGGGTTCTGTTGAAATCGCGAAAAGATTGTCGCGCCGACTGTTTCGTCTTGTGTGTTCGTGGCCTGGACCAGTGTGAACGTGCTCCACGCGGCACCGGTTCGGGAGGCCATCATGAGTTCCGGGTTTGCGTCTGCATTGCCGGCGCCTGCTCCAGTGAAACTACGCGTGGACACAAAAGCAATGATGTTGCCGTTATCACTGATGAACGCCTCGCGGTTATCGTCGGCCACGAATGGAGCCAAAGTGCCATTGCCCGCAGTAGGCGCACGGCTGGCAGGCGTGTTGGTTAATTGTCTGAACGTGCTCCCGGTAAACAGGTCTTCGGAAAACTCAGCGCCCGTCGATAGTTGAGCCTCTGTCAGGTTTGCTGCCGGAGCGAGTTCCAGAATCCAGATTTCCTGGTTCGCGTCGGTGGAACTCGGGTTCGTGTTTGGATCAGTTGGATTTACGGCGTTGGAACTGAAGACGATCGTATAAATAAGCTTGCCGGCATTTGGACCACCCACGATCGGCGTAGGAGCAAAACTAATCATCGGACGATTGTTGCTCACTTCGATCCCGACTTGAGCGGGATCGGCGGGCGTCGGTGCCGGACTGGGAGTCGGACTCGCCGACGGACTTGGAGTCGGAGTCGGGCTCGGAGTCGGAGTCGGACTCGCAGCAGGTTTAGGAACGTTTTTGGTGTTGGTTAACTGGAAAATCTTCCTTTGCGCGTAGTCAGCTAAAAAGATCTCGCGATTGCCGTCAGCGTTGTTGGGATTTTCGGTAGCGACATTTCCATTCGACTCAAAAACGACGAACCGCCCATTCGCGGATAGGTCTGTTGCTGAGGACAGAAAGGGTGCTCCCAAACCGCCGGCCGGGGAAGACGTCAACTGAGTTATGAATGGATCGGGGGTGCTTGAGGGCGTCTGCCCATATGTATAAGAGAATGCGCCAAAGACGAGCACAAGCGCGAAAATGGCGCACCGAGAACTGGAAACTTGCTTCACGAAATCCTCCGAAATAAAGACGCAGATAGGAGCAGATTAGATGCCCTCGGGGAGCGAGCAGCAGCACGCGGGCGAAAAAATGTCACCCATCGTTAAAAGAGTCGCCATTTTACGCACAGATCAGACTAACCGCAAGGAGCGGTACTCGCGGCTTTTACGCCATTTTTCAAGCTGTCTGCTCGCTTTACCGCATAGCATGGAACGGTTATCGTTTGCTGACCATGACCACGGCTCTGCGCGTTGATAACGTTTCCAAGTTGTACCGTATTTACGATCGCCCCACCGATCGGCTAAAGGAGATGTTGACTCAGGGACTGATAAAGCGCCACCGTGAATTCTGGGCACTGAAAGACATCAGTTTCGAAGTTGAAGGCGGGACGACCACTGGCATTATCGGCCCTAATGGCAGTGGCAAATCGACGCTGCTTCAGATCGTTACCGGCACACTTGAACCCACACACGGGACAATCCACTACGAGGGTCGCGTGGCCGCGCTGCTCGAGTTGGGCGCGGGTTTCAACCCCGAATTTACCGGCCTCGAAAACGTTTATCTGAACGCTTCCCTGCTGGGGTTTTCCAGAAGTGAAACAAAGGCCCGTCTTCCTGAGATTGAAAGATTTGCGGAGATCGGCTCCTTCATCAAGCAACCAGTGAAGACCTATTCAAGCGGAATGTATATCCGGTTGGCCTTCGCGATCGCGGTTAGTGTTGATCCACAGATCCTGATTATTGATGAAGCGCTCGCAGTCGGTGACGCTGTGTTTCAAAGACGTTGCCTGCGCCGAATCAAGGAGATACAGGAGAATGGCGCGACCATACTCTTCGTTTCACACGATCCACATTCCATTCGGGCGTTGTGCAGCCGGGCGATTCTGTTGAATGGTGGACACAAGGAAGCGGACGGACCTCCGAACGACGTACTGAATCGTTATCAGAAACTGATCATGTCCAGCGAGGCGGCATATGAATCAGGCGGATTTGGTGGCGACGGAGAGCACGAAGCTGACGACGATATCTGGCTCGACCAAAACATCAGGCCGCTGAAGTTTAGTTATCGTCATGGTGATGGAACAGCAGAAATCCTGAGCGTAGAGTTTCTAAAGGACGGACGCTTGGTCGAATTTGTCGACAGCGGAGACCCCGTGGTGGTTCGCATCCGTGCGCGACTCAATGAAGATGTCTACAACCCGGTTATTGGGTTTCTAATACGCGACCGAAATGGCATCCACGTCTATGGTACAAATACGGAGATCCAACAAATATTTTTTGAACGTGTGAAAGCAGGAGAGGTACTGGAGGCTAACTTCGCTTTTAACTGCTGGGTAGGAGTCGGTTCGTTTTCAATAACCGCAGCGGTACACAGTGTGGGCGGCGGCAGCTACGACTGGGTGGACGACGTAGCGTTCTTCCGTGCGTTTAGTCCGATCACAATAGAAGGAGTCGCCAACTTGAATGCGAGTGTAACCACCCGCCGGCTGGCCGTCAGAACCAACCCAACGCCTGCAACCATTGACCAACCTGTCGGCTGATGAATCAAGTTACGGAAAACCAGATCAACATCGAGCAACTTATGTCCGAGATTCGCGCTGCGGTCGCCCAGCGCGAAGCAGAAGGACGCGTCTCGTTAGCTGCGCCAACGCTGCAGTTATATGAGGCGATGCTCGCGTTTGACGAACAGGAAACCAGTACGCTTGAGCTTTCCACGTTGCGGCTGCAACCGGAGTTTGTTCCCAATCCGGATGATCGTTATCACATCAACGACTTGCTCCAATATCACGACCACGCGTTCATTTGGAATGCGTACCGGGCCATCCTCAAGCGTGAGCCAGACGAACCCGGACTGAACCAGTATCTAAAAACCCTCCGCAGCGGACGTATCAACAAAATAGATGTGCTAGCCAGTCTGCGCTTTTCAGTTGAGGGCGAGAGCAATAGCGTCTACATCGAAGGTTTGGAACGGCGGCCGTTTATCAGAAGGCTTTATCGAGTTCCAGTGTTCGGTTATTTGTTGGAGACGCTAGTCGCGATAGTTCGACTGCCGAAAATGATTCACAGTCAACGTCAATACCAGGAACACGTTGCGGCCCAGGACGAGCGGGTCGCGAATCATGTTAATCAGGTGGGTAAGTTCATCCAGTCTCTGTCGGACGAGTTGTCTGAACTGTCCGCGAGCCAGAAGAAGATCGTTGAGTTGCAACATCAGCAAGTCACTGTGCTGGTTCGTGAGCAACTCGAGACGAAGGAGCGCCTCGACAAACTACGGCTGGCCTTTAGTAAGCGTGTTAATGGTGTGCAGTCCGCGCCGGCTGAGAGTGACGAATCGAGACTCGATGAATTGCTGGTCGCTTTTGCAGATGAGTTTCGCGGAAGCAGGGACGACGTTAGAGAAGGCTTACGTCGTTATCTGCCATTGCTTGAAACCGCAAACATCAGGGACCGGATTCTCGATCTCGGTTGCGGTCGCGGCGAATGGCTGGAACTACTGAAAGAATCAGGACTGCAAGCTGAAGGTGTCGAAAGCAACGAAGCCATGTTTGAACGGGCGCGTAGCCTCGGATTGGATCTCGTGCATTCCGACGCCTTGACTCATTTGCGCAGCCTTCCTGAGGGTAGTGTTAACGCCATTACGGCATTCCACTTTGTCGAGCATTTAACGTTTGCCGCATTAGTTGAGTTGATCGATGAAACCTTGCGAGTGTTACGTTCCGGTGGTTTGTTGATATTGGAAACGCCAAATCCGAAGAACCTCGTTGTCGGCGCGTGTAACTTTCATTCCGATCCGACGCATCACAAACCACTGTTTCCGGAAACGCTTCGGTTCATATTGAGTGAGAAAGGTTTTACCAACACTCTCATCGAATACATCAATCCTGCGCCGGACAGTCCTTTTAAGGAAGAGAATGAAATATCGCGAGCATTCGACAGTTGGTTTTATAGCGCACGAGATTTCGCGGTGATCGGTACGAAACCCGACGAAAGCAGCGCGCTGGATTAACCTACACTCATTTACCTGCCCATCTAACTGTGAAGCATTTCAAACGCATTGCTGTCGTAACCTCGCATCTTGCACCCGGTGATGCCGTTAGCAATGACGTCGTGGGAATGTGTGACGCGTTCCTGAAACGAGGTTACGACGCGCGCATGTATGCGGGAAGTTGCGACTTCGACGATCCGGTAGTGCATCCGATCTCGGAGATACAGAGCTTCATCGATCAACCTGATGATCTGGTTATTTATCATCACTCGATTGCGTGGACCCCCGGGCAGCAGTTGTTACGAGATGCAAAGTGTCAGATCGGCATCAAGTATCACAACATCACGCCGGCAGAATTCTTCACCGGCATTAGTCCATGGCATGAAGAGATGTGCCGAACCGGTCGCGAGGAGCTCTGGGAGATCGCGCGGGCCGGATGCGACTTTTATCTCGCCGACTCTACTTATAACCGTGATGAGTTGCTCGAATTAGGCGCGCCGGCCGAAAGATCTTTTGTAGTTCCGCCGTTCCATCACATCGACACTTTGGAATCGTTAGATGCGGAATTGGATACGCTGGACATCTATCGTGACGGCAAGACGAATATTCTGATGGTCAGCCGGATCGCTCCTCACAAAGGGCACGTCGCGCTGCTTGAAGCTTTCGCTACTTACTACCTTGATTACAACTCTGACAGCCGGCTGATTATTGTTGGAAAGGAAGAGGAACCATTCGAAAGCTACTCTCAACAGTTGCGGGATGTCTCAGCTAACCTGATGTTGGACGGCGCGGTAGTGTTCACTGGTCCAGCCTCTCCCGACGAGTTGAAGAGCTATTACCTCGTGTCGCACCTTTTTGCTATTGCGAGTGAGCACGAAGGTTTTTGTGTGCCGATCGTCGAAGCAATGGCTTTGAAAGTTCCGGTCATTGCCTACGCTTCGTCCGCTATTCCTGACACGCTCGGAGACGGTGGGATGTTGTTGGACGAACGGAACCCGCGATTGATGGGGGCGACGATGCACCGCATGATCTGTGACGAAGATTTAAGTTTCAACCTCGCCGTAAAGGGGCGACAGAGATACCTGGATAAATTTACTAACGAAAAGATCGAGACGGCGCTGTTCAGCGCGCTCGACCAACTGATATCGGAATGACCCGCATCGCAATCCTGACTCCGAGTGTTACCACCGGAGACGCCGTCAGCAACGACGTCTTCGGTATGTCTGACGTGTTAACACGTTCGGGATATGAAACGCGCGTGTTCGCGGAAGGATGGAGTTCCGATGTGTCCCGGGTCACGTCTGTGTCAAAACTCAGCGACTATTTGAGAAGTCCGAAGGACCTGCTTATCTACCACTATTCGCGAGGGTGGCAGCTGGGTTTGAAACTCCTGGGAGAGCTCAAATGCCGCATGGCCATCAAGTATCACAATGTCACGCCGCCCGAGTTCTTTGTAAAGTTCAATAGCGATTTCGCGCGGATGTGTCTTGAAGGACGGCTGCAATTGCCGGCGATCGCTGGCGCTGGATGCGACGTGTACATGTCGGCTTCGGCGTACAACGAGAAAGACCTGCTGGCTAATGGAGTGTCGCAAGATCGCAGTTTTGTGGTTGCACCGTTTCACCACACAGATCGGCTGAATTCAATCAAACACGATCAAAGGATCACCAGTCGCTACCAGGATGGCCGCACCAACATTTTGATGGTGGGAAGGGTGGCACCAAACAAGAACCATGCAGCGCTCATCGAGACGTTTGCCGCGTATCATCGTGATTACAATCAGGCGAGCCGGTTGTTTATCGTTGGCAAAAGCGAGTCTCGACTAGACGCTTACAACCGCTGGTTACGAAAAATTGCGGCGCATTTTGAAGTTGAGAATTCTGTGATCTTCACCGGAGAGGTTTCGGACCCCGCGTTAAAATCGTACTACATGCTGGCCGACGCATTTCTGATGACCAGTGAGCACGAAGGTTTTTGCGTCCCTCTGATCGAATCCATGGCACTTCGTGTTCCGATCGTCGCCTACGCAACTTCTGCTATTCCCGGAACAGTTGCCGGCGCCGGGTTGCTATGGTCCGAGCGCAATCCATATCTCCTCGCTGAATCAGTCCATTCGATAGTTTCGCGCGAAAGCGTTCGAAACTTTTTACAGAATGTGGGTGCAGAACGCTATCAATCAAACTTTACCAATGAACTAATCGGGCGAAAGTTTCTTGCGACTATCCAGCCGCTTTTATGAAAAGGGTCGCTATCGTCGTGCAGCGTTGTCATGAATCCGTCGTGGGCGGGTCGGAGACGCTTGCCCGGCAGTACGCAAATCTTTTGAAAGATGCGTACGAAGTGGATGTATTGACGACGACCGCAACCGACGCTGCCTATTGGGCCAACGTTCTGCCGGAAGGACTTGAAGTCAGCGATGGCATCAACATCCGGCGATTTCATGTCGATATCGGGTACAGCCCCTATCGAACTGAGATCTTTACCCGCATGCTGGAAGACTTCGACCGCCTGGGCGCGGGCAGTCACCAGTCGGAAACGGGCCACATGCGTCACATTCCGTGGAGCATTGCTCTGCAAGAAGAATTCGTTCGGCGGATAGGACCCTACTCCGAATCACTGGCCGTGTATTTGCGCGAGAATTGGAGCCAGTATCGCAGCATCATCTTTGTTACGTACCTTTATCCGACTGCTTATTTTGGTTTGCTCGAAGTGCCGCCCGGTCGGGCGTTGTTCGCGCCAACGCTGCACGACGAGCAACCGGCATATTTGTCCGTTTACAAGCATGCGGCACGGCGGGCACATTCAATGATTTGGCTGACCGAGGCGGAGCGCCAGATCGGCAGAGACCTGTGGGGGGATCTTCCGGGAATAGTGGTATCGATGGCTATCGATGTTGAACCGCGTCAGCCGGCTCAACGCAGCGAACCATATGTTCTTTATTGCGGGCGCATTGATCCGCACAAAGGCTGCGACGAGTTGTTCGATTTCTTTATTCGTTTCAAGGAACAGCATCCGTCGCCGCTGCGCTTGATACTGACGGGCATTGCCGATGTGCCGGTGCCCGAGCATCCGGAAATAGACTTTCTTGGCTTTGTTCCGTCTGAGGAGAAGTTTAGTCTGATGGCCGGCGCTAATGCTTACCTCATGCCATCAAAGATGGAGAGCTTCAGTATTGTCACGCTCGAGGCAATGGGCCAACGGACACCGGTTTTGGTAAACGGCAAATCCAACGTGCTGGCTGATCACATAAGAGCGAGCGGCGGCGGAAGGATGTATCACGACTACGAAAGCTTCACTGCCGGCTTACGCGGGATTTTGACTACTGAACGATCGCGCTTCACGGACAAAGGTCGCCGGTATGTTGTTTCAAGATACACTCCGGAACGCGTGCGGAAGTTGTTAATTGAGGCAGTTGAATCCTGCCCGGCGCCTGATGACTACGTTTCGCGGCCAGTGCCCGCACCCAGCGTCACCAGGAAAAAAACCAATGGTCAACGCACCAGTCTGTCGCCACCCCTGCCGTTGCCTGAGGGCTGGAGCGAAGATCAACTCCGCGCGTTGCTTAATTCAGTCAGACTCGAAAATGCGCCAGTTGAGGAGATGAAAGGTTACGTCGGCGCTGATTTCAGGCGCTTCGTTTACACGCTGGGTTTGGTTCCGGAACATCCGGGAATGAAGCTGCTGGAGCTCGGCGCCAACCCTTATTTCACCACGGTATTACTTACGAAGTTTCGCAAGGCCAATCTCGAACTCGCTAACTACTTCGACGGAGCTCAGCGCGAAGGCGCTCAACAGGTGTTCATTGAGCAAACCGGGGAAACACTCAACTTCCCTTTCCGGCAGTTCAATGTCGAGAACGATCGTTTTCCTTATGAAGACAATTCCTTCGACGTGGTTTTGTTTTGCGAAATCATCGAGCACCTGCTATCGGATCCGGTGCACGCTTTGGCAGAAATCAAAAGGGTGTTGAAGCCGGGCGGCAGTCTCATCCTGACGACCCCCAATGTGGCCCGATTGGAAAATGCCGAGAAGATTCTGGCCGGCCAAAACATTTACGATCCGTACTCCGGATATGGACCATACGGCCGTCACAATCGCGAGTACACAGAGACGGACCTGCGTAATGTGCTTTCCGCCAATGGCTTTAACATCGAGACGATGTTCACGGCCGACGTCAATAAGCAACCAGACAGCGCATCTGCGGGAATGAGAAGAGCTCAGCTATTAACTCAACGGCGATCCGATCTTGGTCAATATATTTTCTGCCGGTGCACGATTAACGAAGAGGCGAAGTCATTAAAGCCAAACCGTCCTGATTGGCTTTATCGAAGCATGGTGAACACTTCCCAACCTGAACAGGCAGATGGAGAGTAAGGGACCGTTTGTGCAAAGCGCGGCCTTTGACTACTTCCAACGAAGGCGATTTCTATGGTTGCTGGTTTTGTTTGTGACCGCTGCCTACGCTTCCCTTTCCATACTTCGGCACTGGCATTTCAACTCGAGCGCTTACGACCTGGGGATTTTCGATCAAGCGATCTGGCAGCTCAGTAGATTCAACCCACCGCTCGTCTCGGTACGCTCCAATCTATTGACCGAAAATCTGTTTGGCGATCATTTTCATCCGATTCTGATCGTGCTCGCCCCGCTTTACTGGTTCACGGATCGAGTGGAGGCGTTGCTGGCAATCCAGGCATTGCTGTTCGCGCTAGCAATAGTTCCCATCTTTCTATTCACTGAAAAACGTCTGGGCCGTTCCGGCGCATATCTAAGCGCCCTTGTGTATGCAGTATTTTGGGGTGTTCACAAAGCGATTGAATTCGATTTTCACGAGATTGCTTTTGCAGTTCCAATAATAGCGTTTGCTATTTATGCGATTGATGAGCGGCGATGGAAGAGCTATTTCTTTTGTGTTTTCCTGATGCTGATTACCAAAGAGAACCTGCCCATATTGGTTTTCTTTTTTGGAATCTATCTGCTGACGCTGCGACAGGTTAAGTATGCACTGATTAGTATGACGGTTGGTGCGATCGGATTCCTCACGGTGATCAAACTCTTCCTACCTTATTTCAGCGATCCTGAAACGAGCCGGGAACGGCCTGGGATGTACTATCGCTATTGGAGCTATAACCATCTTGGGGCCAGCCCGGCAGGATTACTGGCGACGCTCGTCAAAAACCCTCTGCTGGTCATACAAACGTTATTCTCGCCACGTACGAAGTTGGATACGTACTGGTATCTCTTTCACCCGTTTCTGTTTCTACCGATTTTGTCGCCGCTATTCATATTGGCTATTCCACTACTTGCCGAACGGTTTCTCTCTGAAGGCGCCAGTCTCTGGAGTATCGATTATCACTACAATGCCCTGATAGCACCGGTCCTGGTGATGGCGTCAGTAGACTCGATACATCGAATCAGCCAACGGTTTAAGACCGTAAACAAAGTCTACCTGGTTATACCGGTCGTGCTCGTGATCCTGGTTTTGAATTTACGTCTGGTACAGCTTTCTCCAATCAGGAATCTGTCCGATCGAAGTTACTGGCAACTCAGCGACAGCGATAGGACGGGCCGGCGGGCTTTATCTTTGATCCCGGCCAATGCGTCGGTGATAACGCAGGGACCAATCACGCCGCACCTGACTCATAGAAAAATTGTTTACATGATTAATCCGTTCGCGGAGATTCCTGATGCTGATTTCATCATCGCAAGCGAACGCCTGAACCCGTTCCCCTATCCGAATTATGCGGAGATATCCAGGTATCTTGACTTTCAGCAAGCCAGAGGTTATCGCAAAGTTTTTGACGAGAATGGGTGGGTCGTCCTGAAATCAGAGCTACATCCGGCCCAGACTCGACTAAGATAGGCGCTCCTGGCCCACTACCTAACTATGGCGAGAAATCCTAAGTTGCAAACCGATGGCGATCACGGCGCGAGGCTATCGCGGTTCATCCTGTTTTCCCTGGTGGGCTGGGCAGTACTACACGCGATTAATATCGTGCTTGTATACAACCTCGAACCTTCACACTATCCATTGGGAGATAACGAACCGATTTTTAGATACTGGGATGCTGCTCATTACACCACTATTACGGTTCACGGATACTTCAGTACGCTGTGGGCCTACTATCCGCTTTATCCGTTACTCGTAAGGATCCTGGCGCCGGCGATTGGATTAGCGAGCCGGCCCGAGATTGCCGGCGCGATCATATCCGCCTGCCTTTTTGTTGCGTTCAGCGTCAGCCAGGCGCGCCTGGTTAAGTCAGACGAACGTCCTCAATGGATAACACCTGCGACGATGGGAGGCTGGATCTTCTTACTGTTCTCCCCGGCGTCTTACATCTTTCATACAAACCATACCGAATCACTGTTTCTAGTCCTTTCGTTCGCTGCGTTTTACACGGCGTGGAAGGGACAATGGAAGACCGCCGCGGTTTTAGCGGGCCTCTGCGCGCTCACGCGACATCAAGGAATTCTGGTCGCCATAGCGATCGCCTTCCACATCGCGTTGCAGCGAAAAGACTGGCGAGACCGAGCCAGAGTTTTTATCACCAGCGGTTTGATAAGTTTTCTTTTGTTCGCCCTGTACCCGCTTTATCAGTACTTCAAAACCGGCAGCCCCTTCACCTTTTTGCACGTGCGTTCTAACTGGAGATCCGTGAATTCGCTGTACGGCTGGATCGGTACGCTCTGGTACGCCAACCCGTGGCAGGTGCCAAACTGGCGCGACCACATGCATCTACTTTTTTTCCTTTTACTGTGGGCGGCTACGGCAGTGCTGTTTAAGAAGAAACAGCATTCGCTGGCGCTTTATACTTTGCTGTCAACTATCACTGTGCTTTTCCAGGGAGAGATGGTCGACCTGTTTCGTTTCGGCTCTGTCATATTCCCGGCCCTGTTTGTCCTGGGAGATCTGGTCATGCGCCTGCCGCGACCACTCCAATGGGCAATTCTTGGCGCGGTAGTCTGGTTCAATTTAATTTACACTCGCTTTTATGCACTGGGAGAATGGGCTTACTGAAAAGCCCTGGACCACATCGGCCCTTCTGTGAATCAACCGGCGACGACAAAACGTTTAGCAGCGTGGGTTTACTCTGGCTCCCCTGCACGCCATGGTCTGCTGGTCTTCCTCTTCTACTCATTCTTATTCACGCTCTTCTTCTCGCCCGTAATCTTCTTTGGACGACTACTGGCGCCAGGCGGTGGGAGGCTGGGCGACGGCCTGCTTTACCACGTTGCTTACTTCCTGTCTGACAAGCTGCGTTGGGACCCATTGCTGGCCGGCGGTTTCCCGATGATCGCGGACCCGCAAGTGGCTGCGTGGTATCCACCTGCTTTGCTTTTTTCGTTTGTGCCCGGGGGCTGGAACATTTTCGTTGTCTCCGCTTACGTGCTCGCAAGCTGTTTCACGTATGGCTACGTTTACACAGTAACGAAATCACGAATAGCTGCGTTGGCCGGCGGAATGGTCTACGGAATGTGCGGGTTCATGATGGCCCACCTGGGCCACACCACCATCATTCATGTGGCAGCCTGGCTGCCTTTATTAATCTGGTCTATAGAAATGCTGCGGCAGAAGATTACTCTGGAATGGATCGCTATCGGAGTGCTGGCCGTAGCGTGTTGCGTGTTGGCGGGACATCTGCAAATAGTCAGCTACAGTTTGGTGTTCGCTGGGACCTATGCGGTGGTATTTGGATGGAATGCACCGGTGGGCCGGTGGCGGTTCTATTCGGTTTACGCAATGGCGGTAGCGTTGGGAATCGGTTTGACCGCCATACAGATGCTGCCGGCAATGGAGTTGGCGCGCTTCAGCACACGATCAAACTTCACTTTCAGCGACTTCGCATCGTATTCCCTACCCTACAAACATTTGTTGCTGTTGTTGTTTCCCGCCTCCTTCGGCGGATTGCCACGGTATGGAACTACTCCTTACTTCGGCGACTGGAATCTCACCGAGGTGTCGAGTTACGTAGGCGTACTGACCTTGGTGCTGGCGGCACTGGGACTAATTGCCAGACGCGATCGAAAGTTAATTATCTTCTGGCTGTGCGCCGGCGTGGCGGTATTGCTATTGGCGCTGGGCGACGGAACCCCGCTCGCTCGGTTGATCTACCAGCTTCCGGTCATCGGGAAGTTTCGCGCGCCCGCGCGTCATGTGTTCGAGCTGGCGCTCGTCTTTAGCGTGTTGGCCGGTTTTGGCATTGACGGTGTGCTGCGGCAGCAAATATCCCGTCGCATCGTATTGGTCACTGTGTTCGTGGGCACAGCTGTAATGGCAGTAGGCTTGCTGTCGCTGCGCTCAATGCCGTTGGTTGATCTTCGTCCCTGGTCGAATCCCGCGCTGAGTGTGCCATTAATTCTATTCGTGGCCGCCGCGGGAGTTCTGTTCTACTGGCATAAGCAACCGCGGTCTGTAATAAGACAGGGTTTGGTACTGATCTTGTTAGGCCTGGACCTCGCAAGTTTTGGCTGGTTCTACGCCTGGCACGACTTCTCGCCAGTTAAGGAAGTGTTGACCGAGCCCGGTGTCGTGAAGAATTACAAAGACACTCTCAATGTTACTCGTCAGCGAATGGTTTCTGCTCGGGGAACTTTAGGCGGCGTGAAAGAGTTGCCGCCAAATCTTTCGCGACTCTGGGGAGTTTCGAATGCAAACGGTTATGGCCCTCTTACACTCTCCACCGTCACGGATCTTCTATCGCTCTTGCCTGACAGCAGCCTGGCGCCGCAATGGCAGGACCGTGGCAACCAAAGTCTTAACCTGGCAGCAGTGCGTTACGTGTTCCTCCCGCCGCGTGACTTATTGCGGGACCAAGAGGGTGTCCTCTGGGAAAAGGGAGATCTGAACATTTGGTTGGGGTCAGGATGTAACCAACCACCGCGAAGTTCAGTAAAGTTCCGAGCCCCTGGCTTGTCGCCAACTAGTCGAGTGACTCTGGTAACGCGACTCGCGTGTTCGACCGGAATAGCTGATGGCGAAGAAATGGCTCGTTTAATCGTTAGCGATCCTTCGGGCGTCTCGCAAACGATCGCAATAAAGGCCGGCCAGCATACTTCGGAGTGGGCTTACGACTGTCCCAACGTAAAGCCCGACATGAAGCATTCACGCGCTCCAGTATTCAGCACCTTCCCGACAAAGATGTACGACACGCCTTGTGAGGGACACTTTTACAAGACCGAATTTCATTTGGAAAAACCGGTGCAGGCTCCTGAAGTTGAACTGCAGTGGGTTGGCCAAAACGGAGCCATGTCACTCGAGAAGATCAGCCTGGGGAACGAAGAAGGATCAGGCTGGATACCTCTAAACGCGATGACCGAAGTCGGTAGCACCTGGCGCGTTGATTCGGAAACAAATGATGTCAGGATTTACGAAAATATGACTGTGCTACCGCGCGCGTGGCTGGCCACGGACGCAGTTGTAATGAAACCCGAGGACATCCTGAAGACTATAAAAACTTCGGTGCTCCCGAACGGTAAAACCTTTGCACCTGCTCAGACAGTCCTGGTAGAGGAACCGCTGGCGCCCATCGCCAAACCAGACGCGACGGGTTATGCGTATGTTGGCTCCCTTACAGACACCACGATGGAGGTTCGAACGTCATCAGGTTCCGAGTCGTTTCTGGTAACCAGCGACACCTGGTATCCAGGTTGGCAGGCCACCGTTGACGGCGTCCCGGCATCAATCTTTCGAGCCAATTACGCGCTGCGAGGTGTCCGCGTTCCTGCGGGCCGACACATCGTTAGATTTGAATACAGGCCAAAGATGTTGTTTGTAGGCACGGCCGTAAGTGTCTTTTGCCTGGTGATTTTGGCGGGAATCCTGGCCGTGTCGCTGAGGCAATCCAGACGGGAATCGGCCGGTTGACATAAATAAAGCGCACCCGTAACCTACGTGTGCTTCCTCAACTGAGTGTGGTAATCTCCCCGCAGAAATTTATTAGGAGCCCTTCGATGAAGTTAGCCATCGCAGTCCTGTTGGTCGGCCTAACCGCTATGTCGGTAATGGCGCAGAATGAACCAACGCTACGGATCGTAACCGATGATCCTACCCTGCCGTCTGAGCTGTATTACGGAAACATCAAAGTAAAACCCCTACGCCTGCGGCCCGGAACAGACCAACGGATCACCATCGACGATAACGATTTTTTCATTCAACAGCACTACATCGATTTTCTCGCGCGCCTTCCCGAGCCCGCTGGGTTTCAGGGCTGGATGGATATCATGAAGAATTGCGGCACAACCGTGCCGGAACCTTGTGATCGTATCGAAGTCAGTTCGGCGTTCTATCGTTCCGATGAATTCCAGGTAAGACGATATTTCGTTTACCGCTTTTATTCGGTGAGCTTTAAGCGTGTGCCGCTCTACGCAGAGTTTATTCCTGACGCGCGGCGGGTCAGTGGTTTCCAGAACGATCAACAACTGGAAGCCAGCAAGGTGGCATTCATCAACGACTTCATGGCTCGTACTGAATTCAAAAACAAGTACGACCCGCTGGTGGAAAATGCTGAATATGTGAACACGTTGGTTAGTACCGCCGGCGTCACGTTGGGAAACAAACAGCAGTTGATCGACTCGCTGAACAATGGGACTAAGACTCGTGCCCAGGTGCTGCGCGAGATTGCCGAGAGTAGCGAGGTCTACCAGAAGTACTTCAACGAAGCTTTTGTCGTGATGCAGTACCACGGTTATCTGAGACGCGATCCGGATATTCTCTATTTGGACTGGATCAAAACGATGAACGAAACCGGCGACTACCGGACGATGATCAATGGCTTCGTTAACTCAGGGGAATATCGCAACCGGTTCTAGGTAAAACTACCATTAAAAAAGAAGGCCAGTTTCAATCGAAACTGGCCTTTTGGTTTTTTACTCAAACTGATCTTACCAGTTGTCTCGGCCCCATTTGATTAATCTGCTTAATGCACTTCCACCTGCTGCCACGTTGTTGGAGCCCTCAAGTGGATTAGTTTCCCATCCCGACATGGTACCGATTACTCGGGGACTGTGGTCCCAATAGCCATACAACGGTCCACCGGAATTACCGCTAGTGATGTCGGCCGTATTCTCCAACTCCACACCCTCTCCGTCAGAATCGTCGTCGTAAACAATGATCCCACCTTGCCACGTCGGACGCCGACCATTTGCATATGCGTCGGGGTAGCCAATATGGGTCCACCGTGCCACGTCCTCCCAGTCGTCCCGATACTTCTTGTACCCGAAGAAGCCCAGCGTTTCTCCCAACGGCTCGTGCAGTCTTAGTACCGCCATGTCATCACCCTGGGAATAATCCGCGTAGCCCCAAATGCCATCAACGTCCGATTGCATCCCTGGCATGATGGGTACGCCGTCGTATGAACCAGCAACAAAAGTTACCCTCCACGGCAGCCCAGATAAAAATGCGAACCAGGGGAACACATGGCTTGCGGTCAGCACTACATTGGTGCCAACCAGAGCCCCGGTTCCATGTCCAAGGAAGGCCCCCGCCACTTCCACGTTCAACGTGCCCACGAGATACCACGGATAAGAGGTAGGATTAATCACGACGCGATTGTCGTAGTTCCCGTACACAAACGCTGGTTTCACTGGATTGCCGTTTCGACGGCGTAACCACCGCTGTTCAGACGGCGGGGCGAGGCGTGGAAAGAAAGTCTGAGTGGCCCAGGGCGGCCGGTAAGAATCGAGAGAATCCGGAGCGTCAACTTTCTTCTTCATTTCGGCCGGCGTAGTTTGATGTACGAACCGGCCCAGCCGTCCCTTAGTCATCTTCTCTTCGAGAGGGATTCGCCACGTGGAAACGTTTCCTGAGCCTTTTACTGCCTCGATCTCCGGAGGCTGTTTACCCTGAGTCTCGACATATAAGTAATTTTGCATTCGCTCCGCGATCTTCTTCGGCATGGGAGCTGTCGGTTGGATATCGTCCCAACTCATAACTTCATGTAAGGGAGTTGGGTGATCACCGCGAGAGGTGTTTCTTGAAACGCGTTTTCGCATTCTTGTCTCCGGCTACCAGGAATTGGATAAGGCCAATAGCTATTTAATACGGAGGCTTTACGCTGCTTAGTGAACGAATCGTGGAGCGTTCTTGAATGCCAGGCTCAATGTTCACCGCTTCCTGGACCACGTAGAGCGGCCGGCGTTTCGCCTCTGCGTAGGTGCGGCCAACGTATTCACCCAGCAATCCAATTCCAATGCTGTTAATCCCAATCGCGGCGAACAGTAGAACAATGATCGTCGTGATGCCGGGCGGCGCTGAAACAGTCAGCCAGAGGACGGCGTAAACGATGGCCGCGATGATCGACACCAACAGCATTAACACTCCCATGAGCGTGAACAGTCTTAACGGCCGCAACGAAAAACTGGTGATCGCGTTGAACACAAGCAGAACCAGATCGAAAAGCGGAGCTTTGCTTTTTCCCGCCGTTCGCGGTGCGCGCTCGTAAGTGACCCCGATCTGTTTAAAGCCCAGCCAGGCAATCAACCCACGCATGTAGCGGTTCTGTTCCGGGCACTGCTCCAACGCATCGCGAACGCTACGCGAGATCAGACGAAAGTCACCCGCGTCATTTGGAATAGGGACATCTGAAAACCATCCGATCACGCGATACGAAATCTTCACCGCCGCGTTGCGCCAGGCAGGATCACCGGGCCGCACGGTACGTACGCCATAAACGACGTCGTAACCCTCCTGCCATTTTTCGATGAACTGCGAAATAACGTGCGGCGGATCCTGCAGGTCGGAATAAAGAACTACGATGGCGTCGCCACTCGCATAGTGATAGCCGGCTGTGATCGACATCTCCACCGTGAAGTTGCGGCTGAACCTCAAATACTTCCAACGCGAATCGCGCGCGCAGATGTCCTTGACCAGCTCGCCAGTTAGATCGGAACTTCCGTTATCGATGACGATAAATTCGAACAAGTAAGGGAGTGGTTCAACGGCGGCGAGCAGCTCCTGCTCGAGACGCGGAATATTTGCCTCTTCGTTAAAGGCGGGTATGACGACCGAGATCATTGTGGTGCCGAGGGCCATCAAGTGTAGGTCTCCGGGGCCAGTATAGCGGCAACCATTAGCTATGTGCTTTCCATTTCTGTTGGTTTGGCGAACGGTTCCATCTCGCTGATCGGGCTGCCAAACGCAATCTTCGGATATGCGTTCGCATACGTGTCAATCATAACTTGTAGAAGACATGGTCCATTCGAATTCCACAGCCACTGCAACGATTCCTTAACCTCTCCAGCATCGACGACTGTCCGTGACGGAATCCTGTAAGCCTCCGCAACCTGAGCGAAGTCAGGTGCGCTGTACCCCCACAGCGTTGATTGGTATCGTTCATCAAAATAGCTTTGTTGGAACTGCCGAACCATCCCATGACATCCATTGTTCAGCACCAGCATTTTGATCGCTATGCCGTGGTGCGCCAGGGTCTGTAACTCCTGGATGTTTGATTGGAAACCCCCGTCACCCGCAATCATTACTACCGGCTTAGGCGCCGCGCTGAACGCCGCTCCGATCGCCGCGGGCAACGCGAATCCCATCGAACCCATGCCGCCCGACGTCAGAAAACGCTGGTCCGCGTTGAGTTCGAGTGACTGTGCGGCCCACATCTGATGTTGGCCCACGTCAACAACGTAAGCAGATGCTTGGTCAGATGTCTTCGAAAGTTCATGCATCAGAACATTCGGATTTATGCCAGACGAATTTGCGAGCTCCTGAGTGTCTGGCCATGAGGAGCGCAGCGACTCGATTTCAGCCTGCCACTCGTCGCGCGGCGGAAATTCTCGATCCTCAATCGCGCCACTTGCTTCTGACAGAAACTCTTTTAGTCCGCTGACAATCGCACAACAGCCGGGCACGCGATTGTTAATCTCGCCCATCTCACAATCGACGTGAAATATTTTGCGTTCACCTTTGAAGGCGTCAGTCTGTGAGCCTGTTTGTCGAACGTCGAGACGACTTCCCAGCACCAGCAGAAAGTCACTTTGTGCAACGGCCAGGTTGGTCCAACGGTTTCCGTAGCTGCCAATCATCCCCACGCGCAACGGATCGTTAAACGGTAATACGTCCACGGCCATCAACGAATTCGCAACGGGTACACGCATTTTTCTCGCGACACTACGAAACAAATCGATAGCCCCAGCTGAACGAATTCCACCACCGGCCAGGATCAACGGCCGTTTCGCTTCAGAGAGCGACTGGAAAAGATCGTTCCAGATTGACGCTTCTATTTTTAACGAATCATTAGTTGTTGGCTGGGGGATTTGAGGAGTCGCGATGTCAGCGCGTTGGACGTCCATGGGAACGTCAATCAAAACCGGACCGGGACGTCCACTTGTCGCCAATGAGAAAGCTCGCTCGAGTACGCCGGGAACTTCTTCCGCTGATGTGACTCGCCACGCAGCTTTCGTGATCGGCGTCGCCATCGAAACAATGTCCGTTTCCTGAAAGCCCAGTTGGCGGATGGCGCGTTCGCCCTTTTGTTCGTTGCGGTTGACTTGGCCGGTGATGAAGACCGCCGGCGACGAATCGAAATAGCAACTGCCTATTCCCGTCAAAAGGTTTGTAGCTCCTGGTCCACTAGTGGCCATCGCCACGCCGGGAAGACCCGTCATGCGACCAGTCGCATCGGCAGCGAACGCCGCGCCCTGCTCGTGTCGCATGCTAACCACGGTGATGGTTTTCCGCTGCGCCAGTGAATCCAGTAGATGCGCAATCATCCCGCCGGACAGCTCAAAAACATGCTTAACACCGCGTCGCTCCAACTCGCCTATGATGTAATCAGCAACCTTCATTGAACTGTACGCGAATGATGTTTGTACCAATTCACTGTGCGTTTCAGACCCTGTTCGATTCCAACTTCCGGACGCCACCCTGTCGCAGTTATCAGTCGATCGATGTTTGCAGCCAGACGCATCTGTTGATCGGGCGGATAGGGCAACTCGCCAAGCTCAAGAGGCAACGACGGATCTATCAAATCGCGAACCTGCTCGATGATTTCGCGAATGGCATGTGTCTCGCCGGAAGCAAGGTTGAAAACACCCTGTGCGTCTTTGTTGATTGCAGTTTGATAAATCGCGTTAGCAGCATCTTCGACATACAGATAATCCCAACGCTGTTCGCCCGCAGTCAGTTTTGGTGGTTCACCAGCAAGTAGCGAGCGAATGGCAGACGGCAGCAAGTGCCGTTCGTCATCTTTAGGACCGTAGGTCGCCAGCAGGCGTAACCATACATATCGAATTCCGGATGACTCGGATAACTGTTTAGTAAGCTGTCCCAGCTTGAGCTTGCTGGCGCCGTAAGCAGTCAGAGGTTGTACGGGCGTATCTTCTGTCAGTACTTCCTCTGATGGTCCATACTCGGCCTGCGAACCAATCCCGATCCACACACGGCATCCGGCGGCGCGCACAACATCGAACAACCTCAGGCCGGCCGTCAGGTTATCCTCCTGTGCGGGATCATGCCTGGAGGCGCTGGTTACGCCTTGCCATGCCAGATGAAATACAGCTTCAGCGCGTGCACTAGCTATCTGCCCCTCTGCGCTGGACAAGTCGTCGAGTTCCGCTCTGATTATCGTAAGCCGATCAACTACATCCGCCAGTCGCCACAAATCACTCTCGGGCCGGACCAGCGCGAAAACTTCCGCGCCTTCTTTTACCAGCCGTTCAGTCAGGAATGAACCGAGATGACCGGAAGCACCCGTAACCAGGCAACGCATGTCTTAGTTCTTCACCATCCGGTGGAGTGTCTCAACTACAAACGTCAACATCTCTTCCGATAGGCCGGGCCACACACCCATCCAGAGCACCTGGTTCATGACGAAGTCAGAGTTTCCTAAGTCTCCAACCTTCCGGTGTTTAAGTCCCTGATAGGCAGGCTGGCGCAGGAGATTGCCTCCGAACAACAGCCGGGTCGCGATCTTTCTTTCGTCCAGATAACGCAATACGTAATCGCGAGTAAAGGGTGCATCGGGTTTGATTGCCAGCGGAAACCCGAACCAACTCGGTTCACTGTCAGCCGTAGCCTCGGGAAGAATAAAGAACTCCTCTAGGTCCTTCAGTCCGTCGAACAGAAACCTGAAATTATTACGTCGCGCCTCAATGAAAGCGGGCAGCTTTTGCAATTGGGCCACGCCCACTGCCGCCTGCATGTCCGTGAGTTTCAGGTTGTATCCAACGTGTGAGTAGGTGTACTTGTGATCGTACCCATGCGGCAAATCGCCAAGTTGCCAGTCGAACCGTTTGCCACAGGTGTTGGCCGCTCCCGGAACGCACCAGCAATCACGTCCCCAATCACGGAAAGACTCGATCAGTGTCTTTAACGCCGGACGATCCGTTAACACGCAGCCACCTTCACCCATCGTGATGTGATGGGCCGGATAAAAGCTCACGGTCGCGAGATCGCCAAATGTTCCTACGTGCTTGTTTTTGTAGGTTGCGCCGACGGCGTCACAGCAATCCTCGACCCACCACAGATCGTGCTTCCTCACAAACTCCGAAACGCGTGCGACGTTGTACGGATTCCCAAGAGTATGCGCAAAGATGACTGCGCGAGTGC
The DNA here is from genome assembly GCA_035273385.1 of Pyrinomonadaceae bacterium. Taxonomy (GTDB): domain Bacteria; phylum Acidobacteriota; class Blastocatellia; order Pyrinomonadales; family Pyrinomonadaceae; genus PSRF01. Next base: position 4,861 of record DATEPE010000015.1, on the reverse strand, counting down.
GTTCACTGAGCGCCTCTTCGAGCTGACTCGTGTCGACGTTGTACGTGGGAACCTCTACGTCAACCAGTACCGGCACCAGTCCGTTCTGAATTATGGGATTGAGTGTGGTGGGGAAACCGGCAGCAACGGTGATCACTTCGTCACCCGGTTTCAGCGCTTTAGTTTTCAGTGAAGGAGACGTCAGGCAACTTAGCGCCAGCAGATTCGCTGAAGAGCCCGAGTTGGTCAGGAGCGCATAACGAAGGCCAAAGATGCGAGCAAACTCGGATTCAAACTGCTCGGCGTAGCGGCCCGTCGTCAGCCAGAAATCCAGGCCGGCATCAACCAGAAACTGAATCTCAACTGCATCAAATACTTTTCCAGAGATCGGAACGGGCGTTTCGCCGGGGATGAACTCGCGTTCTGGAAACGCCGCAGCGTAGTATTCGCTGACCTTCCGCAGTATTCCCGCACGTAGCTCATCAGCTTCATTCGCCATTGGACAAGAATTTGCGATACCAGTCGATAGTTTTCACGAGTCCGCTGTCGAGGTCGAATTGTGGCGACCATCCCAAAACTTTTTTCGCTTTGGCCGCGCTCAAATATTGTTCGCGTATTTCGTTGTTGGCTTCATTTCTTATGTCGGGCCGCAAATCCGACTTCATGGCTGAAAGTATCTTGCTGACCAGTTCGGAAACCGTCACTTGCGACTCATTAGAAAAGTTGAACGCCTGTCCACGTAGTTCCGGTTGACGTTCCATACGTTCTGCCAATAACAGGTTGGCTGCGACACCATCTTCGACGTACAGGTAATCGCGCACGTAGTTTCCGTCGGAACGGATGATCGGACGCTGTTTACGAATGATCGAACGGATCGTGCCGGGTACCAAACGGTTCCAATTCAAGTCGCCCCCGCCGTAGAAGTTTCCACATCGCGTGATTGCGACTGGTAAATCAAAGGTGTGTGCGTAACTCTGCGCGATCAAATCCGCACAGGACTTGCTGACATCGTACGGATGGCGGCTCTCAAAGGGCGTCTCTTCATCGTACGGTAACGTCTCGTGATCACCGTAAGCTTTGTCTGACGACGCTACCACGATCTGTTTCACCAGAGGACTTCGCCGGCACGCTTCAAGTAGCGACCATGTGCCTTGTATGTTTGATTCAAAGGTTGAGACGGGATTTCGATTGGCGATTCCTACAATTGTCTGCGCGGCCAGATGAAACACTGTTTCCACTTCGTATTCACCCAGCGTTCGTTCCACCAGTTGCTGATCGCAGACATCACCCCTCACGACGTTCACACGTTCGATCGCGTTGGCGCGGACGAGCTCGCTCTGTGGCACCCAGTCTCGCAGGATACACACGACATCAGCCCCCAGACCGAGCAGACGTTCAACGGTCCAGCTCCCCAGCAAACCGCAGGCGCCGGTAACCAGTGTTCTCCTGTCTTGCCAGAAGTTAGAGGTCATTCCCAAACCTTCCATGGCGCGCTACCAGTCGACCACAACTCGTTCAGGTGACTGTATTCCCGGTACGTATCCATCGCGTAAAAATAACCTTCATGACGATACGCCATTAGCTGACCTTCATTTGCCAGTCGTTCCAGCGGCTCCTGTTCGAGCACACTGCTCTCGCCGTCGAGGTAATCGAGAACCTTACGATTGAAAACGAAGAAGCCCGCGCTGGCCCAGTCCTGCAGTTTTGGTTTCTCCGCAAAGCTTGCTACTTCGCCGGTATCGCCGACATCGAGTACACCAAAACGCGAATGTGGACGAATCATCGTTACTGACGCCAGCTTACCGTGTGCGCGGTGGAACTCAACGAGGGCCTTCAAATCAAGATCCGCTACGCCGTCTCCGTAGGTAACCATGAACGTGTCGTCGTCGCCGATATACTTCTCAACTTTTTTTACCCGCCCGCCCGTGGCTGTATCCAATCCTGTTTCGGCAAGTGTGACGTGGAAGTCTTGCTCGTGATGTGCTTCGTGATATTTGACCTGGTGCTGTCGGCCGAGGCAGATTGTGAAATCGTTGTTCATCGCCTCATAGTTCAGAAAGTACTCCTTGATCATGCTGCCGCGGTAGCCCAGGCAAAGCACAAAATCACGAAACCCGTGATGAGCATAGAGCTTCATGATGTGCCACAGGATCGGTCGTCCGCCGATCTCAACCATAGGCTTTGGCCGGAATTCCGTCTCTTCACGCAAACGCGTTCCGATCCCGCCACAAAGTATGATTGTCTTCAAGCGTCTTGTTCTCCGGAAGTGAGCGTCAGATTATAACTGCGCGTGCGCCAGGTTTTTTGAAGTTCGGTTAATGACCTCAGCATAAACGTCGAGTGTCGACCGGGCAGCTTTTTCCCAACTGAACTGCTGCGCATGCTGTATTCCTGCCTGTGAAAGATACTGCCGCTCGCTCTCATTCTCCAAAAGGTCAACCACATTCCTGGCTAGCGCCTGGGCGTCGTGGGGCGACACGAGGCGAGCCGCTCTCCCCGCCGTCTCGTTAAGACTTGGAATATCGCTGGTAATAACCGGCGCGCCGCAAGCCATTGCCTCGAGCACGGGCAATCCAAAACCTTCATACATTGAAGGGTAAACAAATACGGTCGCGGCTGAGTAAAGCGCGCGCAGCTCTTCGTCACCCAGGTATCCGGTGAACACGAGCCGGTCTGCGGCGTCTGATTGGCCGGCCCGCGTAAACAGTTTGTCAGTCAACCAACCGACTTTGCCGGCCACCACTAATTGGGGCTTTCGATCTGTATGTCGCACGATTTCTTCAAATGCCTGCAATAGCGTGATCAGGTTCTTACGCGGCTCGATGGTCCCCACATAGAGAATGAAGTCCCCGTCGATCCTGAACCGCCGGCGAACCGCTTCGCTTTCTGCAGACGAAATTGGCTTGAAGAAACTTCGCGCGGCTTCAGGAACAACAAATACTTTTGACGAATTGATTTTCAAGTATTTGCCAACCTCAACTTTGACTGCATTCGATGGTGTGATGATAGCCGCGGCCCTACGAGCCATGATCGGAACTCTATAACGGCCGCGACGCGCGAGACGACCTTCATGGGTGGAGCCGTAAAGCAGCAACGACAAATCATGAATGGTCAAAACGGTCGGACACTTGCTCCACAACGGCACGTCGTAATTCGTACCGTGAAACAGATCAATCGCAGCTTGTCTTAGGTAGAGCGGTAAGCCGACGGCAAACCACCGGCGTCGCCATGCTCCGATCTGGGGACGAATAGCTTTCAAATTTGAAGGCAACTCGGCGTCGTCAATCGGCGGATCGAAGGCGAAAGGTGAAACCAGTTGGAACTTGTGCGCGGTAGCTGCGAGCGCGAGGTGACGGGCCAGCTCAAAGGTGTAGTGTCCGACACCCGTCCGTGGAGTCGCTAATGGAATTCCGTCCAGTCCGATCCGCATGAATTAGTGAACCTTCGTCGAACGTGCAATGTCCGATGTCCGGTTACTAATGTCAACTACTTATCGGCTTTCGACTAAGGCAGGAGTTTCCTTATTACAAAGACCTTCCCCTCCCTTTGGGATGGGTTAGAGGGCTTACGACGGATTTACTTTGCTCATCCTGGAGGAGGCGTCAACTTTCGCATCCAATATTAGTTTGAGTGCGGGGTCCCGCTGAGTGTGCCCTGTTTCGTGGATCCCAACACCGCCGCCGGGTATGCCTCCACCTACAATGCCTTCGGTTCTGAACATGGGCATAGCCGCGCCGCCACCATACCCTCTGAAGAATGGATCGTCGAAAGGATCCTCCTCAGCGTAGACTGTGACGTCTCCAACGTTTCCTATGTTGATCGGCCAGACCAATAACCCGCTGGGATCCACGAAGTTCACGGGATCATTCTGCACATACGCATAACGATTGAAGCTTTGTGGAGCTGCGAGCGAGTAGCTGCCGTCGTAAGGATCAGGTTGGTCGAAACGGCTCCACCAGCGGTTATACCTGCGGTGCATCGCATCATCTGACTCCGGCGCGTCCCGCTCATAGGTCGTAAAACGATCCGGCTGAAATTCCAGCGGAACAGTTATCTCTACGATTGATCTCGATCCGTGGGGTGGGAGCACGAATCGAAACGAGTCCAATAAACCCCGGTCAAAATTCCTTGCCAACAAGTTCCTGACACAATCTGATAATCCTTGAGGCTGCTGTGAGGTTTTCTGCGGAAGTCTTATTCTTAATCTCCCAAGGCCAGGGAATATCAGGTGGCACAGCTTCCGCTTTCTCTACAGCCATGATGACGAAATGGAGACGGAAACTATTTAAGTGACCGTATCCCTCTTCGCCTGAACCAACGAACCTACCAACAAACCTAATGTCGGCTCTTCGAGCTTCGTTTCTTCCAAAATTATGACGGAGAAGAGCATCTGTTACCTCTGATGCCTGGTCATTCTCATACTCATAATTCATAAAGTCATCCTTGCGAATGCACTTTGGATCGTATAGCAGTGCAACCTCGAAAGTCATCACCGCTACAATTGCCTGCGTACGCACTATCTTCTGGTTGTAGAGTTGTGGGCTGGAAACGAGATCACAAAAAGGAACAGGTTATGTGTATCTAGGTGGTCAGATGTTGGCGTTACAAGGGGGCACTGGTGGTGCAGTAAGCTGGGTACATCAGGATCCGGTTACGAAGTCACAACGTGTAACGAATAGCAGCGGTGCAGTTCACCCAGCACGGTTGAGCGCAGATAGTAGGTGTCTACTCCACTCTCCGTTTTTCGCGTTCTCAACCGATCGCCATCGTAGTACTGGATTAGTCCTGTCGCCGACGCATAAGTTTGCTGGCCTGTAGCGTCGTAACTGTAGCTCTGGCTTCCGTCGTTCTTCAGGTTTCCGGCAGCATCGTAAGACATCCC
>DATEPE010000014.1:0-17583 GCA_035273385.1 Pyrinomonadaceae bacterium | reverse complement strand
GTTGCTCGCATAACAAAGCGGCGTCGGGCCGCCGCACTCCAAAGGCTAGTCGCAATTCAGTCGGCTTCGTCTGATGGCACCGAGCGTCTGCCTCATTCCAGTTCGATCTTGCGGCCGCTGTGACCGTTGCCTTTTGCCAGCTCGTGCACACGCGCTCGCTCTTCGTAGTTCGATAACGCATGCCCAAGCATGTCGCGGAGCCGCGCCAACCGTTCCGACGTCGAACGTAGCTCGAGCAATTCCTGTTTCACACTTGCATCCACTTCCATGGCGGCTGCCACCAGGAAAGAAAGGCGCTGCGGTTCGGTATCAGAGATGTCAGGCAGGTTCGCGCGTTCGTCGTTGATTATTCGCACTGCGCGGGCGATGCGGGAGAAATGTTCGGCGACATCCTGTGACGCTTCTCGCAGCACGTCCGCGTCTTCATCTTCATCTTCAAAGAAACTTACCCGCGCCACCAGATATGGATCGCCACGTTCGACGTATTGTTCCAGACGATACCTAATCAATCCGATCGTTAGAATGTTTGAACGGCCGTCGGGCATTGCCTGTGCCTCGGTAACTTCAGCGACGCATCCGATGGTTCCAACGGGGGGAATTTCCTGGTCTGAGGTGGAAACGTCGAAATATGAAATCCCGAATAAGTTATTGCCCGCGCGAATATCGCTGAGCATCTGCCGATAGCGCGGCTCGAAAATATGGAGTGGTAGCGGTACACCGGGAAACAAAACTACGGAGAGCGGGAACACCGGTAGTTCGGAAATGCCTCTTACTTTTTGATTGGCTTCACTCATTTGTGACACAAGGCAGTCTTACCTGCAGTCAAAACTGGACAGGAGAACTGCGCGGTTTTCGAAAGGTAATGGTGTTTAGCTTTTAACGGCCGTCATTATCGCAGACGGATCGAGAGAAGTCAGTACCAGACAGATCGTTGCGAAGCGAAACTAAGAGAGGTCTAGCGGACGCGGGGCCAGGCGTCGCATCGTGCGAAGCAGTTGTTCGACGTCGAATGGCTTATCGAGAAATTCGTCAGCTCCGACAGCGTAGCAAGTTCTGCGCACGTCTATCGAGCTCGCGGCTGTCACCACCAGCACTTTCGACCTCGGGATGTGCGACTTCAGGTATTCAAGAATTTTTAGTCCCACCACCGGCGAATCGTCAGGAGGGAAGTTCAGATCGAGAATTGAGACAGTGGGGGTGTAAACGGTCGCTCGACGAATGGCCGTCTGCATGTCGTTGGCGGTCACGACATCGTAGTCTTCGCTCAGCGTCCAAAAAAGCTGCTGCGTAATGGCTTCGTCGTCATCAACAATTAAAACTCTGGGCTTCATGTCTGGGCACTCCTTACTGCAAAACTGCTTCGGATTAAAGGTTCTGCGAAGCAAAGTTCATACCGGGGCGCTACCCAAAAATCATCTATTGATGGTGACCGACATTGGGGACAAGCAAAGAATCTTTCATCTTTCGTTTGGAACTGTTCGGATAGGGAGGTGTGTACAGCTGTAGACGGATATTCCCCTCCTTTTGGGAGGGGTTAGGGGAGGGCCTGAGGGTTGTATCTTTTTTTTGACTTTGAAGGAAGCGTCAACGTTCGCTTTAATACTCAATTGCCCAGTAACTTGATTTCCGTGCAACAGTTTGGTTAATGCGTGATTAGACCACTGGTTTAATCCACGGTTGACGCTTCCTTCAAAATAAAAAAACTAAACTCCCCTCAGGCTGTAGACGGATATTCCCCTCCCTTTGGGAGGGGTTAGGGGAGGGCCTGAGGGTTGTATCTTTTTTTTGACTTTGAAGGAAGCGTCAACGTTCGCTTTAATACTCAATTGCTCAGTAACTTGATTTCCGTGCAACAGTTTGGTTAATGCGTGATCAGACCACCCGTTTAATCCAAGGTTGACCCTTCCTTCAAAATAAAAAAACTAAACTCCCCTCAGGCCCTCCCATAACCCTCCCAAAGGGAGGGAAATACATGGCCAGGAGCAAGCTACCCTTCCTAACCCTAAGCTGAAGACTCTTGTGTGGTAATTTGGAGAAAGTGCCTACTTACTCGGTTCCATTTTGAAGAAATCAATACCGGCAGCCAGCGGAGGAACATCAACGCTCCCAACTATCTTGCCTGCGACTAAATCTATTACTTCCACCGTGCCAGGTTCCGAGCCGATTCCCTCGACTGTGACGAATGCATAGCGGTCGTCGGGAGAAACTACTACTCCATGAAGAACCTTGCGGCGCGTCGGAACACGAGCTATTTCCCGGCCACTCTTGACGTCCACGATCGAAACGGATTGGTCGCGTTTGTTTGTAGCGATCAATCTTGTCCCATCTCGCGTTACTGTCAGGTTGTAAACACCTGGACGCGCCGGAATGCGTCGACGCACCTTCCAGCTGTCGGCGTCCACTTCCACAATTTCATCCGACTTGTTACAGGCGACAAAGATGGACGCGCCTGATGCTGAGGGCTGCGCCCACGTCGGTGAGCACGAAACGTCGCCAGCCTTCGGTGGTTCCAATCCGTGTCCGCCGGTGTCGTGCTTCATGTGTCCAGCGGGCGAGTCTGGTTTCCTCGACGGCGCGCCGGTCATTCCCATTTCACGACCCTTCGTCAGAACGAAGTGGCGCGAAGCTTTGAGCGTGTTGGTGTCAATCTCCACCAGCATGTCGTCCATCATGCACGCCGAGTAATGTTTCGTGCCGGCGCTGTTCAGACGCGAACCGTGCGGCATGGCACAGGTGGTAATGCGCGCAACTTCCAGCATCCGCTCCGTGGCAACCACCGAGACAGAGGATGGAACCATGTCTCCATGCAGGTTGAAGTTGACTACGTAGAGCAAACTTCCGTCGGCGGTAACATCCATCGTAGCCGGAAAGTGTCCCAACCTGACGCGGCCTACCACCCGGTCATCTGTGGTTGAATACTTCCAAACGGAACCAAAGGGCCGGCCGTGGGCCAGGGAAACGTAATAGAACTGTTTGTCTGGTGAGATAGCGATACCGTGAGGTCCATCGATGTCGGTGGGCATGTCCCCCGTGGGTATTTCGCGTTCCACGCGCGCGCCGCCTGGTCCAAAACGCACCAGCGCGATTTTGTCGACCGCTTCAGATAAAACGTAAAGCAGATAATCCTGTTGAGTTGAGTCCTTTGCAGGCTGCGCCCTGACCTCGCCGGCGTATAGAGTTGAAATCAGTAGAGATAAAAAGAGGAGTCTGAGTAACGACATATTTAAAACGACGCTTCGTGTTATTTCGTGTGTTTCGTGTAATTCGTGGATCGCACTTATGCAGTTTAAAAAACGATCCACGAATTACACGAAATAACACAAAGGTGCTGAAGCTCTGTTACGGTTTCTCTGGTGGGAAGTCTTCTTCATCGATTTCATCGATTACTTTTAACTCAGCCCCAAACTTCTGATAACCGCGAAAGCGAATCTCGTTACGACTTTGAACTACCAGGTTCTTGTTCGCCTGCGTCATGCGAATCTCTGAATGCGTCGGCAACATATACTTCTGTTCACTGATGGTGACCCAGTCGTAGTCGATGATGCTGCTGGCTGCTGTGATCGGGTAATCGTATGGAACTTCGCTGGCGATTTGTTCAAACCGCAAAACGCGATTTGTTTCCCGGTCGATCCAAATGCGACCGCGCGAACCAACTTGCACCGGCGCGATCTCGCCGGCGCGCAGAGTTAATTGCGAGTTCGGCTTCTTCACTTCGTATTCGTAAACCAAAGCGCGGCGGCTCCGCACCGTGTCCGTGTCAACGAGGCTGAACGTGGCTTTTGACTCAGGACTGAAAACCCCCGCCACGGCAGAGATGTATTCAACGCCACTGGACGTGGCGCCGGCATCGACGTCTTTACTGTAGTCGCGAGTCTGTCGTGCTTCCTGGCTGAGCGGGATACCGTTTACGGCGAGCACTTTGTACTCCTCCCCAGCGTTCGCGCGGTAGCCTACCGCGATCGTCAAGTTGTCCTGCGGGATCCAGTTGTTGGTGCTGCCGTAAGCGCGCGAGCGTCGAATCAATTGCTTGACGATGAAGTCAGGCATTGTCTTGGCTGCGGCCAGCGTCGCGGTGCGGGTACGCTCCAGGAGATCATTTGCCTCAGCCGCCGACGGCAGTACCGAGGCTGTAGGGTTTGTTCGCCGCCGTTCCGCTTCTTCCAAGGTGCGGCGCAACAAAGGATCGTTTCCGCTCTTGGTTGCCACGACAGAGCGCAGGCCATCGGTCAGCGGAAACCCGATGCCGCGTTTGCGTATCTCGGCAACGATTTCATCTCGCAGGTCAGGCCGGCGCGGTAACTGGTAAACGAGCGACACGATCTCGCGGCTGGTGAGCGGCGTCGAAGACGTCTGGGCTGGCTGGGCAGAGATGCCAATGGGAAGAACGAGTATGAATGAAAACAAAAGACTTTTAATTAGTGCGTGCATATCGTAAGAGCACAAAGATGAATAAATTTACTGTGGCGGCACACTTCGTATATTTCGTGTAATTGGTGTAATTCGTGGATGGTTTCTAGACTGCTCTATAAGTCCGATCCACGAAATATACAAAACACACGAAATAACACGAATTCTGTGGTTCGACTTCTGAAACAATGCTGATATCACTTTAAACCACAGATGGTTCCGATGGAATCAGCCGGGCGACTAGTTGCCTAGGAGGCCGGTATACAGAGACTTTCGATGGCTTGAGCGAGGATTTCCACACATTTTTGCAGTTCATCGATAGGGACGAACTCCCCCGTGCGGTGCGCGACGCGTATGTCTCCGGGACCCAAAACGACAGATTCAGCCCCGAGCTGGGTTAATTGCGCAGCTTCGGTGCCGAAAGCGACTGTCCCTGAGGGAAGTCCGGTGAGCGTTTCAAGAAGCTTCACGAGTGTCGAGTCAGCGGAGGTTTCATAGCCCCCATCGGTTCGCGACGCGTCTACTTTGAATTCCAGTGCCGGTTGCGACGTTTTCTCTTCAGCGATTGCGGAAGAAAGCAGGTCGAGTAAGCGCTCCGGGCCCTGGCCTGGGATCGGCCGCCATTCAAGTGTGAAGCGACATTCGCCGGGAATAACGTTCTTGGCAGTTCCACCTTGAATCACTCCGACGTTAAGAGTTGTTTGCGGCGGATCGAACAGCGGGTGAGTGTCCGCGCGTAGCTGTTCGGCGACATCGTCAAGACGGTTAATGAGTCGTGCCGCACCCGCAATTGCTGATTGGCCCAAAGCGGGATAGGCACTGTGTGCTTCACGTCCTTTGATGGTGACTTCCGCCAGGCAATAACCCTTGCCGGCGCGCATCGGCCGCAATGAAGTTGGTTCACCGACGATCGCGTAGCTCGCCTCGACGGCCCTGGCTTCTGCCAGACGTTTGGCGCCTATCAATCCGATCTCTTCGTCCGCAGTGAAAATCAATGCGAGTGGTTGCTTCAATGATCGAAGCCCAACCATCTCAACGGCCGACAGCGCGGCCGCGATAAAAGCTTTCGTATCACATGCGCCGCGACCGTAAAGTTTGCCTTCCTGTTCGGTGAGTTTAAGTGCGTCCTGCCAGTTTGGATCAAAGGGAACAGTGTCCGTATGGCCGACCAGCGCTAAGATCACTTTAGGCCTGGAGTCGAACGACGTTCCGGCAAGAGCCACCAGGTTGACCTTGTCGATACCCTTGTCATCAACGTAAGGAAATCGTTTCAACTGAAATCCGATGGCTGCACATCGCTCCGCCAGATACTCAACAATCTCCACATTGGACTTTGCAGAGACTGAATTGATAGCGACCAACTGGGCTAATGTTTCGTTAACGGTCATGGAAACTTTCATCTACCTATTTTTCCCCTCCCATTGGGAGGGGTTAGGGGAGGGCTTGAGACGGCTAACCACCATTTGTATCTGGGGGAAGCGTCAACGCAAAGCAAAGCAAAGGACATCAGGTCGGTAACTAATATGGGAGAGTTGACGCTACCTGCCAGAAGGTCTTTCGGGGGTTTGTCACAAGCCCTCTCCCCAACCCCTCTCCCAAGGGGAGAGGGAGATATTTGTGATCTCAACCCCACAATTTTTTCTGCAGCTTCTTAAACTTTGAAACAATCTCTTCCTGTTGAGCGTGTCTTCCGTCTGAAACGATTTGCTGTCCACCCACGAAAACATCTTTCACCGCTGCCCTGGAAAGCGAGAAGACCACACTAGACAAAAGATCATCCTTTGTTGCTCCAGCGATTGAAGGATCGTCGAGATCGACAGTGAAGAAATCCGCGGCGCTTCCTTCGTTTAGGTTGCCGCCGGGTGAGCCGATGCTTTCCGCGCCCCGCGACGTCGCACATTCAAATAATCGCGCGGCTAAAGCTGAACGAGAGTCACTGTGTTCGGGTGACAAAACGGCGCGCTCCATCTTTTGCAAACGCAAGTTGTACTCGAGCTCGCGTGCGTCTTCCAACAGATCGATCTGAACATGGCTATCAGTTCCCAACGCGATCCGAACGTTGTGCTTAAAATACAGATCGACCGGAACCACACCATCGCCCAGGTTGCGCTCGGTGGTGGGACAAGCGCAGACGAGTGCACGTGCCTGAGCCATCATCGCCACAGCTTTCGGCGAGACATGAATCGCGTGCACTGCGGTGAAATGTTCGTTGAGTAAACCTTCAGTGGCCAACAAAGCGACCGGCGAGCGGCCGTATTCAGCAATGCACGCGGAAATCTCCGCAGGTTGTTCAGCCACGTGCATGTGTATCGGCAAATTCCTGGTATTGGCAAACGTGATTATGGTGCGCAGGTAGTCAAGCGGAACGGCACGAACACTGTGCGGCGCCAAACCCACCCAGGCGTTTGCCGGTGAATTTAGATCCGCAATCAACCGGTCCACGTGTTTTAGATAGATTTCCGGATCGCCGTCAATGAATCGCTGCTGTTTCGGATTAGGCTCCGTCTCAAAACCCGAGCGCGCGTAAGCCACGCGCAAAAGGGCCATGCGTAATCCGACGTCTTGCGCGGCCCGCACAACTTCCTTTGCGAGAAGATTCGGATCCTCATACGACTGGCCGCCGGGCGCGTGATGCAAATAGTGAAATTCACCAACGGAAGTAATTCCGCTGAGTGCCATTTCCAGAAAGGCCATGCGCGATGCATCGTATACGTCTTCCGGGGACAGTCGTTCGGCAGCGCTGTACATCATTTCCCGCCACGTCCAGAACGAGTCTTTGTTTTCGGTGGTGCGGTATTCGGTGCGGCCGCGTATCACGCGCTGAAACGCATGCGAGTGGGCATTGATGAGACCGGGGAGAACGGCGCAATTTCTTAGGTGAGTAGGTGTTCCCGCCTTGTCAGAAACTGATGGGATGAACCCGCGATCGTCGCAGGTTAATGGGCGAGCGCTTTGAAATTTGCCGTCAGCATAAATCAACTCCGGCAACCATGATCGTTGTGCTTCCATTTAATGGGATCGGAATTCTTTTCCCCCTCCCTCTGGGAGGGGATCAAGGGGAGGGCCTGCGCACGACACCAGTTTTGTTATTTGGAGGAGGCGTCAACACAAGAATTGTCCACTCGGGTTGACGCCGCCTACTAGATTAAATTTTTAAGATTTGTCGCAGGCCCTCACCCCAACCCTCTCCCAGGGGAGAGGGAGTAAAGCATTACTTCTTCTTAGCAATCCACTCAACGACATGTCGCTCGAGCACATCCAGCGGCACAGCGCCCGAACCGAGCACAACGTCATGAAACTCGCGCACGTCAAACTTATCACCCAGTTCACTCTTCGCACGCGCACGTAATTCTTTGATCTTGAGATCGCCAGTCTTGTAAGCGAGTGCCTGACCGGGCCAGGCGATATACCGATCGACTTCGTTGATGATGTCCAGCTCTGCCTTCGGTGCATTCTCCATGAAGTAGTCGATCGCCTGCTTGCGCGTCCACTTCATCTGATGCATTCCGGTATCGACGACCAGTCGCACCGCGCGCCACATCTCGTAAGTCAGTTGGCCAAACTTCGCATACGGATCGTCGTAGAGTCCCATGTCTTCCCCTAACGATTCCGCGTACAAACCCCAACCTTCGACAAACGCAGTGTATCCGCCAAAGCGCCGGAAGTTGGGAATGTCGCCCAGCTCCTGGGCCAGGGCGATCTGCAAGTGATGACCCGGCACTGCCTCGTGTAGAGAGAGCGCCATCATTTCCCACTTCGGACGCGACTCTGGTTTGTAGAGGTTGACGAAATAAGTTCCGGCGCGCGAACCGTCTGCCGCAGGTTGGCGGTAATAAGCTGTGGTCGTATCCGGCGCCGAAGCGGCAGGGATCACTTCAACGCCGTAAGGCATGCGCGGCAATGTTTTAAAAACTTTGACCAGGTGCGGGTCGATGCGTTTGGACATCGCCTCGTAAGCGGCCAACAAGTCCTCAGGCTTCTCGTAGTAAAACTGTTTGTCAGTCCTCAGAAAATTAAAGAATTCAGGGAGTGTTCCCTTGAAGCCGACCTTGTTCATTACGTCGTGCATCGCGGACCGAATGCGTTTTACTTCGCTCAAGCCTCTCTCGTGGACTTCGCGGGGCGTTGTGTTCGTCGTCGTAAACTTGCGCGTCAAGAATGCATACATCGCCTCGCCCTGAGGCATCTGCCAGGCCCCCACCTCATCGAATGTTGCCGGCAAATACTCGTCAGCAAAAAATTTATTGAAGCGTTGGTAGGAAGGAATGATGTTCGCACTGATGGCCGTCGCGGCCGCACGCGACAGTCGCTGCTGGTCTGCCGGAGAAATACTTGCAGGATAACGTTTGAATGGTTTGTAGAACGGACTGTCTTCGGGCTTGGCGACCAGTTGCTTTTCAATCTGTCCGGGAACGCGCTGCATGATCACTTTCGGCAAAATCATGCGGGCCTTAGCTCCTTCACGCATCAGCGCGATCGTCTGGTCCATATAGGGCGGAAACGCGTTCAGCCGCGCAATCCAATCTTCGTAATCTTTGACCGTTACGAATCGTAAGGAGTCGGCGAGTTCATTCTGCGTCTGTATGCCGCCCCTTTGATTGAGCGGGACGAGATACCAGCGATATTGGTGCTCCTCGATGTCGACCTCGTAGTCCTTTTTGAACAGGTCGTAATTCAGCTGATCGGCCGGCGATAACTTCCCGCGATCGATTTGAGCGAGTTCTTTTAGTACCTGCACATTGCGCTCATGACGTCTTTGAATGGCCGCAGGGCTCCGATCCGGCCAACGGTCATTCCAGCGGCGGTCGCCGAGCTGAGACGCGCGGGTGGGGTTCTGTTCCAGATCGTATTGCCACTCGCGATCAAACAGCGCATGAAGAGCTTTGGTGGTGTTTGGATCCTGGGCCAATGATACCGAACTGAGAATCGTGAACATTGCGAATGCGCACAGAATTGTTCGGTTGAAAGTTGATGACATGTACAGCTCCTTCAAGGGTCATTCTTCTTGTTTCGTGTATTTCGTGAATTTCGTGGATCGTTTTTACCTCGAAAGAGAAAAAGCGATCCACTAAGCTCACGAAATTCAAAAAAACACGAACAAGTCTAAGTCTTTAAGGCCAGGACTTCTTTTGCGGCCGTTCGATCTCCTGTGCAACTGATTCGTCGCGGCGCTTTAAGATAACGTAATTGGAAACCCAACTTCTTATACAGTTTAACAATTCGCGTCGTCGCCTGGTTTGACAACACCACCGGCCCCTTGTGCTTTGCCAACCACTCCGCAGTCCGCTCCTGATCGTCCCAGGTAAAACCTCCCGGACTATAGGTGGTGAACTCTACATCGTAGGGCGGGTCAGCATAAATGAAGTCGTCGGGATCAATTGGCAACGACATGATGTCACAACTCAAAAATTTCCACCGTTTGAAAATCTTCTTAAGCGCTGAAAAATCCCGGTCGTATGTGATCGAGGTGTGCCTTCCGAAAGGGACATTAAACTCGCCGCGTTGATTGAAACGGCACAGGCCATTGAAGCCTGTGCGGTTTAGGTAATAGAACAATTGAGCCGCCTCCGCTGTCCTCCAATCGCCGTTAGTGACTAATTCGTTGAAGCGCACTCGGTGTTGATAAAAGAGTTTCTGATCGTTACGCATTTCTATTGTCAGAGACAAACCACGCTTCAGCTGCGAATAGAAATTGATCAGGTGTGGATTGATGTCGTTTAAGAGTGCGAGCTCGGGCTGCAATGTGAGCGGGATTGACAGGCCGCCACAGAAAGGCTCCACGAAGCGGCGGTGACGATGCTGGTCCCAAATGTCGAGCAGGTGGGGGGCCAGCCACCGCTTTCCTCCGGCCCATTTCAGCGGCGGCCTCAACGTCACGTGGGCTGTGAAAGACACCTTGCTATGGGGCGTGATAAGACCCTCCGGGCCCGCTGACCAACTTTGTTGATCTGCTAATTCATTGAATTTGTTACGGCAGCGCAAGATAGCAACTGATGATGCTGGGGGCAACGTCGTTTTAATGGACACCCCCTAGCAGTTTTAACAGTGTTTGTATGGCCTTGGAGGAACCAGAATTCAATTGACACTTTACACAATGGTGAGTATCTTTCACGCCAAACCAAGCCAACGAGCCACGAAAAACTCGAGCCGCTTTGCCCGCGCTTCTGTTGTTCTGACTCCAAATTTCCGAAGAATCTCCGAGGCAAATTGACGATGTTCAACCTCTTGCAAAACAGGCATCTTTAGTCGTCGGTATTGGCCGAAGAATTAATACCTGGGTTTAACGGATGTTTGGTTTGATAGCTAATTGATGAAATGCTCCCAACACGTCATGCGTTTTAGCGCTTGACCCGACCGTGTAAGTTCAATTTTAGCGGAGGCCCGATCATGAAAGTTTTACCTCGCGCCCGACAGGCGTCTCTAATCATCAAGGAAGTCGACGACGAAACACTCGTTTACGACGTCGAAGCGGATAAGGCACACTGCCTGAACACCACCGCAGCTCAGGTTTGGAAAAGCTGTGATGGCAAGACGTCCGTTGAAGAAATTGCCACTCAAATGAGTTCAACCGACGGTGCCCCAGTCGACGAGAGTCTGGTCTGGCTTGCTCTGGATCAGCTGGAAAAATTTAAGCTCCTCGATGAGGCCCCTGCCAAGCCGGCAATGCTTGCAGGATTGACCAGACGTCAAATGGTGGCTCGGTTAGGCATCGCTGCTGCTGCGCTGCCGGCGATCGTTTCGATCGTTACACCGCATGCTTATGCACAGGCTTCGCTCAGACCGCCTGGAACTTGCTGTGTGAATCCGAATGATTGCCAGTCAGGCACCTGCCAACAGGAACCTCCAGGATTTGGTCCGTGTCCTTACACGCTAAACCCGCAACAGAGCGGAAAGTTCTGCCAGTAGCCAGGTATTAACACCTCCCCATTCGAGTGGTCGGCTCGGATGGGGATTCGTGTGTCTTAGGCCCTCTAAAAGCTCCTGCATGTGCGGGATAGCTTAAGAAGTCGACGACGCCGGAGAACTTCATGAAACACGATCCAGAGTCAGATAACACGGATGCAGCTCGTCAGAACGAGCAAGCTGGTAAGTTGATGACTCACATGCAGCATACGCTCAACTATCACGAGCTGATGCTTAGCGACCGGGTGAGAAATCAAACTTTTCACAAGGCGCTAAAGAAACACGTGAAAAAAGGCGTGAGCGTAATGGATATCGGCTCGGGAACGGGTATCTGGGCCATTGCTGCCGCAAAGCTTGGCGCCGCGAGAGTTGTAGCGATAGAGAAGGAGAACATTCTGATCCCGCTCATTGAGAAGTTGGCCGCTAAGAATGGGGTCAGCGATCGAGTTGAGGTTGTCTCGGGAGATTCCAGAGAGGCAAACATTGCGGGAAAGTTTGACGTGATCGTTACTGAAACGGTGGGAAACGATGCCTTCGATGAGGGAATCGTGCCGACGATTATCGATGCAAAAAAACGGTTTCTAAAGGATGGTGGCGTTGTAATTCCGGAAGCGTTGGCTGCGATGGCAGCTCCGGCGCATTTGAAAGGAAGGGCCGGTCTTCCGGCCGGTATCAAACTGCAATACAGATATTTTGAGTTGCTGAGTCAGGACATCCCCAAAAAGATAACCGATCCGTCGAAGTTGAAGCTGTTAGGTGCCCCGGCGACGCTTGCTCACGTGGACCTGGCTAAAGTCACGGAACCGCCCCTCCTTACCGACATGAAATGCAGCTGGCAACTTGAGGACGGAAGCAAGTTCAACTGCCTGGTGGTGTGGGCCAAGATACTTTTAACGAAAGATGTTTTGCTTGACACGATCAATCACATTAAGGCGTGGACTCCAGTCTGCCTGCCAGTGGATCCTTTGGATAAAGGTCCCGTCACAATCGAATGCACAATAACGATCTCCAATAGACAGTACTATTGGATTGTTTCCCACCAGGACAATGGCCGCACTAAGGTCCAATCACACTCACCCGTGTTTCCTTACACAGCCATTCAAACACACGTTAGATCAGGCAGTGAGTAGTCTTGTTGACTGTCGATTTCCCAGTCAGGTCGCAAGTCACTGCAGTTCAGTCGCTCGTAATTGCCGCAAGCTTCGCAACTAAAGACGTTACTGAACCACATTAAAAACTCCTTCCAGGCTAGTAACCGTTGATCTTTTTTGCGGACTGCGGTAGTTTCAACCCACTTTTGATGCTCTGCCGATTTGCCCAGGGAGGAAGCACACTCGTTTACTATGGACCGCTATACTCAACAGCCCAAAGCGCGCACCGAAAAACTCATCATTAAAGACCTCTCCGATGAAACTCTCGTCTACGATCTGGAATCAGACAAAGCTCATTGTTTGAACAGCACCGCAGCGTTAGTGTGGAAGAATTGCGATGGAAGAGCCACTGTGGCGGACATTGCACAGTTACTCGGCGATCAAACACCTACCGCGGATAATGAAGGCGTGGTCTGGTTAGCTCTGGATCAGCTGGAAAAGTTTCAACTGTTGCAGAGCCCAGTAGTGAAACCAGCAAACGTCGCTGCCTTAAACAGGCGCGACTGGGTGAGAAAAGTTGGATTCGCAGCCCTGGCCTTACCCGCGATTATCTCAATTGCTGCACCGGCTGCTCATGCTCAAGCGTCCTGCGTGAACCCGGGCGGTCGTGCGCCGGGCGTGGGCTGTGGGAGTCCCAACCAATGTTGTACAAACGTTTGTTGTACCCCCACCACTGCGCCAGGGTGTGCCAACAATACCTGTTTATAGGAATACTCAGGAACAAAGCCAACGTTTGTTTGCGCTTGAGCTCTGACCAATTCAACCGCGTATAGCAGTTAGTTTTTGTGAATCTCCAGGCAATGCTTCCCTCGACGCTATTGATCTTTGCTCACTTTGCGTGTAAGTTTCGGCCCCAGTTTTCTCCAAAAAGTTAATCAGCCGGAGTTTTGACCTGTTTAGGTCAACTCCGGTTTTTAACCTCAACCGCTTGAGGAAGGAATTACTCCCATGGACACTCGCCCTGGCCTAATGCCGAAGGCCCGAAAAGATCGGCTAATCATCAAGGAACTGCCCGACGAAACGCTGGTTTACGATCTGGATAACGACAAAGCCCACTGTTTGAATGAAACGGCTGCTCTCGTTCTCAAGCACTGTGACGGAGGCAAAACTGTCGATGACCTGGCGCTGTTAATGAAAGACTACACGACGGTTGGCGCCGATCCGACTATTGTATGGCTTGCTTTAGATGAACTGAGCAGCGCCAAATTATTGGTTGATGTGCCTTCTAAACCCGCCCACTTAAGTCAGCTGTCGCGTAGGCAGGTTGTCAAAACGCTTGGACTGGCAGCGGCCTCATTACCAATCGTGATTTCAATAATTTCACCAACACCAGCGCAGGCTGCAAGTCCATGCAATTCGGGTGACCCTTGTACTACCCCCGCGGATTGCTGCAACGCTCATCCCACGTGCGTCACGACTGGAGCGCCAGCCGGTCGAGGTTGTCGACCTTAGGGAATTTCGGCTGCCATTCAAAGCTGCTTACTGTCGAACGAGTTGATTTTCGGATCGTCGTTGGATGGCGTGCAATTGCATTGAATGCGTTAACTGATGACGGCTCGAAATAAGGTAGACCTCTGCAAGGATTCGTGCACAGACTCAGTGCGTGAGGTTGGGTCTATCATCGACCTTTCAGAGCCGTTGGAGTTCAATTCGTTCAAGGGCCTACCGCGCAGGTGATTCTCGAGAGCGATAATATGTTCGTCACCAAACCCTTCAATCCCTAGCGCGTTCGGTTCCTTCGAGCCAAGTACGCGCGTCTGTCCTAATTCTTCCACCCAATCAAGTATCTTCTCCACCGGATCAATTTCCGGAAAGCGCTGCTTGACCAGATCCAGGATTTTCTCGCGGCTGGGCACATTAAGAAGCAGCGCAAGAAAGAAACGGTGTTCCTCACCGGTAATCGTATTGCGGCGGCCGATAATATTCATTTGCCGTTCTTCTTCATCTAAAACGGCCAGAAACTTATCCATCAAGTCGCCATGAGTTGCGCGCGCTTTCTCAACAATCGCTTGAAATCGATCGTTCCCAGTTGTTAGTCCAAACAATTCATCCAGTTTATTGGTCTTCAAATGGTGAGCGACTTCGATAAGGATCAAATAGCTTGTGTGAAAATCTGATGAGGTAATCAGGTCGCCAATCATCGCGTCGGCATCTTTATGCTTCATCCCGAGCAGCAGTGTGACGGTCTGGAGTTTCTTCACCATCGCCGGATTCTGGTAGAAGGGATTCATCGCAAAGTAAGGCTTCCGGTAATCAAACTGCGGCGCTGCCGAGGGCGTGTGGTCAGTTCGCACGGTGATCGTGGCTGACGGACGGTCCAGGTGGAAGAGCGAGTGGATGTACTGATTGCCCGGTTTGATGTGTTTAATGTCGTTCACCTTCAGCAAGTCGACGGAACGCAGCTGGATCTCGCCCACTGAAAAGTGCTCATTAAGGATTCGATCTACACGGAAGTTGTAATGGCTATGAATGCTGGAACCCAGCAGTACCTGGAAAGCCCCGGTGAAGGCGTGTTGATGGATGCTGGTGGTGCCGTCCAGCCAGTAATAGACGTCTATGTAGAAACGTGGACCGGAATAGAGCGTGATGGGCGGATTGCCGAAACGGCCGGGAACATCTTTTTGTTCAGTAAGCGAATCGGTGGTGTGCACCCAGCGAATGATGTCCCAGGGATCGACTTTAGACGGAAGATCCGCTTCGGCGAGTGCTTGCGCGGCGATTTCGGGGAAGAGCTGTTCGCTGTAGTTCTCCGCTAGCCAACGACGTTCGATTAATGTACCTAGCTTTTGAAACTGTTCCATCGGGGGACCTCGGAGTGAATTGCGCGCAAGAATATCACAGAGAAAGCCGATTGACGTTTCCATCAGACGGGGCAAGTTTTACTTAGCTCAATCCAAAATCTCGTGCGACTTCACCGAGGTTTGTCTGACCGACCGCCATACAACATTTTCAGCATTAACTGGATTGGTTCTTCCGGCTTCGCGCGATCACCTTACAGGGCTGTAAATGAGCCCTTATATTGCATTGATCTTTCGATGGATCAGTGATAGCTTTCGCGCTGCTTTACAGTCATTTACAAAGCGAACGCGGCGCCTCCCAGCGGATGCCGCCTTCAACGCCAGTATTCCCTTAATTAGACCAGGCGATTTCTCGGATAGCTGCCCTATCCCTGCAAGTTTGCCCACCACTCACTGTTCCACGGTTTCGTACTCGGGAGTTCAATGAACGAGCTTCTTCCATTTTTGCCGGACGCGCGTCGCGACGGAATTATCACAAAAGAAGTGGACGACGAGGTGCTCGTCTACGATCAAGTGCACGAAGAAGCTCACTGTCTAAATAAACAGGCGGCCGCAGTTTGGAGACTGTGCGACGGACGAACGACTCCCGTTGAAATCGCAAAGAAATTGAAACTCTACGGCGAGAACAAGGAAGCAAGTGGAATAGTCACGGAACGCGTTGACGAAGATATTGTTTACCTGGCGCTCGCCGAGTTGCACCATAGACACTTACTTGAGGTACCGCGCGACATTGAAACGTGGCCCAACAAGTTCATGGGCATCCCACGACGCGAGGCCATTCGTCGCATCGGTCTGGGCGCAGCCATAGCAATTCCAATAATTACTTCAATGACAGTGCCGACGGCTGTGGAGGCCGCGGTGTCGTGTAAGGCGCAATGCAGTCCGTGCAGTGCCGGCCAATGTTGTAGCGGTGTATGTGGGCCTGCCGCGTCGGTTGGTTGCCCGGGTAGTGGAAACAAGTGCGCCTAGGCGGACGCCACAGTTCGGAGGAGTGAAGCTTCCGGCCCTTCTCACATGATGAAGAAAGCGCGAATCAAAAGAGCTCTTACGGTTAGGCCGTATGGTTTTCTCGCATGTTTGGTGATCGCATGCGTAGTCTTGACTTTGGTTTGGATTGTTAAGGCAGCGGCTACCCTTCCCCTCACGCAAAACTTCAATGGAATAGGCACATCAGCGACAGCGACGTTGCCGGCGGATTTTAGGGTCGATAAAAACAACAGTTCAGTACGAACTGTTGGCACTTTTGCCGCCGCAGGTACCGCGACTGAACAAGTTGATGGTTCGGCAGTGGCCACTAACGCGTCGCAGGGAATTTACAATTTTGGCTCGGGGCTTACTGACACTGGCGCAGATCGAGCGATCGGATTTCTCTCATCGGCTTCCGGTACAAACAGTGGAAATCTCTACGTGGAGTTGGTGAACAGCGCTGCAGTAAGTTTAAGTGGTTTGAGAATCAGCTACGACGTAGAGAAGTATCGTAATGGCTCAAATGCTGCCGGCTTTCGTATTCAGATGTATTACTCCACCGACGGAAGTACGTGGACCAGCGCCGGCGCAAACTTTCTCACCAGCTTCCCAGCAGACGCCAATAATAACGGATTCACAAATGCCCCAGGGTCCACAGTTTCAATTAGCAATCAAACTCTTGCCCAAACCATCCCTGCTGGTAGCAATTTCTATCTGGCATGGAATTATTCGGTTACATCCGGCACAACTGTAAGCAACGCTCAAGCGCTTGCGATCGATAACATTTCGATTCAAAGCTTGTGTAGCACCGTGGCTTTTACCGTCAATAATTCCGGAGATGGTTCTGACATTACGCCTGGAAATGGTATCTGCGAGACGGGTACGGGCAATGGAGTTTGTACGCTCCGTGCCGCAATTCAAGAATCGAACGCTTTGGGCAACTGCGAGGGCAAGACAATCGGTTTCGATTCCGGCTTGAGCGGAAGCACCATCACGTTAGGTTCTGAGATTCCAATCACAGGTGCGGTAACCATCAACGGTCTGGGCGCGAATCTGTTGACGATTGACGGTGGGGCGGGCACCAACCGGATCTTTCACATCTCGGCGACCACCACGATTTCTGGTTTGACACTACAGGGCGGAGATGGTCGGGGAGCTACCCCTGATTTTCAAGGTGGCGCGATCATGTCCAACGGCGGCTCGTTGTGGCTTGATAAGGTCGCCATTCAGAACAACTTTGGCAGCAATGGGGGCGGAGTTGTTTTCAACGCGAGTGGCAGTCACCGGATAACCAATAGCACGATTAGCGGTAACAGCAGTTTCAATTGCGGAGGCATCCGGGCTGCTGGAGGCACGGT
>DATEPE010000013.1:0-201834 GCA_035273385.1 Pyrinomonadaceae bacterium | reverse complement strand
GGTGCTCCCTTCAAAGTCAGATTTTGAGTCAACCTGCAAAGGCCAAACTCGTATCAATCGTTGGACATTGTCCAACTTCTAAATCGACTTTGGGAGACCCGGCTTCATAGTTTCTGGGGTGGAGCGAAGCGGAACCCCAGGTAGCCGACCGGTATTACGAAAAAGAGCGCGCGAAGCGTGCGATAGTGGCAACCGCGCACATCACGGATGATTAAAGCGCTGTCGCCCACTTCGCGGGCTGCAATCGGTCTTCAACGGATCCTGGGGTTCCGCTCGCAGAGCCTCGCTCCACCCCAGGCTTTATGCTATCGCCACGCTCCGCGGGCTAAACGACCAGAGTTTTTTTACAGAGGATCAAACCAATGAAGAGGTTGATTTTGCTATTGGCCGGCGCTCTTCCAGGCGCTGCGTTGCTAACCTTTGTGGCCTTTGCCCAAGGCACCATAGTCCCCGGGGACAATCTGGTTGTTGAAGGTATACCTGCCATTCCTGCGTCGCTGGCAGAAGATGTCGGGCGTTATACCGAATTTCGAGCTGCGGCTATCAGCAGTTGGCACCCCATTCGGCGCGAGATGTTAATTGGCACCCGTTTCAGCGATACCAATCAAGTACACGAACTCAAGATGCCGGGCGGTGCGCGCAAGCAGCTAACGTTTTCAACTGAACGCTCCGTGGGCGGTTTATACCGGCCACGAACCGGAGCGTACTTTATCTTCACTCGGGACGTCGGCGGCAACGAGTTTTATCAGTATTACCGCTACAACCCGACTGACGGAACCACGACTCTGTTAACCGACGGCAAGTCGCGCAACACAGGATGGCGCTGGTCCAACTCCGGAGACCAGGCCGCATACGGTTCGACGCGCAGGACCAAACAAGATAACGACCTCTATATCATTAATCCTGAAGATCCCAAGAGCGATCGGTTGTTGCTGCAGCTCGAAGGAGGCGGTTGGGGCGTAAGCGATTGGTCGCCAGATGACAAGCAACTTCTGTTGGTTGAATTTATCAGTGCCAACGAAAGTTATCTTTGGTTAGTGGATATTGCGACGGCCACGAAGACGCTGCTTACGCCGAAAGGCAGTGCTGAGAAGATTGCATACGGCGGCGGGAGCTTCAGCAAAGATGGACGCGGAATATATGTAGCCACCGATAAAGATTCAGAGTTTGCAAGACTCACTTACATCGATCTCGCCACGAAAGTGCACACGGTGCTCACTGACCATATCAAGTGGGACGTAGATTCCAACTCGTTGTCGCCGGATGGCAAGACGTTGGCGTTTGTAACTAACGAGGAAGGCGTGGGCCGTCTGCATCTGATGGATACGCGGACTCGCAAAGAACGTCCTGTGCCGAAACTTCCAGTAGGAATAGTCAGCAGTGTTCGCTGGCACGACAACAACAAAGATCTTGGTTTCAACATTACCTCCGCTCGTTCACCTTCAGATGTTTATTCTCTGGATGTGACTACGGGTAAGGTGGATCGTTGGACCGAAAGCGAAACGGGCGGACTAAACACGCAACAATTTGCCGAAGCCGAACTGGTGCGTTGGAAGAGTTTTGATGGCCGTTCAATCAGCGGATTTCTCTACATGCCGCCGGCACGGTTCACCGGACCACGTCCGGTGATTATCAACATTCACGGCGGACCGGAAGGACAGGCCCGTCCGAATTTCCTCGGGCGAAACAACTACTTCCTGAATGAGCTGGGCGTCGCGATTCTTTATCCAAACGTGCGCGGTTCGTCAGGCTTTGGAAAAACCTTCCTGCAACTCGACAACGGCTTTAAACGCGAAGATAGCTACAAGGACATCGGTGCGCTGCTTGACTGGATTGCCACTGACCGGCGGCTCGATGCGCAACGTGTGATGGCCACGGGTGGTTCTTACGGCGGTCATATGGCGTTTGCAGTAGCTACTCTTTTCAACGATCGCATCCGCGCAACTTTACCGGTCGTGGGGGTTTCAAACCTGGTTTCGTTCCTGGAACGGACCGAAGCGTATCGACGTGATCTGCGACGCGCAGAGTATGGCGACGAGCGTGACCCAAAAATGCGTGAATTCATGATGCGAACGGCGCCGCTGAATCATGCTGCGAAGATTAAGAAACCGATCTTCGTGGTCCAGGGTGGAAACGATCCGCGCGTGCCGTTGAATGAAGCTGAGCAGATGGTGCGAACGATTCGCGAGAACAAGGGGCCGGTTTGGTACCTGATGGCAAAGGATGAAGGTCACGGGTTCAACAAGAAGAAGAACGCTGACTTTCAGTTCTACGCAACCGTGCTATTCATTCGCGAACACTTGTTGAAATAGGCCACTATTTCGTGATGTTTCGTGTAATTCGTGGATCTTTTTTTGGCCAGGTCCAAAAGCGATCCACGAAAAACACGAACTAGACGAATTACACAATAGTCTTTAGGTCTGCGTGCAGTAGTCTGTGAAACAAATGCTCGCCGGCTTCGCGACGCACGGACAAGCGGCCGGCGTCATATGCTTGTGAGGTCAAACCTCGCTGCACTGATTTGCAGATGGCCACGTCTTCGTCCTGAATTCGTTGGCCCACCTCTATGCTCGCCAAATTTCGTGCGCGCGCGTTCTCAGAAACGTCGGGAAAATAGAAGTCGAAGATCACTTCGGTCTTGTCTACGCCCTGCGGGATCACCAGGTTTGTATCCATCGCACCGTCATACCAGTTGATCATGAAGTTCGGATAGATCCAGTAATAAAGTGCGCGCTCACCCTGGCGCACAGCACCTGTCTGTTCCTCAGCACCTTCCACGACCAACGGGCTCCACTGCAAGCAATAACGCTCGCCGTTTTCAATCATGTAGTTGCTGTAGTCCAACACGCTATCGAGACCTTTGTGTAAATGCGGCACGTGATAACCACCGTCAAGATAGTTATCGACAAACACCTTCCAATTGCAGTCGAAGGCATAGTGTCGCCGCTCGAGCCAATGGAAGTTTTGTAACGCCAGCGGCTGAATTTGATGGATCAGATCGCTTCCCAGAAAATCGTCGAGGTCCTTACCTGAATCACCGAGGCGCACGAAGACCCAATTCTCCCAAACGGCTGTTTCCAGTTTCACCAAACCGTTCTGCGCGCGATCAAAGTCGCAGACGTCCGTGAAGTCGGGCGTTCCTTTGAGTTGACCATCAAGAGCGTAGGTCCAGCCGTGATAGGGACAACGAAAATGTTGGGCGGTCCCGGCGGGCTCAGTCATCACCGCTGCCGCATGATGCCGGCAGACGTTGAAAAACCCGCGTATCTCGTTGTCATTTCCGCGCGCCAGAAGTATTGGTTCACCGGCTACGTCTGCGGTGACGTATTGCCCTGGTTGTTCGAGTTGGTCCAACCGCGCAGCCATCTGCCACGAACGCGAGAAAACTGTCTTTAGCTCGTGTTGATAGAGTTCCTGGTCGGTGTACCAGGATGATGGAATGGTGCGTGCTCGCTCGATAGGCAGAGTGGGATCGTAACTGTCGATTATCTCAGCGAGCTTCATAATCCACAGATTACGCAGATTTCACAGATTCCAGAATAGCGAAATAGTTGAGATGAGCTATTTTCGGAAATTAAAAGAGGGCAACTTTCCATTAGTCCGTCGGAAAACTTTGTAATCTGCAAAATCTGTGGATTAAACAGGCGTAGCAGTTTTTCGCTTTGGGTTGAAGAAGGGTGTTTTCACCACACGCGCACCGACGAGCAGCCGCTTCGCTTCAACTGTGATTTCAAACTGAAGACGGGTACCTGTTTTGGTGCAGTCACGATTCAAAGTCGCAAGTGCAATCATCCGTTTTAAAGTCGGCGACCAGGTGCTCGACGTCGCTTTGCCGACCTGCACGCCTTGTTTAAAAACAGGTACGGCCACTCGCGAAGCGATCGGAGAAACTGCCGGCGGCAAACCAACGCGCTCGTAATGAATTTCCACTTCGGGCCAATCGATCTCCAGGCCCACAATTTCTCGCGCATGTCCTCTCTGCTTCTCAGCCACCAGCGCAGCCTGACCAACAAAACGGTTCTTGTCGAGGTGGACCAGCCGGCCGAGGCCCATTTCGAAAGGTGTGTATTTCTGGTTCTCTATTAGTGCTTTCTTGCTGCTGTTGAAATCAATGTCGATCAGCAACAGTCCAGCTTCGATGCGCGATACATCCAGCGCCAACATGCCGGCCGGATGTATATCAAAAGCGTGGCCAGCTTCCATCAACGCGTCCCAAACCTGAATCGCCGATTCACTCGGCACCCATATTTCATAGCCAAGATCGCCCGTGTATCCAGTGCGCGACACGTCCACCGGAACGCCGGCGATCGTGCCGTGAGTTACCCGAAAGTATTTGAGGTTCTCTATATCTGCATCTTTGACGAGACTCTTCAAAAGCCTTCCCGATGTTGGCCCCTGGAGCGCGAGGGCCGACACACTCTCCGAGATGTCTTCGATATTGACGTCCATTCCGGACGCGTTCTGCGTGAACCAGCGCAGGCTCGGATCCGCTGCAGTCCAGCGATAAACATTTTCTTCAAGACGTGAAACCGTGCCGTCGTCGATCACCTTTCCTTGCTCATCACACCAGGGCGTGTAGATCACCTGACCCACGCTGACCTTGCGCATGTCGCGGGTGATGATGCGATCGACAAGTCGCGTAGCGTCTCGGCCGGTTAGTCGATATTTGTATAGTGGAGAAATGTCGATCAGGGCCGCAGCGTTTCGGATGGCGTTGTATTCGTGTTCGTGGTGTGGTTCGTAAGAGCTAACGGCGTAATAGCCGGACCACTCCCGGTAACTCAAGCTCTCGCACAGTTGAAATGTTCGTTCGTGAAACGCAGTTCCGACTGGCATGCGCACCTCAGATCGGTGTTTGTCAGGGTAAAGGATTATAAGTATGCTAACAAATCTTCAGCAAGCACATGGAAAGCGATCCACGAATTACACGAAACACACGAAACACACGACACACACGAAACAGTTACGAGTCTACTTCGTGTACTTCGTGTATTTTGGTCAATTCGTGGATCGTTTTTGTTCTGAATCCGACTAGTCGACCTGAATGAATAAGTACGACGTCATAGTCATTGGTGGCGGACATAATGGGCTGGTTAATGCCGCATATCTTGCACGCGCCGGAAAGAAAGTTTTGGTGCTCGAACGTCGTCACGTATTAGGCGGCGCGGCGGTGACTGAAGAGGTTTTTCCCGGTTTTAAGTTTTCAGTTTGCTCCTACGTAGTTTCTCTTTTGCGTCCCGAGATCATTCGCGAACTTGATCTCCCACGACACGGCCTCGAAATCCTTCCTTTAGACGGCACGTTCACGCCGATGCCGAATGGCGATCACCTCTGGCGCGTCAATGATCACGCGAAGACCCGACGCGAAATTGCCCGTCATTCAAGACTCGACGCCGAAGCTTACGACGAATATGGCAAGGCAATGCTCGAGATGGCCCACTTCGTGAAGCCGATCATGAGCATGACGCCGCCTGATCCATTGTCGCTTAAGCCTAAAGGCCTGAAGGATCTGATGTTCCTTGGCCGGCGTTTTCAGAACCTCCCGGCTGAAGACAAATACAACCAGGTTCAGTTGATGACCATGAGCGCCGTGGACTTCCTGGACCAGTGGTTTGAGACCGATGTGCTCAAGGCGACGATGTCGGCGTCAGGAATCATTGGCACTTTTCTTGGCGTGCGTTCACCCGGAACCGCTTACGTTCTACTGCATCACTACATGGGTGAGATTGACGGTGCGTTTAGGTCGTGGGGACTTTCGCGAGGCGGCACGGGCGCCATTTCAAACTCCATTGCGGACGCGGCGCGGGAGGCCGGCGCAGAAATTCGCACGGAGGCGCCCATAGCGAAAATCATTGTTAAGAACGGCGAAGCGAAGGGCGTGGTGCTGGCCAACGGTGACGAGTTGTATGCGAATGTAATTTCATCAAGCGTCGATCCACGTTTGACGTTTATGAAAATGATCGGTGAAGAACATCTGCCAAACGACTTTGCTGAGGATCTAAAGCGTTACAAGTATCGCGGCTCGTCCGGCAAAGTGAATCTCGCGCTCGACGGCTTGCCTGATTTCAAATCGAAGCCGGGCAATGGTCCACACTTGCGGGGCGCTGTCTCCATCTCACCGGGCGTTGAATACATGGAACGGGCCTACGACGAAGCGAAGTATGGACGCTATTCACGGCGTCCTTACATCGACATGGTAATTCCTAGTTTGACCGATCCGTCGGTAGCTCCCCCAGGCAAACACGTGATGTCATGCTTCGTTCAGTACGCGCCCTACAATCTAAAAGAAGGAAATTGGGACGACAAGCGCGAGGAGTTTGGTGACACGGTGATCGATACAATCGCCGAGCACGCGCCAAACATTCGCGACTTGATTTTGCACCGGCAAGTACTCACGCCGCTTGATCTCGAGCGGGACTTTGGACTTTCGGAAGGCAATATCTTCCAGGGCGAGCTGACGCTGGAGCAGCTTTTCTTTTTACGACCTGCACCCGGTTGGGCCCAGTACAAGACTCCGATCAGAAATCTCTACATGTGTGGATCGGCAACGCATCCCGGAGGAGGAATCATGGGCGCACCTGGACGCAACGCAGCGATGAAGATGCTAAAGGACAGGAAGTAGGACAGACATTCCTGTCTGTCCCAAGCTTCGCCAGAGGTTTTTTTTGTTACTTCGTCGAAAGCCGGACAGGCAGGAATACCTGTCCCACTATGATTTCGAAAACAAAGACAGGCAGGAATGCCTGTCCCACTTATGGCGAGTTACGACATCATCATCATCGGCGGCGGACACAACGGGTTAGTCGCCGCTGCCTATCTCGGCAAGGCAGGCTTGAAGACGCTGGTGCTTGAACGCCGAGATGTAGTTGGCGGGGCAGCGGTCACCGAAGAGATTCACCCTGGCTTCCGTTGCTCAACCCTGGCCCACACGGTTGGCCCACTGCTGCCTCACGTCGTCAAAGATCTCGATCTGCAGCGCCACGGCCTGGAAGTTCTCACTCCCGATGTGCGCGTGCTCGCGCTAAATCCAAACGGCCCTGGCACTGCTATCTATCACGACACAAACAGAACGGTTAGCGAAATTGAGAAGATTTCAGCGAAAGACGCGCGCAGTTATCCGCAATTCGAAAGCAGCTTTGCACGTATCAGCAAAGTACTCGCGCCACTGGTTCCACAAACTCCGCCATCCATAGAAAAACCGTCCGCGGGTGAACTGTTTCATCTTGGCAAAGTCGGACGCTCTTTCCGCAAACTTGGAAAGCCGGACTCGTATCGTCTCTTGCGTTGGGGTCCGATGGCGGTCGCGGATTTGGCGGCTGAGTGGTTCGAAACAGAACTCCTGCGCGCGACGGTAGCAGCGCGTGGCATCTTCGGCGCCTTTGCTGGGCCATGGTCTGCGGGCACGAGCACAGGATTGCTTTGGCAATCGGCGATCGATGGCCACCCGCTCGCGCCGTCATCATTTACAAAAGGCGGCATGGGCGCGCTGACGTCGGCACTGCTAAAGGCGGCCGAGCTTGCGGGGGCCGAAGTCAGAACGTCCGCGCCGGTTGCGAGAGTTGACGTGAAGGAAGACAGGTTTAGCCGCGTTGTCCTGGAGAGCGGTGAAGAGATCTCGGCGCGGGCGGTTGCCTCAAATGCGGACCCGCGAACAACCTTCCTAAAGCTGATTGATCCGGGCGATCTCGATCCTGGATTTCTCTTGAAAGTTCGCAACTACCGGGCTTCGGGCGTTTCTGCAAAGATTAATCTTGCGCTTTCCGGATTACCTTCGTTCAACGGAGTGTCAAACGAGCAACAACTGGCTGGACGCATTCACGTTGGACCAGACATAGATTACCTGGAACGTGCGTTCGACGCGGCGAAGTATGGAGAGTACTCTCCGGCACCATATCTCGACGTCACTATCCCCACGCTGATGGATCCGGGGCTGGCCCCGCAAGGGGCGCACGTGATGTCGATCTATGTCCAATACGCACCATACAAACTGAAGAACGCGGAATGGAATGACGTACGCGAGAAGTTTGCGGATAACGTGATAAACACGCTTGCGCAGTATGCTCCGAATTTGAAAGAGATGATTTTGGCGCGTCAGATAATCACGCCGCATGATTTAGAAAAGACGTATGGACTAAGCGGTGGCCACATTCATCATGGTGAACAGTCGCTGGATCAGTTCTTCACGTTCCGGCCGATAATTGGTTGGGCCCAATATCGCACGCCCCTCAAAGGTTTGTATCTGTGTGGCTCAGGGACACACCCCGGCGGCGGACTCACCGGAGGATCGGGCGCGAACGCCGCTAGAGAGATTGTTAAGGACTTCAAGTCGAAGCGCCTGTAATGCCCCGGGGGGTGTTCGACATGCTTTAGCTTGTCGTCAACACTGGGAGCTGCACTCTTGAATTCCTCCTCACGTGATTCCTGGCGAATCTCAGACCGGCAAGCCAAAGCGTGTCGGACAATTGCTTTCGCTGGTTCTGGGCAAATCATCCCTCCCTGATCTAGACTCACGCCGACTCTTTAACGTTCAGCTATCCTCATTATGAAGTCGAAACCGCAGACTGGTCGGCGTTCTTATAGACACGGTAAAAACAAGGTGTACCTGCAGCCAGTCGAAGATGTGGTTGCAGTTCGCTACGCCAAAGCCAAAGAAGAATTACATAAGGCCCTTAGTTCTTTCGGTAAGGTAAAGGACGTCGAGCAGCAACAAATCTTCCTGGTGCAGTTGCGTTCTGCTTCCGATAAAGAAAAAGTCCTGAATCAAGTTCAGTCCTTCATCGATAACGGTGCCGCGGAAGCAATCGTTCCTGTCTGGCGAGATGAGGAGAGCCAACTGCTCCAAGTGCTCACGGACGAAGTGACGGTGCGATTCAAACGCGTTCTACCCAAGAAAGAGCGCGAGCAGGTGGAGAAAAAGTTTGGTTTTACCATCGCACGTCAAAATGAATTTGTACCTAACCAGTTTGTCGTGAAAGTTCCGGTCACCAGGGGTGCGGATGCTTTGAAAGTTGCCAACGAATTGGATGCTGACGATGAGGTTGAGTTCGCGGCGCCCAATTTTGTCACTGAACATAAACGCTAACAGCGTTTGTAACGCAAACTGTTAGTTTGCGTTTGGTGCGGTGGGCTCGATGTTCGGAGAAGCCCTTAACGAAGGTTGAGACGCAAACTAACAGTTTGCGTTACAAGCACCTAACCCGCGACGAGCAGGAGCTCCCTCGTCGCGCCTTACAAGGAGCACAATAATGGCTTATGTATATTCCTCCCGGGGAAAGAAGATCGGTTTGACGTTGTCGCCTGACGATGTCGGGGTACGTTTTGAAACGCCGGAAGTTGCCGCGGAAGCATTTCGTTCAGTGCGTTCAAGTGTCGAGCGCGCTATGCCTCGAGGCGAAACGCGCTACCGGATAGCGCCGCGCCGTTTTGATCGAACAATGCTGTTGCACGATCCAGGCGCGGCTCGTACTGCGATATCAACCGTGCGCAATGCCTTGTCTGCGCGGGCGATGACGGGGGTGCGCCGCACGTTGCCCGTTTACGTAGAAGACGAGTCACAACTGCGAGTAGTTGTGACGCGCGAGATTACCGTGCGGTTCAAACCCAAGACTACGGCCGCCCAGCGAACCCGGGTTCTAAAGGATTTGGATTTAACTATCAAAGAGACCAACGAGTTTAAAAAGAACCAATTTATCGTTGTCCCGGCCGGTGACATCGATGAGACAGAAACGATACGAACGGCGAATCGCTTAAGTGAACGGCCGGAAGTCGAGTACGCCGCTCCAAACTTTGTTTCCGAAAGTCGGAAGTTGTCCATCCCAAACGATCCGCAACTTCGCGCTCAATGGCATCTGAACAATACAGGGGCAAACGACGGGCTAGCTGGTGAGGACGTACGTGCATTCGATGCGTGGAAGATCACGCCCGGCGGCAAACGCAGCATCGTGATCGCAATCGTTGACGATGGCGTCGACCTGGAGCATCCGGACTTGCAGGCCAACATCTGGGTGAACCCGAAAGCAACCGCGTCCGATCGCAATGGCCGAAACTTTTTTGACGACGATTTCAATCCACGCCCTCGCTACTTCGCGCGACCGTTCGACGAAACTGACCTCAACGACATTCATGGAACACCTTGCGCCGGCGTCGCCGCAGCAGTCGGTAGCAACAAAAAGGGAGTGACCGGTATTGCCTACCGCTGTCAAATACTGGCGGTAAAAGTTTTTGGCGGCGAAGGACTAGCGCCAAACGATCGCATCGCGGATGCGATTCGTTATTCGGGACAAAAAGCCGATGTCATATCAAACAGTTGGGCCGTAGCACGTAACCCCGACGTCGAGAGTGCGATTGACGATGTAGTGAAGACGGGTCGCGGCGGGAAAGGTGCTCTGGTGTTTTGTGCTACCGGAAATGAATTCAAGCAGGCGATCGGGTTTCCAGCCAGCCATCCTTCTGCATTAGCAGTTGGAGCTTCCAATGACCAGGGCAAGCGTTCCGAGTATAGTAACCGCGGAAAAGGCATACAGTTCGTGGCGCCCAGCAGCGATCCGGATCGGGATCGGCAGGGTATTACTACCACCGATGTATCTATAAAAAATCGGGGTTACGCGAAAGGCGCGTATTGCGACGACTTCGGTGGCACGTCGTCATCAACTCCGTTGGCTGCCGGAATCGGGGCGCTGGTGCTTTCAGTTAATCCCTCGCTGACCTGGAAACAGGTGCGCAGTATTTTGCGTGGGACTGCGGACAAGATCGATCGCGAAGGTAAGACTTATAAAAACGGTTACAGTATTCACTATGGCTTTGGGCGGCTGAACGCATTCAAGGCAGTGGAGCGCGCCGCGAATGGCGCAAAACGGAAACGCGCAGCGGCGAAAAAGAAGAAACGGTAGGACCAGACAACTACTTGCGACAAAACCAGCCCAGCAGAAGTTTTGCGAGTGACAATAACGCGGGCGTTCATCCGGAAGTAATGAACGCCATCGCAGCAGCAAACGATGGTCATGTGATTGCCTACGGTGATGATCCATTCACCGCGCGTGCAATCGAGAAGTTTCAGGAACATCTCGGAAAAGACGCGGAAGTCTTTTTTGTCTTCGGCGGCACCGGGGCGAACGTCCTCGGGCTCCACGCGGCCACGCGCCCTCACCATGCGATCGTGTGCGCGGAGTCGGCCCACATTTATGTCGATGAGTGTGGCGCACCGGAAAAATTTACGGGATGTAAATTACTGCCGGTTTCGACTCCGGACGGGAAGGTGCGGCCTGAACAGATTCCACCACTCCTCCATGATGTTGGCTTTGAGCACCACGTGCAGCCTCGAGTCATCTCCGTTTCACAAGCGACGGAGATGGGCACTGTCTACACTCCGCGCGAATTAAAGGGACTGGCAGACTTCGCGCACAAACACGACATGCTTCTGCATCTGGATGGGGCGCGCATCGCGAACGCGGCTGCAAGTTTAGGCAAGAGCTTGAAAGCCATTACGAAGGACGCCGGCGCCGATGTTGTTTCCTTCGGCGGCGCCAAAAACGGAATGATGTATGGCGAAGCCGTCGTGTTTTTCAATCGCGAGCTGGCGCGCGACTTTAAGTACATACGCAAACAAGGAATGCATTTGCCTTCAAAGATGAGATTCATCTCGGCCCAATTCGAGGCGTTATTGAGTAACAATCTTTGGCGGCAAAACGCAGAACATGCGAACCGCATGGCCCAACTGCTGGCCCACGAGCTGGCAACCATTCCGCAGATACAGGTGACACAGAAGGTTGAATCAAATGGCGTTTTTGCCCGTATGCCGCGTAAGCATATTCCTTCCCTGCAGAAACATTACTTTTTTTACGTGTGGAACGAGGAGCGGTCGGAATGCCGGTTTATGACTTCGTTTGATACCACCGAAGACGACATTCAGAACTTCATTCGCATCGTTCGCAAGACGATTAAATAAATGGCGACGGGCCTTCACGTTTCGGTTATTTCGTGTGGTTTTCGTGGATCGATTTTATCGCGCCTAAGAAACGATCCACGAATTACACGAAACAACACGAAGTGAAGATCTGTGCTGGATTCGGACAACATTTGCTTAATCCTGTGCGTCTGAAGGATACTTACCTCGAACGAGGTCCCTCCCAAACACGCATCCCCCGAGAAGTAAAACCAGGAGTTTTTGATGAAAAAGTGTGCATTCAAGTATCTGGGAATGGCTGCGCTGTTGGCCTTCGCCGTCGTCGTCTTCGGACAAACCACAGCGCCGGACCGCGTCGTTGGAGTCGTCACCGCAGTCGACCAAGCCACCAATCAAATCTCAGTTAAGGCTGACACGGGCGAGACCAGGATGGTGGTAGTCAGCACTACATCCGCTTTGCTGCGCATGCCCCCGGGCGAGACAGCTGCACAAAAGGCCATGAAGATCAGTTTGGCAGAAGTCGCCGTCGGTGATCGGGTGTTCGCTCGCGGTGCTCTTATCGGCGACGGCAAAACGCTCGAGGCTCGGCAGGTGGTGGTCAGCTCAACAGCTGCAACGGCCCAGGCACAACCCCAACAACCCGACCCTCGCAGCCGCCCAATGGCCGGCCGCATCGCACGCGTTGATGTCAGTAAAAAAGAGATCACACTACAGCCACGCGGACGAGAGGGCGTAACTCCGCCGACCATAGTCGTTTCTGACGCAACGCGGTTTTTCCGTTACGCGCCTGACTCAATGGATATCAATCATGCTTCGCGCAGCTCGCTTAGCCAAATGCGTGAAGGAGACCAGCTACGCGCACTCGGCGAACGCAGTGAAGACGGAGCTCGGTTTACCGCAACGGAAATCATCGCCGGATCAATGACCAGAACGATTGGAGAAATTGTTTCTGTAGATGCGGCCCGCAAGGAATTGACGCTCAAAAATAATGAAGGCAAGACAATCACTGTGGCTTTTGGTGATCGTTCATCGCTTCGTCGGGTGACACCCGAGGTTGCAGCGACTTTCGCCACCCGCCCAGGTCGCGGCGATGGGCAGCCAGGCCGTCCTAATGACGGAGCCGAAAGAGGTGAAAGACGGGAGAGACGGGAACGCCCAGCAGGTGAAAACGGAGAGGCACGTCGTGGTGGTGAAGGACGACCCGGACGCGGTGGCCGCGGATTTCAGGAAATTTTGGCAGGACTGCCCGTTATCTCGCTGAGCGATTTGAAAAAGGGCGACGCAGTTTTTGTCTCCGGTTCGGAAGCGTCTGACGCATCCCGCATGACCGCAATAATGCTGATCACCGGGGACCCGGCTTTCATGCAACGATTCCTACAACGTGGTCCCAACCGTGGCCCACAAAATCCGGGATTACCGGGCCAGGTGATCGGCGGCGGCGTTGGACCAGCGGAGCCTCCTCCGAACAATCCATAGTTGAAGATCTACCCTCGGCGCCTTTCATTTTCCCTCCCAGGCGTCTTTCCCCCGAAGTAAAAGTCTTATCGGCGTTATTGGTTAACGTGTGAAAACTGCTGGAAGGGATACTGGGTTAATGGGAACGATAAGGTTGAAGATTGGTTGGTTGGCCGTGTTGCTGTTGACCGTCGCAGTTAGCGCGACTGCCCAGCAGTCGTCGGGAACGTTGCGAGGTAAGGTAGCTGACGAGTTTGGCGGACTGATTGTGGGCGCCACGGTCACAGTGGCCGACGCGAGCGGTGTTCAGAAAACTGCTAACACAGACGCAGAAGGTAACTTTGTGTTTCCATCTCTGCCGCCTGGCCGTTACACACTTACTGTGGTCTCGCCTGGCTTTGCCGTTTACGAGAATTCCGACGTAGAACTGGCGGCAGGCGCGAATGTTCACTCCGACGTCACACTCACCGTTGCCATAGAACAAACTGAAGTTACCGTAGAAGCGGAATCACCTATCAGCACTGAACCGGAAAACAACGCGGGTGCGCTCGTGTTGCGTGGGACCGATCTAGACGCGTTGCCGGACGATCAGGACGATCTAGCAGAAGCGCTGCAAGCGTTGGCGGGTCCATCTGCAGGGTTGGGCGGTGGTGAAACTTATATTGACGGTTTTAGCGACGGCCAGTTGCCGCCGAAGGAATCGATTCGCGAAATCCGGATAAATCGAAACCCATTCTCCGCGGAATACGATCGGCTGGGCTATGGACGCATCGAAATTTTCACCAAACCGGGAACGGACAAATTTCGTGGGCAAGCCTTCTTTAATTTTGGCGACGAGAGTTTGAACTCTCGTCATCCGTTCGCTCCGCGCCGGGCCGATTATCAAAGCCGGCGTTATGGCGGGAATCTCAGCGGTCCCATAAAAACCGGCAAAGCATCGTTCTTCATAGACGTCGAACGGCGCGAAGTTGATGACAACAATACGATTAACGCGATAGTTCTGGATCCGCAGTTCAACATTGTCCCGTTCAACGGAATCGTGTTGACACCCTCTCGCCGTACCGAGATAAGCCCGCGTCTCGATTACCAGATCAACGCTAACCACACACTCGTCGCTCGTTATTCCTACGAGCAAGGTTCCACCGAGAATTCAGGCGTAGGAAACTTCGATCTCTTGTCGCGTGCCTTTGATACCACCACCCGCGAACACGTGGTGCGCCTGACGGAAACGGCGTTAATCAATCAGAAGATTATCAACGAGACGCGCTTTCAATACATCCGGCGGCGTAACGAACAGGAGAGCCAAAACACAACGGTCATCACCCGTGTCTCAGAAGCTTTTACGGGCGGGGGTTCCCAGGTGGGCTTCTCGTTCCGCGATGAGGATCGGTTTGAGTTGCAAAACTTTACCTCGTGGACCACGGGTCAACACTCGTTAAAAGCGGGGATTCGGATTCGACATGTAAAGATTGACGATGTGTCGCCGCAGAACTTCAACGGTACTTTTACCTTCGGTGGCGGTACTGCGCCGCAGCTGGATGCTAATAACCAGGTAGTCATCGATCCGGTGACGGGGCAACCCCGCTTGGTTCAGATCAGCAGCATTGAACGTTACCAGCGCACGTTACAGTTGAGCAGCCTCGGTTTCTCTCCGGCGGACGTAAGGTTGCGCGGTGGCGGCGCGACGCAATTTTCCATCAGCGGTGGGGATCCCGGCGCCGCGGTTTCCCAAATCGATGTGGGACCGTTCATACAGGATGACTGGCGAATTCGGCCGAACTTCACCTTAAGTTTGGGCCTGCGTTATGAAGCGCAGTCCAACATTAGTGATCGAAGTGATTTTGCTCCGCGAATTGGTTTTGCATGGTCGCCTGGCGCTGGTCAGGGGCAACGGCAGAACATGGTGATTCGTGGAGGCTTCGGCATCTTTTACGATCGTTTCCGCGAAAACCTTACTTTGTCGGTGGTCCGATCTACTGGTACAAGGCAACAGTTTGTTGTTACGACAACTCAACCAAACGGAGCGGCAATTCTCAACACCTATCCCAATCCGCCGTCTGTCGCAGAGCTGACCGCCTTTAATGTGCCGCAAACCATACGTCAGACGGCCGATGATCTGCAGTCGCCCTACACCATTGAAACGGCCTTCAGTGTGGAAAGGCAGTTGCCGCGCAACGTCACGCTTTCAGTGAGCTACATTGGCGCGCGAACTCTTCATGTGCTGCGCTCGCGTAACATCAATGCACCGGCTCCCGGCACAGGCATCAGGCCATTCGGAAACGTCGGAAATATTTTTCAGTACGAATCCAGCGGAGTCTTTAATCAGAACCAGTTAATTGTGAACTTTAACAACCGGCTGGGCCGCACGTTCTCGCTGTTTGGAAATTATGTTTTAAACTTCGCCAAAGGCGACACTGATGGCGCTAATACTTTTCCCGCGAATCAATATGATTTGAGCAGCGAGTATGGGCGGTCTGCGATCGATGTGCGACACCGGTTTACTTTGGGAGGCGCAATTAACGCTTTGCCATGGGGCGTCCGCTTGAACCCGTTTTTGATTGTGACGTCCGGACGGCCATTCAACATTACTACTGGTCGAGATACGAACGGTGATGCGTTGTTCACAGAGCGGCCGGCGCTCGCGACAGATTTTGGGAAACCGGGAGTAGTGGCGACGCCCTTTGGCGTGTTCGATCCAAACCCGTTGCCCGGTCAGGAGATCATTCCGCGTAACTTCGGAAGCGGCCCATCGTTCTACACCGTTAATCTTCGTATCAGCCGTTCATTTGGTTTTGGACCAGAGATTGTGTCAACAGGTCGCGGCGGCCGAGGTGGCGGTGCAGCAGGTGGTGGCCGCGCAGGCGGAGGAGGAGGCCGCGGTGGCAGAGGAGGTGGCGGTTTTGGCGGCGGTGGCCAGGGTGGCGGCGGAGGCAACGAAACCGGCCGGCGTTACAATTTGAATTTGTCAGTCAACATTCAAAACCTTTTGAACCACACGAACCTGGGAACTCCTGTAGGTAACTTGAGTTCAACACTATTCGGCCAGTCGGTGACGACGGGTGGCGGTTTCGGCGGCGGTGGCGGTGGTAATCAGGCGGCGGGAAACAGAAGGATTGAGCTGCAGGCGCGCTTTAGTTTTTGAGGGTTATGAGTCGGTTGGGTTATGAGGTCAGTACCAGCTGCGGTAGCGGGTGGGTTTGTTTGATTGCGGATTGCTGATTTCGGAATGTGGAACCCACCCGCTACCGCAGGTGGTACCGACCTCACTACTCAGTCCAACAGGAACTTCAGCAAACCTCTGGCGGAAGCGATGCCGGAAATATAAGTATCGTCGCCTCCAGCTATTCCCGTACCCAACGATCGCGTCATCCGGGTCGCCAGTTGCTCATTGCGCAGCTGACGGCGCTCCTCTTCAATCTGAGTTCTTTCCTTTTGGCGCGAAGCTTCTAATCCGCCTTCGCGAATGAACTCGATGATGCGCGTCAGTTCCTGTTTATCAAACCAGGTTCCGTGACCTTTGCAAACGTCTACAATCACGCCCGAACATCGTGCGAAATTAATTCGATTCATCAGTTCGGAGCACTGAGGACACGGGACATATCTCACCGGGGCCGCATCTTCAGCGGTATTCTGTGGAGCCGGTGATGCTCCCCCGAGAACAGCCGCCTGCTGTTCACGGCTGGCACAGATGCTTTCAAACGATTGGACGTCTAACCAGAGTCCGAGGCAACGTTCACACTCTTCAACGGGAGTTGTTCCTAATCGCACCGGCCAAATTTCTATCTTGCATCTCGGACACTTATGGATGGCTTCTCCGGCGCGCTGGCGGACTGCTGCCGCCGCCCCGCACCGGTGACAATGCTTACTGCCAATGAACATCATCCCGAAGCATGAAGCGCACGCAATTGTCGCGAGACGCGAGCCGCAAAATTGACACTGCGTGGCCTCGCTGGAACTTCCGGCGCCGCAGTTAGGACAGTTAAGTGTTTCTGCCTGCATCGGTGTTTATTTTATCAGTTTGGCTATTGATGATGGACTGAAAAAGTAGGCTGTGCCATGCTTCGCGAAACACGTAACGCGAACTGTTAGTTTGCGATGTTTCAGAAAACACGATCTGGATTTCCAGCGCACGCAATCTAACAGATTGCGTTACAACGCTCCCCTATCGACATGAGCAACGTCATTGACGAAGTCGCCGAAGGGTTTGATCCTCTTCCGGAATTACTCTCGGTGATGGCCGCGTCCGGCACGCCCACCCTGCTCGCTCTCGATATCGGAACGTCTGGTGTCCGAGCCGCGTTGTTCGATGAACGTGGTGAGGAGCTGCCCGGCACCAGCCTCCGCGTCAATTCTCACGATACAACACTACTCACGACCGGAAGGATTGAAGCCGACATCCTGCTCGATCTCGTGACGCGCACTATCGATGATGTGCTTGCGAATATTTACGATTCAAGCACGCGGATTGAATTTATTTCGGTCTCCTGTTTTTGGCACAGCCTGCTCGGCCTTGATAGGTACGGGAAGCCGACTACGCCAGTGTTGGGTTGGAACGACACACGGGCGGCGGACGAAGCGTTGCGGCTTAGATCGCAATGCAACGAAGCCGAGTTTCATTCGCGGACGGGTTGCCGCTTTCATTCCAGTTACTGGCCCGCAAAACTGTTGCGCCTTCGCGATAAAGAACCAGAAGCATTTGCCAGAACCGAGCGATGGGTATCGTTTTCCGAGTACCTGACGCTCAAGTTCTTTGGTGAATCACCAATCGGGGTGTCGATGGCGTCCGGAACGGGTCTGCTGAACCTGCGGAGTTGCGAGTGGGAAGCGGACCTACTGAATGAACTTGATATCAACATCGAAAACCTCCCGCAAATCTGCCGGCCGGGACAAACACTGAATGAATTTGCCGACCCCTATGCGGTGCGTTGGCCACAGCTCAGCGAGGCGCAATGGTTCCCGGCAGTCGGCGATGGCGCTGCCAATAATGTTGGTGCTGGATGCACTTCCAAAGATTACGCTGCGCTAATGGTAGGAACTTCGGGAGCCATGCGTGTAGTTTACGAAGGCGATCCTCCGCAGGTTGTTCCATCTGGGTTGTGGTGTTATCGCGTTGATCGGAAGCGAGTAGTAATCGGCGGTGCTCTTTCAGACGGCGGAAACTTGTACGGTTGGCTTAAAGAGTCCCTCTTTGACAACATCGACGCACAATCTATTGAAGACCAAATTGCACGTCTGGCGCCTGATGAGCATGATCTGACGGTGTTACCCTTCTGGTTTGGAGAGCGAAGTACGGGTTGGAACGAACGAATGCGAGGCACCATTCATGACTTGTCGTCCGCGACTCAACCAATCGAAATACTCCGAGCCGCAATGGAAGCCGTTGCCTATCGGTTTGCGCTGATCGCAGATGCGCTCCGTCCACTGTCGCCTGACGCTTCACTGATTGCATCGGGCCATGCGTTGTGGTCGTCGCCTGCGTGGGTCCAGATTCTCGCGGACGTTTTGGGCAATCCAATTCAGCTTTCTGAGACAGACGAGGCATCAACACGCGGCGCGGCCTTGCTTGCACTCGAAGCGGCGGGCAAAATACAAACTATCAACAGACATTCGGTAACGTTGACGACAATCCCAAAAGTATTTGAACCGGACATGACCCGCCATCAGCGATACCGGCTTGCTGTGGAGCGTCAACAGCGGTTGTACGAGACAATGATCCCACAAAAGTGAATCCAACATCAGGACGGTGAAATGAGCGCACAAGTGCAGAAGGACAACACCACACCTACAACCGACCTCGATCAACTTTGCATAAATACAATTCGTACGCTGTCGCTTGACGCCGTTCAGAAGGCTGAATCAGGTCATCCTGGTTTGCCGCTGGGCGCCGCGCCGATGGCCTATGTCCTGTGGACGAAGTTTTTGCGGCATAACCCCAAGAACCCGAAATGGGAAAACCGGGACCGGTTTCTACTATCTGCCGGCCATGGGTCGATGCTTTTGTATTCGTTGTTGTACCTGACCGGATACGACTTGCCGCTCGAGGAGATTAAAAACTTTCGGCAGTGGGGTTCTAAAACACCGGGTCATCCGGAGTACGGTCTCACGCCGGGAGTTGAGATAACCACCGGGCCACTGGGTCAGGGCTTTGCCAACGGTGTAGGGATGGCAATGGGCGGGGCGCACCTGGGGTCGAAGTTTAACCAGAAGGACTTTCCGCTAATCGATCACTACGTGTACGCAATTGTCTCGGACGGCGATCTAATGGAAGGGGTTGCTGCTGAGGCCGCTTCGCTCGCCGGTCACTTAAAACTTGGCAAGCTGATTTATTTGTACGACGACAATCAAGTCACGATCGAAGGGTTTACCAATCTTGCGTTCAGCGAAGACGTGCCGAAGAGATTTGAATCTTACGGCTGGCACACGTTGACGGTTGAAGATGGAAACGATTTGGCTGCGATCGAAGCGGCGATTCGCGAAGCCCAATCCGTCGGAACAAAGCCGACGCTCATCTCGGTAAAAACAATTATCGGCTTCGGTATGCCGACAGCGGGCACACGCAAAGCACATAGCGATGCGCCCGGCGAAGAGGCCGTCAAAGAAACGAAAAGACATCTCGGTTGGCCGGAAGACAAAGATTTCTACGTACCGGAGGAAGCGCTGGCGCATTTTCGCGAGGCCGTTGAGAGTGGTGAAAAGCTGGAAAATGATTGGCGCGCCATGATCAGCAAGTATCAGGAGAAGCATCCGGAGCTCGGTAAGCAGTGGGCCACGATGATGAAAGGTGAACTCCCCGCTGACTGGGAGAAGCACCTGCCCAAATTCGAAGATGCGAAGCCGGTAGCGACGCGCGTTTCGAGTGGCGAAGTTATCAATGCACTCGCACCACACCTGCCTTTGATTGGCGGCTCGGCTGATCTTGGCGTTTCAAACAACACTGACATAAAGGGCGGCGGAGATTTCGAGGCGGGTTCATACGAAGGGCGAATCATTCACTTCGGTGTGCGCGAACATGCGATGGGCGCAACGCTTACCGGCATTTCGTTGAATGGGGGCCTGATTCCTTACGGAGGAACGTTTCTTACGTTTTCGGATTACATGCGTCCCGCCATTCGATTGGCGGCGCTTTCCGAGGTACAGGTCATTTATGTTTTTACGCACGACTCGGTGGGACTTGGCGAAGATGGACCAACACACCAGTCGGTTGAACACGTGGCAGCGTTGCGTTCAATTCCACATCTGTTTGTTATTCGTCCCGCCGATCCAGCAGAGGTCAGCGAGGCATGGCGTATTGCCATCCTGCGACGCAAGGCACCGACTGCACTCGCGCTAACGCGACAAAAGGTCCCGGTAATTGACCGCAAGCGGTTCGCTTCAGCAGAGGGCCTCCGTCGCGGGGGATACGTACTTGCTACGGAAGAAGGCGGCGCGACGCAGTTGATCTTAATCGCGACCGGTTCTGAGGTGTCTTTGGCGTTGGAAGCTCGCGAAAAACTTCAATCAGAAGGAATTGCAACGCGAGTTGTTTCCATGCCATGCGTCGAGTTGTTCGAAGAGCAGGACGAGGACTATCGAAACAGCGTTCTGCCTCGCGAGGTGACTGCACGGCTGGTGATCGAAGCTGGAGTTGGTCAGGGCTGGTACCGGTATGCCGGACCAGATGGCGACGTAATCTGTTTAGATCGTTTTGGTGCTTCCGCTCCCGGTGATGTGGCGCTGAAGAACCTGGGGTACAACGTCGATAATGTGTTGGATCGTGCGCGGGCTTTACTCTGATGCGAATCGCAATCGGCGCTGATCATGCAGGTTACCCGCTCAATGAGCGTGTGATCCAGGAACTGGACGGCGCCGGTCACGAGATCATCGACTTCGGGACCCACGTTGGTTCGCGTCCCGATGATTATCCGGATTACGCCGTGAA
The DNA here is from genome assembly GCA_035273385.1 of Pyrinomonadaceae bacterium. GTDB lineage: Bacteria > Acidobacteriota > Blastocatellia > Pyrinomonadales > Pyrinomonadaceae > PSRF01. The sequence goes on along the minus strand of DATEPE010000013.1, from coordinate 180,559 downwards.
AGTCGGACAAACTGTCCAAAGCGGCGAAGCTGAAATCGGAATCCTCGTCTGCGGTAGCGGAGTTGGAGCTGCCGTCGCCGCCAATAAACTTCAAGGGATCCGCGCCGCGCTCTGCGGCGACACTTACTCCGCCCGTCAATCCAGAGAACATGACGACTGCAACGTGCTATGCGTTGGCGCGCGTGTGGTAGGAGTTGAATTAGCGCTTGAGATTGTTCGAGCTTTCGTGGCCGCCAGATTTACTGGCGAGGAACGGCATCAGCGAAGGCTGAAGAAAATCGCTGACATTGAGGCGGGAGGACGATAACCCTCCGCGTTCGTGTTAATTCGTGTGAAGTTACACGACAAAACGAAGAGCCTTCGGAAGCACGCAGAACTCAACGGGGGTAACGCCGCGCACGTTTCCATCAACTTCGATCGGCATTGCATCCTCAGGCGCAAACGTTTCGATCCGTGCTTTCGTTCCCTGCCCGATCTTAACTTTAGGGTTCGCGACGTGACCGCCTTTATGTATTCGGCCCAGCTCGCGCAACACCGCCGCTCTGTTTAGACCGCTGGCCGTCACCGCATCCAGTTTCCCATCATCAAACCGCGCTGCCGGTGACAGCATCATCCCGCCGCCCGCATAAAGCGCGTTTGCAACCGCAGCCAGATTCATTGGACCATTCATCAGCGTCTCATCATCCACCAAGACGCGGACTCGTCGTTCTCTCCAATGGGCAATTGAAACAAATGCAGCTGCTGCAAATCTGAGCTCGCCGGATAGATGCCGCATAAACTTTCCCTGCGCCGCCACGCGCGTTGCTGTTTCCCCGCCGATCCCCATTGTTGATGCATTGAGGCAAATAAACGGCTGTGTGTAGCCGTTGCAGACGCCATAAAGCACGTCGATTAGCTTCGTGTGATCGTTGTTCGGGTGTTGGGAATGGACAATGAAGACGTTGGTCCAATGTCCAATGTCCGCACGCGTGCCACCGGTTAAGCCTCGTGCAAAGTCGTCTCCGGTACCGGCCGGAAAGATGGCGAGAGCGGCTGATGGATTAACCGGTGATGGCGCTTCTTCCACATTCTGCTTGAATTCGAAGAAACCCTCCGCCGCCTCGCTCAACGTGCCGTCGCCTCCAACGACGCCGATGATTGAAACACCATCTCTCAGGGCCGCGCGTGTACGAACCGTCGCATCCCCCGGCCCAGTTGTCTCGTATGACTCGTAAGTCACACCCGCTGACTCCAAGAGCCGGCGCACTGTGGGCCACGCTCGTCGCGCCTTCGCAGCGGCATTGTTGATGATAATCAGCGGCGGCATAGGAGCGTGAATGGTACCATTCAATTTGGCTCTGCTTCAGAAGTCAAACTACTAGACGTTTCGCGGTTATTCGTGTTTTCGTGTATTTCGTGGATCGTTCTTATGCAGCTTAAAAACCGATCCACGAATTACACGAAACCACGAAGACCATTTACCTATCCATGAAAGCAGTTGTTATCACAGCCCCCGGCGGACCTGATGTGTTGGATGTCCGCGAAGTTCCGGCACCGGAGTTACAGAACCCGGATTCCATTCGCGTGAAAGTGCACGCTGCCGCACTGAACCGCGCAGACATATTGCAAAGACGCGGTCTCTATCCGGCGCCTCCGGGTTACCCTCAGGACATTCCCGGGATGGAGTTTGCCGGTGAGGTTGAAACGTTGGGCCGTAACGTCACGCAATGGAAAACTGGCCAGCGCGTGTTTGGAATCACCGGCGCAGGCGCACAAGCAGAATACGTTGTTGTCCCGGCGAGCAGTGTTGCGGAAATTCCGCCGAATCTGGACTGGCCGGAAGCTGGCGCAGTGCCTGAGGTTTTTGTTACTGCGCACGATGCCTTATTTACTCGCGCCAATCTGCAAGCGGGAGAAAACGTGTTGGTACATGCAGCGGGGTCCGGTGTAGGGCTCGCTGCCATTCAACTCGCCCGGGCATGCGGCGCGAATGTGTTTGGTACGTCCCGTACGAGTGAGAAGTTAGAGAGAGCCAAACCGTTTGGTTTAAGTGGGTCGTTTACAGCCGGCAATGACCCGCTCGCTCTGGTCTCAGTTCTCAGGACCTGGTCAGAAGGTCGTGGTGTCGATGTCGTTCTGGAACTGGTCGGAGCACCTTATCTCGAGGCGAATCTCCAGGCACTGGCGCAGAAAGGTCGAATCGTTCTGGTAGGGATGACCGGTGGCTCGCGCGTCACACTCGATCTGCTAGCAGTGATGCAAAAGCGCGCTACGCTGGTGGGAACAGTTCTCCGCTCCCGTTCCGACGAAGAGAAAGCGGAGGCCATTAGTCTGTTCGCAGAACAAGTGGTTCCGCTGTTGGCGTCAGGAGAAGTTAAACCCGTAATTGATCGGGTTTACAAACTCGAGGAAGTACGCCAAGCACACCGCCGGATGGAGGCAAACGAAAACTTCGGGAAGATCGTTTTGGTCATCTAGAAGTTCTCATTAAACACTGGGCGTCAGCCCGGTGCTAATAAAAAAGGACAGGCACGAATGCCTGTCCTTAGTTGAAAGAAATTAAAGCTTCGATTACGAACGTGCTCGCGCGCGCCTCGCTGCCTGGGCCAACTCACGAGCCCGCGGCATCGCATCCACCGCCCGTGCGATCTGCGGATCCTTCTCGTTGATCACCTGAAGCGCCGTGGTCGTGCCGTAAGCCGCCGTAGCCAGGTCGTAGCGCAACTGTCGCTCAACAAACGGACGCGACTTCTCCAATTGTTCCGGGGTCACCTTGAAGACTGGTTTGGCAACGACAAACTTTTTGAATTCCTTCATTACCGCATCAGTCACCGGAAAATCGGTCGGCAAGAGAATGTGGTCATACTCTATCGGGCGTTGCACTTTATAGTCTTCAAAACCTGCAATGCGACCGCTCGTCAGCTCAAGAGCAAAAGCGAAGATCGAATCAACTAGTCGCTGTTCAGCGAGAGTTATCCGACCCGGCTTTACTACTTCATCCGGCATGATGCCGCCACCGCCGTAAACGCGACGTCCCGTATCTGTAAGACTTTCCGGGCCTGTCGGTTGAGTTGGCTGCGGGTTATCACGACCTGAGATGCCACCGCGGGTTAAGTAGTCATAAGGACTGCCGCTCGAATAATCGCGCTGAATTAACCGGCCAGACGGGGTGTAGTACTTCGCGATAGTCAACAGCAATGCTGACTCATGTTCGAGGGGAATCGGAAGTTGGACCAGCCCTTTGCCGAAAGTGTTCTCGCCAACAATCAAGGCGCGATCGTGGTCTTGCAGCGCGCCGGCAACGATCTCCGCCGCGGAGGCCGATTCGCCATTCACCAGCACGACCAAAGGCACTGGATCAGGATTTGGATTTTGAGCACGGAATGACTCTCCCGCACCTCTCAATCGTCCCTTTTGTTCGACGATCATCTGACCCTGCTGCAGAAACATGTTTGCAACTTTGACGGCCTGAATCAAAAGCCCGCCTCGGTTGCCGCGTAGATCGAGTACCAGCATGTTCATGCCTTTGCGGTGCAGGTCCTCAAGCGCGGTTTGAAATTCAGCAGAGGTGGTCAGGTTAAACCCACCGGTCATCGCTACGTAACCAACGCCCGGTCGCAGCATGTAAGCCTGCGGCACTGACGGTAATGGCACGGCGTCGCGGGTGATCGTGACGGTTTCAGTCTCACCGGTTGAATGCTCAACGGTGACCTTCACGACGGTACCGCGCTGTCCCAGCAGATTCTTGCGCACCTCGGGGTACGCCTTGTTCTTCATTGATTGGCCATCAACCGCCACAATCCGGTCGCCGAAGCGCAGTCCCGCGCGATGCGCAGGCGCGCCGTCAAAGGTTGCTCGAATGTAGGTGTTGACCTGATCGCCCTGACGTAGGTCGCCGATGGTGGCGCCGATACCGAAGTACTCCGAACGCTGTTCAGTCCTGAACGAAGCGTATTCAATTGGATCAAAGTACGCCGAATGCGGATCCAGCGAGTTCAGCATGCCGCTAATCGACGACTTGAATACGGAGTTGTAATCCAGCTTGCGGCCATCGATGTAGTTGTTCTCGATAACCGACAACGCTTCGGTCAGGTCGGTCCTCACCACAGACATGGTGACACGCGGACGCGAAGCTGTAGACGCGCTAGTCGAAGCGGTGCCGTCTGTAGGAGTTGGTTGCCGGCGGGCGGAACCGTTTTGCTGTGAATAGATTATTGCGGGTAACGAAACCGTGAAAAGAAAGAAAACCACGCTTGCCAAATAGAATTTAGGTTTCACAAAGCCTCCTACAAATCCTGGTTCTCAACCCCGCATTGACTACGACGCTCTCCGTGTGGCGCCGTCGCGGCGGTTTGCCAGAATACCACGAAGAGCAGGACTAATTGAACGCAAGCCATCCTATTGCCGGGAAGCCGCAGGTGGATACAGGAACAACCCCAAAAGTCTTGGAATCTGGCAAAGATACAGCCGCGCGCTTTGGAGTTAGTGGTTTGGGGCGCCGGAAAAGTTGCCTTCGCAGGGGTTTGCAGGAAAAGTAAAGTCGCCTGAATTGCCGCGTGTCCTCGAAACCCCTCACCTCCTGCTGACAGCCAGATTTTCACGCAAAGCTCTTCGGCGCGCCGGATCACTGTAGGAATTGACGGAGACTTCGCGTTTCGTTGCCATCTTGTTTACACTGTCCATCCCCTGACAGAAATAGCGTTAACAGGCGGCGCCGGAATCGGCGAGGTTTGCCTACAGGACGCCTGGGTGTGATGGGTTTCCCAGATCGAACAACAAAACATTAAGCGGAGGATTTCGGAGCATGGCGACCACGCTCAACCGTGATCAACTCTTTTCATTCGCGAATACTCACCGGCAGGAATATGAGGATTTACTAAAGCGGTTCGTGGAAACACCAACTGTTTCCGTCGATCCTGCCCATGCCCCAGACATCAAAGCCGGGCTCGAATTAACCGTCGATACACTTCGGAAATACGGGGGCAAGGTCGACGTCTATAAGATTGAGAAGGGTAATCCGGTTGTACACGGAGTCTTCGGCAACTCACCAAATGCGCCAACGGTAACTGTCTACAACCACATGGACGTGCAGCCCGCTTCGAAAGAGAGTGAGCCGTGGGACACCGAGCCGTTTGTGATGACGAAGAAGGGTGACAGCTACTTCGGCCGTGGCACCACTGACGACAAAGGGCCCGCGCTCGCAGCACTTTTCGGCGCCCGCGCAGCACTCGAGGCGAATGTGCCGGTCAACATTCGCTTCCTGTGGGAGTTTGAAGAAGAGATTGGCTCGCCAAACTTTGAAAAGATTATTTCAAAGGCCGCGCCTAATCTGAAAACTGATTCGGTTGTCGTGTCTGACACGGTTTGGGTTTCACGAAATCGTCCAGCCAATTCAGCCGGCCTGCGCGGTCTGATGGGTTTCCTGTTGCGACTGGAGACTGGTACCACTGATACACACTCCGGCGAAGTCGGCGGAGTGGCCCGCAATCCCATCGGCGAGCTCATGAAGGTAGTTTGCGACCTTTACGATCCGGTATCAGGTCGGGTGAAAGTGAAGGGCTTCTACGACGACATCATTCAGCCCACCAAAAAAGAATTGCAGGATTGGGCCAATTGTGGATTCAACCTCAGTACATTCAAGAAAGCGCACCATCTCAAGAAGCTACGCACCAGCGACAACCTGGACGCGATGAAACGAATGTGGGGAATGCCGACTTTGGAAATTCATGGAGTCGCCGGCGGCTACCAGGGCCCTGGTCTAAAATCCATTGTTCCGCCGCGTGGTGAAGTTAAGGCGTCGTGCAGGCTTGTGCCGGGTCAGGATCCTAAGAAGATCGCGGCGCTGATCAAGAACGCAGTGAAGGCGAGTAATCCGGACGTCGAGATTAGTTTTGAGTCAATGGCCCCTGCGTTTCGAACGAAGGTTGAGGGCCCGCTGCCTGAGGCTCTCAAGCGCGCGGTGAAGTTTGCGTTTAAGAGAGACGCTGTCTTCGTTCGCGATGGCGGGACGATTGGCGCGATGACAAGTATTGAAAAGGTTTTAAAGTGTCCAATACTTTTTCTGGGTCTTTCACTACCTGAACATGGCTATCACGCGCCCAATGAGAATTTTGACTGGCAACAAGCTTCCGGCGGTATGGTCGCCTTTGCAAAGTATTTTGAGGAGATTGCCAACCTGCCGCGCTGATCTCTCTCAGATTACGCAGGCGAGCCTTTCTTCGCGCAGCGTGGTGAAACCCAGTTTTTCGTAAAACCGTCGGGCTTCCGGATTGTCGAAGTGTACGGCAACGTCGATGCGAGTGACTGACTCCTTTCGGAGCTGCTCCTTTAGTTGTTCTATTAGCTCCGTGCCCACGCCCTGGCCGCGTCGATCTGGTTTAACTGAAACGTCGTCCAGCTTCGCGACTACCGACCCCATTGACGTTGAAATGGCGTAACCGATCACGCAGATACCCGCGGCGCCCTGCTCATCAAACGCCATCCAAACAAAACCCAATTCGGGTTGCTCGAGAAACAGATCGAGCGCGTCGTTCAGTCCCTGAAAACCCTTGTCACCGTACGCCTCGCTGCTTGCAAGGTAATGCTCATCTTCGCTGAGAAAGGCTTGCAGCATTCCGAAAGCGTCGGCCACATCTGCGGCAGTCATCTTGCGACAGTTGATCAAGAAGAGGCTCCTTTCGCGGCCACCAAATCCCACTCGTTCATCTGGTTTTATCATGCCATATATTTCCCGCGATGATATACTTCGGCTTCCGCTTTCCAAGAAACCGTCCGGTTTTAAAGCCGGGCCAATGGTATTCCCAATCTCGAAAAAGTAGGTCCTAACACCATGAAGAAAACCCTTCTGTCTGCAGTCGCTCTCTTAATTTTTACGTCTACGATTGCTCTGGCAAGGGAGGCGCGCCTGGTGCGTTACCCCCATTACCACAATGGCCGGGTCGTTTTCAGCTACCTCGGCGATGTTTGGACCGCGGACGAAAACGGTCAGAACATCCAACGGTTGACGGTGAACCGTGCGCGCGATGCCTATGCGCGGTTTTCTCCGGATGGAAAATGGATCGCTTTCTCCAGCGACCGCAACGGTAATCAGGACATCTTCCTAATGCCGTCAGGTGGCGGTGCAGCTAAACAACTAACCTCCCACTCGGCTGACGATCTAATGCTCGGCTGGGCTCCGGACTCAAAGGCAGTACTCTTCAGCAGCAATCGTGGCGAAGACTTCGCGGCGCAGTTATACCTGGTAAAGATTGAGGGCGGCATGCCGTGGAAAGCCGGCCCGGACATGGGCGTGCAGGCGTCGTACTCCCCGGACGGTCGACGCATCGCCTACAACCCGAAGTCGCAAGCCTACTGGCGCAAGTTTTATCGAGGCTCGCTCCAGAGTGACGTCGTCGTCATGGATGTGGCGTCGAAGAAGTTTACTCAGTTAACCGACTTTGACGGGCACGATTCATGGCCTATGTGGGCGAGCGATGGTTCCATTTATTTTGTCAGCGATCGCGATGGTAAAGGCCTAACCAATATCTGGCGCGTTTCCGAAAACGGCGGCGCCGCAGAACGGGTCACGTCATTTAAGAATGGCGATGTGCGCTGGCCGGCGATTAGCGCCGACGGCCGCGCCATCGTGTTCGAACACGACTTCGGCATCTGGAAACTGGATGTCCCCAGCAAAAAGACAACCCCCATAAAACTCAACATCGCAGCTGAGACGCAGGAAAACATGACGGAGATGAGGTCATTCGCCTCTGAGGCAGATGACTATGATCTCGCGCCTTCGGGGCGGCGCATCGTTTTTTCAATTCACGGCGAGATCTTTACTGCGCCGGTCGAAGAGGGCGATATCAAACAGGTAACCGAAAGCACATCACGTGATCGCTTTGTCGGTTATTCACCAGACGGCAAAAGCCTCGCATATGTCTCGGACCAAAGTGGCCGCGAAGAGATTTACGTGGTGCCGGTTGACGGCACACAGCAGCCTCAACAGTTGACTGATATCGATGCTTTGAAGTTTTCGTACAACTGGTCGCCTGATTCGAAGGAGATTGTTTTTACGTCGTCTGACGACAAACTACGAAAATTGACGGTGGCAACAAAACAAGTAGTGGTGCTCGATAGTTCTCGTTACGGCAACATCGGAAGCCCCGTGTGGTCGCCGGACGGCAAGTGGATCGCCTATGCGAAACCTGACATCAGCCGCACCAGTGACGTTTACATGATCGCCGCTTCAGGCCAGGAGCGTGAACCGCACAAGGTCACCTTCGATTCAAATAGCGATGTGAATCCGAGCTTCGCGCCCGACGGAAAGAAGCTTTTCTTTCAGCGCGTTGAAGGCACTACCGGTACGGCGCCAACGTCTGTGCAAATTTATTCCGTGATTATGGAGCGTCTCGAACGCGACCCGGATGATCCGGAAGAGCGCGCCGAAACCGAGCCTACTGCTCCGGCCGGCGAAGGCGCTGAAGGCGCTGCACCAGGAGCAGGTGGTGGACGTCGAGGCCCGGGCGCAGACCGCCGCACCCCGCCCAGGGAAATCAAGGTGGACTGGGCAGGACTGAAACGACGTACACGTCAAATCACCCGCATGCCGTTTTCGATTCTTAACTTCACGGTTGCCCCTGACAGTCGCACGCTGGTTTTCGTAACAACTGAACCTGCCGGTCAGGCGACGGTGCCAGTGGTTTATACAATTCAGGACGATGGCCGCCGCTTAACACGGCTCGCGACCGGTCAACCGCCGACAGAGGGTGGGCCGGGAGGCGGTGGTGGTTTTGGAGGTGGGATTTCCCAGCTCAACGTTTCGCGAGATGGCCGAACGTTGTTCTTCCGCGAACGCGACGGTGTTTATACCGTAGCGATGCCGCCGCCAGCCCCTGCATCGGGTGCAGCAAGCATGGCCAGCGCGGCGCGAAGTACCGGTACTACGGCCGAGTCACCGCGACGACGAATCAGCTTCAACACCAGGGTGCGCGTAGATCACGCGGCTGAATGGGCTGAGATGTTTGACGATGGCTGGCGCACGATGAAATACCGCTTCTACGATCCGCAGATGCACGGATTTGACTGGGACGCAGCCCGTGCGAAGTATCGGCCATTGGTTGACTACGTGGGGGATCGACAGGAACTACTGAACATCCTCAACGAAATGATTGGTGAACTGAATGCGTCGCATACCGGAGCAGCGCCTCCGCCGCGCGGCCAGGGCAGCGGAGTTTCCACCGGACATCTTGGTATCGAACTGGAAGCTGACAACGCCGCCGGCCGTTACCGCGTCACTCATGTCTACGAAGACGGACCAGCGGACAAGGACTGGGTGCGCGTTAAACCCGGCGACTATTTGATTTCCATCAATGGTAAATCGGTGAAGGCGGGTGACGAGTATTGGGAACTACTGAACAACCGCTTGAACCGCAAGGTCGAGGTCTCCTTCAATGAGAAACCGTCTGAGGAAGGCGCCTGGCGCTCACGTATCGAGGCCATCACAACCGGCGCCTACGGTCAGTTGCGTTACGAGCGTTGGGTAAAAGACCGACGGCAAAAGGTAGATCAACTCTCAAACGGCCGCATTGGCTACCTGCATATCCAGGCTATGAACCAACCGTCGTTGCGAAAGTTTGAAAAGGAGATCCGCGAGTTTCGCAACAAGGAAGCGCTAGTGATCGACCAACGCTGGAACGGCGGTGGCAACATCGAACAGGAACTGCTGGCGATACTTGTGCAACGCCAGTATCAGGTTTGGCAGCCACGTGGCACAGAGCCGATGACACGTCCGTTTGCCGCATTCACCGGACCGAAAGTGGTGCTGCAAAACTGGCGATCGGCGTCAAACGCTGAAATGTTTCCTGCCGGCTTCCGTGCGCTCGGACTGGGTAAAGTTATCGGCACCCCAACCGCGGGCGCGGTGATTGGCACTGGGAGCTACAGCCTGATCGATGGCTCGACTGTTCGCACTCCAGGTGTGGGAGTTTTCCTGGCCGACTCCAAACGGACCAACATGGAAAACTACGGTGTGCAGCCTGATTTGCTGGTTGAGAACACGCCGGAGGACAACCTCGCCGGACGTGACCGACAACTGGAAATAGCAGTGGATGAATTGATGAAGCAGCTGCAGCGTCCGCAGCGGAACCTGGCTAAAACGGAGTAGCTAGTTCAGCCGGCAGGAGGCAGAAAAGAAGATTTATCATTTGTCATTTCAAATATTTCAAATTTGTCATTTGTCATTGGGCTCAAGATTTATTTCTGAGACCATTGAATGTCTCGCAGTTAGGAAGGGCAGCTTGCTGCCGCTTTTCAATGACAAATGATAAATCTTCTTTTCCTGCCGCCTGCCTCTAAGGTTTTAGCTTGAAGTCCTGCGGGACAAACTCAAGCGAGATTGCCCGCCCATCAACTTTGGCACGTGCGTCCGACGACGAGGTGTAGTTCACTACCACATTGTTTTCCGGCTTACGCGCCCCACATGTAATCTCACGACCTGCATCGGTGCTGAAGCTTCTCATGTCTACATCCTGAAACTTCGCCGCTCGTAACTTGATTACGCGGTCGCCAAGTTTTATTACAAACGTCATCCCTTTGGCATCGCAATCAACTCTTTCCAGGATTCCCTGCGTCTGCATTTCGCCCGTCTGCGGTTTTCTTAACGCGTTGCGCAGGTAATCCCAGGGATCGACCGGACCAAATTCCACTACCTCAAGACCCTCCGAGGTTCTCGTTACCTGGCCATTCGAATTGCGGCGACTATTCCGGAAGTTTGCTTCGTGTTCTTCCAACGCGGCAATGTGACGCAGCAGAGACTGCGCCCGCGCGACTATCTCGGGCTGGCTATTGCTCGCGTTGATCTTGCCTATCAGCTCTCTCGCCGGTTTGTAATCTCCTTTTGTCATATACAGTTGGGCCAGCATGAACATCAGGTCATTCTTGCCCTTTGCGCGCGACCGGGCCTTAACCAGCATGTCGATTGACTCATCAAGTCGCGTTTCAGTGACCAGGCTAACAAACGCGAGAAGGCTGACTGACTCGACAAAATCCGGCCGTAAGGCAATCGCTTTTTCCAGCGCTGCCCGCATTTTGACTACGTATTCGGGTGGAAAAGTGGAAACCAGACCAGTTGAATCCTGGCCACTTCTGCTGAGCGCGTATGCATAGTAGTAATGAATGAGGTAGTTCTGGGAGTAGGACGCCACCGCTTTCTCAAGACTTTCGCGAGCTTCGGCTGCTTTACCTTCACGCACGCGCAGAATTCCCATCGAGGCGTGGGCCATCGCCAGATCGGGATCGAGACTCAGCGCCTTTTTCAGATAGGCTTCAGCATCGGCCCGGTTTGAATGCAGCAGCAAGTCTCCAAGGTACGCCTGTGTCTGCGCTTCGGTAATACTGGCCACCTGCATGTCGACATTCGCTTCAAGTTTGCGTGCGAACTGTCCGGTCACGATCGGATAACGATCGTTTTTGATGTAATCCTTCAACTCCTTTTCCATGCTTTCGAAGGTCATGGAAAAGGTGTTTTGAAACGCCTCTTCCATGGGCACGTCGCGTCCCAGCGCTTCCACGAATGCGCCCACCTGATTCGCGCGGGCACCGCCCTTGCCCAGAATCAAGTAATGCAGGAGGGCCCACGACTCGGCATAGAAAATGGACTGCTTGTCGCGCTCGTTGTAGTACGGAGATTTATGATCCACCTGAAACAACGTGCGCAACGGGAGCATATTTTTTTCGCGTAGCAGGTAGACGTGGCTGGCGATTGGACTACCAAGAACCACCTTCTGATCGTCAGAAATTCTGAAGGTGCTGTAATACTCGGCCAGGCCCTCGTTGAACCACGTAGGAACGTTCCCCAACGTGCTGTTCACCATCAGATGGGTATATTCATGAAAGATGACTTCAAAAGGATCTTGTTGTCCGCGAGTCTCCGCAGTCAGCGTGATGTAGTTAACGTCTTCGCCAGATTGAAAGTAGCCGGCGGTATTTGAATTTGGTTTGAAGGGCTTATAGGAACTGTCGTTCTTAAACACGACGACAGTGGTGGGGACGGGAGTACTTAAGACGGCGCTGGGAAACAATTGTGAAAACACCTCCCGGAACTGTTCCAGGCGTCCCCCGACTTTTCTGATCTGTTTTTCGCTGGCGTTGCCGATCAGCAGAAAGTTTTTTGAGCGAACGCTAATCCAGTTGTCTTTCGCGGAGACAAGTGACGGAGTGAGCCCGAGGAAGCAAAAGAGTAGGACGAGGGGAAGGGTAATTCTTCTCATTTCTCTTTTCCGAAAGTTAGTTCTTCTCGATGCTGCTAGTAACTCTGCGTTCTCAAAATCATGAGGTTGAACGCAGGGGCGGCTCATCAACGACTAAAAATTGAGGGTGGCGATACACGAAAAAGGTACTCGACTGTCACCCAACGCGAAACGGCCCCACCATTCTTCAAAGCAGGTTTGAATCTGATTCTGCAGGCAGCGTGAATCGCGTTTTCAGTCAGACCAGCAGGTAGGCCACGGTGCACTCTTATCCTGGAGATTTTAGCCTCAGACGACAAGAGCACTTTCAGGATTACATTTCCCTGAACGCCTAAACGGCGCGCTTCTTTTGTGTACGCCGGCGGAGGTTTCGACAGGATTTGCGCCGGTGTATCGGGCTTCTCCTTCTCTACATTTTCCTCCGCTTCAGTCGGACGAATCACTGCCAGGCTGCCATCGTCGGTGCAACGGTAATCCTCATTTTTTTGGGCCGTGACCGGCGCGCTACCAGCCGGGACGGGTGGTCCAGGTTCAACCACTTCAGGCGGCGGCACCGGGACCACAATAGTTGTGCCCCGGCGGCCAGACTGCGCTTGGACAGAAGCCGCGAGAATCAGCACAGCAGAAACTGCCGGAATAAATTTAAGTAGGGATCCGAACATGACTTACAAAGCTCGATGGCGGGGAAACCGCGCCGATTGTACTACTCCGCAAGTCGGTTACGCCACGCCTCCCCATGTACAAGCCGTGCGCAAACTAAAAGGCTGCGACCCGGAGTCGCAGCCCACGATATGTTTTGGGCGCTCGTCTGTGACTAAAAAACTTACGCGCAGAGTTTGAAGTTACTCTTCCGGACCAGTACACGTTGGTCCATGCAAGGCAGGAATCTTCTGGCTGATGACCGGATAATTTGGAGCTTCGTCGATATTGATCTGCGTCCAGTGTGCGTACTGCTCAGGGACGTTAGTGTCGGCGAAGATCGCTTCGACGGGACACTCAGGTACACACGCGTCGCAATCAATGCAAGTGTCTGCATTGATGTAAAGGCGATCGGGTAGTTCGTGAAATGCTTCGACAGGGCAAACAGCAGCGCAGTCGGTGTATTTGCAGTCAACGCATAGCTCAACAACTACATAGGTCATCTGTGGAATAAGCTCCTTTTTGGTCTGACAAATAGTTATTCAGCTACGACGATATGTCAACTGGAAAAAACGCAACGCTAAAAGCAAATTCAATCAGATCAACTACAGCCAAAGCGATCCGCGAATTACACGAACCACGCGGATAGGGAGATACTCATTCGTGCGCTTCGTGTAATTTGGCGGACCGCTTTCCCGTCCGAAAGCTGAAGTCAATCTGCGCGCTGAAGTGAGCGAGTGGCGGAATGCTAACTTCCCTCTGAAGCTTTCTTCTGTATTGTGCCTGGTCCATTGATAGTTTTATTCACCACCGGATCACCTTGATAAGTAATGTTAGATGGTCCCGACACGACTACGTCGAGTTGTTCGCGGGCGTGCAGATCAATTTGGGTCACGCCATTCGAGTTGACGTCCGCTCTTGCCGCCCGCAGCCGGTGCGTATCGACGTTTCCGGCACCATTCGCCTTGATTTTTAGAAACTTCGTTTCACCGGATGCTTCAACAGCAGGCGAGCCGTTTAAATCGAGTTCGAAACTATCGTTCTTCAACTCCGTGATTCGGATTCGGCCGGCGCCGTTAGCTGTCACTGCTTCCAGATCAGGAACAGAAATCGTTATTTTGATCGGCTGTGAAACGGAGTAGCTGCTTCGGTTCTTGATGTGAAGAACGTTCCCCGAAACGTCCGTGCTGATCATCGGCAGGATGTTATCGTCACCCTCAATCTCCAGCGCGTACTGCTTCTGACTGACGACCGTGATGTCAAAAGCGCCGTTCGTGTCGATTGATGTGAACGACGCGACCTTGCGTTCTTCGCTTTGTCTATTCCCTGAGCCGCGCACTTGATGCAACAACCCACCTCTGCAACCCGCTGCTAACGACACAAGCAATAACATGAACACGATTCTTTTCATGAGAGACTCCTTTGAAACCTCGTGGCTTATGACTGATTGCGCGAGTACTCAAGAGTACGCGTCGTGTTTTCGGTAACACTCGGGAGCGGTTCACCTGGCGCTCTTGCAGGAAGTGCGCGCGCTTCGGGTGCCGGGGCGAAGCCTGACGCCGGCGTTGTCACGGCACGTTCGGCATTTCCGGTAAGCCGCGAAAGCTGTCGGACCAACAACACTTCCGTCAGGACCACGATAATAAATGTGAAGAACATGAAAAAGCCGACAATCTCGTTGGGCATGTCGCCGTCTTTTCTCAGTGCCAAGGCTCCACCCAACATGATGCCGAGCCCGGCCATGGCGATGAGCGTAATCGCAGTCAGAAAAGCCGGAATCGTACTCTTTGACTCGGAGCGTTCTTTCAAACTCGCTCCGCAGCGGTTGCAGTAACTTAAACCGGGTGTCAGGGGTGTTCCGCAGGCTGCGCAGTACATAGAACGTCCTTTCGCAAGTGAAGAGCCTCCGCCCCAGGTTCGCCTAACAGGAAAACGGCTGCCGAGGCAGACAGGTTCCGGCATTTTGTGTAATTCCGCAACGGCCAGTGGTCAGTAACGGCCCGCTGCCCTTATTATTGTTCTACGATTGATTCACAAATTTGCCTTTTTGTTCATCACAAGGGATTCACTCCTAAGTACGTTCTGACGTTATGGCTCTGGTAATCGCGCTGGTTCGTCTCATACTCAGTCTCATCTTCCTTGTCGCCGGTATAACGAAACTGACCGACCAAAAAGGAACGCGCGAAGCTGTCATGAATTTCGGCGCGCCCAGGGCCGCCGCTCCTTCCATTGCGGTGGTGCTGCCGCTTCTGGAACTGGCCATTGCTATCGGTCTTCTGTTCAGCGCCACCGCATGGCTGAGTGCCCTGGCGGCATTGTTAGTGCTCGGCCTATTCGTCGTGGCCATCAGTATCAACCTTGCACAAGGCAAGACGCATGAGTGCCATTGCTTTGGTCAAATATATTCACGCCCGCTTGGTTGGTCGACGCTGGTCCGAAACATTCTGTTTGCATTAGTGGCAGGTGTAGTGATTTGGAATGGACCAGAGTCTCAGCCGCCACTCGTCTCCACTATTTCACGGGCCGTTGCCGAACTGAGTACCTGGCAACTAGTCATTTTAATTGTGGGAATCATGGCCGCGGCAGGATTCCTCCTGCAACGCCTGCGGGGGACCGCTGCCGAACAGTCGCCTGAGCAACCCACAGGCCTCCCAATAGGTTCTCCTGCGCCCGACTTCGAGTTACCCGAATACGAAGGTGGCCGCACGTCCCTCGTGCAGCTTCTCGCGCTCCGTAAACCCGTGCTACTTATCTTCACCAATCCAACCTGTGGTCCGTGTATTAGCTTATTCAAGGAGATTAGCGACTGGCAGACGGCACATAACGATCAACTCACAATCGCGGTGATTTCCTTCGGAACGATCAAAGACAACTTTGTGAACGTGGCGCGCAATCGTCTTGGCCGGGTGTTGTTGCAAGAGGAAAAAGCAATCTCTCAAATGTACGGCGCCAGAGTTACGCCCACCGCGGTGATGATCGGTACAGACGGTCGGATACTGACCGACGTCGCGGCGGGCGGTGAAGAAATTCGCACGTTACTCAAGAGCCACGTCGAAAACGCGGTAACTGCCCCTGAACAGGCACCAGCTACTGGTGCTACTGCCGAAACAGGTATTCACCCGACACCGGTCGTCTGATGACGGCAGAAAGCACCCCCATTTTTTAGAGGAGTCCTCCTATGCGTCCAGCATCAAACGAAGCCGCTTCCTATTATTTCAATTACATAAATCGGGTAGAGGGAGACGATGTTCTCGCCGTATTGCACAGTCAATTAGATGAAACGTTGAAGTTCCTCTCTGCAGTGTCTGAAGAGAAGTCGCAATATCGTTACGCCCCAGACAAGTGGTCGCTACGAGAGTTGTTAAATCACGTTAACGATACTGAACGGCTCTTTGTATTTCGCGCGTTGTGGTTTGCCCGTGGGTTTGAGGAGCCACTGCCGAGCTTTGATCAGGAGATCGCTGTGAAGAATTCAGACGCAGACGCTGTTTCATGGAACGACATGGTTGACGAGTTTCAGTCTCTCCGCCATTCCACGCTGTCGTTTTTCAGAAGTCTGCCTGAGGCTGCATGGAGCCGCTCCGGTGTCGCGAGTGATAATCGCTTTACTGTGCGCGCCCTGGCATTCATCACTGCCGGCCACGTTGCGCATCACGTTGATGTGATGCGACGGCTTTATTTGTAGGAGCAGTCGAAGGAGCAGAAACAGGAGCATGCGAAAAGAAAATTTGTCATTGGTCATTTCACATTTGTCATTTGCTATTTGAAGAAGAATCGGTGGATTGGGAGACATCATTCCACATTCAAAAACCGTAGGTGTGCAGACCTGCCTGGCTCATTGTTCCAGTTTCGGTTGGTTCGAAGCTTGCCGCACTGGCGCTCATCAATAGCAAATGACAAATGTGAAATAATGTGAAACGACCAATGACAAATTTTGGCTTTTGCCTGCCGACTGCTCCTGCTCCTGCTCCTGTTTCTGCTCCTGCCAACGCTTACTATTTCGCGCTCCCACCGCTCGGCTTACTCGTGCTGCGCGGAGTGTGCAAACTAAGTCTGGTTCGCATCCTTTGCCGCCAGCCGCTGTCTACGTCCCTCACGTCTTCAATTTGAGCCAACGCATCCGATAGGGATTCGCCTCCAAATTGACGCATCTTCAAATAAAGTAAAGCGGGAACAATCGACATCAACGGAAGAATGAAGATGTTGATCAAGCCGGACAACTGCTGAGAGATCTTAACGTGTGGATTGCCGGTATCTTTCTGAATTTTAACCACTAAGGCACTGAATAAACTGCTGAGAACCAGGGGAATCACAAACTGAAGTATCGACACGATAATTACTGTGCGCCATGAACGAGCCGCCAGTTCTTGCGCGCGTTGTCGTGCAGCTTTCTTTTCCAACCCTTCCACCAGGACAACCGGTGCGTACAACGCATAACGGATCTGCATCACAATTCCTGGTATGACCAGGAGTATGAACCCGATCATGATCCGGATCGTGACATTGAGTGCGGTGCGCAGAAATGGCCACCAGCGGCGTTTCAAGACCGCGAAGGCGGTCCGCATCTCTAGTGGACGCAATGGCGCTGCTTCAAGTTGCGTAACGATGATGGCAGTCATCCCCGAGATCGTCGCGGCCGCCAAAAAGTAAGCCACCACCTGGATCAGGAACACAAAGCCTGTCGCAACGATTATCGCGATGCGCGTCGCTGATAGTCCCCTTGGTTGCGCCTGCTCGATGAACATCAGTGCGGCCAGGGCTATAGAAGCTAATATGACCGGCGAATGAGCGATGAATGACAGCTTAATGAACTGAGGAAAGTACGTGCTGTACAGCGCAAATGCCCGACGATACAGGGAGCCGATGCCCTCGGCTTGTGCCCGCAGTTGATTTGCAAACGCCGCCGCAGTCTGGGGACGCTTAGCCGGCTCTTTCTCCAACGCGCTCATCACAATATTGGCGGCACGCTTCGATACTTTTTTCGCACGCTCCCGCAGGTCCGGCGGCGGCGTCTTGATGTGATCACGAATGACCGCTTGCGTAGGCCCGGTGAAGGGCGGCTCGCCCGCCAGCATCTGGTAGGCGATCACGCCGAGACTGTAGATATCCGAACGTGCGTCGAGAGGTTTTGCAGCGCACTGCTCCGGTGACATATAGGAAGGTGTACCGATGATCGCGCCTATTCGCGTCAACTCAGTGCCGCGCGTCCCGGATGAAGCAACATTGGTCGGTCGAGGAGAAATATCTTCTTTCTCATCCAGCATCAATGTTCGATCGTCATCAAATAGGTTCGTATGCGCAGTGGTGATCCCCGCAGATGTTTGTTCAGCCTTGGGAAAGATTTGGGTGGCATCGTCCGACGAAGGGTCAGCAAAAGCTAGGTGAGTTTCCCCGTCGTCTGCAGCGTAGACCAACGTATCACGTTCCAAATCATTCGCGGATTCGACTAGCGTGTCGCGGCCTGCGACAGCAGCCGTTGCTTGTCTGAGTTGTCCGTTGGGCTGGCGAGATTCAGGTATTGACGGTGCGTCCGCCTCCGCGAGTTTAGCGATGCCGAAATCCAGAACCTTGACTCGATAACCACCGAGCCGGTTCGGTTCCAACCAGATGTTTTCCGGTTTTAGATCGCGGTGAATGATTCCCTGCTGGTGCGCTTCGTGGACCGCCGAGCTTACTTGTTCCAGTATATCCACTACCCAATCGAGCGGAAGCTGGTTCTCTTCGGCCAGCACGTCGGCCAACGTACATCCATCGAGGTACTCCATCACTAAATACGCGACGGGCTCTCCACTCGCGTCAGCAAAACCAAAATCGGTGACGTCAACCACGTTCGGATGACGTAGGCGGCCGGCTGCCCGCGCCTCACGTTTGAACCGCGCGACAAATTCTTCGTTGCGCATGAACTGGGGCGTAATCAGCTTCAGCGCCACATAGCGTTCCGTTCCGAGGTGAGTGGCAAGATACACAGCCCCCATACCGCCACGGCCGAGAAGCCGTTCCAGACGATATTTCGAGTCGAGGACTTGTCCCAGGTAAGGATCGACTTCTTTCATTGCGGTGAATCGTAAAGGCTACCGGGAAAATGGTAAAGACTGCCGAAAATAGGCCTTGCTAAAAACTCAGATTAACTACGGATTCAGAACCCCGACTCGTCGGGGTTCTAATTCGCTGCGCGTAAGGTTCATATTCGACGATTCTGTGCAAGGCACCGAGGATGTACGTGTTGAGTGACGTTGATGTTTCTTTTCTGAAAACGACGGTGAAGAGTTATGGGCAGCTTTGCCAGTTCTTTATTGCCTCTATCGGCGTGATTAACATCAGTATTTGCAGCAGCAGGCTGTCCTTGATCCACACTATCAGCACCAGTTCGATCAGCAAGAATAGAATCAGCGACCGGCCGAATCCGAGACGCCGGGCGATTAGAAACCCGGCCAGGCAGCACAGAATGTCACCGAGTGAATTGACGACGGTATCTCCTGTGTAACCGAGTGCCGCCGTGGCTGTTCGGTAACGGTTAATAACGAAGTCAGTGTTCTCGAATATCTCCCACGCACCTTCAACCGCGATCGCCAGCACTACCTGCCACGAGGAACGCAGTCGTGCTCCGAGCCATGCGATTATCCAAAAGAAGGCGACGCCGTGCAGGATGTGGGTAAAGGAAAACGGATCGAGAATGTGCTGCGAGTTGTCTGAGGTGCAGGTATTCCCCACCCAAAGTTTGATGGTTCCGCAGGCACAAATCCATAGCCGTCCTTCAAAACGCAGCGCGAAGGCAGTTACTACCAGGACCAAAAGCAAGCCCGCAGTCAGCCAAATCGTCTCACGATGGCGAGTGACCCAGGACCTATCGTTCACGCGCGGCCTCGTTGATAGTTTTTCACGTACGACGGAAGCGCGATGTTGTCAGGGAGGCGAGGATCTTTAATGGGTTCTCCGGTATTCATTTGCAGAGGAATTACGCCGGCCCAAACAGGCAGTGAGTAGTCTTCTTCATCGTCGATGGGTGGGCCAGTTCGCACCTTTGCCGACGCTTCAGTCAGCTCCATCGCCAGCACGCTGGTCATTGTCAGTTCTTCGGGGGTTGGTTCGCGAACCTCGTTCCATCTTCCCGGTATCACGTGTTCTGAAAATGCGAACAGTGCCGCGTTCTTATCATCAGTGTCTTCGACCAACGAGGCCTTTCCGAAGACCACAACTGAACGGTAATTGATTGAATGGTGGAAAGCTGAACGCGCCAGCACCAAGCCATCGATCAGCGTGACGGTCACGCAAACGTCAATGCCCTGTGAAAGTGTGCGCAACATCCGGCTGGCCTGCGACCCGTGAATGTACAACCGATCTCCAACTCGGGCGTAACCGGTGGGAATTACGACCGGTTTACCATCTACAGCGAAACCAACGTGACAAATGAAGCCTTCGTCCAGAATCGCGTACACGCTGTTGCGATCGTAGACGCCTCTCTTCGGCAAACGTTTTAGGGTCGTGCGTTTAGTTTTGGGAAAGTCCATGGGCGGAATCGTAAAGGGTAAAACTGTAATCGTAAATGCAAAAGTTGGCAGGTTGGACCAGACGGACGATCCAATGGTTTGTAGTAGAATGGCGGCTCAACTCGAATCATGCATCTGGCCTTCCATGTTCTGAAAGTTTGCTGCGCGATTGCAGTGATGTTGATCGGTCTTTCTGCAATCGCTTGCACTGGGCACTCAGGAGACGATCAACCCACGCCAGTCTTGTCATCTGCTCCTGATACCACCTTCCCGATGCCTCCGGTAAAACCCAACGGGGACATGGGTTGGGTCCTTTCGGACGGCACGCGTTCGAGGTTAGCGGATCATGCCAACAAGGTTTTGGTTTTAGATTTTTATGCTACGTGGTGTTTGCCGTGCCGGCGGAGCATACCGCACCTGACATCGATGCAGGACCGATGGGCCGTCCGGGGCTTGCAGGTGGTGGGGTTGAATGTCGGCGGAGCAGACGACCGCGTTAAAGTTGCGGCATTTGCCGGCGAGTTAAAAATAAGGTATCCGCTTGGTTTTCCAGACAAGTCATTGACCGATCTCTTTCTTTCGGATACTGAGGCGATTCCGCAGACGTTCGTCTTCGGTCGTGATGGAAACCTGATCAAAAGATTTGTTGGTTACGATGAGTCGATCGGAACTGAGTTGGAAAAAACAATTCAAGCTGCTTTGGAAAAGTAAATCGAGAAACAATGCCTGAACGAAAACCTGTTCGGAAAGCAAAGATACTCGTGACGCTGGGCCCTGCATCACGTGAACCAGCCGTCATTGAAAGTTTGTTGCGGGCTGGCGCCAATGCGGTTCGCATTAACATGTCACACGGTACGCGCGAGGAGCAGGCAGAATTAATTCAACGCGCACGCGCCGCCGCGAAATCCACAAACCAACCGCTTGCTATTCTGGTTGACCTGTCAGGACCAAAAATTCGCACGCGTCAATTGAAAGACGCCAAGCCTGTCGAACTGGTGACCGGCTCACTTTTCACACTCACTACGCAGGACATTCGAGGAGACGAAACTCGGGTAGCGACCAACTATCCGGATCTTCCACGCGTGGTGGAACCCGGAACTCGTTTGTTGTTGGATGACGGCGCTATTGCTCTCGTCGTCGAGAGCACGAGCAAAACAGATGTTGTTTGCCGGGTAATTAATGGCGGCGTTCTCGGCGAGCGCAAAGGAATCAACTTGCCAGGCGTTTCCCTCCCGATAGACTCCATGACTCCCAAGGACATTGAAGATCTTCATTGGGCCGTCGAGCAGAAGGTCGATTACATAGCACTCTCGTTCGTGCGGCGGGCGGAAGACTGTTCACGAGCCAAGACTCTGATTAGTGAGGCGGGTGGACGTGCGCCTCTGGTGGCAAAAATCGAGAAAGCTGAAGCCATCGACCGGCTCGACGAAATAATAGCCACCGCCGATGCGGTAATGGTGGCGCGCGGAGATCTCGGTGTGGAGACGAGTGTTGAAGAGGTACCCGTTTATCAGAAGCGAATCATCGAGAAAGCGCTTCACGCCGGCAAGATGGTGATCACCGCAACTCAGATGCTGCAGTCGATGGTGACAAATCCGCGGCCCACGCGCGCGGAAGCTTCGGACGTGGCAAATGCAGTTTGGGATGGCACCGATGCGGTGATGCTGTCAAACGAAACGGCGAGCGGCCAGTATCCCGTCCAGGCTGTCGAGACGATGTGCCGCATTATTGAAAAGGCCGAGGCCGGGCAGGAGCCCGATTACGACCACGTTATGAAGTGGGCGGGACGCCAATCGGGTCGAGTTAGCCGCGCATTGTGCGAAGCTGCTGTGTTTGCGGCTGAAGAGATGCGTACACACATAACGGGAGTCCTGACGGAGTCGGGCCTGATGGCGCGTCGATTGTCATCGCTACGTCCACAACAACGAATCATTGCGATGACAAACAATCCCGATGTGCAAAATGAACTTGCTTTGATCTGGGGAGTCGAAACCTTACTGGTTCCTCACGGTAGAACGACTGAAGAAATGTTACGCGCCGGAGAAAAGTCGCTGCTTGAGAGTGGCGTCGTGGAAAAAGGTGAAATGATTGTCTTGATGGCGGGACGGTTGTCGGGCCTTGGCCTGTCGAGTTCCGTTACGCTGTTTACCGTGGGAGGCTAATTGGTTGTTGGCCTGCCGGAATAGAACCCTTCACGCGTTCTAGTACGTATCTTTTCCATAGAACTATCCGGTTTTACAACCGTCTTTATCTTGCGCCACTTCCTGACGCCGCCCGGTTCACCAGGCACTATCGACAGCGAATACTGATGACGCAGCTCATTCGCTATTTTCTCCAAAACCGTCGACATTTCTTTTGGTTTGATCGGGTGACCGTCGTTTAGGTACACCCTTCCGCCGGAAGCCACACTGAGCTCGCGAAGTATGCTTTTGCCCTCCTCCCCTAAGTTCGAGGCAAGGTAGTCCGGCCGGCCAGAAAAGCATATTGTGTAAACAATAACGCCGGTATTCCTGATCAACTCGCGTAGCTCCTTGAACGTGTAGTGCGACAAATTGTCCTGCCCGTCACCTATTAGAAGTAACACTCGTTTCGCATGACGACTGGTCATAAGCTTGTCCACCGCCACATAAGAGGAATCATAAAAAGCAGTATTGCCGAATATGGTCAGGTGGTTAAACGCATCCAGCAGCTTTGAATGATCTGATGTCCAATCGGAGAGCAACTGTGGTTTGACATTAAACCCCAGCAGAAAGTACTCGTTCGCAGTATTACTTTGCTTTAGAAATCCACCGATCGCTTCGCGCACCATTAGAAAGTCTCTGCGCGTCTTCTCCTGCGATGCGTTACGGACTGAACCAGATGAATCGAAAACTATCCCGATGCTTGTAGGTGCGTCTTGATTCTGGAAGGAAACGATTTTGGCCGGGGTCTTCTCGACAAGGATTTCAAAATGATTCTGCTGCAGCCCATTGACGAAGTCATCGTCCTTGCCGGTCACCGTGATGTGCAATTGCACTGGCTCGGTTCCCGGGTCATCAGGCGTTAACGCATGAGCATTCGCAATTTGTGATTGACCTTTGTGGGCGGATTGTCCTGACGCAATCGTTAACAGCAACACGATTGAAAGAATGAGAACTGGCAGAACAAGTGTGGTGCGGCTGACAGACATGAACGAATGAGGTTATGTCTTGTGAAATCTATTCCACGCTTACCATGTGGCCCAATGCTTCTTTCGTCTTTTGCTCCTCGGCCATTTGTGCCGGAGTCTTCTGAGGGTCACGCCAGTTATCGAGAATGCCGACCTGGTGCACACACTGCAGCGTGCAAGTAGGCGCGCACCACTTCTCGGTGTTGTACTCCCGATCGAAATCGACCATTGAGTATTCTTCTAGTGGAATTCCCGGATAGCCTTTTTGTTGCGAGCACCAATGGACCAGTCCGTCTTCACAGATGTAGAGGTAACGAGCTCCCGCGCGACAACGCCATTGGTAAGGTTTGCCCTCCGCGATGCTGTCCTGAAACCAATTCAAACGGGCGTGGTCTTTGTTTCCCATCTTCTTAACTTGCTGGAAGATGTCTTTCTCTTTCGGCGACAGCGGCTTGAGGGTGCCATCGCTGTCGTGAATTACTCCCACGGTCGTCGAAAATCCTAACTCGACTGCGCGACGCGCAACCGTAAGCGCGTCTTCCGGGTTTTTGATGCCCCCACCAATGACGGAGTTGATGTTGACGTGGAAGTCCGCATGCTCCGAGAGGTAACGCAGTTTCTTGTCCAGCACTCGCAGACTCTTGCGAGAAACTTCATCCGGCTCCACGTTATCGATACTGATCTGCAGATTGTCGAGTCCGGCTTTGTTCAGACGTTTGATTCGCTCAGGAGTGAAGTAGTAACCATTTGAAATCAGGCCGGCGATCATGCCGCGCACGCGAATGTGGTGAATGATGTCGTCCAACTCAGGATGCATCATCGGCTCGCCGCCCGAGATCGTAATGATCGAAGTGCCCAGGTCGGCCAACTTATCTATACGGGCATTGATGAGTTCGACCGGGACCGGCTTAGACGTGTGATCGTACTCATTGCAGTATCCGCAGGCGAGATTGCACCTGCGCATCGGAATCAGGTGAGCCAAAACGGGATGCCGTGTCGAGGCCAGGGCTCGACCAATAAAACTAAACTGACGCAGTTTCTGCTTTACGAATTTGCTTTTACGCATTTAAGGACCAACAAAAAACGGGCCTGATACTTCCCCGGCGCGGAATTGATTCGATGAAAAACGCAGCATAGGCGACCTTAGCCATTAAACGCAACCGGCCACACTGCCGCAAACAGAAAGGGCTCTGAATTCAGAACTCAGAGCCCCGTTACTCATAAATCGATTTAGTGGTTACGCCTTAACGATCTTGACGTTTGAGTCAAGCTTCAGGTCAAACACGTCGCCTGGAATCCTGGGATTCCGTTCCATGTTCAACAAGCGCATCGTGGTGGCGTCGCCGTTCTTCTCAACGATCTTTGTCTGCACAGGCATGCCGCCGCCGTCGACCCAGATTTCTGCATACTTGAAGCTTTGGTTGCCCTTAGGAACCAGCGTCAGGTGAATCGTACTGACACCGCCCCAGAGAGTTTCCTCGCGCACATCCTGTACGGGTTGGAATCTCGCTTCGAGTTGCTGTCGCGACAGGTACATCATTTCCGTCAAACCGCCGGCCGAGTTCTTTTTGGATTTAGAACTGCCGACATACGCCATGTTGAGACGTGGCCGGAACAAAGTGAACTTGTCGTTGGAAACCGCCAGGATCTCATGTTGCGGTTTTTGCCACTCGATGCGAATAGAAGCGGTTCGGCCGGCACCGGGAACATAATGAAGCGTGCCGCTGTAACGGTCCGAATCGCGCAACTGAGCGTTGTACTTCTCCATGCTCAGACTTGCTTTGAGCGAACGGAGTGATTGCCGGTTGCGTTCCATCCGGTTCAACACGGAACTAACCAGTCCGGCGCTCTGTGCATTCGCCGATTTCGGGGCACTCACAAAAAAACCGGCAGTCAAGACTGCCAAAAGCATGAAGGGGGAAACTAATCTTCTCATTAATAACTCCTATAATTTCGTAAACAAATCTTCCTTTTCAAACCGACCCCTTGGTAAAACCCGGCAATTATAAGGTTTGACTATCGCGTGTCAACCTCGTAACCCCTGGTGGTTCCATCAGCGGCGGTCAGTTTTCGAACACTTAAGACCTGTAAATCCGACCGTCCGGTGACAGTACGCAGATGCTGTTGAAGTTGGTTGGTATCCTTTGCATTTTCAACAGTTTGCGTGTCAATCAACAGAATCAGGGCAACTGCACTTTGATGCGAAAATGCCTTCCGCCGTTCGCTGTTTTCCCACCAGCTTTTTGGCGTCAAAAAGATGAAAATTAAAATCGCAACGCACAGCGCATCCCACTGCCAGGTGTTCCTTTCGTAGTTCCAAAAGAAGAGCTTGTTTAGAAAGTTGATCACTTTTCCGAACGCCTTCACTGCAGTCTTTTGCAAAGAGTAAGCCGCGCCGGCCAGTTCTGCGAAATATTCTAGACTTGGAAAAAACCTAAGTAAATGGCAATTAGAGCTGGACGGTTGCGGTGGGTTCCACAATATGACCGTCACGCATTTGTATGATCCGTCGGCACATTGCTGCAGCTTCCGGATTGTGGGTAATCATGACGATGGTCTGATTGAAGCGATAGTTAAGTTCCTGAAACATGTTGAGGACCAGCGCAGAATTCTCCGAATCAAGGTTACCGGTAGGCTCATCCGCGAGCACGATCGCAGGACGCGTCACGACGGCACGGGCGAGTGCGACACGCTGTTGCTCACCACCAGAGAGTTCCAGGGGTTTGTGATGCAGCTTGTCTTCCAAACCGAGCAATCGCAACACCTCACGCCGGCGTTCCGGATCCTCACCGCCGTTCCCGTGAATTCGCTCAGCAAGTCGCAGATTACCTTCCGCTGTGAGCGTCGGAAACAAATTAAATCTTTGAAACACAAAACCGATTTTGCGGCGGCGAATGTCGGTGCGCTTGGCGTCAGAAGCTGCCGTCAGATCTTCACCGTCGATAATAATGCGCCCGGTGGTGGGGGTCAGAAGGCCGCCGAGCAAATGCAGCATCGTCGATTTACCGCAACCGGACGGTCCCATGATTGCGATAAATTCGCCCTCGTGGACCTCGAGCGACACACCGCGCAAGGCCGGCACGTCGACCTTACCGACGCGATAGACCTTCGTTAAATCTTCAGCTTCGAGAATCGTTCTCATCTGAAAGACAGCCTTAACCTGCTTACATGAAAGAATTGTTGCCTGATGTTAATACAGGCGGACGTTGATCGCTACTAGTGCGGATGCTCAAGGCGTGACTGACGCTTTGTTGCGTAGGCGCTGATCGAGATCGACTTCAGGAAGCTGCCAACGGTTCTCTAACGTAAACGCCTCGGGTTGGAACGGCCTATTAATATCGACGTCAGCCGGCGCTTGATACGTAATACTCAACTTATAACGATCCTGTGGGCGCGTGATTTGAATCTTTGACGGCAGACGGACCTGACCAGCCTCGCCAAAGGGTTTCTCATCAAGATACGAGACGTCTGTTATTAGTCGTCCTCGTTCATCTAACGACTGAATACGAGCAAGACGGATGCCGTTGTAACGATCAAACCAGAGCCGGCGTTGCAACCGTGCCTGGCCTGAAGCAGGCAGCGTTATCTCTTCCAACAAATAGTACCCTCGCACGATGCGGCTATCTTTTTTTGCGCGAGGCCGATTGTCGGGTTCTTCCTGATAAAACTCGCTTAGCACATACGTCAGCCCGCTTTGAGCTGAATCCGGAATCGGATTGATCATCAGCGCGTCTGTCAGGTGTTGGGGTCGTAAGTTCGAGAGTGCTGTGACAGTCTCATTCTCCGTCATCGAGGAACGTTTCTTATTGTCGGTCGATGCAGGCTTGCCGTTAACCTCCAATGGTTCATAAGTGGCGGCGTTGGTTCCTTTTACAAACCGGCGATACTTCTGATCTCCTTCAAGGACGGCCACGCGAAACGTTTGTCCGTTTGAAGTCATTTGGGCGATATCTTTGGCGATAAAAGGGACAGAAATAACGAGGTAGATCATTCCTGGCCGTTGCAGCGTCACGGTGCCATCCGCCTGACGATATTTTTCGGCGATGCCGACTTCAGCAAACGAGGTGTCCTCAAATTCGATGTCTACTTTTCCCCGAATTGATTGGACCGCCGCCCGCCGATTCACTTCGGCTATCAACTGCGGTGTGTCAGCCTGTGCGAGTGGCGCGAGCAGTTGGGGCACCTGGACCTTCTTGCGCGTTCCAAACAGACCGCAACCCATACTCAAGAAGAGCATTGAGATCAGGACTACTAAGACTGGCAATCGAGAATGTAGACGAGGTTGAGCTATAGGCTTCAGCATGAACCAGCTTTCAGGCAAAGTTCGGCGCGCAGGCTTAGATAAAGGCCTCAACCTAACAAAGACATTTTTCCTTGTCAACGCACCAACTTTCTCAATACCCGATGTCCACGACCCGCAATATTTATTAGCGACTGCAACACAATCACTGCGCTGAAACGTTTGCACCAAACATTTTATGCGAAACAAATTCATTCAAGAATCAGGTCGGGCTTGTCAAACTTACGTCTTAACTTGTTTATCGCATCGCGCACCCTTGGTTTGCTAACCAACTTGTATTCCAGAGCTCGCTTACCCGGAAAATCCAGCAGCATCACTCCCAACAGAATTGTTAAGAGGCCCTGGCCGGGAACGCCGGGCAGCGACATGACAATCCCTAATAAAACCAGAAAGCCTCCCAGAAGATTTCTGGCCAGAATTGCCAAACTTCGAACCGCTTGATGACGATTCGGCATAATTGTGCGTGGGTTATCGGGCTTGAAGTAGTCAGCAGGAATCTTCACCATGATGAAAGACACGACAGCCAAACTGCCGGTGAACGTGATCAGGAACAGAACGACTCCTATGATGACGCCTTTCCAACCAAACATTTGCCAATTAGGCAACATCTCTTAGTTTGCGCTTTCCAATCGTCGGCGTTCGTCAAGTATTCGTTTCAAGAGTTCGTCCACTACGGCGCCTGCTTCACCGGGCAATTGAAAGTCCGCTGCAGTGGCGACTTCCCAGAACTCATCCAGCCCTCGCGCTCCGGCGCGTTCAAGTGCGTAAGCCTGGACTAGAAGATCGATAATGTCCGCGGCCTTAACCACGCGCGCTTCCAGGCTCTCGCGTTTCTCGTAATCGTGGTGCAGTCCAACCAAAATGGCTTTCGCACTCAACTCTGCAACGATGTCGGCAAACGCTGCTGTCTCTGCTTTCTTACGCGCAGTTGTTCCAAAGTAGTGTGTTGCAGTCCGCGGCATGTCACCGATGCGCGTCTCGGCCCAGTCATGAAGTATCGACATTCGTAGAACTCTTTCCAGGTCGATCTCGACGCCCCGTGACTTAATCTCGTCGGCCAAAAGCATTGCGGTAACCGAAACGCCGAATGAGTGTGCGGCAACTGATTCGGTGCCGTTAGGCAGACCTCGCAGCGTCCAACCTGTCCTGTCCAGCCGCTTCAAGCGCTGTAGTTCAATCAGGAGTGACAACATGTCCGATACTTTACCGTCCTCCAGCAACGGCAACAAATCTACCTATGTTTGCAAAACTAAAAGGGTGCGCGGGACATCGCGCACCCCATGTTCGCGTTAACTGGAAACGAAGAAGATGATGGGTTGACTGGCAGTGATTGCAATTATGGGCAGGTTGCAAAATTATTGCGGCGGCAGGTCACGGAAATAGACGCCGCGCATGACCAGTAACAAAAACGAGAGCACTAATCCTGAACTCAGCGGCAGGGTGCGTGTTCGCAACCGCAGCCTATTTCCAACACACCCGATTTTTCTGCGTTTTTGCAGTACTCGCTACAATATTTGTCGTCGCCGGCAGCGCATTCACAAACTCCGTGAGCGCATTTTCCTTCCTTATCGTCAGCCATAATTTCCCCCGTTTTCTTGTAATGCTAACTAAGCCTCATGCTAAGACCGAGTCGCATGCCGGTCAAGCTTACTCAGTGGTTCGTCTTCACGGTTTTGCACGCACCACAATGGTGCGCTCCACAGTCCCAAGCTGCAACACGAGTGGCCTGTCTAACTGAAGCGGATGCTCTTCGCCGTCGACGCTGATGGTCAGGTTATTGTTCAACCGCGACGAGCTGAGCGCGGGTGTGGTGACGGTCGGCGGCACACGTGGTAACAAATTCGTCGCTACAATTCGCCAGGTTGCAGGTGAGCACCGGATGCGAATGCCCGGTGTGTCTGTTTCAAAGGCTTCACCAACCGCGAGCGCGTCTGCCTTGAAGATGCCTTCCCCACAACGAACGCCGGCGGCATCGTAGAAAGTGATCAAGCCGGACACAAACGCCAAGTCGATCGGACTTGAGTTGCGCACAATGACGCGAATGTTTGTCACTGGTGAATCATCAGCCCCATGGAGTGCTGTGGTTTTAAGCGTTGCCCCAAGAGCGGCGACCCCGTTGCCATCCAGTGCTGTGGCCGGAGTTGTCAGTGGTACCGCTCTTTCCCGGGTGCTGGTAGCGGGCTCCTGGGCCATCGATACGAGACCACTCCCAATTAGAATCAGACCTAAGAGTACAGTTCGCATCACTTCTCCTTTGAAGAAACTAATTTTCCGCTCTAGGTTGCGTCGATTCTAGGCGTCCGCCGGTGCGTGAGCAACCCAATCCGAACTCCGCACCCGCGGCAGGACTGCAGCCCCGCGAGGCATGATGTACCCAGTTTCCGCCCGTTCAGTTGCTACGACATCCTCGATCGAATGCGAAGGAAGCATTCCCATTAATCGAACGTCATTGTCGTGCAAGCTTGAAACCAGATGTACCCGGTAACGTTCCGTTTTGGAAAGCAGGGCCCACGCGGTTTGCCCGTTGACTTCGTATTCTTTTCGCAGACGAAGTGCGAGCGCCTGTGAATCATTTTCGGAAAACCACTTCAGGAAATCGGGACGGCCGAGCCCATCACCACATTCAGCGAGCAACACGATCGTTCCGTTTTCACGGCAAGCTTTGGCAGCCATGTCGAGAGCTTTATGCGCTTGAATTAGATTGATGTCGAAAGGCAACCCGCCGCAACTTACCACCACCAGATCGCGGGGCTGTTCAATCGGTATAGAGTGGGTGTCTAAATAAACTTCACACGCCTGCTGGTGAGATTTCTGCCAGTGGCCACAGTAAATCTTCACGGCCCGGCCTAGGTCATCAACCTCTGTAACAATGCTGAAAGTGGGAGCAACCAGTGCCGCGATCCGTTCACACTCTTCATGAACAAGGTTGCCGGAGAGTTTTCCCGTGTCGACCCCATTTCGTCGTCCGCCCGATTCGAAGTCGAGTGCCAACATATGTGTGGCCTGAATTGTTTTGGCAGAAGCCAACCCGGGACAAATCGACTTCCGTCCGCCAGTGAAACCAGCGAAGTAATGGAAGCCAACCGCACCCGAGGTGATTACAACTGAGTAATCCTTGAGTGCACGGTTCAGTACCACCGGCGTACCAAGTTCCGTCGTCCCTAACGACACCATCTGTTTTGGATCGTTCGCGTCGTGATTCAGAATACGAACACGTTGTGCGATGAATGGTGTGAGCAGTTCGACCTTCTCCCGCTCAGTGACCGGGCGATGAATGCCGGTAGCGAAGATGATGGCTATGTTGCCGGGAAGGACACCGTACTGAATAAGTCGACGCACCAGCAGGTTGACGATCTGGGCGCTCGCGGTGGCTCGAGTAGCATCAGAGACAACGATCAATGCGGAATCAGATGCTGAACAGATTTCGTCGAGAGGTGGAGCGGCGATAGGCGCATCCAGCGCGGCGCCCATTTCTATGTCGGTGAGAGGTCGCAGGCGGTCGTGATTGTCTGAGAGGACGGCGCAACGATTTTCGTCGAAGGTGAAAGATAAGGAGCTTCTTCCGTAACCGAGTTGGACTTCACCCATAACGCTTGCGGCCTAAAGGCCAAATTCGACCAGCCCACGCTCGATCACGTGTAGCGACGCGAAGTCAGTCTCACCCGCCGTGCGTGCTTCGGCCAGCCATTTACGAAGTTGTCGGGCCTCTTCAACCGAAGAAATGCGGCAGGCGCCAGTTAACGCCAGCGTAACCAGGGCATCGGGTGCGCCGTGCGTAACTAGAGCAGCCTGAAGAGCAGCCTGTTCCCGAAGGTCTAAGGTGAGCAGTAGTTTGATTTCCATTTCTACATTTGATCGAGGGCCTGAGTGACATCGGCCACGATGTCCTGCGCAGCTTCAATGCCGACGGCAATGCGCACCGTAGCAGCAGAGACACCGGCCGCGCGCAATTGGTCCTCGGTGAAACCAGCGTGGGACGAGTAAAGCGGGTAGCTTGCGAGCGATTCAACGCCGCCCAACGACGGAGCCGTGCGCACCAGTCTCAGCGAATCAAATAGCTTCTCGACTTCTGCTTCACCGCCTCTAACATCGAAAGCAACTACTCCGCCGAAGCCCTTCATCTGGCGTTTGGCGAGTTGATGGCCGGGATCATCTTCGAGACCGGGATAATAAACGCGAGCCACGCGTTGATGGTCGCGTAAGGCCTTGGCCAACATAAGTGCGTTATCTCCGCTCGTTTTAACGCGCAAATCCAAAGTCTTGATGCCTCTGGAAAGAAGATACGCCGCAGCGGGGTCGAGAGTCGTACCCACCATCATCGAGATCTTACGTACCCGATCGACAAAGTCTTTCCCACCAACGATCGCTCCGGCAGTTAAATCAGAATGGCCCCCAAGATACTTCGTGGCGCTATGCATCACTCCGTCGATTCCAAAACTGATCGGGTTCTGCAGCGCGGGCGAAGCGAACGTGTTGTCGCTCAGGCTGAACACGTTCGCTTGACGACAAACGTCGGCAACCACTTCGAGATCAACCAGTCGATTTAATGGGTTTGCAGGAGTTTCAAACCAGAACGCCCGGGTAGTCTCTACGGCTATTTCGGACAGATTGGGAATGTCGTCGATGGAAATGAAGCGCGACCGAATCCCGAAACCATTGAACAGGTTTGTCAGCAGTTTGACTGTGCCGCCATAGACCGAGTCGCACGCGATCACTTCATCGCCTTCGCGACATAGTGCCGCCAGCGCACAAAACGTTGCCGCTGATCCGGAAGAAGTAACAACGCAAGCCTCAGCGCCTTCTAATCTGGCAATTTTTCTTTCGACCTCGGCAACTGTCGGATTGCCATATCGTGAATAGAAAAACGCATCTGGTAACTCACCCCGAGCATATCGTCGCATTTCATCGAAACTGCTGAACGCGAAAGGCACCGAGTGAAATACCGGCGAGACTACTGAGCCGAAGGGTTGGTCGGCCACTTCACCGGCGTGAACCGCAAGCGTCGCCTGGGAAAGGTTTGAATCTTCAGAGGAGCCTTTAAGACCCACGGGGTTTCTCCGCAAGGAATTGGGATTGGCGGCATAGCTTAGCAAAAATCAGAAGGCCCGCGACAGCCTTCGCGTGTTCAAAGACTCGTCGCTTTGAGACCCCAGACAAAAAAAAGAGGGCCAATGGTGGCCCTCTATTCACGCAAGATTGTTGAATGGAACTACAACGCCGGCAGGTGCATGGCCGTGTTGAACTCAGTGTAGAGCTCGTTGAATTCTCGCAGCCGCTGTTCGATTAGTTTCGGTAGTTCGGTCAGTTCGTTGACATTCACAACTGCATTTACGTTGTTGAGAAAGGCGGCGTGCGCATCCAGTGTGCGAAGCGTGGGAGACACCAACACGAAAAAAAGTCGCCTACGTTGTGCTGGTCTCAAGACAGTAACTTCGCGCGTCACAAACACTGAACCCTGTTCGACAGGATCGAAGCGCGAGTCAAGGATCACCAGATCCAAACGGTTTTCGCGCATTCGTTCAACAGCTTGTCTCGAGTCTTCAGCAACGAACACCTGATAGTTATTCTCCGAAAGACCTCGGGCAATGGATTCGCGGTTCTCTTCCATTGCACAAACCAAAGCTTTTCGTGGGTTCCAGGACGAACGCGCAGACGGGGTGTAACCGCCAGTGCTGCCAGGCTGACTTACCAAAGTTGATAGCAACTCCATGAACTTGTCGGCTGCACTGGGGGCTGGAGGTGCTATCTCAGGTTCAAAGAGAGGGGCGGCCTTCTGTGGCTCCGTGCGCGGGTTTTCAGATGAAGGTGACGCTCCAATTGAAACTGCAGTTTGCTCAGTTGTCCCGTTTGCGTCGACGCTGCTATTGCATTTGGGACAGCGAATGGTGAAGGGCTTGGATGGGATTCTCATCTCGTCTACTTGGAGACGTGATGAACACTTTGGGCAAACAATAATCATAGTAGTTGTTTCGGAGGTAGATTGGTTTATTCGATCATGCTCAGCATCGAGCCGGAGTCGGACATGCCGGTCATCGGAATCGTCGAACCACGTTTGAGGAACTCATCAGCGGCAGTAACGCCCTTTAGCTGAAGGAGAAGATTGTTTTGATTCGTGGCGAACGTCAACCCGTCTTCAAGCCTTATCACGCCGCCTTCGATCAATTGCTTGATCACGGAATCGAAATCCTGCATGCCGTCCAGCTTTCCGTCACGCATTGCGTCCAGCAAAGACTTACCTTCGCCTTCTCCGGCTTCAATGTATTCGCGCGTGCGAGGACTCGAGCGCAGTATCTCTACCGCCGCAACTCGACCTCGACCATCAGCACGAGGGATCAACCTCTGCGATACGATGTAACGGAAAGTTTGCGCAAGTCGAGTTCGAATTACCGCCTCTTCATTCTTTGGGTAGAGACCAATTATCCGGTCGATCGTTTTAGAAGCGTCGATCGTGTGAAGCGTCGACAGCACGAGGTGTCCTGTCTCGGCAGCCTCCAATGCGATTTCAGTGGTTTCGAAATCACGCATCTCGCCGATCAGAATCACTTTGGGCGCCTGGCGAAGTGTCGCTCGCAGCGCCGATGGAAAATCCTTGGTGTCGTGTCCGACTTCACGCTGATTTATTGTCGAGCTCTTGTGTGAGTGTAAGTATTCAATGGGATCTTCGATCGTCACCACGTGGTAATGCTTTCGCTCATTGATGATGTCGATGATGGCAGCCTGAGTGGAGCTCTTTCCTGAACCGGTGGGACCGGTCATCAGCACTAGGCCGTTTCGCAGTTCCGCGATTTCCTCGAGTTGTTCAGGCAGACCTAATGACCTGACGGTGGGGATGTCAGTCGGGATCACGCGCATCACTATCGAATAGACCCCGCGTTGTTGAAAAATATTCACACGAAAACGTGCCCGGGAAGGAAGCGAGTAGCTGAGGTCGGCCGTGCCCGTTTTCCCCAGACGTTCTGCCGCATCGGAGTTCCCCTGCAGAAGCGCCATCGCAATTATTTCGGTCTGATACGGGGTGAGCTTTTGCATCCCCAACGGCTGGACTGGCGTCAGTTTGCCGTTTACCTCAACTTGAGGAAGTTGACCGACGGAGAAATTGAGATCGCTGATCTTGTCGGAAACAAGCAGCATTCGCTCGATGATTGGGGGCAGGTCGAAAAAACTCATGAAGAATCGGCTCCGGGTAGGGTTGATGCTGAAGGGGGTATGGGACGGTAGGAACGTCGCCCAGCGGGGAGAAATTCTCGCGCAAAACATCGCTAAACGCAAGCTAAATGTGTTGTTACTTACAGTTGGAAGAGCCGGCGACGTGTTTCAGGAGCGGAATTGTGGGGTTTCCAGCAATCAGTAACTACTGCCAGTGCCGTCGCCCCAGCCTCCAGTAACTGACGGCCCGTTGCCTCGGTAATGCCACCGATGGCCACCAGAGGTATATCGCCCAGTAGTTCGCGTGCCTGTCTCACACCTTCCGGCCCGACCGGCGGATTGGATGATTGCTTGGTGGTCGTAGGAAAAATAGGACCCAGCGCGACGTAATCAACAGGCATCTCCGCGGCGAGCTTTGCCTGCTCCAGGTTGTGTGTGGAAACGCCAATGATAGCGTCGTTGCCGAGGAGTTGGCGGGCCACCGTCGGGGGTAAATCACTTTGTCCCAGGTGGACACCATCTGCTTTTAGAGCCTGCGCGATGTCGACACGATCGTTGACGATTATGTGAACCCCTCGTTGACGGGCGATACGGATCGCAGCCGCCGCCTCACCGTAGAACTCACGTGCCTCCAGTTCCTTTTCGCGTAACTGAATGACGCGAGCTCCGGATGAACTGAGTGTCAGTACTTGCTGCTCATGTGAGAGACCGGAGATGTACCGGTCAGTAAGTGGATAGACCCGGGTGCCGTCGAGGGCCTTTAGAAAAAGATTCATCGCCTTGGGCTAGCTGTCTTTTTTCTTCGGCCTTTCGTTCGACCGCAGAGTTCGCTTCCGCAGACGTACGCTCCGAGGAGTTACCTCTACTAATTCATCGTCAGCAATAAACTCAATTGCCTGCTCCAGTGACAACTCTTTGGGTGGAACCAGGCGCATAGCTTCGTCTGCGGTGGACGCGCGCATATTGGTGAGCTTCTTCTCTTTAATCGCATTCACATCGAGATCCACTACCCGGGCGTTCTCGCCTATGACCATCCCTTCATAAACCTTAGTTCCAGGTCGAACAAAGAGAGCACCGCGCTCTTGAAGGTTGTAGAGCGCGTAAGTCGTTGTTTCGCCCATACGATCAGCTATGAGTGCTCCAGTAGGGCGGCCTCGCAGTGGACCCATCCAATCGTCCCATCGTAGAAATAGGGTGTTGAGCAACCCGGTCCCTTTGGTCTCGGTTAGAAACTCATTACGAAAACCGATCAGACCGCGAGAGGGGGTTTCGAACTCCAGCCGCACTCTACCCGTCCCATGATTCACCATCTTCGTCATCTGACCTTTACGGCGCCCAACTGCCTCGGTGACAACTCCTATGAACTCCTCCGGGCAGTCGATGACGACCTGCTCGACGGGTTCGAGAAGCCGCCCGTCAACCTGACGGGTGATGGCTTCGGGTTTGGACACCTGTAACTCGTAACCCTCGCGCCTCATCATCTCAATCAGGATGGATAACTGTAGTTCGCCCCGGCCCGACACTTTGAATTGATCAGGCGAATCTGTTTCTTCAACTCTGATCGCTACGTTCCCTAATGTCTCTTTATCGAGACGTTCTTTGACCTGTCTGGATGTGACGAAGCGGCCTTCCGTACCAGCGAACGGAGAATTATTTACTCCGAAGATCATCGAGATTGTTGGCTCGTCAACGGCTATGGAAGGAAGCGGTTGTGGTGTATCCACTGAAGTAATTGAATCACCAATCTCGATGTTATCAATTCCGGCCAGCGCAACAATTTCTCCAAATCCCGCGCTTTGCGTCGGCTCACGCTTCAAACCCTCAAAAACATACAGCTGCGATACCTTAACCTTCCGCAAGGAGCCATCGCTCTTAGCGACAGCCACCTGATCCCCGATGGCAATCTCGCCCGAGAAGATTCGTCCGATAGCAAGCCGGCCTACATACTCGCTGTAATCAAGGTTCGCAACCAGTAGTTGCAGGGTGTCATTTCTCAAAGCTCTGGGCGCGGGGATCGTCTTCACAATCTGATCGAACAACGGCCGTAGATTTTTAGACTCCTCACTGAGCTCGCGTTTCGCGGTGCCCTCACGTGAGACTGAATACAAGATTGGAAACTCAATCTGGTCGTCGGTTGCGTCCAGATCCAGGAACAGCTCGTAGATTTCGTTAACTACTTCTTCCGGTCGCGCGTCCTGCCGGTCGATCTTATTTACAACTGCGATCGCAGGCAGTCTGGCTTCGAGCGCCTTCCGCAGAACGAACCTGGTTTGCGGAAGACAGCCTTCCGCGGCATCAACCAGTAACATGACACCGTCTACCATCTTGAGAACACGCTCGACTTCGCCGCCGAAATCAGCGTGGCCAGGTGTGTCGACAATATTGATCTTCACATCCCCGAAACGGACGGACGTATTCTTCGCCATGATGGTGATCCCACGCTCGCGTTCGAGATCCATCGAGTCCATGACCCGGTCACGCACTTGTTCGTTGTCCCGAAAGGTTCCCGATTGACGCAGCATCGCGTCTACGAGTGTGGTTTTTCCGTGATCGACGTGGGCGATGATCGCCACGTTTCGAATATCTTTTCTTTCCTCGGTCATATCGTATATACAGATCAGACTGCTGCAATTCGGCTTCAAAACTGAAACCAGAGATGTTAACACCTGATAACGAAAGTCTGTAATGAGGTTGCTCGAAGAGTTTAAGCGTTCGTAGAAAAAGCACCGGTCTGTCGCAGGGCTTCGTACAAAACAACGCCAACAGCGGTGGCCAAATTGAGACTACGAACGTTCGGATTGAGCATAGGTATAGTAAGGCAGCGTTCCCAGTTAGCGTGCAGGAGGCTTTCAGGCAGGCCACGGGTTTCGCGGCCGAAAATAAGGCAATCTTCTGTGCTGAAAGCCCAATCGAGGTAGCTCAGCTCCCCCCTGGTGCTGAAATATAGGAACCGGGCGGAAGGCAAAGATTGATGAAGGATGGATATGTCGGTGTGACGTTCCAGTTGAACCTCAGGCCAATAGTCGAGGCCGGCTCGGCGAACCGCCCGATCATCGAGCCGGAAGCCGGTCGCGCCAACAATATGCAATGGCACTCTGTTGGCAGCACACAGGCGAGCGATGTTACCTGTGTTGGGAGGGATCTCAGGTTCCACTAATGCAACTTGAATCATCGAGTAGTTAAATCAGATCGCATTGCCGAAAAGTGAAAGTTAAATACAAAAGGAACGACGAATTCTGTTGAAGTCCTCGTCGTTCCTTTTGAAAGGCCATGCTGGCCTCAGGATTATTTGTGCGCCAGTGGAGGGTTGTTGTTGAAACCTGCTGGCTCGAACTATCTCTTCTTTGCGGCTTTCTTTGCTGCTTTCTTCTTTCCGCCGGCCTTCTTCGCTGCCTTCTTCTTTCCACCTTTTTTAGTTGCCATTCTTTAGTTGCTCCTTCTTTTCAGATTTTGTTTCTTCTGACTGACCACAAGATACTGTGCTTACTTTTCTCTTGTGGGCTAGAGTAAACGGCGCACAACATCTTGCTATATAAACGCAAACGACGAAGATGTCAACAAATTATTACGCGATGAAAAATATTTTTCGTGCCACTTTGCAACAGTGAGATCGCGTTTAGTGACTTGAAGCTAGAAGGGATCAATCATCGCGAAGACGGAGAGATCATGACTTGTCGTCTTTCCGAGTAGACAAGAAGGACCATGCTGAAGAAAAACTGTGTCGCGCGGGAAAGATGATGTGATGCGACACGTCGAGAGGTTTTGGTTAACGAAATAATGGAGTGAAGATCCACTCGCGATGACGGCCAATGCCATAGTAGTACATTACTGACTCGGCACTGCTTTCACTGGCAACACCAATGAATGGACCACTTGAAGTGTCACCGATTGATGAGCCCGATGAACTCGTAGCAATGCCCAATGTAGGGAGCACCATCGGAGCCATATGTTGTTCTACCTGCTTGAGTTGCGGGTCGTTGGTTGGCGGCCGGACGTTCTCGGCATACAACATTAGAGCTTGAACGAAATCGGAAATTTCAAGTGAGCGTGGTCGCACTAAACGCCACTCTCCAGATTCAGAAAGCAGATCTCGCGCGGCTGATGGTCTAAGAATCTGACGCTTCCTTGTTCCCGCCGGTAAACCTTCTAGTAGTTGGTCTATCGATGTCGGCAGAGCTGCATCGCCGTTGCCCACCCGTCGCTGCTGAACGGAGTAGTAAGATCGGATCGCATCAGCTACTTGTTCACCACGAAAAATTGTTTCTGCTTCTCGCTCGCGCAATGCTAGTTGCCGGATAGACGGGGCAGCAGCCATGGCAAAGAGTGCCACCACGGTCATCATGGCAAGTAACGCCACCAGCGTATAACCATCCTCACGCCGTCCTCTGCATGGCTTGACCGCCCGTGAGGCAGCGCCAGATACCACACCAGCGCGTGTCAATATATTGTGGTGTGGTCCAGGCTTACGGGTCATCGTCATCTGACTCAATTCTTGGGGTTGGCCGCTGCATCGGAGTGCCGCGATCACCCTGAGCAGTGAACGGGATCGTGTGCTTGATCTTCAGGGTTACGTCGCTTACTACGAGTTCCTTTTCCGAGATGCTTGTTATTCTGAACCTGCCCCCGAGCAAATCACCACGTTGCACGTTGAGGAGTTCGCGGTTGTTCTTGTCTTGCAAAATTGCGATGTCAACGTAGCGCGGGCTTCCGATGATTCCAATGTATGAATAGTTTGGAGTGGGCGGTGGGGCGATACTCAGCCCGACCGGGTTCGAATAAAGTGTGCCGTCTGGAGACTTCACTGAAATCTGACGTGAACCCGGACTGGATATCATGGACGCTGGAACGGTCGCGGAGAGCTGTTGGGGCCCGCGGTATCTCGTCGGTAATTCCGTGTTGTCGATATATATCCGGACTTGTGGCGTAAACTTGTCGCCAGTTACCTCAAGCGTAAAATCCGCAGTCCGCGCATAGACGTTCCCCGGTGAAACGTTCGCTAACAAAAGCGGGGGTGAAGGCACGGGCGTGGGACTCGGCAACGGCTTCACAGCCGGAGGCGGGGGTTCATAGTAAACAAAGATATTGCGGCGAGCTTCGGCGACAGCCGGAATAGAAACCGGGTAGCTGAGTGGGTGGAAGTCCTCCGTAGTCTCAACCGGTAATGCTACTGCGGAGGTTTGTGTCGGAGGAGGCGTTGGTCGCGGTGTCGCCACAGCAATCGGTCGCTGAGGCGTTGGGGTTGAACTACCAAAACCAATGAAAGTCCACCAAAGCAGCACGAGCGCCAAAAGGCCGAGACCTCCAGCCCAGAAAAGCTTCTTGCGTTCAGCCGGATTGTTGATGTCGCTTAACTGCATAAATCTAATTTGCGATTGGTTCTGGTGATGACGCAACGGCACGTCTTTGGAAATAGGTAGCCATATCCAGGCGTAAGCTCACCGGAGATACGCGCGAACCAGCGCCTGCATCGGCACCTGCTGCTGTGTTTCCCTCAGTCGCGCGCTCTAACTCAACCATATTGATGACGACAAACTGCTTGCTTGTTTCAATCTCGCGAATAAAACGTCTCAGATTGTGATACTGACCCTCAACCGTAACGCTTATTGCAATACCTGGATAAATACTCTGCCATTTGGAGCTGGTAGCTTTGGCACCACCCGTTTCGGTCTTTGTCCCGGTCGGATCCAGAGGTGTATAGGTTGGGCCTGAAGTATTGCGTAGTCCGTTCTTTCTCATTAGTTGATTCAGAGAGTCGTAGATATCCATCCGTCCACGGTCCGCCGTCGATAATCCTCCACTCTCAAATGCGTCGAGACTCTCAGTAATGTCTTGAACGATGGCCTCTGTGCTCAACCCCTTCTGAACAGTGTCCTCCGACGTCCGTAATTGGTTTTGCAAACGGGCGCGCTCCAGCTGTGCGCGTTCCAAACGCATGCGTGCAGGCACCAGGAAATAAAGATAGGCCACCACTACCAGGATCAGAATGAGGATACTTCCAGCCAGCGCGATTAACTCTGCAGGCCCCACCGGACCGTTTTTACTTGTCCTTCTAAGCTTATCGATCCGAACGTCGAATCGTTTCCGCCTGGTCGGTGCTGGAGGCGTAGCGTCACTCATTGATTACCTCCTGCCGCCGCTTCGTTTGGCGCGACCGATGCTATGGGTGCAGTCGCAACGGGTGCACCAGCGCGCGGCATATAAATCACGAGCAGCTCATACTCTGAGCCAGACTCTCCCCTGCCCCTCAGCGCGTTCTGCGACCGCAACTCCGCACGAAAAACTCCACCTCTGTCCATCCCGGAAATCATTTCAGTGACCACGTCCGGACTCTTTGCCACGACTGCGAGCTCCAACTCTGCCAGTGTTTGACTGCCCTTTGTGGATACGCCCCGCACGGCTATGCGTTTAACGCGAACGTTTCCTGGTAGCGCCGCCTCAAGATCCGCAAACAAGCGGGACCATGAAAACTGCTTGCGATCAACCAGCGCATGCGCTGCCGCCAAAGTCTGTTTTTGCTCGGCGGTCAAAGACTGGCGAACCGCTTCTGCCTGTTTACGTAATGCGAGCTCCTGCTGTCCAAGTTCATTAATGTCTTTTTGAACTGCCGCGGCCTGGGTTTTCGCGTTGTTGGTGGCACGAAGAATAAAGACGAGACTGACAAGCGACACGAAAATGATGACAGCCGACACAATCCAGGGTAAGGCCCGGTTCGTGAATGGCTTACTTGCTAAGTTGAGCTTTGTAGTCACTGAGATATATCCGGTTAGTTAGGGAAGACGGATGCCGGAAGCATACACGGGTCAATTCGGCGCGTGCAACCGGCGACGCTGCTGGACGTTATACACGCCTCAGTGTGTCTGGCGTTTCATAAAGCGCGGCAACTTATGTTTTCCGGCGAGGAGGTAGGATCTGTTCGGTGACAGCCAGGGAAGGACGATAAGTGCAACTACGATTACGACCACTACGTTTCGCGCGGTACAGCGCTGAGTCCGCCAGCTCAACCAGTTCAATCGGATCCTTCGCGTCGTCAGGATAAGCCGCCACACCAATACTGATGGTGATTTTGTGGGTGGCCGGGGCGTCCGGGGAACCAAGGCGGCTCGCGGAAAACTCATGTTCGGCTACAGCCAGCCTAACTCTCTCCGCAGCTACCAGCCCCTGAGCGTAATTCGCGTCCAGCAGGAAAGCGGCAAACTCTTCACCCCCGAAACGTGCTGCCACATCGCCGGCGCGGAGGGCCGTTTTAATAATTTGACCGGTCTCCTCCAAAGTCTTACTTCCAACTAAGTGGCCGTACGTATCGTTGACATCCTTAAAGTGATCCAAATCCATCATCAATACACAGAAGGGGAGCGACTCGCCTTCGGCACGGGCTGCCTCTCGACGGAGCTCCGAGAAGAACGACTTGCTGGTCAGTAGGCCTGTCAACTCATCGTGCGCGAGCAGTCGATGGATCTGTTGTTGAAACTCGCGGTCTATCTCGTCGAGCATGTCGAAGCGAAACAAGTGTTCGCCGATTTCGATTTTGTCACCGTCGCTCAAGACTGACTCAGTTACGGCCTCCCCGTTGACGAGTGTTCCGTTGGTAGAACCCAGATCCTTAATGTGATAAGTGGTCGCGGTAGAGTTTGGGTCAGTTTCAGTAGTGATCCGGGCATGCAGGCGTGAGGCGCGAAAATCATTCAGCCGGACATCGGCTTCCAGTGCGCGGCCAATGATGACCCGATCGCGCTCCAGCGGTATCGGAACCGCCATCAGCTCACCGCGAAGTGAAACCAACGCAGGACGTCGTTCCTTTTGCCGTTTCTTGTCTTTCGCGTCAGGGCCTAATTCTGTAGGTCTCGACCCATCCGCTCCGACCATTTTGCTGGGCATGTCTGGACCAGGAGTACTTGCTCGAATCTCACGATTACTAACAAATTGAGCAAACGTCGCGTATCTTATCGCGCACAACATACCGTAGCAATTTATTTGATTGTGCCCGTGGAGCGCTTGTTGAAAGGCAGCCGTGTGGCGCTTGAGGTGGTTGTTGGATAAAATCGCAGCAAAGGAACCGCTCTCGACGCACTGAAAAGGAGTTTCTGTGAAGGACGAATCGTCCACAGGCTGTGCAGAGGCAATTGGAACTCTTTCCGTGGAAAGAGTCGCCGTTGCTACGCTGCCGACTGAATGGGGAGACTTTAAGATCGCCGGCTATAGATCCTTAACAAGCGACGAAGAATTTGTCGCGCTGTTCAAGGGTGAGTTCAGGCGCGATCGCCCTACGCTCGTACGAATTCACTCCCAATGTCTCACTGGCGACGTTTTTGGATCCACAAAATGTGATTGTGGGCCACAACTACATGAAACGATGAAGATGATTGAGGCCGAGGGGCGCGGCGCCATTGTCTATCAGCAGCAGGAAGGTCGCGGTATTGGAATCCTTAATAAGATCCGGGCCTATGCTTTGCAGGATGAAGGGGCGGATACGGTTGAGGCAAATGAGCAATTGGGTTTAGCCGTCGACCTGCGCAACTACAAACAATGCGCAGAGATCTTGTTTGACCTGGGATTGTGCCGCGTAAAAGTGATTTCTAATAATCCTCTGAAGCTTCAGGCGCTGGAAGAAGCGGGGCTAAAAATCGTCGAGCGGGTGTCAATCCAAGTGGAGTCGACAGACAAGGCCGAGCACTACCTCAGGACTAAAAAGGACAAACTGGGGCACTTACTTGATTTCAACGTGAGTTGACCACGAGCCCACCCGCCGACTAACTCTTCATGCGCAAATCTTTTATTGTGGCTCGCACCTTCTCAGCGTTGGACGCTTTGGGTTCCACGTTAAGATACTGCTCAAGTTCATCGGCCGCACGTTTGTACTCACCCGCGCGCCAATAAAGACCACCAAGATAATAGTGTGCTTGACCGACTTTGTTTCCGCCCAGGGCGATAGACTTTTGTAAGGCTGCTTCTGCATCCTGGTATCGTTTGAGATGGATGAGGGCGATTCCTAGGTAAAGGTGTGCGGTGACAGAAGAATTGTTCTTCTTCACGGCTTGCTGCAGCTGTTCTTCGGATTCGGCATACTTTCGTTGATTAAGTAAGACTACGCCATAATTAATCCTGGGCTCGAATGCATCCGGCGAAATAGATACCGCGTTTTTGAGTACATCCGCGCTTTTTTCGAGCTGTCCAATCTTCAAATACTGAACGCCTAGTGCATTAAGCGCTAACCCAAATTGCGGATGAACAGCAACCGCTAGTTTCAATTGTTCGATAGCCTCTTGACTGTTGCCCTGCGCGTTTAACGCGAGCGCCTGCTGGTAGTGCTCCACCGCTTTAGCCGGTAACGCTGCCAGGTTCGCATCAAGAACTCCGGTCTTGGTAACGGTAGACGACTTCTTAGCCCTCAAGTAAATCTGGACAGTAAAAGGTCTTGAGAGCGGAATAATTGCACCTGGAGAGCGTCGTGTTGAAACTGTGGCAGGTTCGATGAAGACAGATTCGCGGGCACTCTCGTAAAACTCACCTCCATCGACCACAA
Source organism: Pyrinomonadaceae bacterium (assembly GCA_035273385.1). GTDB lineage: Bacteria > Acidobacteriota > Blastocatellia > Pyrinomonadales > Pyrinomonadaceae > PSRF01. The sequence continues at coordinate 136,116 of DATEPE010000013.1, read as the reverse complement.
CTGCGTAATTTCCTGGCCTTAACGATTGGAAACTGAAAGAACCGTTCATGTCGGACATTACGGAAATATCGCCCCCGGAAGTACTCTCTAGCCGAACCGGCAACCGGACATCCGCACGCTGGCCGGAAGGAAACACTACCCGTCCTTTAATAGAATGCCGGCCGCCGGTGCCGGTTGACTCAATGCCGCCAACCTGGCCGTAAGAGATCGTGGCCGCGCAAATCAATAAAATGAAAGTCGGGAGGTAAGAAAAGTAAGCGGACCGCAAACGCGGGTGATTATTGGGAAGCCTCATCTTGATACTCCTTCGTGACGGCGATAACAACTGCCTTGGAGGATCCTTTTAGAAGAACTGATTGGATTGGCTGGAGATTATAACAAAACAAACGGGAGGCGTAATTACTTACGCCTCCCGCAAAAGTCCTGTTAACGCCCAAAGGCGTTTTCAGGAACCAGTGTTAGAACTGGAATTTCACACCGAGGCGCAACGCCGACGGGAACTGGAAGATCGTGCCAGTGCCGTAGAACGGGTTGGGAACCGGCGGAATGCCCGGCGCGCCGCTGTTGATTTCGAACGTCTCATCCTCACGGATAGCCCGTTGGTTGTTGAAGACGTTGAACCAGTCGACCTGCAATCGCAGTTGGCGATTCTCACTAAACTGGATCGGATAGTAAGCACCGAGATCCAGATTGTAAGTGGTCGGTGTTCGGCTGCTGCCTGTCAGCGGGTTGACTGCCGTGCCACGCGGAACTCCGAAGCCCTCATTGTCGCCATAGAGGAAGTGCGGAATCAGCTGGTTGAACGGAATGCCCGACTGTGCTCTGAATGATGCGCTCGTCAGCAAGCCCATTGGCCACTTATAGCTGCCATCGAACTTGAACTGATGTGGGCGATCGTTCGGCAGGCGCCCGTAGAGACCATTCAGCAAGCTGACCAGATCGAACAAGCTGGTGATGTTCGGGTCAGACTGGCCGTTGTCGTTACGGAACAGACCTTCGTAGTTACCAATCAGGCTGGAGAAAACGTAGGAAGCGATGAACTGATAGTTGTTCGAGAAACGCTTCGTTGCCGAAACCTCCAATGCGCGATAGTAACGGCGAGCGGGTCCAAAGCAACCGATGCCTGGGGTGTCGCAAGCCAACTGTTCTGTTGTTCCAGGACCCATGCGGCCTGGATTGAACAGGAAGTAGGTGGTGCCATCGTCGAACGAACCGTCTTCGATGACTTCATCCTGGGCACGGTAGATACCGCGGAAGCCCAGTGCCAGATCACGCATGCCCGACGGCGAGAACTCGAGGCCGGCGGTCCACTCGTTTACCGATTGCGGCTTAAGGCCTGGATCGAACGGTGTTGCGTGGTTGCCCAGGTTGCCAAAGTTGCCGATATCGACAGCACCGGCGGCGCCATTCAAGCGGCTGACATTCAGGTGGTAATCGTTCTGAATATCTCCGCCTGAGGCACGCACGTTGACGTCGAGGGGTATTGGCGTCTCAACGTAACGAGCATAGTTCATAAAGAACTTGCCGCGGCCTTCCCCGGTGAAATCCCAGCTCAAACCGACGCGCGGCTGCATGTTGCTGATGAAGTCGTTCAGGGTCAGATATGAGACGTCGTTGGAAGAATATGCCTGCTGGTAATCCCAACGCAGACCAAGGTTAACCTGCACATTCCGGTGAACTTTGATGTCATCCTGAATGTAGAAGCTCTCGGTGTTCGTTTTGATGGCTTCGCCATTCGTGTTGAGACTGAAGTCACGAGCGCGAACCACGTCGAGCAGCAGGAACGGGTTTGTTGGATTGAAGGCAACCGCACCAGTAACTGCGCTGGTGACGCCTGCCGGGCCCTGACCAGCCGCGATGATCGCGTTGACGCGATCCCTGCGGGAATCAGTGGTGCAGGTGATCGTCGCGCCTGAACGCGAACAGATCGCAAAGCGGTTCTCAATCCGGTGCGGATTGATTGGGTTGCCTGAGCCGAAATTCAGCCCTGGACCAGTTGAAGTTGTATTGATGTTGTAAAGGTTCTGGTTCAGTTCGAGACCATACTTGAGTGTGTTCCGTCCAAAGATGTTCTGGAAGCGGAATGACAGTTCACGACGGTCGCGATCCTGTTCCGACTTCAAGCCGAAACCGCCACGAACGAAGTTTCGTTGTACGGTGCCGCCGGATCCCTCTACGTACGCGAGACGAAGCCCGCCGGAGACCACGGTTGTTTCAACCGGAGTCAAAACAGCTCCACCACGGAGAATCGCAAAACGGTCGGTTACGAGCGTTTGGTCGAGTTCCGGAAGAGTGTTTGCGCGCTGGAAGTGCAATCCGCCCGCGATCTCAGCGATCCAGTTCGGCCGAATCGTGGAGTTGAGTCGGAGGGCGTAATTCGTTCCACCGGTCTCCGTCGTTCCACGGAAGCTCGCGAGGTTCGCGCCAAAACCAGAGAACCCAAACAAATGTCCTTCCTGCTTGGTGTAATCCGCGAAGTGCGAGAACGTGAGCGTGTGATCCTGGTTTGCCACCAGGGTCAATTTGGCTGCCCAGAACGGAGTTGTAACTTTGTTGCTAACTTCCTGAAGGAACGTTTGAGTCAGGAAAAAGTTCTCACGTCGTTGCGGGTTGAAGGCGCCAAAGAAAAAGAGTTTGTCTTTGATGATTGGACCACCGATGTCAAAACCGGCGTCGATTTCGCTGAAGCCGTTTGGCGCAGCGCCCGTGAACGGAATTGCGCTGGTCTTTACTTCGCGAACAAAACTCTTGGCGGTGAAGTAAGCGAACGCGTCTCCACGAATCTCGTTGGAGCCGCTCTTCGTTACGACGTTAAAAATACCGCCGGTGGCCTTGCCATACTCGGCACCGTAGGCGCCAGTTTTGATCTCGATCTCCTGCACAAACTCGAATGGCAGGTTCGCGCCCGATCCACCGAAGGCTGGGTCGGAAACGTTAACGCCGTCGAGAATGTAGTTGTTCTCAGGACCAGATGAACCGGCAACAGATGGGTCGCGGTCGCGACCGGAGGAGTCTCTCAAACCAGAGCGAGTGACTGTCGGTGCGATCGTGTAGAGCGATTGAACTGTCCGCTGAGTTGGGAAGTTCGAAAACTGCTCTGTCGACACATTTGTTCCCGTCGTGTTTTGTGTAACGTCAACTGTCGGAGCACCGGCAGTCACGTCGACGGTAGCGGTGGCTCCGGCTGGCGTGAGCTGTACAACGAGAGTTGATACCGATGAGAGACTCACCGGAACGTTGGTCCGTTCGAACGCGCCAAACCCCTGTGAGGCGGCGACGGTGACGGTGTACTGGCCCGGTTCGAGCTGCTGGAGTCGGAACGTACCGTCGGCCTCCGATGTTGCGCTGGCAGTGCGACCGCCCTCGCGGGTCGCAGTAACGGTAACGCCCGGAACGGCGGCGCCATTGACGTCGACTACCGTTCCTTCGATTGAGCCTGTCGTTGAAGTCTGTGCAAACGCGGTAAACGAAACGCACAGAACAAACAGCGACAGGACGATAAAGCGCATGCTGTTTTTCATGCTAAACGATCCTTTCTTTTTAGTGATTCCTCTTGTGCTGCCAGGCGCGTTAACCCCAAAAACCGACGGGCTGAAGCTCTTCGGAATGGGCGGCTTAGCAGTTTTGCTATTTGACTCGGGAAAAAAACGCATAAATTCTGAGGCTAATTTTGCAAGTCTTATGCCCATAGGGTGTATCCAAACAAATCATAGAAGTATCAACCACTTAGCCATGACCCGACCCGTCCCGCAACACCCTCCCTTATCCAAAAAAATGGGAACTATCCATAAATCACAACCGCAGTTTGTAACCGCTGTCTTCGTGGACAACCTGACTATCAGTGATGGTTATAGCAAATGACGCTTAAGCTCCACCAGGCATTGACAGTTATGTGGCGTCCATGCTGCGCAATCCAGGTTCTCATCGCCCCGCACAATAACGTTGATTACAAAACAGCCGAACACGTCACGCGTGATAAACTTCGACATCGACAATTCAACAATCGTGACTGAACGCATATATCGAGATCCGGTCCATAACATCATTCACCTTCGTACCGATACGGACGAAGGTGAACTGATGATGCGCTTAATCGACTCGCGCGAGTTTCAACGACTGCGACGCATCAAACAACTTGGCCTGGGACTCTACACTTACCAGGGTGCAGAGCATTCTCGCTTCACCCATTCGTTGGGCGCGTTCCACTTGATGAGTCGCGTGCTGTACCGGCTCAGCGAGAAGCACCACCTGGATGCGCAGGACCGCACCGCCGCGCGTGCTGCCGCACTACTTCACGATGTGGGCCATGGTTCGTTTTCGCATGTGATGGAAAAAGTTTTGGGGTTCCGTCATGAAAAGTGCACAGTCGACGTGGTGTTAAGCGAGGAGACAGAGATCGGACAACTGCTCCGCTCGTACTCTTCATCAATGCCGCAGAAGGTAGCCGCAATCATTGAGGGCACTTTTCAGCCTGCCGCTCTGGGCCAACTGGTCTCCTCGCAACTCGACGTCGACCGCATGGACTATCTGTTGCGCGACTCACTCATGACCGGTGCGAAGTATGGCATTTACGATCTCGAGTGGATCATAAACGCGCTTGCGATTGATGAGGCCAACGATCGAATCTACGTCGCCGCGCGAGGCCTCTACGCCGTTGAGGAATATCTGCAGGCGCGTTACTACATGTTTCGACAAGTGTATTTTCATCGCACCTTGCGTTCGGCCGAAGCGGTGTTGAAGTCGATACTGCGTCGGGCCTTAACACTTCTCGAAACAGGCGAAGCCGTTTGGTATGCACCCGACACTGCCTTTGAAAAAGTGCTGCGCAGAAACAGATTGTCGATAATGGAACATCTCGAGGTGGACGACTCAGATGTTCTGTTTCACGTTAAGCAATGGCAACGAGCGTCTGATCCAATCCTTTCGGATTTGAGTCGCAAGTTCACAGGCCGGCGGCTCTTCAAAGCCATAGATCTGGACATGCCGGTAGACGAACGGCCGGCCTTTTTGTCCGCGGCCCGCGAATGCGTTCGGAACGCGGGTTTCGATCCTGACTATTACTTCATAGAGGACCGCGCCAGCGACGTTCCCTATTACAACTACTACACCGCCGCTGGTGCAGAACCGAAGAGTCTCATCTACGTTGAAGATGGATATGCTCGTCCGCAAATCAGGGAAATCAGCGAAGTTAGTGACGCCGTCCGTGGGCTGCAACGTGGGTATGAACTTCACCGCGTCTGTTTTCCATCTGAAGTCAAGAGGGCTGTGTACGACCTCTATCACGCTCGTTCTTACGATGATGCTCGAGCCAAGCCTGTAAGTTCTGTTGGAGATTGATAGATGGCGAGAATTCCCGACGCCGACTTAGACAACGCGGAACGGTACGTCAAGCAGGTTCTGGAAGCGCAACAGGAAAAATGGGGCGCGCCGCTCTTAAATCATCTTCTATATGCGCGCCGTCCTTCAATTTTCCGCGGCGCCCGAGCGATGTGGTCGGGCATTGATGCTTCAGGGTTGATTCCTGACCAATTGAAGGCTCTGTTGAACCGGCGAGTGGCTTTCCTGAACGGGTGTGAGTTTTGACAAGACATAAACGCTGCGGTCGGCAGCAGCCTTGGGGTTCCGAACGAGAAGATCGACGCGCTGCATGATTACGCAACCAGCCCGTTGTACGGCAATGCCGAACGCGCTGCGCTCGAATTTGCCGACCGGATGACGATTACAGGCAAGGACGTCGATGACGAGTTCTTCTCCCGGTTGCAACGCCACTATGATGAAGATCAAATTGTGGAGCTGACTGCCGTGGTGGCGTGGGAAAACGCGTCGAGTAAATTTAACCGCGCACTACGAGTGCCGTCGCAGCGGTTGTGGAAGAGACAATAAGGACATTACAACCAGCCGCCTCACTCTTTCATCTATCTAAAAATTTACTCGTCTGGATCTGTGTTAACCACAAAGTGCCTCATTTTGCTATCCCTATCATTCGCCGTTATCACGGTGGGCGGCATGCCGTCTGTTTCGGCTCAGATGGCTGAACGACGGTTAACTGTTGCTGTTCTGGATTTTGGTGACACGCCAACCGGACGGCTTGCGTCACAAAAACTGGCCGAAAACCTTAAGAGCTATCGAAACTTCTCTGTACAGGATAACGATCAGGCGCAAGCTGCCTCCCGCGGCGCAGGCTATGCCGGATCGATCAACCTCTCGCTCGACGAAGCACGACATCTCGGATCGGTATTGGGAAGCGATTTCTTTCTGGTGGGCGACGCGCAGACGCTACGCCGCTCACCCTCGGCGGGTCCTGTTTACTTCGAATCCTACGCGTCCTTGTTCCTGGTAAGTTCGCGTACAGGACGACTAATCACATGGGCGCGTCCGGTCTACGAAGCCCCAACGGCTGGCGCTGCGGAGACAGCACTTATGGCGCGACTCACCGGTGCAGAGATTCGAGATCAACTTACTCAGATGGTAGAACAAGCACATCGATTAGAACGTGAGCAGCGTGAGTTGTCGCATACGACTGCGGTACCGGTAATCGACGAAGCACCTGACGACGAGAAGGTCGCCGAGGCCGAAGGGCTAAGCTTGCCGCGGCCCTACCGTCGATTCACCCCTGCCTATCCTGAGAGCGCGGCAAAGGCCGAAGCCGAAGCCACAGTTGACGTGCTTGTGGATCTAGACGAAGAGGGTGAAGTAAAACGCGTTGAGATAGCGCGGTGGGCCGGTTTTGGCCTTGACGAATCAACGATTGAAACTGTGAAGCGTTTACATTTCTTCCCCGCCAAGCGCAACGGCGTCTCGATTCCGCTGCGGGTCCTGCTGCGTTACAACTTTCGAAAACCGCCGCGGTAATCATTTGTGATGGAAACCGGTCACTCAAAAGCCACTCCGCGCACGCGTCTCTATCTTCTTTGCGTCTGTCTCACGCTAGCGTTTGCCTGCGCAACTGTCCTGTCGAAAAATTTTGGACCAGTTGCCGCCGAAACAAATCCGGCCACACGCGAAGAACGGCTGGCAGTGTTTGATGACGTGTGGTCGACGATTAACCAAAGATACTACGATCGAAATTTCCAGGGACTTGATTGGCAAGCACAGCGGACCAACTACAGAGATCTGGCAGCAAAGGCCGCAACTAATCAGGAACTCTATTCCGTGCTGCGTCGAATGATCGCGTCGCTGAACGACTCTCACACTCGCGTCTTCGCACCCGAAGAAAGATTTGATTGGTGGCGACCCCGATTTATCACGATCGGAATTTCAGTGAGTGAGGTTGGCGGTGCCCCCGTGGTCGTCCAAGTCGAACCCGGTTCAGCTCCGCATCGCGCCGGAATTCGGATTGGAGATGTCATCGAGACTGTAGACAAGCAACCTGCTCTAACGGTCATTGAGCGGCGATTGGGAAACTCGATTGCGTCGTCAACTGGCGCGTCTCGGATGCGTGCCTTCTCGTCAGTATTGGATGGCCGCCCCTCATCAACTGTCGAGCTCACCTGGAGAACTCGCGACAACAAAGTTAAGGGAGGCAGGTTTCAGAGGTACTGGCAGCAACGCGAATTAGGCGTTCGCACGCGCGTGAACGGAGGTGTTGGAGTTGTCGAGATGGACGCCTTTACCAGAAATGTCGCCGAAGCCCTTACCAGCGCCTTGAGAAAGGACTTACGCGGGGCGCGGGCGCTGATTCTCGATTTTCGTCGTAACGGCGGCGGCGACGCAGAGGCAATGATTGACGTTGCTTCATCTTTTTTGACGAGCGGTTTGAACATGGGCCAGTTTACCGATCGTTTTGGTTACTCTTACTCAATTGCCACCCGTACGAAGTCTCCCTTCATTGCCCAGATGATCGAACAAACACGCGTTCCGGTGATCATACTTTCCAGCGAGCGCACTTCGAGTGCGGCTGAGATATTTATCGCCGCGTTTAAGTCGGCGGGCCGGGCGCGCATCATCGGCACGGAGACTTGTGGCTGCGTTCTCGCCATTCGCCAAAGGCACACTCTGCCCGACGGCGGCATACTCGACGTCAGCGAAATGGACTATCAAACAGCCACCGCCGATCGCCTCGAAAAACAAGGCATCAAGCCTGACACCATTGTGGCTGTCGAGCGTACGCATCTATACGAAAAGCGCGACCGCGCAATGGAAATCGCCCTCGCGGAACTGAAGCGTCGCGGCCTCCTTAACTAGCCGCCGATTTACCAAAATTCAAATACTGCCCACGCAAACCTGCGTGCTATGATTCGCCGACTGAACCGCAGGTGAATAGACAATGCTCTACCTATCGCAAGTGTTGGGTCGCCCCATCCGCGATCTCGAAGGTGAACGTGTGGCCACGATCAAAGACGTCATTGTGCGTCTCGGTGAGCATGATCATCCTCCGGTAACTGGCGTGGTGGCGCGATACCGCCGGCGCGATTTTTTCCTGTCGCGATGGCGCATAACCGACCTCAGCGATCGTGGCGTCCGGCTCAATTCCGACATCCTCGATCTCCGCCCGTTCGTGCGACGCGAAAGTGAAGTGCTGCTCGCGAAGGACGTACTCGACAAGCAGTTGATCGACGTCGACGGAAAACGCGTGGTGCGGGTGAACGACGTGCAACTAATCGAAGCAGGCGGAGACTGGCGTGTCACCGGCGCCGACGTAAGTCTCCAGGGCTTGTGGAGACGGTTAGCGCCAGCGGGTTTAATCGGAAGTAAAAAGGCGGTTGAGGTGCTGGACTGGTCCGACGTCGGATACCTGGCCACCGACGCCTCCACGGTCCAGTTGAAATCATCCAGCGGCAAACTTGCGCGTCTGCATCCGGTCGAGATTGCGCGCTTGGCCGAGGCACTTTCTTACCATCATGGATCAGAGGTCGTTGAGTCTCTCGATGACGAGACCGCGGCCGAAACACTTGAAGAAATGCCTGCGGAGAGACAAGTTCGCATCATTGGCGACATGGATGAGGAGCGCGCAGCAGACATTCTGGAATGGATGTCGCCTGATGAAGCGGCGGATGTACTCGGTGACCTGCCGGAAGAGAAAGCGGAAGAGCTCCTGGGTTTGATGGACGACCAGGAGCAGGCCGACGTTGCCGAACTATTACCTTACGAAGACGACACGGCAGGCGGCTTAATGACCACTGAGTTTGTAACGCTGCCTCGTGATTTGACGGCAGGTGCGGCGCTTGCCCGCCTCCGCGAAATGGCGGAGACGCCAAACATGATCTATTACCTCTATGTGGTCGAAGGTGAGGGATCATGGAGTTTGGTGGGCGTGATCGCATTAAGAAGCCTAATTCTGGCGGACCAGGAAATGCCGCTTGCTGAAGTGATGAGAACCGATATTCAGACGGCCGGTCCAAACGAGCCAGCAAAAGAAGTGGCGCAGCGAATCGCTGAGTACAACCTGCTTGCGCTTCCAGTAGTCGATGAAGCGGGTGACATTCTGGGAATCATAACTGTGGACGACGCAATGGAAATTCTATTGCCGAAAGACTGGCGGCAGCGTCTGCCAAAATTCATAGGCTAACTGGCAAACAACCAAGAGAGATGACTGACGGAGAACCTCCAAGTGGCGGCCCCGAAAGAAGCGGTGAAGCGAGCAGGACGACGTCTGCTAAGCAGACGCGGCGTCCGGGGTATCTCTACGCGACGTCGAATGCTCGGCTATCTCGCGATTCTTGGGCCAGGAATGATCGCGGCCAGCGCCGGAAATGATGCTGGTGGAATTGCAACGTTTGCTTCAGTAGGCGCCGAACAAGGATACCGCCTCCTCTGGGTCCTTATTCCCATCACAATTAGTCTCGGGTTGGTCCAGGAAATGTGTGCCCGCATGGGTGCAGTCACCGGCAAGGGACTGTCCGATCTAATCCGCGAACAATTTGGCGTGCGCTGGACCGCACTGGTGATGCTGGCCCTGCTGATTGCTAACGCCGGCGTAACCATTTCAGAGTTTGTTGGAATTGCTGCGGCTACCGAGTTGCTCGGTGTGCCCCGGTTTCTTTCGGTACCGCTGTCCGCAATCACGATCTGGTGGTTGGTGGTTAAGGGATCGTATCAGCGAGTTGAACGCGCTTTCCTGCTGATGTCTCTCGTGTTTCTCGGCTACATCGTGTCGGCCTTTCTCGCGCGGCCCGACTGGACACAAGTGGCCTCCGGTCTCATCCGTCCCACCTTTAGTTTCGAATACATGTACTTGTTTACGCTGGTTGCCGTGGTGGGTACCACCATCTCGCCTTACATGCAGGTCTATGTTCAGTCGTCAGTAGTGGAGAAAGGTGTGACGCCGGAGAATTACAGTCGCACCAAAATGGACGTATGGATCGGAACAGCACTGGCAATGCTGGTGGTGTTCTTCATCGTGGTTTCGACCGCCGCTACATTAAACAAGCACGGTGTCCGCATCGACAGTCCCGAAGATGCGGCACGGGCACTACGCCCGTTGGCCGGTGCCTATGCGGAAAAGCTATTTGCTATCGGATTGTTTGGCGCCTCGATGCTGGCGGCTGGGGTACTTCCCCTGGCAACTGCGTATTCGATCAGTGAGGCACTCGGATATGAGAAGGGCGTCTCCCGTAGTTTTCGAGAGGCGCCGATATTCCTGGGGGTATTTACTTTTCTAATTGCGATCGGAGCGTCTATAGCCGTAATTCCTGATTTGCCTTTGATTCGCGTACTACTGGTCACGCAGGTCATAAACGGCCTACTTCTGCCGATCATACTATTTGCCATACTGCGACTCGTTAACAACCGTGAGCTGATGGGTAGCCATGCGAATGGTCCTTTATATAACGCTGCCGCCTGGACCACGGCCATCATAGTGACGTCGCTGTCGCTGCTGCTAATCCTGACTCGACTGTTCCCCGCGTTGACCCGGTTCTGATCTCACCCGGCTATCTTCGGGGTTTAAGTTGAATACCGCTTCGCACTCCGGCGAATCGGTGGTAAAAATAAGCCGCCAATTTACAGTCACTAACCGTAGTTGCGAGTAAACCCATGCCCGCACGTGAAACCAATAGAAAACTAATTGCCTCACTCTTCGCCATAATCTTCGTAGGTCTCGCAATCTACGTTCAAAGCGCCTTTGATTCGCAACTTCGGGAATTGTTGCGCGCGCAACTTGGCGGGATGGCTGCGCAGGCGGACACGATTGTCAACATTGTGCGCCTGGTGTTGTTCGGGCTGCTGGCATTTTTTGTAGTTCGTGCCTTCGGATTCCTCATCTTTGGTATTGGCTATCGCTTTCGGCGCGGTTACGAAGCGCCGTCCTTAATACGGAATGTCTTCTCTATCCTTGCTTTTACCGGACTGTTTTTTCTCATCTTCACTTTCGTTTTCCCTACAGTTGATCTCGGCGCGCTGTTCACAACGTCTGCACTGTTCGGTGTCATCCTTGGTTTAGCCCTGCAAGACACGCTGGGAAACTTCTTCTCAGGCATTTCGCTGCAAGCCGATAGGCCGTTTCAGGTCGGTGACGTTATAACGGTGGGACTCAGCCAGATAACGGGTGTGGTAGAGGAGATCACCTGGCGGGCCATCAAGATCCGGACGTTTCAGAACCACATTGTTGTCATCAGCAACAGCACCGCGGCTAAAGAGTCGATTGAAGTTTGCCCGCGCGACAATTTAAACGCTCGTCTGATTTTCTTTAATACTCTGTACACGGATTCTCCAGCCAAGACGATTCATGCGGTAAGAGAAGCAGTGCGAGACGCTGATAACGTCTCCCAGAAAATCACTCCGATAGTGCGTATCCGCAATCTGGGGGATAACGGACCAGATTACGAGGTGAAGTACTGGCTCGATGACTATGCAAAGTACAACGACACTGACGCGTTGGTCCGGCAAAGAATCTGGTATGCGTTTCGCCGCGCTGGTCTTAACTTCGCTTATCCGACCCGAACCTTGTTCGTAGATCGTTCAACCAAACAGGGAATACGGGAGGGCGTGGACGAAGCAATCATTGAACGCCTTTCCGCCGTCGATATTTTTGAACCCTTGTCATCAGAAGAGACGGCGATGCTGGCCCACGCGGCGGCTGTCCACGTATTTGCTCCTGAGGAGACTGTGATCCGCGCCGGCGAACCCGGCTCGTCCATGTTCGTCATACATCGCGGACAAGTCAGCGTTCAGGTGAACGACAACGGACGGCCGAGGACTGTTGCCACCCTGGCTGAAGGCGCCTTCTTCGGAGAGATGGCACTGTTTACCGGCGAGCCCCGCTCGGCCAATATCGTTGCCGCTGAGGAGACAGAGGTACTTGAGATCGGTCATGACGCAATGAAACACGTGTTCGAAACCAACCCCGCCCTGGTGGAATCCCTGAGCCTTATCATCGCAGAACGGCGTCAAGCTCTGGCCGACTCGGAAGAGTCCGAAACGATCGGCGGCAACGAGCCTGCCGGTATCCTTTCGGCCATAAAGCGGTTTTTTCACCTAAAATAGGTTCCCTCCAATAGGTCAAAACCCCCACAAATCGACCCTCTAACGCCCTCTCCGCCAAACTTGACAAGGTAAGACTCACATATTATTATTCCACCACGCTCACAGCCGTAGTCTTGGTCAGGCCGTGCCGGTGAGCCGACGATTGAATTATTTAGGAGGAAGAATCAAATGAGTATTGTTCGCTATGACCCTTTTCGTGATCTTCGAACGCTGCAGGAAGAGGTGAACCGCCTATTTTCTTCAAACCTCACCCGTGGTTTTGGCGAGGAAGGAATTGGACGGGGAGCATGGAATCCAAGCGTCGACATCTTCGAGAACAAGGACCAGATTGTCCTTGAGGCTGAACTGCCGGGTATGAAACAGGACGATTTCGAGTTGACCGTCGAAAACAACGTCATCACCCTCCGAGGCGAGCGACAGTTTGAAAAGAAAGAGGAGTCTGACAACTATCACCGTGTGGAGCGATCCTATGGTTCATTCACGCGGTCGTTCACACTCCCGCAAACGGTCTCCGCGGAAGGTGCTACCGCCGAGTACTCCAATGGTGTTCTGCGTGTGACGCTGCCGAAGCGCGAGGAAACGAAGGCCCGTCGCATTCAGGTCAACAATGAATCGGCGCCCGCTTCTGCCAGGACGATTGAAGCTAAAGCCGAGAGCTCAAAGAACGAGAAGGGGCAGGCTGCCGGCGGCAGATAAGCCTCAGCTCAATGATGGTCCATGAGCGGGACGCCAGTGAGATGGTGTCCCGCTCAAAGACTCAAAAGACAACGTAATGCGATTAGATAAATTTACGCTGCGGGCACAGGAAGCTATTCAATCAGCGATCGAGCTCGCGGAGCGCAATCAGAACCAATCAGTCGAACCAGAACACTTGCTCGCAGCGATGCTTGAGCAGCCTGAAGGAGTCGTGCGTCCTATCCTTGGTAAGTTGGGCGTGAACGTTCAGGTCGTTCTTAACGACACCCAGGCAGCCATCGCGCGGTTTCCGCGCGTAGAAGGTGGTCAGCAGTACTTCAGTCCACGTCTTAGTCAAATCTTTACCGCCACACAGAAACTAGCGGACAAGATGTCGGACGAGTTCAACTCAACCGAACATTTGTTGATTGCGATTGCCGATGAAAAAGACGGCGAGGCAGGAAAACTGCTCAGACAGCATGGCGTCAAGCGAGAGGACCTTAACAAAGTCATTGAGCAGATGCGCGGCGGCTCCAAGATCACCGATCAAAACGCAGAACAAAACTACCAGGCGCTTTCCAAATACGCGCGTGATCTCACCGAACAGGCCCGCAAAGGCAAACTTGATCCGGTAATTGGCCGCGACGATGAAATCAGACGCACCATCCAGGTGTTGTCCAGAAGGACCAAGAACAATCCAGTCTTAATAGGTGAGCCCGGCGTCGGTAAGACGGCAATCGTTGAAGGTCTGGCCCAGAGAATAATTTCAGGCGACGTGCCGGAAACTCTTCGCAACAAGCGCCTGGTTGGTCTCGATCTCGGGTCGATGTTGGCGGGCGCAAAGTATCGCGGCGAGTTTGAAGATCGCTTGAAGGCAGTGTTGAAGGAAATCGAAAACGCGCAGGGACAGATCATCCTTTTCATTGACGAGCTGCACACGCTGGTCGGCGCCGGCGCCGCTGAAGGGGCAATCGATGCTTCAAACATGTTGAAGCCGGCTCTGGCGCGTGGGGAACTGCGCTGTGTTGGCGCCACCACTCTCAACGAATACAAGAAGCACATCGAGAAGGACGCCGCCCTGGAGCGCCGGTTCCAGCAAATCTATGTTGGCGAGCCGACAGTAGAAGACACCATCGCAATTCTTCGTGGACTAAAGGAAAAGTACGAAGTTCACCACGGCGTGCGTATCAAGGACTCAGCGATCGTTGCGGCCGCTACTCTTTCGCACCGTTACATCACCGACCGTTTTCTGCCGGACAAAGCGATTGACTTGATTGACGAAGCTGCGTCGCGCCTGCGCATCGAGATCGACTCGCTGCCCCAGGAGATAGATCAACTCGAGCGCGAGATTGTGCAATTGGAAATCGAGCGCCAGGCGCTTCAGCGGGAAGAGGACGAAAAGTCGAAGATTCGTCTCGGAGAGATTGAACAACGGATTGCGAACCTTCGCGAGAAGTCATCCGGCATGAAGGCCAAGTGGAAATCGGAGAAAGAGGCGATCGAACGCATGCGTTCAGCGAAAGCTGAATTGGAGCAACTGCGTCTTCAGCTTGACCAGGCCCGCAACGCCGGCGACCTTGCCCGCGCTTCCGAGATCCAATACGGACAGATTCCAGAGTTGGAGCGAAAGCTGGGCGCGGAGCAGGAGACGCTGGCCAAGTTTCAACAGGACGGCGTCATGCTCAAGGAAGAGGTTGACGAAGAAGACGTTGCGGAAGTGGTTGCCAAGTGGACCGGAATTCCAGTGTCCAAGATGCTGGAAGGTGAAATGCAGAAACTCGTGACTATGGAGGACCGTTTGAGTAAGCGCGTCATTGGCCAGGAAGAGGCGCTGGGAGCCGTCGCTGATGCGGTGCGTCGTGCACGTGCGGGACTTCAAGATCCAAACAGGCCAGTAGGCTCGTTTATATTCCTTGGGCCAACGGGCGTTGGTAAGACAGAGACTGCTCGCGCACTCGCGGAATTTCTGTTTGATGACGAGCGGGCGATGATTCGGCTCGACATGTCGGAGTACATGGAGAAACATGCGGTCGCCCGCATGATCGGCGCGCCCCCGGGTTATGTTGGTTATGAGGAAGGTGGACAGTTAACCGAGGCAATACGGCGCCGGCCATATGCGGTTGTGTTGTTCGATGAAATCGAAAAGGCTCACCCGGATGTATTCAACGTGTTACTACAGATTTTGGACGATGGCCGACTGACGGACGCGAAGGGCCGCACTGTTGATTTCAAGAATACGGTTTTGATCATGACATCTAATCTTGGATCACGCGAGATCCAGGAGGCTGAGGGTGACGAGACTCAAGTGCGCGAAGCGGTCAGGGAGCAGCTGCAGGCCAGTTTCAAACCGGAGTTTCTTAATCGCATTGACGACATCGTGATCTTCCATCAGCTATCTCGCGAACAGATTGCCAAGATTATCGACGTCCAGCTTCAGCGGTTGCGAGCAATGCTTACCGAGCGAAACATTCACCTCGAATTGGATGATTCGGCCAAGGCGCTGCTTGCACGCGAAGGTTACGACCCGCACTATGGCGCCAGACCATTGAAGCGGGCGATTCAGACAATGATTCAGAATCCGCTCGCAGTTAAATTGCTGAGCGGCGAAATACTCCCGGGGCAGACCATTAAGGCTACCGCCTCCGGCGATAAGATTGATTTCAAAGTAGAAGCTGCTGCTGCGGTAGCATAAATTTCTCTTGAATACGATAACGAGGAAATACCAATGTCTCAATGGAATCCGTTACACGATCTCGTTTCACTTCAGGATCGCATGAACCGTTTGTTTGAGGATGCGTCGCAACGGCGCGCGAGCGAAGCTGACTATTCGCCTGAACTCCAGCGAGCCGACTGGCAACCCCTGGCTGACGTTTATGAGGATGAATCCGAATATACAGTCGCCATTGATCTACCAGGTATCGATCGTGCATCGCTCGACATAAGCATCGACGAGAATAGATTGACGGTTAAAGGGACACGTCCCGTCACCGATCAGGCGCAACATCGGCGCGAGACACCCAGAGGAAACTTCATGAGAAGTTTTAGTGTGCCGCCCGCAGTCAGCCAGAAAGACATCAAGGCAGACTATAAAGATGGCGTGCTGCTGGTTCACTTGCCGAAGCAGCCGGAACGTCAACCACAGAAGGTAAAGATAAACATATCTTGATAGGGAACACGATGTTCAGTAAGCGGGGAAACATGGCGAAGGATAGATTTGGACGCGAACAACTAACCAGAGAGGACGAAGACTCTCCAATTCGAGTCACTGACCGGCGGAGGATTCAATTGGACGATGATCAGGGACGCGACAGTAATGTCGATGTTCAACCGCCAAGTCTTAAGCCGCATTACGTCGAGGAGCTTGAGGCACGCACGAAAGCCGCGGAAGACAAAGTGCTTGAAGTTAACGCGCGCTTCGACCAACTCCGGAGGAAGTTGCAGAATGAGACCGATGAAACCCGTCAACGACTTAACAAGGCGGCGGACGACCGAGCTCAGCGCGAGAAAGCAGACTTTGTTGCCGGATTGCTGCCGGTTTTAGATAACCTGTCGCGCGCCGAACAGGCCGCCGCAGCTGGTGCGTCGCCGGAGAATATTGCTGAAGGTGTCAGACAAACTGCTGCTAGTTTCTATAATGCGCTGGCCAACGCCGGAGTTGAGCCGATTGACGCGGTGAATCAACCGTTTGATCCACAGTTGCACGAGGCAGTCGAAACTGCTGAGGTTGATCAGGATCAGGATGGAACGGTGTTGGCGGAGTATTCGAAGGGTTACCGGATTGGAGACCGGCTGCTGCGTCCGGCGAAAGTAAAAGTTGGTACGCGGTCGCAACGGGCAGGAACTGAGAATTGAGATTTCAGAATTGAGATTTCAGATTTGAGATCTGAGATTTGAGACTGAGATTTCAGACTGAGATTTGAGATCTGAAATTTGAGATCTGAGATCTGAGATGAGATCTCAGAATTAGACCTGAAATTGATCTGGAATGAGACATTGAGCTTGAGAATCAGAGGAGACTAATAAGTGGCTGCTAAAGACATGAAGTTTCATGAAGACGCGCGCGGCGCAATGCTTAAAGGCGTAAACACACTCGCCAACGCAGTGCGTGTCACACTTGGTCCCAAGGGACGCAACGTGATCATCGGGAAGAAGTTTGGTTCTCCCTTGATTACCAAAGACGGCGTTACCGTCGCTAAAGAGATCGACCTGAAAGACAAGTATGAGAACATGGGCGCTCAGATGGTGCGTGAAGTGGCTGTCAAAACCAACGACACGGCCGGAGATGGAACGACCACCGCAACCGTGTTGGCTCAGGTAATCTTCCGCACCGGTGTTAAGAACGTCACTGCCGGCGCTAACCCCATGTCTTTGCAACGCGGCATCCAGCTGGCAACCGACAAAGTCGTCGCCGAGCTCGAACGCATTTCGAAAAAGGTGAAGAGCAAAGAAGATTTGATGAACGTGGCCACAGTTTCCGCCAATAACGATCGTCAAATCGGTGAACTGATTTCACAGGCGATGGAGCAGGTTGGCAAAGATGGGGTAGTCACTGTGGAAGAGTCAAAGACACTGCAAACCGAGCTCGACATTGTGGAGGGAATGCAGTTTGATCGCGGATATCTCTCACCTTACTTCGTCACCAATCCAGATCGAATGGAAGCCGTTCTCGAGGATGCGCTGATTCTGATTCACGAGAAGAAGATTTCCGCCATGCGTGAACTGCTGCCGATTCTCGAACAGTCCGCCGGTGGTGGACGGCCGTTGCTGATCATTGCGGAAGATATCGAGGGCGATGCGCTGGCGACACTGGTCGTAAACAAACTTCGCGGCACGATCAAAGTTTGCGCGGTCAAAGCGCCGGCCTTCGGTGATCGCCGGAAGGCAATTTTGGAAGACCTGGCAATGCTGACAGGCGCGCGGGTTATTACCGAAGATCTTGGAATCAAACTTGAGAACGTGCAGTTGACGGATTTGGGTAAAGCTAAACGCGTGATCGTCGACAAAGACACTACGACGATCGTGGAAGGCGGCGGGGAGCCCAAAACGATCCAGGGACGCGTTGCCACCATCAGGAAACAGATCGAAGAAACAACCTCCGACTATGATCGTGAGAAGCTGCAGGAGCGTCTGGCAAAACTTGCCGGCGGAGTGGCCGTGGTGAAAGTGGGTGCACCAACTGAGATGGCTATGAAAGAGATCAAGATGCGGGTAGAGGATGCACTTAATGCAACTAAGGCCGCGGCGCAAGAAGGCATGGTGGTGGGAGGCGGCGTCGCGTTAATGCGTGCTGCGAAAGTCCTGGATGGATTCGAAGACGACGATCCGGATGTGGTTACGGGCGTTCGAATTGTGCGGCGCGCAGCTGAAGAACCGCTCCGGCGGATTGCGGAAAATGCGGGACTCGATGGCGCAGTGATCGCCGGTAAAGTGGAAGAGATGAAGGGCACTAAAGGATACAACGCAGCCAGTGGCGAGTTTGAAGACCTCGCTGCCGCCGGCATCATCGACCCCACCAAAGTAGTTCGTACCGCGCTGCAGAATGCCGCATCAATCGCCGGTTTGATGCTGACGACGGACGCGGCCGTGACAGACGCGCCGGAGCCGAAGAAGGCGGCCCCGGCAATGCCGGGCGGCGACGATTACGATTATTAGGTTTGCGCCCGATTTCTCAGGGCGAACAGATTTTTGGTTGGCGGCCAATTGGAGCGTCCAGTTGGCCGCATATTTGCTGGGCGAGGTTGCAGCGAAATCTTATTGCATTGAAACGCAACGGCGAATATGCTCCGGACATCTAATCCCTGGCTGGGATTAGTTTTTTGTTAAGTGCTTTTGAAATAAAGATTGCCGTCGGGAAATCGTTCAGAAACCGGCCGGGCAATTAGAAAGTTACACAGCATGGTTGATCTTGGATCCTATAAAGATAAATTCGGTGAAAGCGGACAGCGCATTCTGGAACACGCGTTAAGCGAGTCGCGCCAACGGGACCAGAATTTCGTGTCGGTAGAGCACATCCTCCAGGCGCTCATGCAAGAGGAGCCTGACTTGTTCAACTCTGCCATGCGGGAGCTGTCACTGGATCCTATTACAGTCCGAATTGCCGTGGATAAACGGCTCGACAGCACCCGGCAGCAGCACGTGGGCAAAGGCTTTCGTATTTCTCCGGATACTACCGATCTTTTCAAGCGGGCCATGGAACGTGCTCGTGCGCAGGGACGGAAGACGATTGAAGCCACTGACATTTTCGCAGCGTTGACCAACAACGATGGATTGTTTGTTGAAATGTTAAGCAGCCTGGGCGCGAGTCCTGACGCGGTTGCTGAGAACGTGCAGGCGCAAGTGCAAAGGCGCGAGCGGGAAGAAGAGCAGTATCGTAAGAAGTTTGAATTACCTCCCTACCTGAAACACTTCGGCACTTCGCTAAATCGCCTGGCGCGCGCTGACAAGATTGCACCTACCATCGGTCGTGAGAAAGAGATTCAACAGATGGTTGAAATTCTCTGTCATCGCGAGCGGGCGAATTCTCCGATGCTGGTTGGTGAACCCGGCGTCGGCAAAACCGCTGTTGTGGAAGGATTGGCCCGGTTGATCGAGCTGGAGCCGGACAAAGTACCGGCCCGCTTGCGGGGCTCACACATCGTGCAACTGCAGATGGGTGGATTAGTCGCGGGCACGATGTTGCGCGGAATGTTTGAAGAGAGAATTAAAGGCATCATTGACGAAGTCAAAGAACGCGACAACTTAATTCTCTTCATCGATGAAGCGCACACGATCATCGGCGCGGGGGCGGCGTTAGGCACATCTTCAGATGCGGCCAACATGTTTAAGTCGGCACTGGCCCGCGGCGACATGCGCATCATCGGCGCTACCACACTTACCGAGTACAAGGAATACATAGCTGAAGACGAAGCGTTGGCCCGCCGGTTCCGTCTGGTGAAGGTCGTGGAGCCGTCTATCAGTGAAACCCGTGAAATTCTCCTGGGCGTGCGTTCGCGCCTGGAGAAAAATTATTCGGTGAAGATTTCTGACGACGCGATCAATACCGCGCTGGAGATGGCGCCCAAGTACATCCGCAATCTTCATCTTCCGGACAAGGCCATTGGCTGGCTCGACACCGCGGCGGTAAAAGTTGAAATCAACGAACCGCAGACGATGGTTGTAAAACCGGAGCACGTGATCGAAGTGATCTCGCAGGAATCGCGTATTCCGCGTGACATGATCTTCCGCGATACCAGCGAACGGTTCTCGATGACCGAAGCTATGTTGGCGCAGCGGGTGATCGGACAGAAAGCGGCTATCAAATCTGTTGCGCAACGCCTGCGACTTAACAAGGGTCCATTGAAGGAGTCGCATTACAAGCCCGACGGTGTTTTGTTGTTCCTTGGTCCGACCGGCGTCGGCAAAACTGAGTTGGCTAAAGCTGTGGCCGAATTCATGTTTGGCGACGAAGAGAAGATGGTCCGTATCGACATGTCGGAATACAGCGACGGCACAGTCAGCATTGAAAAACTGATCGGCATGCCGCGCGGCATTGTTGGTTCAGAGCGCGGCGGAATTTTGACCGAGCAGCTGCGGGAGAACCCGTACACGGTGCTGTTACTGGATGAAGTCGAAAAAGCGTCACCTTATTTGATGAACCTGTTCCTGCAGGCATTCGACGAAGGCTGGCTGACGGACGGTCGTGGCAAGAAGGTTTACCTGTCGGACGCGATTGTGATCATGACTTCGAACCTTGGGTCCGACAATTTCAAGAAGTTTGAGAAACCACTGGGATTCGGCACCAAGACCGCCGGCGATTTCCGCGTGGTGAAAAACGAGGTTATGAAAGCTGCCGAGCAGCGCTTCAGTCCGGAGTTTCGCAACCGCATCGACGAGATCATCGTATTTGCCCCGCTGACGATGGACGAAGTTCGTCAGATTGCTGAGCTCTACCTGAACAAATTGCAACGTCAAATGCAGCGCCAGGGTAAAGAAGTCACAATCACTCCCGAAGCACTAAACCTGCTGACGGAGAAAGGCTTCAACACCGCTTACGGAGCGCGTTTCCTGAAACGGCACATCGATGAAAAAGTTAAGTTGCCATTGACTGCAATGTGGAAGAGCGCAACCAACTTTGTCGTTGAAGTCGAAAACGGTGAGGTGGTGGTCCGGCCTGGAACCGGACCGAATGCGAAGTTGAACTAGGTCTAAACTCACTAATTCTTAAGGGGGCTTCAAAGTATTCGGTTGAAGCCCTCTTTTTTGTGTCCGATAAGCTTTAGCTGGTCGCAACGTTCGCATGGGTCTTGTTTTGACAACACTGACAAACTGAAGTTTATCGGACAGCGCTCCGAGCCGCGCTGATTCTGTGATAAGTTTTTAGCCATGAATATTGTCCCTCGGACCATTTTCTTAATCCTCGTGTTGTTCTCTCTTTGCGCGTGGCCGGCGCCCGCTTACGGTCAGGAAGAACCGGCCAAAAACGTCGCTGCCACCCAGGACCCGAAAGCTGAAGCTATCATTGCGCGAGCTGTCGAGGTGTTGGGAGGCAGCAATTACTTGAATGTAAAGACAGTGATCGGTCGCGGTTTTTACACGACCTTTCACGATGGCGTATCGCAACTGCCCGCTCGATTTCTCGATTACATCGCCTATCCCGACAAAGAGCGAACGGAGTTTACCGGCGGTGGAATCAAAGCAATTCAGACTAACGTGGGCAACACCGGCTGGGTCTACGACAGCACCACCAAAACTATTGGCGACATGAAGGAACCGCAGATCGCGGACTTCAAACGCTCGATGCGGACCACTTTGGAAAACCTGTTGCAGGGCTGGTGGAGAAAAGAGGGTGCGGTGCTCACCTATGCGGGCCGCCGCGAAGCCGGATTGGCCAGGCGGAATGAAACGGTTCGCTTAACGTATCCGGACGGATACTCGATCGAATATGAGTTTGGCGCGCGCGATGGCTTGCCGGCAAAAATGATTTACAAGCGAACCAAGAAAAAACCAAATTCGGATGAGACCGAAGAGACCAACGAAGAAGATCGTTTGGCGAAGCCGATCACGGTCGATGGAGTAACCGCACCGTGGGTCATCGATCACTACGTCAACGGCATACAGACAAGCCGCATTAATTACGAGTCAATCGAGTACAACAAACCACTCCCCGATTCACTGTTTGCCAAGCCGGACAATGTGAAAGCGATAAAGTGACCGTTGTCCTCAAACCGATCTCACATGAAGTTGCTGCGACAATCTGTCAGTGTGGTCCTTCTGTTTTGCCTCACGATTAGCGTCTGTCCACAGGACCCGCAGGACCCGGACATTATCCGTGTCGACACCAGTCTCACCAATCTGCTCTTCACCGCGACTGACAAGCAAAATCGATACATCACCACGCTGAAAGAACAGGACCTCCGCCTCATCGAGGACGGCGTGCCGCAAACAATCACAACGTTTCAACGCGAAACCGACCGTCCGCTGGCCATCGCATTCTTGATAGATGTCAGCGCCTCGCAGGAACGAACGTTATCTGACGAGAAGGCAGCCACGCGCGCCTTCATCGAAACCGTGATCAAGTCAGACAAAGACGAAGCAGCAATGATTGCGTTCACGCACTCAGCTTTTCTCGAACAGGATTTAACGCGCGATGTGATCAGTCTTTACCGGGCCCTGCAACGTATTGAAGTGGCGATGCCCAGTTACCTGGGTGGTGGCCCAGCCATTCCGGGCATAGTTTCCGGACCTGGCATGCTGGCTCCACCGCCCGAAGGTAGTACGGCGATCTGGGAAGCGATTGCCTTGACGAATTCTCGCGTGCTCGCGCCGCGCTCCCGCAACCCTGTCGAGAACCAACGCCGCCGCGCGATCATTCTTTTGACAGATGGATTCGATACCAGCAGCCGCTTGAAACGTAGCGAGGCCGTTGACAGCGCCATCGCGACTGAGGCTGTGGTTTACGCAATCGGAATCGGAGACGGGAAATACTCCGGCGTGGATAAAAACGCGCTCCGGCAGCTGGCCGAATCTACAGGCGGGCGGGCGTTCTTTCCCAGGAAGCAAGTCGATCTCACAAAGGCGTTCAGCGAAATCGAGCAGGAGCTACGCACGCAATACCTGATTACTTACACATCCTCTAACAAGCTTCGCGACGGCTCTTTCCGCCAGATAAAGCTTGAAGTAGTTGATCCCCTACTACAAAAAGAAAAACTCAAGCTGCGTTATCGCCCCGGTTATTTCGCGCGATCGCTTCAATAGTTCACGAACGCGTTCGACCGGCGGCGTCTTTTCGCCGAGTTGTGTTCTGTTCTGCTCGATCTGTCAACAGCGGAAGTGGATTGATTGCACCGCCCGATGAGTAGACGCCGAAGTGCAGATGTGGAGGCGTTCCTGCTGCGTTGCCGGTAGTACCAACATAGCCAAGTACGGTCTTCGTAGTAACGTAATCGCCTTCTTGGATCCGAGGTGCGTAGGAGTCGAGGTGGGCGTAATAGTAGACTCTGCCGCCAGCTCCCATCACAGAAACAGTTTGACCGCCCAAACTGTTTTCGCCAATTTGGATTATGTAGCCGTCAGTAGCTGACAGGATTGGCGTGCCTCTCGGCGCAAAAATGTCCTGGCCCTCATGTCGTCGATCGGTACCGCGCGGCGCATGCCAGGTATTAGTAACCTGTCTCCTGGTCACATCCTGAACAGGCATCGAGAGGGTTTCGTCAGGCGGCTTCGTATAAAGTCGCGCAACGTTGACGTATAGCACAACCTTGTTTGCGATCGCGCCGGCCACCCTTTCGAGCGCAGGACTCAACCCGGTAACGCTTCCAATAACGAGGAAGCCAACAACCAGGGACAAAATTATCGATAGCCTTTTCACGCAGTTTTAGGATGCTTTCGACAACCACGCGGTTGCGTCAATTTGCCATCAGACGAGCGTTGCGATTGTGGCGAAATGCGGCGAAACAACTAAAAAAGCGGCGTCGGGCCGCCGCATTCCAAAGCCTGCCGCCAGGGATCCGGCTCGGCTATGGTCAGATTACCGCTCAAGTGCGGCGCGGTCCCAGTTGGCGAGGTTTGCGCCGGCTTCGTAGGTGGTCTGGCAAAAGTCCATGAGCGCGTCTTCGGGTGAATCGGCAGTGCGCACGTCATCGTAAAGCAAAAAGAATTCTTTCATGTCGGTACTGTAAAACGTCTGCGCGGGTTTGATCTTTCCTTCGCTAATCGTTTGCGACAGTCCCTCAGGTTCAGGAGCGGTGTAGGAGTAGAAGGTCGCTTCCATGTCTTTACTTCCTGGCCACCAGCCATGACTGATTACTTCATGCGAATACGCCTCGCGAGTAATTAGATCGGCTCCTTCGCGTTCCGGCGCCCGCCGCCCGGAGAAACGCGTGACCGCAAGATCAAAGCTGCCCCAGAAGAAATGCACCGGACTGCACTTGCCGATGAACCTCGAGCGAAATTCCTGAAGCACCGGTTCCATCAGCAACAGCGCATGCCAAAATCGATTGGCATATTCAGGATCGTACGACTTGTGTTCGCGGTCTTCAGTGAAGCGAATGGGACTCGGAACTTCAACCGGCATGGTCCATATTTCGACTGTCACCTTCAACTCGCGCAACGCATTCATGACTTCAGCGTAGAAATCAGCTACGGATTGTGGCCGCAGGTCGAGAATCTTGTTGGCGCCATCACTGCATTCGATGCGCAACTTGTGATCAATGAAATCAAACTCGATCTCGATCGCACGGTCGCCGTAAGGCATGGAACTGGTAGTCAGTCCTCGCGGAGAAATATAGAGCGGCACATTCCACCAGTGATTGACCAGTGGGGTTAGCTCAAGGCGGATCTTTCCTACAACCTGCGTCCACATATGCAGCGTAGCAAGCGTGTCTTTCCATTCAGCGAATTTTAAAATCGGCCAATTGCTCATAATGGTTTCAACCGTAACGCAAACTGTTAGTTTGCGATGTCGCGCGGCATTCTCGAGCCCCAGTTTGAGGTTCCGCCACCATACGCAAACTAACAGTTTGCGTTACCTTACATTGCCAGACCACCATCGACCTGGATCACCTGGCCGGTGATGTAACGCGCGTCGTCGGAAAGCAGAAAACAGGCGATGCGCGCAATCTCATCTGACTCGGCAAAGCGGCCAAGCGGAATCTGCTCCGTAAGCTTGGCCCGATACGTCTCATCCAACGCGCCTGACATGTCTGTCGCAACCAGACCCAGCGCAAGTGCATTCACTGTAACTTTTCGACTGGCCACTTCGCGAGCCAGCGATTTGGTCAGCCCAATCATTCCTGCTTTCGAGGCTGAGTAATTCGACTGTCCGGCCATGCCCACACTGCCGCTAATCGAAGAGATGTTGAGAATCGAACCACCGGTTTCCTGACGCAACATCGTTCTCAGGGCGGCTTTCGAGAAGTTCCATGCGCCCTTTAAGTTAGTGTCCATCACGTCGTCCCAATCAGACTCCTTCATGCGAAGAATCAGATTGTCGCGTGTGATGCCGGCATTGTTGACCAGGTAATCGATGCGGCCGAACGTGTCCTTCACTTGCTTGATCATCTCCGCGGCGCTTTCGGTATTGGCCACGTCACACTGCGTGGAAAGTGATCGGGCGCCCAGCGCTTCGATTTCCTTTGTCAACGATTCAGCAGCTTCTGCACTCTTGGCGTAGTTGAAAGCGACGTCGGCGCCCCGTCTGGCAAGTTCGAGTGCGATGGCCCGGCCGATGCCGCGCGTTGCGCCCGTTACAATGGCAACTCGCCCGGCAAAACTTTTCTCCTGAACAGACAATGCTCTTCACCTCGAATTCAGTTGTGGAAATAGTTGTTGGATTGCGAAGCAATATAACAGAGGTTTCAGGTTCCGCGAAGAAAGGGCCCGACCCGAGTTTTCGAGTGAGGAGCGTTTGCCCGTGACCGCATTTTATTGTAAAGATTCAAGACCAAATCGTTCACGCAAGTAGGTCCTATTCTAACCGAGGGGGTGCGTGTGCGAATCTCAACCGAACTTCGGGAGGCGACGTGAAACTAATTGTTCTGGGCGCAGGCTATGCGACGCGACTCTACCCTCTGACATTGGACCAGCCCAAACCTTTGTTGGCGGTGGCTGGGAAACCAATGCTTGAACATGTGCTGGCTAGCCTTGGCACAGTGACAGCAGGTGACGACATTTACATCGTTACGAATGCCAAGTTTGCCGGACACTTCGAACGCTGGGCTGCGGATTACCGCAAACAGAATCCTGGAACACGGATCACAGTAATCAACGACCGCTCGACTGACGATTCAAACAAACTCGGTGCGATCGGCGACATCAATCTGGTACTCGAGGATGCAAAAATCGACGACGATGTTGCGATAGTTGCCGGCGACAATCTTTTCAGTGAACGACTGGGCGGGTTTAGAGATTACTGTTTGCAACGCAATGCTCCCGTGCTGGGTGTTTATGATGTCGGAGATCTTGAAGAGATTAAGAAATACAACGCGATCGAGACTGACGAAGAAGGCCGCATTACCTACTTTGAAGAGAAGCCTGCGCATCCCAAAAGCACGTTGACCGGTATCGCCTTGTACTATTACCCGAAGTGGACGCTGCCGCTTATCAAGCAATACCTCGCCGAGGGTAACAATCCGGATCAGCCGGGCCGACTGGTGCAGTGGCTCTATCCACGCAGCCCTTTTTATGTATGGCGCGTCCCGGGCATTTGGTATGACGTAGGTTCGAAGGAAACGCTGGAAGAAGCGAACCGGATCTTTGCCGCGCACGCGGCCGGTTAAGAAGGAAAGCTAATGCTGGATCTTAATTATGTACGCGAGAACCTGGATAAAGTGCGCGCCGCGCTGGTTGCACGCGGCGCAACGTCCGAGGCTCTCGATCATTTCAGCGAGGCTGATGCAGAGCGTCGCCGAATTATTGCCGAATCAGACCAACTAAACGCTACGCGAAACTCAGCCAGCCGCGAGATCGGCGCGCTGATGAAGGATGGAAAGCGAGATGAAGCTGAAGCACGCCGTCGCGAGGTAACGGAATTAAAAGATCGCATTGCTGAGTTGGACCAGGCACGAGACCAGGCAGAGAAGCGCATGTCTGAACTGATCTCCACGCTGCCGAACATTCCGCACGAAACCGTTCCGGTCGGCAAAGATGAAACTGCAAATGCGGAGGTGCGCCGGTGGGGCGCAAAGCCGGAATTTGATTTTCAACCGAAGGACCATGTCGATCTTGGCACTGAGCTGGGAATACTCGATCTTGATCGTGCAGCAAAAATTGCAGCCTCGCGTTTCGCAATTCTGAACGGCGACGGTGCGCGATTGGAAAGAGCGTTGATTAGTTTCATGCTGGACGTCCACCGGAATGAGCACGGCTATCTCGAGACATTGCCGCCGTTTATTGTGAATCAGGCGGCTTTGTTTGGAACCGGTCAGTTACCAAAGTTTGAAGAAGATCTTTTTAAACTGACAGATGAACGGAATCTGTATCTGGTGCCCACCGCCGAAGTGCCTGTAACAAACTACCATCGCGAGGAAATTCTCGATGTGGCAGACCTGCCGAAGAAGTGGGTGGCCTATACACCGTGTTTTCGATCGGAGGCGGGAAGCTATGGCCGCGACACGCGAGGCCTGATTCGCCAGCACCAGTTTGAAAAGGTCGAGTTGGTGAAGTATTCGCTGCCGGAGAGCTCTTACGATGAATTGGAGGCGCTAACGCAGGACGCTGAGAAGATCCTGCAAAAACTCGAGATTCATTACCGGGTGGTAGCGCTTTCAACCGGCGACATCGGCTTTGGTTCATCCAAGACGTACGACATTGAGGTTTGGCTGCCGTCGCAAGATGCGTTTCGCGAGATCTCGTCGTGTTCAAACTACGAGGCGTTTCAGGCGCGACGCGCACAGATTCGCTTTAGACGCGCCGGCGGTGCGAAGCCTGAATTTGTGCACACGCTAAACGGGTCGGGATTGGCAATTGGACGCACCTGGATCGCGGTACTGGAAAACTACCAGCAGGCGGATGGATCGATTGTTATTCCGGAAGTTTTGCGGCCGTATATGGGCGGGATTGAGAAGATCAATCGGCAGTAGAATAAAACCATTTCCCATATATCATTTCACATTATTTCACATTTCTTATTTGTCATCGAAAGCGCGGAATCAACTTTCGTATTGTTGGTGTAATTCGTGGATTTCGTGGATGTTTTTGACTTGGCATCAAGAGCGATCCACGAAAATTCACGAAGCACACGAATTAACACGAAACAGTTGAGTGCTCCCGCTTCAATGACAAATGAGAAATGTGAACTGATATATGGGAAATGGTTCTCTAAAACCCAACCTTACTTAATCCTCAACTCAAACGGCATAAGGTACATCGCCTCGCCATTCTTCATCCGCTCCAGCATAGCCATGTAACGAAACGCACGCTGTGCGTCTTCCGGCAACATCGCCAGTGCTTCCTGCCGTTGTCGAGTCTGTGAACGCATCTCAAGATTCCCGTCCATCAACTCCTGAAGAAATGTGCGCGGGTATGGGAGGACTACGCGATTCACGCCCTTATCTTTCGGAATGTTTGCGAGTTCTTTTGCCAGATCGACCGCGCGATCAAGTCCGCCCATCTCATCTACCAGCGCGCGATCTTTACCCTGAGTGCCCGTCCACACGCGACCCTGGCCCACTGAGTCGATGTATTGAACATCTTTATTACGTCCTTTCGCGACCTTCGGGATAAAGTCTTCGTAGTAAGTTTTTTGGATCCACTCCACGAACTTTGCGCGCTCGTCGTCAGTAAACTTTTCCGTTTCGCGAAACATGCCCGCGTTCTTACCACGCAGGACGTATTCGTTGGAGATACCCAGCCAGTCGTAGAAGCCTCTCATGACCGGCTTGCCTGCCAAAACACCGATAGAGCCGGTGATGGTGGAAGGTTGCGCGACGATCTTGTGAGCGCCAGTCGAAATGTAGTAACCACCGGAGGCCGCGACGTCACCCATCGAGACCACCACAGGTTTCTTTTCTTTCGCCGATTCAATTGCCTGCCAGATGATGTCTGAAGCGAGACCGGTGCCGCCTGGACTGTCAACCCGGATCACGATCGCTTTGATCGTCTTGTCATCGCGCGCATCATTAAGCGCTTTGACCATCGTGTCCGAACCGACCGACTGGTCGCCCATCGCTCCATCATCGGATCGTCCGGAACCGATAGCGCCGATCGCGTATATGATGGCGATCTTCTCACCCTGCTCTAACCCGAGTGACTGCGGCCTAACGTTCTGGTAATCCGAATTACGAACTAACCGAAGTTGATCCTCTTCCTTGTACCCCAAACGTGTTTTAAGTTCCTTTTCGATCTCCGGGCGGTAAGCCACTCCGTCAATCAGTCCTGCATCCTTCGCAGCCTGTGGACGATAAGGAGCGTTATCAATTAATGCCCGAACTTCATCGGGAGTTTTGTTGCGCGACTTCGCGATCGCCTGCACGTGATTGTTGTAAATGTCGTCCAGGAACGAATTCATAAACTCGCGATGCGGCTCTGACATGTCTTTGCGCGTAAACATGTCTGCCGCGGTCTTGTACTTTCCGATCTGATACATGTCGGGATAGATTCCCAACTTATCCAGGCTCCCCCGGAAAAACATTACGTCGGCCGCAAAGCCGTTGATGAATAACTCCCCTGGGGGCGCGACAAAAATTTTGTCGCAGGCGGTAGCGATGAAGTACTCCTTGTTCATCCCATACTCGATGTAGGCGTAAGCCGGTTTTCCTGACGAACGAAAATCGATTATGGCATCGCGGATTTCTTCCGACTTTGCGAGCCCGGCGCCCGACATGTTCACTTCGATCAAAGCGGCTTTAATGCGGTCGTCGACTTTTGCCTTTTTGAGCTGAAGTACAAAACTGGAAAGAGACTGTTCCTTGCCGCGCAGTAGTTCTCTGAATGGATCCTCAGGGACGTAATCCGGCATGGCGCCGGCGATGCGCAGAGACAGAACGCTGTTTTGGGCGATTGACGGTTCGCGTTCCCGAAACGCCGCGACCAGGATCGCCAGTCCGATCAGAACGACCAGAATGATGCCCACCAGAATGCTGGTGATGATTATTAGTGCCTTGCGAGTACCGGACATTGCCATAGCTTTTTCCGCCAATTTCTGAAGATTTAGACCGAAATTTACCTGAATAATACGTTAGCGAGGAGCGAAAGGTTTAGAAGCTAATTTGACTTTCTTATGATCGAATCCTAACGCCGTTGGTGGGATTTAAGGTAGTGGGGTAACAATGTGTTGCTATTTACTAGGCTTCGGTCGCTTGAAGTAGAACCATTCCACGTCATCCTTTTGTCTGCGGTCTACAAGTTCCCATCCTTCCGCGCCGAGCTGATTTAGATACCCCGCCAACCCTAAGCTTTTCCACGAAGCGGAAATCTGTTCGTCGTTTTGGGTATAAACTTGTCCGTCGATTACAACTAAAACAACATATTCCCAAAGCTTCATTTGCGGCTCCCCTCATGCTACGCGGTTAATATTTCCTGAAGCGTCCAAACAGTTTTGGTTATACCCGCTTCCATTGCTGGAGTACAGCGGATTGAGGAATGGATTCGGCAGAAGTTGTAATAGGCAAAATGCAGGGCGTAGGCGGCTTTAAGGTTTTCCCACTTTTTGCTGAAACCGTTTGTCAGTCTCGTCAAACGTCGCATCTGCATCCTGAGTGTTAGATTCTGTCTCTCAACGTGAGAAGTACACACGCGATCTGGATCAGGTCGTCCGTGTTGTGGTTCGGGTTTCGCGCCTAAAACTCGCGCAGGTGAATAGCGATGCTCGTCTTGTTGTTCGGCATACACCTTCACCAGTTGCGCGAAATCTGTTCTCCCGCCAAGTGTAAATCCGATTGCGTCACGGTACGGCCCAAAGCCGTCCGTAGTAATTTGAAATTTGCCTTGAGCGGCACGATCCAATTTCTCGATAAAGATGTTCGTGTCAGCGGCGGAGCGGCGCCCAAGATGCCAGCTGAGGACCAGCTTGCTATTGCGTTCGAGAGCGACAAAGCAATAAGCGTCGCCTAGCTTCTCAGTGGTCAGACCTTTTTTCGTTTTGGTCTTTTCTTTCATCTGAACGTAGCCCCAAAGTTCGTCACACTGAATGTCCCTAACTGGAACCTCACGAATAAGGTTCTCAAGTAGCATTTCGCATCGTTCGCCTACACGCTCAAGAAGGGAAAGAATTGTTTTCTTTTCAACGCCAGTAACGCGCTCTGTGCTTCTAATGGACATACCTTCAACGAGCAGTTGAAGTACCTGGATCGCCTTTTCAATCGGAAGGCGCATTGTTCCGAGTGGGCGATCTTGAATCTCTGAGAATGTCTTGCGGCAAGCGTTACAGCGATAACGTTGAATGCCTTTGCGGTCTTTACCGAAACGCTTTGCTTTGAGTTGGCAGTTGTGACAAACCATCGTGGACTCCCTTTGAGTCCACACAGCTGAATTGTGCTATAGTGCGGCTGCTAGATCGCATAGCCTTTGGCTGTGTGGTTAGATGGCCTCGTCGGAAGTTACAGCTTCCGGCGGGGCTTAAATTAGCGGAGAGGGCGGGATTCGAACCCGCGTGGCCTTGCGGCAAACCGGATTTACAGTCCGGCCCGTTCAACCGCTCCGGCACCTCTCCAAAAGACAGGCCCAGCCAACGATCCGATCCAAAGGGCGTTTGCTGGGCTTTTTCCTTGAGTCTCAACACGTTACGAAGTATAATAAGATTATTATATCCCGTCAAGGGAAATCGACTTGTAAAATAATAATTTTGTTATATACTGCTTATGTGGAAACTTTACGATTACGTGGACGATAGAAATCGGAATTCTTTTGCAGAATGGACAAGGGGATTACAAAAAATCCAGCGAATAAAATTACGATCAAAACTTGATGATTTGCAAAAGTTTGGGCCGGAATTACCACCAGGAATTTTAATTAAGACTGAAGTTGAGTACATCTATAAATTAAAAGTTCAGGGTAATCCAAAACTAAGGCCAATGCTTTGTTTTGGGCCAGTCGGAAACGAAAAAGCTTTTACTTTACTAATCGGCGCAAAAGAAATTTCTTGGGATTTTGTTCCTCAGTTCGCAGACACCGAAGCTGGAATCCGAAGGAAAAAAGTTTTGAATAACCCCAACAAGCACAGAAAAGAACATGAGCGAATTAACTAAAAATTTCCTCGCTGAATTTCACGATTTCGAAACGCGGCATATTTATGCCGAAAATTTTCTTAATACCTTCATCGCAACGCAACTAAAAGTCCTAAGAGAGGAATGCGAATGGACGCAGCAACAATTGGCCGCGGAAACGGGAATGAAGCAGGAGCGGATTTCCGTTTTGGAAGATGTTAATTACGACTCGTGGAGTCTTAAAACGCTAAAAAGATTTGCCCGTGCGTTTGACCTAAGGCTGTCAGTGAAGTTTGAATCCTTCGGCTCTTTTATTACCGAGTACGACCGATTTAGCCGAAAAACTCTCAGCCGGACTCCGTTCAAGCGAGATCCGGTTTTCCACGCAGAGTCTGCGTCCGCTCCGATGCCAAGTCGAGACACAAGTGAGAATGCCACGGTACTAATTCAGCAGAAAACGGAGCCAATCACCGTGCAGCCAAAGCCCAGCGTTCGATCTCCTTACATGAAGGGCAGAGCAGCCGATCCCTACCGAATTCTATTAGAGAAGGAAGTCTCTTAAAGAGGAAACAATGGCAGATAATCCAAAAAGCTTTGAACCCAAATCTTGGAACGAGGACACGATGGCAGAAATTCCATCAAAGGTTCCGAGCGTTTATGCCAATAACGTAAGTATTGGCTTTAGCAACTGGGACGCTTGGATTCAATTTGGAGAACTAGCAGGAGAAAGAGAAGGTAAGTTGCTGGTGCAACCAAGACTCAGGGTTGTTATGTCCCTTGAGCACACAAAAGCTTTTATTAGCGCACTCCAAGATAGCGTTTCTCAGTTTGAGGAACAGTTTGGAGAGATTAAGCTTTACGGCGTAACTACTCCCGAAACAATAAAGGCCAAATAACTTTAACGACCATTTTTGTCAGACGGAAACGGGCGAGCGCAGTCTCGCCTTTTATATTTTAGCAACACAGTGTGGCCCCACTACCGGATTTAATTGTGATCCGTCGGCTTCTGTGGCGCTATTGACCTGACTATCCAGCCGCCACCCAACACTTCATCACCCCGATAGAACACAGTAGCCTGACCGGGCGTGATGGCGCGTTGCGGTTCATCAAAGACGACGTGCGCCCGACCATTGTCCATGGGAGTGATCGTTGCCGGCGCAGGATTGTGACGGTATCTGACGCGCACTTCGGAACGCACCGGTTCCTGTGGGTTATCAAAAGCGATCCAGTTCACCCGCGCCGCCACAAATTCGCGCGCGAGCAGATCATTTTGTTCGCCGATCACGACACGGTTTTGAGGGGCATCAATACCAATCACATACAACGGTCGTTCAGCTGCGATTCCGATGCCACGCCGTTGGCCGATGGTGTAACGATGAATGCCGGCGTGATGTCCCACCACTTCTCCGGTTGTGCTTACGATCTCGCCATTTCCGGGAAGCCGGTGCTCGGCGTCCTCGGCTTTTAGATATCGATCGATAAACCCTGAATAGTTTCCGTCCGGGACAAAACAAATTTCCTGTGACTCGGATTTGTCAGCGACCGCCAGCGAGTGTTCTCTCGCAACGTCACGCACTTCGGGCTTCGACATTTCACCAAGAGGAAACAGCGAGCGCGACAGTTGCTGCTGAGTTAATTCCCAAAGGAAGTAGGACTGATCTTTCTGCAGATTTCGGCCGCGCAGGAGACGATAACGACCGGATGCTTCATCAAAGTCGACGCGAGCGTAATGTCCGGTGGCGACCTTCTCGCAACCAAGACTCTCCGCCAGACGGTCAAGCGAGGCAAACTTTAGACGGCTATTACAGGAGACACACGGGATCGGAGTTTCTCCACTGAGGTAACTATCGACAAACGGTTGCACCACGTCGCGCTCGAAATCGTCTTCCAGGTTCAGCACATAGAAAGGCACGCCGAGCTCTTCAGCCACCCGACGCGCGTCATACACATCGTCGAGTGAACAACAGCGGGATGGGAGTGGATCGCCGTTTTCGTCGACACTGATGCCGCGACGCTGGTTCCACAACTGCATCGTAAAGCCGACCAGCTCGTGACCCTGCTCCTTAAGAATTGCCGCCGCCGCGGACGAATCCACGCCCCCTGACATTGCTACTGCTACTTTCATCGTCCTACTTCAACTAACTTCCACAGACTTTGTCCTTTTTTAGATGCGCTCACGCAGGTGTTAAGATATTTCGGAGGCCAAAAAATCCATCAGTTGTTAGCATAACAGTCAGCTTCAAATGACCCAAACGGCGTCTCAACAGCGTGGCCAAAAGGCCAAAACCGGAAGTCGCGGACTTAGCCGGGTACCGTATTTATTAACGGGAGCGTGGGGGATTCTGTGTGTCGTTCTGCTGGTAATTCTACCTACGGCCCAAACAAGTGCGGCGAGCGGATTGGGGAATGAGAAGCGACTTAGCTTTACCGTTCCCGGCGCTCCGTGGACACTTACGTTACCTGAAAACGACTTTGTACTGCGGCAAGAACAAATTAAGCCCGACGGCAGCGCGGGGTACTTCTACCTGACTGATGAGGAGCGTCTCCTGAACGTTTCATTTTTTATTGAGCCCGCGAGCAAATGCAAGGATAGTAAGTCGTGCCGCGATATGGTTTGGAAAGCCGGCAATCCAGCATGGAAAAACATCAAGAATGTTTCGTTGTCTGAGCTAGGCGAGACCAGCTTCTTCGAATTCCTGATTCCATCATTTCAAGGTCAGCCAATTCAACAGCAGAACATGTATGCGCAATTTGTAGTTGACGGCTATTGGGTTGACTTTCATGTCTCCAAGGTTCTTTACAAACCCGAGGACCGCACGCTGTTTGAAGACTTAGTGAAATCCATCAAGTTCGAGCCCAAGGAAAAGAAGGTTCGAGCTAGAAACTGAATATGACTGAACGTGCCATCGAAAACTTTCGCATCGTTGATGAGCCGTTCTATCTGCCCACGGACGGCGAGATAGATCTGTTCGAAGCTGCCCATTCGGCACGCTTACCTGTAATTCTTAAAGGACCAACCGGCTGCGGCAAGACGCGGTTTGTCGAGCACATGGCGTGGCGGCTCGAGCGCCCACTGATCACGGTGGCCTGTCATGAAGACTTGTCGGCGACAGACCTGGTGGGACGGTTTCTACTCGAAGGGGAAGAAACTGTTTGGCATGATGGACCACTAACCTCGGCGGTGCGCCACGGCGCTATCTGCTATCTCGATGAGGTGGTGGAAGCTCGCAAAGACACAGTCGTAATCATTCATCCGCTCACTGATCACCGCCGCCGTTTGCCGATTGAAAAACGCGGCACGATCCTGGACGCGCCTTCAGACTTCATGCTGGTCGTTTCGTACAATCCCGGATACCAGTCGATTCTGAAAGACCTGAAACAATCGACGAGGCAACGGTTTGTGGCGATCGACTTCGACTATCCTCCACCCGAGATGGAAACCGAGATCGTCACGCGCGAAGGTAAGGTTGACGAAGGCACTGCGCGCGATCTCGTCTTGATTGGCCAGAAGGTTCGCAATCTCCGCGGCCATGGTTTGGAGGAAGGCGTTTCTACCAGATTGTTGATCTACGCTGCGCAGTTAATTGCGCTCGGAATCCCGCCGGTAACAGCCGCCGAAACCGCGATGTGCTCACCCATCACCGACGACCGCGAGCTGCAACGAAGCATCCGCGAAATCATAACCACAGTGATCTAGTGCTTCGTGTGTTTAGTGTAATTCGTGTAATTCGTGGATCGCTTTTATGAGCCTCACAAGCGATCCACGAATTTACACGAATTACACGAAACACTCGGACTAGAAAATGGAAGACAACTCAGCCGACAATGGGCCACTCAGTCCCGAGCGCCAGTCGTTTCTAAAGCTGACGCGCGAGCTGGCTAGCTTGCCGTTTGATCAATCCACCGCGGCGATCGAAACCGGCGCATCGATTGCGGCAGTGTCTCTCCGTGCGGCTATCGAGTTTCTGCGTGGATGCCGTGCGGCTGCAGAAGTCCTGCAAGCACCGGAGTTGCGCGCGTGGGGTGAGTTTGGACGCCGGCTCGCAATGAGCGACGTGGAAACCGCAGTCAGTTTTTTTAACGAAGGTGTTGAAGGGCTCAAGGAACTACCGGAGAGCGTGCGTCCACTTGCCTTTCAACTCATCGCGCGCCAGGTCACTCTATCCACGTCCATTGCTCTATCGACTTTCCAACGATTGCCCGAACTCGCGCAGCTTGCAGGTAACGTTGATTCATTGGTTCTGATTCTGGAAGTGGCAGCTGAAGTATCGAGACGTTCAGCTAAACACAGCGCGGAGCTGCTGAATAAGACACCCGAGGTTCTCACCGCTCTGACCCGCTTTAACGATCCACAAGTTACAGCTAAAGGAATTGAACTGGCAGCGGAATTCGCTTTTCGCGCCGGGGGCATTGCGACTGACGCATGGGGTGCGTTGCCGGCAGCTCTTGCCAAACTTAACCACGCAGACGCCATGCGTTTGCTGAAAAACTCCATTAGTTTTCTCGAGCGTGGTGGGGGCGCATCGCTCCAGGTACTGGTTACCGGTGGAGAAATTCTGAGGGCCCTACCGGAAGTATTCGAGGAATGGCTAAAACTGTTGTGGGTCGTAACACGTCACGGAAATGCCAGCGTCGTTGCGTTCATCCGTAGCAGCCCGCGTTTTGTGCAAGCGTTGACTGCCGACACCAACCGCCTGCGTAGTGTCAATATTGGCACGAGGGTGATCAAACTTACTTCAGAAATTGCCGAGGTAGATGGCGAAGCCGCACTCGCCTGTTTCCGTTCCAGCACGCTCGCGCTACGGAGTGTTTCGATTGCGCAGTTTGAGGAGTGGGCGTTGCGAGGTCTGCATTTGCACGGGAAAGACGCTCGGGGCCGTCGCAGTTACTTTGCACTGGAAACTCGCGGCAGCAACGAAGCACTGCGCAGCGGCAGCGACGGTTTGTCGCTGGAAACCGTAAGACACCTGCTACAGCTATACGTGGAAGCGTTGACGGGACGCGAAGTTGAGATCAGCGCGCTGGCTTCGGTACCGGTCGAATCGCGGATATCCGATGGCAGGACAATACACCTGCCCTCGATGGTGGCGGAGTTTGGTGATGATGATCTCGACTTCCGTCTTTACAAGGTGTTGGCGGCGCACGCGGCCGGGCAAATTGAATTCGGCACACACGAGCAGGGAACGCCTGAGTTGCAGGCCGCGCATTCTACAATTGCTGAAATGTACAACCCGGAAAATGCAGATGCGCGCGATGCGTTTGCAATAGCTGATGAGCTACTGGTAGGACAGACGTCCACGTCTGTCCCTGCAACAAGGACAGACAGGAATGTCTGTCCTACCGATGTCGACTACCGCCCCATCTTGAATTTGTTTCCCGAACCTCAGCTTGCGCGTCGAATCTTCGGAACGCTGGAAAACTGCCGCATAGATCTACAACTGCGAGGGAAGTATCGCGGGTTGGTCCGCGACCTCGATTTAGTTCGCGAACACTTGCGTCGTACACGGCCAAGCGTTCTCGAAATGCCGGCGTCACTGCTGCCGTTCGAACTGCTTTTTCAGGCGACTCTGTTGGGTGGTCCCACCGAGGATGCGCAGAATTACTACGGCCAGATCATTTCCGAAATGGAAACAGTAGTTGCCGAGTACTTGTCTTCACCTAAGGCAACAGTGGCTGACAGTTTGGTCGCCACCAGCCGCGTTTATTCGCTGTTTCAGTCCATTACTCCGGACGATTCAGTACAGCAGATGGAAACCAAAGAAGAGCCCGCGCCCGACGTGGACGAAGAAACTCATTCCACCGACAGCGTTCACCGGCCGCGCTCTGAACGAATGCCGCAGCGCAAAGACGCACGCGAGCTTTTCAACGCCTGGAATGATCCGAACGCCGAAGGTGACCCGGATGAATTCGAAGGTGGCGAAGCGTGGACGGAAGCAGAACTGCCGGAACAGGTACTCGAAGAGGGCGAGGTCGCATACAACTACGATGAATGGGACAGGGAGTTAACCGATCACAGAATGAGTTGGTGCCGGGTGATTGAAAAGCGTGTGAAGCAAGGCGATCGTGCTTTTGTTGAACAGACTCGCGAGCGTCACCGCGGCGTCATCTCGTCGATTCGGCATCAGTTTCAGATGATGAAGCCGGAAGAGATGCAGAGAGTGTCCAACGAACTTGACGGTGAGGAGTTTGATCTCGGAGCCGTGGTCGATTACGTCATCGATCGAAAGGCTGATGGCCAACAGTCGGAACGCCTTTACACAAAGAGGTTGAGACGACAGCGCGACGTGGCGGTTTCGTTCCTGCTCGATCAGTCATCCTCCACCGCCCGCACTATCGGGCGTCACCCGTTACAACCGTACACGCGTCCCGGCCGGCGCATCATCGAGATCGAAAAAGAAGGTTTGGTCTTAATGAGCGAAGCGCTCGAGGCGGTGGGCGATGTTTATTCGATCAATGGTTTCACTTCCGAAGGGCGCCGCAACGTGAAGTTTTACGTCGTCAAGGATTTTGACGAGCACTACTCGGACGACGTAAAGCAGCGCATTGGGGGAATCACATTTCAGAACAACACCCGGTTAGGCGCCGCTATCAGGCACGCATCCGCGCGTTTGAGCAAGCAACAAGCGCGCACGCGACTGCTTATCGTTTTGTCAGACGGACGTCCATACGATCACGACTACGGTGACGCGAGGTATGCACGTGAGGACACGCGTGAGGCACTTCGACAAGCGAAAATTCAGGGAATCACTCCGTTTTGCATCACGATTGATCGCGAGTCGGAAGCTGAGTTGCGCGATCTGTACGGTGAGATTGGCTACACGATCATCGATGATGTGTTGTCGCTGCCTGAGAGGTTGCCGGGAATATATCGGCGACTAACGACCTGAGGGCTACAGCAGATTGGTTTTCGGGCTTTGCCCTCTGATGTGCGGTAGGGCTTTGCCCTACCGCACAACTCTTCCAACACTCTGGGGCTATGCCCCCGGGGCACAGCCCCGATAATTGGAGCCGCTCTCCGGAAGGTCAGAGACCTTCCGCACATCGGAGGGCAAGCCCCGGGAGATCTCCAATCTTCCCAACACGCTGGATACACATTTAGTAGGCGAATACATCAAAGCCCGGCCGATCTCTTAATGGCGTCAACGGCTACGGGAACGCCGACCTTTAGTCCCATCTCAAAGGCCCATTTTCCGGCGTTCTGCAGATGGTCCAGGGCCGACTTTTCGTCTCCCTTCTTAGCTGCGGCCTCTGCTGCTGCCACCGCTCCGATTTCAATGTCGTGCTCCGGTTCGGTAGCTTCCTTTTTCATCTCACTACGAAGCGACGCAAGCTGTGTAGCCAGGGTTGGCATGTCAAACTTCTCCTGGCTCTGGAATTGATTGACTGTCACCTTGTTCATCTTGACGTTGCGACCGACGCCTACGCCCTGGTTGACGTTGTAAGTATCACCTTCTTTAGGCATCACTTGTTTTCTCCCGACTGCACGTCTTGTTTAGCTGCGTCCTGGTTAACCGTAGTGTTATTCATTGTGACATTACGACCAACCGCCACTGCCTGTCCGACGTTGTAAGTGTCGCCCACACGATAAATCTTCAGCCCTCTAACACAAAGACCGAGACCCAACACTGCACACAGGCTGCCCCCCGCCAAAACATTATTGCGCGTAAGAATTGTTTCAGCGACTTCCACCTTCAGATTATTTCGTGACCAAACCTTTTCGGTCGCAATTTCCGGGCGTCCAGACTGTTTGTCGCGCGGTTCGGCTTTTACCCACAATTCTACATTGAACACCCGGGTTCCTTTGCCACCAGGTGATACCGGCCAACTCCATTCAACTCTTTCTCGATCAAGAGATTGATACTGTTCCTGAGCGCAAGTGTTGCACTCAATGCCCGCGGCCACCAACCGGGCATTGGCAAAGACCTCGTACTCTGGCCCATATTTTTCTTTTAGTGATTTAAACCGGCCGCCAAGTTTTAGTTCCTCCGAGATCTCGCCCGGACCGGACGTGACTTCTATCGCCTCGGTAGTGCGGTTGTACGTAACAGTAACTGCGAAGTTTTCGTCTGTTTTTACACGCGGCGACCATGAAACGCTCATCCACTCTTTTTCGTTTAACTTCGGCTCAACATTCTCTGGCGGCGTTGTTGTGTTCGTTAATTCAGTTTCGGATAAGCTGCCGCCCACTTTCACCAGTTCAGCGTCGGGAGGCCGGCGTCTCGCGCGACGTGTCTGTCCGATCATCGGTGATGCGACTATTTGTACTGGCTCCTGAACCGGACATTGACCCACAATTCCCTCAAGGGAAAGCCGATTGACGCAATAACCCATTAGTCCATTAGCTTTCGCCGTTACTTCAAATTTCTCCCCTGTCGTGAGTTTGCTCGTGTCGACGGTGATCTTGCCGGAGCCGTGACCAGCGACGATTGTTCCCTTGCTGGTTGTCCACTGGAATGTTGGCTCCCTGGCCAAAGCAAAAGTCTCCACGTTCGCAGTGAAGTATTGTCGTTGGCCTGGTGCTTCAGGATCGCACGACCTACTCAAAGTGATGCACGGTGTGCAGAAGTTGGTAACAGTGACTGAAGTGGCCTGAGAGCTGACACAGTCGCAAGTGTCGTTCGCCCGCGTAATTGCCGTATACACTCCGGGGCGCAGCTTTAGAGAAGAAAGATCCCAGATTGCCTTTTCGCCATCGTTAAGAATCTTCCCGCCGTTGGACCAATAGCGGAACGAAGGCCTGGTCGCGTAGGTGCCTTCGAGAATCCCAGACACCAACTCTACCTGAGTCTCGCTGTTTATTGGGTCATTTGGGTTGTAAGGGCAGGTATTAATGGTCTTTCTATAGTTGGCTAAAGTTGTACGGTAGAAAATTCGGTCTGCTATGTCCGGGCACGTGCGGTTGAGAGGCCGCGAAGAGGAATAACTGACTTCCATCATCATGCTCGACTGGCATGGGCGGACCTTTCGCGCTGCAGATAACTTGATCGCGTCGGGTAATGAATCGGGGTCTTCGGTGCCAGACTTCAGCAACAACTCAAGATTGGAGATGTGAGTAAGGCCCGGTTCGAGCTTTCCGCCGTTTTTAATGAATATTTGATCGCTTTTAAATCCTCCAACTTCAATCAGGTACCTCCTTGCCAATCTCGCTTCTCCTAGAACTTCGCTGTCTACGCAAGTATCGCTGTCGGCCTGCGCAAAAATGTACACCTGAGCCGCCGGCTTGTTCTCAGCTTCAATGATTCCCTCCAGATTCCAGCCCAGATCCAACAGCAACGATCTCTTTGTCGCATTTATCCACTGAGGCTGAACAAAAGAGATCCTGCTGGAAGCTGTGTTTGGACAAATAGCATTGAGCGCACCAACTTCCAGATTTGCAACTAACTCTATGTTTAGTATCGTGTCCACATCCACCGTAACCGACGATGTTTCCTCGCCAGCGACAATCCGACCTGCCGAGACCGTCCATTTATAGGTGATGTCTTTGGGGACTGTTCCTGAAATATTCGCGTCAAAACGGACAGCGCCTTTTAACCCTGAAGGTGGGCCAAGACTTCTCACCGTTATTACCGGACATTCTGACAACAATGGCGTAGGTGTGGGAGATGGTATGAGCGCGAGTTCCTGGCCGGCACGCATTTCATCGGGGTAGGGTGGCTGCCAGCCGGTCCATTCCGGGCCATCATATGTGGCCGTCTTGTTAACAACGATCACGGTCGGTTCAGATAGTTGCTGTTCGCCGGTGTGATAGTTCGCTACGGCGATGATGTTGTAGTTTCCAGGTTCAACACCGTTCCAGGTGAAGTTGTAAGGCGGCGAGATTGCTTCGCCGATTTTGGTTCCGAAGGGCTCCGGGTTCGACAAACTTCGACAGACACTTAGACCGAACGGCCCACTATAGAATTCGATACTCTTCAGGTCGCTTCGATAATTTGCGGTAGCTGAAAGATTCACGGTCGCCGGCGCCACGTAGGTCTGGGCCATAAGCGGACTAAGAAGTTTGACGTCGAAAGTCTTTGGCTGCGGAGTGTGTAATTTTACAACTGCAGGTTGAGTTACATCCTCAGCTGGCGATTCCTCGGGCGTGGGCTCCGCCACTTCCTCGGGTGTCTTTACTTCGGTTGCGGGAAGGGCTTCCGGTTGCAGCGCCTGGACCAGTGGTTTGGGACGGGCGACTACATAGATTAGTCCGGCAACTGCTACCAATAAGAAAAGGACACCTGCGGCTACTGATTTAAGCGGGGACATCTCGTTGGGTTTCAGAGCTTAATTGTCTGAAATTAAGCTGAGGTTAGCGGAATGAAACAAGTGGAACGCGGCGAAGATAAGAGTGTCGCGGGTGGATGTCAACGTAATTTTCCCCAACCGCCGCCACCGGGAGTTTCGATACGGACACGATCGCCCGCTTCCAATTCCCAAGTCCCTTTTGAGGCGATGGGTTCAGGTTTACCTTTCCGGATGATTGCCTGGCTCCCTGCCATACCTGCTTCGCCACCTGCTAAACCGTAAGGCTGATTTGCTCTGCGATCCGAAAGCAATGACATGCGCGCCGGCGCAAGGGTTTCAATTTCACGTACCACTCCATCGCCGCCCTTGTGCGTCCCTTTTCCTCCTGAACCTTTGCGGACCTTGTATGTCTGCACCCGCAGTGGATAGGCATACTCCAGTGCCTCGGCTGGCGTGTTGAGGCTGTTGGTCATGTGCGTGTGTACGGCACTGATGCCGTCGTGTGAGGGACGCGCGCCCATGCCGCCCGCGACGGTTTCGTAGTACGAGAACTCCCGTTGTGATCGAGGATCGATGCCGCCGATAGTGAGGTTATTCATCGTCCCCTGACTCGCAGCTGGAATTCGCTCAGGCATTGCCTGCGACAATGCCTTGAAGAGCACGTCTACTATTCTCTGCGAGGTTTCGACGTTTCCGCCTGCTACTGCTGCGGGATGTGTGGCATTGACAACGGTTCCGCTTGGCGCAATCACTTCAATCGGTTCCATCAAACCTGCGCTCGCCGGAACATCTGCGCTCAACAAACAACGAAAAACGTATGAGACTGCGGAGACTGTAATTGCCTCAACCGCATTGATTGGTCCAGCAACCTGTGGCGAACTGCCGGTGAAATCAACACGCGCTCGGGATTTTTTGATTGTGATTCTTACATTGAGATTAATGTCATGAGCGTTCACGCCATCGTCGTCGAGAACGTCCACTGCTTCGTAATCTCCATCGGGAATTGCATTAATTACTTTGCGCATCATGCGCGCGGAGTAATCGATTAAATGAGACGCGTAGTCAGCTGCTTCTGCCGCACCGCGCCGTTCCACAATTTCAAGCAAGCGAACTGCGCCGGTGTTAAGTGATCCTATCTGTGCCTGAAAGTCACCGCGCCGTTCGTCGTTACTGCGCACGTTAGCGAGAATCAATCGCATGACGTCTTCAACCAGCTCGCCGTTTCTCACCAAACGGATTGGTGGGATCGTTACTCCTTCACCGTAGATGTCTGTGGCAAGTCCCATTGAGCCGGGAGTACCACCGCCGATGTCGGCGTGGTGCGCGCGGTTCGCAACGTAGAAAAGACAGTGGGCAGGAGGCAGTAGGCAGGGGGCAGGAAGGCTGTTCTTTTTTGCTGCTTTCTGTTTTCTGCCTTCTGCTTTCTTTAGAAACACTGGCATGACGAGTGTTACATCCGGCAAGTGTGTCCCGCCCGCGAAGGGATCGTTCAGTGCCACGACCTCGCCGGGCTCGAGTTGAACATCGTGCAAGGCTGCAGCAACGGCCATGGGCATAGACCCGAGATGGACGGGCATGTGATCGCCTTGCGCAATTACGCGACCGTTCGCATCAAACACTGCACAGGAATAATCGCGACGCTCTTTTATGTTTGGTGAGAACGCAGTGCGACGCAACGCGATACCCATCTCTTCAGCTACAGAGGTGTACAGCGCGCGATAGATTTCCAGGGTTGTTGGATCGAAGTGTTTCATACCGGCCTGGTTCGTGTAATTCGTGTATTTCGTGTTTTTCGTGGATCGTAGTTTCG
Source organism: Pyrinomonadaceae bacterium (assembly GCA_035273385.1). GTDB lineage: Bacteria > Acidobacteriota > Blastocatellia > Pyrinomonadales > Pyrinomonadaceae > PSRF01. The sequence continues at coordinate 91,866 of DATEPE010000013.1, read as the reverse complement.
GTCGTTAAAAAGCGTTCCACGAAACACACGAAATACACGAACTAACAGCGGATCAAATTCTCTCGACCGTAATGATTATGTTACCCAAACCGTCCACATGCGCTGCAGTTCCCGCCGGTATCAATGTCGTCGATGAATACTCCGTGACAATGCACGGGGTGCGCAACTTGACGCCGGCTAGTAATCCGTCGCGTTCGTAAACAGCGACAGTCGTCTTCTTGCCATCAATGTACGCGACCGAATTTCTTTTCGGCTCAACAGAACTACGCTTACCAGTCGCCCGCTTTTTCGGTGTCTTGTTTACCAATCCAATCGATCGCACGCGCGCGCTCGCCACTTCAACATCGCTTTCATCCTGCGCATATCCGTAACGTTCGCGATGCGCGCGATGGAACGCTGCAACGATGTTGCCCTTCGTTTGCTTAATCTCGATCTCAAACGACTGACCGTGATAGCGCATCGCCAGGGAACGCTCGTGTCGTTGCCGGTTAACGGAGAATCCTTCACTGGTTAAGGTGCTGGAACCGTTGCTCTCCATTTCCGCGAAAGTGGTTCCTAACATCTTCTCGAGGTGTGGAGAGTAAGGCACCATTATTGTGTGGCTTTGGTCTTTAATGACGTCAGCGACCAACAACCCAGCCGCAGATAACGCTCCCGCGGATTGCGGCACGATGACTTGCGGGATTCGCAGTGCACGGGCCAAATCGATAGCGTGCAGACCTCCGGCGCCGCCAAATGGAAACAGGGCAAACTCGCGTGTGTCATAGCCACGCTCCACAGAAATTTTTCGGAGGGCGCGTTCCATATTGATGTTGGCAATGGTGACCACTCCCTGCGCGGCTTCGATTGGTGTAATCGAACGCCGCGCCTGCGCAGTCATTTGCTGCGCAAGTTTGGTAAGCGCCTTCAAGGACCGCGCCTCGTCAAGTTCAAACTGTCCTCCCAGCAATCCACCGCCGCCAAAATGTCCGAGCACCACGTGCGCATCGGTCACGGTCGGCAAAAACGATTTGCCGTAGCAAGCTGGTCCCGGATCAGCACCCGCAGATTCTGGCCCGACGCGCAACGATCCGCCTTCATCGATCCTCGCGATCGAACCACCACCGGCACCCACCGTGTGAATGTCCAGCACTGGAATCGCGATTGGCATTCCTGCAACGGACGCTTCCGTCGTTAACCGCACACCGTCACGCTCGCACAGCGCAACGTCTGTCGAAGTACCGCCCATATCGAAGGTGATGATCTTTTCAAATCCGGCGGCACGAGCCGTTTGCAACGCTCCAACGACGCCACCCGCCGGTCCGGAAAGGATGGTGCGAACCGGTTCATCTGCCGCCACTGTTGCCGAGATGCTGCCGCCTGAAGATTGCATCACACGCAGTAGTGAAGTGTCGGATGCCAGACGCATCAGGTATCGGCCCATCAAAGGTTGCAGATAGGCGTTGATGGTCACCGTCGAAGTACGTTCAAACTCACGATACTCCGGCAGGATTTGATGGGAGACTGACAACGGTATCCCAAGTTCACTGAGTACTTCGGCTACTTGCTGCTCATGCTCAGTTTTGAGGAAACTGAACAGGAAACAGATCGCGATTGATTCGATCTTCGCTTTCCGAAGCTGCTTGATCAGGGCCCTTGTTTGCTGGTGGTCGAGAGGTTCCAGTATCTCGCCGTTCGCCGCTACGCGTTCAGTCACGCCAAAACGCAATTCGTCAGGCACAAGCGGCGAAGGCTTCACGGCGTCGAGATTGTAGAGTTCGGCGCGTGCCTGTCGTCCGATTGTCAGGACGTCTTCAAAACCTTTGGTGGTAACCAGTGCAGTGCGGGCGCCGCGCCGTTCAAGCAGGGCGTTAGTGCCGACGGTAGTACCGTGGACAACTTCAATGGTTTCTAGCGCTACACCCGTGCGCGTGGAAATTTCTTGTAGACCTTGCTTGATAGCGAGCGACGGATCTTCGGGAGTCGAACGAACTTTGTAAATCTGTGGGCCATTCTGGTCAAAAACGAAATCTGTGAACGTGCCGCCGGTATCGACTCCGACCCGGCAAGATTTCGAAAATGACTTTTTATGGTTCTCTGGCATTCACTCTCAAAGAAAGGGCTTGCCCTCTGATGTGCGGAAGGTCTGTGACCTTCCGAGAGGAACCTTATTGATTTTGGGCTATGCCCTCCGGGGCGAAGCCCCAAAAGTAATTCCTAAGTTGTCGGTAGGGCAGAGCCCTACCGCACATCAGAGGGCAAGCCCTTTCTTTCGCGAAGGATATTCCGGAAGATCTTACGTCACTCGGGTGAAGCATCCCATCTCATTCGAACGCCTGGCAGCGTCCAGCACTCGCTGCACTTGATAGCCATCTTCAAACGTAGCGGCGCCTTCGACTGTTGTCCGCCCCTCCCTGAGCGCCTGAACAATCTCTCGAGCGAAAACCGTGAACCCTTTGGACCAGCTTGCGTCTTTCATTCCGGGAGCGACCTTGTCCTGATTGACGTCGAGTGGCCGCCAGTCTCCCGAGCCGCCCGGTGAGTGCCAGAGTTTGCCATCCTCTTCAGCCTTCAAGGCGCCTCTCGTTCCGTAAATTGCGAGCGTGTTTTCGTATTTTCCTGATTCGACGACGGAGAGTAATGCAGTTCCTGTGGTATCGCTCGTCAAAGTTGAATCACCGAAACGAAACATCAGTTTGGCTTCGTCGTCTGTGGTTACCCGGCGCATCGATCCTGTGCCTTTATGCGGCCGGTCAGTTATGTGAGTGGTCAACATGCAGCACACCGCACTGATGTTCGTATTCAGTGCCCAGCGAAATGAATCGATCGCGTGCGAGCCAATCGCGCCCAGCGTGCCGCCTCCCATGGCGATGTCCGACCACCAGTCCCACTGGCGATCCAGGACGCCGCGGTAATCGGAACGGAAAAGATATTCCACATGACGCACCTTCCCGATCACGCCCTCATGAAGCATCGCTCGCATCTTTTGCCGGCTGCTGACAAAACGCAGTTCGTGATCGAGCAGTGAGAGGACGCCAACCTGACGCGCGCGCTCAGTCATGGCTTCGGCTTCGCGCACGTTCATGGCCATCGGCTTTTCACACAACACCGCTTTGCCGTGGGTCAGTGCGGCCAAAGTGATCTCGTAATGAGTCGCCGGGGGTGTTACCACACTCACGAGATCCACGTCATCGCGTTCGACTAGTTCCCGCCAGGTGTCCGCAACGTGCTTGATGTTGAATTCACGTGCGACACTCTCGGCGTGATCACGATTCCGGCTCGCAATAGCGACTACTTCCGCGCCTTCACAATTCTGGAAGCCGGGAATCTGTGTGCTGCGCGCGAACCCCGCGCCCACGATGCCAATGCGGACAGTTTTTTGGTTAGCATTCACAACAAGTTCATCCTGAAATTAAAATTGCCCGGAACGGGGATTACTCACGACGGGCGACCAATAGTAATGATCCGCCGAACGGAAAAGACACGCCTGCACGAATCGCAGTTCGCTCCAGATCAAGTATCTTCCCCAGCCCAACATTTACCGGCGGACTAATATTAAACTCCGCATGCGGATCAAGCTCTTTTGTTGCAAAGCGATCCTTAGAGCGCGAAAGCATCAGCAGCGGCAATAAAAGAGAGACGAACGATGTTATCCGTGAAACCCGGAAGCCTGCACGTGTAACTTTATTCCGAAGCTCCGCGACTCGATACCGGCGAACGTGGCGTGCGTACTCATCCACTCGGCTCCAAAGAAAAGGATGTTGGGGAACGGTGATTAGTATGCCTCCACCTGCACGGGTCGCTTGATACATTTGCGACAACACCTGCTCGTCTTCACCAATATGCTCGAGAACGTCAAAAGCGCCGATCACGTCAAATTCTTCACGGAAAGGAATTTGGCGAGCGTCCATTTGAAATAGCTGGCCATCCGGCAGTCGTTTAGCCGCGAACGACAATCCGGCGGAGAAGACTTCGCTTCCAGACAATTCAAGATCAGGAAAGGCTCTCTTAATGCCCGATAATACATAACCCGTTCCGCAGCCGATTTCCAATAGAGTCCTGGCTTGGGGAAAGTATTTACCGAGAGCCCAGATGACTAAAGCATTCCGTGATCTAAACCAGAAGTTCCCCGCCTCCAAGCTGGCGAGGTTTCCAAAGTATTCTGGTTCGAATCCTTCGCTCTCTTCGGCTAACTCAGGAGCGAAAGCTAGATGGCCGTTAATCTTCACTGGCTCATGGAAGCAAAAGGGACACGTACCGGTTTGCGAGCTGACAGGTTTAGCGCAGGCGGTGCATAGCCTCATAGGGGCGACGTTCCTTTATCAGCTCCTAGCCAGCGGGCCTTACTATCTCGCTTCATTCCGGCACTCTATGACGATGTGTGTGTAGGGAATTCTAATGAGACCCGTTAGGATGGTGGTGTCACATCGATCAAAAGCCTGACTGAATAATGTCTTCCATTCCTGCTCTGAGCGGACAAACCTTCCGCGATCCGTGCTGACAATCCACTTCGAAAGCCGGGTCTGCCGAGCCAGATAGGTGGCTTCGAGGCAAACCAAACGTCCACCTGGTTTCAAAAGCTGCTTTGCTATTTCGAGCACTTCCCTCGCTTGATCATCGGGCAAGTGGTGTAGCAGCCCATTACAAAGCACCAGGTCAGTATTATTCCGGGGCGAGCTGTCCTGATTCAGAAAATCGCGCGGGGTGCCGAGAAAAAAGGTTGCGTTCCCTGAATACTTCTTACGCGCTGCGACGATGTAACTTTCGCTGACATCAATTCCTATGTAATCGGAATCCCGAGGCAAAAAGTCCAACACGGCTCCTGAGCCGCAGCCAATGTCGACGATCCGCTCTCCCCCTTTTAGTCTCCAAAAGTTACCCGCGAGCCATTCTCTCGCCTGCCGGCCTCCGAGAACACTATGTTGAAAGAAGTCATAGACCTGCGAAATCGAGAGAAGATTCTTAAGCCAGCCGCTGTCTTCATTATTTGTCGTCATCGCTTCGTGTTATTTCGTGTGTTTCGTGTGTTTCGTGGATAGTCCCTTATGCGGCCTAAAAGCGATCCACAATTAAACGAAATAACACGAATTCGCTGAATTGGACTTCGCATTAAACGCGCATCGTCTTTGCCAGTGGAAACGCACGAACTGCCTCTACCACCTGCGCCTGGTCAGACTCGCTCATGTCGTTATAAAAGGGCAGCCGCAGCAAGCGATCGCTGACGCTCTCCGCAACCGGACAGTCGCCCTTCTTCCCGCCAAATTTTTGGCCCATCTTTGACAAGTGCAACGGCAGGTAGTGGAAGACGCTGTTGACCCCGCGCTTGTTGAGATCGGCGATCATTGCCTGGCGTTCTTCAAACGAAGATACCAGCAGATAAAACATGTGGTACGGTTGCTCGCATTCGACGGGAACCGTAGGGAGTTGAACACCGGATTCACCGGCCCACTCTTTGAGGTGTTCGTAGTAATACTCCCAAATCCTCTTTCTCCTGGCCTGAATCATTTCGCGCACTTCCAACTGCGCGTGAAGGAAAGCTGCGAGGATCTCGGAAGGCAAGTAGCTCGATCCGACGTCTACCCAGGTGTACTTATCTACCTGGCCGCGGAAGAAGTGATTACGATTCGTCCCCTTCTCGCGAATTATTTCAGCGCGCTCACTGAACCTGGAATCGTTAATCAGCAGTGCGCCGCCCTCGCCGCAGCTGAAGTTCTTGGTCTCGTGGAAACTCAACGTTGCCATGCAGCCAAAAGTGCCGAGGTACTTGCCTTTGAATTTACCCATCAACCCGTGAGCGTTGTCCTCGATCACCGGAATTTGATGTTGCGCGGCAACATCCATAATCACATCCATCTTGCACGCAACCCCGGCATAGTGAACGGCCACGATGGCTCGCGTTCGTGGCGTTATGAGACTTTCCAACATCGATTCGTCCAAATTCAGCGTATCCGGACGAATGTCCACGAAAACCGGGCGAGCCCCTCGTAACACGAAAGCATTTGCGACTGAGACGAACGTAAAAGAGGGCAGAATTACTTCGTCGCCCGGTTTGATGTCGAGAAGCAACGCAGTCATTTCGAGGGCATGCGTGCAGGAAGTAGTTAAGAGGACCTTATTAACGCCGAGCAGACTCTCGAGCAGCGCATGGCACTTCCTGGTGAACACACCATCGCCAGATATCTGCCCACCCTCGAGCGCTTGCTGTATAGACTCAAATTCCTTTCCCGAGAAAAATGGCCGGTTGAATGGAATATGCATCAAGGTATCCGTTTGACTAGTTCATCTTTCCACAAGCGATAAGAGTCAGGCCACGGTTGGAGTCGCGAAGGTTAACCATGTTTGCGAAATGTAATTAGCCTCGATCTAGTACGGCCAATCCAACTCCCGTCTTACCATAGCTATTACCATTGTAGAGAATATATCGCTGGTTATCGTGATCGAACACGAAGGGATATTCAATCATTTCCGAATCCCATCCCTCGTTAGAAACGTCGATTCCTGCTTCCTCATCCTTCCTCTGCCAGTGCACGCCATCACGCGATTCAGCATAACCAATCCGATAACTCTGGCCGCGAAATGAGTACCACATTTTATAGAGACCAGATTCCTTCAGCACATAAGGCCGCGAAAAAGCATACTCAGACGGGTCTTTAAAATTCAGTGCGATTATCCCCTCCCGTTTCCAGTTAAGCCCGTCATCAGACTCCGCATACTTGATAACGTGGGCCATCTCCTCCTGCTGTTTTCCCCATTTAAGATTTGAGCCGTACCACATACGAAAGGTTCCTTCGTCTTCAAGAATGAAGGGATACGAAAGGGAAAAAGGATCGACATCGTTGCGGTCCAGCAGAGGCGCCTTACTCACGCGTTTGAATGTGTCAGTTGCCGGATCATGGATCGCCACGCCGATGGAGTTACGCCAGGGCACGGTAACGCCAAGATTCCATCCTAAGTAGTAGAGATATTTGCGGCCTTGAATCTGTTTGATACATGACAGGGACACACCGCTGTCATCAAACGTTCCGATTTCTCCCGGCGTGAGTAGGGGTTGTTCGGCGATCTTTAAAATCTTGAACGGCGGCCTGATATCAACTTCTACGAAACTGATGTGTGCGCGTGAATCCTTGTCCCGGCAGCTAAAGTAAACTCGAAAGGTGTGGTCGTAGAGATGTTCCGCTACCGGGTTAGCAGCATGAGATAGCATCCAGGGGTGATTATTATCGGTGGAAAAAACGAGCCCAAGTTTGGTCCATTTCATCATCTATAAATCAATCTCGGAACTATTTTTGGAGAAAAGCTTCGCTCTTTCCGGGAGATAGACACCCTGTTCTACCGTGTCTTTCATGATGATTGCGCCCGCACCAATCAAGGAGCTGGGGGCAATCGTAATTGAGTTGCGTAAGGTCGCATTGACTCCAATGAAACTATACGGGCGAATGTGACAGCGGCCGGAAACGACGATATGAGACGCCAGAAAGCAATGATCTTCAATCACCGAATCGTGACCCACGTGATTTCCACTCCAGAGCGTTACATTGTTACCGATGCGAACAAACGGCTGGATGGTATTGTCTTCAAGGATGAAACAATTATCCCCCACCGGAAAATCCGTAAGAAAAGAGCAGCGGCTGCTGACGTAGCTAACCAATTCGTAACCCTTGTTTTTGGCTTCCGTGTACTTCTCGGCGCGCATGCGGTTCATTTTCGAATATCCCATCGCCACGAACATTTTGTAATCTCGCGGCGGGTAACGTTGGGCCACTTCATCAAAGCCAATCAGGTGCAAGCCTTGAAAGCTGTCGCCGTTCACGTATTCGGGATCAACCGTAAACGCAACCACATCATGCTCGCTGTCGCGCGTGAAGTAATGGAGGGCAAGGCGGGCAGCATCGCCGGTCCCAAAGACAACTAGCTTTGCCATTCATCCTCTTTTCTTAAGGACAATCGAATCTACTATGAACTGCCTGCCACGTTCGCAGGTCTCTGATCTCGCGCGCGCAGCTCCACCTTCTCGTAATCAGCAGCATGATGGTGGTAAACGTCTTTAACGATCGTGTAGGGCCGTTGCTTTACTTCTATGAATACTTTTGAAAGATAAATTCCAATTACTCCAAGTGAGAAAATGGTTAGACCGCCCAAAAACCAAATGGAGACAATAAGCGACGCCCAACCTTCCAGCAGCGTGCCAAATAGGACCTTTCGCACAATCATATCGATAGCTGCAATAGCTGATATCAGCGATATGACGCATCCCAAATAGAAGATCAGCACCAGCGGCCGGTTGCTGAAAGAGGTAATCGCATTGACGAGGTGGCTGATCTTTTTATTCAGGCCATAAGTGCTGGCGCTCTGGTGATGCTTCTGCAGGACCATCGGCATCTGATCGAACCCGGTCAACACCCACAGGCCCGACAGCACAAACTCTCGCTCTCGATGCCGCAGGAGAGCGGTGACATAGTCTCGCTTCATCAGCCTGGCAGTGAGGTGGTTTGCAGGAATTGGATCCGGCGACATTAGATTAAAGATCTTAAAGAACACATTGCCGCTGACGCGTTCCATCAGGTTACCCTTGCGGTTTTTTTGCACGCCAAACACTACATCGCTGCCCGTGCGTTTTAGCTCGTGATAAAACTTCTCCAGCAGTTCCGGTTCTTCCTCCAGATCACTGTCAATAAGAAACACCAGGTCACCAGTGGCGTGATCCAGTCCGGTCATTAGGGCCTTATGGTGTCCAAAATTCCTGGAGAGGTTTACTACTTTGACCCGTTCATCTTCGCGAAAGAGAGATAAGGCGATCTCGAAGGAGTTATCCGGGGAGCCATCGTTGACAAAGACGATCTCAAAGTCATCCCCCACTTTCTGTGCGACCGCGCAGACACGGGTGTAAAACTCCTGCAGGTGGGGAGCCGAATAGTAGAGACTAGTTACAATTGAGAGGTCCATCTCAAAAGCTGCGCATGCACCTGGTGGCGTTGGCACCTTCGTTAAAAATAAGGTCGATAATACTCACGTTCGGCTCGAAGGGTGGATATAACTGATGGTATTCCGGGTATCCTGAGTAATCCATGTATGAAAGTTTGATGCCTTCCTTGCGGAATAACTCTTCATCGAGATAGTCCCTGGCTGCGGGTCCTGAAAGATATTCTGTCGCGCCGGCGTCCTTGCACATTTTGACCAGCCTTGCAGTTTTGCCTTCGACCAAATCGTAATCCATCGACCACGAGATGACGGTGCTGATTCCAAGTATTCGACAAATTGCAGTTATAAAACGACGATTGATTTGGGAGAGATGCGTCTCTTTGGTCCCCAAATACAATTGCTGAAACTGTTCCAGGTACTCCTTGAAGTGTGGTGCGTGGGAATAGTTATGCACAATTGAATTCCAATGCTGGTGAGTCCAGTCTTCATCCGTAACGACCGTGTCTTTGATCTTTTGTAAATACTTTCCTCGAACTTGTACCGGAATCGTCAGCCAAAGAAGTCCGTTAGGAGTTTTTATCGTGTTACGGTTTCTCCAATCTCGCCTCGTGTACTGAGCATCGTCAAACAAAATGAATTCGTCCACCGAATTAATCAGATCAAAGTACCCTCGCCAGGGGATGTAGTTTGACTGAACGATAGCGAGTCTCTTGCTCATCTATTCGGCAGTGCGGATATCGACCTGTTCACTCGATAATGATTCGTACTAGGGTGCGCCCGGGCCGAGCTTGATGACAAGTATACCTTCCACCATTGCCACCGATCCGGCAGCAGGCCAGATCGGCATGGCAGCGATGACATCGCGATGTTGAACCGCATCCGCCAGGCGGCGCGGCGCCAGTGTATTCACTCCCAGAGTACTGAGATAGGCCGCAAGTCTCGCCGGATTTCCGCCTTCATGCGAGGTGTCGAAATACGAGTCACCAAATATCTCGACCTTCTGGAAGTTGGCCTCAGTCGTCCACGGGCGAGCAGCCACTATAACGAACGGAATTTTTCCCGGCGGCGGATTCGGAAGGATACTGTCTACTCTGGTCATGATGCGAGTGGCGAGGACCTGGTCGCGCTGCCTGACAAGATTATCGGTATAAAACAGGCTCACATTTATCCACATGGAAATAAACAGTGTCACCGCCAGAACAACGTACAGCGGTTTCACTAAACGCAAACTCTTCGAAAAGGCTACCGCGGCCAGGAAGGCAATGAGTGGGGCGAGCGCAATGAGTGCCCGAATGGGCACACCACCGGCAGTCACCAAAGTAGGGCTCAAGGCAAAGAGGAACGCTGCAACCAGAAGAGAGCCGGTCAGAAGCCGTTCGGAGATAGTGAGCGACCCCCGGCGTAAAAGTTGGACCACGATGATCAAGAAGCCAATCAGTGGTAACAGCATAACCACCGGCCCATAGCCAAGAAAAATCCGGTGATAACCAGAAAGGACCGTAAAACATTGGCCCAGAGTTCGCCTAATAGCGAGCGCCGGGGATGCGAAGAAATAGTCCAGTCTCACAAGACCTTGAACATAGTCCAGGCGATGTATAGCCAACCTGAGTGAAAGACGCTGAACTACGAAATACAACAGAAGTGCGGCGACGGTAATAATGCCTGCTCTCAACCATGGAAGTTTACGTTTGGCTGGAGTCGCGTCTGAGCCCGCTGTGTCGAGCATCACCGACATATGGCGAATGCAGAGCAGTACCAGAAACCAAACGCAGAACGTCTCTGTAATTCCCATGGCAAAGGCCAGGAGGACAGCGGCCAGTATGTCGGCCAGTCGATGCTCGGCCAGGAAAAGTAGTAAGCAAAAGGTGAGAAGAACGCAGCCGATGCCGACGCACCAGGCACTGATATTAAACTCGGCAATGTGAGGCCATATGGGGTAGGCCACGAATATTCCGGCGAACGCGTATTGTGCAGCATGCTTGCGAGAAAATATTCGGGCTAACACGTACGCGCTAAACCCAACACCCACACAGAACAGGATCGTCGAGATCATCGGGATGTTGCCAAAAGGCGGGAAGATGCGAGTTAACAGCGCGGTACCCCATCGGCCGTGTCCGACGACCATGCGCGCCCAGTCGTTCCTGTTGAGAAACACCTCCTCGTCAATGGAGAGCGTGAAATTGAAGATCTCGTAACCGTACAAGAGCAGGAGTAGACCACCGGTAAAGGCCAACAGGCCCGGCGCTGAAGGGCTCAAGAAGGCGCGCAATGTCGAGAGATTGAGGTGGTCCAGGGACAATTCAGATGAAGCTGGCATTTTTCGTTTCGTGCATTTCGGGTGCTTCGTGTATTTCGTGGATCGTTCTTATGCAGCCTAAAAAACGATCCACGAATTACACGAAGTCACACGAAACGTGTTGAATTCGAGTTTTGAGGCAAAGCGAATGCCTTTCAGGTATCCAAGTCTTACGTCGAATAGTTCAACAAACCTTGCAGAATTCTCGCGCTGGCGTTTCCATCTCCAAACAAATTGTTCTGCTTCCTCATTGATTGGTACGCCTGTTCGTCGTCCAGGATACGAGAGACTTCTGCAACTATCCTGTCAGTTTCTACGCCGATAACGCGGGCCGTTCCCGCGGCCACAGTTTCCGGCCGCTCGGTTACGTTTCTCATCACCAGTACTGGTTTGCCCAGGCTCGGGCCCTCTTCCTGCAACCCGCCCGAATCAGTAACGATGATGTGTGAGAAGTTCGCCAGGTGAATTAACGACAAATAATCCAGTGGAGATAAGAGCGTGATGTTTGGTGATTTTCCGAGGAGACGCCACACCGGTTCGCGTACATTCGGATTTTCATGGACCGGATAGACAAAGCGAACCTGGCCATCATACCGGCGGGCGACTGTCAGCAACGCCTCGCAAATGTTTTCCAACGGCCGCCCAAAATTCTCGCGCCGGTGAGCGGTCACCAAAACGAGTTTCCGATCGCCGTTGACCAGTGCGGCAATATCCGCCGGCGGCGGGCGGCGCAACATGATCTGCAGAGCATCGATGACCGGATTGCCGGTAACCAGGATGGATGCCGGTGGAATTCCTTCGTCCAACAAATTACGTTTAGCCGGCTCGGTTGCAGCGAAGTGCAGATCAGCAATCAAACTAACCACACGCCGGTTTATTTCCTCGGGAAAGGGTTGCGATTTATCGTTGGTGCGCAAGCCTGCTTCGATGTGACCGATTTTCACGCGCGCATAGAATGCCGCGAGCGCCGCCGTCGCAGTGGTTGTGGTATCGCCCTGCACCAAAACCCAGTCAGGTTTTTCCGCTTTCAGAATTGGTTCAAGTTTTGAAAGAACCGCCGCAGCCACCTGCGTGGGAGATTGATCCGCCGCCATAATGTCCAGGTCATGGTCGGGGATAATCTCAAAGAGCTCCAACGTTTGATCCAGCATGCTCCGGTGCTGAGCGGTGACACACACCTTCGAGTCAAACGCCTCAGGTTGGGCCGCCATCGCTCGGATCACCGGAGCCATTTTTATGGCCTCGGGACGGGTGCCGAAGATTGAAAGGACTTTTAACATTCCTTGCTTCAGGTCAGACAGGGCGCGGGAAACGGAGCACTAAAGCGTCGCTAAACTTTCCGCAGCCACAGGCTCGCCCCTTTGTTCTTGAGGCACAAAGGCATAGAGCTTTTGAAGATCTCCTCGTAGAAGTGTTCAAGAAATGTATTGAAAAAGGCGATGCGGAAAGCGGAGTTATACTGCAAGAACCCGCGCAATAAGTAGGCCTCATTCCAGGCAATGCCTAACTCGGCAACCCATCGTTTGGGATATTCAAAGGGATAAAAAATGTCATGGAAGTGAACGTAAACTCCGCTCTGCAGCACCGGCAGGATCTCGAAGATTAGATAATTTACGTCGCTGCCGATTTTGCTGACATGAGTCGAGTCAACAAACAATATGTCATTCGGGCCAAGTGCAGAAAATCTGCTTAAGCTGACGTCTTGCAACCGGGAAGGGATAATTTCGATGTTCTTCGAATCGGTTTCTTTTAACAGGCTTAGAAGATTTTGTGGGTAAGGTTCGATGAATGTGCAGGAAATACTGTTGTCGAAAAAGAGTTCATTGGTATCGAGCATCGCACATGATGAGTAACCAGCGCCGGCTTCGAGGATAGCGCGCGGTTTCAGATGCCGAATCATGGAATACAAACAGATAGCATCGGAATACGAATACATTGTGTTTTCAAAGAAGTATCTCAGACCTGGCGTTTTGTCCTCCCGGAATGGAAGCTCCTTATAATATTCGGCAAAGGTCGCGAGTAACTCGAGCTGCTCATCAACATTGAGATCGATTGCGGCGAGTTCTGGAGGGATATCAAATATCCTCTCTTCGTCCTGCTTGATCTCATCAAGCGAGGGCACCGGCGAGTAAAAGTGCCCGGTGGGCATCGATGAAATGAACTGCTTCACGTCGGGAAAATGCCTGGGAGTAGGAGAGTCAGCATCTGATCGATCAGAGTTATTCATAGAACCTGACCGTCGAAAAACTTTCCCGCCTAGCCCTTCCATTTTTTTGAAAATTTTCTTCATTATTGCGTGCTTTTCTTGCCGCACCTTCCCACCGATACTGATGCTTACGCAGAATTCGGAGACAAACTATCCCAAGTGCTCCGCGCCGACAAGTTTCATCGTCCCGCAGGGCTTTTACTTACGGTCGACCACGGATCAGAACCCCGACGAGTCGGGGTTCTAATTCGTTGCTCGTAAGATTTGTATTCGACTTTGGAATGGAACCTTAAATAGGTACTGCTTTGGGAATTGTGTATTATTCCAACGAATGACGTTTTGTTCTATTCCTTGCAGTTTCACCTTATTTGAGCCTGCATGAAAGAAGGATATTTTCGAGCAGAAAGTTAGCGCACTTGAATTCAGCGTGGGAAGTCTTTCAAGCTGTCCGAGCGCCTCAACCTCGACCCTACTATCAATGTCTAAAAATTGTACTGATTACTCCTTGCCCGTCAGCGGCCGGTTTGAAAGTCTGAGACCTGCCCGCGGCTATTTCGGCAACTTCGAGCATGCCGGTGAACATCTGCGAATCAGCGGTTGGATGTCTACTGTTCCGCGCGTTGAATTTCAATCGTTTGCTTTGTATGTGAACGAGCAACTAAGCGGAGTGTCTGCTCCCCTGGAGGTTCCTGAGAAACATCGCCACCTCAACCCTCAACCACAATTCTTCGCCTTTCACCTGGCAAAGACGATACAAGAAACACCTGATTTCACTCGAGTGGAAGTTCTGGGCTGTGTTGACGGACAGCCGGAAAGACGGCTCACCACAATGTTGCGTTGGGACATGGACACCAATGTGCCTACGCCGCCTGAGAAATTGATGTATCGAGTGACGGGCAACCGGGATGGCAAGCTGGTAAAAGGCGCGGGCCTGAGATGCGCAACCAATTTTCTTGATGCAATCTCCAAGTATCGAGATCTTAGTTCAGTGCAGAACTTACTTGACTGGGGTTGCGGTTGCGGACGTGTCACCGTGCACCTGATCGACTATCTATCAAGGTACGAAGGTCTGCAGGTGCAAGGTTGCGACATCGATGGCGAGGCGATTGGTTGGTGCACAAAGAACCTTCCGGGAGGGCAGTTTCGACAGATTAATCCCTTTCCACCAACACCGTGGCCGGAAGCTTCGGTTGACGTAGTGGTTTCATGTTCAGTCTTTACGCATCTAACTGAAGACGTGCAACAACTCTGGTTGGAGGAGATGAGAAGAATTATTGCGCCGGACGGTTTATTTCTCGCTTCAGTAAAATCTTTTGCCGATTCGAATGTTCCTGAACGCGGAATCTCAGACGAAGCCTTAGACGGCATGCTGGATGGCATCGCTCCCAAGGGTTATTACCGGGGCACCGTTCAATCCCGCGACTACACGATCGATCGGTGGTCTCGTTATTTCGAGGTATTGGACTTTATTGAGGACGGTCTCGAGGGCTCGCAAGACCTGGTGATAATGCGCCGGCCCGCTTAGTCCTGGTGGGGTCGCGGAGACGTTTCTGAGTACAATCTTCAGGTTGCGCTCTTTCGGAAACAGCAAGCTAAAGCTCGGACTCTGAACGACTCCGCCTACCCCTTACCTTAGCTTCACTGCTGCTCATTTGGATTCTTGATCGCGAGATACATCCCGCGCGCGCGCTTCCAATTCAGCAACCGATAATTACCAACAGTGTAATTGTGGTGCTCCAGCACCAAATCGAATCCCGCCGCCTTGGTCGCCCGTAGAAGCGATTCTTTGGTCAACCAGAATGAACTCCGGTTGGAGTATGACGCCCACAACTGGTTTTCAGGATCGTGTTCAGGTCCGTACTCAAAAAACCAGCGACCCTCGTAAGTACTGCCCTGATGCTCAATTTGTTCGATCGGACCCAGGTGACGCAGATCCGCATCGAGAACACCCAGGGCCGTCTTATCTTCCGGGGCGTAATGTGACTCGATGACCAGCAGCGTCTTAGTGGCTGCCGCTATTTGGCTGAGCCAGGGAACAGGGTTGTCGAGGTGATAAAGAATGCCAAGCGCCAGCACGACATCGAACTTTTCGTAATTCTCTCGGGTGAAGTTCTTAACATCATCACGGACAAACTTCAGATTGGGTAACGCAAAATGCTCCTCGATTAAGCGGCACTTGTTTAGATTCTTCTCGCGCGCCTCGATCCCGGTTACTAACATGTCCCGTTGGGCCATCTCGAGGGAAAAACCTCCTTCGAGACAACCAAGATCAGCCACCTTCAGTCCTGCCAAATCATTGCGGTAGAAACTGGAGAGAAAGCCCAGTATGGCTTTCAATCGAATATCGTTCTCGAAATCGGGCATACTCGGGATCGCAGCCACACCGGGAGTGAACCTGATGTTGTGCGCGGTCCAGGACTGTTCGTCTATGCGTCGAGTCAAGTCTTGATCGGTCAGAGTCATAAGTTCTCTCGGATACTTGCGCTAAGTTTCGAAAACGGCCACGGCCCTCGAAGTAGTCATTCACAAACCAGCACTTAGGACTTGCTGGAACCTGACCTTGGCTCGGAACCGAGCTTCCCAAATGTGCGCCGCGCTAATCGCATTGCTCGTCGCCAGGGAGCAGCCTCAAATCCTGCGATGGTGTGATAGAGCGATGCAATATGTTTGTCGCCTTCAGTAAGCCGACCTTCCAGGTAACCAATTTGATGATCTTTTAGGCTGATAACCGATGCTGCTTCAGCGCTGGCTCTGGCGCTCTCGGCGACGAGCCGCTTGGATTCCAGTTCGAGATCGGCGACTCTTTCCTCCAAGCTCTCATTCCGCAATTGCAGATTTCGATTTTCTTCCGCAAGCTCTGTGGAAAGAGTTTGAAAAACTCCGGCAGTTGCTGGTTCCTCCGATGCACTGACCCGACCCGGCGCTTGCGAGTATGAATTCAATATGTCCAGAGCTGCTTCGATCTCGGGATTCAACTGGTCATCATCGATCTCACTCTGGCCCAAACTCACACTGATTCGTTGCGCAATGTAAAACGCCCTCGTGGGAAGGTCAATTCTGGGACTCGCCATCGTCCGCGCGATAGAAGTCCTATGATGCTGCAATCCTTTTTCTACAAACTCCTGGATAACGGCTTGTACGTCTTCCTGCTGAATCATTTCGGAGGTCCCCATGAAGTCAGCCAGACGCTGCGTTTCCCTCAAATGATGCTTCATCAAATCTTCATAGAAGACGACCAGGCGAGGTTTTCCCTCGCTAAGCTGAAAGGCAGAATGCACATAACGAAACCATAATCGCGAGCTTTTTTCAGCGCTGAAGGCATTGCGAGATTGAAGCGAGCGAGCAACATCTGAAGGATTTCTCAAACATATTACATACCGCATGTTTGGGAGGAGTTGTTGCCAGAATGGCAACGTGATGCAGGTTCGCGGATCTTTCCAGCCCCACAGAGATACGCCGGAGAACTGATCGTCGATAAGTGTTTGTGCGCGCTGCTTCAGGTCTTCTATCAGCGACGACTTTTCCCAACCGGACGGCAGCTGCGGTGGCTCGTCCCAGGTCCCACCATACCTCGTAAGGATTGCATCGTTAAGAGAGACAATTTCAGAATGTTCCCAATGGCCCTTCGGATTATCGTCTGCTGGTTGAGCAGACACATGAGCAGGACTTAGGTAGAGACCAACCAGATTTAGAATCTTCGTCAACAAAGAAGTTCCGCTGCGATGCATGCCGAGAATGCAAACCACATCCGGTCGCTCCACTGTTTTCGCTTCAGGTATTTTCATCCAGGACGCTTCGTGTTATTTCGTGTGTTTCGCGGATCGTTCTTGCAGCGTAAAAAATGGGTCCACGAATTACGAATTCAAGATCACTTCAGCGAGGATTCAAAATCTAGCGGCACGTTCTTGTGAGGAATCCATGTAACATTCCATTTGGATTCAAAACGGCGCCGGTTCTCCGCGAAGAGATCGTTATATTTTCCGTTCCGAATCAATTCCTTAAAAGTTGCCTGCCCGACGTGGTGAACGAATATGTCCGCGGCGCATACCACACGCAAACCACACTTTTTGACGCGCAGCGAATAGTCATCGTCCTCGAACATTCCAATTCCGAATTGTTCGTCGAGCGGACCAATCTGGTCATACGTGTCCCGCCGGAAAGCTACACAGAACATCGCCAACATATGAATATCGGCCACCCGGCCCTCGTTTGCCCTCGTTAGCGCATCAGCAAAAGCTTCCATCTCCGCCACCGTCCGGTAGTCCACCTCAACCTTGGCTTCGTTTCCAGTGAAGTTGGTCACCGGCCCAATCAGGCCAATCTCAGGATTATCGAGATGTCTTAACAGCCGGCCCAGCCAGCCGCGCGGAACTACCGTGTCATTATTCAGAAGCACCAATCGTTCGCCGGTGCTAATCGCCAAACCCTGATTATTCGCACAGGCAAAACCACGATTTTCGGTGTTCAGAATCACGTGGAAATTGGAATACTCTACGGCCATCCAGTTCAAATAGGCCGGCGTCCCGTCGGTGGAATTATTATCCACAACAATCACTTCGTAATTCGGATAGTCGGTGTTACGAACGATGCTTTCAAGGCAAAGTTTGGTTATCGGAAGGTTGTTATAGGTGACAATAATAATGCTGGCTTTTTCAGTAGCATCCTGAAAACTTTCGGCAATTGTCTGGTACCGCATGGCCCAGGTGTTAGCCCTCGCAAACTTGCGGCGGCGCTCGACTATTTCCGGATCATGCTCGGCCACAGCCTTATCAAGCTGCACGAGAAAATCCTCACGACTGCCGGCCAGGTATAAGAGATCGCGTAAGGGTTCGATTTCCGAAAGCGAAACACTGACCACAGGTTTTCCAGCGCTTAAGTATTCATACACCTTAACGGGATCAGTCGCTTCAGTCGTTTCGTTGATCTTGAAGGGAATAATGCAAACATCGAAGTGATACAGATACTGCGGCATAGTCTCGTAAGGCTGCTGGAAAAGCAGCCGCACATTGGGCAACCGCGTCAACTCTGAGGTATCAACGTCAAACACACCTCCGAGCAAAACGAATGTGTATTCGGGCCGCTCACGGGCGATGTGAGTCATCAATTCGAGATCAAACCAATCGGCTATGGCACCGAAGTAACCAACAATTGGATGTGCTACACCTTTGAGTAAACTATTAGGCTGGTAGCGCTCGTTGTAGAACTCCAGATCCACTCCGTTGCGGGCAAGGACCATTGGGCGGCCAAGAGGTTTCCATTTATCGTACAGCCGTTGGGCTGTGACCACGAGCAGGTCGCATTCGCGAACTAACTTTTGCTCAGCCCTGATTACTTCCCGTCCCATTCCGGGAAAGCCGGTCCATTCATCCATGCAATCGTAGGTAAGGTGCCAGCCCCATCTGCACTTTGCTTCAATCGCAGTACTGGACCAGGAGGGAGACATCACATAGCTGATTGCTTCATTTATGCGCAATTCATTTCGCAACTCATCAAGCGCACTCAGCACCGCCATCTTGTTCGCACCTTTGACCTCTTCATGATTAATCAAAGGCGTGCGATGGGCCGCCAGGGTGACTTCATAAACATTCTCTTTGAGCTCAGTTAACCTGAACCGTGGGCGTTCATGCGCACGCAGTGAATCGGCCAGCCTGATGTAGAAGACCCGGTGGCCGTGTGCAGCGTATTGCGACATGATTTGTTGAGGACGCTGATATCTGAAATTCCAATCGACGATCGAGAAACAAATCACATCCGCGCAAGGTAGCGGAGTTGAAGTAGTCGATTCAGACGCTACCGGGGACCACCTTTGCAACTCCGGAATTGGAAGCAGAACGGTTGATTCATCCCGGGTGTTTTCGCTTTGAATGGTGAATGCTTTGGAGCCTGATATCGAGTGCCGGTCCGTCTGGTCCTGTGAACCATTGGCATGACCACGTCTGAAGTACTCATAGGCAGGCACCAGGTAGGTCATTTTCATGCGACCATATCGGGATACCCAGCGCCAGGCCCGGGAGTTGAGAATAGCGTTTAGCTGAGTCTCTTTTGCCGTTAACTCCGACGATAGGGCTTCTATCGTTTCCTGGCTCGACTCCAGTTCCTTTTGCAGAGCTCGCAGGTCGGCTTCTAGTTCCTGACTCAGCGAGTCGGGTGCGGATTCTGATGGGGTCGGAACCTGTGGACTTCCCTGATTTTGATCTTGATTGTCCTGATAGAGGCTCTTCATCTAAATGGCTCTTCGCCGATACTCACAATCAGCTGACGGTAGTGGAATCGGTAATTTATCGGCTTTACAAGTAGCAAGCAAGGACGAAGCGACCCCAAGTTTCGGCTCTCACTATGAGTCGCTACTCCAATTTGAGGCTTCACACCTAGACTGATTATCGGGCAGATTAGCACCGGCGGTAGCGACCGGGTTAGCGCTCATTACAAAATCCAATTAAGTTAGGGAAAGGATTGGCTGTATGCAGAAGTGGGAGTATCTCTTTGTGCGCGCGACAAATGAACGACATGCTAATGGCCGAGACCTTCAAGAAGTGGTCTTTATAAATGCCGAAAAGAATCTTGTTGATAAAAGCCCTTTGAAGTCAGAGATTGCGGATCGATACGGAGCAGAGGGATGGGAGTTGGTTGCCATCGATTTTGAAGAATCTGGGTATTGGGAAATGGTGTTCAAGCGCTCCAAAACTGAGAAACCCCCGACCCTCCCGCCTATCCGTAAATAAGTTCGATTCGGACACTACCTTTTTCGGGTACGGATCTATTAGCCTTAATGGAGCAGTACCCCTTTTGACGCTTACTCTTGGCAACGGATAAACTAACGCGTTCTGTTGAGCCACGACAAATCGCGCAAGAGGTCTAACCTTACTCCGCAATACGTTCACGACAATCGACCTGCCCATTTATTCCTGACAATCGAAGCCAGGATATGATCAGCGAAAATGTCAGCGCATGTTAGGCCAATCAAATAATCGCACGTCTATGTCTGAAGTTTTCCAATCCACGGTGAGCCTGCCCGAAGAGCCGCTTAATAAGATCAGGCCAAGCCGGCCCTGGTCCTTGATCGACCTGAAGGACGTGTGGGCCCATCGCGAATTGTTCTTCTTTCTGGTTTTGCGCGATCTCAAGGCACGCTACAAGCAGACGGTGCTGGGTTGGTTGTGGGTCATCTTACAGCCCTTACTGATGACGGCGGTTTTCACAATTTTTCTCGGGAAGTTGGTTCAGGTGCACACCGGAGCCGTTCCCTACCCGCTATTTCTATATGCCGGACTGTTACCGTGGACGTTTTTTTCCAACTCCGTTGCGACTGGCAGCTATAGCCTCGTGACAAGTTCTCAAATGGTGAAGCACGTTTACCTTCCGAGGTTCATTATTCCGGCCGCGGCGGTAGCGGTCAGGCTCTCGGATCTTTTGGTTTCTTCAGTCGTGCTGATAATTCTAATGGCTTATTACGGAGTGGGGATCACTCCAAAACTATTGTTGTTGCCGATCCTCCTGGGTCAAATCACGTTGCTGGCACTCGCGCTGAGCCTGCTTCTGTCCGCTTTGAATGTGAAGTACCGCGATACTGGAACTGCGTTGCCGGTCTTGCTCCAGGTGTGGATGTTCGCATCTCCGATTGTCTATCCGCGCTTTTATGTTCCCACTCGTTGGGAATGGGCATATCAGATAAATCCTCTAACCGGAATCATTGAGGGATTTCGATCTGCGTTCCTGGGGCTTCCGATCAATCGCCAGGGCCTGGCGATTTCGGCACTGATTACCATTGTCCTGCTCGTATTCTCGCTATTTGTTTTCAGAAGACTCGAGGACGATTTTGCGGACATTGTCTAAGCCGATATGAGACCTATCGTTAGTGCACGCAACATAGGCAAGGTTTACCGCGTCGGTCCACCGCGACTGGTCCGTCCTTCGCTTGCCGAGGCCGTTACCTCCGCAGCAAAGTCGCCGTTCAACGGGACGTCTAGCGGAAAGATTTGGGCGCTCAAAGATATAAATTTTGAGGCCATGCCCGGTGAAGTAATTGGGATCATCGGACGCAATGGAGCGGGTAAATCGACCTTGCTTAGAACGCTGGCTCGAATTACCAAGCCGACATGCGGCGAGATAGATATTTATGGACGGCTGGGAACTCTTCTCTCAATCGGTACGGGGTTTCATCCCGATCTTACCGGCAGGGAAAACATCTTTCTTAACGGCACGATCCTGGGAATGAGGGTCCGGGAAATCAGGCACAAATTCGACGAGATCGTTGAGTTCTCTGAGATTAGCCAGTTCCTCGAAACACCAGTCAAGCACTACTCTTCAGGAATGTATTTGCGCCTCGCATTTTCAATCGCCGCCCACTTTGAACCGGAGGTGCTGCTGCTCGATGAAGTCATAGCCGTAGGCGACCTTTCTTTTCAAAAGAAGTGTTTCGAAAAAATGAGGGCAGTCAGCCGGGACGGCCGCACCATTTTCCTGGTTAGCCATAGTCTCAAAACTATTGAGGACTTATGTGACCGCGTATTTCTGATGCGCGGCGGTCAATTATGTGAAGAGCACGACCCCCAGAAGGCGATCGCGATTTATGTCAAAGAGGCAAGTGCCTATTAGAACAGCTTCACGACTCACTGAATCAGAATTTCGGGAGTTAACTTCAGCGTTCGCGCCACACGACTTTTATTCTTTCACCAATGAATCAATCCCAACTCATTCCACCTTATGGTGGCAAGTTAGTATCGCTTGTCGTTCCCGTCGAAGAACGTGAAGAACTCAGGACGCGCGCGTCCGCTCTTCCTTCAATTCGCATTTCTGAACGTTCAGCCTGCGACCTGGAACTGCTTGCCTGCGGTGCATTTTCGCCGCTTGATCACTTTGTTACTCAAGAGGAGCTGCAGTCCATACTCGAGGAAATGCGTCTACCTTCGGGACATGTCTTCCCGATCCCGTTAACGCTGCCTGTGCACGCCGATCCGGCGTTGAGTCTCGATCGAGAGGTGGCGCTGCGTAACAACAAAAACGAACTGCTGGGAATTCTGAGCATTGAGCAGATCTATGAACCGGACTACTCACAAGTCGC
The DNA here is from genome assembly GCA_035273385.1 of Pyrinomonadaceae bacterium. Classification (GTDB taxonomy): domain Bacteria; phylum Acidobacteriota; class Blastocatellia; order Pyrinomonadales; family Pyrinomonadaceae; genus PSRF01. The sequence goes on along the minus strand of DATEPE010000013.1, from coordinate 69,405 downwards.
CGAGAGAGTGTTTGGCTCACAGGATCCAAAACACCCGCTGATTGCGGAAATGCAGAGTTGGGGAAAGCTGACCCTCAGCGGAAAGCTGAGATTGTTGCCCACACCACCGTACTACGATTTTCGTGAGCTGCGTCTGCCACCCGACGAAGTACGCTCGAGGTTGGCTGCCAGTGGACATACGAACGTCGTGGCTTTTCAAACACGTAATCCGTTGCATCGCGCGCACGAAGAGATGACCAAGCGCGCGATTGAACAGGTCAATGGTGTCCTGCTGCTACATCCGGTGGTTGGAATGACAAAACCGGGTGACGTGGATCATTACACCCGCGTGCGTTCGTACAAGATTCTGGCTGAACGTTATTACGATGCCGATCGAATCCTGTTGGCCCTTTTGCCGCTGGCGATGCGACTCGCTGGACCACGAGAAGCCCTCTGGCACGCACTGATTCGGCGCAATTATGGCGCCAACCATCTTATCGTGGGCCGCGATCACGCCAGTCCCGGTAAGGATTCGAGTGGCAAACCTTTCTACGGCCCTTACGACGCGCAGGACCTGGTAAGTCAATTTAGCGAGGAACTCGGTGTAGGTGTAATTCGGTTTCAGGAATTGGTTTACTTTCCGGACGAGGGCTACAAAGAGGCTGACGGCAAATCGAATGGGAAGGGTCTTACGATTTCAGGAACTGAGGTCCGCGAAGAGTATTTGCAGAAGGGACGTGATCTGCCTGAATGGTTCAGCCGGCCGGAAATTGCGCGCGTGCTGGCGGAAGCCTATCCTCCGCGGCATCGGCAAGGGGTTTGTATCTGGTTCACGGGACTGAGCGGAGCGGGCAAATCAACTACCGCAGAAATACTGGTGGAGCTGCTGCTGGAACATGGCCGCCAATCAACATTGCTTGACGGCGACATCGTGCGCACACATCTCTCCCGCGGACTGAGCTTTAGTGCGGAAGATCGCGATATCAATATTCGCCGCATTGGTTTCGTGGCGGCGGAAGTTGTGCGACATGGAGGGATCGCCGTCTGTGCCGCGGTCAGCCCGTATCGCGCCGCCCGCAATGATGTGCGGCACATGGTGGGAAGCGAGCGATTCATCGAGGTGTTTGTTAACACGAGTCTTGAAGAATGCGAGCGTCGCGATACGAAGGGCATCTATGCCCAGGCGAGACGGGGCGAGGTCAAGAACTTCACCGGTATTGATGACCCCTATGAAATTCCGCTCGACCCGGAAATCATCCTGGATACTTCTGCTCATACGGCGGAAGAAAACGCGCGCCTAATTATGAACGGGCTGGTTGATCAGGGTTTTGTACTTAAATAAACGTGCCGGCGACGTCTGGTTCTGGTGGTTATCAACCAAGTTTCAAATCAGATTCCATCTTTCGCAGCCGTTGCACTGCGGCGCGATACATAGCCAGATCCAACTGGTTTAAATCAATAAAGCGCGATCTTGTCCTGCGATCCAAGTCGTCATAGGTGTTGTTGACCGGCTTGTGGGGATTGACATTTTCCGGCGTAGTATCCAGGTCATATTGCTTTTGCTCAAGACCTGCTAGTTTCCTAAAGATCGCAAGCGAGCGCTCGAAATCTTCGGCAATTCCCACAAACTTGAATTTGGTGAGATCTGGACCAGTAAACCGTTGCTGGAGATTGATGTTGTCCGGCTGCGTCATCCATTCTTCAAATGGTAGTTTCCCCTCGTAGATAAGATTGTTTGTGGGATCGGGTGGGTCCATCAGCGTTCGCTTAAAAAAATTGTATTGCGACATCGCGCGATCCAACGGGTCTCGCAACCACGTCACGTAGGTCGCGTCTGGAAATATGCCGAGATATTTATCAAGATTAAAGTGACCATGTATTACCCGGATCCCTCTCTCGGCGAGCACCTTTTTGTAATTGAGAATTCCATAAGAGATCACCCGAACTTTTGTATCCCCACTTAGCTGCGCCCACTTACCCCAGGTGAAACAAGAATTAAACAGTTCGCCTACTTGCGGTGTAGTAGGCCCATAATCTCTCAATACTCCGTCAGGAAAGACATTCAGAAGATATCGCGAAAACGTGGTCCCGGCGGCCTTTGGTACGTGAAGAGATATGATCAGCGATGGTTGTTGTGAGGAGGTCACACCTGGTCTACGGATCACGCGATCACGGAATACTTTCTGAAGAAACATGTGTGAGCTTTGCCCTGGCCCTTTGCCTGGAAACTCGAATCGCTTAGCAGGTTGAGTCTAACTGACAATGTCAAATTATTGCCATCCGACGCCCTACTCTCCCAGCAGGAGATAAATGGCGGGCACTGTTCACATCCAATGAATCCCCGTAGCGGCCAGTGAAGTAAGCCTAAGGAAAGGTGTATTGGCCCCGGTAAAACAAGCGCAGGTTTTCGCGAAACTGCTCTACGCTATAAAGCTCGCCGAGCAAATCGTAGGTTTTTTTCCAGCACTCTTTGTAAGCAGCGGGCTCGTCAAGCCGTTCCATGTCTGTCGCTATGTTCTCGACTAAGCTGTCCCACGAGTCATAGACGTTCTTCAGGTTGGCAAAAGGGGCGGTAAAAAACCGAGAATTAAATACGGCAAACGGCACGCCGCCGGTATAAGCAGTCTCAACGAAGTAACCATCAAGTCCCTCACCGAACGTCAGCGACCATTTCGCGCGGCTAGTTAACCTCATGTATTCCTCGTAATCGAGGTCTTTGACTATCTTGATCGTGACTTCGGGACGCGCCTGCGCAAGATGTTCGAGCACCTGGTCTCTTAACGGGTGGTGGTCGGGGGAAACAATCAAGAGCGGATCTTTGTTTTCATAGCCGGTAAGTTGATAACGCTCTGGTCCGTTGGGAACTGACAACCGATGCAACGGCACGCCGAGCTCCTCGCGTGTCGTAAGGGTCGTGTAGCCTTCATGAGAGGTAGTGGCGGTGATTCTGCCAAACTGTTTGAGTGCCGAGATGTTCTTTCCGCGAATGTTGTCAATGTTCTGCACCATGACGTTGAGATGAACATCCTTAATATTGGCAAGTAATTCCGGTGCCGAGTTGGCGAGCCAATCAGCTACCTGGTCTACTGCGTAGGCGGGCATGTGCACCAGCAAATAGTCCAGCTGTTTGCACCCCCTTAACACGGATTCCAGGTTCAGCAGATAGTCGTCGTTCTCGAACCACGTGTGCTTTAGAAGGTCCGGTTCACCGGGCGCCGTGCACATAACCACCTTCGCTCGATGAATGGCTCGCAACGCCAAGGACTCGCGATGATAGGCCGAGATCGCCATGACCCCGCCGTTGCGCCATTGCCAACCAGTGGTGAGAAAAATTATCAGTCGTTTTGTATTGAACGTGGCAGCGCGAGTTAAGACCCTTCGCGTGAGGTTCTCGTGTCGTTGGGCTAATTTGTGTAGGGATTGAGGAACTAGGATCGACATTCATTCCCGGCGCGCACGCTTCGCTTAACTGGACCACGATTCAAGTCAACCTGAACTGGAAATCACTAGGTAAGTATAAGGGAATCTCCACAAAACAGCATTGACAGCAGTCCAGTGGTTTGCTAAACAACATACCCATACTTTGACTCAGCTTCTCGCTAATAACTAATCACCTCCTGCCCAGGAAACTGCGTCAATACCCGATTGTGGCTCTAACTAACGTTTAGAACACCGCCTCCTCTTTAGCCGGCGGCTCTAAACCAACTTACTCCGGAGGATACCTAAATGAAAACCGCAAATCTTGGAGCAACCGCGTTCCTAATCACCCTAATTGTAGTTGGCTTCGAACTGAACGTAATGGCTCAGGGTCAAAGCCAGGAAGCCAGAGACAGTATCGCAACCCTTACCTCTACAGGCTCGAGCGTCAGATGGGCAGTCAAGACCTCAGCCCACTCCGGCGCCACGCTAACAGTAACTGCGCCGGACGGCAGAGTGTTTCGCAGCGAGTTAAAAGCCGGCGCTACACCTCAATTCAACATTACCGACAAGGAGGGCAACCGACTGCCCGACGGTCAGTACACCTACGAACTCCGACTATCACCCGAATTATCCAAGGCAACAATTGACGCGCTAAAGGCAGCGCGCGGCAAGGACGACGACAAAGAATCCGTGAGGGCCACGCGTAAGAGGGCAGCACTCACTGATCCGTCGCTGGTCCAATCGGGCGACTTCTCAATTGTTAACGGTTCCCTTGTCATACCGGGCGCGTACGAAGAACCGGGTACGCAACCGAGTGCTCAGGTCATGGAGCAGCCGCGTCTACCACTGGCCTCCGGTGTGAGTTTCAGAAAGGTCCGGCGGCACCATCTATCCCCAATGTTCATGCCTGACCAGGTGATCCCCGACGACTTGATCGTTCAGGGCAGCGGTTGCTTTGGATTTGACTGTGTCAATGGCGAAGTCTTTGGCGTCGATACCGTTAGGTTGAAAGAGAACAACACTCGGCTCCATTTTGACGACACAAGCACCTCAGCCGGCTTTGCCACCAATAACTGGCAGATCAGGGCGAATGACCAACCTAGCGGGGGCGCCAGCTTTCTGGCATTCGTGGATCAGGGTGCAACTGGCAGTTCGGAGACGATTTCGTTTAGAGTCGACGCCGGAGCACCGGCAAATTCCCTTAAGGTGAGTAGCGTTGGAAAAGTGGGCGTCAGGACGGCAACACCCGTGCTGGATGTGCACATAACTTCGAGTGACACGCCCGCCCATCGACTCGAACAAACCAATGCCGGCGGTTTTAGCGCGCAGACCTGGGACGTCGCGGGTAACGAGGCAAACTTCTTCGTGCGTGATGTCACCTCGGGCTCGCTTTTGCCTTTCCGCATCAGACCGGGCGCACCGACCAGTTCGATCGACATCTCAGCGGCCGGATTGGTTGGGGTTGGAACTGCCAGCCCGGCGAGCAAAATCCACGGCGTGGTAAGTAGCAACAACACCAGTGTGACCTCCATCCCTGCGGAGAGTGTTGGGCTTTTCCTTACCAATTCAGATACGACGGCGAATAATCTCTCGACAATCGCGTTAGGAAATTCCGCTCCTGCCGGACAGGCCGTGATAGGCGTAGTAAATATCGGCTCAACCGGGAGTGCGGGTGGTCATCTATTCTTCAACACGCGAGCAGCCGGTGGTTCGCTTGCAGAACGTATGCGAATTACTTCCGCCGGCTTGGTCGGGATCGGAACCAACGCGCCCACTGACACTCTTTCGGTCAACGGGACCGCCAGCAAAACTGGTGGTGGATCCTGGGCGGTCTTTTCGGATGAACGCCTGAAGAACATCAAGGGCAATTTTAATAGCGGGCTAAAAGCTGTGATGCAGTTGCAGCCGGTGCGCTACGAGTACAAGAGAGACAACGCTCTCGGCCTCAATTCGGCGGGAGAACACATCGGGTTTGGAGCTCACGAACTGCAGAAGATCATTCCCGAAGCCGTAAGCACAACGAGCGATGGCTACTTGCAAGTTAACAACGACCCAATCATCTGGACCATGCTCAACGCCATCAAAGAGCAGCAGAAGGAGATTGAACAGTTGAAAGGAGAAATCCGGAAGTTGCAGGCAGCGTCGCGTAAGCGGCGGTAAACCGTAAACCAATAACAACCGAGGCCGTGGGCTTTAGCTCACGGCCTCTTTATTTTCGGATTCTGTTTCCTGGCCAGTAGCAGGACGAGTAATCATCAGCCACTTTTGGTCGTGCGGATGCTGCCAGGGTTGAGGTTGAGCAATCAGATCGGCTTCTCGCGCAAACTGTATCATGCGCGCTTCCGTGTAATTTACACACCCAGGATAAACCCACTCACTCCCCTTATGGTTTTCTGCCCCGGGCACATAGGTAGCGAGGAAAACCGACTCCGGGTGCATGACCTTGCGCGCCTCACGTAAACACTTATCTATTTGCGCAGGTGCTGCATGCGAAAAAATCGACTGGGCCATCAAATAATCAAACTGCCGCCCGAATACAGTTAGCTTGAACTCGCTATTGTGCTCAAATACCGGCCGCTTAATTCTCACGAGGTCTCGCCCGATTTCTTTGTTTATTCCCTGCTCAACTAACCAGCGGTCAGGCTCTAATCCGTAATAGTGACCGGGCAAGAGGAAAGGGATGAACAACCGGCCGGCTCGCAGCGAACCGCAACCTATGTCCAGAAGATTGTGGTGCTCGCGAAGCCCAGCGCCGGTGAGTAGGTTGAATTGCATCGCGGCGATGATGTCGTAGTTCTGTGGAGGACCCACAAACGCCCGGTAATGCCTGGCGCCGGGCGGGAGGTCGTGGCCCAGGTCATTGGTTTCATCTCGATGTCGCCGTCTGCGGAAGAGCATAACAAAGCAGGCTAGTCACCCGCTGAAGCCGTCGGCAGGTGCAGACGGACCTCTTGAGCGTTTTCAAACGCCATCCGAATAATATTGCAGACCACACTGATGATTTCCGGTGTGATCGTTTGGCCGGTTGGAAGAGTCAACAGCCGGGCGGAGACGCGTTCGGTTTGGGGCAGAGACAAGTGAGCGTCCGGGTAGAGCGATCGATAGGGTTCCATCCGGTGGCAACCGGGCCAAAAATATCTGCGCGCCAGCACATTTTCCGCATGGAGGACTTTATATAGTTCATCTCGATTAAGCGGCGTACTCTCCGGATCGATTTCAATCACGACGTAGTGGTAATTGTGACGCTCTGGTAACTCATATTCGATAACCGAGATTCCGGACAGTGCTTTTAATCCCTCTCTGTACGCCTCCAGATTACGTCGATTGATCTCGACGATCTCAGGCATTGCCTCCAATGAAGTCAATCCCATGGCTGCGCAAACTTCTGTCATCTTTCCATTAATGCCAATTTCGTCAGTTTGATCGTAGTGAGTGAAGCCGAAGTTTTTCATAAGCCTAAGCCGGCGGGCCAGCTCGCCGTTGTTGGTTACAACGGCGCCACCTTCCATGGAATTTATAACCTTGGTTGCATGGAAGCTCAGTACTTCTGCCTCGCCAAACCGGCCCAGCATTTGACCGCGATAAGAGCACCCGAACGCGTGGGCTGAATCGAAAAGAAGCTTGAGTCGTCGTTCTGCCGCGATGCCGATCAGGGTTTCCACGTCACAGGGTCTCCCAAAAACGTGCACCGGAATTATCGCGGTTGTTCTTGGCGTGATCAGTCGTTCGACGTGACGAGGGTCAAGATTGTAAGTCTTTGGATCGATGTCGCAGAAGATCGGTGTGATGCCTTGCCACTGAAGCACGTGAGCGGTGGCGACGAAGGTAAAGGAAGGAACGATAACTTCACCGGTTATACCCAGCGCGTGAATGGCTATCTCCAGCGCGGTGGTCGCGTTGCACATCGCCACGCAATGGTCCACGCCAATGAAGTCCGCTATCCTGCGCTCAAACTCCAGTACGTAGTCACCGCCACTGGTGAGCCATCTTCTGGAGAGAAGATCATCGACCCGTGCCGCGAACTTTTCCCGGTTACCAATATTGGGACGTCCGACGTGAAGCGGCTCAGCGAACGCAGGTTTACCTGTTAGCAACGCTAATTGCCGGGTAGGACCTTTGCTCGCCTGAAAATGTTCAGTAGTCGGAGATAGGGAGTTGGCCACAGGATTCAGATCTTCTTTTCTTCCTCGTCGATGAGCGGCGAGGACACATTCAATCTGGGAAAATTTTCTGCCGCCGGAGCCTTTCCTAAGAAACGACAGAAGTCCACATAGGCGCCGTTATTGGAAACGTTGATCTCGAGGAAATTCGACTTGTGGCGAAAGTAATCCCGGACGTCCGCATTGTGACGTTCATAATAAGAAATCAAGCTGGGCTTATGATAAAGATTGTCTTCCGGCGTGTTCAAAAGTATGCGGTTGGCCTTCCAGACGTTGGGGTTGTGCCAGCTCATTAGATCTTCTTTTGTAGGAATCCGTCCGTTGGCAAACAAGTTACCGTGAAATCGTATTAACGATCGATACCATTGTTCAGCATTATCGCGTACGGACAAAATGAACTTTGCGTTAGGGAAACTCTGGTCCAGTGCCATGTACGTAAAAGGATACGCAAACGGAGCATCCTGGAACGCATCTGCGGTCAGGCAAAACTCGACGATTGGCTTGAAGTTTCTGATCGCATATGCGGGTAACAATGCTTCAGCATTTACCTGGTCCCCTAACTGATAGCCAAGGTCAGTGAGCGCTCGTTCGAGTGAAGTCGTGCCCGTCTTACCTAAGCCGATGCAAAAAACCTTCTCGGCTTTGAATAGTGAATCGCGTGGTGGTGGACTCGTCACTTTTCTTGCGGCTCTGATGTTGTGAATTACTGATTTGAATCGCCGAATGGGCATAACTCCGTCGTGCGTCCCACAAATTTAGGATCCACCAGGATGGCCCTCCAATTCAGCATACCCAAACCCCGTGCGTCCGAAGCTGTTCCCGCAGTAAAACATAAGGAACCTTTCGCCGACCTTAACAACGCAAGGATAGGCAATCATCGTGGAGTCCCAACCCTCAGAAGACTTGCTGATTCCTGCCTTGTCATCTTCTCTGGTCCAACTCTGAAGATTGTCTGACCAGGCATAACCGATTTGATAACTATCCCGACCATCCCTAAAGTCCTCAGTCCCACGATAACAAAACCACATATGCCAACGTCCCTCACATTCAACTATCGTAGGGCGCGTGTTCGACTCATTCGGAAGTCTGGTTGGCAATATCTGTTCATTAGGACGTATCCAGTCGACCAGGTTATCAGACCTGCAGTAACGGATTTCATAGGTATGTTCGTAACGTCCATTGATCAATAACCACTGAGTCCCTGTGGCATACCACCCATGCCAATTTTGGCGATCTCTTAAACAAACTAATCCTGTTGCCGAGTAGAGTTCAAAACGTGTCCTATCCAACACAGGTCCGGCAAACGCCTTCCTGAAAGTAGTTCCGTTATCCTCGCTTACTGCCATCCCGGTCCAATTGCTGTACCCGACAGTCTCCTGGCGGCTCCAGCCAACGTAGAACATTACTACCTGGCCCTCATGCCTAAACACATGACTGGGAATTATTCCGTGCTCGTCGAACATGCCCGCGTCGCCTAACTCCAGTATGGGCCGGTCGTGTAGGTAGAGAATTCGCGAAGGTTCCTCAATATCAAGATCGACAAATGACGCATGGCTGATCCCTTGCGCTGAACGCGTGGCGAAGAAGACTCGCAGGCGATCGTCGAGCAGGAGGGGCGTGGGAACCTGCGTGTGAGATTTCATCCATTCATGTTGTCCGGCAGCGCAGAAGATCAGGCCTTTCTTGTTCCATTTCATGGGCAGGTTGCTCGCACGTTCGCTTTGCCAAAAAGACTCATTAATACGACGCTCCGTCAACGAATTAGAACGGGATCGGTCCAATTCGCAATGGATCAATTTATTTCTGACAGATTCCTGGACTCAATCAAGCTAGTGACCCAGTCGCTGCCGCTCCTGGTTCTAATTCGTCGTTCTTTTTAGGTTCCCATCCCTTTTGGGTGGGTCTCCCGTGTGTCTATTCCGCTTCCCGCGCTGCGGCAATGGTTAGTGGCGGAACCTGGTTTGGCGTTGACCACCCGCTACTTCAAAAAACTGACAAAATCATACTCACGTATTATGTGTGTGTACCCATACTGCTGTACCCACTTATTCGTATGATTATCGACGAAGCAATCCCAGCCCACGTCAACCTTTCTCATGATTGACTCCCGCACGTAATTGGTAATGTTAATGTAGCCGTATCCTTTGTTTCGAAACTCGGGCAGCGTCTTTAAGTCGCACTCGCTATTACGACCCACCAGGCACATTAAATAACTTATCGAGGCCGGACTCCCTTCCTGGTTGTAAAGAACAAAACCAAAGCTGTGCTGCAGAAAGTCTTCCCGCGAGTCGTAAAACTTAGAGTCGAGCGAAAGGTCAAACACCTCGAGATCCTCGTAAGGGCAATCCTGAAGAGGGACCAACCGGTGCCCGTCGGGGATTGCGTACGAAGTTTGATCTAAGCCCAGGAAATGGTTGTTGTCGATCTGATATCTTCTCCGCTTTCTAACTTTGAAATACTGCTTCTGTTGCTCCCGCCAATAATTAAGGAGGGGACCGGGCGTGTGGTAGAACATCAAATAATCCGGGACAGCGGGATTATTCTTGATGAATGCGTCGATCTCCCGAAACACGCTCGCGTCAAAGGACTGGTCGAAAGGATTAGCGTTAATGTGTGCAAAACCCGTCCGGTGAAAAATCAGATAGTTGCCATCTATCAAATCACCCCAGTAAAAGATTCCGCCGCCTTTATTTTGATATAAGACCGTTTCAATGATCGGATTGGAATACCCCGTTGTTTGGTGATAGATAAGCCTGAACCTTTCAAGTTCATCTTCACTGACGGCTCTAAACATTGTCATCCTTCTTCGACATCGAGCAGGGAATCGCTGTAGCTCCTACGCAAGTCAGCAAACCTAAATGAAAAGAGTGGGGTTTTCCCCACACCCGGTTCACTGACTAGTACTCGATTACAGCATTTTAGTGAGCTTCAAGAACGCCGCTGAATCAAGCCGGTATTTCTGAGTGTCGGCGCTGATGTAAACGCTTCCGGGTTCGACATCTTTCGTAATAAGTGACCCTGCGCCGATGAAACTTTCTTCGCCTACATTGATCTCGTGTCCAAGCGTAGAGCCGACTCCGATAAAACAGTGGGGGCCTACTTTCGTTGAACCGGAGATGACTACATTGCCGGCGATATAGCAATGATCGCCGATTCGCGAATGATGTCCGATATGATTACCGCTCCAAATAAATACATTGTTTCCAACTTTCGAGCAGGGCTGAAGTACCGCGAACTCCAGCACCAGGCAATTGTCTCCGATCTCAATATCTCCGAAGTTCGCGGCGCGTGAACTGACGTAGCTGATCAAGCTATATCCTTTGCCCCTGGCTTCATCGTACTTTTTTGCCCGGAATCGGTTCAGATCCTGATAACCAACAGCTACGAACATTTCGTAGTCGGTTGGTGAATAAACATCCTGTACCTCTTCAAACGGAACCACGGGTAACCCCATCTTCTTCTCGTCGCTCAAGTATTCTCTATCGACCGTGAAAGCCACAATTTCATGCGGGCTGTCGTTGGTGAGATAGAAATATACCTGGTCGGCGATTTTGCCGGTTCCAAAGATCACAATCCTGCTCATGCGGCGGATTCCTCTTGAAGATACGTTTCAGCCAAACGTTTTCGATCTATTTTCCCACTGGCATTTTTGGGTAACATCATTTCGCGGTGAAACGACGAAGGAACCATGTAGCCGGGAATGAGTTGCTTCAGATCACGTCTTATCTGATCGTCGGTGAACTGCGGGTCGGCAGCAACCACCGCCACAATCCGGCTCAGCCCATTGAAGCTGGCGTGCAGCGCCGCGGCTTCGGAGACGTACTCGAGATTGTTTAAGGCTGACTCAATCTCTTCCAGCTCGACACGGTGGCCCATGTGTTTGATCTGATTGTCTTTCCGTCCATGAATATAGAGCTTTCCGTCCGTTGGTCCCAGACTTACAAGGTCGCCGGTCCGGTACATCATCTCAGGAAACTTGTCGTTGTACGGGTTTTGCACAAAACTGGCGGCCGTTTGCTTCGGGTCATTGTAATAACCCAGACCCACATTTGGGCCAAGCAAACATAACTCACCGATCTCGCCGGGTGACACGGCCGTTCCTGTTTCATCGAGGATCAGACCGGCAAAGTTTTCGGCAAGTTGACCCAGCGGCGAAAGCGTCTGCAAATCACCGAAGTCGTCATCGCTAATCTTGTAAGACGAACAAATGCAAGTGCACTCAGTTGGTCCATAAACATTAAAAAACTCCGCTGAACCTGAATAGGTATCGTAAAGTGATTTCAGCTTTGCTTTCGGATAACCCTCGCCTCCGAATATGAAACGTGTGATCGACCTCAAGTTGCGGCCGTCAGTGGCCCGCATGGTTTGCAGAAAGATCAGCAGCGACGGGACGGAAAACCACAAGGTGCAGCCGGCAGCGGCACCTTTATCAACCAGTCGCTTCGGATCTCGTACGTCGTCGGCTGTAAAACGAGTGAGGCAGGCGCCGGTAAACAACGCCGCGTAGAAATCAAAAACAGAATTATCAAAGAACAACGCATTCACATTTGTGACGACGTCGTCGCTGGATATGCGAAATGTGTTTCGACTCCATTCGATAAGGTTCAAGACGGCGGAATGCGTGATCACGGCTGCTTTGGGAAACCCGGTGGAGCCGGACGTGAACATGATGTATGCGGGATTCGATCCAGTGATTTGATCTGTCTGAATCAGGTTTGTATCGTCATAACTCGCCAGGGCCGGCTCGTGTTCATTAGCGAGGGCCAATTCTGTTCCCAGATCTCTTGCCGCTTCGGCCCATCCCACGGGAAATTCGCTTTCAGCCATCAGTAGCCGTGGCCGGGAGATAGTTAGCATCTTGCGCAGACGTTCCACTGGACTATCCGGATCAAGGACACAATACGGCGCGCCGATCTTCAGGCAGGCGATTAAAGTGGCGTAGGCGAAGAGCGATTTTTCTCCGGAGATACAGACGACGTCACGAGGGACTATACGTCGTTGGAGTAGCAGGCGCGCAATCCGATTTGCAAGCTTGTTTAGTTCCTCATAGCTCACCGCCTCGCTCGAGTCCAACCAAATAGCGGTTCGCCGCGAATGCTGACTTGCTACGTGCTGAAACCTGAGGCCAAGATTGTAGTCGTACATGAATTGCCGGCTTTACTTGTGATTCGTTAATCCAATCGGCTTTGCCTCAGAGGACCAGTCCGCCGTCCAATTCGAAAACTTTGCCATTAAAGAAATCGTTTTTGATTGCAGCTAACACCCCTTCGGCAATCTCCTCCGGTTTAGCCAATCGACGCAGAGGGACCTTACTGACTGTGTCCGTCAAAGCTCGGGCGCTGGTTGCGGCGTGGGTTGACTGCGTATCGGCAAATCCCGGGGCCACGGCGACCACGCGAATCCCTAACGGGCCGAGCTCCTTGGCCCATGCTGCAGTTAGGGCATTCACACCCGCTTTCGCTGCTGAATAAGCCGACGCGCCCGGAATACCGGAAGATGCTACGGAACTGATATTTACAATTACACCGCGCGTTCGAGCAGCAATCATCTTTTCAACAAAACAAACTGTCACGTAGAACACTGAGCTCAGGTCCGCGCTCAAAACTTTGTTCCACATTGCCACGTCGTGCTTTTCGATCCCACCGGCTGAAATCTTAACTAGCGGTGAACTGTAAAGGATCCCGGCGTTGTTAATGACGATGTCGGGAGCGCCAAATTGTTGGTGGTAGCCGGCACTCGCCGCCAGAACCTGGTCGTAGTTTGTAACGTCGCACTCGACGCAACCCACGGCCGGATGCGCCTTCATCAAACTATCGAATTCCTGCGGGTTGATATCAAAAACGGTAACGGCCGCCCCGTCTGAGACCAGCCCGTCAACCATTGAGCGCCCCAGAGCTCCGACTCCGCCGGTGATGATGACTTTTTTACCGTTCAGATCCACCTTAGCTCGTTACTCCTCTGTGTCTGAGCACGCGCTTAATTTCCCTCACAGTTTGCATTGCCACTATCTCATCAAAGCTCAACTCAATCCCATACGTGTTTTCCACTGACACGATGAGTTCCATATGTTTCAACGAATCCCAGGCGTCTACGTCTTTCATTGCCAGGTCATCTGCGATTCGGGTCGCCGGCAGTTGTAACACGGTCGCCAAGAGAGCCTCCAAACTGGTTGCCAATTGATCAATGCCTTTCTATTTGGAGGAGTTGATTAATAGTCACGCAAACTCGCCGAGACGATAAGCAGGAAAATAATTCGTTGTAAGGGCGCCCTTAGCCGAGACAATTTCATCGTATTTTGTCTGGTCGAAGATTCGGCCGCAGAAAAAGGCCGTCCGTGTACCGGTGGACCACCCGGCCTTGAAACGGCTCAGGCCGGATTCCTCACCCTCGAGTCCGGCGCCTCCGCCCAGGCTGAGCCATTCAAAACCCCGATGCGCGAAATACTTTATTGAATGTTCGAACAATGCGAACGAAGCACCCAGCTCGTATCCAGCATCACTGTAAGAAGCGAGATGATAATAGCTTCGATTAGCATGCTCATACCACAATATCATTCCCACGGTAGTGTCCCCGGACGATGCCTTGAAGACACGTATACCGGGAACACCTAATTGCTTCCGAAACGAATCGCGGGTAAACACCTGCAAGCCATAAATGTCGTGCCGCTTGATAAGGTTACCGTAAAGTTCGGTCCATTGATCGAGAACATCCGGAGGATGGGCACACTCCTCAACGTTGACCTTAGTTAATGCCTTGCGTGCATTTCGACGATGATGTGAATCAACGAAGGTCTCGTAAGCCTGGCTTAGATCGATTACAAAGTGCTGTTTGAACGAGCTGACTAGTTCAGGAAAGCAACGTTGCAGAATTTCTCTGTCGTAATTGCCAAACGGATCGGTGACCAGCGACAGGCAAACCAACCCTTCGACCTGATCCAAATCCGCCTGGAGTTGTGACCAGTCCTGACAGACAAAGATGGGATAACAACCCATGGCATCGTGATATGGCGAAGCCTCGATCGGCCGTTCCAAAATCCAACCGCCACTTCGGTCCAGGAAACGCGGAGTCCCTAAATCGGAAAGTGAGGCGGCATAAGCCGCGTGTCCATAACCGCTGGTCATCGGAACTAATCTTAATAAAAGCGAAAGGCGGCCGGCCATGCTGGCCAGCCGCCTCTCGTATCACGCCCCGATAGATTAACTACCCGTCGGCCGGCGACCGCAGACAGATAGTGCTGATAACAGCGTCCTTAGTTGCCGGGACCAACTGCCACGCAGGATGGGCAACCGTCAGTTCCGTTTCCTCTGATGCTGTTATTGCTGAACGTCTCAATCGCTCCACCAGTTCCGACGAGCGCGCCGTTACCGACGTTGTTGTCGATCTGGTTCTGAGCGATCTCAATACCAGAAGCGCCGCCGCCAACATTCCCCGCACGGACGCCATTGCCGCCGTTCAAGGAGATGTTGCTGGCCCAAACACGGACGGTAGCGAAGCCCGAAGTCGAGTCTGCAAACACACCGTTTGTGGTGTTCAGAGAGAAGACACTGTTCCGAGCGACCACCCTACTGCGGTTTTGTGCATGTATTCCGTGATTGTTATGGGTGAATTGACTGCCCTCGATTGTGGCTTTTACCTGGCCGCCGGCATTGGCATTTGAGAGCGATATTCCGGCCGCGCCGCATCTTCTAACTTCCACATTCGAAAGTTTTACCAGCCCGATCACGGCAGCATTCAACGCGACGTCGATCCCGTGGTTGCTCTGGCTACTGATGGATACGTTTTCGACCATCAGTTCTTTGCCGGCAATAAAGCGAATGCCGTTAAGACCCAGCGTTGTACCCGCACCGTTGATTGAAAGGTTGCGAAGCGTCACCTTTACCGTGTTAGGTGTGGCCGTCAAACTATCGTTGATAACGAAGCCGTTGATGCCGCCGCTGTTGAGCGTGCTGCCCCAGCCTGCGCCCGTGGTGCCATCTACCGTGATCGACTTGGTGATGGTGAGCGTACCGTAACCACCTGGATCGAGAGCATCAATCTCTCCTCCGGCGGCTGTCTTTGAAATCGCGCCCGCCCAGGTCTTACAGGGGGCTGTGCGGCTGCACGGGTTGACGTCGTCGCCGACGCCGGAAACCCAGGTACGGGTGGCCTGACCCTGGGCTAGAGAGGCAAACGCGAGCGTAAAGATCGCGATGACCATCAATTTAATAGTGAACCGAAACTTGTTCATTTGGACTCTCCTTTTTTTCTCGGTTGAAGTAGGGGATGGCCACCAGTTGAACACCGATTCGTCCGGGTCACTGTTGTGCCGAGTATTCCCATGGTTACCCAATACCTCTTCATCAAAAACGCACGATGAATGCGTAATACAGTAAAGACCGCAGATTAATGACTGCCATCGCAGTCGACAGGCGTGCTGTTGGTAATTGTCCAGGTGACGCTTTCGCCACAAGTGATAACTATTGATAAGAAACAGCCGTCCTGGTCCTCGCCAATGACCCGGATCTGCTGTTGGTTACAAGCAATGTTGTTTAGAGCAAACGACTGGCCCGGTGCAATCGTTGAATTGCCCAGTTGGTTAGCGCCCCAGTTGTCCACGTTTACGTCGGACAAATAGACGTTGCGAATCTCGCGACTTGAATTATTGACGATGTTAACGGATGTTGCCACCGTCCTGGCGCTCGAAATCGCTCCCATAGCGTACAGGGCAATACAAAGGGCCACCACCGAGCAAAACCTGCTCCTAGCACGTGAGTTTTTCATGGTCAATTCCTCTCAAAAAAATGTGGAAGTTAGGGGCGTCCAGGGCACGCCCCATTTGCCATCTCAGCCGGCCGCAACCCGCTTAGGGGCACGTACCGTTGACCGTGTAAGTAACACCACTATCCACAACCGGAACGCCCAGATTCTTGGGCGAGTGGATCGTAGCGGTCGTCGTTCCGACGTTGCCGTGCGAGTCAGTCACCTTAAAGGTGATGGTATAGACCCGCCCGTTAGCGCTGTTCTGACGCTCGGCACGTACCTGCACCGACTTGCAATCGGCGGCGATTACCATGTCGTTGAAGGTGTCACCGTCCCCAGCGCCATTTTCAACCTCGTCGCTGGTTACTTTCTCGATAACCACGTCAGCAATGCCAACCGAACCACAGTTGTCGCTGGCGCCGGTTACGAAAGTCGTGACGTTGAAGGTGTGATATGCGTGGTTAGCCGGGAACAGCACCGGAACCAGTCCGTTGGTCGTGATTACCGGGACCGTGTTGTCGATGACTGTCACCACCTGAGTGGCCTGCCCGGTGTTGCCGTGAGCATCAGTCGCCGAATACGTGAGCGTCGTTTGACCAACCGGGAACACGTTCCCCGCTGGTACGCCGCTGCGACTAACCGAACCGACTCCCGGACAGTTGTCCGTAGCTGATCCGGTTCCCAGTGTGCCGTCCAGATCCGTGACGAGAACACCACATAAAGTAGCGTCCGGCCCGGTATAGAGGGTGACTGCCGCAGGCGGCGTGATCACCGGCACGGTGTTGTCGACCACAGTGACTATTTGCGTGTCACTGGCCGTGTTGCCGCTCTTGTCCGTGGCGATGTAGGTCACCGTAGTGTTGCCCACCGGGAAAATATTCCCTTCCGGAACACCGTTACGCGTAACCGTGACGCCCGGACAATTATCACTTGCCGTAGCCGTCCCGAGGACTGCGTCACTGACAAATGCGCCGCAGATTTCGGCACCCGGACCAGTGTTAACACTCACGGCTGCGGGGGCGTCGATGGTCGGCGGTACCGCCGGGCTCTCCGTCACCGTAACCGTTTGAACGCCGGTGGCCGTATTGCCCGACGCATCCGTCGCCGTGTAAGTGATGATTGTCGTTCCAGTCGGGAAGACAAAGTTCGCAGGAACTCCCGACCGAGAGACGCTCACCGAGCCATCGCCATTGCAACTACCGCTGTCAGTCGCGGTTGCAGTACCCAGTTCCTCATCGAGCGTGGCAGTGCATGACGATGTCGTCACACTGACATTAGGCGGAACATCCAGTACTGGCGGCGTGGTGTCGCCGCTGTTCACAGCCACCGTGACGGTTTGTGAACAAGACGCAACATTGCCATTGGTATTGTCAGTTGCCGTCCAGGTGATGACGGTCGTGCCACCCGGGAACGGGTCTGAGAGCGACTGGCCGTCACTCCGTACAGCCACGACTTCCACATTGCTGTCGGACGGATTAGTCGTGGGCGTGCCTGTGCTTACCGTCGCTTCGCAGCTACCCTCTGGTGCTGTGACGCTTATGTTCCCCGGACAAGTTATGGTGACCGGATCTCTATCGTCCGCCGCGACTATTGTGATTATTTGAGTACAACTTGCCGTACGCCCACCGGCGTCTTCAACTGTCCAGGTTATCCCGGTGCTGCCGATGGGATAAGGATCTGTGACTGCGTGGACCACTGCCGGAGTAACTACGTTGCCGTTCTCATCGTACGTCGCCGGAGTGTCATCGCTTCGCACACCGGTTACGGTTCCGCCACCGGAAGCGTTGATGGTCGGGGTGCCTGGACCTGAGGGCAACGTGTAATGAGTATTACCTGCTCCCGCGGTCGCCGTGATATTGGGAGGACAGGAGATCGTGGGTGGATCGGTATCCAAAACAGTGACTGTGAAGGTGCAAGTCGCACCTCCGAATTCAGACTGCGAAACAATCGAGTGCGTCCCCACGGTAAAGAACGAGCCCGATCCGGGCGTATTGGTTACCGAACCACAGTCGCCAGTGACGCCCGCCGCCGAGAATGTCACAACTGCGCCAAAGTCGCCGCCCTGAGTTGTGTCTGCAGTGACCACGACGTTTGCAGGACAATTGAGCGTGCAGGTCCCAGCTGATCCGCCTTCTATGATTAAGCTGGCGGAGGAAGCATCATTATCCGCATTTGGGTCCGGTGTTGAGCTGTCAATGCTGACCGTGTTGGTGATTACGGTACCTGGCAGGGTGCCTGATACTACATCGTAGGCAGCGAGGAAAACCGCAGTCTCGCCACGGGCCAGGGTTGGAATTGTGCAGACCGTATTACCGCTGGTTGCTCCGACCGTGGGCAACACGCAATTGGTATCGTTGGGACCGGATTGGAGAGCAAAAGATGAAAAACTCGTGCTCGCTGGAATTGCGTCCGTAACTGTAACGGCGGTCGCATCACTTGGCCCAAGATTTGTTACCTGGACGGTAAACACCGCTTGCTCACCGGCGGGCAAGGTCTCCGAGGCCGCTCCCTTCGAGACGGTAACGTCGGCAGTGGGATTTGCCGCGTCTATTACTGTGAAGGGCGTTACCGCATAAACGTCTCCACCGTCAGGGTCAAACAGGATGACTCGCCAATCTCCCAAACTCGAGCTGGGGGTCAACGTAAAAGTGGCTGTACCTGTACCTACAGGCGCACTCTGGACCAATTCATTTTCAGCGTTGGACCAAAGGATGTATTGATTTGCCTGGAAACCCGTGGCTATGGCGCAAACCCCCAAATCCGTATCCTGGAGGTTGAATAGTGTCTTCGGAGTTGTACAGTCGGAAGCAAAGATTGAGATATTCGGAATTGACGCGACGTTAAAGTTTGGAGGGCTTCCGATAATTGAAGATTCGGCTGGACTTACTCTCCCTATATTCGCTTTCCATGTGCCAACATTTCCTGATTCTGTAGTCGGGAGGGTGAAGAGGAATGACTGTGGATTCGTCGTGATCGTAGGCCCATCGGTAATCCCATTTGATGGGCTGTGCCAATTCACGTAGTAATTACCAGGGGTGGTGGTGAGATCAACTCCGTCGGTTACCGCACATATCACTTCACCGAGTGCAAAGTCAGTCTTCGGGGTGACGCAGTCTGACGCGTAAACAGCGATGGTTTCACCAACCAGCGGCATGCTCACAGTAGGCGTCCACGCCAGCGAGCTAGCCGAACGAATATTGGTAGACACCTTGGGAGCGACACTTACTTTAGACTTCCCGGCGCCTGGCAATGTTTCTGATTTTACGGAATAGAAGGGTACCGCCAACGCAGCTACCGCGATCATAAAAGTGCTGATTAGGGCCAAAACACGGACGTACGTAAGGGGGCGGTGGTTTCGGGTTCTCATTACTTATCTCCTTTGGCGCGATGACCACAATCCGAAGATGCTAGGTGCTCAGGCTTTTCGCCCGGTAAAAGGTGTTTAAGGAGCGCTTGATCCAAATTCAGGCCCATTGCAACGCCGATGAGACGAGAGTTCTACCGCAATGGACATGAGGGAACCGGCTCCTGGTAAATGTGCAGTCTGGACTAACAGGAAGTCTTCTGGACTAACAGGAAGTCTTCTGGACTCGTTTAGAGGAGAGGGTTAATAACGCATTATCGTTCTTGTGTCAATAATATTTCTTCAGTTCATGCTTACTTTTTTGCATACGATCTTCCGACCACCTTGGCGGCAGTGTGAACAGACCACCTCTGCGGTCTAGTATGTCCTTTCCCATTAGACACTTGGAAAACCGTTCTCGATATAACAGCAAATCGTTAGTTTGTCGCCAAGTCCTTTCTTGACTGGGTCCGCCCGTATAGCTAGTCTTCCGTGCCTTTAACTGATCTGCTCGTTTCTCGGACAGTGTAGAACCAACAGGAGTTTTATGACTCTGGCCAGTGTCATCATTCCGACGTTCGATCGGCCTCATCTGCTTGGTCGCGCAGTTGAAAGTGCACGCCTCGCGGGCACTGATGTCGAGATCATCGTGGTGGACGACGCTTCAACCGACGAGACATCCTCGGTTTGCAAAAAACTCAGCGGTATCAAATACATTCGGCTCGATCGGAACCAGGGAGTTGCGGGAGCTCGTAATGTTGGCATCCTCGCAAGTACTGGGAAGTATGTAGCTTTCCTTGATGACGACGACCTGCGGCTGCCGGAATCGATAGATGTTCAAGTGAAGGCGTTGGAAGCTGAGCCGGGCGCCGGATTCGTGTGCGGTGCGATGGTGATGGCTGATCAAAACTATCAGCCTACTGGTGAAGTTTTTCTTCCAAGCCAAAGTTCTGGAGACGTGTTCTGGGAACTATTGGAACTGGACTTCCCGGTAATGCCGCTATCGACTTTGATTCGTAAGGAGTGCCTTTTGCGCGTGGGCCTCCTTAATCCACGACTGGGTGGAATCGACGACTGGGATATTTTTGTTCGTATCGCGGAACTTTATCCCGTCCTTGTCATCAATGAACCGATCGGTCTCTACCGGCAACCGACACCTTCGTCGGCGCAAGGCTCGTCTGCTCAAGGTGCACAATTGTTGCGGGCGGTGCGCCATCAGTTAAGCCTTCTAAAGCTGCCGCGAGCACTGGCCGCCTCCGCAAAGCAACGGCAGTCAACGCGGCGGAGAACTCTTAACCGGGTCGCCGATACTTTATTGTGGAGCGCTGCCAGGCGTTTACCGGAAAGAGAATTTGGTTTTGTTTGTAGAAACACGCTGACCGCGTTACGACTCAACCCTCTGCGGGCAGTCCGGCCTCGCGCATATCAGAAACTCGCATCTCATCTGCTGGCTTTCGGCAGGACCTAGCGCATCAGCCCGAACTCAAATGCCAACGGCCAGCATCATCATCACGACACACAATCGGCCGCACGTGCTTCCGCGTGCGATCGAGAGTGCTCGCGAGTCAGGCAAGGATGTTGAGATAGTCGTAGTTGATGACGCGTCGTCAGATCAAACGGCCGACATCTGCAAGACGATCTCGAATATCAACTACGTTCGGGTGGAACGAAATCAAGGTGTTGCCGGCGCTCGCAACATCGGCCTCGTCGCGAGCAGCGGGGAGTACGTCAGTTTTCTGGACGACGACGATACGCGTTTGCCTGGCTCGTTGGACCAACAGCTCAGTATCTTGAAATCCGAGCCCCAGGCCGGGTTGATATACGGGCAGGCATTCTATGGAGACCAGGAAGGCAATCCCACGGATCGTTTTTATCCTGCGGATTGTCCCCATGGAGATCTCTTCTGGCAGCTCCTGAGCCGCAATTTTATTCCTTGTGGCACAGCAGTCTTTCGCCGTTCGTGCCTTTCCAGGGTTGGTCTGTTAGACGACTCTATCGCGGGACTGGATGACTGGGATTTGTGGGTACGCATCGGCGAGGTTTATTCCATCATCGCGCTTGAATCGCCGGTAATCATATGGCGACGTTCTACACCTGCTTCCGGACAAGGAACATCAAACGCCGCGCAGATAGTGTCACTTAGTGTCCGGCAGTTTCGTCGCTGGATGAATCTTCCGCGCGCTCAGTCCGCTTCACGTCACACCAAACGAACTCTCTGGCACGCCTTCTCGGAAAACATGGCCGAGCATTTGATTTGGGAATCAGCGCGAGCACTGCGTAGCGCCCAGGTGGGCCAGGCCGTTAAGAGTTTGGCGACGCTGCCTCGACTACACCCCTTAACAATCATCGATATCGCAAGGCATCGGGCTTTCGCAAAATCGACCAGGAAAGCTTTGGGAATCGTTCGCGTGGCATAATTTTTCAACATGGACCGCGTAGTTTCTCAACACGGTTCCCTTAGTCTGACAACGCAATGCTCTGATGGTAAGATACGGCACTCATGCACATAATCCTCTGTAAAGGCCAAATATTTGGGCCGATCAGTGGCTCAGATGAGACCCTGGTCACGTACGCCTCACAACTGCAGAAGGCGGGGCACAACGTCTCGGTGCTCCTCATGTATCTACATGCTGACGAAGATCAGTACTATCAACGTCTGCTTGAAGCCGGGGTACCTGTCTCATGGATCGCATCCAACCTGGCCCACACGTCTATGGGAGCGGGTCGCAAGCTGGCCTACAAAATTTTTAATACTTTTCCGGCTTCGCAACGCTTTATTCGACAGAGATCCTTGAAGGTAGTGACCGGATTGGCGAGACGGCATTACCGCCGTTGCATGCAATTCATCAAGAGCCAGAAACCCGATGTGATCCATGTAATGACGCCGGATCCCAGCGCCATGATAATGATCCAGGCGGGCCACGAAGCGGGTGTTCCAATAATCTATCAGGAACTCGGCATCCCGTATCATCCACCCAGCTTCGAGTCCTACTATGAGCAATTCACCTCGGTGCTTCCTTTATGCACCGAGATCGCTGCCCTTTCTCCTAAATTGGTTGAACAGTGTCGCGAGAAGTTACCGAATCCTAAAACACTTTCCATTCTTCCCATCATGTCGGATGAGTATGCTAACGGCCGCAAGCCCAATAATCCGTCGCCGGGCAAGATCACTTTCGGATTCGCGGCGCGGATGGAGGAATTGAAAGGCCCGATGGTCCTGATGGAGGCCTTCAACGTTGCTCATAAGCAGTGTAAGAACATTCGTTTAAACATTGCGGGCGACGGATCGCAGAGACAAAAAATTGCTACCCGGGCCAAAGCACTGGATCTTGCCAGTCGCTATCGCTATCACGGCGTCTACACCCACCCCGAAGACTGCCGGGCGTTTATGGAAAGTTTGGACGTCTTCGTCATGCCGTCTTTCAGTGAAGGCACGCCGAACAGCGTTGTGGAAGCTATGGCTTGTGGCAAACCGATAATCGCGTCAGAGGTGGGCGGCATTCCCGATATGATCGGCCCTGACTCTGGCATTGTGGTGCCTCCCGGAGATATGGAAGCTCTGGCGGAAGCAATGCTGAGGTTGGCGAACGATGCCGAGCTGCGAAGCAGGATGGGCGCAGCCGCAAAAGAAAGATATGAAAAGCTGTTCTCTCCGAAAGTCGTCGTGCCCTTGATGATCGAAACGTATCGGCGCGTAATGCAAAACTCCCAGCAGACACCGGGAGCGGTATCAACTAATGGCCACCGTCATCCATGGGCCGTTGACGTTTAATAAGAATACTCCCTCACGCTCGTCCTGCTTCAGCCGCTAATTTCCCAGCCCGTTTCTTGAAAAGTAATCACACGGAAGTTTTTCGAAACTCATAAGGCTTCAGCTACCGCCTTCCTGGCTTGCGGCTGGGGCACAAACGACATCGATGGTTTAAGGGGCCTGGTCACCAACACTGGACACGGGGCTTGACGTAATACCCTATCCACGTTTGAACCGAACAGCGCCCGCATTCCGAAACCAGCTCCATGAGCGCCCAGACAGATCAGATCAATCTGGTTCTTCTCGGCGTAGTTGAGAATTTCACGATAGGGTTGGCCCTCGGCCACAGCATGCTTCACGCTGCACCATAGATGCGCTTCCGGCGAAACGGCTTTTTGTAATCTGTGAGCTGCTTTGTGATAGGCACCATCCCGGCCGAGCGGATACCAGGAAATTTCGGACTCCTCAACCGTAAAAGGCGGCAGCACGTGCAGTAGGTGCAATTCTGACTGGTACTCCTGCGCCAACGATAAACCGTAGTTGAGGGCTAGCTCGGAATAGTCGGAAAAGTCATAGGCCACCAGCACTCGTTTCAATTCGATTTTCGCGTCAGCTCCTGTGACCCAATCTCTTTCGTCTGAATGCATCACCAGAACAGGGCAGGGCGCCGTCCGCGACACTGATTCGGCTGTTGAACCCAGCAGCGCTGCGCGATGAGGTCTTCGACGCGAGCGCATAACAATCAAGTCGACGCGGTGCCTTCCGGCTTCTCGCGCGATGGTCTCGCCGACGTCGTCGCAGCTGATAACCATGCTTCTCCAATTGAGCCCTTTTAGATTTACGGAGCCTGCATACTTCTGCAGAGATTCCCTGATCGAATCCGCTGCTTCATCCATCGCCGCTGGCGAAGTGGCCAAACGCGGGTCGTGGGGGTCGCAGTGCAGGAGTATCAACTGGGCGGCGTACGCGCGTGCCAGCGCGATTGCATATAGCAATGCCTCGTCTGAGTCAGGTGACATATCAATGGGACAAAGAATGGACTCGATCTTCATTAGCGCTGTCAGGACACCCGCCCTGCCTCCATGCCACCATTTGAGCAACGACCGTGCCGCGAAAAATCAACGCCTTTCCTCACCCAGCCATTTGTAACTGCGAATAATCGCCTAACGCGCGGGGATTGTTCCGCAGCTAAACCCTCAAGTGCTGGGGTTTTGGGTTTTAAGCAGCGTTTTGTAGACATTGCCGGCGGAATACGTCTTGCACCACCCTTGGGGAGGGAACAACCGTCCCCACCGTGGAAAGAGGCGACAAACAGTATGCTCATGCAAAACACATCGATTACACATCTCGCTACCGAGATCGATCTACGTCAACATCCAGAGTTGTTAATCCGGAAGACCCCGCTTCAGTTCAGACAGTTAAAACACATGGTGGGTAATACTCCGTTGCTGGCAATTCGCTTCTTGTTCAGAGGGAAAGAGCGGGTGATGTATGCCAAGGCTGAACACCTCAACATGACGGGTAGCATTAAAGACCGGATGGCCTTCCATATTTTGAAGCGAGCTTATCAAGACGGATGTATTCAACCTGGTGACACGATTGCAGAAGCAACCAGCGGCAACACTGGAATTTCTTTCGCGGCGATCGGACGTGCTCTCGGACACCCGGTGGTCATTTTCATGCCCGACTGGATGAGCCAGGAACGAGTTGCCCTAATCAGAGCTTTGGGTGCGAAGGTGATTCCGGTAAGCCGTGAACAAGGCGGCTTTGTAGGCAGCATTCGCTTGAGTCAAGAGTTTGCAAAGAACGAACCTAACGTGTTCTTACCGGCGCAGTTTGCCAATTGTGCAAACGTTGACGCGCATGAGCAGACCACCGGACCGGAGATTTGGTGGCAGCTGCATTCCCAGTCTCTTCGACCCGATGCGTTTGTGGCCGGCGTCGGAACCGGCGGCACCATCATGGGTACAGGAAAATCTCTGCGCGAGCGCAACGGCGAGGTCAAACTCTATCCGTTGGAACCGGCCGAATCGCCAACGCTTTCGACGGGATGCAAAGTTGGCCAACACCGTATTCAAGGTGTTTCGGACGAATTCATCCCATCTATTCTTGATCTTCAAAGTCTGGACCAGGTAGTGAGCGTTTCTGATGGAGACGCAATCCTGATGGCTCAGAAGCTGGCTGCCGGGCTTGGCCTCGCGGTAGGCACTTCGTCAGGGGCAAATTTCATCGGCGCCTTAATGGTGCAGAACATGTTGGGGACGGATGCTGTAGTTACCACCGTCTTTCCGGACGACAACAAGAAATATCTCAGTACAGATCTTCTTCGTGACGAACCGGTAAAAGAAAATTATCTTGCCCCGGAAGTTGAGTTGAAGAGTTACGAAGCGTTTCGACGCGTTTGTAATACCTGCTTTGCTTAGCAGCTTGAGAGTCCCCGCACTTCCTCAGTTAGGCTTAATGGCAACCTTCAGCACACCATCCTGGCGCCCGCCGAATAATTCGTAGGCGTCCTGGATTTTTTCCAGCTGATAGGTATGCGTCAACAAGGGCGTAAAATCGGCGCGACCACTTCTAACTACCTCCATCAGCCGCCGCATGCGTTCCTTGCCACCTGGGCAGAGAGTGGTAACTATCCGGTGATCACCGAGGCCGGCAGCAAATGCTTCGTATGGTATTTCCAACTTACCTGAGTAAACACCAAGACTCGAAAGCGTTCCGCCGGGCCGTAAGCATCGCAATGCGCTTTCGAATGTCTGTTGTGTGCCAAGTGCTTCGATCGCCGCGTCCACACCGCCTGCCACTAACCGTCGCACTTCGGCGACTACGTCAACTGCACGATAATCCAGAGTGACATCGGCTCCCATTTGCCTGGCCATCGCCAGCCTCTTATCGTCGCCATCTATCGCAATGATTATCGTCGCACCCATGAGCTTTGCGCCGGCAGTGGCGCACAAACCGATCGGGCCCTGAGCAAATACGACCACTGAATCTCCGATCCGGATGTTTGCCGATTCCGCGCCGCCAAAACCGGTGGATGCGATGTCGGCGAGCAACACCACTTGTTCATCCGCCAACTCGTCAGGAATCTTCGCCAGGTTCGCCTGTGCATTGGGAACCAGCAAGTACTCCGCTTGTGCACCATTGATTGTGTTGCCGAACCGCCAGCCGCCCATTGCTTCATATCCCTCGCCGTGCCCGCACTGCGAAAGCTGGCCCGACAAACATGCTCGACATTGACCGCATGGTGTTATCGCACCAACGAGCACACGCTCACCGATTTGATAACCTTTGACACCCTCGCCTAATTCCTCAATTACGCCCACCGGTTCGTGTCCGATGATCAGGCCCGGTTTAACAGGGTATTCGCCGCGCAGGATGTGTAGATCCGTACCGCAGATGGTTGTCAGTGTGATTCGGATAATGGCTTCACCGGCCCCGGCGTGTGGCCGGTCAACTTCCTCCACCCGTATATCGTCTTTTCCATAGAAGACGTTGGCTCTCATCTTTTGCATCGAGCACCACCTCTTTCTCTAACCCAGATCGCGCAACGCACTGCCAATGATGTAGGCCAGAGTTGCCGCTGCACCTCCAACCACTAACGTAAATAATCCGGATCGCCACCAGGGGACCGTGGACCAGCGACTCTTAATTGAACCGATAACAAAGAAACTGGCGCCGGTTAAGAGAATCGAGGCCCACAGAGCCTCCTGCGCGCCTATCAGAAAAGGAATTAATGGCACCAGCCCACATACGATGAACGCACTGAACGTGCTGGCCGCGGCGAGCCATGCCGATCGTGCCTCCTGCGGCAGACCATATTCCTCGGTCAGCATTGTCCGAACCCAACGATGACGGTCGGCAGTTATCAGACTTACAACTCGATCGAGGTCCTCGCCCACAAAGCCTTTGCGCGCATAGATCTGTCTTACCTCTTCGCGTTCTCCTTCCGGCGCCACCTCGATATGGCGCAGTTCAATCGCTTCAATACGTTTTATGTCGTCGTATTCGGCGCGCGTCCCAAGAAAATTGCTGGCCGCCATTGAAAAACCATCAGCGATCAAGTTGGCGAAACCGAGTATGAGAATGATGCCAGGCGAAAGGCCTGCACCGACAACGCCGGTGACGACTGCAAAGGTCGTCACCGAACCGTCGATGCCGCCATAAATCAAGTCGCGAAGGTAGTTCTGCTTTGGTCCGGCAGCTAATCTTTGTTGAATCGCTTCAGCAGAGTGTTCGTGCTCCATGGCTAAACGTGACGCGGTCTCAGGAGGCCGCGAAAGCCTGGCCCGTATTTCCGCGTCAGCTAATTGGAAGGCACCAAAGCACATTCTTAGTCTTTCGACACTGAGTGACCGAGCGCATCAATGGACAGTTTGTATGCGCGGCCAACACGCAATGCAGTAGGCGATCGCTGGATCGAAGTCGAGTTTCGTATCTTCTATCCATCGTCCACACTTGGAGCAGTTGCCGTAGGAGCCGGACATTAAGCGATCAAGCGCATCATCAATCTTGCGCAGGCGCGCCTGAAGCAGTTCACGGTGCCACTCAGTTGCGCGAGTCTCGCTGGCGTCCGTCTTAGTTCCCGGGGCCGGCTCTTTCAACAAGGCATCGCAGATCTCTTCTCGTTCGGCATGAAGTCGATACCAGACGCCGCTACTTTGCGTAATCTCGTTATCGTGTTTCACGTGTAAGTTGGTACTCATGGACGATTACCTCCGCGCCTACTCAATGAGCAGTCGCCGCCATTCGCGCTTCTTTCTCAAACAGCAACAAATTTCGATTGCCGTCTCTACTAACTAACTCCAATGCTTCGTCGCGGCCATCCGGCCCTCGTTTCGGCGTCACTTCCAGCACGTTTGTAATCACGTGTGTAAGGTGACGTGAAGCGTCTGCGTAGCGGCCGCCCAGCATGATCTCTACCGACGGCGATGGCCCATCTGCGTCAAGCGTTATGCCGGCAAACGGCAACCCACTTGCTTCCTCCTGCGCTCCGAATTCGCCCAAGAGTTGGATGTGAGTCGGCCGCGACTGATTCCGTCTGGTGAAATCGGCAAAATACGTTTTCCAGAGGTTGCGGTCTATTTTCTCTTTCATAATGGCCCCCCAAGGGCTTCCTGGTGATCGCTAGTTAAGTACCAGGGCAATGTTCTGCAGTCCTTTTCCTTCAGCCACACCGGTCATCCTGTCAACGCAAATGCAAAACACGATACTCTCGGGTGCACTGGCATCCGTGGCCATTACAGACTCCACAGGCGTTAACAGCGGGAATCGGGCCAGAAATTTTCTGAGTACATCTCGACGTTCGTCGGGACTGCGGATTTCCTGGTAATCACCGAACGCCAGCGCGCTTCGCCATTCAAATCCGTTGTCAATTTTGTCCACCTGTAAACAGGCACGAGGATGGGCACGCAGTAAATCGATCTTGTGGCCTGGAAGAGAATGGCTGTAGATTTTTCCGCCCTCAAAGAAGTAGTTGATCGGAACGACGTAGGGCTCACCATGGTCCACACAACCGAGCCTTCCTACAGTGCCTTCTGCCAGCACTTTGGTTACTTCGGCCTGGTTGAGTTCTTTCATTAGCGGCTCCCCTACATATCCATGAGGGAGCAACGTTTATGCCAACACAAAGATGGGGTGTTTTTGGGTTTTGGAGTGGTATAAGCGAGGAACTTGAGGCCTTTCCCTCAGTGTCTGGGAAAGTTTTCGCAGGTAAAGGAGGGCTTTGGTGAGATTTGAAAGCTGGTACTCTGTAGAAAATCAGTTAACGTTCACCACTATGCTGCTTGTTTCTTCCCTCCCTTTGGGAGGGGTTAGGGGAGGGTTCTGAGGACGAACAATATTTCTATTCACTGGAGGTAGCGTCAACCCTCTTGGATAACGAGGATGCCTTTGAGTGTTAAAGTCAACCTTGACGCCTCCTTCAAAAACAAACTGAAGAGGCGGCGCAAGCCCGCCCCTAACCCCTCCCAGAGGGAGGGGGAAGTGTCATTTCGCGTGGTCCGTGTATTTCGTGGTGGTCCATATGCAGCCAGGAAAACGATTCCACGAATTACACAAAACACACGTACTACACGAAACGTGTTGAATTCGACTTTTGAGGCAAGCCCAGAGCTTCTACTCTGGCGGACTAACGGGAAGATGAAGAGCGAAGGTAGAACCAACCCCTTCGGTCGAGTTCACTTCAACGGCGCCTCCGTGCGCTCGCGCGATTCGACGGACTGCGGGCAGCCCTAATCCCGTACCCCCGGTTCTGGTGGTGAAAAACGGATTAAAGATCCGCGTAAGGTTCTCATCACTGACACCGCATCCATTGTCCGAAATTTCTACGACTGCTTCCGCTTCGCCAGATGGTCCGCCTTCTCGCCGGTACACCCCAATCCGAACCGTGCCTTCCTCGCCGGTTGCCTCGATGGCGTTGATAATCAGATTGAGCACAGCATCTTCGATTTGGGCCGGGTCGATTCGCACCGTGATCGGATCGTCAGGAGGATCAAATTCCAGCGTCACTTTGTCACCGGTGGCGCCAGACGCCTGAGCGCTCGCAACGTTGACGGCTTGCCGAACCACTTCGGTAAGCGACGTCTCTCTCACGGAAACGAGTCGGGGACGAGCTTTGTCCAACAAAGTGCGCACGGTGTTGTCGATACGCTGCACCTCGTGACGCATGCCCTCCAACGCTTCACGCTCCGGATCATTCTTGTCGCGACGGCGAATCAGGATGTCGACGGCGCCCTGGATACCCGCCAGAGGATTTTTGATTTCGTGTGCCAACCCGGCTGCAAGTTCACCAACAAAAGAAAGCTGTGCTGCTCTTTGGAGTTCAGCGGCTTGTTTCAGAACCTGCTCCTCAGCGAGCTTTCGTTGCGTGATGTCGTGACGGACGGCTACGTATTGATATGGCTTGCCCTCGGAGTTGAGAAACGGAACGATCGTAGTGTCGACCCAGTAGATAGTGTTGTCTTTGGCGCGATTACGCAGTTCACCTTTCCAGACCTGCCCGGCCGCGATCGTGGTCCATAACTCCCGGATGAACTCTTTTGAGTGATAGCCGGAGTTAATAATGCGGTGGTCCTGACCCAACAGCTCGTCGCGCGAATATTTTGAAATGCGGCAGAATTCGTCGTTGACGTAGTTAATTATTCCACGTTGATCCGTGATTGCCACGATAGTGGATTGATCCAGCGCAAACTTAATGTCGGCGAGTTCTTTACGAGACATCTCGAGTGCGTCGTCACTGGTTGGCAGGTTATTGTTTGATGCGGTGGCATTGGACATCGAATTGTAGGGCTGCGGGCTTTTCTTACGACTCTGGCACAATGGCTGTACCCAGTTCCTCCAGTTTCTTCATTCGGTAACGCAGTTGGTCGCGCGAGATGTTCAGCAGTTCGGCCGCTTTCGTTTGGTTCCCGCCGCTTCGTTCCAATGCCTGCCGAACCAGCGACATCTCCACCTCTTCAAGCGAAACGCCGTCAGCGGGCAAACGCATTTGATCGGCCGGTAGACTGACTCCAGTTGCACGGGCCTCAGAGGCAACTCCACGCGGCAAGTATCGGGTGGTGATTTCATTTCCGTCTTCCAGGATCATTGCACGCTCAATTACATTCCGGAGCTCTCGGACGTTTCCAGGCCACTCGTATCTACGAAAGGCCGCCAGCGCCTCCGGCGAAATCCGATCAATACTCTTCTTCAACCGATCTCTAAAACTGGATACGTAATGCTCGGCCAATACTCGGATGTCGTCATCTCGCTCGCGCAAGGGTGGAATGTCTATTTGAATCACCGACAATCGATAAAAGAGGTCAACGCGAAAACGCCCGGCTTCACCCTCCGCCTTGAGATCACGATTAGAGGCGGCGATGACTCGTACATCCAGCGGCAAGTCTTTGAGACCACCGACCCGACGGAAGGAACCCTCCTCCAGCACGCGCAGAAGTTTCGCCTGCAGGCTCAACTCAAGCTCGCCAATCTCATCAAGAAACAGAGTGCCACCCTCGGCTTGTTCGAACAGTCCCTCTTTCCTCGCCTTCGCGTCGGTGAATGCACCTTTCTCGTATCCGAACAGTTCGCTTTCGATCAAGGTGCCTGGCAGGGCAGCACAGTTGATAGCTACAAAAGGTTTTTCGGCTCGCGTCGAATGATAATGAATGGCCTTGGCAACCAGATCTTTGCCGGTGCCGGATTCACCCTGAAGTAAAACGGATGAGACTTCGCTCTCTGCGACCTTGTGCGCGAGCATTAGCATTTCCCGCATGGCAGGCGAGTCGCCCACAATCTGATCGAAGCTAAATTCCTGTGCCCGCTCGCGTCGGAAGAGATTTACTTCCTTGCGCAGGCGGCCCGCCTCGATCCCGTTGCGTATTGCTACTTGCAGCTCTTCCAGGTTGATTGGCTTCCCGATGAAGTCGTAGGCCCCACCGCGGAGGGCTGCGATCGTTTCGTCAACCAGGACGTTCGCAGTAATCATGATCACAACTGCATCGGGTTGACGATGGCGTACCTGGCGCAACACTTCCAGTCCCGAGCCATCCGGCAGGTTGATGTCGAGCAGAATTGCGGCAGGCTGCTCTGCTTCAAAAGCTGCGAGCCCCGCCGAAGCAGTCTCCGCCTGCACCGGTTCGTAACCCCAACCGCGTAAAGCTTCGCCAAGTGACCAGCGAATCATCTTCTCGTCATCGACGATCAGTATCTTTTGTTTTTGATCTTTAGAGTTGGTTTTCACGGTTTTTGTAATTCACCGGTTTGATTATAGAACGTGTGCGGCTCATTTCTGTTTTGGGTGACACTCAGCGCATTGAAATGGCGAGATGTCGCCGAGGTTCACCGGGTGTTTGAATGGTTCATTCGGCTTGTGGCACGTCTCACATTTGCGGTTGGCCATGCTCCCAAGATCGACAGGGTGCTTGAATGAACCCATCTGCACATTCTCCGTCACCGGTCGCGCCGAGTCGTACAAAACCGTATGACAGATGTCGCAGTCGTTGCTAATCACCTTGCCGGAATCACTTACATGCTCGCCATCGTGACAACGTAAGCAACCTGAAAAGTAGAGATGTCCAATGTTGTTTGGATGAGTAGCCCAATTGGTTTTCATCTCAGGAAAGAAATACGTTTTGTAAATTCGTTGTACCTCATTAATCGCACCTTGCACCGAGTTGTTCTTTTGCTGATAGATGGCGCCGTAGTGTGTGCGGTAGAAGGCGTCAATACTGGTGGCAATGGTTCTTACGGCTTCATCTTCAGTCGAGTAAGGTTTGTTCAAAGCCTCGATTGCCTGACGTTTTAAGTAAGGAAGGGAGGTGTCAAGTTTTCCCGCTGCAAACGATTGGTCGACTGCGACGTCCGGGGGCAAATAGACGTGGGCGGGTCGATTATGGCAATCAACGCAGTCCATTCGTCTCTTTTCGGAAGTTGCGATCTGTTCCGGGGTGAGACGACGGTTACGATCGTAGTATTCAGTGACGTTGCCCTGCCGGTCCTTAATTCTTACCCAGGGGATCACCTGACGTTGATCGTCGGTGTTGATGTACGTGACTTCATTGGCGATGTTCATATGCCAATGTATGCCGGTAACCGCGCCCGTGCTGGGACTGCCGCCGCCGACGTTGAGCAACATGCGTATCTCGCGTTTACTGTTCTTCTCGTCGTAGGCGTAATGGTTGAAAACTTTCATTTGCGCGCCAAAGAACTTCTCCGGCCAGTGACACTGTTCACACGTGTCCGGGGCCGGACGAAGGTTGTGCACCGGCGTCGTGATCGGACGCGAGTACTTATTAAAACTCACGGAATAGAGTTGATAGGCGCCGGATATCTTGGACCGCGCATACCAACTGGCGCCAGAACCTACGTGACAATCAACGCATCGCACGCGTGCGTGCGCTCCCGCCAGATAAGCAACGTGCTCGGGCTTCATTACCGAGTGGCACGTCTCACCGCAAAAGGCTACTGACTCTGTGTATTCGAAGGCGCGGTAGCTTCCGAAAGCACTGGCTGAGACGAAGAAAAATGTGACGATCAGGAAGGTCAGAAACGCTCGCCGTGCGTGTGGGTCGTTCAAGTCCAGCTTCGGGTAACGAAGGATGGCATCGGGTGCCGATCGGTGTCTTCGCCGGCGTTCCAACATTATTCCAACAAAGACAATCACCAGGCCCAGTATCAGTATCGAAGGGAAAATGATGTAGGTGAGAATTCCTACATAAGGGTTCTCATCCGTTGCTGTGATCTCAATGAAGAACAGAAGGAGGACGCTTGCAAGACTGGCGACTACAATCGCGGCGCCCACGAAACTAATGTAATTGCGAAATAGACTTGGTCTTTTCCCTGCGGGTTGTTCGTCACTCATATGTGTCTTTGTTTACCTACCTGTCGGCTGTGGCTGGAGAATCGGGTTCATCGTCCGTCTCGCCATCGGCGCTTTCCGAATCCTTTATCCGTTCGTAATCCAACTCGTGTTCTTCCTTGTAAGTCTCTTCAGACATGCGTCCATCGAGAAAGGCCCAATTGATCGGGTAAACATCGGGATCGAATATCACGTGGTAAAAATGCCAAACAATAATCGCGAGCGTGGCGAGTATGGCCTCATAGAAATGGATCGCGATGGCTACGTCGATGGCCCATCGGGGTAAAAAACCAAAGATGCCGATCTTGAACCAAATCATCAGCCCCGTCAGTCCCATGATGATTGTTCCCCAAACAACGGCCCAGTATTCGGCCTTCTCCGCATACCCAAACCGTGCGATCTTCGGCCGAGCCGCCCGCATACCCAGGTAGTACCCAAAGTTGTTGGCGAGATCCGTGACGTCTTTCCACCGCGGCATCATGTCCTTCACCCATTGACGACCCTCCGGTATGAAGCCGAGGTAAAACAGATGATAGGCTCCAGTCACCAGCATCACCACCGCGGCGATGCGATGAACGATTCTTCTGAAGTACTCGTTTGACCCGAGAAGCCACGCCAACCACGATTCAGGATATTGAAGGGCAAAGCCTGACAGGACCAGCAAAATGAAACTGCTGAGCAGCAGCCAATGTTGAATTCGCTGCGAGCGTGTGAGCCGGAGGATGGTGCGCTGCTCCCGGCTTCGCTTTTCCGCGGCCTTTTTGCTCCAAACCAGTGCGTTGTGAAACAGCATCCCTCCTATCACGAGCACAATCAACGGAAGATAGATTAGCCGCACGATGCGCGTGCCTTGAATCGCCAGGTCCGGTGATGAGATGTCGGTCGCCAGCGCTGAAGCCAGATGAATCCTCCCTTCTGTGAAGTTCTCGCTTGCGCCCACATGACATTGGCCACACGTCTGTGTGAGGTTGTTTGCGTTGATCATCGAAGCAGGATCAGAGGAAGGAAGGATGTTGTGGACGCCGTGGCAACTGGCGCAGTTAGCCACCACCTTCGATCCCAGCCGCGAAGCGAGGCCGTGATAACTATCTTTGTAACTCGCGACACGCTCACCCGCCACGCCGAATTCCTGCGTCAGGGCTACGCCCTCGTGACATCGCGCGCAGCTTTCAGTTGCGATGTTATTGCTTACCGATTGCGACGGAGCTTCGATTTTGTGAATGCCGTGGCAGTCAGTGCAGCCGGGAGATCTCGATACGCCACGGGCCACAGCCTCTCCGTGGACACTCTTGATGAACTCGGCGCTCTCCGCTTGATGACACTTTCCACACGTCGCAGGGATGTTGACTTTGGCTATGGCTGACAGCGAATCGGAAGCAGGAAGAATGTCGTGACTGTTGTGGCAATCCGTGCAGACCGCCGCGTTCATATTCCCCTGCGCTACTGCTTTGGCATGAACGCTTTCCCTATATGACAGGAACGGCCGGTCACTTATGCCGCTTCCTTTCATGACCGACTTATCGCCATGACACCGTCCACACGTCTCTGCGATATTCGCCCGGTTAATTGTTGACTGAGAATTATTGGCCGCCAGGATGGTGGACATGTCACCATTTTTGGTGTGGCAGTCCAGACAGGTCGCACCCTTGCCACCATCGCGCAACGTTCGCGCGTGAAAGCCGCGATCGTATGCAGCGTGCGGTGTTGTATGAAACAAGTTTCCCCCCAGGTAAGGGAGTGTCTTGCCGGGGCCGTGACATCCTTCGCATTGCAGGATCGGTTTAGCGACCGTTGTTGGACTTGATGAAACTGATGGGGACGCCGCGGGCGAAGCGGTCTGCGCGTTAACTGCCTCGTAGTCGACGCCGAAAACGCCGGCCACAAGCAGCAGCGTCAGCACAACAAGGAGGATGAAAACGTCTCGCTTCATTTCAAGCACACACAGCCACCCCCTGTGCTCCGTAGTTTTCACAGGAGGTGGCAGATTTCGAATACCTTAGCCCTATCTTAGCGGCTCAGGGGCTTTCTAAGACGTCTCCATGTTTGCGCCTTGGCCGCCCGATGCAGTCAACATATGAGGCGCGCAAGCACTACTGAATCGATCTCATATATGCGACCAAAGCCTTTGCCTGGTCCTCAGTAATTCCCTTTTCTTCGTAGCTTGGCATGTTGGGTGGTTTCTCCATCTTCCTTCCCTTCAAGATGGCTTCCAAATGAACCGCGTCAGCTTTGGTCGCGTCAAACTTCTTTTCTGATTTTGCTCCGTGGCACGCGACGCACTTGGCCTTATAAGTGGCGGCCGCATCAAACTGATCCTGATTAGCCGACGGCGCTGTTACGGCCGTGGCCGAGAGCGTGCCAGCGGCGTACAGAACTACAGCCAGGGTGGTTCCCAATATTCCGAATTTAATCGTGTTCATAACCCGTACCTCTCTCTCCAATTCAGGCGGCCCGTTATCGGGCTCTGTATCGGTACGGGGCAACGGGCGTGCCGCCTCTAATCATCCGGAATTAGCGCGAAATTCACGCCACATGGGCTCTTTTCCACACCAGAAAGCGAAACTTTTCGCAGGTTTAAGCCGCCGTCCTCTTGTGGCAAGCGATGCACTTCTTCGACGTCGGCGGGTTAAGGTCTTTATTAGTCTTCACAATCTCGTCATGGCATCCCGCGCAGTTGCGATGGAAAGCCTGTTGATTGTTAAGCGTAACGAGCTCAGTGCCGACTTCGAGTTTAATCTGCGGAATCTCTGGAAGCAGCTTCGGTTTTGTATCGGCACGTGCATGACACTCGCGGCAGAGTCCGCCGACGGCGTTAGCATCTTTCGCTACAAGTTCCGTAGTTAATGTCGTCGTGCGATCCCCCGGCCACGCGGTTTTTAGCGGTGGATGTTTGGCCGCTTCCGCGGCTGGTTGAGACGTATGATGACATTCGATGCAAGTCATCACGGATCCCTCAATGCTGCGATTCTTGGTGACGTGGTCGGTATGGCTGAACTTTACCGCACCAAGTTTCGCATCGGCTGCCAACGTCATAACGTCAGGCAACTTCTTTGCATCCTGAGCCGAAACCCGATTGACGTTTTCCGAAGTTGACGCGATCAGCATGATCGACAGTAGTGTTGCGAGACACACGATTAGGATCTTCATAATCTTCCTCCTACAAATGAACCATGCCTATTCCATGCGCTTAAGACGCGTAAATGTCGCAAATACGCTCGTGACACTTAGAAACGCCAGGCCGCCCCTTTATGACACTTGATGCAGACAGAAAAGTCGTCTCCGCCAAATGCCCGCTTGCCATTGTGGCACGACATACAGCTCTGCGAGCGGCCCGAAGCATGGTGATGGGCCGCCTGTGGAGAAGTAACCTGCCGCCGCTGCGGCAGCCCGCCCCTGACTTGATGACAATCCGGGCAACTTAGTTTCTGACCCGCTCCATGTTTCGCATGACTGAAGTTCATACGAAAGGCCGCGGTATACGACGGAGTGCGCGAATATCCGCCGAGCTTATGGCAAGTGCCACACGATGAAATATCCCTACCTCCTGATCTCGCTCGCGGCGTGTGACAGCCATAACAAGTTGAATGTGCGCTGAATCCGGCCGGTATGGTGAACGAGACGCCTCCGCGTGCGGGTCGATGACAAGTGTTGCACCCGCTACCGCGCATGTTTAGGTGCCTTGCATGATCGAAGACGACTCGAAAGCTCTTCAACCTGGGAAAAGACTTTACAGCTCCGGAACGCACATCCGTATGACATATGGTGCAGATGGGACTCTCAGCGCTCGCAAACTGCTGTGCATGGCAACCGCTGCAAGGCACATGTCCGGAGGCCCCCGGCAAATTCGGCCGGGGTGAATTGCTTTCCCGGCGATGGCACAAAAGACAAGGCATGCGCGCGTGATTAGGACTTGAATGAAGAAACTTCGAAAAGTCTCCGCTGCCTTGTCCGCCGGCCACATGTCTCGCACTATGAAACACCATCACCCCCAAAAGAACACACAGAGGCACAGCCAGCAGAGTGGACACTCTGTTTCTTTGAACTGGAGACATAGCCTCTTGCGAGTTTTCTTGTTCCACTGTTACTTCGCTGCCGGTTTGGGTATTGCCTCCTGATGGTTCTGCGGCACCGGATTCTTACCAAGAACGATGTGACACTTAACACACTGAAACGCGGGCTTAGTTCGCTTCTGTTCGATCTCGTAATTCAAGATTCCGTCCAGATTGGTTTCGATGTGACACCCACCGCTGCCGCCGCAGGCCTTGACCGTCACCAGGGTTTTCTCTTCGACTGTATTCATGACGGCAGGGTTGTGGCAGCTTGTGCAACCCAACTCATTATGAACGTCGTACTCATGCCGAAAACGTCCGGCACTGCGTTTTGACCACTGGCGGAGCAACAACCAATCCGTGATTCCCATGGACGCGGCCACTTTGGGATCGAAGTCACGCAGGGGCTGGGCCGCCGCCCCCGGAAACTTATGGCACGCGGCGCAATCGCCAGGCGCCGGTGGTATGCCCGCTTCTTCGCTATGACAACCGGAACATGACGAATGGGTTGTCGGTACTGTTTTGAACGCGCCCTTTTTCAACCAGAATGCCTCGTCGTCGAGACCCTTCGGTGGAGCAGTAACGAACTCCTGATTGGACTTGCCCTGCGGCTGGTAGGTTTGATGACAAACCGCACAGCTTTTCGACGCGGCGTCCTGCGGGCTCATTCCTGTCAGCGAAACCCGGACGAAGTGTAAGTCGTCACTTGCCGGTCGTCCCCAGTCGCCGACCACATCAACATGCTTGTCATGGGGAAACAGAACCTTGAACTCCGAAATAAATGTTTGCGCTTTTTTTGAAGCGAGAAACGTTGGTCCGAGACTCGGAAACGGATGGCGCGCGGTATTTCGCGGCGTCACCGCGACGTGGCAGTTGGAACAGATGACGGGAGCCGGGCGTTCGCGTGCAAAAAACTGTGTTCGGTGACAATTCAAGCAGGCCTGATGTTCTGGAAAGTCAGTTACATCGGGAAACGCTTCCTCGCCTTTACGCACCTCTTTCCAATTCTTTGAAGGAAACTTGTGGCACGAATCACAAGCGAGCTTTTGGCCTTCGACATGGGTGCGGTGTGAAAATTGAGCGTAGTCTACTCGTGGTTTGGCTGGCTGACGGCGCGCACGTCTTTGTGCCGCGGTTTGGAATGCCTCTGCAGCACCCGGCTTCAATCGGCCCGTGGTATTCGCGCGCAAAAGGGCTGGCGCGACCACGAGGATTCCTGAAACCAAAACCAAAACGGTACTACGCATCTCCATAACTATCTCGTTGTTTGCTCTCAATCTCCCTAAGCTTCAAGTACACCAGCACTGCCAGAAACATTATGAAAACGAGTGACACCACCAGGCCCTTACGCCTGAAGTTCAATTCAGCCAGCGCCGCAACGCCTGCTTGATAGGCCTTGTCAGCGACGCCTACCGCGGGGCCAACTACTTTATCGACCTCAGAGATCGAGGATGTATGGATCAGGACCCGTGCATGCGTGACACCATCCGTTGCTTCTCTTAGTTCAAACTTCGGGCGGCTCACTTCCATCCCGGCGCGTTCAGCGCGCTCAAGAATCTCCTGCGAGTGCTCAATTTTTCCCAGGAGATTATCAATCAGGGATCGCATTTCACCCGCAGCCACAAATCCTTTGTCCCCTTGTTTGTGACAAGAGATGCAAACCGACTTTTCTCCGGTGCCAATTAACTCATCTGTAGGAGCAGCAATATCGTGGTTGCTATGACACCTGATGCACTCGCCAAACCCCATGTTATCGAAGACAACTTTGTGCACACTCCCCTGAAATAACTCTGCCTGGCGTGCATGACACTGCCCGCAGACGTTGGCGACCGATGCTACGCCGGGAGGGGCTGCACCATGATTCCCGTGACAATCGTTGCACGTTGGAGCTGACAAGTCCTGCCGTTCGTACAGTGCCTTAGCGTGTACGCTTCGCTTGTATTTAGCATACTGATCGGTAGGGATCTTAAACTCAGCCATATGCGAAGCCTCACCATGACACTTGGCACAGGTTTCTGCGACATTCAACGGGTACACAGAAGAAAGTGCATCGCTGATCGCACGTATTCCATGTACGCCATGGCAACTGATGCAGGTGGCCACTTTCTCATTTCCGGCTTTCAGTAATTGCCCGTGCAGGCTGGTTGCATATTCCTTTTCCTGGTCCACGCGCAGCGCAGGATTAAACCGCTTCATGAAGTTAGCGTCGTTGTGACACTTGCCACAGAAAGCCGGGATGTCAACGGTTCTTGGTCTTCCCAGGTATCCCTTGCGCGGGTCTTTGGCTGCGACTTTGTCGTCCTGAGTCGGGTCACCGCCGTGACAATCGTTGCAGGAGAGTCCTCTCGAGAGATGAACATCGTCCTTGATCGTTCGTGCGGGGTCACCGATTTTCCCTTCGAGCTTCGTATGACATTCGACACAAGAATTCTTCTGCTGTGCGCCGGTGCTGTTTGCAGTCATGATCAGGACGAAAGCGACGAAGACCCAGGACTTCGAAGATTTCTGAGGCGCCGACCTCCAGCCATTGCGCACAAGCTGTCCGAAGCACAGCAAGAGACCCCTTATGTAATGATGAAAGCTCATCATCTCGCCCTCACGCGAGATAACCGACGACCGTCATAACGACGATAAAAACGAGCGCGATTACTCCGAACACTTTGATTATCAAATTCCGGCGCGGGTGTTCTTCGGGCGACCGATTGATAAACGGAACCACAAACAGCAGGGCCCCTGCCAACATGAAGAAGACAATTCCCACCACTTCGCCGTCGATAATCCACATCTTTGCGGGAATGTATTTCAGGGTCTGAAACATGAAAAGGAAATACCACTCCGGCTTTATGCCGGCAGGGGCCGGCGCGAACGGATCCGCTTTCACACCTAATTCCCACGGAAAAAGGGCGGCCAGTGCTGCCAGTACGCCAATCGCGACAATCCAACCGATTAGATCTCGCATCAGGAAATTGGGAAAGAACTTCATGCGGCGATAGGTATTCCGGTAACGATCAGGAACGTGCATACCGTGAAGTTGGACCAGTAGCACGTGGACGCCTATGAACACCGTCGCCATTGCAGGTAAGACGGCGACATGAAATCCATAGAAGCGCGTTAGAGTAGCGCCCGTTACCTCATCGCCGCCGCGCAAGAACCGCAACATCGTCCTGCCTACTAAAGGGATAACTCCAGCTATATCTGTTCCCACCTTGGTGGCGAAAAACGAGACCTCGTTCCAGGGGAGCAAGTAACCGCTGAAGCCGAAACCGACAGAAATGAACAACAGCATGACGCCGGTTAGCCACGTTATTTCGCGCGGGCGATTGTAGGCCCGCATAAAGAACACGCTGAACATGTGAATGAACAACGTCAGGATCATCAGGTTGGCTGACCAACTATGAATCGAACGGATCAGCCATCCAAACTTTACCTCCGTCATGATGAACTGCACGCTCTCAAACGCGTTCTCAGCGCTGGGTCGGTAGTAAAGCAACAGCAGGATCCCGGTTACTACCTGAACCACAAACAGAAAAAGCGTCATGCCGCCGAAGTAGTACCAGATCGAATGTCGATGAAGCGGTACTTCTTTTTTCCTGGCGGTCCGTGCGAGCGTGCCGATCGATAGCCGCTCATCAAGCCAACTTTGGACGGCGTCCAGTTTCATCAGGCTCAAGCCCGGTTGACGACTATATCGTCACCTCTCTTGTTGACCGGGTACTCCTCAAGTGGGCGGGGCGGAGGCCCGCCAATGTTTTCACCGTTCAAGTTGTATTGCCCGTTATGACACGCACACCAGATCTGCTTCGTATCGGAGCGGTATTGGACGATGCAATCAAGATGGGTACACACCGCGGAGAATGCTTTTAACTCCCCCGAAGCTGTGCGAATGAGGAGGCCAGGCTTGCTACCGAACTTAAAGATTTTTCCGGAATTCGGTGGAACTTCGCTGAGCTTGGCGGCGACGACGGAGTTTTGCATCGCCTCTACAATGTGCGGGGGCACCATGAACCGGATGATTGGATAAAAGATCGCAACAAAGGTGGCGAAGGCGCTGGTTCCGAGGAGATAGTTTAGGAAACTGCGGCGTGAAGTGTCTGGAGGTTTAGCAAGGCCTGACGCGCGCGTACCTTGGTTTGCAGCGATATTACCCATTCATCCTCCCCGACAAGATTGAAAAAAGGCATTCGCATGCGCCCGACGTCGTTAATGACGGAACGCAAACTCCAGCCGCAGTCGAAAGACCGAGCCGGAGTCGTGCAAATCGATGTTTTCAGAAGTGCTGCTTACTCTCTTCGGCCAAAATAAAACCGCAACGAAGTGTAGGGCAGATGGGCGTGATAGTTTTGCGGCCTCGGGCCCACGATCACGCTCTCATTGTAGTTGTAGTATTGATAACCGATGTTCCAATCGAGCCGTTCATGCAGTCTTAACGCGAGCCGCGCTTCCGGAGATTGAAAACTCATCGGGTAGGAAGCGATGAGCGTTCCCGGGTTACCGGTCGGATCCGCCACGCGATCACCCTGTCCGTTATCTTTGTTCACCCTGTAAGAAGCGAACAGGGTCGCGCGCCGGGCGAGCCGGAACACGGAATCGACGAAGAAGAAGTTGTTCCTGGAATAGTACTGACTGCGACCCAGCGGGTGCTGCACACTGTTAAAGAAGTATTCGATAACCGCGTCGCTGGTAATCCAATGGTAGTTGTAGCCCGTGCTGAAATAGACTCTGGAGTTTGGCGTCCAATCCAGTGAAGACGTAAAGATGCGGGACTTCACATCGACCCCAAAATCCTGCAACGAGACTCCCGCAATCTCCGACGGGTTGGAATTGTCCTTGGTAATCAGCGCCAGGTTGAACGTAAGGTTGCGTGTCGGTTTATACCTGCTCTTCGCGCGGATGTTCGTATAGTTGTAGTTACCAATCCTGGTAAAGACATTATCGGCAGTTCCGTGCTCTGCGTCGAAGTAAATGGTCCACTCAGAGGCCGGCCGGGCTTTAAACCCGCCGATAAACACATGGGTGTGATTGTCTTCCTCATGGCTTTCGGGGACGAGCGCAGCCGGTGCATTTGTCCCCAGATTAAACCCGCTAATCGCTTCCTCGATGCGTCTGGCTGCAAATCGATAGCCCACGTGGAAGGAGTAGCGTGGATTAAACTGGTAGTCTGCTTCGATCGTGTTCTGGAACTTGCGGTAACCGGTAAAAGTATTAACGTTGCGATCGGTGAAACCTATCGTGTTAGTTGTGACACCTCGAGTGACCGAGAAGAAATCACTGAACACAGCCGACCCGTCGATCTCAAACTTTTCAGCTCGGAAAGTGTTTGAGATGCGCAGTTTATCGGTAGCGCGATAGGTTAACCCGAGGTCAAAAAGAGTGCTTGGACGCTCTGAACGGCCGCTCAGAATGTACTGTCCCAGATTAAGGATGTTCGGCGTCGCTGCCGGCGGACTTGGCGGGAACCCGGTAATCCTGGGGTTCCAATTGCGACCGGTGAAGTTTTCTGCAAAGTTGAAGTCAGATGTCGCCTTGCTGTAGATAAGTCTGCCGGTAATGTCGAGCTTGTCCGCGACCATCGTGTGCACGCTTAACCGGGTGTAGTTAACGCTGCCGCGAGATGGTTCTTCGCGACTGAACGTCGTTAGCTGGGCGGCGGCGGGATTCACATTGATCCCCGGGGACGCTCCTAGATCGATAAAGCTATCGTCGCGAAAACGACGGAAGCCTTGTAGAAATGAAAACGCAACTTGCCCAACCTTGCCATCAGCACCTACACGGAAATCATTGGCGCGCGACTTCAGCTGTGACAGCAGCATGAACTCGTTTCCACCAGCATGGTAATTAGTGAAAGCCGGACCGCTATATCGCTCAGGTGAGAAACCGACATTGAACCGGATGCGCTCGTCTTTCGGAAGAATGGTTAGGTCGAAGTCTCCCAACTGGGCTCGTGTGTCGTAGCCGTGCTCGCCGGTAATCGGATTGGGAGGACGACTGAAGGCGGCGGGACTGAATATCCAATTAGGATTGGCAAAGGTGTTGAGAAACCGGAAGTACTTGAAGCGGCGGTAGTTTGCGTCGAAGCGATACCACTCGGGTTTCTCCATGGTTAGGCGCACATTGCCCTGCGGATCTGCACCCCAACCGGTTGAAGTTATGAGGAAGGTATCAAAAACACCTCCTTTGCCATCTTTCGACTTCGCCAAAAACGTGCTATCGAATAAA
Organism: Pyrinomonadaceae bacterium; assembly: GCA_035273385.1. GTDB lineage: Bacteria > Acidobacteriota > Blastocatellia > Pyrinomonadales > Pyrinomonadaceae > PSRF01. The sequence goes on along the minus strand of DATEPE010000013.1, from coordinate 25,409 downwards.
CGTGGACCGGCTTTGTAATTCAGATCGCTTTTGTACTTATTTAGATCTCCATCGACACTGAGACCACGGTACCCAACTTCAATGCTTGAAGTAATAGTGTAGTCGCCCGCATCTTCTCCGGCCTCAACTGAAGTTGTTGGTGTGTCATCCGATTTCTTAGGACTTGGGGATGGTTGCTGCGAAAAAGCCAGACCGGTAATCAAGGTCAGCATCAGCAGTAATCCCGCCAACTTACCTAACCTGTGTTTAGTTTTCCTTTTCATTGCGGAATCCTCTCAGTCGGGTTCCACGCTCTTCGTCGTTAAAGACGGTTCACTATCTGAAGAAGACGGGACTCGATCGTGATCCGTGAATTTTCACGTGGCAATTAGTGCAATTTGCATACTGCGCATTCTGGTTATGTTGGGGACCGGCAGGTTCTTCCGCCCCGACTCCGTGTGCGGAGCTGTGGCAGGTCAGGCAAAGCTGGCCCACCCGGCTGGTGATCAAAAGGCGGGGATTAGCTGAGCCATGTGGTGTATGGCAGGCAACACAGCCTTCGGTTTTTACTGGCGCGTGTTCGTAAACAAATGGTCCCTGCTTATCGGCGTGACACTTGATACAAGCAGCGTCTGCACCCGTAGCCAACCTCGTTTGTTTGAGCTCGAAACCGCCGTGAGGATTGTGACAGTCGCTGCAGCGCATGGCGCCTTCGAAGACTTTATGATGAAACGGCAAATTAAACTGGTGCTTCACCTCAGAATGGCAGCTAATGCACAACTGCGGCTCACTTGTTTTCAACAGTTTCGCATGATCGAACGCTGGTTTCTCCGCGTTTCCCGGGCCGACAAAAGTTATTGAGCTGGCAACATTCTTTCCACCCGGAGGATCGTGTGAAGAATGGCATTCAGTGCACCCGATGTCGTTGCGCCAATGCTCACCCCGGCGGAAGTTGTTATGTTCCTCGCGCCCGGCATGACATCCGAGGCATGTTTCCGATATTTCTTTCTGCGACTTGTTTTTGAAAGAAATGATCTTCGTCGGATCGGCTTCCTCCACGTGCGCTCGGCCGGGACCATGACACGATTCGCATCCCGTCGCTTTGTCCTTCCAACTTCCGATCTTCAATAGTTTGGCGTGTGACGTGTGGGAGAAATTTTTGAATTGATCGGTATGGCAGTCTTTACAGACCTCCGTACCGACGTAGTCAGCAGGATTGTGAGCTCTGGCTTTAGTCGGGTCTTGCTTGACAGACTGCGACGAAGAATTTGAGCTGAGCCAAACAACTGTGATGATTAACGAGGCGCAGATAAGGAATGCTTTAAAGGCCTTATTTAGACTCAACTTCGCTCCTCCTCCTTCTTACAAACAAGTTGACCCAGACCCAGGTTCGAAAGGAGCCAAAGGAACCAACCCTGTGAGCGCTTAGGGAGCAGAACTTTCGTTCCAAAGTGGCGAAAAGCAATCTAAACGCGCCCAGAATGGACCCCGAATATCTAATCTGTCAATACTGACTTTCCTGCGCGTGCGTTTCCGAAATTACCGAAGAGGAACATGTTACTGGCTTCGCCGCGACTTAAGCTGTGACCGCCATCACAAGGAGTGTTTGGCTTTTGTTCCCCTTAATTTCTGACTAACAACTCGAGTGCCCTTCGGTTCCGTACAGTAATAACGCCGCCGGTGAGAACTAAGGTCCCGGCACGTTGAAAATCGCCGAGAATTCGCGTCACCGTCTCGCGGGATGTGCAAATCAACTGCGCAAGTTCAGCATGCGTAAGTCCGCATACTATTTGTGTGCCCTGCGGAGTTCGTTTGCCTTCCACATCGCTCCAGTTCAACAAAAGTTTCGCCAACTTCTCCGCTGCTGAGTCTGATAGAAGAAGCAAACGCGTATGGTCCATCAGTCCGCTTAACTCCTGACTTAGGGCGCGAGCGATGTCCAGATAACTCTTTCGGTCGCCTTCCAATAGCGATACGAAGTCTTCACGAGACACAAAATCGATTCGACACCGGTCGATCGTTTCGGCAGTGGCAAGGGCGGCATTTTCCGTTAGTGCTGAATTCAGTCCCAGCACATCTCCGGGTCCGGCGATCTTTAGAACCAGCGTTTTGCCCTCAGCGGAAGCCACGGAAATTTTTGCCCGCCCTTCGCAGAGTATGTACACGCCACGCGGTCGTTGGCCTTCAGCAAACAGAACGGCGCCGCGCGGATAGATGCTGCTGGTCTTTATGCTTTCCAATCCTCGTAGATCTTTGAGAAAGGAGGAAGGCTTCTTCGCTGAACCGTTCGAGTCGTACTCATAGTCGAACGCGATTTCTCTTAACATTGTCTTGTGTACGTGAACTTCACCCGGCGTTGTGTGCATTGGTCCGTAAATTTAATTAAAAGGTTTGGTCACCCCCGTGAACGTTCAGGCTCGACATCGCAATGAATGTGCCAGTCAAGGAATCAATAATTTCGTAGAAATCAGACGTCAGGTGTGACCTGCATCACGGATTGAGCGGAATATCCCACAGTACGATTCAACTGGTGGGGGATTGTCCACAAGTTGAGTCTCAACCACACTGGAAGCTCGTGGTATGCTTGCAGAAAAACAAAACGAGTTTGGCTTTCCAAGTGCATTGAACAGGGCCGCACTAGTGTAATTCCCGTTAACTAAGTGAATCTGGAGAGGATGAGGACTGCCACAAACCATCGTTCAGCCGTGCTGTTAGCGCTGGCGGCCTCTGCCATGCTAACGGTGCTCATTATTGTCGGGTCGCGCAATCTTGAACATTACGACGCGGCGTTGTTCGGTTACACGGTCGCGAGTGTGGTCGCGTTTGGCGCAATCGTCTTTCGCTATGCGATCTGGCTGCAGCGTCCCGCCACACGCGTCTACTGGAGACGCGGCTGGAAGTTATTTCGTGATCGAAAAAACTTAATCGTCAATACCGGCAGCGCGGCTAAAACGCTGGTAGGTGGGCTGGCGCTGCAGAAGTTTATCTTCAAGCGCGGGTCGGCTCGTTGGTTGATGCACCAGTTGATCATGTGGGGATGCATCCTCTCCGCTCTAATTACCTTCCCGCTTGTCTTCGGTTGGGTCCATTTCGAATTGGAAGGTGAACGCGGGTACCGCGCTTACGTGTTTGGCTTTCCGCTAAACGTAATGGACGGTCGCAGCCTAATAGGTTGGGTGACGTTTCACGCTCTCGACTTTACCGCGGTGATGGTAATTGCCGGATGCGCGATAGCAATCCGTCGACGACTTCACGACCGCGGCGCGATTGCTTTGCAGCAATACATTCTCGACTTCGTTCCTCATTTGTTGCTCATTGCGATCTCCGTCACAGGATTAATGCTGACTGCGTCCAGCCTGTGGCTGCACGGCTATATGTACTCGTTCATCGCGCTGACGCATCAGGCTGTCGTAATCATGACCTTGTTTTACCTGCCGTTCGGCAAGTTATTCCATGTAATTCAAAGGCCCGCCTCGATTGGTGTTGAGCTTTATCAAAAACGCGCGCGTGAAATGCCGCAAGCCGTTTGTCCTCGATGCGGAGTGGAATTCGTCGCCGAGTTATGGCTGGCAGATCTGAAGACGGTGGTCGACAAGTTGGGCTTTGATTACAAGATGCCGGAAGGAAACGTTTGGCAGGACTACTGTCCGCGCTGCAAGCGCGTACTGCGCGGGCTTTCATATGCCAAAGCACCGCAGCGTACCGCTGAAGTTTTTCGCGGTTCGCGCGTTGAAGTTGAGCGAGATTGAAACGTAGCGGCTTTGCCGCCTGATGTGCGGAAGGTCTCTGACCTTCGGATGGAGGTTTTACAGGTTTGGGCTTCGCCCTCAGTTTTGGAGGGCACAGCCCAGGAAATGAATGAGCGACTGACGGAAGGTCAGAGACCTTCCGCACATCGGACGGCAGAGCCGCGGGTAGTGATCATAACGAATGGCTAAAGTCGGTAATCTCGAAAACATAGTTGAGCGGTTTGGGCCGCACCTGCATGACGCGCCGTACGGTGGGTGGCGTGCCGATCGCGTCATCGACAAGATTGTGCCGACCCACTGTCCTTACTGCGCCGTGCAGTGTGGAATGAATCTGCTGGTTGAAAAGAACCATGTTGTCGGTTTCGAACCACGTTACGATTTTCCGGTTAACGAAGGCAGGCTCTGTCCCAAAGGTGTGACCGCCTATTTGCAGGTGCATCATCCCGATCGACTGCTTCATCCATTAATCAAACGTAACGGTGTGTTCGAACGTGCCTCTTGGGACGAAGCTCTCGATCTGGTGGTATCGAAGTTGAAGGAACTTCAGACCACGCACGGCAAAGACTCGATCGGCATATATTCCGGTTCCTCGTTGACTACGGAAAAGACTTATCTAATGGGTAAGTTTGCGCGCGCGGGACTGGGGACTCGTTACGTCGATTACAACGGCCGGCTTTGCATGGTGTCGGCGGCGGCAGCGAACAATAAAGCCTTCGGCATCGATCGCGCCGCCAACCCCTGGGATGACATCCCGCTGGCTGAAGTACTCTTGATTGCTGGGGCAAACTGCGCCGAAACTTTTCCAGTACTAAACAAGTTTCTCTGGCAGCAGCGTGACAACGGTGGGCGCTGGATAATTATCGATCCCCGCGAAACTGCCACTGCTCGCCAGGGAGACCTCCATTTACAACTCAAACCCGGAACGGACGTCGCGCTCGCGAATGGAATGCTTCACGTTCTCATCGAGGAAAACCTGATCGATCCAGGTTTCATCGCTGACCGAACTAATGGGTGGGAAGAAACAAAAGCGGTAGCGCACAGGTACTCACCGCAAGTCGCCGGAGAAATCACTGGCGTGCCGGCGGAAAAGATTGCGCAGGCAGCACTCATCTATGGCCGGGCTAAAACGGCCATGTTGTTGCACGCACGTGGAATCGAACATCACTCCCACGGCGTGAATAATGTCTTGTCGTACATCAACCTGGTACTGGCCACCGGAAACATAGGCGCGCCGGGACGTGGTTACGGGACCATCACCGGACAAGGGAACGGGCAGGGCGGCCGCGAGCATGGACAGAAAGCTGATCAGCTTCCGGGCCAGCGCTCGATTACGAATCCGGATCATCGCAAGCACGTTTGCCAGATCTGGGACCTGCCCGAGGATGAGTTGCCGCAAGCCGGCGTTTCCGTAGTCGAGATGTTTCAGAAAATGCGAGAAGGAGAAATTCGCGGGTTGCTCTCCATCTGTAACAACGTAATGGTCAGTTTGCCGGACACAAATGAAGTACGTCGTTCACTGGAGGGCCTTGATTTTTACGTCTGCATCGACTTTTTCATGTCTGAAGGCTCACGTTACGCCGACGTAGTGCTACCAGGCAGCACCTGGAGCGAAGATGAAGGCGTAACCACAAACAGCGAAGGCCGGGTTGTGAAGATAAACAAAGCCGCAGATCCGCCGGGCGAGGCACGCGCGGATTGGTGGATCGTGCAGGAGATTGCTCATCGCATGGGCCGGAAGAAGTATTTCCAGTTTAATAACCCCCTGGACATCTTTAACGAACTCCGGGTCGCGTCACGCGGCGGCAACGCTGATTACTACGGCATTACCTGGGAAAAGATTGAAAAGAACAACGGGATCTTCTGGCCATGTCCTACCGAAGATCATCCGGGAACACCGCGATTGTTTGAAGATCGTTTTTATCATCCGGACGGCAAGGCGAAGTTTCATGCGGTGGAGCACGAGGGACCCCAGGAAACTCCCGACGAAGAGTTTCCCTTGATTCTGACCAGTGGTCGGGTTGTCTATCAGTATCTTTCCGGTAACCAAACGAGACGGATTGGGTTCCTGGTGGAACAGTGTCCGGAACCCTACGTTGAAATTCATCCGGAGACGGCGATGAAGCTCAAGGTCAACGATGGCGAGCGAGTGAAGGTATTGTCGCGACGAGGTGAAGGTGTGTTTCCAGCGCTGATCGTGAAGACCATTAGACCAGACACGATCTTCATTCCGTATCATTGGGGTGAACAGTTGGCGGTTAATCAGTTGACGAACCCCGTGCTTGACCCGACGTCGAAGATTCCGGAATTCAAAGCGTGTGCTGCGCGAATTGAAAAGATTCACTCGCGACAACTCCCGATTTTTGGCGAAAGACGAAAGGGCGCGTCGCGTAGTGAGTTTAGATAAGTAAAGTCGAATTCAAAACGCTTCGTGTTATTCGTGTAATTTGTGGATTCGTTTTTATGCTGCAGTAAGAACGATCCACGAAATACACGAAACACACGAAACAACACTAATTTGGTGAGCTAGCTTATGGAAGAAACCATGTTCATCGATCCGCAGCGCTGCATTGGTTGCCGCGCTTGTGTCGCTGCGTGCCGGGAGTGTGGAACGCACAAAGGCTATTCGATGATCTACGTAGACTATCTCGATCGTGCTGAAACCACGGCGACCATGCCGACAGTTTGCATGCATTGCGTTGAACCCACCTGCGCTCTGGTGTGTCCTGCAGACGCAATCAAGACCACCGATGATGGTGTGGTGCTGAGTGCGTTGAAACCACGATGTCTTGACTGTCGAAACTGCGTTAACGCATGTCCGTTCGGCGTTCCCAAATACAACACTGAGATGCACCTGCAGATGAAGTGTGACATGTGCTTTGACAGATCCAGCGAAGGACTGAAGCCGATGTGCGCCAGCGTGTGTCCCACCAGCGCCATCACATTTGGAAAGTATGAAGACATCGTCCCGCTGCGCCGAACTAAACCTGTGAACGCTCATGTGTTCGGCAATCAAAAAGTTGAAACCAGGGTTTACCTGATGTTGCCAACCGACGCTGATCAGGTCGAAGTGGATGGTTGTGGTGTGTTTGAAGGGCACATAAAAACCGAACCGACCAACGAGTCATGGATCGATCTGCAGGTGGAAGAGACAGATAAGAGTAACGAGTTTTGACGGTGATGAGTGAGCGATGAAATCAGAATTGAACGACACGATCAAAAGAGTTCTGGCAGACGAGAGTGACGTGCGTGTTGCCACCGCGCCGCATCAACACGACTTCCCCTACGATCGCGAAGAGGAAGCACAAGTAACGCGCCGCGAGTTCTGCAACTTCCTTGGGCTTACGTCCGCGGCATTGTTTGCCGGCGCGGCCGGGTTCGCGGGTAAGGCGGCGCTTGATGCGCGTCGCGTCGAAAGTTTTTCGCCCGCAAGGATCGAAGGGGGACAGAGTCTGTCTCCAGGGAGCGCGCTTAACTTTCATTACCCGGCCGAAGGCGATAGTGCCATTCTCGTGCGCTCGCTTGATGGTAGTTACCATGCCTTCGGACAAAAGTGTACACACCTATCGTGTCCGGTTTATTTCGAACGTGAACATCAACGATTGGAATGCCCCTGCCATGAAGGCGCCTTCGATGCCCAAACCGGCCATGTCCTCTATGGACCACCACCACGGCCGCTCGACACGATCGCCCTGGAAATGCGGGATAGTGAGATTTGGGCGATTGGCAGGGCGGTCAGCAGCGAAGAAAGATTGATCTGATGAAAGAATCTGGAAAGCTACCGGGAACAAAAGGTCATGCCGGCAGAGGCCGGTCGGCTGTGGCCCAGGCCCGTCTCATCCTGCTGGTAATGGTGAACGTAGCGCAGTTATGGATTCTCGCCGCTACCGTCGAAGCCGCGCTGGCCCATCGATTTTCCGCCTTACTTCCTCTGGTTATCGCCTCCGGTATCTGCTTCCTCGTTACGCTCTCGCTCATATTCTGGTGGCGGCCCGCGTCGCGCCACTACACCAGCTCGGGCTACCTTAAGAGATGACAAACCTCATCGACGCGATACTGGAAAATGACCATGAATCGCTGGACGAACTACTTACCAAATTAGACCAGGAATTGGCAGCGCCATCTGAAGATCGCGCGTTCGAGTTGCTTGATCTATTTTGGGCCCGCCTCGCAGTTCACATTCGAGCAGAGCATCTTCATTTGTTTCCAGCGCTCGTTAAGGAGGCATCAAAGTTTTCCGGCGACGACTCTTTGCCATCCCTTGCGGAAGTTGAAGAGACGATTGCGCGACTTCGTTCAGACCACGATTTCTTCATGAAGGAGCTGGCCGACATGATGAAGAACGTGCGAGACATTCGGGAGAATCGGGAGTCATTACATCAAGAGCTACCTCGACTGAGAGAACGCCTGTCAGTCATATGGACGCGGTTGAAGAGTCACAACAAGCTGGAGGAAGAACACGTCTACGTCTGGCCTACTCGAGTTCTTGACCAGCAAATGTATGGCGATCTCATAAGCCAGGTACGACATGAATTGGAGAACCTACCGCCGCGATTCGCGCTGAAATAGTGTGGGTGTATTTGAATGCTGATAGCTCGACAAATACAGAACCGCGACGATTCACCACTGATTTCACTTTTTGCACAGCGCTGTTCTGTTGCGCATAATTCCGCAAAGTTTCGCTAATTCCCGCAGCCTAACCGCAGTTTCCTGCAAAAACCCCAACTAAGAAAGCGGCACAGTCGTTGCCCACAAGAAGACGACGAATTTGTGTGTACAGGAGATTAGTGCGATGGCAGCTGCTTTGAAATTGGTACCGGGAAATGATCTAAAAACAGAAAAAATGCCTGGGCATTGGGTACTCGCTCGTGTGGGAAAACGCGTTCTGCGGCCGGGAGGCATGGGACTCACACGGGCAATGCTCAAGGCATTGTCGATCAATGCTTCAGACGAGGTCGTGGAGTTTGCTCCGGGCATGGGAGTCACGGCGCAATTGACACTGAAACTAAAGCCCAAATCGTATGTGGCAGTGGAGCGGGATCAGTCGGCGGCCCGGATCGTACGAAATTACTTAGATGCGAAAAACCAGCGGTGTGTCGTGGGAGATGCGGCCAAAACCGGCCTTCCTGATCAATGCGCAACCGTGGTATATGGCGAGGCAATGCTCACCATGCAAACGGAAGAGACTAAGCGTGCCATCGTGAGGGAAGCCCATCGCGTTCTCAAGACAGGTGGCCGCTACGGTATTCACGAGATGTGTCTCATGTCTGACGATCTTGATGAAGATGAGAAGCGTAGAACCGAAAAGGCCCTGACGGGAGTAGTACATCACGGCGTTCGCCCCCTGTCCGTATCAGAGTGGGTAACACTTCTGGAATCAGAAGGATTCACGTTTAAGTCAGTACAAACTGCCCCAATGAGTTTGCTGGAGCCGGGACGGCTGGTTCGTGACGAAGGTTTTGCCGGCGCGCTGAGGTTTATCTCGAATGTGATTCGCGACACTGAGGCGCGACGCAGAGTATTGGAGATGCGATCTGTCTTTCGGCGTCATCGCAAACAATTGGGAGCAGTCGCCATCACCGTGACCAGGTAGGAACAAACTTTATTAGAACGAGGTTTAAGATGTTGAGCACACTGGATAACCAGGTAGAAAACGAAAATCAAATCGCCGAAGTAAAGCAGCTTTCCGAGTTGCTGCAGTATCAGGACGCGTCCATCGTCAGCCGCGTGTTATTGAAGAATAAAGGCGGGACGGTCACGTTGTTTGCATTTGACGCCGGTCAAGGTTTAAGCGAACACACCGCGCCATTCGATGCGCTGGTGCTGGTCGTTGACGGTGAAGCAGACATCCAGATTTCTGGGGAGCACTACAAGGTGCGCCGCGGCGAGACCATCCTGATGCCGGCAAACAAGCCACATGCGGTGACAGCCGTTACCAGATTTCAAATGCTGCTAACCATGATTCGCGCTTAGGAATTCTGCTTGAAGCAAAAAATCACAGGATTTGAAAAAGATGACGAAGGGCACTGGCGCGCCGCGCTTGCATGCGGCCACTTTCAACATGTGCGTCACCAGCCACCGCTCACAACCCGTCATTGGACACTGACTGAACAAGGTCGCGCTTCCCGTATCGGCTACAAACTCGAGTGCAAGCGTTGTGACGAGGAAGCTGATCAAACAACTCAGCAGGAAAGTAACGATCTAAGAGTTGTGAATTAACGACGATGAGCATTACGAAAAACTTTAAACCCGGCGCAAGCGTCGCACTCTTTCTTTCGACCACCGCCTTCGCAGTCTCGTTCGCCGTTTGGGGACTGATGGGCGCCTTGGCTCCTACTTTTGCGTCCGCGTATCAGCTCTCAGCAAAAGAAAAAAGCTTGATGATTGCCATTCCGGTCTTGCTTGGTGCTTTGGGAAGAATTCCCGCCGGCATGTTGGCCGACCGGTTTGGCGGACGTCGAGTTTTTGCTGCGTTGCTATGTCTCTCAGCGATACCTGCGGTCTTGATCGGCATGTCGAATAGCTACGGACAGTTACTTGGTCTTGGTTTGCTACTGGGACTAGCTGGATCAACGTTTCCCGTTGGCGTGGGATTCACTTCCAAGTGGTTTACGCAGGAGCAGCAGGGTACAGCTCTGGGGATTTACGGGATGGGCAACGTCGGCCAGTCAATCGCAGTTTTTGGCGCCCCGGTGCTGGCGTTGGCCCTCGGTTCGTGGCGCCCCGTGTTTTTCATCTTTGCAGGCGTGTCAGTAATCTGGGCCGCAATCTTCTATATTTTCGCGCGCGACGCCACTGCTGGTAAGCCCAAGACAATTGCGGAGAGTCTGGCGGTCTTGCGCCGCGAGCCGAAAGCATGGGTGCTTTCGTTGTTCTATTTCCTGACCTTTGGTGGTTTTGTAGCCTTCTCGATTTATCTCCCAACGTTGCTCAGAGATACGTTCAAGTTAACTGCTACGGACGCCGGCGCGCGCACTGCGGGTTTTGTTTTGCTCGCGACACTGATGAGACCGGTTGGCGGGATTTTATCGGACCGTCTGGGAGGCGCTCGCGTTTTGATACCCGTTTTTATTGCTGTAGCTGTGTTGGGCACGCTGATGGGCTGTCCCTGGATGCCGACGTTTACCGTTGGGGCACTCGGCGCAGCAGCCGCGTTAGGACTGGGAAATGGAGCGGTTTTTAAATTAGTGCCTGAGTACTTTCCGAAAGAGACAGCAACCGTGACGGGACTGGTCGGCGCGTTCGGCGGTTTGGGCGGATTTTTCCCGCCGCTCGTTCTGGGCGTGTTGCGCGACTCAACCGGCGCGTATACGTGGGGCTTTATCTTTCTTGCATTCTTTTCACTCTGTTGCCTGGCCGTTAACTACTTTGTCTTTATCAAACCTTCTCGGCCGATACGCATGACTGCCGCGACTGCTTAAATTGTTAAGTCTTGCTTCATAAGCCGCACGTCTTATGTACGTCTCTGAACAATTTTTTAATCGCAGGTCCGGGGACTTTCCTCCAACGTTGATCGTTGCGAAGATTCAGTTTTGGAGTAATCAAAGGTTGACGCCTCCCCCCCCCCGAAACACAAATGTGATTACTCCGTAAGCCCTCCCCTAACCCCTCCCAAGGGGAGGGGGGAATTTTTCTTGTTAATTATTCAAGCAGCGTGAGAGCGAAGCGTGATTCCCCTCCCTTTGGGAGGGGTTAGGGGAGGGTACAAACCGGGAAGATAGTTTACAGAATAAACCGGGCACATGGTTTACATTCCGTCGGCAAGGAGGTGTTTGCCGATGCCGTGGAAGGAAACCAGTGTCATGGACCAAAAAATTCAATTGATAGCCGATTGGTTGAGCGGAGATTACTGCAAAAGCGAGCTTTGCCGAATCTATGAGATCAGTCGACCGACGGCGGATAAATGGATAGCGCGTTATGAGCAGCGAGGGCTGCCAGGACTTGAAGAACTGGAACGCGCGCCGCATTGTCATCCGAATCAGACTTCAGAAGAGATGCGAGCGCTGATTGTGCAGACCAAGCTGCGGCGCCAAAAATGGGGTCCGAAAAAGGTACTGGACTGGTTGCGCGATGAGCGGCCGGAACTTAAGTGGCCGGCGGATTCGACGGCGGGCGAAATCCTGAAGCGTGCAGGGTTGGTGAAACCGCGCAAGTGGCGGCGCCGGGTGGCTCCGTATAGCGAGCCGTTCGGAGAGTGTTGTGCACCTAATCAGAGTTGGAGTGCAGACTTTAAAGGAGACTTTCTGCTGGGCAACGGTCGGCGTTGTTATCCGCTGACTATTAGCGACAACTTTTCTCGGTATCTGCTTTTGTGTCGCGCGCTTGAGCGACCGAGGCACGATGAAGTGCAATATTGGTTTGAGTGGGTCTTTAGGGAAGCCGGGCTGCTGGAGGTGATCCGCATCGATAACGGAGCACCGTTCGCCTCACTGGCGCTGGGCGGCATCAGTCAACTCTCTAAATGGTGGATCAAGCTGGGCATCAAGCCGGAGCGGATCCAACCGGGGAAACCGGCCCAAAACGGCCGCCACGAACGGATGCATCGAACCTTGAAGGAGGCTGTGGCGCCGCAAAGAGATCTTCAACAGCAGCAGCAACAGTATTATCTTTTTGTGGAGGAATATAACTGGGACCGGTCTCATGAGGCACTGGGAAGAAAGACGCCAGGAAGCGTCCATTGCTTCTCACCACGCTCCTATCCGGCCAAACTCCCAGAAGTACAATACGAGTCCGGAATCACGGTCAGGCAAGTGCGTCACAAGGGCGAGATCAAGTGGCGCGGCGAGCTGATCTACGTCTCGGAAGTTCTGGCTAAAGAGCCAGTCGGCCTTATCCCTATCGACAACGACAAGTGGGAATTGCGTTACAGTTTTCAGCTACTCGGAATTCTAGATGAAAGAACCAAAAGCATTATCCCAGCTAAAGGCTGGCACCGAACGAAACCGTCAAAAGTGTAAACCATGTCCCCGGTCTGAAACGTAAACTATGTCCGGCTCGCACAGAGGGCTTACGGCGCGTTTACATCTTATCTTGGAGGAGGCGTCAACATTGAGATCAACAGTCAATTATTTCTTCGCCCTAAATTAAATGGACAACAAAAGTTCAACCGTGCAATGCGGACGGAATAGACCGGAAAGTCAAAATAGAAGAATATCTCGTGTAATTCGTGGATCGTTTTTGAGGCTGCATAAAGAGACTGCGGCTGGACCAGCAGGGAACAGATCACTCGGTCCAATGCATCGCCGCCATCTGCTTGTATTGCTGCCACTTGTGATGCACTGACTTTTGCGCTTGTTTCAGCAGAAACTTTGCCACTTCAGGATCACTTTGCTGCAGCATTCGGTAACGGCCCTCCGTGTAAATGTAATCCTCGAGCGGAATCTTCGGCTCGTGTGAATCCAGTTGGAATGGGTTCTTTTGTTCGTCGGACAGTTTCGGGTTGTAGCGATAAAGCGGCCAATAGCCCGAATCCACAGCCAGCCTCTGGTGTTGCATTCCTTTCGCCATGTCGATGCCGTGGGCAATGCATTGGCCATACGCAATGATGAGCGACGGCCCATCATGAGCTTCGGCCTCGATGAATGCTTTTACCGTGTGGGTATCGTTTGCACCCATCGCGACTTGCGCGACGTAAACGTTCCCATACCGCATGGCAGTCAATCCAAGGTCCTTCTTAGCTGTCGGCTTACCGCCCGCCGCAAACTTGGCAACCGCGCCCAGCGGCGTTGCCTTTGAAGCCTGGCCGCCTGTATTTGAATAAACTTCCGTATCCAGTACGAGGATGTTTACGTTCTGACCACTAGCTAACACGTGATCGAGGCCGCCGTAGCCAATGTCGTAAGCCCATCCATCGCCGCCAACTATCCACACGTTCTTTTTCACCAGCGCATCGGCAACGCCTGACAAGTCGCGGGCTTCTACATCGTCGCATTCCGAGAGTTTCGCTTTCAGTTGCGTGACCAACTCCCGTTGCACTTCGATTCCGTTGTCGGAGGATTGATCCGTCGTTAGCAGTTCGCCGGCCAGCTGGTCACCGATAACATCACGGAGGCGCTCAACCAGGTTTCTGGCGTAAGCGTTTTGATGGTCCAACGCCATCCGCATTCCCAGGCCGAACTCTGCATTGTCTTCAAAAAGCGAGTTGCTCCATGCGGGCCCGCGTCCGTCACGATTCGTCGTGTAAGGTGTGGTTGGCAGATTGCCGCCGTAGATACTGGAACAACCCGTCGCATTTGCAATCACAGTATGGTCACCAAACAACTGCGTCAGGAGTTTGACGTAAGGGGTTTCGCCGCAACCGGCGCACGCTCCCGAGAATTCAAACAACGGCTGAAGTAACTGCACGTTCTTAACTGAGCCAAAACCGAGGCTGCCGTTTCTTTGAATCTCCGGCAGATCCAGAAAGAAATCCCAGTTGATCTTTTCGCGCTCGCGAATTGGCAACTGCGGTTGCATATTCAATGACTTGCGCGACGGATCCTGCTTATCTTTAGCCGGACAAACCTCAACGCAGAGTTGACAACCGGTGCAATCCTCGACTGCAACTTGAAGCGTGTAGAGCTTATCCGGCAGTTCACGCCATTTCGCCGGAATATGCTTAAAACCAGCGGGCGCATCTGCCAGGTTAGAGGCATCGCAAACTTTTGCACGGATGGCCGAATGCGGACATACCATCACACACTTGCCACACTCAATACATAGATCCTGCTCCCAAACCGGCACTTCCAACGCGATGTTTCTTTTTTCCCAGCGAGCTGTGCCAACCGGATAGGTCCCGTCCAGCGGGAATGCGCTAACCGGCAATTGATCACCACGACCCGCGATGATTTGGCCGGTTACATTCCTAACGAAATCAGGCGCTTCAGGGAACATGACTCGTTCTGGTTCGCTTTCAGTAGCAACAACATCCGGGACTTTTATCTCATGCAGATGCTCGAGCGATGCATCCACCGCGGCGAAGTTTTGCCGCACCACCGGCTCGCCTCGTTTCCCATACGTTTTGCGAATTGATTCTTTGATTTTTGTAATGGCTTCGTCGCGTGGTAAGACCCCGCTGATTGCAAAGAAACAGGTCTGCATGATCGTGTTTATGCGGTTTCCTAGTTGAGTCTGTTTGGCGACTGCGTTTGCGTTGATCGAAAAGAGCCGGATCTTTTTCTCGACAATTGTTCTCTGTACTCCGGCCGGCAAGTACGCCCAAACTTCATCGGCATCGTAGGGACTGTTTACAAGAAGCGTCGCACCGTTCACGGCCGCATCGAGAACCGGATAACGATCGAGAAAGTTGAACTGATGGACCGCAACAAAATTAGCACGCTGAATCAGGTAGGTGCTTTTAATTGGCTGAGAGCCAAAACGCAGGTGGGAGACGGTCATCGCGCCGGATTTCTTTGAGTCGTAGACGAAATAACCCTGCGCGTAGTTTGACGTTTGCTCGCCAATGATCTTGATCGAATTCTTGTTGGCGCTAACCGTTCCATCGGCGCCGAGCCCCCAAAACATTGCCCGCACCTGATTGGCCGGCTCAATATCAAAACCTGAGTCAACAGTCAGCGAGGTGAAAGTGACATCGTCAACTATGCCGACACTGAAATGGTTCTTCGGTCTTGGTCCATTAAGTTCAGCGAAAACGGCATGAACCATCGCCGGCGTAAATTCTTTTGAAGCCAGTCCATAACGGCCGCCAACGACTAGCGGTCTGATTGCGAAGTCCGGGGTGCAATTAACGGCGCCTTCAGCAATGGCAGTTACGACGTCCTGGTATAGAGGTTCGCCGGCGCTGCCCGGCTCTTTTGTCCGATCGAGTACCGCGATTGATCTGACGGTGCGTGGCAGCGCCGCCAGCATGCGCTCGACGGAAAACGGACGATACAATCGCACTTTTAGTAAACCAACTTTTTCGCCTTCCCCACGCAACGTCGCGACTGTTTCCTCTGCGGTCTCGCAGCCGGAACCCATCATGATGATGACGCGCTCGGCGTCCGGATCTCCCACGTACTCGAAAAGCTGATAGCGCCTTCCGGTTAAGGCTGCGAAACGGCTCATTTCGGCTTCCACAATCCCAGGAGTGTCGAGATAAAGCGAGTTTGCACGCTCGCGCGACTGGAAAAACACATCGGGGTTCTGGGCCGTTCCGCGCATCACTGGACGATCTGGCGTCAACGCACGTGCGCGATGATCCCGGATCAGTTGGTCGTCCATCATTTCGCGAATTATTTCGTCTGACAGCCTTTCAATCTTCATCACTTCGTGTGACGTGCGAAAGCCGTCGAAAACGTGCAGGAACGGAACACGGGAACGCAGCGTTGCGGCTTGTGCGATCAGCGCAAAGTCCATCACTTCCTGGACAGAGTTGGCGAAGAGCATTGCCCAGCCGGTGGAGCGGGTGGCCATAACATCGCTGTGATCGCCGAAGATCGAGAGGGCATGAGTTGCGAGGGATCGTGCGGCGATGTGAAATACAGTGCTCGTTTGCTCGCCCGCAATCTTGAACATATTGGGGATCATGAGCAATAGACCCTGACTGGAAGTGAACGTAGTGGTCAGTGAACCGGTTTGCAGAGTTCCGTGGACCGCGCCGGCCGCGCCACCTTCCGATTGCATCTCGCGAACCAGAGGCGCCATGCCCCAAATATTCTTTTCACCGCTGGCGGCCCAGGCGTCCGCAGACTCGCCCATTGATGACGATGGCGTGATGGGGTAGATGGCGATTACTTCGTTGGTTTTGTAGGCAACGTATGCGGCGGCTTCATTGCCGTCGACGGTAACAGTCTGGTTCGTCATTGCTCTAGTCCTTGTTGGTATAAAAATAGACCGCAGGCGTCGTTTCATTGCCTCGCCTGCGGTCCGTGCACCGCGCGGCAGTTACCGCGCCCTCCGGGGATCCTATCAAGCCACGTTTTGAGAGAACTGATTGGTCTGCGCCGCTTCAAGGTGTGCGATGCGGTTACGCAACCACTCTTTCAGCAAGCACTCGGTCCTGTTTTGGTTCTCCTCGGAGTCCAGACTTTCAATCGTGTCTCCCGCTTCATCCAGTGGGATAAAGTGACAGGGGACCATCTCCGTCCGATGCTCCGGTGCAACGAAATCAATCAAGTGGCATTCGTTGCACGGGTGGGCGCGGTAGGGATAACCGTAGTTAAGACAACTCAGTGAGTCCTGAAAGATCGATTTTGGTAACCACGGCGTGCGAACTGATCGGCCATAGCCTCCCATCTCAATGAAATCAAGTTCTTCCTTGAGTAGTTCGAGTAGGTCGCGATTGTCTTTAGCCATGGAAATCAACCTCCATCTCCTGAGGTGTGGACCATCAACAGCCTGTCGCTGTCTGGTTCCTTCTCAACTCGGTTCCCATTTGGTTCAAAAGCAACCGATGTGCCGATGGGAGTTGACTCAAATTCGGCTTAAATAAGGTGTGTCGTGTGAGTTGCGGTGCGGGAAGTTACCCAGAACTTGGGGGAAACGTCGCAGAAGGCAGATGTTAGAGATCAGAGGTCAGAGGTCAGATGTCAGATGTCAGAGATCGGAAGATCGCTCATCCGGCCGTCTGACATCTGACATCTGACATCTGACCTCTGACCTCTGACATCTGACCTCTGACATCTGACGGCGTTGATTTGGTGAGGCGTTCTTTGAAAAGGCGAGCCGAAGCGTCAAGGAAATCAAACGAAGTTACTATTCCGACGAGTTGGCCGTCGTCCACCACGGGCAAACAACCGACCTTGTTTGTTCTCATCAGCTCAAGCGCTTCTAACGTTGGGGTAATGGAGGAGACCGTCACAGGATCGCTCTTCATTATCTCGCGCACAGTTAGTGGTCCTTCATTGCTACTCTGATACCGGCGACTCAGCAGTCGCAAAAGCGAACGATGCGTTATCAAGCCCACGAGTCTGCCTCGCTCATCTTCTACCGGCACATGCCGGATATGACGCCAATCCATCACACTCGCGGCAAGATCAACCAGGTCGTCGGGCCGCAGAGTGAATAAGTCGGTCGCCATGAATTGGCCGACGCTCTGATAACTCTGAGACCAATCCGAATCATCCGTACCTTCGATCGATGGCCAGGTGTGCACGGGTTTGCCCTCCTTTTGCTGTTGCAGCATCGTTGACGTCAGACTTTGGCAACGCATGTCCCTTGTGCCTGTGCTGCTACCGGCTTCCAATGCCGAAAGCGACTTAAGCAACCACTGCGAACCGGTACGTCCGCTACCCACTCTTTCACTAATAACGCCTAAGTATTTATCGATGTCTCCACTGTCGACTCCGGCGCTTTGTAGACCCTGACTGGCCAGCGGCAATAGATGATCCAGGATTAGTGAAGGGGCTGAATAATTCGATCCGTCAATCCATTGAAAGTGTGCATTCAAACCATGTCGCGCCGCCACGAAGAAATTTGTCTTGGCCTCATCAAAGTCCATTCGACTGGAGATGTCGCCATACTCGGATGGCAGCGCCAGCATTAGTCCGCTGAAAAACGCGGCATTAGCAATTTCGTCGATTGCCGTCGGTCCGGATGGAAGGACGCGGTTTTCAATTCTTAAATGGGCCTTTCCGTCCGCCACTCCGTAACAAGCGCGGTTCCAGGGCCAGATGGTCCCGTTATGCATGCGTAACGCTGACAGCATGGGTATTTCTCCGCGTGCCAATACCAGCATGGGATCCTCGTCTGGCTGGCTAATCATGATGGGGCGAAAACGCGCAATCTGGTTATGAAGCAACTCGATAACCGACTGTCTTAACCATTGCTCCCCGAAACCAACGCGCGTCGGGTGGCTGCGTGCTAGCTGGGTTCGCGAGCGTGCGTCGGTGGAATGTTGGAAGAGTGCGAGCCTCGTCTCCTGCCATAAGCGATGGCCAAACAAGAGCGGCGAATTGACAGCCGCAGCCAGCACGGGAGCTGTGATTGCCTGGGCAGTGTTGTATGTAACTACGAAATCCTCTGGGTTGGCCTGGAAGTGAACCTGGAAACTTGTGTTACACGATTCCATCATCATGTTGTCGTGAGTTAAATGAAGTTCATCCAGTCCCTTGATGTGAATTGAGAATGGCCCTCCTCGCAGCTCGCTCACCGAACGATTTAGTTCGTGATAACGGGGCATTGGCGTCAGGTTATTCAGCGTTAGATCAGAGACTCGCAGTGTGGGCAGAATGCCTGCCAGTAAGACATCGGCATTCAACTCGTTAGCGGCGCTGCTCACGGTTGAAAGAATTTCGTTTAACTCTTCGTGCATTAGGTGGAAGCAGCGGTCGGTGAGATCAACGGGTGTTAGGTTAGCTTCCAGATTGAACCGGGCAATTTCGGTGGTTAGGCGCGGGTCATTAGCTGATGCCAAAACCTCAACCGCCAGTGGTGTGGGACGGAGAGAATGATCAACCAGAAACATCTCCTGCTCCGCACCAAGCTTCCGCACACCACTTTCAATCCGCCCGTCTTCGAGCATGAAGGCGAGAGCACGCAGGTCGTCCAGCAGCGCTTGCATGTAAGCATGCAGCTTTCGTTTGTCCACCTGTTCTTCGACGTTGTGCTCTCCCATAGTGATCCTTGTCTGCCGGTAAGTAGCAAGTCAAAGGCCAGTGAGGAAGGTTGGTCAAAGGTTATGCAGGCATTGGAGTTCTGAGCAGGTTCTAACTGAGGGCTGCGTAATCCTGCGGAGATTCCAAATTGGCTTGAGTGAAATTACCCAAAGAACGAATGGGGTTTCGCACAAAAGTGCTTTCAATACAGCAGAACCGGGAGCGGAGCGAGCGGGTCCAGGTTGAATAACACTACGGTCGTGCAGGTCGGTTCTGTTTGCTTGTGTCACATTACGGGACCCGGTCGCTACGCTCCCGGTTCTGCATGCCCTGACCCACATCGGTGCGCGCAATCAGCTTGTGCAATGCCAACGACGCCCTTCTTCGTGCGGCCATCTTCTGCAACTTTGGTCGCAGCTCAACCCAGGCCATGAATCCTGAAATGATCGGTATCAGCAGAAAGGAAATGACGGCAACGGGTTCGCCGTCGAGGGCCTGTCTTACCCACTGGGACGTAAAATCGGCGACCGTCCAGGGACGCACGAAAGCCAAAATGAAATTCAGTACGAGAGGAACCAGCAGAGGTTTGAAGGATTTCAGCTTTATGGACCAGCGCGACGCGATAAGGAGAGTGCTCCACGTTAATAAGCTATAGACACCCTGGGCCCACGCGATCCACGTCCCCGACGGCGACGCGCGAGTAACGTTAAGACTTTCCTGGGCCACAAAGTCTGAAAGGACTCGCGGAGCCGTGTATGGTGCAAGCAGAGTTGCGCAAAGTGCCGCTGTACCAAGGAGAACCAAACCCTCGGCAATCATTCGCCTCAGGCTTTTACCGGCGCACCAAAACCACACCGCAATCGCTACCGCGAAGAAACCTGGCATGTAGATCGGAGAATTCCCGGCCATGCCGTGCCGCCACTTGGCAGCAAAGTCGAACGCAACAGCGCGTGCGTCGCGGCCTGGAGATGGAGAGATCCACCCCAGCTCTGCCGTATGTTCCAGCGTTGCGGCCGTAAAGAACATCCACAAAAAGAACACGCATGCCAACAGCACAAACGTGGATGTAACCCAGGAATTGTTGTGTCTTATCTCAGCCATATCCGTTCGAAGAACGCTCGAATTCCTGGTACGGCTTCATTTCCACCGACGCAAACTATGTATGCACAGACCGTCACAATATAAGGAGTTTGAAAAGCGGGTTGAATGACAATCCATAACAAAAGGATCAAAGCAAACGCTACACTTTTGATTACCAGCAGATCGGAACGTGAGTATTTGGGAAGTGATCTGCGAGATTTCCATTCGCCATCATTTAGATCTACCGAACGACGGCTGGCGGCGAGGCCGATTGCAAACAGAAACACCAGAGCCAGCCAATCCCATGCTGCGAACCCACCAAACCCTTCGCCCGCGAGCCACATCCCCAGATAGAAGCGCGGCGGGTGTGTGACGCTGTTGAAGATCACGTCGAGCGCAAAAAGATTTCTGAAGCAGAGGGAGTAAGACAGGTTCAACACCAGGAACAGAACGTAAACTGGCAGGACTTCCGCTCCCAACCACATCCAACCCGTCACGAAACCAGCGGCTATCAGACTAGCCGCAAACAATCCTGCCGCCTTCCGTGAAATCTCGCCCGACGCGACGGGGCGGGTTCGCTTCAGTGGATGACAGCTGTCGGCCTCGGCATCGGTTATCGCATTGAGAGAGTAAAGGCCACCGTATAGCAGGACCGTCATAGACACATATAGCAGGAACATGCGCCAAACCAACGGTCCGGACCAATCGCGTGTAACGATCAGAGCGCCGAGCAGAACTCCGATAAAACTGGAGTGATAATGAAACCGTATCAAGGCAAGGTAGCTCCGCCAGAGACCAACCGCCCTGACTTGGGTTTCCACTAATTCATACATGCACAGGTTTCTCCAATTTAGATTTTAGCTTGTGATGTCCGACATTCAATTTATGAAGCGCCGGATTGAGGTTGTTAGTTGGCTTACCCCGGAGCACCATTCCCCTCCCTTTGGGAGGGGTTAGGGGAGGGCTTGCGACGCGTTTGTCTTTTGTTTTTTGAGGGGGGGGGTCAACGTTGACCTCAAACTCAAATTCCATCTTATCTAAACAGAGTTGACGCCACCTCCCAATTAAATAGAAATATTGTTGACCTCAGACCCTCCCCTAACCCCTCCCAAAGGGCGGGGAAATTCGCGTTCTGCGATCAACTCGCCATTGGCGAGTCGGAAGCAGAAAGGATGACCGCAGCGAAGGCATAGGTATTCGGCCCACCCACCTCGTATCTCGTTGATCGAGACGAGGTGGCCCAGTAGGACACAGGTCAAAGGGTGACGGATCACAGTTAGCGATCTTTGTCTCTTCACGAAGGAGTGTCCACACCGGCACGCGTATTCGGTTGTTTCCGATCCCTCGCGCACAATGTGGACGCGATGGCCCAGCAGCCCGCAGCCGTAGTTAACCTTCTTCTTGAATTTGCTATTGGTCGAATACGGGTCGCGCGTTGTCGCGAAGAGCAACGGGTGTCCGCACCTCTCGCAAACGTATTCATTGTGGCCTGCTCGGTGGGCCACCGCGACATAATGGTGCCAACCTAAGAAACAGGACAGCGTGTGAGCAACTCTTGAAACGCTTTCGTCCCAACCAAGGATGGGAGCCTCACAGCGTACGCACCGGGTGCGAGCATCTTTATCGATTCTTGTGTGGTGGACTTTATGGCCCAGGGCCGCACACACAGCAGAAGCAGACGCGACTGGAAAAGAAGCATTAATGGCAGCTGGCGATGATGAGTTCACAGCGTTCCGGTGTTACACGCGAAGTTTCGAAGAATCTCCCGGTCAATAGGGCTCACCCTCGAAGCAATCCCCCGGCCGCCGTTTTTTCGAGCGGCCTCGGACAAATCCCTCCGATTTGCTTCAAATAATGAATATTTTGGGGTTGTCTTGCGGTGACTGGAGGTGGCTTTTTAGGCCTGATGGAGCATTTTTGAGGCGCTCAAAAAAGTAAGAAGAAGGGGGCGGCGACGCGCACCGCTCCCTGCCTTTGCCCAAAAGGTCTGCAGCTCTCGGCTAGAAATCACGCGAAGCGTTCTCATTAACACCGGGCTTTAGCCCGGTGACGACAGCCGACGATGAAAGGCAAACCGTTTCAACGGTTTTCGCGGTGCCGGTAAACCGTTAAAACGGTTTCTGAAATGGGACCCCTTTTATCACCGGGCTTAAGCCCGGTGTTAATGAGAATGCCAAACCGGATAATGGTAACCATCCGCGATTCGTCAACGGATCTGTGGCTCCAGAGACTTTATAAACGCGACGAAACTTTCCGGAGTGCTGAATCCTGATTCGCGCTGCCAGGCTTCTACTCGCTGCTTGATGTTTTCGGCCGTGAATGGCTTTGCGGTTTGAAACGTACGTGAACCGGGAATGATCGCGATCATCACCTGTGCATCCTCAATCGACAGCCGGAACGTCTCGGCCTTGTTTGCTGGTAGCACGGTTTGTCCCAGCAGTTTCATATTTAAGAGAATTGAGCCTTCCCCCAGGTTATTCGCAGGTCCTGAATCGCCGATGATGGCGGGCACAAAGAGGTTCGTTTTCGGGTTGAAGGCGAATACTAAATCACCTACTCTGGCGCCGAAGCTTCTCATCGGGTTTTCGCCTCCAGCCAAGACGAGCGCCGGCACAGTGATCGGATTAACCTGATCGTTTACGTCGCATTCACCTTTGTTAGTTGTCAGACCGTTCTTCAGTGCGGTGAGCGAACCGAAGTAACCCTTAAAATTTCCAGTCTTGAAAACGCAGGGCACATCCTTGCCGTTTTCTTTCACGGTCGCCAAAACGTTTGCCCAGGTAATTCGAAAGCCCGAGGGCACCGTTTGAAAATTTGAGTCTCGAAATTGCTCGAAGACGTTGATGGCTTGACCGAACGCTGTAAAGCAAAGGTTGCTGTTCGAATTGGTTCTCTTAACTACGATCGCATTGCACACGTTATTGAGTGCTTTGGTTTGTCCACGCGGGTCCCCGGGGTGATACGACAGTGGCGACCCGTCAGTGTTCACCCGGAGTTTCGTTTGAAAAAGAATTATCTTCTTTTGGTTAGACGCGTCTTTTAGCAGAGCAATTTTCTTGGTCTGCGGCGTGAAGATACGAGTTTCTGCAATCGTGAATGCCTGAGCGCCGGCGGACGTTACCGACAACAGCAAGAACATAAGCACATGAATTAATTTCATGATCATTCTCCTTTGCCTTTGTTTACCTCCCGTTGAGCAAAGCCCCCAGCCGAATTAAGTCTAAAGTCTGATGAAGTCTTTCTTGGGTACGGATCGCGTTCGAGCCGCAACTTCAAACCCGTTGGCACTTCCATCTTCGTTGGTGTTTCCTTCGATGGTGGAAAACACCGTGTTCGATCCGTTAAAGCTAAACCCGGTGTGTACCCAATCAGTTGATGTTTTGCGGACCAGAAATATTTGTGAAGCACCGAGGCTGTTCCAGGTGACATTTCCATTCAGGATTTCCGAATCTTTCACGAATAGTCCAGCTTGCTTTGCCTGATAAGCCAGCGAGTCGCACGAATAAGATCCGGGTATCGGCATCGGTTGGCCCAACTGTATACACGCCTGCTTAATAATGAGGGTTAAAAAACCCGCACACCAACGCCAACCTGGTCCTTCGTTTCCACCTACATACACTCGGACCCAGGGGCCCTTGTTATCACCGCCAACTTCGATTGGATGCTGGGCCAGATGTTGTTTCGCAACTTGCAATACCGCCTGGGCTAGTTTCGTGCCTGCGGAAAACTGTGCGGGGGCCAGGGCTTTGGTGAGAGGTTCAATCAACGCGTCCCAGGTTTGCTGATTTACTTTCCCGGTTTTGGGCAGTCCTTTTGCTTGCTGGAAATTACCGACGCATTTTTGGGTTGCGTCGCCGAAAGAGCTGTCAATGCCGGTGGCAAAGCCGTTGATCTTAAGCCATTCCTGAACTCGTCGAACTTTCTTGCCTGTGTCGCCATGTTGTATCAGCCCGTCATAGGCCCGTTCGCGCGCTACATGCGCTCCAAGATCAAGCATTTGAGAATTACCTCCCTCAGAGTTTGTTTAATCAAAAGCCTCAGTGCTGAGCTAGTGATTTTCCGAGACTGCTCGGCACTCTGCTGTTCCCAAATGTAATGTCGTCTGCTAAAAAAACCTTTCACCCACACCTCAATCCCCTTCAATGTCCAGGGTCGTTGATGACCTCATCGTGGCCACCGGGAAAGGGACTGCGCCCGTCCATTCGAGTCGCTTGTTAGGGTGTTCATTAGCTCACTCCGTGCTGTGATACGATTCGCGGGATTACCCCAAACCCTGCTTAAGGAGTTCAAAAGGTGAATCGCCTATTAACCTCCGCTCTGTCTTTCACCCTCGTCGTCACAATTACCGCCTGCTCGTTCAATAAACAGCCGCCGCCGAGCGAAACAAATAATCAACCGGCGCAGAATGCAAACCAGCAATCGCCGGCCAAGGCTGAGACCGCTCCTCCGCAAGCGCAACCTGGCGAATTGCAACCGGGCCAGGCGAGCGGGACTTACTCCGCCAGAGGCGAAGTGGTGGAGTTGAAATATGCTTACGCCGGTCGTGCGGTGCGCTTTGGCGATGAGTCGTTAGTCATCCTGCTGACGGACCAGCCCATTCCTTCTGAGGCGTTAGCAGAAGAGATAGAGTCGGCGGCACTCCTTGAGGGTGAAAAGATCCGCGGTCTCGAATACGTGATTGATGAAAACGGCATGTGGGTTCGCTATCACCCCAGTCAATACCAGGAAAGCAGCAGCAACAAGATCAAAGATTACAAGGTGGAGAACGACGTCGTGCGAGGCGTCGATGAGAACGATGGCAGTCTATCCGATGGCAAGTATGCTCGCTCAGTGAAGTTCGTTGCTGCGATCAATAAGTAAGAAACGGTTTGCCGCGGTGCAAACGTACCGCGGGGAACGTCTCCTCAAAGGTCATCATCAGTTTGATTTAACTTAGCCCGCGGAGCGCGGCGATAGCATAAAGCCTTCTATGAAGCCGGGTCGTGTCAAGAGATAAGTACGGGTTGATTGGCTCACCCTTCTATTCGAGTTTCCACGTAGTGAGCTGAAGCTCCGCAATTCGTGGTCTCATTCAACGGTGCGACGAGGC
>DATEPE010000012.1:0-350818 GCA_035273385.1 Pyrinomonadaceae bacterium | reverse complement strand
GGTGCTCCCTTCAAAGTCAGATTTTGAGTCAACCTGCAAAGGCCAAACTCGTATCAATCGTTGGACATTGTCCAACTTCTAAATCGACTTTGGGAGACCCGGCTTCATAGTTTCTGGGGTGGAGCGAAGCGGAACCCCAGGGTTGCCGACCTGATCTGAATAGAGCGCGCGAAGCGTGCGATAGCGCGAACCTGGCGACGGACTAATGATGAATAAACTGCCACCCACTTCGCGGGCTGCAACCAGATATGCCACTGATCCTGGGGTTCCGCTCGCAAGGCCTCGCTCCACCCCAGGCTTTATGCTGTCGCCGCGCTCCGCGGGCTCACGCAATTAACCATGGTTCGAGTATGTAACCTCTGGTGTCCGATGCGGACGAATTATTCAAGCTTCGCGCTGTGGCCAACTGTTACAATTAATCCGCAACGCTTCATGATCAAATGGCTGCTTCGATTACGTCCGATTTACATATTGTTCCGTTAGGCGCCGGCGATCTGATCGACCGTGCGTTGCGTCTCTACCGGCGTCACCTGTTTGTGTTGATTCGCATCGCAGCTCCGCCCGTCTTCGTATCGGCGCTGGGTTCAGTGTTATGGACCATTGCCTTTCGCCGAGTTTTCCAAACCTCAAGCGGTTCCGAGCTGGCTTTTTATCTGCTGATGCTCGCGGGCGGGGGATTCGTGTGGATCGGTGGCCATCTCTTCAGTTTGATTGTGATGGGTGGCGCTTCCCGTAACCTCGTCAGACACTTGCTCTGGAACGAACCCGTGCTCGCGCGAACTACTTATGCAGCGGTGCGTTCTCGTTTCTGGTCGCTGCTGGGAGCGAGCATCATCATCATGTTGTGGCTGGGTGTCGCCGGCGGGGTAGCTTGGTTCGCTTTGTACATGGTTGGTTTAGTAGTGGTGCTGGGCGCAGTTTTTATGGCCCAATGGGCGCCAAACTGGTTGACGGCGATCGTGGCTGTCGTTGGTTCTCTGGCAGGCATAACGCTCGCGCTTTGGCTGTTCTTCCTGCTGGTGGGAAGAATCGCTTACGTGCCTCAGGTCATGTTAGTTGAAGGTAAGCGCGTCTTTGATTCAGTGGGCAGAAGTTTCTCGCTCGCGCGCGGAAATGTCCGGCGGCTGATGGCGATGACGCTGTTTATCATGTTCGCGACTTATTCGGCGCTCATGATTCTCGTGATCCCGCTGGGGTGGTACGGCTTTCTTAACGGTATTGATCCCGCGCCATGGAGTGCTGCGCAATGGCCGGTGTGGTACGCCGTTGCTTACAGCATACTTGAACCACTAAGCGCAATCCTTTTGGCTCCCGTATGGATGCTGGGAATGTGTTTACTTTACGTAGACGAGCGCGTGAGACATGAAGGATATGACATCGAGTTGATGGCCGCACAAAAGCTGCAGGCCATGCCCAACCTAAATGTTACGTCGCCGTTTGCTCCGGCAATCTCTGCTGAGCCGCTGGTGTTTTCAGGTCCGCCCGCACATGCCGGCAGCGTGTTGGGTTTACGTTAGTGTTACGGTCAACACATAACCACATCGTGAGAACGCAACCTCATAATCTGGCTCTAAAAATTGCAACCCTCGCATTTATTTTCCTGGTGGTGGTCCTGCCAGTTCAGGCAATTCCGCTTAACGAATACCGCGATCGGGTTACTCGCGCAGTAACAGCGCTTGATAGTCTTGCGCAAACTGATGAAGACGAAAGCACCTACGATTACGCGCAACGAAATGCAGACACCATAACAGCTGTACGCGAAACGTTGCCTGCTTCACAAACAATCGAGTGGGGCGGCACGACTTTTAAAGTCGACAACGCCTGGCTTCATGAAGAACTCGACCGGCTTTCGCAGTCGCGACTACAGGAACACATACGGGGCGTTGCCCGGATAAAGGAACGACTCCAGGCAATGTCAGAGCGATTGACGGAGGCGGAGTCTGCCGCAGGCGCGGCGGATAAAAGCGCTGCCAGCCGCAAACTTGCTGAGATACTGCAGCGCCGGGAATATGCGCAAAAAGCAAAGGACCAGACCTTTCTTCGGCGACTGATTGAACGATTAATGGAATGGCTACAAAAGCTTTTCCCAAAACCCAAGCCGCTTTCGCCCGGCAGCGCGGGAATATTCAGCCTGATCGCTCAGATCCTGGTAATCGCATTGGCCGTGGCGGTGATCGGGTATGTCATAAGACTACTGCTGCCGCGATTGCGTAAATCGGGCGGCAGAAAGAAGAAGGAAAAGAAGACTGCGCGAATAGTTCTCGGCGAGACGCTGACTCCCGATCAAACTGCGAACGACTTGTTGGCGGAAGCTGAAGCGTTGGCCCGTCGCGGCGAGCTGCGCGCTGCGATTCGAAAAGCTTACATCGCGCTGCTGGTGGAATTGGGCGACCGGAAGGTGATCAGTCTCGCACAGCACAAAACTAATCATGATTACTTGCACGCAGTGCGTAACAATCAACCGCTTTACGGTAACGTGAAGACACTAACGGACAGTTTTGAGCGCCATTGGTATGGCCTTTCACATGCGACTGAAAGCGACTGGGACACCTTTCGCTCGGGATATCAAAAGGCGCTGTCCTAACTGCGGATCTGAGATCTGAGATCTGAGATCTGAAATCTGAAATCCAAAAAGATGCGTAAACGTTTCGGAATCCTGGCTACCATCATTCTGGCGATCGGCATACTGGTCGCTATTAACTCGTTGACTTATGTCAGCAAGGAAGAGTCACGCGATTCTGAGTTTGCGCCCAACCGATCGACCTACCACGCGGGTCCTACCGGCACACGAGCTTTTTATGATCTGCTCAGCGAATCAGGTCATCGCGTCATGCGCTGGCGCGAAAGTACCGAACAGTTGCTTGGCAACGCAGGAGATCAGATCGGCACGTTTGTAATCATCGGCGATACGCGGGTGCCAATCGAGGAGGAAGAGGCTACGACCCTGTTGTACTGGGTCAAGAGTGGTGGTCGGCTGGTGCTGATCGATCGTCACGTGCAAAACGTGCTGCTCCCCGCCTCGGAAAACTGGGTCGTAACAACCGAGTTTCTTAACTACCCGGATATAACTTCCGATCCTTCCGACCGGGCCAAAATGACAGAAGGGATCACACCGCTGAATCCGGCGCAACCCACGCTCTTGACTCGCGACGTCGATTCCGTAATGACATCGCGCTACTACGCTGCGATTAGGGTTAGTGCCAATAAGGAAATCACTAAACCGGAGAACGAGCCAACACCGGGCAGCGATGGCCCAGTGATTGTCGAACCTGGGGACAACGACGAGTCTGAGCCAGCTACGACGGATATCCCCCGGGCAGATGCTCCCGCTTCGCCTGCCCCGGTGGTCCATATTTCCAATGGCAAGACCGCAGTCCTGGTTGATTACCCGCACGGCGCTGGAAGGATCGTCGTTCTAAGTGATCCTTATATGGTCGCGAATGGTGGCATCAGTCTGCAGGACAATCTGCAATTAGCGCTAAATCTCGTTTCGACTCCCGGTCGCATGATCGCGTTTGACGAATTTCATCAGGGCCATGGGATAACTCGCAATGCGTTCGCCAGCTACTTTGCCGGCACACCGGTGCTGGCTATCTGCGGACAGATAGCGCTGTTAATAATCGTGGTGTTATGGACTCGCGGAAGAAGATTCGGGCGGCCATTGCCGCTGCCTTTCGTGGATCGACGATCAAGTCTGGAGTTTGTGGCTTCGATGGCCGAGCTTCAACAGCGCGCTCGTGCTTACGATTTGGCCATCGAAAACGTGTACTCACGCACTCGCAGGGTGCTGGCGCGTTACGCTGGTATGGACTACAACAGTCCGCGTTCTGAAATTGCTCAACGCGTTGCTTCGCGCTCATCGATTGACGCCAGGCAGCTCGAGACATTGATGCGTCAATCGGAAGATGCGATCAATGGTGGCGGGATAAGTGAACGACAGTCGGTGCACCTGGTGAGACGGCTGAGAGAGGTTGAGAGATCATTGGGACTGCGCATGCGTTCGCGGGAATTGAAACAAACCGCGCAGAATATTTAGTAGTTCCTATTCGTGTATTTCGTGGATCCGTTTTTCCGTCAGTAACTAAAGCGATCCACGAAATACACGAAACAACACGAAGAACGCCAATAAAATGCTGTTCTCTTTGTGCTTTGTTCCATGTCCGTGATAGAAGCTCTGTACACACTGATCAGAAGGACTGCTTCAAATTCCAAGTAATGATTGAATACGTCTCCTCCACCGTCGATCACATCCGGCGTGAACTTGCCAAAGTTATAGTTGGTCAGGATGAACCAATCGAGCAGATACTGGTAGCGTTGCTCGCGGAAGGACACGCGCTGATAGAAGGCGTGCCGGGGACCGCTAAAACTCTCACGGTAAAAACCCTCTCACGTATCATCAACGCTGACTTCGGCCGCATACAATTCACTCCTGACTTGATGCCGTCAGACATCACCGGCACGAACGTCTTCAACGTGGCCACGTCCACCTTCAACTTGCGCCAGGGTCCGGTCTTTACGGACATACTGCTGGCTGACGAAATCAACCGCACGCCTCCGAAGACGCAAGCAGCATTGCTGGAAGCTATGGAAGAACGGCAGGTAACAATCGACGGCGAAGCCCACGCGTTGTCGCCAATTTTCACCGTACTGGCAACTGAAAACCCCATCGAGTATGAAGGCACTTATCCGTTACCTGAAGCTCAGCTCGATCGATTCATGATTAAGATCCTGCTGGACTATCCGGGCGAAGAACACGAGCGTCAGGTGGTGGCGAATTGGGACGCAGGTTTCAATTCACGGCGATTGGACCAGGTGGATATCGAACCGCTACCGGACGGGGACGCGATATCAAGATGCCGGCATGAAGTCCGACGCACGACAATGGAAACTGGTGTCCAGCATTACGCGGTAGATCTGGTACGCCGCACGCGCAATCATCCATTCATCCATTACGGTGCGAGTCCGCGCGCCTCAGTGGCGCTGCTGTTATGCGCGAAAGCACTGGCGGCGATCCGTGGCCGCGACTTCTCAACACCGGATGACGTGCGTGACGTCGCACGTCCCGTACTTCGTCACAGACTAACGCTGCGAGCTGAAGCGGAACTCGATGGAGCCTCTCCTGATGTCGTGATCACCGACATACTCAAGTCGGCAGAAGTGCCCAGATAAAATCTCTCTCTTTCCCACTCTCCAATTCAATAAATTCAAACCTTCGGATCGCGATCTGCGGTTTCGAAGTTTAGAAAAATGAAAATACTTTCATTTTTCGGATCGTTTGCGCGCAGGTTCACCAGGTGATCGAAAGGTTAGACCAGCAGTTACCGATCTATCAGTGTTTTAAAGGGTTGGAATAATTTTTGCGAGGGCGTCGGTGTACCAAATTTTTTCCTGCCCGGCAGGACCAATGAAGGAAAAGTCGCTGCCTTATATCCGGTGACAGTCTTTAAGTGGTACCCAACTTAAGTAGGTAGTAGCAACAAGGGAGAAACATATGTTCAAATTAGTTTTCAGAGTTACGAGCATGCTGGTCGTGCTTGGACTTTTTGGAACGGTGAACTTTACGTTCGGACAGGGAGCGTCAGGCTCGTTGTCCGGTGTAGTCACTGACCAAACAGGTGCTGTGGTCGCAGGTGCGACGGTTGAAGCTATAGAGGTTTCGACTGGCGAAAAACACACCGTGACCACCAGCGATAACGGTTCGTACACAATCCCGAACCTCTCGGTCGGCGTTTACAACGTGACCGCGTCGGGTGCGAATTTTGCTCAGACGACCGTCAAAGATCTCAAGATCTCGGTGGCGTTTAATACGAACCAGGACTTTACACTAAACCCTCAGGGCGCGTCGGAAACCGTCGTCGTTACCACCGGCGATGCAGCCACGCAGCTCAACACCACGGACCAGCAGCTTTCGACGATCATCGAACAGAAAAAGATCATCGACCTGCCATTGCTGTCACGTGACCCTAACGCATTGATTCTGCTTTCGCCTGGCACCGTAGCCTCGAACAGCGCCCTCGGTGGCTTTTCGGTTAACGGACAGCGCGAACGCAACAACAACTTCATGGTAGACGGCATTGACAACAACGATGCCGACGTTCCGGGAATTCCGGGTGGTATTGCCACCCCAAACATTGACGCCACTCAGGAGTTCCGCGTCATCACCGGAAACTTCAACGCTGAGTACGGTAGAAACACCGGTGCGATCATCGCGGTCGCCACCAAGAACGGCACCAACGACTTCCACGGCAATGCATACATGTATTACCGCTCGGATGCGTTCAACGCCCGCAACTTCTTCGACCAGTCAGGCAGTGCTGACCCGCAACAGCGCCGTCAGTTTGGCGGATCGATTGGCGGTCCGGTTCTCAAGGACAAATTGTTCTTCTTCTTTAACTACGAAGGCGATCGGTTTGATCAGGGCGCCACGATCACCCGAACCGTTCCCACCCTCCGTGCTCGTCAGGGCATATTCGATTTCGGCAACGCTCTTGATGCTTCCGGCAATCCCATTGGAACCATCGACGCTCGCGCCGGCAACAACCCGCTGGGCGCCCCGGTCCTTCCGGCGGCGACAGCCTTCTTCAACCAGTTCTATCCATTGCCAAACACCGGCACTGGTCCATTGCCCGGAGTCTTTGAAAACTTTGTTTTCGGTACCCAGGTAAACGACAAGCAGAACAGCATTGCTTCGCGTATCGATTACCGCATTACCGAGAACCACAACCTGTCATTCACCTTCAACCACAACCGCGGCGACTTTGAATTCTGCTGCGAAACTTTCCCCGGACTCGACGATTCAATCAAGAGCCCACAGAAAACTTATCTCGGCGCCTTCAACCTGGTTTCGAATTTCTCGCCAACGTTGGTTAACGAACTCCGTATCGGTGCCAACCGTTCCGAGTTGTTTTTCCTCGGTGACGCTGAAGGCGGCACCAGCGGTGTGTTTGCAGAAGGCTTCAGAGATGCCCTGGTAGGAATGGGCGCTTTATTTCCGGCAACCGGCTTTGGTCCAGACAACGCTCAGCTCGTAGGCGGCGTGATCGGCGGCATCAATGCCCCGGCACCCTTCAACACTCAGTTCCGTTTCACCGGCACCACGGTTTTTGCCGACTCATTGACATGGGTCAAAGGCAACCACACCTTTAAGTTCGGTGGCGAGCATCGTCGTGTGTACACGAACGGTGCAAGCAACTTCGGCCGATCTGAGACACTCGACTTCACTACTCCGACTACCTTCGGCTTCCCACTCATTCAGAATGCGGGTGGAGCAGACCTTCCGTTAACGGGCCAGGTCGGAGCCGCACAGAACTTCTACAGCTACCTGATCGGTTTGGTCGCATCGCAGGGGCAGTCGCAGTTCTTCAACGCCAACGGCCAGCGCACTGAAGCTGACTATCGTGGCTATCGCGTACGTGAACTGGACTTCTTCTTCCAGGACACCTGGAAAGTTCGTCCGAATTTCACCCTGAACTATGGCCTGCGCTACGAATTTAAGGGTGTTCCGTTTGAAGTTAATGGTCAGATGTCGACGCTGGTTAATCAAGATCCCAGCGGCCTCGCACCGGCGGGCGGATTCCTCTTCCAGTTGGTTGGTAAGAATTCACCGAACCCGGATCTCAAGCTTTACGACAACGACTTGAACAACTTCGCTCCCCGGTTTGGCTTCAACTGGAGTCCTGACTGGGACAGCGGTTTCATTTCGACTCTGACCGGTGGCCCAGGCCGCACGTCAATCAGAGGCGGCTACGGCATCTTCTATGATCGCGTCTTCGGTAACTTGTTCAGCAACTCGAGCGCGAACCCACCGTTCCAGCGCGACTTCTTCCAGTTCGTGGGAGACTTCGTAGATTTTGTCCCGCGTCCGGCAACACAAGTGGCGAGTCCGCTTGCGACAGAAGTCCGTATCGGCAATTTTTTGGATGACGGTGACTTCCTCTTCCCAGTGCTCTTTGCCCTGGCGGGGAACAACCGGTACCAATCAAAGTATGCCAACCCTTACACGCAGGCTTGGAACTTCGGTTTCCAACGCCAGTTTGGAAATAACTTCCTGGTGGAAGCTGACTACGTCGGAAACCACGGGTTGAACCAGTTGCGTGTAATCGATGGACAGTTGACCAGCGTCGAGCGTATCAACGCATTAGGCCGTCCCGTCGGTAATACATTCACCGGCGTGGCTCCTGGCGCTATAGCCACGATCAGCCCGACGAACACCACCAATAACTTCTTTAATGGTGTTCTCAACTACGCGTTCTTCCAGACCGCGACTAACCTGTCCGTGGGTCAATCGACCTATCACTCGGGACAGTTCAGGGTTACCAAGAACCTGACTAATGAGAAATGGGGTCTCGGTCAGATTCAGGGTGCCTACACCTGGAGTCATGCGATTGACGATTCAACGGATCCGTTGGTCGGTCAAACGGGTGAACGTAACTTCCCACGCGATTCAGCCGGCACTGCGCAGGTTCCCGGAACCAACCAGGCTGGTTGGCAGGGTGAAAGAGGCAATTCAGGTTTTGACGTGCGTCATCGCTTCGTCATGAATTTCCTCTATGAAGTACCTGTGAAGTTTGAAAATTCATTTGCCAACGGCGTCTTCGGTAACTGGGCGCTAACCGGCATCTGGCAATGGCAGTCAGGCAGCCCGTGGACGGTGTTCGGTGGTACAGACAGTGCCGGTACCGCACTCGGCCAGCGAGCTGACTTCGCCATCCCCGGCGGACCAATTGGTACGTACACGGGTCTCGCGGCCACGACTGTGAATCCACGGACTCAGGTTGGACCGACACGAGACTTGTTCCGTAACCCATGCGCCGGAACCGTTTCTGCTACCGGTGCGTCATGCACCGGACAGTTGAATGGACGTCAGGGAAGCATCGGACGTAATACTGTCGTCGGACCAGACTTCAACAAGTTTGACCTGGCGCTGATTAAGCGGTTCCCGATGGATCGCTTCCGTGAAGGCATGAGATTCACGATCCGTACAGATTTCTTCAATCTGTTCAATCGCGTGAACTTCAACAAGCCTGCGGCAGCCAACATCAACATCAACAGTGCGACGTTTGGCCAGGCCACCAGTGCCCAGGCGGGCCGCATTGTTCAGTTCGTCGGTCGCTTTGAGTTCTAAGCGAGCCGGCTAGCTGTAACCTTAACCTTGGGCGTTGCTCATCAAGAGCAACGCCCAAGTTTTGTACTAACCGACCAACCTTTCCCCGGTCACCAGGCATCGACATTAAGTCAAAAACGTTATCCGTAGCCGGTTGTGTCCTTCACCGACGAATCCCAAGCGCAGCTTTGACTACGGTTATCAATGTTTCATCAAGGAGTTTAGTTAAATGCATAGCCCCAGTTCACATATCCTTCGCGCGAAGTTAGCAGCCATCTTTTTTGCGGCGACGATTCTCGCCGTTTCAGTTCCTGCCGTCTCTGTGTCAGCGCAGGAGAAACTCAAGGTTGAAGACGTAATAGCAAAGCATCTCGAAGCACTCGGCTCTCCTGAAGCCCGTAAAAACAGCCGTATTATTCAAGGAACAGCCGTGGGGACATTCCGGCTGGGCGGTTCAGGCTCCGCGGAAGGCGGGGCTGTGATCGCTTCGCAGGATGTGAAAAGTCTCGTCAGTATTGTTTTTGGAAGTAGCGATTATCCCTACGAGCGTGTGGGTTACGACGGCAAGATAGTGACCACAGGCGAATTGTCTCCCGGTGTGCGTTCCAAGTTGGGCCTCTTCTTCATGAAGCACGAAATGCCGGTTCGTGAGGGCTTGCTGGGCAGTGTGCTTTCCACGGCGTGGCCACTGCTCGATGTGTCGGCGCGCAACCCAAAGCTTAAATATTCGGGCGTCAAGAAAGTTGGCGACCGCAAGGCACACGCACTCACTTACGAAGGCAAGAACAGCGGTGGATTGAAAACGACTCTGTTCTTCGACGCAGAAACGTTTCAGCACATCCGCACGGAATACGAGAAGCGGCAGATCCAGCTGATGCCCAATCAGCCCAGTGTTACGCAACAGCAAGGTGACTCAGTAACAAAACTGGTTGAGGAGTTTGCTGATTTCAAAGAGGAAGGCGGGTTGATGCTGCCGCACCAGTACAAGATTACGCTGTCAGTTGAAAGTCTGAGCCAGCGTGTGTTGCAGGATTTTGTATTCAAGCTGGCGCAGTTCAGCTTCAATCAGAAGATTGACGACTCACAATTCGACGTGCGCAGTACGAATTCGAAGTCGTAATTTCGACGTAATTGTCGGTTGATGAAGGGCCCTCGGGCCCTTCTTTTTTGTTCTTGCACAACGCCGGTACGCTCGAGACTTGGAGTCCGGAAGTGGCTCTGCCACCTGATGTGCGGAAGGTCTCCGACCTTCCAGAGAAGGTCAATCAAGATTTGGGGCTGCGCCCCGACGTGAACTAGCAAGGGCGTAGCCCAGCATCCTGGCACTACTTTCGGAAGGTCCGAGACCTTCCGCACATCAGGCGGCAAAGCCACTTCCGCACTCCTAAGTCTCTTCGATCGTTCTAAGAGACTTCCTATATACTGCGCCCCAATATCATCATGCGCTTCGTCTTCAGCAAGCTCTTCTACCTGCTACTCGCCGCCGGCCTGATTATGCTGTCGCTTTCGTGGGGCCGTCCGTGGTTGCGTTGGACTGCCCTGGCCTATGACGTCGCCTTGATACTGATTGCTATTGTCGATGCGCGGCGCAGTAAGCTCCCGGCCACACTTCGGTTTAGCCGCGAGTTTGGAGGGCGCTTCGCCGTGGGCGCCGAAAACGAGGTCCGCGTTAACGTGCAGAACGCGGGCGCGCGCGCTGTGTCCCTCGCAGTAAAGGATGAGTATCCGCCCCAGATGAAACTGTCCGGGCTGCGCGAGGCAAACGTACGAGTTGAAGCGCAAAGCTCGGTCGCATTGGTCTACGGACTGACTCCGCCGCGTCGCGGACGCTTTGAGTTTGGACACATCGCCGTGCGGTTTCTCTCACGTTGGAACCTCGTGTGGGTGCAAACGGACGCTGGTGAGCCTGAAGCAGTAAAGGTGTATCCCAACATGCGCCGCGCGCGTGAAGCGGAGCTGAAGGCTCTCGGTGCGCGTTCGCTGGTGTCTTCACATCGAAAGACTTCGTGGCGTGGTGAAGGCCGCGAATTTGAGTCATTGAGAGACTACGTTCGCGGCGATGAGCTGAGACATATCTCCTGGACTGCCACCGCGCGCCGCGGAAAACTCACTACCCGGCAATATCAGATCGAACGCGACCAGACGATCCTGATTGCGATCGACGGTGGGCGGTTGATGACCGCTCGCATCGAGAACGAAACAAAACTTGATTCAGCTGTACATGCTGCATTGGCGCTGATGTCTGCGGCCGCACGCGGCGGCGACAACGCCGGATTGCTGGTGTTTGGGCGCCGGATTAAAAGCTTTCTCGTTCCTAACCGGGGACGCGACCACATGGACGCGGCGTTGGAAGCGCTGCACGCGGTCGAGCCGGAAATGATCGAGCCGTCCTACTCGCGCGCGTTTGAGTTTATCGCTGCGAACAGTAAGCGGCGTTCACTGGTGGTGTTGTTGACTGATCTGGTCGATGAACAAGGATCTAAAGAATTGTTGACGTCGCTGCGGTTGTTGCGGCCGCGCCATTTACCTCTGGTGGTTACGATAGCCGATCGCGACCTGCGCGCGGTAGTAAGCGAACCTCCGGAGAATGCGAAGGACCTGTTCACGCAGTCAGTGGCTGAGGAGATCATTCATTTGCGTGAAGCTGCGTTGCGTCTGGTTGAATCGCAGGGCGGGTTAGCGTTGGATGTGACCGCGGCCGCCCTTGCGCCGGCGCTATTGGAAAAATATCTTCAAGTGAAAGAGCGGGGACTTCTTTAAGCGCGAAGCGCCGTCAGTAATAGCCACGGCCGTTAGGCCGTGGTGGGGTTACAAAGAACACGAGGCCCGAAGCGCCGGCAGTCAAAAACGTTCGCTCGAGACGGACTGCCGGCCCTTCGGGCCTGTTCACGGCTGGTCGTTTTGTCTTCCTGCGAGTAACAAGTACGAATAAAGAGCAATTCCGGTGATAGCGCCAACGCTGTACTTAATAGATGCCGGAATCGGGGCGGGTGAAATAAAGCCTTCGATGATTCCAGCCAGCACCAGCAACAGCGCCACTCCCATCATCAACCTCACTGCGTCTTTGCCGCGACTTTTCAAAGCGTCTGCTCGCGACAGATCGCCCGGCATCAACATTGCGGATCCGATCAATAGACCCGCACCTCCAGCCATAAAGATGCACGACAACTCAACTACACCGTGACCCACCATGAACGTTACCAGGTCGTTCCCGAAACCCGCGTTGTAAGTCAGCGACAGAATTGAAGCGATGACCAGGCCGTTGTAGCCCAGGTAGAACAGTGTGCCAACACCGAATAAGGCGCCAAAGGCGAACGTGTAAATCGTCACTTGAATGTTGTGGGTGAAGATAGAACTGGCGCCAATCTGGTTTGCCTCGTTCAGGTCTTCCCACCAGTGTGTTTTGGTTTCAATGAACATTTCACGAAAGCCGGCCGGCACGCCGACCAGTTCCGAAAACTCAGGGTCATATCTCGTTCCCAGGAATCCGATGACGCTGAAGAGTGCGAACACGCCAAACGCTACGGCTGTAAAACGCCACGTGCGGCGAAACGTTTGCGGAAACTCGCGCACGAAAAAATTCTTGATTTTCGAACCGCCTTGCGCATCTGCTTGATAAATACGGCCGTGGGCGCGAATCACCAGGCTGTTCAGGTAATTGATCAGACGAGGGTCGCGAGACTCTGCGCGCGCGATGGCGAGGTCAGACGCTGTGCGCCGGTAAATGCGGCCTAACTCGCGCACTTCTTCGCGATGCAGCCTGCGCATGGAACTGCGATCAACCAGCTTCAGGAGTTCTTCCAAACGCTGCCAGGCGGTTTTGTGTTGGTCGATGAATTTGTCGTTAGCCATTAAGAAAGTCCAATGTCCAATGTCCAATGTCTGTGTTGTTAAGTTGATCGGTCCACTGGATCGGAAACGCCTGCTACGCTAGCGGACATTGGACATTGGACATTGGACATTGGACTATACGCGCTATGTCACTCGTCGAGTGTGTACCAAACTTCAGTGAGGGCCGCAAGCCTGAAGTTGTCGACCAGTTGGTTGAGGTCATTCAATCCGTCCCCACCGCCTGCGTACTCGACACGCATCTTGATCCCGACCATAACCGCTCGGTCATCACTTTTGTCGCGTCTCGCGAGGACATCGTCGACGCTGCGGTCAAAGTAGTCGCGTTAGCCAGCCGCTTGATCGATATGCGGACGCACCAGGGAGTACATCCTCGCCTCGGCGCCACTGACGTGTTGCCTTTCATTCCTATCCGCGATGTGACGATGGGCGACTGCGTCGCTGTCGCACATCAAGCCGGGCAACGGATTGCTTCAGAGCTTTCCATTCCGGTTTTCTTTTACGAACGCGCGGCGTTGCGGACCGATCGTGTGAACCTGGAAGACGTGAGGCGCGGGGCACTTGAACTGCTGCGCGAGCAGATAGCGTCCGAGCCGTCGCGCACGCCGGACGCAGGACCACTGATGGTTCATGAAACTGCCGGAGCGATCGCGGTGGGAGCGCGCCCTTTCCTGATTGCCTTCAACATCAATTTGAAAACGTGCGACATAACAATCGCGCGCCAGATCGCTCGTGCCATCAGGGCGCGTCACGGTGGGCTGCCGTTTGTGAAAGCACTCGGATTTGAGCTAAGCACGCGCGGATTAGTGCAGGTCTCGATGAATCTGGTGAATTACGAAGCGACTGGGATGACTGCGGCCTACAACGCTGTGCGCGATGAAACCAGGCGGCTGGGTGTGGAGATCGCCGGAACTGAGATAGTGGGACTGGTACCAGCAGCGGCGTTGGATGAATCGGCGGAATACTTTCAGAAGCTGGAAAACTTCTCCCAGGACAAGGTCTTGGAGAATCGACTGAAAATCAGTGAGTGACAAATCATTTTCGAAATTAGGATCCGAGGCGCATCAAAGCCGATCTTAATCGAGCATGCTTTTGCATCAGCTTCAGGTATCGACTTTCTGCCAGGCCGGCTTTCGCCTTCATGATTTCTTTCAACAGATGCTTCTCGGCCGGGCTCCACTTATCAAGGTCACCGGTTAGCAAAAGCACGACAGCAAAATCACTAAAAGCGATCCACCAGGAACCTTTCAAGTCTGGAGCGCGGATCCCCAGTGTTTTCGAAACTCTTGCTACGGCTTCATCCCTCATTGAGGTCGCATCTCCACTAAATCTCTCCGCCATAAGGCGCTGCACCGCCATTCCGATCTTTCGCAAGTAGAACCGGTCCCAATCGCCAGTCTTTGTTTGGTCCAGTTCAAAAATCATCGGCCCTGCCGCCAGTTTGCGAAGTGTCGCTGGAGAAGTCCGGTAACCCCGGCGAGACGCGAGTTTGGTTTCTTCTCGGGCCGTCAACTTCATGACGTCCGGAGTGGTCGGGCGAAATCCCAGCTTCCGATAAAACCAGAATGCGCCTGACTCAATGCCCTCCTCGTTTTCGTAACCAATCTGGTATGGATCGATAGCAAACGACGTGACTCCCAGCAAGTGACGAAAGATGCTCAGCGTCCTGGCATACAGCCAGGCTGTTTCTCCCTCTCGAAACGTGTAGTAAAGATTGAAACCGCTCTCCATCCGTTCAAACAGCGAAAGGCCTTCGAAGTAACCAACCGGGACGCCGTTTTTGAAAAACATGGCAGCGTGGTAGGCGCGCAGAGGCAGACGAACTTCCGGCGGTAGTTCGGTGACAAACACCTCTACACCACGACCCAGGTCTGCGCGAAAAACTTTTGCTGGATCGCCGTGGGTGAATCCGTAGAGCTCTCGATAGCGAATGGTTGAGGCTTCGCGTGCCATGTCCAGAATCGCTTCGCCACGTTTCGTAGTCAGCCGTTCGAGCCGCCGCGGCGGAGCCTGCAGCTCCTGCACCAGCGAAACTTCTCTCCGCTGAATCAGTGGACCACGGTGATAGAAAACATTCTTTACGGGCAAACGCATGCCCGTTCGCGTTGAGCGGAAAGCCGGAGCCCAACGCACATAAAGTTTCTGAGAATTAAATAGCTCCGCCTTTTCCTTTTGCGAAAGCGGTAACGAATTAAAACGGCTGATCAGCCAGGTAAGATCTCTTTCCCGACCTGCAGCCGCGCGCAGCCAACGCTGGTAAGGCACGTTTGCTTCGACAGACGCGTCTTCCTCGAGCAACGGCATAAACCGGGGCCACGTCTCCGCCAACCTGTTCTCGTCTTGAAACCACTCCCAATCAAGTTCGACGCGGCGCGGCTGTTCACGTACGAGCCAACTAACAATTGGATAGGTGAAGGTGTCGCTCACGACGGTGCCGGCAATGCCTGAGACTTCAGGGGTTTCAAGCGGAGACAAATCCACCTCCGCATCACGCAGTGACGTTATGAGTTCGCCGAAACGGTTCAGAATCGACTGTGCTTGTTCTCGCGCTGCGGCGCTTTGAGGATACGCCGTGATGAACAACAGAATTTCATGGAAGCGAATTAACGTTTGTGGGTCATCGATTGTTAGTTTCGCGAGACGGCGCAGGAGTTGAACAGTTTGATTGGCTGCGCGTGGAGCAAACTGACGCTTGGCTTCGTCAAGCTGATCTATAAGACGCTGGATGGTTTTTGTCGCCAAGGTTTTTACTAAACGAGCCTCTTTGAAGTCGAGCCTGCCTTTGGAGTGCGGCGGCCCGACGCCGCTTTTTTAGTTCTTCGTCTTACGCTGAGAGACTCTGTTTTAAGGAATAAAAAAGCAAACAAAGCGGCGTCGGGCCGCCGCACTCCAAAGGGAGGCTTGTCTTCGAAGTCGCTCGTATAATGGAGCGTCTTAGAGATTTTTCCGCATGAAGGTCGCGATCTTCCAGGCGT
The DNA here is from genome assembly GCA_035273385.1 of Pyrinomonadaceae bacterium. Classification (GTDB taxonomy): domain Bacteria; phylum Acidobacteriota; class Blastocatellia; order Pyrinomonadales; family Pyrinomonadaceae; genus PSRF01. Next base: position 334,891 of record DATEPE010000012.1, on the reverse strand, counting down.
CGATGGCTTTCCAGGGCATCGAAGCGAGCGTGTAGTGTCCACATGAAAACCAAACGACATCGATGGGTAGATTGTGTTCTTTCGCAGTCGCGATCGCTTCCAACGACAGATCAATCGGAAACGTCAGGTCGTAGCGCGCACACAAGAATCGAATCGGACGCCGCTTCATTTTTGAGACGCGCGGGATAAACGGCACGGGACTGATTGGCGCCCAGAACTGGCGCAACTCATCCACCCCGACTTCATCTCCAAAACCGGCGCGCACGTGTTGAGTTGAGACACCGCGAAAAACAACATCAGCGACATAGCCCGACACGTGATTAAACGTGCCCGCGTTTATATCCGAATCATGTGCAAACGCGAGGAACGCGATGCAGGAACCTACGCTGGTACCGAGAATACCGATGCGCTCATAACCCTGCTGCTTCAACCAACGCACGGCCGCGCGGGTGTCGAGTACTGCTTGTCGCATCGACTGCAGCGTCCGTCCGATGTTGGTGCTGACCAGGTGGTCGGCGCGCTCCAGTTCGGCAGGCCGCCGCTGGTCGTGATAGGGAAGCGTCAGTCGCAAGGCGGACATCCCGATGAAGTTAAATATGCGACAGGCCTCCACGTGGCTGTCTGGCTGCGCGTTCCATTGCGGCAATACCACCACGGCCGTGCGAGGACTGCGGGCTTTTTCTGGCTTCACCGGAAAGTAGCGTGCGTGGGCAATGTTGTTTTCGGCGTCCGGCGTTTTAATGACACTGGACCAGGTAAGTTGATCCTGAACCAGCCGGAAGTCGTTTATCTCCGGCAGTGCATAGAACTCTTCACTGTGGGCCATCGCCCGGTCCGCATACTGTTGCAGCACGTGCCGAGGATCATCGCCATTCACGTGGTCGCTGATGTATTCGAGGCCCCATTCAAAAGGGCGCACTAAGCGATTGTTATCGCGTTTGTGATGCGCGTGTTCGCGCGCGTGCATGAGTGATTTCCAAAGCATATTGCTTACTTCGCAGTTCGGCCGAAACGGAGATTCTAACGTTCGTGGAGCATGGAGACAAAAGCCGGCACAAGGAAAGCGCCGTCAGGACCGTGAATCCTGACGGCGCGGCATTGGTTTAGTGGGTTGACCTAGTTACAGGTCGTCAATTTAAACGAATAGATAAAGGTGCTCCAGTTGAAGTTTCCGTCCGCAGGTTGAAACTGCGAGGTAAACACCATCGTGCAGCCACCGACCGGATCGACGCTGATCGTGCTGTAGTCGCCCCACCGGGACAGGTTGGGCGTTTGAACGCCGGGCCCTGCAAGGGCCTCGGTCTCATTACCCATAGTTCCCAAAGGATCGGTTGGAGCACGATACGCGAACCGAATGCTCGGCTTAATGGTGGAGCTGGAGATGTTGTAACCAACAGCGATGCCGCCGGTCCTGTCAATCGCCGCACTTCCCATCCACCGGTGAGCGGCGGAAGGTGAAAAAGTGCCTTGCTGATGGACAACCGGGTTAGCGCTGTTAAGCGTTTGACCCAACGCGTTACGTAATTCATACCATCGGATGGCGCTAACGCCGCCGGTGGCCACGGAGTGATTAATGACCAGCGACTCATGTGAACCGAAGTTTCGATAACTGAGCCGATACATCAATCGGTCTGCCAACGAATCAAGCAGTTGTGACGTACCCGGCTGCGGAACGCAAGTGCCACCTCCGCACGCTCGACTGAAGGCGGCCACGCCCGCAACGTTTGTTGGACCAGTTAGCGTTCCTGTACCGGCCGTCCAGTTCACGCCGAATCGCCAGAACTGCAGAGCGGTCGTACTAATACTCAGCAGGAAATTTCGGGAACCGGCTGGAGGCAGTATTGACCCTTCCAAATCGGCAGGCTCAAGGCTGTGCCCGGCAGTTGTATTCGCACAAAGCTGTCTGGCCGAAAGTCCGCTCAACATCCGGTCGCGCTCCAAAGCGCACACCCGGTTGCCGCTGAAGCTGCGGCCGTTCTTGAACATGTTGTACGTGATGTAATAAGCATCCGGCCACACGCCCATCTTCGGATAATCATTGAAGTCGCGGTTATAGGAAAACGCGTAACGATGATATGTGCCGGTGGGATCGGGGCTGGTTGAAACGGCTACGCACTGAGTGTAAGGCGTACCTGAAACGGCAAACTGCGTCAGTACCCATCGATCCGCGAGTTGGTCGTACTGCACAATCGGGTCGCCGTCATTATCTGACTCGCAACGTCCGCCAAAACCCTGCCACACGACGTTTCCCTGTTTCGGAAAACCTGGAACCAGACTGAACCCGGTAATCTCGTTGTTCAGGTCTCGCGTTATCGTGTAGATCGAATAGCGCAGGTTAACCCACTGCACATAGTGATTCGGACCTAAGTCTCCGGTGGTGTCAGGCGGCGCCACGCGGGCGCTGGGATCCACGGGTGTGCCCACTGTGGACGCCTTTGGATCGGCAAAGGTGTTGGGCGAACCAATACTTCTTTCAGCCAACGGATCGATGCCCTTTGGCTGCGCGTTGCCGACCGGTTCCGGTCGCCCCGGTTCAAAATCTCTGCCGCCGCGAGCGGGTGCCGGTTTCTCACCGCGGTCAAACATCTCGCGCAGAGGACGGGTGGATGTGTCATGGTGGACTTCAGAACTCGCTTCGGCGCGATGTTCGATCGCCTGTGGCGGAAGTTGTCTTTGTCCAAACGTTGAGGCGGGCCAGGTCGCGAGGCATAAGGTAAATAAGGTTACGATCGCTAAAGTTCGTCTCATTTCTTTCCTTTCAAATTGGCACGGGCTGGTTTGACGTAAAACACCCCTGGGACTGTGAGTGTCAGATAACGAATTAAGACGAAAACCGTCCGGGGTAAAACCGGCGGAGTTTTTTATTACCCTTATGAAATACCAGCTGCGATGGTGACCAGGAAGAATTCCGTGAGAATAAGCTGCGGAGTTTATACCTGCACGACCCCTGAGGCAATAGCAGACTTCGCCCCTGGTTAAGAGCGGCGCTCGAACAATCTCCTGATAATTGCCGGCAATAAGAGGGCTGTTTGCATAATACTCCCGGTGGTAAATCGCTTCGCTAAGCGGCCGAAAAGCGACCCGGCATGCGCGGAGTAACCGTACCACCATAAGTCGGGCAAAAACCAAACACGATTGATGTGTATGTGTTGCGGAGTTACGAGTTCCAGCAAACCCATGCGGCCGTGCGTGCGGCCATAGCCGCTATGCTTCACTCCGCCCCAGGGCGTTTGTGGAATGCCGTGGGTATAGACCACTTCGTTTACCATCACCGTGCCCGCATCAATCTGTTCAGCCAAGCGACGGCCGCGCGCAATGTTTCTGGTCCACACACTTGCAGTTAATCCAAAGACGCTGTCGTTTGCCAGTCTGAGGGCTTCTTCTTCAGTCCTGAAAGTTTGAATCGGGAGGACTGGACCAAACGTTTCATCGCGCATGATCGTCATTGAGTGGTCCACTTCGGTCAGTACGGTGGGCGAATAGAAATAGCCTTCCGCATTGCGAACTCGCTGGCCGCCTACCAGGATGCGGGCACCCCGTTGTTCGGCATCGCGCACATGATCTTCGACGATGTGAAGCTGCCGCTCGTTAGTCATTGCACCCACGTCGAAGCCGCCATCAGCGCCTTGTTTGAGCAGGCGAGTTTCTTTTACTACCTGCTCGATAAACTGTTTTGCCACTGAGTCGTGAACGTAACAGCGTTCGACTGACGCACACGCCTGGCCGGCGTTGGCAAAAGCGCCCCACACAGCGCCCCGAGCCGCAATCTCAATGTTTGCGTCCTCAAGCACAACCATCGGGTCTTTCCCGCCCAACTCAAGAACCACGGGTGTCAGGTGTCTGGCTGCCGCCTCGGCGACGCGCTTCCCGGTGGCCACACTGCCTGTGAACATGATCTTTTCGACGCCGGCATCGACGAGAGCTGCGCCTGTCGATCCGTCTCCGGTAACAATTTCGAGCAAACCTGCTGGCAAACCGGAGCGACTGAACAGTTCACCAATCTTGAGAGCAATGAGTGGTGTCAATTCGCTGGGTTTTAGTACCACTGCATTGCCCGCCATCAACGCCATCACTATTTCGTCTGCGGGTGTTGCGAGAGGAAAGTTCCAGGGAGAAATGATCCCGACGACGCCCAGCGGCTTATAAACGATCCGAGAGGAGCGGCCCATTTTGCCGTACTGGCCTATATCTATCTTTGTCGATCTCAGCAAGTTTTCCGCCGCGTGTGCGAAGTAGTGCATGGCGTCGAGGGTGGGCACAATTTCCATCGACAACGCTTCTGTTGCGGGCTTGCCGGTTTCGCGTGACACCAGCTCAGCTATCTCGTCACGTTCCTTCAGCATCAGCTCACGGGCCTTGAGTATGACCTTCGCGCGCTGGCGAAATGACAAACTGGCCCATGCTGGTTGTACCGTGCGTGCACGCCGCACCGCTTCTCGAACATCTTCCGCGGAGCACAATCGCGCGCGACCTAGCTCTTTTCCTGTCGCAGGAGCGTAAGAAACGATCTCGCGGGTCTTCGTTTGTGGCAGCGTTTGAACCGACATTGGTGCTGATTATCTAACAAACTACGTTTTGCGACTAGGTTGACTAACCCGTCAGGCCCGAAGGCCGTCACTTCTTAGGCCTGAAAGGCCATCAGTCAATAGCCACGCGCGTGAGCGCGTGGGAACCGTACCCTTGATTAAGGAGGCCCGAAGGGCCGGCATTAATCGGAACAGGCGCGGTTATAGTGCCGGTCCTTCGGACCTAGTCGGATCGATTGTTACTTGCCCCGGCCTTAGGGCCGTGGCTATTAACTGTCGGCGCTGCGCGCCTTTGGCTTCTCGTTTCGCCCGTTTATTCCTCTCAGTTACAATAATCTCCCAAACCATTCATCTAGTTTAAGGAGCAGTCTCGATGATTCGACCCCAACTTGCCGAATTCATGCGTCGGATGGACCAGGATTCGATCGCCATCATTCCCAGCGCACGTGAAATTACGCGTTCTCATGATCTCCATTTTCGCTTCCGTCAGGATTCGGACTTTTTTTACCTGACCGGGTTTGAGGAACCGGATTCATTTGCCGTGATCGCTCCCGGAAGAGCACAGAAGTACACGTTGTTTGTGCGCCCGCGAGATCCGGCGCAGGAAATCTGGGTGGGTCGTAGGGCCGGCGTGGAAGGCGCAAAGAAGGACCTGGGGGCTGATGAGGCTTTTCCAGTTGAAGAGTTTGAAGACAAGCTGCTCGACATACTGGACGGCGCCGAAAAGCTCTATTACCGGCTGGGAGTCAACCCGGAAATCGACAAACTGCTAATCGAAAAAATCGCCAGCGTGCGTACTTTAAATCGCAAGCCGATAGAGGTACCGCAAACGATCATTGATCCCGCAACGATTATTCACGAGATGCGCGTGGTCAAGAGTGACGAAGAAATCGAACTAATGCAGACCGCGGCCGACATTGCAGCCGAGGCGCACGTCGAAGCAATGAAGGCCGTGCGACCCGGCATGAAGGAATACGAGATCGAAGCGCTGATCGAACAAATATTTCGAAGGCGTGGCGCGGCTGGTCCGGCTTACACGTCGATCGTGGGTGCGGGGGCCAATGCCACCGTGCTTCATTACATCAACAACGATGCGGAACTGCGTGACGGCGAGTTGTTACTGGTAGATGCCGGAGCCGAGTACAAAGGCTACGCGTCTGACATCACGCGCACGTTTCCGATTAATGGCCGGTATACCGCCGCGCAACGGGAGATCTACGACCTCGTGCTGAAGGCCCAGGTGTCATGTGTGAACATGGTGAAACCCGGCAACACGCACGAACAACTAAAGCAGCATTCGATCGAGGTTTTAACCGAGGGCATGGTTGAGCTGGGACTGTTGCAGGGCAAGCCTGATGAACTCATCAAGGAGAAGAAGTACGAGCAGTTTTATATGCACGGCCTGGGACACATGATTGGCGTCGATGTTCACGACGTGGGTGCGTATTACCAGAACAAGAAATCGCGGGCGCTCGAACCCGGAGTGGTAATGACGATTGAACCGGGAATCTATGTCGCCCCCGATACGAAGGACGTGCCTGAGAAGTATTTGGGAATAGGAGTGCGCATTGAAGACGACGTGTTGTGCACTAACAATGGCCCACGCGTCTTAACAACGAAAGTGCCGAAACAGGCGGAAGAGATTGAAGCTTTGATGGCGCGGTAAAACAGGCGGCAGGAGCACGAGGCAGGAGCCGTGCGACCGGACAATGTTCAGAGTACAACCTTCAGGTTGCTTGGCTGCGTTGCCGAGCAAGCTAAAGCTTGTACTCTGAACATTGTCTACTCGCACGGCTCCTGCTCCTGCTCCTGCCGCCTGCCGACTGCTCCTGCCGCCTGCCTCCTGAACTACCATCCGGTCGCAAACAATCGATTAGCCGCTTTTAATCCACAATTCTGATACTTGTGATAAGCGGCGGCAGCGCGAGCACGTACTGCTTCGTCACTCTCCCTATTCGCCCAACCGTCAATCGCCGCAGCCAGAACGTAAGCTTCCGGAGCCATCAAATTGGTGGTCCATAAGAGTGGCGTGGCGCCAGTTTTAATCAGCGCCTTGTCGAAATACTGCTTGCTGGCACACGCGAGAATGATCGCCCTCCGTTCCCGCGGGTCGCGGCCAGTTGGCGATGCCGGCAAGTCGAAATCCATCAGGCCGTTGTGCCCAATGTAAGCAACGAGGTCGGCGCTTCCATGTGTATGCAGGTCAACCTCTCCGTTTCTGGTCCTGACCTTGATAGTTTCTCCCGCGCGTCCCGCAGCGGATTCAAGAAAGTCCACCGTTGTTTTCCGAATCTCTTTCCCTCGATAGGCATCGGCAACCATGTAGAGCTCGCGTTGCCTGTGTTTGAAGACAAGGCGCTCCAACACCTCGGTCCTCGGGCTCGACTGCGAAACCAGTTCCCACTCTTTACTCCTGGAAAAGAACGTTCTGATTCCAAAAGCAGCGCCCCAGTACAAATTGGTTGTCGGGTTATCGCCATTTCCCAAACTCGCGGAAACCGGAACAATCCCCTGATTTATGTTGTCGCAGAGCGCGACGAAGACGTGGATGACCGGAAACTTATTTGTGGCTGCAGGAGATTCTGCCGTAGACGCGGCGACATTGGGCCGTGCTGAAGTCGGGGCGGGAATTGAAGAGGAACAAGCGGCGACTGATATCGCGCCAATACAGACGGCAAGTGTTATTGTGCTGTTTAATTTGCTGAACCAACAGTGCACAGTGTTTTAGACACCAGCGTCCTCAAATAGTTCCAATAAGACTAACTGCTTTGTTTCTTACGGCGGGGTTTTGGAACAGGCTTGGTCAGCTCTATCTCATAGGGTGAAAGGTCAGGCATAGCAACGGGAGCGGGCGCACCTTTCGGGGCTATGATGAGAGTAGTCTGAAACTCTTCTTTATACCCTCCGTTAACTGTCACAACCCGATCCGGATCAATCTCCCTGTACTCGACCAAGTGGCGCCGGGCCCGAATCAGATGCTCTTCAGCTTCACCTTCGTACGTGCGTCGTCCCGCATAGACGAAGATGTATCCAGTTGCATCAGGCTCGTTCGTAAGTTGAATGGCAAAGTTGTCCAGGCGGGCCTGTTCATCCTCGAAGTTAATGTCCCCGTAGTTATCAAAAGGCAAACCGCAGATAATGCCTTCAGGGTACACATTGGCTGAACGTGAGGCCTCAGTTGAACAAAGAGTTGCTATTCCTGACACGATAACCCGCGCGGTCACCGTCACCCCACCTAATCCTGCAGTGTCAACAGTAATACTGGCCGTACCTTGCCCAGACACGATTGTTCCCGCAGAGATTTCCCAACGGAATTCCGGGCGCGATGTGGCATTCGGATTTAAACGGGCGCTAAAGACGATGGGTTTGCCATGAGGCACATCACTCGTAGGTCCATTGACCCACACCGCCGGACATGATGAGGTGGCCTGACCGTGCACATAAACGGGAGCGAACAGCACCGCAACGAGCACGACCAAACCGAGAGGATGCAAGTTCATAACTGATTGATATCACTATCAGCGCATTCTGACAATTCCGTGATTATTTCCCGCACCGCCTGTCGCGCCTCTTCAACTTCTTCCGGCTTGAATGAGATCGCTCCCACCACCGCATGCCCTCCGCCGCCGTAGCGTTCGCAGATCTTCGCGATGTTGTGCCAGCGAGGACGTGGCGCCCATGGATTTGAACCTACCGAAATCTTAGTGCGCTGCGAGCCGCGTGTAAGCGCCACCGAATATGTGGCTTCTGGAAACAGGTAGTAAGGAATGAACTTGTTGAAGCCGTCGTAGCCTTCCTCTACCAGATCGAAATGAACAACTGGTCCGGTCACACGCGCCTTTTCCCGAATCGTCTCGAGCGTTTTCCGGTGCTGCTCAAGCATTGGCTGAAGGCGCGCTTGCACCTCGTTGCTGGTGGCAACTTCGTTTAACGACTTCACCGTTAGCTCGCGAATAACCCATTCCACAAAGCTATCGTCGGGTACTGACTCGATCACCTGCATCAACTGCAAGGCCGGTTCCTTCAACTCGACGCATTGAGCGGGCGATTCATAAAGCGCGCCGTCGATAATATGCGCCCAATGGACCAGCTCTTTGATCGGTTCATCGTTAAATCCAAATTTCTCGCGCGCCACGTCGGCGATGAACTCGGTGCAAGACTTACGAGTAAAATCAAGAAACTTCTTCTCGGACTTGTCAGCCCGGAAGTGTGCCTCGTCTTCAGGTGTCAGAAACGCCGACTCGTGATGATCAAACCACCAGGTCAGTTTCTCTGTAGCTGCATACTTGAAGTCGACGATGGCGTTCTCGTCGCCATCCAACAAGCCGAAGTCAAACAGGTTTCCCGGGCGATGTAACAGGCCCGTGTAATCAACTTCCGCATTCGGATGAATGCGTTCGCGGTAGAAGCGAGTGAAAGTGGCGGCCGAGGCTACCCCATCGAAGCAGTGACCGTGGTAGAGAAGACGAAGTTTCATTTGGCACACGTGGACCTACAGGCTCACAAAGAATCGCAAATCTTACCAGCGAACCGAGGAAAAGGATAACGCGGCTCGCCTTTGCCTAAGGCCCGACGGGCCGGCAGTTAATAGCCATGCGCGTAAGCGCGTGGTGCCGAAGGAGCACAGCCTGAGGTCCGAACGACCGACAGAGACCATACAACCAAAACAACTGCCGGCCCTTCAGGCCTCCGCAGTTGCAATTGACAGTCACCACGCGCTCACGCGCGCGGCTATTCACTGCCGGCCCATTCGGGCCTATGTCGTTCTGACTTATGGCGCGGCTGTCTTTCGGAAGATGAGGAAGTAGTCCACCCTGTCTGGTTTTACGAAGTCGTGTTGAGAGACCAATACCAGGCCCGCGCGCTCGGCTTCTTCGATCACCTTCTCCGCATCCAGACCGTGATCGTCTCCTTCGCCGTTCTTGTCGATGATTCCGAGCAGCGCGTCTTTGCGCATGGCTTTGCGCATCGCCAGCATCATGTTGATGGGTTTCGAAAACTCGTGATACGTCTTCAGGATCAAAATCGAATCCACGCTGTTGGCGGTCAGCGCCGGGTCATCTTCCTTCCCTAGAACAGCCCGGATGTTATTGAAGCTCTCTTTCTCCGCGCGGGCCTTAATGTGATTAACGTATTCCTGATTTATGTCGACGGCGTAGACGGTTCCATTCGATCCAACACGTTGCGCGGCTCTTACGGTAAACCAGCCGCTACCGGCACCGATGTCGGCGACGGCCGAACCCGGCCGGATACCCAACAAATCCATGACGCGATCAATCTGAAGGTTCTCGGCGCGCTTCGGATCTTCGAAGATTGAAAGACTGCCGGTGTAGGGTTCACTTGTGGGACGATCGATGCGAGCGTCAGGAGTAGGTGTCGCAGAAGCTGCTGGCGTCGAAGGAGAGCTCTGTGAACGGCGTTGTTCTGGTGGCGCGGATTGACCGCTAATTAACAGTGCAACTGTCCAGAAAATTATCCGCAGTGCTAAAGATGGCGTGACCCCAAACATAAACGTGTCCGAGCGAGCGTATAACGATTGATCGAGTCTACTGGGGAGGCTTCGGGTTAAAACAGGGAGCGCTAGCGACCTGGTCACTTCGGCCGCGATCCTAATAATTTGTGCAAATTCAGAAACTTTTTGCCCAAACGGGTGACCCGGTCGCTATCGCTCCCGGTTCTGATCCGTAATCATCTCGACTTCGTGTGCAGGGCCTATTGTTTACAAGGCTCAAGCGCGGCGGTATTGCCTTTCAGTCGTTCGGCAATAAACTTATCCACTTCCTCTTCAATTAACTCGCCGTTCACGACCCAGGCCTTCTGCGTCAACAGGTCGCCGGTCTTGGCCAACAACGCCGGTTCGAGAAAGATGTTCCACGGCGATCCCCATCGACGGGTATCACCTGTCAGTTGTCGATAACCATAGTGGGGAGTCTTCTCTCGATCTTCTCGAGTTTCTGATTCACTAACTACAGTGTATGGTGCGCCGGCATCGCCAAAAAACTTTTTAACCTCATCGCGCGAACCGTACTCGCTTACGCCAATCACTTCAAAGCCCTGGTTCTTATACTTCTCGTACAGTCGCGCAGCTACAGGCGCTTCGTGACGCCAGTTGCCACACCACGGGGCGAAGTAGACCACCATCACCAGCTTCTTACCCTGCACTGCCGCACGTAGGTCTACCGGCTTATCGGTCTTGATGTCATTCAGCGTCCAGTTTTTGTAGTTAACAGTCTTTTCAACCAGCGGTGAGTATTCGTGCCCGGCTTGAGCGACTGGAGTCGGGGTGCTCTGCGCGGTTGGAGTCGCGGTGTTCTGCGCGACTGCGGCCACTGAAATGATCATGAGGAGAGCAAAGGTTAATGGAGCTGATTTCAACATAGTATTTCTCCCAAGGGGGCAAGCTAAAGCTTGTACTCTGAACTTCTCCGCTATTTCTGAGCCGTGGTCACGCTTTCCTGCAGCAAAGGCTTAATCACTGCTTCAAATGCAGCCTGGCTTCTTTCGCCGATAAACTTCTCACGGATCTGACCCTGACGGTCAATTATATATGTCGTCGGTAAAGGTGATGCCGGCAACTGTGAGCCAACCTCTTTACCACCCAGGACCACGGTATATTCCTGTTTCAGGTCTTTCTGAAACTCCTGAATCAAGTCTGCCGTGTCGTCATAGGAGACTCCCACAACGGTCAGCCCTTCGCCTTCCATGGCCTTCTGCATGGCACTCAATGCGGGAATTTCGGCACGACACGGAATGCACCAGGTGGCCCAGAAGTTCAGCACTACCACGCGACCACGCAGATCATTCAGACGCAGACTTCCACCATCGAGTTTTGCGAACTGCACATCGGGTGCTGGTTTCGTATTCGCATTAACAGCGGTGGCAGGCGGTGTACCGTCGTTCAGTTTTAAACGCGACTCCAGATTCGGGAGGACACTCGCCAACCAGGCGCTATTCAAAACCGTCACGCGATTAGTCATTACCAACAAACCGATCATGATCAGAACCACGCCGGAAACAACTTCTACCTTGTGCAGGTGCCTGCGAAACTTGCCGTAGAAACTCAAAAACTTGTTGATGCCGAGACCCGTGAACAAGAACGGGATGGCTAATCCCGCGGAATAGAAGCTGGAGAGGATCAGTCCGCTTTTCCAGCCGCCCGAGGTGGCAGCGAGTCCGATTATTCCACCGAGGATCGGGCCGATGCATGGTGTCCAGCCCGCTGCGAAGGCGAGGCCCAAGGTTAACGATCCAAGGATTCCGCGCGGCTTCTCGTCAGAGAACATCCGAGTGTCTTTGTAAAGCGCACCGATTTTCAGCAGTCCAATCAATTGCAGTCCAAACGCAATTATGACGAGACCGCCAATGATCCTCACCCATGAGTTATTGAGAATCGCAGCACCCACAAGGCCCGCCGTAGTTCCGAGAGCGACAAAAATAATTGAGATGCCGGCGTTGAACGCCAGCGAATTCACAATTACAGCGCGGCGACTATTGACGCCTTCCTTCAGGCCATCAACACTCACACCCGAAATTAAGGAGATGTAACCAGGCACCAGCGGCAAAACACACGGCGACAGAAATGAAAGAATGCCGGCGAGAAAAGAGACACCAACTGTGAACGGAGTTACGTGTTCCATTATTTTAAAGCCCGATGAGCTTTGTCGCTCAGCGTAACAATGTTTGCCGGTTCATCCTTGACCGGCTCTTCAACAACCTTCTTTACCATTTTCTCCAGCGCCGCCAGTTCCGGTTCAGAAGCGCCGAGAGCGATGAACCGAATGTTTCCCTCGCGGTCTATCAGGAACGACATCGGAATAGAAGCCACTCCGTAGTTGCGGTCGTTCAACTCCGTGTCGGAAACAACAATGCCGTACGTTAAGCCGTTGTCCTTCTTGAAAGTTTTCAGGTAAGCGAGCTCCTGCGCCGGCGTTACCTTCTTGCCGTTAACGTTACCGAAATAATTGGTCAGACCGAGCACCACCAGGCCTTTGGCATTGAATTGTTCATGCAGACTTTGAAACTTCGGAAGAGAATACCGGCAGGGACTACACCACGTGGCCCAGAAATCCAACAGGACCACCTGACCACGAAGTTCCGAAAGCTTCACCGGCTTCTGATCGATCCAATCGGTGGAATGCAGATCGGGCAGGGTGCCTCCCTTCGTCAACCACGTCTCGTCCAGTAGATTTCGTGGATCAAATGTAGCATCCATTCTCATCAGCGCATTGGCCAGCTTTAAGAGATTTGCGGAAGGCAGCGTGACCGCCATTTTGCGAAGCTCTCGGGCCGCGTCAATCGCTTCAGTTTTTTGGTTCCGATGGAGATGAGCCTCACCGATTAAGGAAGTAGACTTATAAAGTAGATCGTCACGCCGGTACGGGTTGAAAGTCTTATCAGCGGCCACAAGCTTGGCTACCTTCAACATCTCCTTGGCATGTTTCAGCATGCCCTCGTAGTCCTTATTCTTCTTATGGGCTTCTGTGATCAACGTCTCCATTCCAAACCACTCCAGCAGGTTTTGTGGCTGGTTTTTGGCAAACGCTTCCACCGCGCTTTCCGCCTCGGGGATCAGGTTCTTCTTAGTCGCATACAAAACTACTACCGCTCGGGCATTCTGTGCGTTTACACCTTTGGCGTCTTTACTCTGCACGTAGCGAAGCATCGTCTCGAGTGCGGCGTCGGCATCCTTGGCGATGTGCTGGAGCATGCCCAGGTGATACAGGTTGTGCTCTTCGAGAGTGCGCGTCTTTAAGACGGCCGCATACTTGGCCGCGAGTTCCTTTTGTTCCAGCCGCGTTTTGGTTTCGAGTGCCGGGTCATACGCCGTCTTGCGTTTGTTGAACTCCTCGAATTTCTTGTCGACGTAAGTATTAACTTCGTCAAAGAGAACTTCCGCCGATCGAGTATCGGCCTTGGCTGACGTAGTGTCTGCGACTGGGGCAATACTCGTCCGCACGGGTGTTTGACCCAGCATAGACATGCCCGTTGTTAACAGGACCAGAAAAGTGCAGGTAGTAAATTTAAAAAGCTTCATAAAGAAATAAGTGTAAATATGCGCAACAAGCGACCGGGTAGTCGTTACGGTGAACGAGACCCGGTCGCTATCGCTCCCGGTTCTAATCCGTCCTCCCAATTCTTAACTGTCAGCGAACACCTTGATAGTCTCTACGGTTTACCGTTCCGAAACGATCAGGGGAGAACATTTCTAATATGGGATCCCGGGCATTCCCCATAATCGCCGACGCCAGTATTTCGCCAGTCAACGGAGCCAGCAGGATTCCGTTACGATAATGGCCGGTGGCGTAGAAAACTCCTGCAATTTCAGCACACGGCCCGAGTACAGGCAAACCGTCGGCAGCCCGCGGTCTCAATCCAGCCCACGAGGCTGCCAGCGACAAACGGCTCACGACGGGGCAGATTTCCAACGCGGCGTTCGTGATTGACTGAATGCCAGCCGCTGTAACCCTACAATCAAAACCGGCAAATTCTGTCGTCGAACCCGCCAATAACCGCCCGTCTCTTCGCGGAACCACGTAACCACGCGGGCTGTAAATCACATGACGAGTTACCGGCGGATTGGCGTCAAAACAGAGCATTTGACCGCGAACTGGTTCGATGCCGATATCCGGCAGAGCTTTGTCCGCCGCTAACGCGGAGACCCAGGCTCCACTTGCGATGACCGCGTTTTCCGTCGCAACGCTGCCGCCGGTTGTTTTTACACCCAGAACTTTGCCGTCTTTGATATTCAGTGAGGTGACAGTTGTGTCGGTAACGAGACGAACCCCCGCTTCTTGAGTTGCCACCGACAACGCGGTCACCAGTCTTCTGTTTTCTACCTGGGTATCAAACGGAAACTTCAACGCGAACTGGACCTCGGATGCGATGTTGGGCTCCAACTCACCAGCTTCTGCGGGGGTAAGCATTTGAACCGGCAGCCCGGCTTTCAATTGCCATTGGTAACGTTCCTGAAGTTCGCGGGCATCGTGTTCGGTGAAAGCGAGATACAGCGTGCCCGTCGTTTCCAACTCAATGTCGATTCTGGTTTCAGACAGAAGATCCGCTGAGAATCCCGGGTACATGTCACGGCTGCGGCAAGAGAGATGAAAGAATGCGTCTGCCTGATTGGCCTCTGCTTGTGGCGCGAGCATGCCCGCCGCCGCAGACGATGCTTCGGCGCCGAGTCCAGCGCGTTCGATTAGCGTGACATCGCGCACACCGCGACGCGACAACTCACGGGCAATTGCGAGCCCGATCACACCACCGCCGATAATTACGACGTCTGAAATTTTTGGAAGTTCAATCATATAAACAGTCGCTAGCGACCGAACTCGGTGCCAATCCGCATTCCGCAATCAGCAATCCGCAATCCCCGAGTTGTCAGTTGCCGGTCATAGCCTTATCCTGTTCAAACATTTAAATTCAGGTAGGGAGACAGCGGAAACTCCGGTTTCTGAAGACTAAATCTGAAATCCGAAATCTGAAATCCGCAATCGAAAGATGGCTCATCGTATCACACTGATTCCTGGCGACGGCATTGGCCCTGAAGTGGCTTCCACCGTGGTGCGCATCATCGAAGCGTCCGGTGCTCAGATTGAATGGGAGACGCATTACGCGGGCGCTCAAGCACTCGAAAAGTTTGGCGAGACACTGCCCAAAGAACTGCTCGAATCGATCCAACGAAACAAAGTTGCGCTGAAGGGTCCAGTCACTACACCAGTGGGCAAAGGCTTCACTTCGGTAAACGTTGGGCTACGCAAAGCGCTTGATCTCTACGCCAACGTGCGGCCTATTCGCGCGTTGCCAAACGTACCGTGTCGTTACCCTGAGCTGAATCTGGTCATCGTACGAGAAAACACCGAGAGCCTTTATGCAGGTCTCGAACACGTAGTAATTCCGGGAGTCGTCGAGAGCCTAAAGATCATTACCGAAAAAGCCTCTACACGCGTGGCGCGTTTTGCGTTTGAGTTTGCGCGGCGCGAAGGTCGCAAGAAGATCACCTGCGGACATAAAGCCAACATCATGAAACTGTCCGACGGGCTGTTTCTGGACTGCTTCAGAAAAGTTGCTACGGAATATCCGGAGATCATCGCAGACGACAAGATCATCGACAACGCGTGCATGCAGCTGGTGATGCGTCCGGAACAGTTTGACGTCATGCTGTTGGAGAACTTGTATGGCGACATTGTTTCCGACCTGTGTGCGGGATTAATCGGTGGTCTCGGGTTGGTGCCAGGAGCAAATATCGGCGAGTTGGGAGCGGTGTTTGAAGCCGTGCATGGATCTGCACCTGACATTGCCGGCCAGGGAATCGCTAATCCGACGGCGTTGTTGCAGTCAGGAATTCTCATGTTGCGTCACATCGGCGAACGCGAGGCGGCGGACAAAGTTGAGAACGCGATGTTGGGTGTATTCAAGGAAGGTAAAGTCCGTACGCGCGACATCGGCGGGACTGCCAACACTGCCGAGTTTGCCGATGCGATCATAGCGAAGATGAAGTAGCTTTCGTGTTGTTTCGTGTAATTCGTGTAATTCGTGGATCGCTTTTTCGCCAGCACTTAAAACGATCCACGAATTACACGAATTACACGAAATAACACAAATAGAGTCTGCTAACGATTTCCATCGCGACCGCGTCCACGCCGACCACGCCCGCGCATCGATTCCCGTTCCTGTTGAAACTGCTTCCACTGTTCAGCTGACAAAACTTTTTGCAGACGCTCGTCAGCCTGTTGACGGATCGCGTCAAACCGTGGCTCGGATTCTTTTCTCAGACCATCAAGCTGCTGCCGCGTTTCGTCGAGTATCTGTTTGACCTGGGTCTCTTGATCGTTTGAAAGTTGCAGACGATCGAGCATGGCTTCAAAGCGCGCGGCGCGGTCACCGCCGCGAGGATCCCGCGTACGCGACCACTTTTGATAAGCATTGAATGCCAGTGCGCCGCCCGCAAAACCGATCACGAAGATCAGTAGCGCCGCTATCCGCACCTGCCATTTGCTCTTGCTGTTTATGTTCATCGTAACCTCGCTTTACTCGTCTGCTTCGTAAAGGGTACTGAGAACCTGACCATCTGTTTGCTCTTCTTCAACGTCATCCAGAATCAACGCCTCCGCTGAATATGCATGCGCCGACGCGTCAGTTGGAAGTGACTGCTGATCCAGTACGCCGAAACTTAAAACTGCAAACAATACGACCGCTGCGGCCATCGAGGAAACCAATGCCCCGGCGGCGCGCCACAATCTGGCAAAGGCCGGTCCTTCGTTTTGCTTCTCGCGTACCGCGGCCAACACGCGCGTGTGGAAAAACGGCGACGGCTCAAAAGTTTCAGCCATTCGATTTTGCAGGAGTGACGCCGAAACGGACGCAACCCTGTAGGCCCGCGCACAATCGTCGCAGTTGGCGGTATGGGCGCGAATTCTCAAATGGTCGCTCTCGCTTAGACTTGCAAAACGAATGCTCTCGAGAATGCTGGTAATGTGTTGCTCGCTCATCTTTTCCTCTTCAGCTATATAACCTTACTTGCCTAATAGTTTTTCCACCGCTTCACGCATTCGCTTCCGCGCTCTAAACGCCTGAACCTTAACTTTCGATTCCGACCAGCCAGTCAACTCCGCGACTTCTTTCACCGGCGCATCCTCGCCGTCAACCAGTGTCAACACCAGGCGATCGTCAGGTGACATAGTCTCTAACACTTTTTCCGTCAGGTCCGCGGCGACTTTACTGCGTTCACTCGATTTGAATTCTTCTTCAGCCGCACCCGAGTATTTGTTTTCCAGCCAACCACTTTCATCTTCACTCAAATCTGACACCGTCATCTCCGGCCGTCGCTTCGCGCTTCGCAGTAAGTTCAAGCAGGTGTTGGTCGTTATTTTTGTAAACCATCCCTCCATCGACCCGCGGCCTTCGTAGCTGCCGAGCTGGGTAAACGCCTTCAGGAAAACTTCCTGGGCCGCTTCCTCGACCAGACTGCGCTGCCTGAAAAACCTACTGGCGAAATGGAAAACGCGCGGGCTGTAACGTCGCACGATCTCACCGAACGCGTCTTCGTCACCCGCGTTTGCACGCTTTGCCAACTCGAGATCTGAGCTGTGCTCGTAATCCCCGCCTTTGTGATCGTTATCCAGTAGCGTTCCTCAATGGCCTGGACGGTTAGCCCATGCCATGCGCCAATGCAGTGCGAATCGGGAGGGCGGATGCGGGAACGCTTTCCGGACCCGCCTCCCATTCGTGTTAGTTAACCTGCGGGGCCTGTGTTCCGCGTCGTCCTCGGAACTCGCCGCGCCGGGCTTTGCGCTGTTCACGCTGTTGTTCCAACTGAGTTCGCTGTTCGGCAGTCAAGACCGAGAGCATCTCCTGCCGCAGTTTGAACTGCTCACCCATCATTTTCGCCTTCAGGGTAGCTTCCTGAGAAAGTACCTGCGTGGCCAGTGCTTCGTTGAACGTACCGCCCTGCCCAGCCTGACGCAACTCCTGGTGCTTGGCACGGAGCTGTTCACGAAGAGACTTGGTGCGTTCGCCAAAACTTTCCCTGATCTGCTTCATTCGTGCTTTCTGATCTTCAGTCAGGTTGAGGTTGCGAAATCCGCCGCCGCCCATGTGACCTTTACCAAAGCCACGGTGACCGCCGCGTCGACCCTGCCCGCGCCACTCGCCACGAGCTTTTTCAGTGTTGTTCTGGGTGCTACCGGTCGTCTGTGCAAACGCAACGGAAGCAAGCAGCACGATGCTCGACAGGGAGACTAGTGCGAGCATTTTTATCCTTGAAAACTTTTTCATCCTTGATACTCCTAATTCTAAACGTAATAGTAGAGGCTCACTTAGCCTCCCGTACTCAGCTAGACACCTAAAGCCCCGAAAGGGTTACACGTGGGGTTGAAAAACTGGTCCAATGTCGCGTGTCCAATGTCCAATGTCTGTGTACCGAATCGCGTTCATTTCATTCAAGGTGACTACTGCGAGTCCTCGGCCAAAACCTTGGATATTTCGGCCAAAAACACCGACATTGGACATTGGACATTGGACATTCGACTTGGTTAGGGGAACCTTTTTCAGGCATCCGGCGTAACCATTTCATCATCTTAAGTGTCTTGCTAGTTGGGCACTTTAACTCCTGATAAATGATGAAAATAAAGACCCTATTTCCTGTCCTTTTAATAGCGCTGGCGTTGCCCGTCGCGGCATCCGCACAGGCGTCCAAAAAGACTCCAAAAAACCAGCTTGCTGAGACACGTTCGGAGTTAATTTCTGCCACCGAAGCGTACAAAAACAGCGCTCAGGAAGTCGTTAAGTTTCAGGAGCAGGAAGTCGCAAATGCCACCGCGAAAGCTGAGCAGCTTCGGAAGCTGGTGGCTGATGGTTTAATCGCTCGCAATGAGCTGACTGCAGCGGAACAGGAAATCGCCGCAGCACAATCGAGGCTCGATGCGACGAAGAAACAGATCGCCGATTCCGACAATTTAATTGTCCAGATCCAGCAGGCGGAAAAAACTGAGAAGGCCCTGGCCAAGGCACAGGCAGCGCAGTCGCGCCAGCTTATACAACGGGTCTCCATGCGCTATTACGGGATGGCCGGCTGGGCCCTCTCAAACATCTCCAGCGTTCAAGCATTCTTCTCGAGCAATTTCGGCCGACCACTTCCGATCAGCACGATGGGACAGAGCGCTACCCATAATGCGATGGGCTGGGACCATCGGAACTCGGCTGACGTAGGTGTTCATCCGGACAGTGCCGAAGGTCGTGCTCTGATCGCTTTCCTGCAAAGTAAGGGAATTCCATTTCTCGCATTCCGCGGCGCTATTCCCGGCGTTTCCACCGGTCCGCATATACACATCGGATATCCCTCTGGTCGACTTGGTTGAGTCAAGTTAAACAAGTGTGAAATGGCAGATTTACCATTTGTCATTTCACATAATTTCACATTTGTCATTTTTCATTTCGGTTTCGTGTAGTTCGTGTATTTCGTGGATCGTGTTTATCGATCGGTTAAATACGATCCACGAATCACAAGAATGAGATCTCGCTTTCAGACCTACTTCATATTCACAACTAACCCACTGTGACGAACCCGCTTACTCAGCGGGTTATTGTTTTTCAATGACAAATGAAAAATGTGAAATGACCAATGGTAAATCCGTTTTCGAAGAGGCTATTTTCCTTTGATGTAACCAACCTCGCCGCCTCGGTGTCTAGTTGGTTATGAGCACCGAAATCATTAAAACCGCCCCCTTACCATCGCCGACGGCGTTAGTTGGCAAAGCGAAGAGCTGGATGAAACTGGCTGTCGCCGGCCGTAGACGTTATGTCGTGGCGCTGGTTGCAATGGCTGCTGTTGTAGCTATTGGCTTTGGCTTCCGGAGTACTCAGTCCAGTGCGGCTCAATACATGACGGCACGTGTGGAGCGAGGCAATTTGCGCAACACAGTTACCGCGACCGGAACACTTCAGGCGGTGACTACGGTACTCGTTGGTAGCCAGGCGTCCGGAACCATCTCGGCGCTGAATGTCGACTTCAATTCCAGAGTTAAAAAAGGACAGGTGATCGCGCAGCTCGATCCTTCAGAGGCTCAAGCGCAGGTCATCAGTGCGCGAGCGAACCTTGAGCAGGCGCGCGCTGGTTTGGCACAGGCCCGAGCCGGTGTCCTGCAATCGCGTGCCGGAGTTGGCAACGCACAGGCGCAAACAGTAGCGGCGAAATCAACGGTCCAGAACCAGGCGGCGGGTGTATTGAGTGCGCGCGCGAATCTGGCGGTGATGAAAGCGCAGAGCGATGACGCGCTCGCGTTTCTTCGTCAACAGGAGTCATTACTAAAAGCGGGTGTGATTGCTCAGCGCGAATACGACATCGCTAATACAGCCTATAAGTCGGCACAAGCCAGGCATGAGCAGGCCGCCGCGCAACTTAACCAGGCAATGCTGAGTGAGCAGTCTGCGACGCAGGCCGGGATGGCCCAGTCGCAGTCGCAGGTGCAGCAATCGCAGGCACAGGTGCAGCAGTCTCAAGCCCAGGTGCAGGCCGCCGAAGCACAGGTGCAGCAGGCACAGGCAGCGTTGCAATTGGCCCAAATCAGTTTGCAGCAGACCACTATTACTTCACCCATTGACGGTGTGGTGGTGTCGCGTGACGTCGACGTTGGTCAGACTGTGGCCGCATCGTTGTCAGCGCCTACCCTGTTCACCATTGCAAACGATCTGACGCAGATGCAGGTGATCGCGAACATCGATCAGGCAGACATTGGTCTGGTGGAGCAAGCGAAGGGCGTTCAGTTTACGGTTGACGCGTTTCCCAGCCAGAGTTTTACAGGAAAGATTCAACAGATCCGGCTCAACCCGGTAAACACGCAGAACGTCGTTACCTATAACGTCGCGATTGAAGTCAGCAATCCGGAAGAGAAACTCAAACCGGGGATGACCACCAACCTGACGTTCACGATTGACGAGCGCAACAACGTATTAAGAGTCCCCAACGCCGCGCTGCGGTTCACACCGCAAGACGCTGAGCGAACCGGCAACGGTCAACGCCAGCGAGCCGGCGGCGCGAACGGACAAGATGGACAACGAAATAGCCGACGGTCTTCCCAGGGCCAGGAAGCAGCAGATGCGGGGGGCAATGCTGCTGAACAGAACAGGGCGCAGTCAGGCGGGCAACGTGCCAGCAACTTTGCTCCGCCGAGTGCGCCTGTTCTGCCGGGTCAAACACGAATTGTTTGGGTAATGGGCCAGGAAGGAAAACCTGAACGGCGTCGCATCACGGTTGGTCTCAGTGATGGTGCAGCTACCGAAGTAGTCGAAGGAAACCTGCAGGAAGGTGACACCGTCATCACTGGCCAGAACGTGACCAGTGCAGCTCGTACTCAGAGCACCCAAGCGGCGCCAGGCTTTGGCGGCGGTACACCGCGAATGGGAGGCGGCGGCGGCAGGCGGTAAGCCGAATGCGGATTGCTGAATGCGGAGTGCGGATTCACTAAAGGAACCGATATGAGCGCACAGATTCACACTTCAATAACTGATTTGGCCGGACGGATCATAGTGCCTGAAACAACGGCGCGGCCGGTGATTGAGTTGGACCACATTCATAAGACTTACACGATGGGCGATGTCGAAGTGCACGCGTTACGCGGTATCTCGCTGACAATTCGCGAGGGTGAGTTTGTGGCAATCATGGGAACGTCAGGTTCAGGCAAGTCGACGACGATGAATATCATTGGGTGTCTCGATCGCCCGACCAAAGGTTCTTACACACTCGACGGACAGGACGTTTCCGCAATGTCGAAAGACGAGCGGGCCGACATTCGAAACAAGAAAGTTGGTTTCGTATTCCAGGGATTTAATCTGCTGTCACGAACTTCGGCCTTGGAGAACGTGGAGTTGCCGATGCTTTATGCAGGCGTTGACGCCGCCGAACGGCAACGTCGCGCAGCGGCGGCACTGGCTGCGGTGGGCTTGGTGGGACGCGAACGTAATCACCCGAACCAGTTGTCGGGCGGACAGCAACAACGTGTCGCTATCGCGCGTTCTTTGGTAAACGATCCGGCATTAATCCTCGCGGACGAGCCGACCGGTAATCTCGATTCGCGTACGTCCGTTGAGGTGATGGAGATTTTTCAGCGGTTAAATCGCGAGCGCGGCATCACGCTGATTTTGGTAACGCATGAGCATGACATTGCTGAATACGCTGACCGTGTCATCGTGTTCAAGGACGGCAGGATCAAGAAGGATTACAGGATCGACAATCCGCGCAATGCAGCAGAAGAATTGAAACAAATGCCCGACGGCGACCTCGATTTTGATGACGATGACAATCAGGAATAGCGGAGATGTTCAGAGTACAAGCTTTAGCTTGCTCTTGATGGTAACCGAAGGCCGCAAGCTAAAGCTTGTACTCTGAACATTGTCTAACTCTGAACATTGTCTGATTGAAGTTATGAAGAATTCACCCCAGAGACACAGAGAGTCACGGAGAAGGCGCGAAGAATTATCCGTCATAAACCCTTTGTGCAGTCGCTGTGTCCTCTGTGTCTCTGTGGTGAAGCAGGAAAGTTGATTCAATGACGATAGTAATGATCATAAAGATTGCCTTCCGCGCACTGGTCCGCAACAAGATGCGCGCGGCGCTCACCATGCTGGGCATCATCATCGGTGTGTCGGCCGTGATCGCGATGGTCAGTATTGGCCAGGGCGCTCAGGCATCAGTGCAGGCACAGATTTCAAGCATTGGTACCAACCTGCTCTTCGTCAGTGCAGGCGCCCAGAACGTAGGCGGCGTTCGCAGCGGCACAGGAGAAACCGGAACGAACACGTTAACTGTCGAAGACCTGGAAGCGATCAGCCGTGAAGTGCCGAGTGTGTCCATGGTCACGCCCGCAGTTAACACGCGTACTCAACTGATTTTTGGCAATCAAAACTGGAACACGCAGATCCAGGGCGTCAATGAACAGTACCCGGAAATTCGTAAGTGGAATGTTCAGGATGGCGCGTTTTTTACCGATACCGAAGTGCGTACCGCAGCGCGGGTGCTGGTAATCGGTCAGACAATTGCTGACAACCTGTTTCCGGGAACAGATCCAATAGGGCAAACGTTGCGGGTGAGAGATCTGCCGTTTCGTATCGTTGGTGTGATGGCCCGCAAAGGTCAGGATCCACAGGGCCGCGATCAGGACGATACTGCGTTTGCGCCGTACACGTCGGTGCAGAAAAAGATTCTCGGTAGTGAGCGAGTGCAGATTGCGTACGTTTCCGCGATTTCGCAGGACGCCACGTTTACCGCGCAGGAACAGATAACAGAGGTCCTGCGACAGCGTCACAACCTGGGCGGAAATGAACCAAACGACTTTACCGTCCGTAACATGACGGACATCGCGGAAGCTGCCAACGAAACCAACAGCATCATGACCATGTTGTTGGCAAGCATCGCCAGCGTGTCTTTGCTTGTTGGCGGCATCGGCATCATGAACATCATGCTGGTTTCGGTAACTGAACGTACGCGCGAGATTGGAATTCGCATGGCGATCGGCGCGCGCTCGTCGGCCGTTAGAACTCAGTTTTTGATCGAGTCGGTTGTGTTGAGTTTGACGGGGGGAATGGCGGGTATCTTACTGGGTCTCTTCGTCTCGTTCCTGATCCCGCAGTTGCTCGGTTGGCCGACTATGGTGTCGACACCGGCGATTGTTGGCTCGGTAGTCTTTTCCGCAGCGGTAGGAATCTTCTTTGGCTACTACCCGGCCCGCAAAGCCGCTGCTCTCGATCCGATCGACGCGCTCCGGCACGAGTAAGAAGTCCAATGTCCAATGTCCAAAGTCTGTCTTTGCCAGGTAGACGAGTCTTAATACGTTCCCAGAACCGCGTCTTCTAAACAAAGACAGACATTGGACATTGGACATTGGACCTGTCTTACTCATAGCGGAGAGCTTCGATAGGGTTCAGTCGCGCAGCTTTCCACGCGGGCCAGAGACCAAAGGTAAGACCTAATCCCACCGAAACGACAAATCCAACGATTGGTGCCCATGCTGGGATGTAGGTCGGCATGATCATCTGGATCAGTAGCGCTATGATCACGCCCGCAATTATTCCCAACAGCCCTCCCATGCCTGTCAACGTCGCCGCTTCAATTAAGAACTGAATCACGATATCGCGTCGCCGTGCGCCGATCGCTTTCCTGACGCCGATCTCGCGCGTTCGTTCGGTAACCGACACCAGCATGATGTTCATCACGCCGATGCCACCGATCAGTAGTCCCACGCTCGAGATAGCTACCATCAAAGCAAAGACGCCACCGGTGATCGCGCCAAACTGAGAGATGATTTGTTCGGATGTGGAAATACCGAAGTTGTCGGGCTTTCCAAAAGCCACTTTGCGACGCCGGCGCAAGAGTTCGCGTACTTCCTCGACGGCGGGCTTCATCTGACCGGGTCTCGCCTGGGCCATCACGAAGTTATCATCCACGTCGGGGTAGAGTTTGCGCAGGGTTAAGTATGGCAAGTAAACGGCTTTGTTTTCATTATTCGGATCCTCGGCGCCCACAAGAAAAACGTCGCGTTCAGCCAACACGCCGACCACGCGATAGCCGCGTCCATTAATTGATATTTCCTTGTCCACTGCGTTGACGAAGGGAAACAGTGTGTTGGCAACGTCGCGCCCGATCACGGCCACGTTTGCGTGCCGGGCATTATCGTCATCCGAGAAATAACGGCCTTCCGCAATATTGGTCACACCCATCTTGAAATATGACGGTGAGGCGCCCTGTACAGCCGCGTTGGTCATTTCGATTTCGCGGTAGCGAACGTTGACGCGTTGGGTGAATGGACCGCCGAAGAAGTCAACGGGCGACATGAACGCGGCGGCATACTGAATTGACGGACACTCGGTTTCGATCGCCAGAGTGTCTTCATAACTCAGCGGCTTGCGCATGCGCTCTTCCTGCGTCGGGTTGAAGTTGAACCCGGGATCAAACCGGTAGATATAAATGGAGTTGGTGCCAAACGATTCGATCTCTTTTTGCACACGCGCGTCGATACCTGAGACGAAAGCGGCGATCACGATCACCGTCATCGTTCCAATCACCACACCGAGAATAGTGAGCATGGATCGAAGCTTATGCTGCCAGAGCGTATCCAGCCCCATGCGCAGGTTCTCGAGAATGTTGCTGCGAAAGAAGTTCATGGATCTATTCAGAGCCGACGTGATTTGTCGCCTTGTTCAGCCGGTCCTGGACACGATGAACAGGGATTTACAAGATTAAAGGTGAAAGAGCAGCTTAAGCTGGGATCGGAATCGCATCCTGTACATCGTGTGAATCCTGTCCACGAGCCGCTTTCGTAGATACAAAATATCTTGTTAGGCGTCGATCAAGCTTCACAGATGAACACGGTAAGAACGGATCAGAACAACGACAACAAGGTAAAGAAACAGATATGTCAAACGTCTGGACGCCCGGCATATCTCTCTCATTTTATCCGTTTTATCCGTGTTCATCTGTGGCCGATTATTCCGAACGAAGAGCTTCTATAGGATCCAACCGGGCGGCGCGCCACGCGGGATAAACACCAGACATCAAACCAACAGTCGCGGACACAATCAGCGCGATGGTCACGGCAAACAATGGCAAGGCAGTTGGCACGGGTGTCAATACCGCCACTAGCTTAGCCAGCGCATATGCGATGGAGATGCCAATTGCTCCGCCCAACAAAGACAGCAAGGTCGACTCTGCCAGAAACTGTTTGAGTATGTCTGTCTTCCTGGCCCCAATACTCTTGCGAATACCAATCTCTTTGGTCCGTTCAGTCACCGACACCAGCATAATATTCATGATTACAATTCCACCGACGACAAGTGAAATTGATGTGATGCCCACCGCCGCGACCTGAATCGTTCCGAAAATCTTGTCGCGCAGCTCATTGATCGCACTGGGCGTGATGATTCCGAAATTGTCCTTTTCGTTAGGCCCGAGTTTCCGTCGCGTCCGCATAACCACGCGCGCTTCTTCTACGGCGTCCTCGTAGGTCGCCGCGCTGGTTGACGTCACACTCAACGTGACTGATCGGCGCGAACCGTAACTCGCCAGAAATGTAGACAGCGGCATCGCCACGTACATGTCTTGTGGTTGCCCGAAGACAGAACCCTGCGCTTCCCCAACTCCGACCACTTCATACGGTCGTCCGTCAATTCTGAGGGTCTGGCCCAGTGGATTCGATGTGGGAAACAATTTGTCAGCCACATCAGCACCTATGAACGTGACGTTGCGTCTCGTTTCTTCGTCTGTCTGGCTGAAGTAACGCCCGTCAGCCACTTCGATCTTTTCGATATCGGCGATGTTTGGCGTGGTCGCGCTAATGTGGACACGAAACAAACTCGTCGAGCCAAACTTTACGTCGCCCAGCGAATCTTCCTTGGCGCCGACTTCATGAATAGCATCGCGGCGAGCCATCAAGGCAGCGGCGTCTTCGAGCGTCACGTCTTTGTTTCGCCGACGCGCGGCGTTAAGTGCTTCAACGCTGGAGAAGTCGTCAATTGAGAATTTGCTGACGGCGAAAGCGTTGGTGCCGATGTTTGCAATCTTCTCGTCTACATAGGCATTGAAGCCTTCGATCAAAGACACGACAACGATGACCGTGGCGACGCCGAAGATGACCCCGAGCAGAGTCAAAAACGACCTGAGCTTGTGACCCCAGATTGCAGACAGGGCGAGTTTTAAAGCTTCAACAAACGGCATATGGGGGCTGATAGAGTCGAATTGCTTACTACTGATTGTAATACGTGAGAGGGTATTTGAGGTTTCGCGGAAGGCATGTCTCAGGTTTAGGAACGAGCGGCTTGCCCGCTCCATCCTGAGACTGCTCTGCTGACCATTTCTTACTGCGGCTTCTAACTACTGACCAACTTAAGTATCGTCGCCCTGCAGCGTTGAACGGTCCGGCGCATTTACGCCCTGTTGGTTGTAATAACCGCCGGGCGCGTGCTGTCCCGATTCGCCCACATCGAGCGACCGCTCTTCAGTCTTTAAAGCTTCCTCACCGCTGGTAGCCGTCTTGGGCTCCCAACCTTCTTCACGTTGATTCTTATCTCTGTCTCGTTCGTCCATCGTGTACCTCCTTGGTGATCAGTCGGACATTCAGACTGAAAGCAGCAATGAAAGTGCCGCAGCCAGTTACGGGGTTTAATCAGTATTTATTGACGCAGAACGTAGGGAAGTGTGACGCCTGTGTCCTAAAAAGAACGACTAATGTTCAGCACCCTTTGCACAAACTCAAGATCGACCACGGATCAGAACCGGGAGCGATAGCGCCGGGTAAATTTCAGTTTGGCTCGTACTGGTAAAGGTACCGACCCGGTCGCTACCCCGACTCGTCGGCGTTCTAATTCGTCGATCCATAGGTTCGAGTTTGTTAGAGGTTGTTCAGCACCGATAGAGTTGCGAGACTATTGTTGACCTTGCTGCTTAGCTGGTTGCGTTTGTTTCAGAATCCAGTCGGACATCATCTGCAAAGCGGTGGGCGAGATAGTTTCCTCGATCTCGCCGTATTCAGTCGGCAACCCAGTCTTTGATGTTTGAAAGAGATGATTCAGCCCGGGCAGCAACGCCACGGTGTAGTTTTTGTTGCCGCCCTTCTTTAGCGCCATTTCGATCAGATCGATGTTTTCTTTCGGTGGCACTTGCAAGTCTTTCTCACCAACCAGCGCTAAGACGGGAACATTTACCTTTTCCAGAAATAGGGCAGGATCGATGAGAAGGAAATAACGGAACCAATTCGATAAATACATCGGCATCTGCATATTCATCGTTCGTTGGACCGAAGCGAAAGACTTCTTCTGTTCGTCGGTCATCGTTGCCAGTTCGGCATCGATCACCGCCCGCATTCGCTGTTCAGCAACCTTGTTGTCCTTTTCAACTTTCAAAATGTCAAACAGTTGCTCAAATATCTTGCGAATTTTTACCGTAACCTCAGGCGGGGCGCCTGCCGCTCGCGTCAACAGATCGTTTTGCATCAGGATAGCGTCCCGACCCGTTTGGCCCAGGCCGGCCATCATGATTATGAACGCAACATCTTTGGACCTGGTGGCTGCGATCGGGGCGATGATGCCGCCTTCGCTATGACCGATTAGTCCAATCTGGTTTTGATTGATTTCCTTGCGCGTCTTGAGATAGGCAATTCCGGCGAGCACGTCCTCAGCATAATTCTCGCTGGTTGCCGTCGCCGCTCCCTTAGATGAACCGCCCACCCCGCGATCGTCCACACGCAAAACAGCGATCCCGCGGCGCGTCAGGTGATCTGCTAATACCAAAAAAGGCCGATGCCCCATGATCGTTTCATTGCGGTCCTGGGCACCGGACCCGGTGATGAGAATTACCGCAGGTACCGGAAGCTTCGAAGGCGGCAGAGTTAAGGTACCAGTGAGTTTGACCTTGTCTGCAATGTTCTCATAAGCCACTTCTTCCTCGGTGTACGGGTAAGGTTTCTGTGGATCCTGCGAGCGTGCCAGCGTGGGAAGCTTTTGTGTGCGTTTAAAAGTAACCGGAAATCCGGTGGTTCCCTGCTTCAGCTCGCCGATGATCTCCGACCCGTCCGCTGACAGTTTGCCTTCGTAACTAAGATTGAGTGACGTCGCAATAAACCGGACCAAACCATTCTCTAGGGTGATGCTGTTGATCGGTAAGTCGTGGGCCGCTTGATCCAGGCTGTCGAACTTGGCAGTCAATTTACCGTCTGCTTGTTGTTGTACTTTCAAACCAAGTCTCAGTTTGAGGCCCGCGTCGAGCACTCCCAGCCAGTTTCCAGCAATACCAGTGTTCACTTGTGACACTGTGACGGCAGGTGTCGCTGATGGTGTTGGTAAGGTAGTCGGTGATGGCTGTTGGGCTTGAACGGACAAGGCAGAAACAGTCAGCACAAAAAAGAGGGCGGTCTTTTTCAGAGTCTTCATATAGTTCTCACCATTCAGGACATTCGCGTTATTTCGTGTATTTCGTGGATCGTTCTTAACGCTGCACACAGAACGATCCACGAAACACACAAAATACACGAAATAACACAAACCAGCTCCTGACTATACAAAGATGTTTGCATAGCCGCGAAGCAAGGCCAAGGAATGTAGGATCTTGGGTTAGAACTTGAAGGGCTTGGTAATCACGCGCCCCGTCTTTTTCAAAAACGATTCGACCTTCGACTGTTTCTTGGGAGGGGTAACGACTTTAACCTGGTCTTTAGAGGTCGAGCTTTTTTGGGCGCGCGCCGGAGGTAGACGTGGCAGAGAAGGCACTCGCGGCAGTGGGGGCAAGCCACGGCGAATTGTTAACCGGCTATCGGTCGCTTTCGAATTAGCATGATTTCGATCGCCCTCAGCCGCTCGTTCTGCGCTGGTTGGTTCAACCACTGTTTCAGGTGAAGGTGATGTGGAAGGCGCTTCAATAACAGTTTGTATAGGCGTGGGTGCTGAAACCGGACTCGAGGGTACGGTTTGCTCCGGTGATGGTTGTGCCGCATCAGGCTTCGCAACTAACAGAGGTGACGCATAAAACGCGAGGACCAGCACGGCTGCCAGCACTGTCCCTACTACCGCGGGAACCGCAAACGACTTCGCATTCGACCGTGGCCCGTCTACGGCTGCGCTGTCCTTATCGAAAGCCAGCATCGCGCCATCCATGTCGCACGTTGTTTGCTCGTTTTCGTAGATGAATTCACATTGCGGGCAACGTTTCATCGGGTCCCTCCTGAAGACAGATCGAGGAGCTCGTCGGTCTTTGAATCAAATTGTCGTCTTGGGGCGCCCTCTGGCGATCGGTGAGTCTGCTTAGGATACTGCTTCTGCCAGCAACGGTAAACCTTTAATCCGCGCTGCGTCGAAAAATGAAAAAGGCTGCGGAAAACGCAGCCTTCAGAGCCTCTTTGGAGTTGATTTACTCGGGAGTTGATTCAGTGTCGCCGGCGGTTTCAGAGCCCGGCTGATCGTCAGCCACCCACGAAACAAAAAGTCGCAGCCAGTTTTCCGTGGATTCCGCGATCTGGACACCGACGCGCGCAGTTCCATAGATCGCGGGTGCGATGCGAATCACTACCGCCGTGACTTCGATGGGACTGCCGTCGGGGCGATGAGCTCGCAGATACAAACGGTCACCGCGGCTGACCTTCTGGTTGAGGTGAAACAAAGCGCCTGACGTTGAAATGTCGTCCGTTTCGGTTGGCTCACTCCAGGCGGAACCGTCTTCCGCGCGGCCGGAAATCACAATCGGAAGACGCAGCGCCATGCGTAACGCAAACCGTCGTTCTTCGTTGTTATTAGGCACGTTCATCAGTTCTCAGGTTAGGCGATCCTGGCTGACTTTTGTTTCTCTTCGGTCCAATCGTAAAAGCCCTGGCCCGATTTCTTGCCTAGCTTACCGTCTGCGACCATGCGGCGCAGAATTTCAGGAGGCCGAAAAGTTTCGGAGCCGAGTTCACGGTACAAATACTCGGCAATGTTCAGACGTATGTCCAGACCAACGTGGTCCGTAAGTTTGAGAGGGCCCATGGGGTGGTTGTACCCCAGTTCCATCGCGGTATCAATGTCTCGCGCACTGGCGACGCCCTGTTCAAGCATCCGCATCGCTTCGAGACCAAGTGCGACTCCCAAACGACTGGAAGCAAAGCCGGGAACGTCGTTAACGACAATCGGTTCCTTCCGCAGCTTGCGACTTACTTCGCGAACAGTGGCCACTGTATCATCACTCGTAGCCTTGCCAACCACAATTTCCACGAGACGCATCAAGTGAACGGGGTTGAAGAAGTGGAGGCCAACCACGTTTGCCGGGTATTGTGACGCCCGTGCAATCTCCGATATGGAAAGCGACGAAGTGTTCGTCGCGAAGATGAACCTCTTCCTGGCAATCCCTTCCACTTCCCGAAGCAAGTTTTGCTTTATCTCCAGGATCTCGGGCGCCGCTTCGATAACCAGATCCGCGTCAGCAAGTTCCTCGAGATGGGTAGTGCCGTGAATATGTTGGAGCGTTGAATCGCAGTCAGCTTCGGTGAGTTTGCCGAGTTCGATACCCTTAGCCAGATTGCGTTCGATCGCTTTGACTCCGCGCGCCAGGCTCTCCCGGTCGACGTCCCGAAGCACAACTCGAAACCCAACTCCCGCCGCTACCTGGGCAATACCATGACCCATCGTGCCGGCGCCGATCACACCGATGGTTTCGATCGTTTGCGGACGTCTCAAGCTTGTGTTCAAAATTCTATCAGTCGAGTCGATCTAAGTAAGGCTTCCGACTCTCGCGTTCGACTACGTTAGTATCGCTAGTTATACTATGACCCAACGGAAAAGGCTATACATTCGGCCATTTTGTAGGCCTATATTACACCAATGCACCCGCCTGACTGCATTCCGGAAGTTGACACAACGGGCGGGCTAGCTACCACAACGAATGGATAAGACGGTGAACCCCAAGCAAAAAATCGAAAGAGAAGTCGTCATCATCGGTTCGGGTCCGGCAGGACTAACGGCAGCGATTTATTCAGCGCGCGCAAATCTCCGACCCCTGCTGATCGATGCGCCGCCCGACGCGGAGAAACAGACTACGCCCGGCGGACAGTTAATGATCACCACTGACGTGGAAAACTACCCTGGCTTCGCGGATGGCATTCAGGGCCCGGACTTGATGGTGGAATTTCGAAAACAGGCCGAACGCTTTGGCACCGAATTCCTCGACGCCTGGATCAACACGGTGGATTTGACCGAGCGTCCTTTTGTCTTGGAAACTGACGACCATGTGATCAGCACCCAAACGTTGATCATCGCGACGGGCGCGTCTGCCAAGTGGCTGGGCATTCCCGGCGAAGCGAAAGTTCCGATCGGCTTTGGGGGTAACGGCGTTTCGGCTTGTGCCACGTGCGATGGACCATTGCCGGGGTTCCGCAATAAACCGCTGGTGGTTGTTGGCGGCGGCGACACGGCGATGGAAGAGGCGACGTTCCTGACACGTTACGCGTCGAAAGTTTACGTGGTTCACCGCCGGGACAAACTACGTGCTTCGAAGATCATGCAGGACAAGGCCACTAAGAACGAGAAGATCGAGTTTGTCTGGGACACTGCGGTTGAGGAAATTCTCGGGAAGCCCGAGGAGGGCGTAAATGGCGTCCGCCTGCGGAACTTAAAGACCGCCGAGGAATCGGTGCTACCGTGCGCCGGTGTCTTCATTGCCATTGGACACAAACCAAATACTGATCTGTTCAAGGGCCAGATCGACATGGATGAAATCGGGTACATACTCACGTCCGGTAAATCAACGGCGACGAATGTGCCCGGCGTGTTTGCGGCCGGCGACGTGCAGGACAATTGTTACAGGCAGGCAGTAACTGCCGCAGGTACCGGATGCATGTCAGCGCTCGACGCCGAAAGGTTCCTTGATCACTTACCGGTTTCGATGCCCAGCGGTGAGGAAGTAACGATGGAAGGCGAACACATTACCGCCGACCATTCAGCGATCATTGAGCCTGATGGCAGCATGGTTCCAAACCAACCACAGATGGCTGCGCAGGAAGATTAGTATTTACAACAGCACGATTGAATCGTCGCGTCGACGACGTCGCTCGATG
Organism: Pyrinomonadaceae bacterium; assembly: GCA_035273385.1. GTDB lineage: Bacteria > Acidobacteriota > Blastocatellia > Pyrinomonadales > Pyrinomonadaceae > PSRF01. The sequence continues at coordinate 302,307 of DATEPE010000012.1, read as the reverse complement.
GCAGGAACTGAACGAGAGACGGGCGCTGCCGGCGTAACGGAGGTATTTAGCGGACACGCTTCGCAGTAAAAACCAAGATGCTGTTTCCGGTCCTCACACTCGTTACAACCCAGCGATTCTCCCAGTTTTCGTAAGGCATCTACTAAAGGCAGCAGCAGGCGGCCTTGCTCCGTCAACTCATACTCGATGTGCGGAGGGTTACCGCCGAAATCCTTTCGAAGTACCAGACGGTCCTTTTCCATGTCGCGCAGCCGGCCCACCAGAGTGCGACTGCTGATAGGAAAAAGGCCCGAATGCAACTCCATAGTGCGTTTCGGGCCATTTGCTAAATCCCTGGCGACAAGCAAGGTCCATTTATCACCGATCATTTGTAATGCACCGGCTATCGGACATCCATCGATCTTGCGTCGTCTCACTAGCTTATTTAACTACGGTGATATCACGGCTGGTTGTGTTGTAACCACCGTTTTCGACTGGATTGTTGTCCTTATCTAATAGTTCCAATCGCACGGTATGTGAACCGCTGGTCCAACCCGACAACCAAATCGGTTCCCACTTGTCGATAAATCGTGGCTCGTCGTCGTCGATAATATAACGAACACGATACTCGCCGCCATCTCCCTTTAACTTCGCGTTAGACAACCAGAAGTCGATCATGATCGGATCGGCATCTGGACCTTTGTTTTCACCTTTCGGCCGGCTGTAGGTCAGCAAGGGTTTCGTGGGATCAACTTCACCGGCAGTACTTGGCGGCATGTCTTTGCCCTCGCCCACCGGTGAAGCCGCCGGTGACGCTGCCGGCGAAGCGTTGTTATTTGCCACAACCTGACCAGTGTTGGTGGTGGTTGGTTTCGATGGATCACCGCCACTGGTAACAGTGAAGGTCACCATCTGAAACGCGCCTTCATTCTTGTAGCTCTCATGCCACGGACGCGACGGGAAAACGCGCAAGGTGTGTTTGCCCGCGACAACATTGCGCAACTCGAATGGTTGACCGAGATCGTAGTAAGCCTCATACGGTTGATTGTCGAGAATCACATGGATGTGGTTTCCCAGGCCGGTGGCAGGATCCTTTCCGGTCTTGTAGCCACCGGTAAGTTCGCCACCCAACGTTAGACGAAGCCGCACGGTTGAGCCGTTCACTGTGGATTGGTCTGCGGGCGCAACAATCTTTAAGACTGGCTTGGCGTCATCCTGGCCCCCACGCTGGTTCATCATGTCGATGATGCGCTGCGGCCGCGGTGCGACCGCCAGGGTTTGAGAGGCCGGCGGGCTGACTCTTGTTACTGCCGTTGTTTGGTTCGTGTTCTCCCCAGTTGAACAGGCAGCGAGGAAAACGATTGCTGATACATTAAGAATTAAGATTACGTGCCAATTTGTTAACTGTCTCATCCGCACCTCCGATATTGTCTGAATGATCAGAAGCTACAGCAATGGTGTGACGAAAGTGCTGCAAAAGAGTTGAAGGCGCGCCGCTAGTCCCGGTGGTCTAGACTTTTGGCAGGGGCAATGCAAAAATCCGCCCACTTGTTCCAGGGTGTTTCAACGATCTTCTTTTCGCTTTTTTTGAACAACCATTGTGATTTTCGGAGGCGCATTCTCCATGACACGAAGAACGTGGTTTTTGAGTTCTGTTATCACCCTCCTGACTGTATCGATTGTGGTGCTGGTAGGTTGCCAACGTTTGCAACCGTCGGCTTCATTCGAACCTGACGTCCTGCCACTACCCCAACAACTAACGACGTTCGAACCAATGGCCGTGCCGCCGGACAATCCGATGACGCCCGAGAAAGTAGCACTGGGCAGGCAGTTATTTTTTGACGAACGTTTGAGCGGGGACGGATCAAAGTCCTGTTATTCGTGTCATGTTTGCGAGAAGGGGCTAACTGATGGTCTCTCGAAATCGGTTGGCGCATTCAACAAGCAGTTGCCCCGAAGTAGTCCAACGCTTTGGAACATTGGTTATCACAAGGAGTTTTACTGGGACGGGCGCAGTGGTTCGCTCGAGAAACAAGCAATGGCGGCCTGGACCGGCGCCAACATGGGAGCGAAGGCAGATGAGATCGCCGCGAAGCTAAACGCGCTGCAGGATTACCGCGCGCAGTTTCAGAAAGTGTTTGGCAGCGATGCCAATCCCGACAACATCGTCAAAGCCATAGCTGCTTTCGAACGGACGATCATCAGTGGCGAAACTGCGTGGGACCGTTATCGCGCCGGAGATGCGTCGGCGATGAACCAGAGCGCCATCCGTGGCTGGAACATCTTTCAGGCCATTCAATGCACAAACTGTCACGATGGTGTTTTGCTCACTGACCAGCAGTATCACAACGTTGGGATCGGCATGGACCAGAAGGAGCCGGACGTCGGACGCTTCAAAGTTACTAATAAACCCGAGGATACCGGCGCTTTCAAAACGCCGACACTGCGCGACATCGCCGAGTCAGCACCTTACTTTCACGACGGGAGTGTGGCCACACTTGAACAGGCCGTCGACCTAATGCTGGGCGGCGGGAAAGAGAATCCGCATTTAGATAAGAAGAACTTGCAGAAAAGGAACGTTCTTCCGGATCAGAGAGAAGATCTTTTGAACTTTCTGCGCGCGTTGGATGTGGACTGTGGCCTAAAGAAACCGCCGTTGCCTCAGAAATAGTTCAGAGTCCAACCTTTAGGTTGCTGTGATCGGAAAGAGGCAAGCTAAAGCTTGTACTCTGAACGTCTCCGCTTACTTCCCCGCCGATTTCGCTTTATTGCCTTTCAATCGGCTTTCCACCATCGACCAGTCAATGTTGCTGAAAAACGCTTCGATGTACTTGGGCCGCTCGGCAGGTTTGTAATCCAGCAGATACGCGTGCTCCCAAACATCCATCACCAGAATCGGATCAAATCCGGCAACGTTCCCTGTTTCATGCAGCGAGATCCAATGATTCGATAAACGTCCGTTCACTGGATTCTGGTAAGTGATGGCCCAACCCACACCGCGCATCTTTCCAATACCCACGAAGTCAGCCTTCCAAATATCGTAACTGCCGAAACTCAATTCGGCTGTTTTCGCAAATTGTGACGTCGCAGCAGGATCGCCTGTGCCGCCGCCGCTCTTCATGTTGTCGAAGTAGTACTCATGCAGCACCATGCCGTTGTACTCGAAACCAAGCCGCCGGGTGAGCTCGGAATATGCGGGCATCTCTTCCTGATCTACATTTCCGTCTTTAATGAATGCGCTGATCTTCTCTGTAAGATTATTTGTTTCCTTCACGTACCCTTCGTAGAGCTTGAAATGCATTTCCAGGGTTTCATCTGAAATGCCCTGAAGTCCGCTGAGATTGAACTGCCTTGGTTTGTATACACCGCCACCAGATTCGGCCTGACTCATGACTCACCTCCGTTACTGAAGAAATCCACGTACCAGTTTAAGGATAAGCCGTCGGTTTGGTGTGCCGAATGCGTAAAGACAGTGCGACTTTACTGTTGCGGCCCACGAAAAAGGGCGAACCTTCAGGCCCGCCCTTAACCACCACATTCAATCTGGTTTACTTTCCGAATACTACCCAGTCGTGCTCGGAAGTTCCCATGAACAACAACATCGGAAGCGACATCCAAGCGTTGGTACGCGAGGCAATGAAAGCCTGCCGAGCCAACTCGGGAGGAGCTGCGGGTCCTGTGCCTGCCGTCGCGGCGATGATTCTCTTATTGTTGGGCCAGATAATTCCCCAAACGTTCAACAACATAACCAGGCCGTACGCACCACCCAATCCGATCGAGTAAACGTTGTTCGGTGTCGTGTATCCACCAATGGTCATCTTGGCCCTGAAGTAGCTGATGATTCCGTACGACACAATCAGAGTCAGGATGATCATCACTATCGCGAAAATCCTTCCGTCTTTGGTGATTGCAGGAACTTTCTTGATCAGGAAGAACTCAATGCCAAACAAGACGATGGGGTAACTGAGCCACGTCAGCAGTATTATCCACACGTTGAGATTGGCATTTTCGAGGGCGTTTGCGTTTTTAACCGCGGGCGACAGAATGTACATCGCAAAGTAGGTCAAACCCGCAAGCACCGTTACCACCGCGCCCCAACGGAAAAACCAAAGAGCGCGCGATAGCAGATCAGGATTTACCTTCTTTTTCGTTTCAGCATCCAGCCCTTTTTGAAACGGCACGTTGACCAGGTTGAAGAAATAGAGCAAACCTATCCAGGTGATGCCGCCAACCAGGTGCAGCCAGCGCAAAATTGTGCGCGCAATCTCGGCGCCTTCAGGAGAATTAAAGACTTCCTGAAACATAGCCAGACTGACGGGGAGATGAGCAGTTGACTCGATAAACATTCGGACCTCCGTGTTTGGGGTAGGCATTCCAGCCTGGCCCATCTATTAATGTTTGCCAATGACAGACAGGAATGTCTGTGCTACATGCGGGTCTTGATACGGGCGAAGATTACACCCACAGACCATTAGAAGCAATGTCCGATAAACTTTAGTTTGTCGCAGCTCTACGACAAGCTGAAGCTTATCGAACATCTGATTGGACTCCCTACGCGTTTCGGAAATCTATTCATCGAGCGGTCGTGGCCCAGCATCCATGCCGCGGACACTCGCTTGATTGATAACGTGCACTTTCAAATCAGAACTGACGTGGATTTGACACGACAGACGTACGTTTTCCGCCAGCTCTGCTTCCATAGCTAAGCGGTTCCGCTCCAACTCGCCCATCGGTGCCGGGTCACCCTCGAGAATCTCAACCCGGCAAGTAGTGCAACGCGCATTGCCGCCGCACCGGTGCAGAATATCAATACCGGCATCCTCTAAAACCAACACTAATTTCTTTCCCTCTGGCGCTTCAATGGTTTGCGTACCTGCGGCAGTTTCCGCAACGATCGTGGGCATCGGTCACTCTCCGTTTTGTCTTTGGATTTGGTTGCGCTCTGAATTTGGCACAAGTCGCGCGAAGGCACAAGCACCGATGTGAGATATGAGATGTCAGATAATGTCAGATATCAGATGTTGCCGGTGAAACCAAACAGCCAGCGTGTAACACGAGGCTTTCTGACATCACACATCTGACATCTCACCTCCGAGATTTAGTTCCATAAACGCCGCGTTTTCAACCGGATTGAAGTAATAAGGATCGATATTCTTAAATCCCAGTGCCCGATACATCGCGATCGCTCGATCCATCTTTCCCGGCAGCGTATCGAGACGCATCTTCTGGTAACCCATCTCTCTCGCAGTCTCGATTAATGATGTAGCGAGGAGACGGCCCAACCCCGTGCCGCGAAACGTTGGTCTGACGTAAAGCCGCTTCATTTCGCAGATACCCTCGTCAAGTTTCCGCAGCGCGATACAACCGGCAACTTCGCCGTTTTCAGTGGCCAAAATCAGGCGCCCGTCTGGTGGTACGTAGTCACCCGGCAAAGACGCAAGCTCGTGCTCGAAGTTTTGAAAGCAGAGATTGAGGCCCAACCACTCGTGATACTCCTCAAACAATTTCCGCGCTTCCTGAACTTCAGCTTCTGATATGGCTTGAATTAGTTTCATCTAAACGTGAAAGAGGCCCGATGGTCCAGGTGACCATCGAGCCTGCGATTTTTGTAGGACAGACATTCTTGTCTGTCATTTGAAAACGGGGCAGGCAAGAATGCCTGTCCTACTTACGCGGTGAACGAAGTGCCGCATCCGCAGCTTCCTGTTGCGTTCGGATTCGTAAAAGTGAATCCGGAACCCATAACGCCGGTGACGTAGTCGATCTTAACGCCGTTCAAATACTGCGCACTAAACATATCGACGAACAATTTGATGCCGTCCTGATCCAGGATGAAATCGCCTTGTCGTGAATCCTCTTCAATGTTCAGGCTATATTGGAAACCGGAGCACCCGCCCGGAACCACTCGCACACGAAGGCCGGCGGTCTCCGGTAAACCCTCTTCACCGGCCATAAATTTCTTGATTTCACCGATTGCGCTTTCCGTAACATCAAGGCTCATCGCTGGCGCATTCGGAGTCGAAGCCGGGGCTTCAGTGGGCACGTTTTGTGTAGACATATCTTATTTGCTCTCCTAATTAAATCTTTGATAACTGGTTTCTAAATACGGACGTTTGCCCCTGAAAACTTGTGATCACAAGCAAAAATCGCAGTTAAAGTTTACTGGCCTTTGCCTAAAACAACAAGTTCAGGCTTCATTGCTTCAATGGACACTCGCCGTGCTACTTCCTCTGATAAACGCCGAAAAGCCTGGGCTTCTGCAGAATCCGGGTGACTCACGACTACCGGCACACCCTTATCACCGCCCGCCCGTACGTCCATTCCGATTGGGACCGTACCCAATAAAGGCACGTGGTACATCTCCGCCAGCCGTGCACCGCCCCCCTCGCCAAAAATGTCGTAGCGGTTACCCGTGTCAGGCGCCACAAAGTAACTCATGTTCTCTACGATGCCGAGAACGGGTATGGCTACTGTCTCGAACATTCTCAGTGCACGACGAACATCCGCAATCGCCACGTTTTGAGGAGTCGTCACCAGCACCGCACCCTGCACAGGCACCAACTGAGCGAGAGACAATTGGACATCTCCGGTGCCCGGCGGCATGTCCACGATCAAATAGTCCAATTCGCCCCACTTCACGTCCGACAAAAACTGCTTCACTAATCCGTGAAGAATTGGTCCACGAACGATCATGGGTTTGTCGCCGGGTTGAAGCAGCGCCATCGACATTAGTTTGACGCCGTAAGCTTCGATGGGAATCAACTTGTTGACGTCAACTTCTGGACGCGCTTCGGCAGCTCCGAGCATGATGGGCACGTTTGGACCATAGACGTCCATGTCCATAATCCCGACTCGCGCACCATCGAGTGCGAGAGACACAGCCAGGTTCACAGCGACAGTCGACTTGCCCACACCGCCTTTTCCGGACGACACGGCAATAATATTTCGCACGCCTTCAACCGCAATCTTGTCACCGAATCCACGTCCTTTTGGAACTTCCGCGTCCATGGTGACCGCTACAGAACTGACGCCGGGCAAGCTACCCACGAGTTCCTTAGCCGCGCTCTCCATTTCAGCTTTGACGGGACAAGCGGGTGTGGTCAGTACAATGCGGAACGAAACGACGCCACCATCGATTTTCAGGTCCTTGATGAACCCAAGCGTGACGATGTCCTTATGTAGATCGGGATCTTCGATCTGACGCAGTGCGGTTAAAACGAGTTCTTCTGTAACTTGTGACATAGAATTTCGGAAAGGGCTTGAATATTAAGGAAGAGCGTATCTGATCGGTTCAACCAACGCAAATGAGGTCAGTAACCACCATTCACCACCTTCTCGACTACCAACGCGCTGTTCTTGGAGCCAAAGCCAATACAGTTGCATAAGGCCACGCGCACATCGGCTTTTCGCGCTACATTCGCAACGTAATCCAAATCGCACTGTGGATCCGGCTGATCGAGATTAATCGTTGGTGGAATCATCCCCGTCTCCATCGCGCAGAGCGTGGCGCCCAGTCCAGCCGCTCCACTGGCTCCCTGCGGATGGCCAACCTGCGACTTGGTGGCAGACATAGGCGTCTTGATCGCGCGCCCGTCCAGCGCCAATTTCATTGCGTTGGTTTCAATGCGATCGTTGAGAACAGTTGACGTGCCGTGCAGGTTTACGTAATCGACCTCAGCCGCGTCGCGCCCTGCATCCGCGAGAGCCAACTTCATAGCCCGCGCCGGTTCATCACCGGTCTCTTCCAAACGCACGCGATGATAGGCGTCGCACGTAGCGCCGTAGCCGGTAATCTCCGCATAGATTTTTGCGCCGCGGGTCTGAGCGCTTTCCAAAGTCTCGAGTACATAAATCCACGCGCCTTCACCTAAAACCATCCCGGATCGGTTTAGTGAAAACGGTCGCGAGGCCCGCTCCGGATCGTCGTTATATTCATTTGTCAGCACGGTCATCAGATTGAAGCCGGCCAGAATTCCGGGCGCGATCGGCGCATCGACGCCGCCAGTCAACATCACGTCCTGACGTCCTATGGCGATGTGTTCTGCTGCGTAAGAAATCGCATCTGTCGAACTGGTGCAGCCCGTCGACACAATGTGTGACAGACCTCGTAAACCAAACGCCATCGACAACTCACTCGACAATCCGCCATGCGTCGACGAAGGAATGGTGTAAACGCTCGCCTTGTAAGTAGGACCAACGTACCAGTAGGAGTACTGCAGTTCTGTGAAGGCCAGACCGCCGCCGCCTGTCCCTAACACAACTCCGAATGAGCGACGCTGGTCCAAAGGCAGACTAGTTGGATCCAATCGCGCGTCAGCCAGTGCCTCGCGCGCGGCCCCGAGCGCCAGCGGTACTGTCCGCGCCACATGCTTGCGGTCTTTTGGATTGAGTTGTGCTTCCCAATCGAAGTTGCGGACTTGTGCAGCGATCTGAACCGGCGACTTAGAAACGTCAAACGTCTCGATCTTACTGACGCCGCTTCGTCCTTTAATTAACGAGTCCCAAAACTCTTCCCGGTTCAAGCCGATAGGCGTGACGCACCCCATGCCGGTGATAACAACGCGTCGGGGTCCTTTAAATTGGCGAAGCATCGAATTCTTTCAGTTTTGCTGAGGCTGGGAGCGGCCGTTTCGTGCGCGAGAATAGCATCACGAGGGTACAAACAGTAAGTAATGGAATAACTAAAAAGACCCGGCGTCGTTTCCAACACCAGGTCTTTCCGTTATCAACGATGATTCTAACTAAACCTTAGTTCCACACTCATTACAGAATTTTGCACCACTTGGCATCTGCGCGCCGCACTTGGCGCACGGGACCGTCTGCGCCGTGGTTGCCATTTGACCGCCGCACTCGGTGCAAAACTTGGCGGCCGGCAAGTTTCCAGCACCACATTTTGGACATTTAGTCTGTGTGTTGCCGGCAGTGTTCTGCGATTGATTCATCGCATTAGTCATTGCCCCGGCCATCGCATTACCGATCGCGAAGCCAGCGCCCAAACCCGCGCCGGTGCTCGCTCCGCCCGACGGGTTTTGCGCCGCGTCACGCATCGCATCAGCAGCCTGAAACTGAGCATAACGACCAACGTCGCCTATTACACCCATCGAAGTGCGCTTGTCCATCGCCGCTTCCACTTCAGCGGGAAGCGAAATGTTTTCGATAACAAACTTGATTAGCTCCAATCCGTAGCCATTGAAGTCTTCGTTAAGCTTGGCGCGGGTGAACTTGCTCAACTCGTCGTAATTCGACGCGAGATCGAGTGCTGCAATTTTCGACTCGGCAAGCGCATCACTGAAGCCACTCACGAGGGTTCGTTTCAATTGACCCTGAATGTCTTCGGTGACGAAGTGTGCGTTCGTGCCCGCGACTTCTTTGATGAACGCCTGCGGATCACTGACGCGCACTGAATAGATTCCGAATGCACGCAGGCGAACCATACCGAAATCGGTGTCACGCATCATCACAGGATTCGACGTTCCCCACTTGAGGTCGGTGAACTGTTTAGTGTTAACAAAATAAACTTCTGCCTTGAACGGTGAATTGAAGCCATATTTCCACGCGCCAAGCTTGCTTAGGATAGGAGTGTTGCCGCCGTCTACGGTGTACCGGCCTGGTCCAAACACGTCGGCGATCTGCCCCTGGTAAACAAAGACGGCGGCCTGCGATTCCCGGACGATTAACTGCGCGCCGTTTTTGATTTCCTGACCGTGAACGGGAAACCGGTAAAGCATCGTGTTGCCGGAGTCGTCCAGCCACTCAATAACCTCAATAAACTGCGTCTTTATGGCGTCAAAAATTCCCATCTCTATGTCTCCTTCTACCAGGTAACGTCCTCGTCGCCGCGACGAATGCTAAAAGAATATTGCATAACCACTTCCGAGTGAAAGCAGAATCGAATCCTGGTACTGGTTAAGCATCAAGACGTTAGGTGAATCTCCCACCAGATGTGCGTAAGTGGCTCTGCCACCTGATGTGCGGAAGGTCTCTGACCTTCCGAAAAAGGTCAATCAAGCTTTGGGGGCTGCGCCCCGACTTAAATGAGCAAGGGCGTAGCCCAGCATCGTTGTCACTGGCTTTGCGGAAGGTCAAAGACCTTCCGCACATCAAGCGGCAAAGCCGCGTCGCCGTTGATAAAGGCGACACAACACAAGCACCGTAAACCCACCCGTTACGTCGATAAAGCTGTCATAAATTGAACCTGTGCGCGCGGGCACATAGCTCTGATGCAGTTCGTCTATGGCCGCCACCAACATGACAAGTATCAAAGAAAACGCAAACCAGTGGGTCTTCAGCAAGTCGCGTGTGGATGTAATGAAGGCGCGCTGAGCAAGGAAAGCCAAAATAGCGTACTCAACAAAGTGCGCGGTTTTCCGTGTCAACAAGTGAACTGTCCCAAGTTGTGATTCTGTGATCTCCGGAAACAGCCAAAGTAGCAGCGGCCGAATGATCCTCGAAGTGTTACCGGCGGAAAAGCCATCCGTGGACGCAAACAAGATTACTCCGGTCCATAGCATCAATGGACCATAGCGCACGATGCGTTGAGAAAATGTGGATGGGTTTTGCCCGGCTTGGTTCATCTTCAAAAACAAAGGGAAGCTGCCTCTCGCTGCTTCCCTCGTCGACTCCGACCAAACTGTTTGTTGGAACTATTACAACGCTGCAGCGCCGGATACCACCTCGATGATTTCATTCGTGATTGCGGCCTGCCGAACGCGGTTCATATTCAGTGTCAATGAATCTATTAATTCGCGTGCGTTCTTGGAGGCCGAATCCATCGCGGTCATTCGCGCACCGTGTTCCGAAGCTACTGACTCGAGCAACGCGCGGAAGATTTGAGTTTCGACAAGACGTGGGAGCAGGTGTGAAAAGATCTCCTCTGCCGGCTGTTCGTAGATGTAATCAACCAGGCTGACAGCGCCGCCCGCGGTGGTCGCGTCGGTTGCTTCAGTCTCGCGGGCAACAGGTAAAAGCTGTTCGGTCACAACCTGTTGCGACATAACTGATCTGAACTCGTTGTAGATGATGAAGACCTTGTCGATTCCCTCGTCTTCAGTAAAACGCTTTATTACATCGCGCGCGACTTCAAGGGCTTCAGAAAACTCAACCCGACCCTTGCCGGTTAACCCGATGTACTCGTTAGAAACGTTCGTGTCTCTGCGCCGGAAAAAATCTCTACCTTTTCGTCCCACGGCAATAATTTCAACCTGCTTGCCGGAGTTCTCGTTTATGAAAGCCTGCGCTGCCTTGATCAAATTGGTGTTGAAGGCGCCGCACAAGCCCTTGTCAGCGGTGACCAACACCAGCAGGTAACGCTCGTCGCCGCGCGCGTCGAGTAGTGGATGGTGAAAGTCCTCGTCGGTCCGAGCGGCAAGACCCGAAAGAACATCGGTCATCTTGTTTGCGAAAGGGCGCGCTGTCACTACACGATCCTGCGCGCGCTTAAGCTTCGCAGCCGACACCATTTTCATGGCTTTGGTTATCTGCTGCGTGTTCTTTACCGACTTGAGACGCCGGCGAATGTCTAAAAGATTCGGCATCGACTATTACTACGCTCCCGCGGTCGCCGGTGCGGCAGTACCCGCAGTTAAAGGAGTATTCGCGGAAGCTCTTTCTGCCCAGGTGTCCTTGAAGTCAGACAAGACCTGCTTCAGATCGGAAAGGATTTCGTCGGTCAACGTCTTTTTCTCACGTATCGCTTCCAGCACACCCGGATGCGAGTTCTCCACAAATTTGAGTAGCTCGGCTTCGAAGTTTCGAACCTCTTCAACCGGTACGTCGTCCGCGTAACCATTACTCGCGGCCCAGATTACCAACACCTGGTTCTCAACCGGCATCGGCTGATACTGAGGTTGCTTTAGAATTTCGACTAAGCGTTGACCTCTGGCCAACTGCGCCTGTGTGGCCTTATCCAGATCCGAACCGAATTGAGCAAACGCTTGCAGCTCGCGAAATTGAGCGAGATCGATTCGCAGTGTTCCTGCCACCTGTCTCATCGCCTTGATCTGTGCGGAACCACCTACACGCGAAACGCTGTTTCCGACGTTGATCGCTGGACGGATACCGCTGTTGAATAAGTCCGCTTCGAGAAATATCTGGCCGTCAGTAATCGAAATCACGTTCGTTGGAATGTATGCGGAGATGTCGCCTGCTTGTGTCTCGATGATCGGCAGGCTGGTTAAAGAGCCCCCGCCTTGCGCGTCAGACAACTTCGCGGCGCGCTCCAGCAAACGCGAGTGGAGATAGAACACGTCTCCCGGATACGCTTCGCGACCCGGTGGTCGTCGCAGCAACAGCGAAATTTCGCGATACGCCGCAGCCTGTTTTGAAAGGTCATCATAGATCGTCAAAGCATGGCGCCCATTGTCGCGGAAGTATTCGCCCATGGCCGCGCCAGCATATGGCGCAAGGAATTGCATCGCCGCCGGATCCGATGCAGTCGCTTTAACAACGATCGTGTATTCGAGAGCCCCGAAGGATTCCAATGTCTTGACCACTTGGGCCACCGTGGAAGCCTTCTGTCCAATTGCGACGTAAATACAAATTACGTCCTTCCCTTTTTGGTTAATGATGGCGTCGACAGCGACGGCCGTCTTTCCCGTTTGCCGGTCGCCAATGATTAACTCGCGTTGACCGCGACCGATCGGCACCATTGCGTCAATCGCCTTCAGTCCTGTCTGTAGCGATTCTTTAACGGGCTGCCTGGCGACCACGCCCGGCGCGATACGTTCGATTGGAAGATAGTGCTCGGTAACGATTGGTCCTTTGTCGTCGATGGGATTGCCCAGAGCATCGACCACACGGCCGATCATCGCGTCGCCGACCGGGACTTGCATGATCCGACCGGTGCGCTTAACCAGGTCACCTTCTTTGATCGTCTGATAATCGCCGAACAACACGGCGCCGACTTTGTCCTCTTCAAGGTTAAGCGCCAACCCGCGTACGTCGTGCGGAAACTCGATCAACTCGCCAGCCATGACCTTTTCTAAACCATGAATTTCGGCGATGCCGTCACCGACCTTTATTACGGTTCCGACTTCCATCACCGTCACGCCGGTCTCGAAGTTCTCAATTTGCTTTCGAATAATTTCGTTAATTTCGTCTGCTCTGATTGGTTCCATATTTCCTCGTCCTAGCTGGCTAATTCCTGCTTGAGTCGCTCCAATTGGCTGCGTACCGAGCCGTCATAAATCGTTGAGCCGATCCGCGTGACGATACCTCCCAAAAGCGTTTCGTCAGTCGCAAAATTGAGACGCACGCGCCTGTTTGTAATCTGTTGCAGCGTCTGTTCAAGTGCACTTTTGACCGTCTCGGAGATGGGCCGGGCGGAAGTTACATCAGCACTCACCAGGCCTGCACGCTCGTCCATGATCTCGCTTAACTTCGCATTGATTTGCGGCAGCTCTCCGAAACGCTGGTTCCGCAGCACCAGGCGCAGAAAATTCGCTGTCGTCGTTCGCACCTTCGATTTCGCGATTAGTTCGTTCAGTATCTTGCTTTTCCGATCGTAAGGGACGGTGGGATTGGTCAACCCTTCCAGCAGGAGTGGATTCTGCTGGACCATCTCGGCCCAGGCTTGCAACTCTTCCCGAACCACCGCGTCCTCATTTCCCTCGACAAGTACGTCCGCTAACGCAGTTGCATATCGCCGGGCCACTGTCATTGAACTCACGATGAGGTCCTCCCCAGCTCCTGCAGATTCTGCGTCGTCAGTCGAGCGTCGTCTTCTGGTTTGATCTCTCGAATCAAGATTTCCTCTGCGATCCGCACGCTCTCCTGCGCAGCAAACTTTCTCAACTCCTGCTTTGCCTGCTTCCCGGCGTTTTCCAGTTCCCGCGTTGCGTTTTCCCGAATCCGGGCCAGCTCCTGCTCAGTGGCGGTTTCGAGCCGCCGACTCTCAGCTTCCGCTTCCGCTCTAGCTCTTTTTCCTATGCTGGCGACTTCGGCATCCAGCTTCTCGAAGCGCGCTTCGACTTCGGCGAGTTTTGCATACGCCAGGTCGCGTTCGGCCTGGGCCTGTTCCAACTCCGCCTTGATACGCTCACGTCTCGCGCGCAGACCCTCGCGAATTGGCCGGCCGAACCTCCGGTGGAGGTACCACGCAGCCACGACCAACACGATCAGGTTCAGAAACTTCCAGGCCTCGAGGCTCGGGTAGTTCCACCACGGGTATTCGCCTGCCAGGAATGTGATCAGAATTACAGGTGTTATGAATGCTGCAAACACGTTAACTTATTACCTGCGTCCTATGAATTCGTCTGCCCGCCGACTGGCCTTCCCAAAATATGTTGACTGATCTCACGGGCAAGGTTCTGCGAGTCAGTCGCAAGCGTCGCTTGGGCGCGCTGGGCTTCAGCCGCTAATTTCTCTTTTTCTTTCGCCAGCAGGGTTCCTATCTCAGCTTTTAGCGCCGCCAACTTTTCCTCGCGATCCCTGGTCAAGGAAGCACGCTCATTCTCGAGCAATGCGTAACCCTGCGATCGCGCCTCGCGCAGTTGGCGTTCATACTCACGCATTTTCTGATCAACGTTGGAGAGAACGGATTGAGCTTCGGAGAGGCGGCCGCTGGTCAAGCGTTCGCGCTCCTGCAGCACCCGATTGATAGGCTTCAGCAGGGTCGCGTTCAAAATCGCAACCATCAATATTATGAGGACGAGATGAAAGATTATCGTGCCATCTGGCACAAGTTGGATCGCATTCCCCGCGAACGCCAAGAACAAACGCGTCACCCCCACAACCAACTGGCAATTATGACTTTGGCAAAAGCGACGGAGTCTAACACCCCCATCAAAACAGGGTCAAGCAGACCACTCCCCGACGAGCACTCATCGGCTGATTCCGGGAGATCTAAACCAAGCCGCCCGAACCTGCACCGCGACCTTCCGCAAATAGGCCTTAACCCACTTCCGCCCTTGCGCCGTCATTGTACTTTATACAGCGTGTCCGGCGATGGCTCGCACGTCGTTGTACTTTATGCTATTGAACGGGCCGGAGCAGTAGACTGTAGAGTCGATCCAGGTCGGTCGCGTTATAGAATTCAAGCTCAATTTTGCCGCGGCCTGATTCATCCATCACTATTCTCACTTGCGTCCCAAACTGTCGCCGGAGCTTCGACTCAGCAGCTCGCACATTTGGATCGACTGTTTGAGCGGTGCGAGTCGGCTTACGCTGACGCGGCTCGACGGTCTGTCTAACAAGCTGCTCGGTCGCCCTCACCGATAGATCCTGGTCAATCACCTTACGAGCAAGTCGGCGTTGTACTTCGACGTGCTCCGTACCCAGTAACGCTCGCGCGTGACCTGTCGACAGCTTCCCTCTTTGCAGCAGGTCCTGTAGGTCGTTTGGCAGTTTTAGCAGACGCAAGTAGTTGGTGACATACGAGCGGTCGCGACCCACACGTTCGGCGACGGTTTCCTGAGTTAGTCCAACACTATCGATTAACTTTTTGTAGGCGCGTGCTTCCTCAATGGGATTCAAGTCTTCGCGCTGAATATTTTCAATGAGCGCGATCTCAAGAACCTTGTCGTCTGACACGCTGCGAATTACTGCGGGGACTTTTGACAGGCCAGCCAGCTGCGCGGCCCGCCATCGTCGCTCGCCGGCGATTAACTCGTAACGCGGACCCTTTCGCCGGAGCAGGAGTGGTTGAACCACGCCATTGGCGCCAATCGATTGAGCGAGCTCAGCAAGCTTCACCTCGTCGAAGATAGTCCGCGGCTGCAGTGAACTGGGATCGATTAAATCGATTGGGATTTCGCTGCCGTCTTCCGTTGCGGTTGCGGTGCCTTCAGCCGAGAGCAACGCTCCCAGCCCCCGACCCAATGCCTTTCGTGTCATGGGCAATGATCTCCTTACCTAACTGGAAGTACGCGTCAGCGCCCCTTGAATGGGGGTCATAGAGCGTGATCGGTTTGCCGTAGCTGGGGGCCTCGGCCAGCCGAACATTTCTGGGTATCACCGTTTCGAATACCTGGCGACCGTAGAAGTCGCGCAAGTCGGAAGCTACTGCCGACGCCAGGTTGGTACGTTCGTCATACATGGTCAGAAGCAATCCTTCGATGGTTAGACTTGGATTGTGTAGCCGCCGGATCCGGGCAAGGGTGTCGAACAGCTCAGTGACGCCCTCGAGTGCGTAGTACTCACATTGAATGGGAACGAGCAGAGAGTGTGCCGCGGTCAGCGCATTGAGCGTCAGCAAGCCGAGAGACGGCGGGCAGTCGATAATGATGTAATCGAAATTATCTACCACCGTGGACAAGGCTTCGCGTAGCCGGAACTCACGCCGCTCCATCTCGACCAATTCAACCTCGGCTCCTGCGAGATCTTTATTAGCAGGCAGAACCTGGAGGCCCGGGATTTCAGTAGGCAGAACTGCTTCAACTACGGGGTCGCCGACCACGATGCACTGGTAAACGCTTTTCCGAAAACTGCCTCTTTGAATTCCGACCCCGGACGTGGCGTTTCCCTGGGGATCGGCGTCGACCAGCAAGACGCGCAGAGTTGAACCCAGCACAGCGGCGAGGTTTACCGCGGTTGTGGTCTTGCCAACCCCGCCTTTCTGATTAGCAATCGCTATGATTTTTGCCATTTATGTCGAAGGACGCACGCGATGTGATGGCGGTCAAATTACCACAATTACGGCTTGGTTAACATAAAAGAGGGGTATTTCTGAGGTTTTATCCAATGTTTCACGTGTCCCATTTGATCGACACGGGACACGTGAAACACAGTTAACTCTTTAATTTGGCACAGTTACGCTAACAAGCAGGGTGGACAGGGCGGCAGGGGTCATACCGGGAATCGTCCTGGCTTGGCCAAATGTCTGCGGCCGGACTCGTTCCAGCCGTTCGATCATTTCGTGGGAAAGTCCGCTCATCCCGCGGAAGTTCAGGCTCGAGGGTATGGGTGTCTTGTCATGGCTGTTCAGGCGGCTGATTGCGGCTTCCTGGGTCTTGATGTAGCCGGAGTACAGGTTGTCCGCCAAAGCGAACTCAAGGTCTTCCCGGGTCGTCTCTGTACGTAGCGCGGCTGGCAACAGTTGTTGGATATGCTCAGTCTCGACTCCGGAACGTTTGGCCAGTTCGGCGAGACTGATTGATTCAGGTAACTCCCCGATAAGATTCCTAACAGCTGCGTATGCCGGTTCACTGGATCTCAGCCGCTCTGAGACCAGCGCCTTCTTCACCTTAGCAATACGGTCCCGCCGCTGATGAAATCGCTCCCACTCCTGGTTCCCAAGGAGACCGACTTCCCTGCCGTATTTGCTTAAACGTTCGTCGGCGTTATCGTGCCGCAGCGCGAGGCGGTACTCGGCTCTGGAGGTAAAAATCCGATACGGTTCGTCTACACCCTGTCGGATCAAGTCATCCACGAGCACGCCGATGTACGATTCCTCCCGCCTAAGGGTAAGACTCTCGCGGCCCTGCACGGTCAGCGCCGCGTTCATTCCAGCAATCAATCCCTGACAAGCCGCTTCCTCGTAGCCGGTGGTGCCATTCACCTGGCCGGCGTGAAATAGCCCGGGCACGCGATGGCACTGCAGGTCTGGACCCAACTCGCGCGGATCGACGAAGTCGTATTCAATGGCATACCCGGGGCGAATTATCCGGACTTCCTCAAGACCCCGAATCATGCGCACGAGATCCTGTTGCATGGCCGCCGGAAGCGAAGTAGAAAAGCCGTTCAGGTACACTTCATTGGTGTTGTGACCCTCCGGCTCCAGGAAGAGTTGATGACGATCTTTCTCCGCGAACTTAACTACCTTATCTTCAATTGAGGGACAGTATCTGGGACCAACTCCCTTGATTTTGCCCGAATAAAGGGGTGATTCGTCCAGATTGCGCCGTATCGCATCGTGCAGCTTGTCAGATGTGTATCCAATAAAGCAGCGAATCTGAGGTTGCTGAATTTCGTCCGTGGAGAAGGAGAACGGTACTGGTTTTTCGTCCGCAGACTGCGGTTCAAACGCATCCCAGTCGATGGTTCTACCGTCAAGTCTCGGTGGCGTTCCCGTCTTGAGCCGGCCCACCGGAAAGCCCATGCGTTTCAGCGCTTCCGCCAGTTCGATTGAGGCTGGTTCTCCAGCACGTCCGGCTGTGTACGTGGTTCTCCCTGTATGAACTAAGCCATTAAGAAACGTGCCAGCGGCGATTACTACTGCTTTGGCGCCGATCTGGCGGCCGTCCTGCATCGACACGCCGGCAATTCTGTCCTTCAATACCAGCAGATCGGAAACCATTCCCTGGCGCAGTTGTAAATTCGGCGTGTGCTCCAGTACCGCTCGCATCTCCGTCCGATACAAAGAACGATCGGCTTGTGCGCGGGGCGACTGCACGGCCGGTCCGCGAGATCTATTTAACAGCCGGAACTGAATTCCAGTTCGATCAATCACGCGCCCCATGATTCCGCCCAGCGCATCGATCTCGCGAACCAGATGTCCTTTGGCAATTCCACCAATCGCAGGATTGCAGGACATCTGGCCGATCAGATCCAGGTTGATTGTGACGAGCGCCGTGTTCGAACCGAGGCGTGCTGCTGCGGACGCCGCTTCGCAGCCGGCATGCCCGCCGCCGATCACGACCACATCAAAAAATTCATCGAAGATCATCTACTTACCTATGCAGAACGTACTGAAGATGCGTCCCAATATCTCGTCAGTTGTCGTTTCTCCTGTTATCTCTCCCAGATAACTTAACGCGTTGTGAAGGCCCACAAGCACTAACTCCTCGCTCGCATTCGCTTTCAGGAGCGATGCGGATTCTTCGAGCGACGCCACCGCGCGAACCAACAAATCGTAATGTCTGCTGTCGGTCACCAGGAGACCAACAGACTCCGAATCGACCGTGCCAAATGGTTCAAGTATAGCAGCAGATAAATCGGACAGTCCTGCGCCGGTAACCGCCGAGACATGGACCACCTTTGATCCGTTTACCGTATCGTTGTTCTCTGCGGCCGCAGGCAGATCAGACTTATTGAATGCGACTACGTGTCGTGAATTAGAAGCTCGCTCGATTACTTCTCGATCCTCCTCCTGCACTTCGGTTGATGCGTCGATCACCACCACAAGCAGATCGGCGTCAGCCATTGCGCGATGCGTGCGCTCCACACCGATGGCCTCGATACGATCTCCCGCTTCGCGTATGCCGGCGGTGTCTGTGAGAGTCACAGGGATTCCATTGATCGCAATTGACTCCGTCAAACTGTCGCGCGTAGTGCCCGGCAACTCCGTCACAATCGCGCGGTCACGCGACAGTAACCTATTGAACAGACTAGACTTACCGACATTCGGGCGGCCCACGAAAGCGACTCTGATCCCGTCTCTCAGCAAATGTCCTGTTTGATAAGTGGCAGCGAGACTATCAATTGTACTCTTTAAAATGGCAAGTTCATCCAACACGGCTGCCCGCTGCAAGTGCGGTAGATCGTCCTCAACAAACTCCAGTGCTGACTCCAATTTCACGATGATGTTTATCAGCTGTTGTTTACTTACACTCAGTGCGCTGGATAATTCTCCTTTCAGCTGGCGCGTTGCTTGTTGGGCCGCAGCTGTTGTCCTTGCGTTGATTAGATCGCGAATCGCTTCAGCCTGGCTGAGGTTCATTTTTCCGTTTCGACACGCGCGCAAGGTGAACTCACCGGGCCCTGCAAATCGCGCATCGAGCTGCTGAATTCGATCCAACAACTTGCGAACTGTAACCGGCGATCCGTGGCAACTGATCTCCACCATGTCTTCGCCGGTAAATGAGTGGGGTGACTTAAAAAACGTGATCAGTGCCTGGTCCAACACTTCATCATCTTCAGTCTTCAGATCTTTTAAGACGACGTGCGTGGGCTCCGGCGTAAACGAGTCGTCATGGACCAACGCCCGCGTGATATCGAGCGACTGTGGTCCGCTCACACGGATAACGGCGATCGCACTTCGACCTGGAGGTGTTGCAACTGCAACGATAGTGTCCATAGCAGTTAAAACCGGCTTGGGGAATTTACGAGGGGATTGTAGTTAAGCGGAGGGTTTTTTGACTACTCGAAGCTTGCGAGCGGCTCCGTCGCCGATCGATTCGGTGTAGATGTCTTCTTGTTCAGCGAGGGTGAGGTGAATAATCCGACGTTCGTTGGAGTTCATTTCGCCGAAAATGAAAGGGACTCCAGTCGTTCGGACTCGCTCCGCAGCGTGATTAGCCATGGCCCGCAACTCTGCTTCTCGGGTAGCCCGAAATCCTTCGACGTCGCAGAACAATCTTTGACCTTCGGCAAGTTTTCGGCCGTAGGCCTGGGTCACCAGATGCTGCAACGCTTGCAACAGCTCACCACCCTCGGCCTGCAGCAACTCCGTGTCCTTGCCGCTAAGGTCCAAAAGACATTCGGTCGGCGATTCTTTGACAGTCACGTGTAGGCTGAGTCCGGTCGACTCAAACAGTGACTGAAGAAAGCTGCCGGCGCTGTCGCACGTGTTTTCCATTTCGCAAAAACTCTCCCGACCGAATCAAGCTTGCGACGGCTGCGGCGTCGCTGTACGTTTTTTTGCACCCTTGGTTTTCTGATCGGCCGGAGGTGGTTCGTCGTCTTCCGACCTCGTAAGTCGATTGATGATGAACTGCTGGCTGAAGCCGACAATATTGCCAACGAGCCAGTACAAAAGCAATCCGGACGGTGCGCCCCAAAGCACATACAACATAAATAGCGGCATACCAATCGCCATCATTTTGCGCTGGAGCGGATCTGCCGAGGGAGCCGGTGTGATCAATTGCAAGACTATCATGGTGCCGGACATCAGGAACTCGAGGATGTGATATGGGTCGCCCGCAGACAGATCAGGCAACCACAAAAATGTTGCCTGTCTGAAATCTAACGAGATCGTGATGGCCCGGTAGAGGGCAAACAGAAACGGCATCTGCAGCAGCAACGGCAGACATCCGCCCAGCGGATTGCCTTCCTTCATTAACCGGAGTTGTTCGACCTGCAGCTCTTTCAGCCGCGGATCGTTCGCCTTCATTCCCTTTATCTTGTCCTGCAGCTCCTTCATTTTCGGCGCCAACTTCTGCGCCTTCTTCATGGCTTTCGAGGAGCGCCATTTCAACGGGAAAAACAGCGAATAGATAATGATCGTGAACAGGATGATCGCGATGCCGTAGTTGCCGGTTAACTGCTTCAACCACTTAATCGCCTTTAAAATTGGGACTGCCAGCGGTTTAGACATCCAACTAAACCAACCGTAATCAATCAGCCCTTCAAGGTCGATCGGTCTGCCTACAGCCTGACTAACAGCACTATTTGTTTCCGTGAGAATGAAATGGTCTTTCGGTCCTGTGTAAAGCACTGTACGGGAACCATCGGTCGGTACAGGCACCCAGGCGTCGATAAGAAAGCGGCTTTCGCGTGTTCCGTTTACTTCGTGATTGTATTGAGTGGTGGTTAGCTGAAGCCCGTCTTGCGGCTTGCCGGGAATTGCCGCCATCGCGAAATAGGTGTCACCAACGGCCCCCCAATCGACAGGTCCCGCGATGTCTAGTTTGTCTGAGTTGCTGTTGATCGAAGTTGCAAAGTGGCGTGCGACTTCCGGAGGATTGCCGGCCGAGGCAACGGCTTCGGGCGCCACCGAATAGAAAGTGTAGTGCTTGATGCCCTGGTCACCGATGCTTGGTCCAACGCGAAGCTTAGCCGGCACAGCTTGCCCAGCGCGATTAATTGCTATCTCCAGATCAGCGTCGTAACTATTTCCATCGATAACGATCGTCTTGACAACGTCCAAGCCTGTCGCGGGCTCATTGAATCGGAAGGTTATTCGTTTACTCTCATTAGGTCCGACGCTTATCTCAGTGTCACCTGACCCGTCAACGCCCTCAACGGAATACGTGCTCGACGTCAACAACTGATCGACTGCCGCATCGCCGGTACGCAATTGAAGCGGGGCCTGGCGGGGTTGTCGCTTCAGTCCTTCAGCCGAGATCAGCTCGAGGGCCATCGGACTATGTTTAGTCCCACCAACTGAGTAGATTGGATCTCCCGTGTCTTTATTTCTTTTGATAATCCAACTAATTGCCTCGGCGCCCTGGCTGTCGAATTTCGCGTCGAAGAGCGGCGTTTTAACCACGATATTGCGGCGGGGCACGACATTCACCACGGCTGCCGGCGTGGCAGCGGGAGACGCAACGGGCGTGGCCGGAGACTGGATTGGCGAAGCGGTCGATTGAACTGTGGCTTCAGCCGATGGAGAAGGTGTGGGAGCTGGTTGGGGCGCCTGAGGAGCTGGAACGAAGTAGCCCCAAACAAACAAAATGGCTGTTGAGATCAGCAGCGCGATAATTAGACGTTTATGTTGCATTCAGTAGATGAAAATTCAGTTTGCGGCCTCACTTGACCGGGTCATAACCGCCCGCGCTAAACGGATGGCATCGCAGCAGTCTGCGGACCGCGAGGCCGCTCCCGCGCAGCGCTCCATATTTGCTAATAGCTTCAGCGGCGTACACCGAACATGTGGGCGAGAACCTGCAAGCGGATGGAAGAAAAGGTGAAATGGCTAGCTTGTAAAACCGAAGTAATGCGATTAGTAAAGACTTCACGGACGCTCACCCAAACTACTGGGCTTGGCTTCTTCCTGAGCCACTCTCGAAATCAGCTTCTCAAACTCATCCAGAGCAGCCTGTAATTTTATGGCTGGCAGCTCTCGCTTCGCGTTCAGCACCCAATCGTACCTGACCTGCAGCGAACCCAGCGAAGCAGCTTTCAAACGGAAAGTTTCTTTCAGCAGTCGGCGTGCGCGGTTGCGGTTGACTGCCTTCCCCAGCGCCTTCCGTGAAGCTGTTACGCCAAACCGGTTGTGAGACAACTTATTGGGAAGAACAAAAGCGGTAATCAGTGTTCCGTCATAACGCTTGCCCTTGCGATAAACCTTTTGAAACTCCTGGCTTGCTCGCAAATGTACCGTCATGAACACACGTTCGCAGTCCTTCGCTTAATAATGCGCTGGTGTCAGCCGGCTCCGGCCTTTCGCGCGGCGCCGCTTGAGCACAAGCCTGCCAGCTTTGGTAGCCATTCTTGCGCGGAAACCGTGTGTTTTTGCCCGTCGTCTGTTGTTCGGCTGAAAAGTTCGCTTCGCCATAATTCAAATCTCTCCCTGAAAAGAAACGGTAAGACTAACGGCCACTTGCACTTCTGTCAAGAAAGGCGGGGTCGTCGGAGTGTTCTAATTTGGAAAGCTGGTAAAGCTGTGACAGTCAAATCTTGCCTGCGCAAATTAGTCCACCGATTAAGGCAAAAAACATCGAGATTAGGCCGCCCAGCAAAGCTGTAAGCGCACCTTCGCTAGTTACGTTAGCGGCTCCGGGTCGATTCCAACCTGTGACCATTTTGGTGGTAAGCCACGCTATCATTGCGACTGCCGTTGCTGAAATTTCGAACGCGACGATAAAGGTGAAGAATAGACGTTCAATAGTGCCGATGAGCCACGCTGGGGTAGCTCGCTGGCCATTGCCAACCTCGACGTTGGAATAGCTTCTGAGGGCGCGAACAGCGAGCTCCGTACACGCCGCCCCGTAAACCACCGAATGAAGAGTCCCGCTAACCATCCATTAAGCGTCATCGAAATGTCCCCACTTTCCGTAGTACACGAAGGCTAAGAGTTCTGCCATTCCCAACTCCCGACCATTCTCACAGTGTGCAGTCTTAAAGGGAGATGGCGTCACCGCCCTGATGACGATGACGCCCCGAGCTGCTGTTGGATGGACGCGGCGACTTAGTGAGCTTCGCCGATTTTCTTGAAATTACTGGAATAGCAGTGCGGGCAACTGTAGTTGCTGCCGCAACATTTATCGCAATAATGTCTGCCGCAGTCGAAGCACTGGTAGATGTTACGAAATGTCCAAGCGGTCGATTCCGCGCCGCAATTTGGACAATCGCTAAATTTCTCAAAGTCCGACATGGTTGTGAGCCTCCAGGGAAAGGTAAGGTTATCGGCGAGGAGTGCGCCGCTTATACCATCGAACCAGACCTAAGACAATATCCGGCAGGACAATCTCCGTCTACGCAAACTGGCCAATGCTTTCCACATAGGAACTACCCGGGTAGTTGTGCTTCTGGTCGTTTATAATGACCAGCACGCCGTAGTTACTCAAATTTAAGACTGTCGCTCACGGCGATCCCAAGATAACTGGAGACGCTTCGCGAAATGTCGCTGAACCTTCCTGGTGGCCTTCACACCTCGGCCGTTCTGAGAAAACAAAAGGTGGGTAGTTTCACCCTGACAGAGAAGGTTTATATGCCGAAGTTCAAATTGCCGCGGCACACTCACGAGCGAGCCTGTTTCTCCCTGGTAATGCAAGGCAGCTTCGAAGAACGATACGGAACGAAGAGCCGAATTTGCGACCCTTCAACCGTTCTGTTCATGCCGGCGGACGAGGAGCACTCGGACTACTTCCTCGACAACGGTAGTCGGTGTTTTCACTTCGAGATTGCCAGGAACTGGCTCGCCGGCGTGCACCCGAATTCGGCGACATTGCAGCACTCAATCGAGTTCAAGAACGGAATCATCAGCCGGTTAATAATGAATCTATACCGGGAATTTCGGTTGATGGATGCTTTTACCCCTCTTGCAATCGAAGGCCTGACGCTTGAAATGCTTGCCCACGTTTCACGCCGCCGCGTTGCCGGACGTGGACCGAATCCTCCAGCCTGGCTTCGAAAAGTCGTTGAGCTCCTCCACTCGCGATACTCGGAAACACTCACTCTGCTGACCATTGCCAAAGAGGTTGGGATTCATCCTGCTCACCTGGCGCGTGAATTTCGAAAACATCACGGTTGCACGGTAGGCGATTACATCTTGAAGCTCCGAATGGAAAACGCCTGCCGGTCACTTTCTACGTCAAGTGCCGTGCTCTCCGAGATCGCTTTGGCGAACGGCTTCGCCGATCAAAGTCATTTTTCTCGCTCCTTCAAGCGCTTCACCGGCATGACTCCCGCCGTGTACCGATCTCTAACTTCGTCACGCTAATCCTGTTCAAGGAACTTCTGATCGTTCAATACAAGGTCGCCTGTTGCGCCCTAACTTCAGTAGATACGTGCGATCGCAGCTCAGCTCTCCCCGGCTAAATGCGGCCATCAAGGTCCTGCAAAACAAAAGGAAGAACACGTGAAAAAAGTGAGATTGAGTATTGCAGCTCGTTTCTGGGTTACGGCGTTGCTGAACTTTGTAATCTGCATGCCGGTAACGGCGCAGGCGCCACCCGCGACCGACAGTTTTCCAAAAGAGTTAGACGATTATCTGAAAGCGACATTGAAGGATTGGGAATTCCCCGGGTTAGCCGTAGCGGTGGTGAAAGACGGAAAGGTCGTCGTCGCCAGAGGATATGGCGTGCGAGAACTGGGAAAACCGGAACTGGTTAATGAGGACACAATTTTTGACGTTGCGTCTCTCACAAAGTCCTTCACTGCGGCGGCAACCGCCTCATTAGTTGACGAAAAGAAAATATCGTGGGACGACCCGGTCCGGCGCTACATACCCTCGCTCGAATTTCCTGATCCCTACCTCACAGCTAACGTCACTATTCGCGACTTACTCTCTCATCGCACAGGCCTTCGTGCTACTAACACGGCCTGGTACTTGAGTGGCGTCGATCGTTCGAAATTGCTAGGCCTTGTGAAGAATATGGAAATGGCGGCTGGGTTTCGCACGCGGATGGTTTACTCGAATGTCGGATACACGATTGCCGGCGAAGCCGCAGCCAAAGCGGCCGGAACAACGTGGGAGCAACTAATCACTGACAGATTGGTCGTTCCCCTCGGCATGAAACGGACAACGGCGGTCTTTACGGTGCCGCCAACTGAGAATTTTGCGTCCGGTCATGCGCTCATTAATTGGGTGCAGCGCGTCACGCCGCGCGAGGGAATGCGGCGAGACGTGACAGCGCCGGCGGGCGCGATACAGTCCAGCGCCTCAGATCTTGCCAAATGGATGCTCTTTCAACTCGGCGACGGCACCTATCAAGGCAAGCGAATTCTAAGCGCCGATGCGCTAAAGGAAATGCATTCGCCACAAACGCTCATTCCGACGAACGAAGCGTTTCGAAAGTCCCGACAAATGAAATACGACTTCGGGGCCTACTGCCTTGGTTGGCAAGTTCTTGATTATCGAGGTCATCGAATGCTCTGGCACACGGGCAGCGGTGACGGGCAGACTGCTTTTATGGGTCTGCTCAAAGATTCGAACATAGGCGTTCTGGTGTTGATCAATTCCTGGAAGGCGGGAGGAGCGGGAATCAATGTCGCCATAGCCTCTCGCATCATGGATTATTACCTCGGTCTTCCGACACGCGACTACAGCGCCGAGTTTCGCGAGTCGTGGACGCAAAGCCTTCAACAACAGAAAGAGGCGCTAAGTAAGTTTGAAGCCTCACGAATCAAAGAAACCAAGCCAACACTTCCAATCTCGCAGTATGCCGGAACGTATCGCGACAAGTTAGGGCTTGAAGTTAGGGTCTGGCTCGACGGAGGGACTTTACGTCTGCAGTATGGTGGCGGAGAGGTTGCGATCCTTACACACTGGCACCATGACACGTTCCGCGCTCGCTGGCAAAACCCGCTGCTTGCTGAACAGCGGTCGTCATTAGTTCAATTCAATATGTCTTCCCAGGCGACGATCGTAGAACTAACACTGAACCCGGGCGATCAAATCACGGCGCGCCGCTAATGTGATTTCATACCTGCCTTCAGACGGCTTTGCCGCATCCGGTGCGGAAAGGCTCTCGCTTTCCGTAAAGCACTCTTGTGATGATGGGGGGTGCGCTTCATGTGTTTTCATTCAGACGAGCCTCGTTCAATTGACTCAATCCTTTGGAGTGCTGCAGAGCAATCAATTGCCTTTGCTAACGGCGGCTTGGCCGCATCCGGTGCGGAAAGGCTCTGCCTTTCTGTAAAGCATTCTTGTGATGGTGGAGGCTGCGCCTCATGCTTATCGAAGGCGAACCCCGGGGCGAACTTAACGCGTTTGCGGGTACAAAATTCCTTGTTTTATCTCCACAACTCGAACACAAGTGTTTTATATTCGCCGTCTCTTGCTTCATGTTGAATGCGTATGTTAGTCTCCGCCCCGCTCGCAGGTACACACTGTAAGTAGTTGATAGATATAAGGTTAAAGCTTTACTTTAAGAGAGTTGGGATTTCCACAAAGCTGAGGAAAACCCTGTGAATATCTCTTAAGTGGCGCGCGTTTTCCTGCTGGTTCTCACCTGACACATTGCGCAGGAACTTAATGTCCGGCTTTCCGCTTCGGCTGAAAGTTGGGCGACGCGTTGCCTGTTTTGGAATTTCAAATCGGACCGGTGGCGGCTTAAGTGGAAAATAATCTCTGGGACAGTGTTCTTCGCTCCATCAAACCCAAACTCCAAAACGAGAGTTTCGAGACGTGGTTCAACCCGATTCGCTTTGAAGGTATCGACGACACACGCCGATGCATTCGTTTGCGCGCGCCTAACCAGGTTGTGGCTGACTGGGTGATGAACCATTACGGTGGGTTGGTCGATGAGTCTCTGGTTGAGGTCAGTCTAAACGGCTACCAGGTGGATTGGGTTCTGCCGGAAGACACTCTAAAACGTCCAACTCAAACTCCGGACCCAGTGGTTCCCATCGTAAACACGAAGCCGGATTCAGACTCTCCGCAAACCACAACAGTTTCCGCAGCCGCGCCCGTTCACGTTCCAACCGACCCGCTTCTTAATTCCAAGTACACGTTCGACAATTTCGTGGTCGGTTCGTGCAATCAGTTTGCACACGCAGCGTCACTCGCTGTGGCCGAGGCGCCCGGTAAAACTTACAACCCGCTCTATTTGTACGGCGGCGTCGGACTAGGCAAAACGCACTTGATGCATGCCTGCGGTCACGCCATCAAAGAGCGAAACCCGCACCTCAAGCTTCATTACCTGTCGTCAGAGCGTTTCATGAACGAGTTGATCAACGCTATTCGCTACGACAAAACGCAAAGCTTCCGGGAGAAGTACCGATCTGTCGACGTTTTGCTGATAGACGACATTCAGTTCATGGCCGGTAAGGAACGCACGCAGGAAGAGTTCTTTCATACTTTCAATACTCTTTACGAACAGCAGAAGCAGATTGTGATCAGCTCCGACTGTCCACCTCGGGAGATACCAACGCTGGAAGAGCGCCTACATTCTCGTTTCGAGTGGGGATTAATTGCAGACCTGGAACCTCCCGATCTGGAAACAAAGGTCGCCATTCTAAAGCGCAAGGCTGAAGCAATCGGGTTTTCTATTCCAGACGATGTCGCTCTGTTCATCGCCGCGCGCGTCAAAAACAACGTTAGAGAGTTGGAAGGATCGCTGGTCCGGCTGGTCGCTATCTCTTCGCTGCGTGGAATTCCTATTTCGAGGGAGTTGGCGCGCGACGCCATAAAAAACATTGCCACCGAAGAAGAGCCGGGCATCATTACCATCGACCAGATTCAAAAAGCTGTTGCGGCGGCATACAAAATCACTGTCGAACAGTTGGTTTCCAGGAGCAACGCAAAACGATTCTCTTTTCCCCGACAGGTGGCAATGTGTTTGTGCAAACGTCTGACTAAACACAGCTATCCAGAGATAGGTCGAGCGTTTGGCGGAAAGCATCACACCACTGTTATTCACTCAGTTGAAAAGATTCAAGCATTGGCCGCAAACGATCTCGGATTACAAAAACTTTTGTTAGACACTTCGAATGGTTTGCAAAAGCATTAGCATGTTTCCCACAGCTTTTTCCGATGGCGATCTGTCGCGATAGGCTGGTATTTAGCACCCGGTTTTATTTTATTCACAGTTGTTTGGAGCAGCGGCTGTTACAGCATAGAATGTCGCCGCCGCACTTTTGTTTTAGATAGTAGGTTGTGGAGATCGAGTTCGATTTCCTCCTCGCGTCCGATGAAGATCATTGCGCTTCTGATTAGGGTTCAATCAGTTTTCCACAAATTGACAACGCCTACTGCTACTGCTGGAGATATATCCAAAGTTTTATTTTGTTAGTAACAGAAAGTTAAGAGGAGTTAACCGTCATGGCTTCAACTGAAGGCACCAAGGCTAAGGAGTCGAACATGCAATTCGTCGTCAGCAAACAGAACCTGCAAAAGGAACTGGGTTACGTTCAGGGTGTGGTGGAGAAGAAAAACACCATTCCGGTGCTTTCGAATATTTTGATTGAGTCTGTTGGCGATGGAACGATTCGATTGACCGGAACCGATCTCGACGTAACTATCCGCTGCGACATGGATGCCGAAGATATCAAGACTCCAGGTTCAATCTGTGTGCAAGCGAGGAAATTGTTTGAGATTGCGCGACTGCTGCCCGATGCCCCGGTGACGTTCAAGAAGGAATCTAACGATTGGGTGACGGTAACCTGTGACAAGTCTCGCTTCAAGATGGTTGGCGTTTCAAAGGAAGCGTTTCCTGAAGTTCCGTCGTTTAAGTCGGCTCCCACGAAGATCCCGGCGGGAATAATTAAAGCGTTCATCGACAGAACTATCTTTGCGATCACTCAGGAAGAGTCGCGATACACACTGTCGGGAGCGAAGTTCATGTTGGATGACAAGGGCGCCCGGATGGTTACTACAGACGGTCACCGGCTGGCGTATGTTGAAAAGAAGGGCGTTTCGAAGGATGGAACGGACGCAATCGACACCCTGATTCCTCGAAAGACACTTGCCGAATTGACGAAACTGACTGCCGGAGAAGAAGGTGAGATTAGTCTGGGAATGGACGGCAATCACATATTCTTTGAAGTAGGAACCAGGCTTCTCATCTCAAGAATGCTTTACGGTCAGTTTCCTAACTACGAGATGGTGATGCCGAAGAACAACGATAAGGAAGTTCAATTTGATAGTGGTTTGCTGAACCAGGCGATCCGAAGAGTTGCTTTGATGGCAGACGAACGCTCACACGCGATTCGGTTTCATCTCGGAGCTAACGAGCTCGTAATCAGTTCGCAAAATGCCGAAGAAGGCGAAGCGAATGAAACGATTCAGACGGATTACGCCGGCGAGGAAACTGATATCGGATTCAACGCTCAATACCTGCAGGAATTTCTAAACGTAGTCGGCGACTCGGCAGTGAAGTTCGAATTCAAGGACGGAAACTCACAAGCCCAACTCCGTCCCGCAGATGGCGGCGATTACGACTACAAGTACATCGTCATGCCGATGCGGATATGAACTGATTTCTATAATTACCGTAGTTGCCGGAACAGCCACCCCTTTTAGTCCGGCAATTCCAATTAAGAACCTCATCTTAAGTCAGGGACGCTATTGAAAGTTTTTTATAAGTAGCGTCCCTGATTTTTCCTCCTCCCTTGAGCCGCAAGGGGGATATTCCTCCAAAACAATTCTCACGCAGTTGTTAGTAAATGACGCTTTTCAACTGCCTTTATCCCAGAAGGCAAAGTAATCGGGACTGCCGGAAGGGATGATGGAAGAGGAACAAACGCTCTCTTTGCCTCGCGCGATATCGCGAGACACTCAAGCAGATCAAACCGGACAAAGCAGGGAGGAACTAGTTTCTGGTCTTTACGAAACACTGCGACCTTCGCTGCTGACTTATGCCTATCACTTAAACGTCTCGTTGCGCGATGGTGAGGATCTAATTCAGATTGCTTTCCTCCAGTTATTTGATCACCTCAGTTCTCGATCCGACATAAGAAACCCACGCGGTTGGATATTCAAGGCAGTTCATAGCCTGGTGCTGAACTGTGCTGGCCAGACTGCTCGCCGAGAGGCATTGATTCGCGAGTGGTTAGGTCAAGCAAGTGAATTCTATACAGAGACCGCGGAAGAACGGGTGATGAGACAGCAGGAGATTGAACAAGCATTGGGAATATTAACCGAGCGCGAGCGGCATTGCCTGCTCCTGCGGGCGGAAGGGTTGAGTTACCAGGAGATCGGCGAGGTTTTGGACGTGAGCGCTAAGTCCGTCAGCGTCTACCTGGCGAGGGGTGTGAAGAAGTTCGGTGCTCGATATGAAGAAGACAAATAAAGGCGACCAGTCAGTCGTTAAACATCTGGATGACGCCGATCTCATCTCTCACCTCGACGGAGAGATGACGGTGGAAGAGCAATTCCATGCGCGGACACATCTGGAAAGCTGTTGGACTTGCCGGAGTCATTTGAACAGCGTGCAAAGCAGCATCGAGAAGTTCCTGCGCGTGCGCAAACAGATTGTTCCGGCGGAGTTGCCACCAGGTGGACCAGCTCTGTCGCATTTTCGCAGGCGGCTGGCACAGCATGACTCGATGGCGGCTCCATTGCGTCACCAATTGATGAACTTTCTTAGACAGACGTTTGCGCGTGATGCAGTGAGCGGGCTCGCCTTTGGGTTTCAACTCAACAAGGCTTTGCTCGGAGTCGCAATTGCCGCGCTGGTCGTGTTGTTAACCGTGGTTATTCCGTCTGACTGGAGCAAGGTTTCAGCGTCCGAGTTATTGCAACGAGCAGGTAACTACGAACTTTTAAATGAAGTCAGTTCCGCCAGGATAGTTCGGGCGCGCGTGCGAATAGAACGCATCGCTCTAACAACGGGAACCCATAAAAACCTCGGCGAGATCCAAACAGCCAACGATAACAGCAGTTTCGCGATGTATGTCGTGGAGCAAGAATCTTCTGGAGTTGTTCAGCAAAAACTTATATCGGATCGCACCAATATCGTTGACGCAGCGGCGTTTGTGGCGGATTTCAATCCCGCTACCGCTGACTATCTCAGCGTGCAGGGTTGGCTGCCGCAAGTTTCAAATTCCTCATATAAACGTCTGATTGGCGGACGAGGCATCAACGGGGATGACGGGGTAATAGCTGTCCATCGTGGAGACTCTTACGAGCTCCATCACCCGTTCGCCGCGGCCCACCCATCGCTAATCTCAAAAACTGTCTTCGTTATCGACGCCAACAACTACTCACCGCGAAGCGTCTCGATTTTCACCATCGAAAATAGCGAACGTTATGAGTATCGAATCGACCGTGTCGCCCTTGAGACGATCGATCGCACTCCGGAAATAGCCCGACTGTTTGAAGTCTCCGTTAGGGAGGAGAATGGTCACTCCTCGAATAACCAGCCTCTTCATAAAGCGGAACCGAAGAAGGAATCTAAAAATGAAGTGCCTCTTCCTGAACCGGTGCCGGTTGTCGCGACAGCCCGGTTAGAGGTTGAAGTGCTTGGATTGCTGAACCAGATCGACGCCGATCTCGGTCAGGAGGTGATCGTTAACCGTCTTCCAAATGGCAAGCTAAAAGTTGAAGCCGTTGTGGACACCGATGAACGCAAGCGACAAATTGTGGCGGCGCTAAGCACGGTAGCAAGCAATTCTGCGATTTCAATTGAGATTGAGACCTCTTACGAAGCAAGCCAAAAAGCGCTGAACTCGCACGACTCTGCGGCTCCCTCGGCCTCCGCTATTACCACGAAAGCTGCATCCGGCAACTCGATCGCCGTCCAGCACCAGGTCCGCGAATACCTCGAGCGACGAGGCGTGACACCGCACTTAATCGACACCGAAACCGGCCGTATTGCCAATCAGGTGGTAGGGCGTTCTCATCGTGCAATGCTCCATGTGTGGGCCTTGAAGGGTTTGTTGCAACGGTTTTCACCGCAGGACTTAGAGACTCTTGATCATATCGCGCGCTCAAAGTGGTTGCAGATGATTACGACCCACGCGAGGCGGTTTCAAACTGAAGCCGCCGCACTACGGAAAGAGATTGCGGCCATTCTGAACAGTCAAATAGCGGAAGCTTCCGCCGCACAAATCACGGACGACGCTGGTTTGATCCAGGCCCTCTCGCAACTAATTGAGACGGCCTCATCTAACCATGAAGTAATTAGGTCTGCCTTTACGATTTCGAATAACGATTCTGCTATCTCAGCGATCACGACGTCGCAGTTCTCGCGGTCAATGGCGAAAGCCGAAGCCATCGCAGCAAGCATCAACAGCGCTACGCAAAAACTTAAATAGGATTGTTAACCCTGTGAGCCCGGCGGCCCAGAATCGCGGCGCTCATAGCTGTCAAGCCTCGGAGGAGTCATCGAAATGAATCGCAACCAATGTAGCCATGCGCGTCAAGTCAGTTTTCTCCTGATTAACCTGATCCTCGCCGTTGCGTTCAACGCGTACGCGACGCCGTCGTACGCGCAAAGTACAAGCGCCAGACTGAGCGGCCAGGTGATGGATCAAAATGGAGCAGTTGTACCAGGCGCTACAGTATTGATCGTGAATCCGAGTACTGGATTTAGCCGTGAAAGCACGACGAATGATGAAGGCATCTACGCGTTTCCTTCGCTCGCGGCGGGCACCTATGTAATCACGGTGCGTCGCGAAGGTTTTGCTCCGGTTGAAACAACGGATGTTGTCCTGAATGTTGGCGATCAGAAATCACTAAAGATTGAGTTGTCGGCGGGAGACGTTAATGCACAGGTCCAGGTTACGACCGACGCTCCATTGATCAATGAATCTCCGTCAGTGGGTACAGTAGTTGATCGCCAATTCGTCGAGAACATTCCACTCAACGGTCGCAGCTTCCAGTCGCTAATCTCTTTGACCCCTGGTGTCGTAGCCGTGCCGGCCGGCAACGCGGGCAGCGGCCAGTTCAGTGTGAACGGCCAACGCGCAAACGCGAATGGGTTCTATGTCGACGGTGTCAGCGCGAATATCGGTACGGGAACTCTGCTTCAACCGGGCGCGCAAACCAGCGGCAGCTTACCGGGCCTGACTGCGTTTGGTACCACACAGAGTTTGGTTTCAGTAGACGCTCTTCAGGAGTTCAAAGTTGAAACTTCAAGCTATGCAGCCGAGTACGGCCGTCAACCCGGTGGCCAGATCTCTATGGTCACGCGATCCGGAACGAATAGTTTCCATGGCTCCGCTTTCGATTACATCCGTAACGAAATTTTTGACGCTAACAACTGGTTCGCCAACCGTTCGGGTCAGGCGCGTCCGCCGATGCGACAGAACAACTTTGGCGGCACGTTTGCTGGCCCAGTCGTGTTTCCGGGCTACAACGGTCGCAATCGAACGTTCTTCTTTCTGTCGTACGAAGGACTGATACTGCGTCAGCCACAATTCATCCTCGTTAACGTGCCTAGCCTGGCCATGCGGCAATCGGCGCCTGCATCTATCCAGCCGATCCTCAGAGCGTTCCCGCTGCCGAATGGAAGAGATCTGCCCAACGGACTCTCAGAGCTTTCGGCTTCCTACTCGAATCCGTCCAGTCTGAATGCAACGAGCATCCGGGTGGACCATTCACTTGGTTCCAGGTGGACCTTATTTGGCAGGTACAGTCACGCTCCTTCCAAGAGCAGCACCAGAACCGCCAACAACCTTGCGACGTTCTCGGTATCGGAAGTCAACACACGTACGGCAACGTTGGGCCTAACTGGCGCAGTGACGCCCAGTTTCACAAACGACTTCCGAATCAATTTCAGCAAGAATGCGGGAACCTCAATACTCGAACAGGATAATTACGGCGGTGCCGAACCTATTCAAATAAGCGCCCTGGTTCCCAGTCAATACGCTTCGTCGCCAACTCTTCAGGGCAGCCTGATTCTTAATTTCACAGGGAGGACGGGCTCCGGAACTCCGCTGGTAAACATAATCAGTCCGTTTACCTTCGATCAGCGCCAGTTAAATATTGTCAATAACTCGTCGTACGTATTGAACTCTCATGAGTTCAAGGCCGGCGTGGATTATCGCCGGCTGACCCCGACCCTTGCTTTGAACGATTACGCATTGCAAGTCATCTTTGCTAATCAGGCTCAGGTGCTAAGTGGCGTAGCAGGCAGTGGGAATGTCGTGACTCAAGGCAAAGCCGATCCAGTGTTCACAAATTATTCAGCTTACGTTCAGGACACGTGGAAAACTTCGCGCCGGTTGACTCTGAATTTGGGATTACGCTGGGACGTCAATCCTCCTCCGACAGATGCGGGAGGGCGCCACCTGTTAGCTGTCGATCAAATAGACGATCTCCGCACGATGAATCTGGCCCCGGTGGGCACTGCATTGTGGAAGACAACCTACGGAAACTTTGCGCCGCGCTTTGGTGCTGCTTATGCGCTGAGAGAAGATCTCGGGTGGGAAACCATACTTCGGGGAGGATTCGGTCTCTTTTATGATACCGGAAATACACAGGGCGCGAACGGGTTCAACGGTTATCCGTTTGGGACTGTTCGAGTGGTGTCGAACATTACTTATCCCTTGTCCGGAACGCAGTTAGCGCCAATCCCGCTCCCGGATACCAACAATCTGCCACCTCCTTCTTCTTCCAGCTCGTTGTTTACCCAGATCGGTGTGTTTGATCCGAATCTCCAGCAACCGTACACGTGGCAATGGAACTTCGCGGTGGCCCAGTCGCTTGGGCCAAGCCATGCGTTGACTGTCTCTTACGTTGGCGCCGCCGGCCGCCGACTGCTACAACAAAGTCAATACACGCTAACCGCTATTAACCCGCGATTCACCTCAGTAAGGCTGACAAAGAACAACGCAACGTCGGACTACAACGCGTTACAGGCACAGTTTCAGCGCCGTTTGTCGCAGGGATTGCAGTTCATGTTCTCCTACACCTGGTCCCATGCTCTTGATGAAGACTCGGTCGACAACGGAACGATTATTCCGGTGAGGGGAAATGCTGCTTTTGACAGGCGTCATCTTTTCGCGAGCGCGTTGACGTACGACATTCCGTCGCCGTTCGAAGAGCGCGCCGCGAAGGCCATCCTTGGCAAATGGTCCATCGACAGCACGATTCATGCGCAGTCTGCGGCGCCGGTCGACATCATCGGGGCTCAGGTAACTAATCCTGCAGATGGCACCCTGGTCGGCAATCGCCCAAACCTGATCGCGGGCGTTCCTCTTTACATTTATGACTCAAGCCTTCCGGGCGGCTTTGCTGTTAACCGCGCCGCATTCTCGCTTGCTCCGGCGGGCACTTTCGGAAACCTCGGCAGAAATGTGGTGAGAGGGTTTCCTGCGTGGCAGGCGGATCTGGCGCTGCGACGGCAGTTCAGAATCACGGAGAGGTTCAATCTTCAATTTAGAGCCGAGGCTTTCAACGTATTCAATACTCCGAACTTTGGAGCTGTGCAGACGACGCTGACCGCAGCCAATTTCGGACAGGCAACCAACACACTCAACCAGCAACTCGGTGGCATTAGCCAGTTGTACCAACTCGGTGGTCCACGTTCGTTGCAGTTCGCAATCAAAGTGCTGTTCTAGACACACCTGCCCGTTTTGTTCAAAAGCAGGTTAGTGAATCGGTCACCCCCTCTTTTGCGGCCGCTTTGAGAGGGGGTTGGGGGAAGGGGTTGCGGCGAGGCAACCCAACCCCCGTCCCCTCCCCGCATTGTGGGGAGGGGACAACTGACGAACAGCTTTTTGTATGAATCAGTTCGCGCTTCAACTATTGGAGAAGGATCTCTTATGAAGGACTACGAATTAATCCTGCCTCGACACATATGGTCTATGCTCACTCTAACGATGACACTTCTAATGGTGTCCGGGGTCGCGGTCCAAACGTCAGCGCAAATCTCTGTTTCGCCAAATGTGCACCTGAGCAAGGAGTTGCCAAACCAACTGCAGGCAGAACTTCTGCTCGACTCGGACCCGAGCCGTCCGGGCCGAATGATGGCTTGCTCCCTTCTTGATCGATCAACGAAGAACGAAGACCCGAGCCAGCGAGCGTGGAGCGTGATTGTCTACCTGACAGAGGACTATGGAAAAACCTGGAAGAAGACGTTCGAAGAGTTTGGGTTGATGGATCCGACGTGCGCATATGCCCCCGACGGGACGGCGCTGCTGCAAGCATTCAACCTGGAAGGTTATCTCCAGAATCGGACCTATCGATCAGCGGACGGTGGCCGAACATGGACTGGGCCAGTCAAGAACATTAGAAGCGATCGTCCGTATCTGACAGTAGACCTGAGCAACGGGCCATTTCGTGGACGCGTTTATTCGCACGGATACACGAGCGGAACGGGATCATTCGATGCTGGGCCGGCCATAAGCGGGATTCGCTTGCAAGCATCGCTCGACGGCGGCCGAACCTTCGAGGATGCAGTTCAGCGCCACAGTGTGCCTCCAAGACGCACTATGGTCCCAGGTAATGGTGTGGTCCTTTCGGACGGCACTCTCGTGATCCCGTTCGGGGAGCTCAAGGAGTATTCGAATCCTGACAATACAATCCAACTGCGTGACAGCGCTGTGGGCACTTCAAACGCCAGAATGCGAGTAGTGACGTCTACAGATGGCGGCAGGACGATGAGTGCGGCGACAACAATTGCCGACGCTTACTTGCATGTTTACCCGTGGCGGCCCGCATCAGGCTTTATTTCGTGGATCGCTGCAGACAGCACTACCGGCACGTTCAAAGATCGTGTGTATGTGGTTTGGCCTGATCGACGGTCAGGTCGAGTTGAGACGATGTTTGCCTACTCGAGCGACAAAGGACGGACGTGGTCCAGGCCGGTGGTCCTAAACGACGATCATGCACCCGTCAAACGCGGCGATAGTTTTATGCCCGTCATCGCGGTCAACAATGCTGGGGTAGTTGGGGTGTATTGGTACGACCGGCGCGATCATCCGGACAATCGTGGTTGGGACATCTGGTTCACTGCATCATTGGACGGCGGCGAAACCTGGTCTCCGAACCTACGTGTTTCAGAGAAAAGCAACATCTTCAATTCGAAAACTTCGTGGCCGGTAATACTGCCCGTCCTCCCGACTGCTCCTGCCGGCGGCCCCGCGACAGTCGAGCTCTGGGTAAACCAGATGCTCATATTTGGCGGCGACACTACCGGCATCACCACTGACGCCAAGGGCTCATTCCATCTTGCGTGGGCTGACAACCGCACGAACACGCTACAGCTTTGGACTTCGGCAGTGACTGTGAAGGGCAAGGCTGAGCGGAACGGCGACCCGGTCCTCGCAACATACAAAGACGTAAGCAGCTCGGTGCGACTCGAGACGGGCGGAATCGACTACAACCGCGAAACCGGCGAGGTCATCTTTCGTGGGCGGCTGAAGAACGTAGGAACGCAGCCGGTCGCAGGTCAATTAAAACTGCGGGTGTTGCAGGTCTACTCAGATCTCGGCGTTGCGCGGATCGAGAATGCTGAAAATCACGTAAAAGGTGCGGGAGCAATCTGGGACTTTACACCGCTGTTAAACGGCAAGCCGCTCGCGCCGGGAGAAGCAACTCCGTTGCGAGATCTCCGCTTTCGGGTTTCCGACGTGCAGTTTCCGCAAAGCGAGGGATTGAAGTTTGGTTTAGTAAAACTCGATGTGCGCGTGCTTGCCAAGGGTGAGAAGTAGGCACCTTTCGCTGCGCACCACAAGGAGCTCCGCTGCTGTGGGAGTCAGAGGAGCTCCTTTCGTGTTTAGGATACCTATTAGCGTCCTTGTATTTCGTTATTCGTTCGCCTCACGATGTTGCATCTCTTGCGGAAGTCGCTTTACCGGCCGGTACAAATGGAAGCTGCATCGCTGTAGAGTAAGGCCACCCGGTTTTCCTCACCCTGTCGAAACACTTGCACGGCGATCGGTACCACGCGCACGGGAGTCTCTGACGTAAGGCTTCGCATAGGACCCGCGCTCCGAACAGTCCCGTCAGCGAACTCGACTTCAACCGTAGCGCACCAGTCTCCGAAAATCGGTCCTCGGATGTTGAAGCTAAAAGCTTCAGCACCTGGTATCAGAGATAGATCAGGGGGCCTCGTCCTACCATCCCCCGATAACCTTTCCACCGATCCATCACCCAACTGACGCGCTCCGAAAGTATAGTAATGGGTCACGTACGGCGGCGGAACTGGGTTGCACGCCACCTTGAACCACCAAGTTACGCGCGCGACCTGAGATGTAATCGGATTCGCTCGATCGAAAGAAAGGTAGACTGGTAGATCATGCACCGTTTCCGAGCACCGCGGCACCCGCTCCTGAGTATTCAGGCCCGTCCGAGCGCCCCAACATGAGAGTAGTAAGAGAGGAATCGTTAATAAGGGGACTTTGAATGCGAGTTTCATTCTTCGATTCCTCGGGGCGTAGGGGATCCCCGGTTCATGACGTGCCCCAGATGAAACGGTAGTTAACGGTGTAAACGGGGTCCTCGTTCCATCCGACAACGAGATTCGGCTTGTCTGAAGACGTCTCGCTCGTGACTAACTGAAAGTCTTGGCCGGTAACTGACCGCGAACCTGACTGGGTTGACCCATACCGACAACAATTAAGAAAGTCTGGGACCCCTCGCTTATCAATTTTCGTGTACTTCGCGGACATTTTTTAATGTCCATAAATAAAAGATCGACGAGATACACGAGACGGGAAGCGCAAAACGGATTTACAAGTGGATCGGAATATCCAGGAATAGCTCTTTATTTTTCGCAGCTTCTTCTGTTGACCTGTAGTCACTAAAGTTGCTCAGTTCCTTTACTAAGGTTGTGCGGGGGACTTCGCTGTTGTTCTTGGAGTGTCCGTGCTTACCTTTCATCGTGGAGTTGAGCGTCATTAACCGGCCAGTAGCTGAATCGGATTTATCTTTGTGACCAAAGCGATTCCAAAGGGACTTGGGAGTTGCGTTTCGACTGCCGTGGTGGCCGACTTTGTAAACCGTTACATCTTTCAGTAAATCCTGCACCTCTTTCTTACCGAGCGCGAATTCCCAGTTCTCGATTTGAGCGTCCCCAGGGAATAGCAGCTTCTTCCCGCCAACTTCAAACAAAAGAATCACGCTGGTGTTGTTCATGGACTTATCCAGCATTCGCACCAAACCAAGAAGTTGTTCGGTTCGAAGTTCATCCAGTCGACGAATAAACCAGCGGTTATTGGACGGGAAGTAACCTTCATAAACATCAGCGTCAGGAAACAATCGGGTATTGCTTTTCGCACAACCAGCAATTAATTCACTCGAGGCTGCCTGCATCTTCCAGAACGAACGTGCCGCTCCCTGCAGCATCCAAAATTCATTTTCATCACGCGACTTTTGTTTTTGGATCTCTGAATGTTGTTCGAGCGTCGGTGGACCCAGGACGTGTATTTTCACCCCGGGTAATGTAGCGCTGACATCGAGGTCATAGCCGAAGTTGACGTAGTGGTTTTTACCCATCGACGCCAAATTCGCGACCGCCATCCGATTGGGCAAACTGTTATCCTCGCTTAAAAATTCAATTTCATCTGCTACATCGTCAGACAGGCCTTTCGAAGATATCGCCAACCGAAGGCGGGCCATTTCCGTTCGCATCGTACCGGCCAAAGAGTTCATGTCGGCCAACGTAGAGACAAATTGAGCGTTGGTCACCGGCAACACCGGAGACCCGGCGCGTTTCTCATCTGGCTTAGCAGGCTGCGGATCCTCGAGCAACGGATCTTCAGTCCATGGCTGGACCACCATGTCCGGTTTTAGCGACCTGATGATATCGCCGGTTCCGCTGCCGTCCTTTTTGGTTGTGAAGCCGCTGATGTGATCCTTATGACGATGTGTCGCAACCACCATCGCGAGCTTGCCCTTTTCGCACCGCTGCTTGATATCGTTGGCGACGCTCATCATCTGAGCGGCGGAGTCGATGCCTGCCGGCATACCGGTGCTTCCATAGTCGATCAAAACGTGCCGCTCCCGATCAGACTCGTTCTCGGCTTCTGGATAACCGAAGCTAAGCAGGAAGCAGTCTCCGAAACCGACCTGGTAGGCGCGAATTGTTAGATTTGAAGGTCGTATTTTTCCAGGCATCTTAAAAGACCTCCGCGTTACGACTTCGCTGATTTAGAGCTCTGTTTAAATGCAACCGTGCGAATGCATTCTGCGCCATGTTTACGTCATCGAAGTAACCATATTTCCAGAGATATTTCAGGCGCGGGGTCTGCCGGGCGACGTTATCGATCCGGTTGTTGATGTGGTATTTCATTCGGCCATATTCATCGAAAATTAAAGCGCCGCCCCCATAGATAGTTACCTCGCGATCTGCCGACAGCCCGTCCGGCTTTCCAATGGGCGGGTCGAAATACTGCAGCTCCTGGGCCTGAATCGTCATCATCTGAATGTACTCGGCGACCGTCTCGCGCAACGCAAATCCGTCGGGCCCAATTCGTAAACATGGCCGCACTGAAATTACTTTGGTGTAGGCCTGATCGTGCAGGTCAAGTGCTTCGCGGTTTTCCCAAATGAATCGGAACACCTCATCCGGATCTCGCATCATCGATTCGAAATGTGAACGGTCGTAGGTCAAACGCGCATCGCAGGTTTCCCAACTACCATCCGGAGAATTCTCGCTGGCGGGTGTCACTCCGTAAGCAGCAAAACTGTTTAGCAGTATCTTGCGATAGTTGTACCTGGTGTCATCCGGAACAAGCTCTTTGTCAGCGGTGATCAGAGCACTGAGATAGTCAGAGAACTGCAGATCGGTTGCCGGAGCATAATCTAACGCGCGGATGGCTATCGTTAGTAAATGGTCGGCGGCTTCCGCTCCATGTTCAACCACCAGATGCAAATCGAGTTTGCCGCTACGCCGTCCTCTTTCCAGCCTGTCGAGGCGAGCACGCCAGACCTGGAGGAAGGCGTTGAGAATCGCCGCTACTAATATTTCTCCCCGCCGGTGTGGTTCCTGAAACTCTTCTATCCTATCGACGTCGCCGGGGCTGAAGTTTTCAAGCATCACGGAACGTCGCAGCGCGTCGGCACGGTCGCCCCTGACACCCAACATCTCCTGGCCCATTTGCTCGGCTAAGCCTAGCAGCACGGACTTCTTTAACTCATCGATCTTGAGCCGGTCGGAATCGATAAGATCACTTTCCGCGGGCCTGTCTTTCTGCTTGAAGTCTGGCTGAAGCAGAGTGCCGATAACATCTTTTAAAGAGAAGACTGAAAGCAGAGCCACCACATCCGAGAATCCTTCGTGGAACCCCGCCTGTTCAGGAGATGAAGGATCCGTGTAGCGGTTGCGTAATCCGTCTAACAAAGCGTGGGTGGTTTCGTGTGCCACTACGTCATGAGAGAGGCAGCTATAAATGGTCTCCCCGCTGGTGCCTTTGAAGTAACCAAACACCAGCGCCTGGTCCTCTTTTGAGTAAAAGGCATTTGCGTCTGCAAATGCGTGAGGCGCCACGCTTATCTGATGACCGCGAAATCCCCAGCTAATGCGACGACCCAGCGCGAATTCAAATCGCGCCAGGGTCTTCATCACAATCGCGTAAACGTTTTGTTGATGAAAGCGTGGTTCGGTAAGTATCCAATCGTTATTAGGCTTATCAGCGTCTCTTTTGAAAGGATCAGCGGAAGCGCCGCTCTCAAGACTGGGATAATCGCGAGGCTGATAGAGGAAGCCGGAGGAGGTGTCGTAATCAACTACCTGAACGCGGTAGCCGCGTGGTCCCGGCGCTATCTCCTCGGCGGGCAGATCAACTTCGGTCGTCAATATTTTGCCGTTGACCCTGACGCTCGGATCTTGAGCAACGATTGTTAAGCGGCGTGTGCGTGGCGTGGCGTGCGATATCATAGGTAAACACCCGGATAGTTGGAGAAATTTATTCGTGAGAGAGCTGTTGGTTGGAAACGGCGGGACGATATTATCGGCCCTCCAAAAAGTCAATAGTAAGATGTCGGCCTGACGCCCACTTCAACAGCATCTCTTGATCGGTTCCGCTGTTTCTGTTGACTCTTAGTTAAAAAAAGGCGGTTGAATTGCTAGTCGCAAAACAACCGCCTCCCGTAAGTCTCGCGTAATTCTGAGACGGGTTAAAGCTAGCTATCCAGATCGACTTCGACGAGCACCTTTCTGACCCTTACTCCATTCACTTTTCCGCTCGTCGCATCTGAGACACCCAACTGCGAAAGTAACTGGCTGGCGATGCCGGTTGGTTCGTTACCTGTCTGTTGAGGAACGATAGCAGGCAATCCGCCAGCTTCGCCGCCATCAGTCTCCGACTCCTCGGATTGGGCTTCTCGAACCGCTTCCTCGATATCAGCATCGTTCAAACCAATCGGAGCGATCCCGGATCGTTCAGCTGGCGCCTGACGAAGGTTAGTGTCCAACTCGTATGACATACCTCCCATAACGAGACCATCTGCCAGAACCACGAGTCGAATACTTGCGCCCCGACCCACGTCGGCCGCAGAAAACTCTCGTCCCGGTCTTAATCCGACGTT
Source organism: Pyrinomonadaceae bacterium (assembly GCA_035273385.1). GTDB lineage: Bacteria > Acidobacteriota > Blastocatellia > Pyrinomonadales > Pyrinomonadaceae > PSRF01. Next base: position 259,208 of record DATEPE010000012.1, on the reverse strand, counting down.
GACCTGTCGAGCTTCGCCTGGACCAAGAGCGAATGACAGCGTCGTTTCCCGCTGATCAAGCAGCGCACGCCAGCCGCGCTCAGTCAGGACCTTTGGCAACTCCGCCTTGATTTCAATGCGAGCAGACTTTTCCAACGGATTTCTAACCTTAAAGTCGCGTCGCACAAATGACGTAAGCAGTCCGCGTAGACCGCCACCCGCGGCGACCGGAGCGACGTTACGTTGACCGATGTTGTTATCAAACGGAACCACGCGCCATTCAGGTGTCGGCCCGGTGGCACACGGAAACAGAGTCAATGGATCAATGTTGCTGCGATCGCCGGCTACGCTCGCTTCCATGAACATGCATTCATGGCCCACGCTGGCCGGTTTCCATTTGAAAGGCCCGACGACAACACTGCCGCCAGCGGGAATGCTGCCCACTGTCAACTGCGGTGTCAGCATGGGCTTCCAATCACCGGGCCAGCTGAGACCGACGCCTGGGTTGGCGGAATAGCCACGAACGACGACGTTGTTTGCCGCCACCAGTCCGCGATTTTGTACTTTGACAAAGGCGAAGTTTGTTCGGCCCACCACGGGAGTTTCGTGAACACCTCCACCGCCGCCTGGTGTTGCTGCCAGTCGGTTCCAAATGTCCTTGCACTCCCAGTGAACAGGTTGAAACACATATTCGCCCTTACGCTGATTGCCCTGGTAGTCAACGCCGTCATTAATAAAGACGTCCACCTTCGGGGGTGCGCCAGGCTTGGTGACAGGTGTTGGGGCGCCGGCCGGTTGATACAAGCCCTGCTTTTCAAAGGCCCAGCGGACTACCTTGTGAAATGTGCCGCCGCGATAGCCTTCGAAGTTGAGGGTGCCGATGTCGGCGTTCATCAACGCGGTCGCGTAGACACCGGGATTCGGCGTAGGCGTCACAGGATTCGATGCGAGCGTCCCGATCGCGCGGAAAATCAGGTACGCGGTTTGTCGCGCGGCGAGCTTACGACGATTTACGTCAGCCGAATCACCACCCAACGACCGGTAAAGACGGAAGTGCGTGGTGGAAAGAATCTGTTCACTCGAATAGCTGCCAACGTCGTTCACGCCTCCCCAGGCCCATCCGGCAGCGACATCCCGGCCATGTTGTCTGTTCGGTAGAATCCACGGGAACGTGTGGAATCTCTTCACCGGATCATTACGCAGAGCTGATTCGGGATCCATCAAAATGGCGGCGAGGCTGTCGCCGGCGCTATGGGCAAATCCGAAGTTGGGTGAGTGAACGCTATCCCAAAGCAGCGTGTGCCCGAATTCATGAAGAACAACGCGCACGTCAGCGGCAATGCTGACTGCAGGAAACGGAGAACCGGCCAAACCAAACTGAAAACCACCTGAGCCAGTACCAGTCGTATTTCCGGGAGCCCGTGCGTTTACCGCATCAGCAAAAGCACAAGCGTCAACGGGAACTGGAAAAGCCGTCCCATCGAAGTAGGAGGAAATATTGAAGCCCATGTCCTGCATGAGTCGAAAGAGCCAATCGCAGTGATGGTAAGCATTCGCTGCGGCAAACTCTCTGCTGGGCGCGTCGTAAGCGAAAGCAGCGGGTGGGTTAGGCTGCGTGGGCGGCGGGATTATCGGAGCATCGTTGTTGACCAGGTTTACAAACTGTCCGCTGAGATTTTGAGGATTGCCGACAGTCAAACCTTCAAGCGTCACGGTCGAGCGCAACGGGTTTAGCACGGCCGCCGGAGCGACGGGAGTTGCAGCAGCGCTTGCGCCGGCAGTCAGTGGATCGGTTCTGAAAACCTTACCCGTGGCGGACGCGATTAATGCGCGCAGATACAAAACGGCGTTCGTGTTTTCCTCAATAAAGGCCCGCCAGTTGACCGCACCGATTCCCTCGACGGGCAAGGTAAACAAGACTTCGGTAACGACGTAGTGCTGTCCGGGAACAATTGAGGGCGGAAGTGCCGGCAACGGTAGAGTTGGCGGACCACTCTCAAACGAATCGGTATCCGGTGCTTGTGCTTCGGGATCGATACGCCTTTCCGAGTCGTACTGGTAGATCAGCCGGCGTGTGCCAGTGATCTCGGGCGAGGATTTCTTAATACTGAAAAGCTTTTTGAGAGCGTCAGGCGTGACTGTCTTCGGCGTTCTTGCATATACCAGGCTCTCCTCAGGTAGACCAAGGTCATGGTGGACAGAGCTCTGCGACGCGGTGACCCGCATCGGCTCCGGCTGAATCGTCACGCTAACACCAGCCTTCCAAATTGGCAGTCCGCCATACGTCTGCTGGTATGAGATTGTGGTGGTTCCCAGAATGTCTTTCTCTTCGGCGAGTTGAAGTTCACCGTCCGGGGACGCGGCAGTTGAATCGCCGCGACTGAAAGCATCAGCCCCACCACTCGGACCCAACATGTTCTGGTCAATTCCATAATGTCCCGCGACCTCGCGCAGGTATTGTTCCGCAAGGCCTTGAGGGGTAGTTGCTTGAGCGGACGCAGTGATTCCTCTGCTGTCGAGTTCCGCACTACCCCCCTCACCGCCGACAAACGGCTCCTGAAAGTGCTCAAGCACTTGAACTTTGCCCTTGTCGTCCTTGTCGAGGTTAACGTTGTCATTGAATTCAAACGGCATGATGTCCTCTCTTTCTATTGGTAGGGTGAAGAATTTCTTAATGCATAGGAAAGCAGCGGCGAGTTAAGTGGTGGAGGTAACCCACGCTGCTGCAGCGACAGCTCGCGAGATGTCGGCCGCAAACGCAGCGTTTACAGCATTATCCGCCGGCAGATGATAGTTGGGATTCGGATCCGGAGCCCCGGGCCCGGGACCAGCGAAGAAGTCTTCCGAAGCGAGGCATGCGGCATAACCCTCACGCTGGAAACTGTAATGATCGCTCCGGCTCTCGGCGGGATCCCCGAGATTGTTTGACGGGTAGAGTTGGGGGGCAGGAAGAGTAGGAGAGACTTCGGGTACTATCGACGCCACTAGTTTCGCCAGCTTCATAGAACGTTGCTGAACGTTCGCGGATGGTGTGAACCCTGCATGAAGTTCGAACGTACGTCCCGGATTTAGGTCAAAGCCAACCATATCAAGTTGGAATACTGCGACTATCTTTGCCTGAATCTGCGCTTGTTCGCGCGCGTACGCGCGACTTCCGATCAAACCGTGCTCTTCCGCATTGAAGAGCACAAACCTCACTTCACGCCGCGGCGCTGCCGGCATCTTTAAGAACGCCCTGGCGGTAGCAAGCACGGCTGCGACACCGCTCGCATCGTCGTCAGCGCCCGGCGCCGGATCAATCGAAGCGCGATAACCGGCCTGTCGCGCTGCGGTTGAATCCATGTGCGCGGTGACAAGCACAATTCCCGGAAGGCCCGAGCCGGGCCAGATCGCTTCGATGTTGTCGTACTGCTTGCCTTCATGAGTGAACCGGTGCGTTCTGACAGTCAATTGCGTGCTCGTGTTTTTTAAGTCTTTTACTAACGCGCGCACCGATTCTGCGTTGGATGGATGGTGGATATGCCGGCTCTTAACTCTGCTGCTTCCTGAAACCGGGCGGGCACCCGAATAGCGTTCAACATCGCGCTTCAATCCGGCTTCGGTGATTTCTGAATTAAGCGTTGCTTTCTGTGCGTTAGTGAGTGTTGACGCAAATGTTTCAGCGAGTGATGCGTCGTCAGTAAATAGAGTTGACGATGCCGCCAGCGTCGCCGCGAGCCTTTCATTCTCTTCAGGTTCGTTCGGCTCGAAGAGCGTTGGCGACGGCATGAGTTTTAGATTGTGCCCGTGACGGGCAGCACTGAAGTGATAACTCTCGACCGACCGACCCGCTGGAACAGTAATTAAGAGACCTTCGTGTGTGGAGCTCAGAACACGATCGGCCGATTCAGGAGTGCCGAAGACATCAGCCGAATTCCCGTCGTCTTCAAGGAAACCGCTTTCAGCCTGCCGATCGTCACGCAGGATGTACAGATCGCTTGTTGCCGGCTCGTCTGGTGCGCCGAGACGATCAACCCAGAATCCCAGGTCGTCCAGTCTGTTGGCGATTGACGTTGAACCGATTGCATAGATCTCGACCGTGTCTGAGTTTGGTATGACTGAAGTGTGGACCGGCACAATCGGCAGTGACGACAACATCTTCTTTGACGCAAGCGTTTCAGGACGTTGAGGAATCCGAATGCGTAAGAATCGCAGCGCCCCATTTCCTGTCAGAACGTCGCCGGCGAGTCTCGGGTGTGGCGCGACGAGGAAACCAACCGCGCGCGCGTAAGCGCGCTCGTTCGCATCTTCTCCCACGAACATCATGGTGAGTCGCCAGAAGTTGGGAGGCCTTAACACTTTGCGAGCCACGAACGCCGCATGTACGAATATCTCCGTGGAGTTCTTAGGACCGTAAATGATTAGCTTTCGATTGAAGTACTGTAAGAGTCCGGCTCGCTCCAGGGCGTCGTTCACGCGTTCTTTGGGAATGGTTCCGGAGTTTGAAATGATTCCGAGGTGAACACCATCGTTCTGGAGTTGGTCCAAAATCGCTGGGATTCCATCGAAAACAACCATCTGATCAATGTCGTTACCATCGGCAGAGATCCGAACGGAGGCGAGAGTGTCACCAATATCGAAAAAAGCGACGCAGTGAGAGAGGTCGGCCATAAGCTTCCTTCAGGGAGAGGTCTTAGGTTTTAGCGTTTCAAGGTTTCTAATCAGAATGAAGAAACCGGCTGATATGTTTCTAGGAACAGAAAAATCACTGAATTTCTAGCAAATTGGCTGGTGCTGACATCGCTGGGAGTGTGAGGAGAACTTTCATCAATCAGTAACACTGATTAGAAGCAGTCCGAGTCTTCGATTGGCATTACGTTCAACTTCAAGAACGAAACTTTCTGCAATCAACGCCGTGGGCTTGTCAAATTATTTCCTCTCTGTAGAACTGAGCAATTCGTACACCGTCCTCACCCACCCATTTGTGTTTGTAACTCTCAACCTGGATGACGACGTCGGGATCTGAATCGGTAGCGGTGATGTTCAGAATTTGGAAGCGATTAGCACCCGGCGTTTTGGGAGGAACAAACTGGGTCGTACTGCCACAACACAAGACATCGAAACCCATTGCCGGCTTGCGGTAGAAAACTTGCTCATGAGTATGTCCTGCCAAAATGGCTTTGACCTGAAGCTGCTTCGCTTTCTTTATTAACGGGTCTTCGTTTAAGAGGCGATTTGTACTGGAAATGTGAGGATAACCTGGCGGAAAGTGTATCGCCCAAAGAGCACACAGTTTACCCTCATGCTTTTCATGGTGTTCCTGGATTTGCTTCTGGGTTACCTCTTCCAATCGATCCAGGATTTTAGGATCCACTAATCCCTGCGCTAACCATCCATATACGCCCTTATGCTCCCCGAAGTGTTTCAAAGTGAAATCGGCCGCAATAACGACGACTCTGAGAGACGAGCGGTTAGAAGCATCTGTCAGGTCCCCTAATATGCGGACCGGATATGACTGAAAATCTAATAAATTGTTGTCGAATATTCTCCCTCCCGGATCAAAAAATTTGGGAAGGAAAGCGTATCTTATTCCTGCAGAATTCAGCGTACCCACGAATCGATCATGATTTCCAGGTAGATACCAAACTGGACTCACAACTGCCGCAAGAGTCGCTTCACGTTCTAAATTTAAGTATGGGACTCGAGGCTTGCCGGGAGAATGTAAGAAGTTCTTGACCCTGTTGATATCTTTAACGCTTCCCGTGGTAGCTAAGTCACCCGTAAGGATTATTGCATCCACTTTGTCGGGCCCATCCTCAGTCACGAGTTCGTCATCCACATATTTTTTCCTGGCGTTCTCATATATGAAGAGAGCCAACCGTTTTAGAACCACAGGGTCATAGGATGACGCAGTCATTTTCATCCGAAACCCGACGTAAAGTTCCCGGGCAATCTTTGCTAGAGTCCACAAATTCAGGTTTTGTTGATCTCGAAGGTGGGAGAAATGGTCTATCGCGGAAACCATGTTTCTGTAAGCGGAAATATGCAAATCGGACGCGTGAAGGATTCGAATCGTGGCCATAGCCTTGTACCTTTCGGTGAGATGTGAGAAATACGATAAAAAGGAAAGCGAAGGAGGACATTGTATTTTCCTCCTTCGCTTGATTGCAACAACTACCAGAACCAGGACACGTGGAAGTGCGCCTGGAACCTTTAGTGAACTTTTTTAGTCTAGAGCGCTGCGGCCACGGTCTCGACCTGCGGGCGTCGGCCTGCCTCTCTTGCTTGGACGTCTGGTTCTAACCACACTACGAGTTTTTTCGTAGCGGGTTCGTTCTTAGACGCATCCAATTCTTGAGGAGCAAAGCCTTGAGCAAAAATCTCCCCCCATCCGGCTGTGTAACAGCCCCCGCGCTCTTCTACCAGCCATCTCTGAAACTCTCTAGCTAAATCGAGAAGAACCTCCTTGGATTGTTGAGAGAGATGCGCCGGCGTGTCTGATTGACGATAAAGACCTAAGCCGATGTCTTCTGCTATGCCCTCGGTAAGCTCTTCCTCCAGAGAAAAAGACCGCCCCTGCTTGGCATGAGGAGACAGCGCGAGAAAGCTCAGATGATCATAAATTCTCTCGGATACCACTTTTTGAAAAAATGAGATTAGTTCCTCACCTGAAAGACTCGTTTGCTCCGGCTGAGCATGTTCGTCGTGAAATAGAATCGAAGACACTTTGGCTATGACCGAATTAACCCAACCAGCACTCTTTTCAAAGTTTTCATCCTCACTCAAAGGAGGAGAACCCGATGAAAGAGACTCAATCTCTTCTTGAATAAAACTATCACCCAACGCTTGGTTTAGTTGCAAAATCCTGGTAGCCAAAATTCGCGGAGTAGGAAAGAATCTTACTGAGGCTAAAAAACTATCCAGAAGATTGTCTTCGCTAGCATCCAGCTTGATATCATATTCCACATTAGGAGTTAGTTGTTTAAATCCACTAGTCATTTTCATGCTCCTGACGGACAGTAACCAAGTCTCACCGATCTTGGTTTCTCGAAGGGCGTTTTGTCCCTCCAGCTATATAGACACCCCAAATTGGAAAAGTGTGACACAGGACGGGATTAATCCGCTTATGTTAGCCACTAGGGTTATATTTCTTCAAGAAAACTAGCGAAATTATGAGGAGTCTTTACCTTCGCGGTTCAAAGTGACCCCAAACCCTCATTAAAGTCCGCATGTCAGGGGAATTGCCCTTAAAGCACCTAGACTCAAAATCCCCGAAAAGTGTGACAACGGGAGTGATGATCCGTCCGAGATAAAACTAAAGCGGGTCAATAAGGTGGGGATAGAACAAGGAACACTCTAGGGCGCTTTTTTGTGGTTCTCAGTCAGCATGTCCTTTAGTTTGGCAAGCAGCCGATGGGCCCTCTGCCGCGCAGCATCTGTACTTATACCCAAACGCCATCCTAGCTCGCGTCCGGTATAGTTGAGGGTCATAAGTTCAAACAACCGTCTATCAGGACCCTCCAGTTTGCTCCAAATCTCTCGTACCAGAATTCGATTCTCTAAATCTCTTTCTCCCGATCTCGACTCAAGCGTCCCGGTATCCTCAAAGACCGTGGTAACGTTGTCCCTACTCTCTCGTCGGTGATCTTTAATCTCGTTTCGGACAATTCGGGCCAAGTAGGCTTTGTGGTTGTCAATCTTGGCGAGCTTTTCCCTACCAAGTTGATGGTATTTCAGGAAAGCCGTTTGGACCATATCTTCCGCTAGATCAGGAGAGAGATGAGACCTTTGTAAAAAATAACGCGCCGTATGCAAGGCATAGGTTCTCAATTCACGGGGGATACCCTCAGCGCCTTCTATCGGATCTTCATTGTGCTCTGGTTCCGCCATGAGTTCGCTTAAGTTTATTGACATTCGCTCAAGACGAGAAATCATACAACTGCTTTCGTAACCACGCGACTTTTGATGCAAAGACTTATGTTTCAAATGCGGAGGTCCTTCTCCAAAAGTTACGAATTTTAGGAAGGGCTTTCTCTTCCGTCCCATCTACGTCTGAGGCGAAGAGCGCCGCAGTTGAAGGAACCCCTATGCTAAAATCGCGCAATGCTGCTTGAGTCCCTCGAGGTAAGTAACTTCCGCAACCTCAGCGGAAAGATCTTTTGGGGACCTTCTCTCAACATCATTTACGGCGACAACGGTCAGGGTAAAACTAACTGGCTGGAAGCTATTCATCTTCTCTCGCGAACCAAATCGTTCCGCACGCAACGCGTCCAGGAAGCAATTCGCTTCGGTGAAAACACAGCCTCCGTAAGTGGCCAGGTGTCGACAGGGAACGACCTGCAACGGGAGATTGGGATCACACTCAGGGACAATACCAAGTCACTTTGGGTTAACGGCAAAAGAGAACCGCTAGCGCGTTATCTGGGCCAACTGCAAGTCTTCTCCTTCACTGCAGATCAACTCGAAGTGGTACGAGGAGCGCCTGAAGCCCGTCGCAATTTTCTTGATCGTGGAGTTGCTTCTCTCCGCCCAGCGTATGTGCAAACAGTTTCCGACTACAACAAAGTCCTAAAGCAAAAGAACCGCATTCTTCAGGACGCGCTCGAGAGTGAGTTGAGTCTCGACCAAACTGACGGTCTAATCAGTCCCTGGAACCAGCAACTGTCCCGCCTCGGCGCCGAAATTCACAAGGCGCGTGTCGAATACACGAGGCGAATTAATGACGCACTGGAACGCAAGCTGTTCGAGCCTACCGAGCTGGAAATCAGGTACGCTTCGGCGCTGGAGGGCAAAGCTGATCTCGACGACTTTGAGTCGTCACTGAGCTCTCGACTTCAGCTCCGGCTCCCCGCCGAACTCGCCGCCGGCCGCTCGCTGGTGGGTCCCCATAGAGACGACTTAAACGTCCATTTGGAAGGCCGGGAAATAAGGGTTTTTGGCAGCTCCGGGCAACAGCGTAGCGCGTTGTTATTATTAGACTTAGCAGCGATTTCGGTGTATAATTTCTGGCATCAGGATTATCCGGTTTTTCTGGTCGATGACGTCGACGCAGAATTGGATGAAAAAAGAATTAGGCGTCTGTTGGAGTACCTTGAAGGCCGCACTCAAACGTTCATCACAACATCGAAGAGAAGTCATCTCGAAGGGTTTCTTTCGAACGCCAGCGTACACAAAGTTGAGCAGGGCAAAGCCGTCTCCACGCACGTGAGCGGAGAGCGGTATTCTGCCGTCGCGGGCACATTGGAATCATCGTAAGTGTCGATTAACAAATTTATTGGATTCGATTAGAAGGAGAAAGTTTTGGCTACAGCGGGATCTACAGTAACAGGAAAGAAGAATGCGTATGACTCGTCGTCCATCGCCGTTCTCGAAGGTCGCGAAGCGGTTAGAAAACGGCCGGCGATGTACATCGGTTCGACGAGTGATATTGGATTACATCACCTGGTCTATGAAGTCGTCGACAACTCAATTGACGAAGCGCTGGCCGGATATTGCGACACGGTAGAAGTCAACATCCATCTGGATAACTCGATCACGGTTGTCGACAACGGTCGCGGTATTCCAGTCGACGAAATGAAGAAAGAGCGGAAGTCTGCGGCTGAAGTCGTGATGACTAAGCTGCACGCCGGCGGTAAGTTTGATTCGAATGCGTATAAGGTTTCCGGCGGACTTCACGGCGTGGGTGTGTCCTGCGTCAATTTTCTGTCTGAGACGTTGCACCTGGAGATCTGGCGCGACGGTAAGACTTACGAACAGGACTACCAGCGAGGAATTGCTAATGGCCGTTTGGAACAGACAGGCAAGACTCGCAAGCGCGGCACCAAGATAACGTTCAAGCCTGACACTCAGATCTTCGATACGACTGTTTTCAGTTTCGACAAGCTCTCGGAACGTTTGCGAGAAAAGGCGTTCCTCAACAAGGGCATCCGCATAACCATCAAGGACGAGCGTGAAGAGCCGGAGCGTTCGCACGAGTTTTACTACAAGGGCGGCATTGCTGAATTCGTAAAGCACCTCAACAAGAACAAATCGACGCTCCACGACAAGCCGATCTATTTCGAGAAGGAAGGCGACGCCCTCTCAATCGAAGTCGCTATTCAATACAACGACGGTTACGACGAGAAGGTGTACTCGTTTGCCAACAACATCAATACAGTTGATGGTGGAACACACCTCTCCGGATTTCGCTCCGCGTTTACCAGAACCATCAATGCGTATGCGCAGTCGTCGGGACTTGCGAAGAATTTCAAAGGCTCTCTCTCTGGAGACGACGTACGTGAAGGTTTAGTCGCAGTTATCTCGGTAAAGCTGCCGCAGCCGCAGTTTGAAGGGCAGACAAAAGGAAAGCTCAATTCAGATGTGAAGGGCGCGGTTGAGTCGTTTCTGAACGAGCGGCTGACTGAGTATTTAGAACAGAACCCGACCGTCGCGCGGAAGATTGTGGGCAAGTCGCTGGATGCTGCACGCGCTCGCGAGGCTGCGCGCAAAGCCCGTGAAATTGTTCGGAAGGGCGCGTTGGGCTCGGCGATGTTGCCGGGCAAGTTAGCGGACTGCCAGGAGAAAGACCCCGCGTTATCGGAGATTTATATCGTTGAGGGCGACTCCGCCGGCGGTTCGGCGAAACAGGGAAGAGACCGCAAGAACCAGGCAATTCTTCCACTGAAGGGCAAGATCCTGAACGTCGAAAAAGCACGTTTCGACAAGATGCTCGGCCACAGTGAAATCAAATCACTGATTACCGCCCTGGGCACTGGGATCGGCAAAGAGGACTTTGACGCCAGCAAGCTGCGATATCACAAGATCATTCTGATGACGGACGCAGACGTTGATGGTTCGCATATTCGAACGTTGCTGCTGACGTTCTTCTACCGTCAGATGGCGGAGCTCATCGAAAAGGGTTATGTCTTTATCGCTCAGCCACCGCTGTTCAAAGTAAAGCGCGGCAAGAAAGAAGAGTACATCAAGGACGAAGGCGCGATGATCCGGTACCTCATGCGGCAGGCCACAGCGGACTTGAAGATCACATCAGCGGCCGGCAAGGAAGTGATTGAAGGGAAAGACCTGGCGAAGTGGCTGGAGAAGATGGTCGACTTTCAAAATTACTCAGAACGCGCTGCACGACGTCTATCCGGTGACCGCACTCTGTTGAATGCCTTGCTGGAAGGCTTCGGAGGCAAGAAAGGCGTACTTCGCAAGGAAGGCGCGACACTGAGAAAGGTGTTTCAAAACAGCGACGATATGGCGCGGGTCGAAGGCGTGGTTGCCAAAGCTGGCTATGCGACGGAACTCTCCAGCGACGAGGAGCATGGCCTTTGTGAAATTGAGACAACGACTGGAGCGGGCGTGAAGATTGTGATCGATTGGAACCTGGCGAGTTTTGTTGAGTTCCAAAAAGCGGTCGAGCTTTACATGGCGCTCGAGAGCAAATTGGCGCCGCCGTTTGTCGCCGGTGAAAACGGCAGCAGCGAAGAGATCGCGACACGGGATCTGCTGCTCGAGAAAGTATTGGCGCTCGCTAAAAAGGACCTCTCGATTCAGCGTTACAAGGGTCTCGGTGAGATGAATCCGGAGCAGCTCTGGGAAACAACTATGAATCCCGACAAGCGTACGCTGCTGCAGGTGCGAATAGATGACACCGTTGAGACTGACGAGATGTTTACGGTATTGATGGGTGACCAGGTGGAACCCCGACGCAAGTTCATTGAAGACAATGCGCTTGATGTTCGGAACCTGGATGTTTAGTAGGACAGGCATTCCTGCCTGTCCAGTCTTCAAATTGAATCAACGCCGGCGTAGGGACAGGCAGGAATGCCTGTCCTACTTTTTTTCCCGATAACGGGTCACTTTAAATCTTTGAAATTTCAATGGTGTTCCAGGCGGTATTCCTGCTTTCCGCGCCGCAATCTCCACCTGCTTTTGAGCAGTGTCGACTCCTTCAATCGCCGGCAATAGCAGTCCACGCGTCAATCCCAACTCATCTTCCACAATCACTCCGTACGTCGCAGGGTCGAGATCTGCAAACGTCGCCGGTTCCGGCGCCTCAAGCACGTCAACCGAATACACAAGGTCCTGAAGTTCGTGCTCGGCAACAGGTGCAAACCTCGGATCGCGCGTGGCGGCGCTGATTGCGTTTGTCACTAACTCTTCCGCCAGATTTTGCTTTGCAGGCTCGATAGTGCCGATGCACCCGCGCAGATCTCCGGAACGCGTTTTCAGCGACACGAAGCAGGGTGCGCGTGCGCGCAGTAGTTCGTGGGCCGAGCGTGGCGCAATCTGTTTGCCGCTGCGCACAAATGTTTCAACAGCCTCACGTGCAAGCGTGGGTAGATCGGCAGCAGACTCGTCTTCTCTTGAATCGTCAGCACTTTGTTGTGCATTGGTGAGTTGCGCAACGAGGTAGCCAACACCAAATGGAGCTTCGTAATGCAATACGTCGCATGCCTCGGGCGAATCGCTGGTTGCGCCGAGCGCCACCAGCATTGAGCGATAACCGCATTCGCCGGCGAGCCGTCGTAAGTCCGGATCAATCTCCTCAATTCGTTGCGGGCTGTGCTCGCGAATAGCAGCTACCACTTGTTCATCGAAATTCTTAGCGAGGGGATTAAAGCCGGCAGGCGCTTCCGGTTTCAGGCGGTGACTTAAATCACCACTCGCCACCAAAGCTGTCGGAACGTTGACCTTAGCAGCAGCTCGCCTGATCGATCGGCCAAAGTTCAGATGATCATCGTTATTTAAAAAGCTGTAGCCGAGTGCGACGACACGTCCCTTCCACCCGTTGCGTTGAAGGAAATAGAGAGGCACCGCGGTGCCGTGATCGAGTTCGTAACGTTCGTCTAACCCCGACACCAAATAACCGTCAGCACCAGCCGTTTCAATGATCGCAGTGAGCATCGTGCGGTCTAATTCAAATTCAACGACAGCTTCGGGAGCGCGGAAGTTTGCAAACGTTCCATAGAGCGTTGGAGCGTTGTATGCCACGAAAGTGTTTCGTTCGAGGGGGGCGTGCGGTGAGACAATCACAATGGTCTCAGCGCCGTTGTCGATAATGCGGCGGGCAAACGTCGCCATCGCGTCGATTGATCCGAGCACTTCAGAGATCGCCTCACGACCAACCTCGGGAACCATGATCGGTGGGTGTGGAGCGATGCCCGAGAAAACTATTGGATTGGTGCCTCGCATTGATCTTCAACGAGAGAAGGGGAAGTTATCGGTGTCAGGAACAACCGCATTTTATCACCGTCTGATTGCTAGCCATATCGAAAGACAACTATGATTGCGCCTCGCGCGAGAAGTCAGTACCACCTGCGGGCAGCGGGTGGGTCATCCGGAGATTGAAATGAGGCAACCCGGAACCACCCACCCGCTACCGCAGGTGGTACTGACCTCATTTTCCTATGCAACCTGAATTCGATGTATTGATCGTTGGCGCCGGGCCTGCCGGTTCGTTCGCCGCAGAGCGTCTGGCCAGGTCGAGTATTCGGGTGGCGCTCTTTGACGGCCGGCCCGAGGGTGAGCCGAAGGCCTGCGGCGGTGGTGTTACTGCGAAAGCTTTAAAAGCATGGCCACAGTTGCTCGGCGCCGTCGGCCGCACCGTTGATGAGTTGGAATTGTATTCGCCGTCCGGCAAAGGTTTGCATCTGCAACTGGAAGAACCCTTCGCCATCTATTCGCGCATCGCTTTCGATAACTACTTACGCGATCTTGCGTCGCAGGCCGGAGCTGAAGTGATCTTCGAAAAGGTTTCCGCCCGAAATATTTCCCGCACTGACAGCGGGTGGAAACTCCGCGGACCAGGTAGGAACGAATGGACGGGCAATTTCCTGGTAGGCGCTGACGGAGCCAATAGTGGCGTTGCCAAAAAACTAGCTGGTCCATTGGCGCCTTCGGACATGGAAGTCGCATTCGGCTACCGCGCGCCGCTGCCACAGCAGGGCACTGCTCCCACGGTAGTGGCCTTTCTGCCTCGCTGGGTTGGTTATGCGTGGGCTTTCCCACGTCCCGATCACATTTCGTTTGGCATTGCCACCACGCAGGACGCTTTTGAACACAAAGCACTCGACGAGTTGTTATGGCAATTCATGGCTGGTTATTACCTGCAGCGCGAGGACCGTAAAGCGAAGATATGGTCGAAGCGCACTGATAAGCGCGCGCTGATTATTACAGAGAATCTGAAGACCACCGCTGAGCGATACGCTGCGCGGATTCCGGGTTTATCTGATCAAACGTGGAAGCAGCGGCGTGCTGCAGGCGACCTTTGGGCACTGCTGGGTGACGCAGCCGGGTTCGCCGATCCGGTGACTGGTGAAGGTATCTATTACGCGTTGCGTTCGGCGGAGCTATTTGCAGATGCTTATCTCGAGGGAAAAGTCGACGAATACGAGCAGCGTTGGCGGGCGGACTTTGGCGCTGAACTAAGCCGTGCTTCGCAGATGCGTAGAAGATTCTATGGAAACTTCTGGGGAGCGCCGTTCACAGAAAGAATGATCGGATTTGCGCGGGGACATCGCGGCGTCAAGCGGGTGCTGGGTGATCTCGTGGCAGGTGAACAGGGCTACACTGATTTGAAGAAGAAACTCGCCAGAAGCGCTTTCCGACCTATCTGATTCCTGTTTGCAGATACACAGATTGCGCAGATTTCAAAAACAGACTGTTAGACAGTTAGGAGCGGTTGATCTCTAAACGTGCTCTTGCCGTTCTAATCCTCTATTGTTTGCGTAACTGAATCTATGTAATGAGCGCAATCAGTGGGCGGGCAGTGTACATTCTCAATCAGTTTTGTCTTTCCCCCGATAAAGGATCTCAACTACCTCGATATCGCCCGGTTGGTTCGGAGTGCCGACCGTACACTTATCCAGTGAATAGGGGTCTTCTTTAGAGGTAGTCGTTTTTCCATCGGGCCCCGTTACCGTTGTGGTTGCTCCGCCACTGGAAACGCTGCGTGGTCCAAAGCCCCCGGAATAGACGGCGGTTCTACGTAACCCGATCAGCGCGTCGGCCAATTTCTTGCCGTCGCCTGTGCCCTCGGCGCAGTGGGCAATCTTTTCCTCGCCGGTGAGAGTAATACGGTTCTTGTCTTGTAACTTCAGCGCGGAACCCGGAAATGCCCAGTAACCACCTTTCGCATCCTTGACTACCGCGATATCGGACGGAGCCTTCGCGATCTCTCGCAGTTGACTTTGCGTGGAAGAACAGGCCAGCGAGAGCAGTAGCACCAACACGCTGACGCCTGATTGCAGCATGGATCTCTTCATCGAGACCTCCTGACAGGAATGGACCAGCGAGGATATGGAGGCCGCTTTTACGACATCAGAAGTACAAAAGTCAACCTACAAGGAAGGGCAGAATCAAGGAGCGAGGCGCTTGATGGACCATGAGCCGGAGGCTTCGCGTTCGTAGAGGATGCGATCGTGCATGCGGCCGGATCGGTTTTGCCAGAATTCGATCCGCTCAGGCTTCACAATGTAACCGCCCCAATGCGCCGGTCTCTCCACGTGCCGATCTCGATAAAATTTTTCGAAGTCCCTAAACCGTTGCTCCAAAACCTGGCGCCCGTCGACAACTTCACTCTGCGGTGAGGCGAGCGCTCCAATCTGGCTCTCGCGTGGCCGGCTTCTGAAATACACGTCTGACTCATCGGCCGACACGCGCTCAACGGCGCCCTCAACACGTACCTGCCGGTCGAGTACTGTCCAGTACATGACTAACGCTGCGTAAGGATTATCTTCCAGCTGACGCCCCTTACTGCTGTTGTAGTTCGTGTAGAAAACAAAGCCGTCGTTATCGAATTGTTTCAAAAGCACCACGCGCGCCGAAGGCTTACCATCTCGGGTGGCGGTGGCCAGCGTCATCGACTCCGGAAGACGTGAACCAGAATTGACCGCAGCATCAAACCACCGGCGAAAAAGATCGATCGGATTCCGATCAACTGTTTTTTCGTCGAGCACCTCAGGCAGAGTCTTTGTATCTGTCTCGCTCATTCGTCAGCGGGCTTCGTGTACGGAGCTAAACGTTCTTTGAGTTCATTTGGGATGGGAACCGTCTCAAACGTATCACGCTTTACAGACGTCAGCACAAAGTGGGCGTCGGCAACTAACTCCTCCGCGCCTTTGCGACGAACCTCAAAATCCAGGCGCATCGACTTGTTTCCAAACTTGCCCACGTAGACGGAAACTTCCAGCAGGTCGTCGAGTTGAGCAGCGTGATGAAAATCGCATTCGAGGTGTACGCGCGGCAGCCAAACGTCGAGCTCTTCAAACATCACGCTGTAGGGCAATCCTACTGATCGAAACAGCTCAGTCTCGGCAAACTCGAAGAAGCGAATGTAGGCGCCGTAAAAAATTATGCGCGCGGCATCAACATCTCCCCAGCGCACACGTTCTTCGATGGTGAACTTTTTAAATGACATACTCGGTGGGTCGCGAAGATGTTTCAGAGTACAACCTTTAGGTTGCTCGCTCGCGTAAGCAGCAAGCTAAAGCCTGGACTCTGAGCTTCTCCGCTTACCCGGTGCGTCACCGTTACCCTTCGCCATTCCCGGTGCCTCTTTCGCTTTCCCTCTTCTTAAACTCAGCGACGGCAGAGATAAACTCGCGCAGCTCTACCGGCTTCGAAAGGTAACGATGAAAACCTGCCTCCAATGCGCTTTGCCGGTCTTCTTCTTTAGCATATGCAGTGATCGCGATCGCAGGAAGTTCAGGTTCGAGCTTTAACTCGATTACCTTTTTGATGAGTTGATATCCATCTTCGCCGGGCATGGCGATATCTGAAATCAAAACATCGGGACGCGAATTTTGTATGGCTTCAAGGGCCGCGCTAGCCGAGGACACCGCAGTCACGTCAGCACTGCGCTGCCGCAAAGCCGCACTCAACAGCTCGAGCGTGTCCTCATCGTCGTCAACCATTAATACGTGCAAACCAGCTAGCGCATCATGTAATTTGGTTGGTTCAATATGAAGCTCGACTTCGCGTTCAGCCTCCCGAGGAACCTCGATCGCTCTCGATCCCGCAACAGGCAAGCGTACGATAAAGGTTGCGCCCTTACCCAAGCCACCGCTGGTCGCTTCAATCGTTCCGCCGTGAATCTCAATCAGATGGCGGGCGATCGCGAGACCCAGTCCCAATCCACCATGATGCCTGGTTGACGTGCTGTCCGCCTGGCGAAAACGGTCGAATACATACGGTAGAAATTCAGGAGAAATTCCCGGCCCCGTATCGGAGACGATTACTTCCGCCTGAGGATCCCCACGTAACAGGGTTACAGAAACGGTTCCGCCAGACGGCGTAAACTTGACTGCGTTCGAAAGTAAATTCCAGAAGACCTGTTGTAACCGGTTTGGGTCTCCGGAAACAGCAATCGGCTCGCTTTCCAGGTTCAGCTCGATGTGAATTCCTTTTGCTTCGGCAGTTGGACGGACCACGTTCACCGCCGCTTCGAGCACTGTCTCCAGTTCAATCGGATGCAGCTCCAGGTAGAGATTTCCGGTGATGATCCGCGAAACGTCCAGGATATCGTCAATGATCTGCGCTTGCGATTTCGCGTTGCGCTTGATGGTCTCAACAGCGCGTCGAGCAGTCTCGCTTTCCAGCGATCCGCTCTCCAGCATGCGCGACCAACCGAGGATGGCTGTCAAAGGCGTACGTAGTTCGTGAGAAACGGTAGCCAGGAATTCGTCTTTCAACCGGTTCGACTCTTCGGCATTCGCGCGCGCAGTGCTCTCACGTTCAAGCAACGTCACGTTCTCGATGGCGACTGCCGTGAGGTTTGCCGCCATACGCATCGCAGTCGCATGTTCGTCACGGTATGCCGAATCTTCGTAAGTCTGCACCTCGATAGTTCCCAGGATTCGTCCCATCACAGCCATCGGCGCTGACAACGACGACTGAGGGCGCAGTCCATTGTCAGGGCCTACCAACACGGCCGGATGACCAAGAGTCTGTTTCATGTAGTCGTTGGTGATGATTACCTGATTGGTTCTGATAGCACGACTGTTTGGACCACTCGAGGTGACCGGCATAGGCGGCAATTCGGAGACGTCTATTTCGCTTCCATCGGCCCAGCCGTAAACCGCCGTGCGCACGTCGCGAACCGGATCGTAAAGTGAAACAAAGAAACCGTGGCAGGGAACGGATAGCAGGGTGAATTCCCGCAGCCCGCGAAAGATTGCCAACAAGTCGCGAGCAGTACCCAGTGTTTGGGCCAGCCCGGCGACCCTTTCCAACAATCTTTCATACTCTGCCAACGCGCGTTGGTCGGCCTGTCGCAACGCTTCTTCAGCATGACGGCGGGTGGTGATGTCGCGGGCCACCCCTTGAATTCCTATTGGCTTGCCTTCGCTTCTGGCTAACCGGCTACTGACTTCAAGCGTGATCAGTTGGCCATTCTTCTGCACCACGTCGACTTCATAGTTGGTGCGTTCTTCGCCGGCTAGTTTCCGCTGAGTCATGAGCCGGGCCAGTTCGTCGGAAGCAGGTGTCAGAAAATCTCTCATGTTCATCTGCAACAACTCTTCCTGGGTGTAACCGGTGATCCCTTCCGCAGCCTTGTTCATGGAGGTGACTTTGCCGGTTAAATCGAGTTCGAAAACGATGTCGTTAGCGTTTTCGACTAACTGACGATAGCGAGCTTCTCCCTCCTTAATTTCTTCTTCGGCGCGCTCACGCTCCACCAGGGTCTGTCGCACCTTCGATTCTTTCTCGCGCATCTCTTCTTCAGATTGTTCCGCCTTCTCCCGTGCACGCAGCTGTGACTGAGCGATCACCCCGAACAGCAGGCTTAGCAGAATCCCCGCGGTAAACGTGTAAGGAACCCAACTTTTTATGTAAGAACGATCAAAACCCGGGAGGCTCATAAAGTTGATCGTCCAAAGCTGGCCACCGACGTCCACCGTGGTGGTGGCTACAAAGCGCGGTTGGTGACCCTCGGGCGATGGGGCGTCCAGCGAGCGGTGCAACAAATTCTCAGGCTTTATATCGTTGCTGTAAATCTGGAAAGTGATGTCGTTTTTGGCATACGTGGGCGTCACGCCTTGCAGGAATTCATCTGCCCGGAAAGCTGAGTAAACGAATCCATACAACGCTTCGCGTCGTTCCGGGACTGACGAAGCTATGCGGTCGCGCCGGTAGACCGGAGCAAAAATCAAAAAGCCACCGGGTGACCGATCGCTGTTGACCTGCGTCACGGGTGCGACGCGATGCGAAGCGGCAGGCAGGCCAGTATCGCGGGCGCGTTCCATCGCAGCGCGGCGAACTGATTCGGTAGACATATCGAAGCCAATCAGCGATCGATTGCGTTCGCTGGGAGGTTCCGCATAGATGACTGGGTGGTATTCGCTGCGCAAACTCTCGGGCCAAACACGAAATTCGGTCTTTCCCTGTCGCTTCATCATGTCGATTAAGGACAGCCGCTCTTCAGGCCTAACGCGCACAGTGAACCCGATGCCGCGTATTCCCGGGTAGTTCTCAGCGACCTTTAGCGTGTCAACAAAACTCTTGAATTCCTTGTCATCAACCGATTCACTTGCGGAGAAAAGCCCAGCGCCCGCCAGCACCAATGCCCTATAAGTTTCCAGGCGGCTCTCGATACCGACATGGACTTGCTGGACCAGACCCTGAAAGCGTGCACGATCTTCCGCTTCGGTCCCTCGTGCCAGGCGATAGGAGACGATCGACGTGAAGATCAGCCCTACGATTAGCACCAGATACGGGACTAGATGTCGTACTCGTCGGTAGTCAGCGTTGTTAGGGGATTGAGCCATTAAGCAGAAGATTCGGGTACAGGACGTAGTGTTCTTTCGTGTGTTTCGTGGATTGTTCTGTTAGCAGCCTAAAAACGGATCCACGAATTACACGAATTACATGAAACGTGTTGAATTCGACTTTTGAGGCAAAGCCAGGTTTTCAAATCTTTCAAAAACTTTACTAGCGTACGCGGCTGGTGCGCCGTCGCATAAAGTCGATAAGGACAAACTGGGAAAGATTTTCAGGGTTAGCAAAATAAGCCTTCCCGTTTGTCATTGCCGTCATTTGTTTCACGAACTCAACGAGGTAGTAGTCACTAGCCAACATGAAGGTGTTGATCATTATACCGCCTTTGCGACATGCCTGAACCTCGCGGAAAGTGGCCTCCATGACAAAGGGATCGCCGCCCATGGAATTCTTGTACAGCCGCCTGGTTGTCTGGGTATTTGGAACGCGACGGGCCGACCCGGCAAACGACGCCGCTCCCGAGGATTCCACAAAACAGGCTGTTGGTTTTCCATCAGTGACCATCACAATCTGTTTCATCTCTTTCCGTTGAGACTGCAGAATCCGGCGCGCCAGTCGAAGTCCCTCCGCCGTGTTGGTATGGTATGGACCAACCTGCGTTGTCGCTAGTTTGCCTAGCGGCAACTCTTCCGCTGAATCGTGAAACAGAACGATCTTAAGCGAGTCGCCTGGGTACTGTGTGCGTATTAAATGCGACAACGCGAGCGCCACTTTTTTTGCCGGCGTGAAACGGTCTTCGCCATAAAGAATCATCGAATGCGAACAGTCGAGCATTACCACCGTCGCGCATGACGATTGATAATCACACTGGTGTACATGTAAATCGCTATATTCCAGGTTAAGCGGCACCTGCAGTCCTTCGCGTTGAATCGCCGACAACAGCGTGGTGTTAACGTCGAGGTTGATGGTGTCGCCAAACTCGTAACGCTTGCTCGCGGCCGCGGCCTCGACACCCGTGGACAAGTGGGGCGTGTCATGACGGCCAACCGAACTCTTGCCGAAGCTGCCCAGCAGATTGCGTAGAGTCTTGTAGCCGAGAAAGTCGAGACCTTTTTCGGTTACTTCAAACTTCACATTCCGCGGCAGTGGTTCGGACACCTCGGGTGTGCCGGGCCCGCCGGCAGGTTGGCGAGGTTGTTCCTGTGGTAACTCCTTCAAAGTGAGGTAGCCTTCTTCAACCAGCCGTTCAATCAGCTGGTTCAACATCTCTTCGAGCAATGAGCCTTTGAATTTGCCTTCATTATCGTCAAGCATTTCCTGAACCTGACGTTCTTCGAGCAAACCTTGATCGAGCAGCGACTGCAAGAGAGCGCGACGAAGTGCATCAAGCGAGGTGTCCTGAGGACGTCGTTGTCGTGTCCAGTAGTAGTCGTCGTCAAAGCCCGAGTCGAGGAGGGAATCCGACAGACCTTCCATCACGTCACCGAGGTTTATGGCGGAAACGTCAAGGCCTTTGAATTTTGAATAGCGGGTAAACTTCATTTCCAATTTCCAATTGCCGATTGCCAATTGGGTCGTTCTCGACGTAATCCTCAATCCAATTTGGCAATTGGAAATCGGCAATTGGCAATAACCTAGCTGTACTTACTCGATTCGGTGAGATCGTCGTAGATCATCCCGCGTCTGTCTTTCTTCGCTTTCGTTACCGCCGTGTAGCCACCTTCCTCGTTGCGGCTGATCTTGTTTTGAGCGTAAAGCCCTTCAAGCACGAACTCACATGCAGCAACCATCTGACCCACGTCTGCTTTCTTGAAGTCGAACGGTATCAACGACGTTTCGATCAGGTCAGGCACAGCTTCCAACAACGTCTGGCATTCGTCGGATGAAGCAGTATCCGCCAGGCGCAAGTTGTTGCCCTCATCAAACCAGTGGACCGTGCGGGCAAAGTCGATACCCACAAAATATCCTTCGAAGATCTCGCCCGCGGCGCGCTTAATTAAATCTTTTGCGATGCGGTTCGCTCCTACTTGCTCACCCTCATACTCGAGTTCCATCTTTCCCGTCATTGAAGGCACGGCTGCGTAAATGTCGGAAATGCGTGGCGTGACTGAGTCTTCGCCCGTCAATAGCGCGCGTCTTTCGGCGTTTGAGACGACTGACTCAATTACGCTGATGGGCATGCGCTGCGAGACGCCTGAGTGTTTGTCGATACGGCCGTCGTCGCGTGCTTCAAAAGCAATTTGTTCTACAGTCTCTCGAATAAAATCCGGTATCTGCAGTCGCCTATCCAGACCATCTCGCGTGACCCAGGCTTCCTGCCGGGTGATCTCAACCGCAGTCTGAATTTCCGCTGGGTAGTGCGTCATGATTTCAGAGCCGATTCGATCCTTGAGCGGCGTGATGATCTTTCCACGGGCCGTGTAGTCTTCCGGATTTGCGGAGAAGACCAACATCACATCCAGAGGGAGGCGGACCGGATAACCCTTAATTTGCACGTCGCCTTCCTGCATGATGTTGAACAGACCGACCTGAATTTTTCCTGCAAGATCGGGCAGCTCGTTGATTGCGAAAAGACCACGGTTGGCGCGCGGCAGCAGACCATAGTGAATCGTCAGTTCGTCGCTGAGAACGTGTCCACCCTTGGCGGCCTTTATCGGATCGACGTCACCGATGATGTCTGCGATCGTCACATCGGGCGTAGCTAACTTTTCAACGAAACGAGCATCGCGTCCAATCCAATCGATGGCGGTCGCATCAGCATGGAGCTCGAGAGTCGTACGGCCGTAGGCGGATATTGGCGCAAAGGGATCGTCGTTAACTTCAGAGCCGGCGATGATGGGAATTTGTTCGTCGAGTAGATCGGTGAGTTGGCGGATGATGCGGCTTTTTGCCTGTCCGCGGAGGCCCAGCAAAATCAGGTTGTGACGCGCGAGGATAGCGTTGACGAGTTGAGGAACAACCGTTTCATCGTAACCGACGATGCCCGGGAATAGCCGCTCGCCGCGTTTTAGTTTGGCGATCAGATTCGCGCGCAGTTCGTCTTTAACGGAGACGCTTTTGTACCCGCTGGCCTTTAATTCACCTAACGTCCTTGCTCGTTCCATGAGTTGTCCTTGTTACGGAGATTGTTGAAGTTTAGCTGTAAAAAGGCAAAAGCAGAACCGCGCGGAAAGAAACGTCCGAGATGCTGAAGAACATCAGCTCAAGTTGATTATCGGTTGCCTTAGCCCGCGAAGCGCGGCGATAGCATAAAGCCTGGGGTAGAGCGAAGCGGAACCCCAGGTTTGCCGATCGGATATCAAAAGAGCGCGCGAAGCGTGCGATAGTGCAAAATCGTGCGAGTCACTGTTGATGAATAGGCTGTCGCCCACTTCGCGGGCTAAAACTACGTACCCGATGGATCCTGGGGTTCCGCTCGCAAAGCCTCGCTCCACCCCAGGCTTTATGCTATCGCCGCGCTTCGCGGGCTAGGTAACCAGGGTGATCTTAATCAGAGTCCCTTCAGGTTTTGCTGCGGCACGAAGCTGAAGCATGTCGGACTTCCTAACCCTGAGACTCCGCAGAATCGCGTTTCAGTCCGTCAGGCAGGTACCTATCGTTATGCAGAGTTACAGCGCCATCCTCGATCAGCTTATCTAAGTGTGCTAACACCGCGCGTTCGGCCATGGGATGTGCTTTGGGAGAGACGTCTGTATAGACTCGCGCCACTATCTCTTTGACCGTCTTAGCGCCTTCGGATACCGCCCGACGAATGTTTTGTTCGCGTTCCAGCCGGTGGGAGATGTATTCGTCGATCTTCTGGTACGGATTTCCCATCGCGGGTCCGTGTCCACCGAAAATGACTGACAGATTCGGGAGTTGCTTCATGCGTTCAAGCGACTGTAGGTAGTCGCGCATGTTTCCTTCGCCCGGTTCGATCAGTACTGAACCGAGACCAACGATGTTGTCGCCAGAGATGAGAGTGCCGGTCCGCGCCTCGTAAAAACATAAGTGACCGCGTGCGTGACCCGGAGTGTGCATGGCTTGCAGTCGAATCTCAGGCGAACCCTTCAACTCGATCACGTCATTATCTTCAATTAAACGATCGACCTGAACCGTCCCCGTGAGTGGCTCCGCAGTTAACCGGTGGGCCGCGACACTTACCTTGCCTAGTTGTTCTCTAAGCGCATGCACGCCACCGACATGATCCGGATGCACGTGCGTAAGTACGATTTCTTTTACTCGCCGGCCCTCTGCAACCAGAGCAGCGACATTGTTTGCCAGCGCTGCTTGTTCATCTTCGTAGGGCGAGCCCGGATCGATTACGAGCAGTTCTTCGGATGTATAAATCAGATAACAGTTAGTATGAGTCGCAGGCGGCTTCGTGGGCGTACGCACCGGGAAGCAAATGAAGTTTGGCCGAAACTCGATGCGGCGCACCGGCTCGCGATGCGCATTAGGAATGGACAGGAAACGCTCGACCAGATTGTCGTTAATACCTCCTGCGAGAGTTTTCAGCGCGTGTATCACAGGCGGAACAGCGAGCACTTCCGAACGTTGCCATCTGGCCAGCGCTTCACTCGCGCGGATCCAGTCGCCAAAATCCAGTTCACCATCGACGGCCACCTCAGCACGCTGTTTCGCCGGACAGTTGATCAGGAAAAACCATGTATCGAAGCGACGCGCGCTGAAGGGTGGCGTTACCCAACGCCCAACGAAAGTGAAGTCGTTGGCGTCAAGATGCAGATTGTAGTGCCGCAGCAGTGCCGGCCACGACATGCGTTGCGATTGCAGATCGTCCAGCAGCGAGGCGCGTTGGCCCCGCGTTAAGGCTTCTCCTCCGCGAGCGACAAGCACTCCAGTTTCCTCAAACAACTCGCGGGCAGCACAACTGATTGCCGTAGAAGTCTCTGAGTCAGCGCAGTTTTCCACCGGCGCTTCTGAGTCGGTTTCATCAAACTGTCCACCGGGAAACGCGTGATAGCCGCCCAGGAAGGAGAGCTTCGGACTGCGGCGCACCAGGAAGACTTCGGGGTCGCTGGCGTCGGTGTTGTGACGAAGGAGGATAACGGCGGCGGCGTCTCGAATCACGACCAGCGAAACCTTTCGCCGTCGCCGCCGGCCCAGGGGTTGCCGCGCATGTGATAGCCGCCTTCCTCCCAAAAACCCGCTTGATCTTGCGAGAGGAATCGAAGGCCTTTCACCCACTTCGCAGATTTCCAGGCGTAGAGTTGGGGAATGATTAAGCGGACCGGCCCGCCATGTTCCGGTGGTATCGGAGCGCCGTCGTGCGACCATGCCAGCAGAGAATCTTCTTTGAGGAAATACTCGATCGGGACGTTAGTAGTCCATCCGAAGTCGTAAGCGGCAGCGACCACAAACTTGGCTTCCGGCTTTATGCCAACGATCTTCGCCAGCTCCTGCGTGGGAACGCCACCCCAAACATTATCGAGACGAGACCAGCGCGTCACGCAATGAAAGTCGGCATACACACGCACCGCCGGCAATTGCATGAATTCATCAAGCGACCACTGGTTCGGATTCTCAACCAGTCCATCCACTTCAAACGACCAATTGGCGAGATCGATCTGGGGCGTGCCGTGCGCATCCAGCACGGGCCACTTCTTGGTGCGAGATTGTCCTGGAGGAATTCGATTGTCGCGCCGCGTGTCCGGACTGATGATGACATCAGGCTCGGCTATGTCTTCCGGCGCTCGTGGATCGGTTGTCTGGTATTTGGGATCCGGTAACAGGTTATTGAGGAAGCTCATCGGTTAAGTCTTGATCGTTTCTACTTTCCGGGTCGGTTTTATGTTCCACGAGACCTTCTGCAACGTCGCGCTTTGCACGATGCCTGCGCAATTTTCGTGAAGCGTCTTTGATCTCTTCGGTGTAAGCCCAGTGTGTCATATTGGAGTGACGGCGCTTTCCGCCCTGCCCTCCGTCGATTTTCCCCTTCATGATTGACATCTGTTGATCTTCAATCGCGACTTCCAGACCTGAATCTGAATTCCACAACGCCCGAGAGGCACCCGCGTAAAAATCTAATTACCCGTGCCTTGCGTCTTGACCAGCGTATCAATCAGCGACCTTTCTTTCTCAATCAGGGTACGTAGCGACTGGCGAAAGATTCTTTGCGACAGAGAAGGATCCCGCAGTAACAAACTTCGAAAAGCATCCGCACTCCACTGCAAAACTGCTGAGGCCTCACTGGCGCGCACAGAAGCAGAACGTGTTATGCCGCAGAGTACGGCCAACTCACCGAGAATATCGCCTGGGCTCGACTGGTCCAGGACTATATGTTTGCCATCTCGGTCGACAAATACCTCGAGTGTGCCGGTAATCTGAAGTAGCACGAACGTGGCCGGGTCGCCTTCAGAAAGCAGCACATCTCCAGGTGCGTGCTCTTTGACTTCACCGGCATCAAGCAATCTTTCAGCGCCGTGGACGGTAAATCCCTCAAACAACGGAAAGGTTGTAATCAATTCGGCGTAGCGCTCATTCATGGTTGGCGATCCTCGTAAGAAGAGGGTGAATTGTAATGAGTCTTATTGATGCTCGCGGTCAGGCGCGTTTCTCTCCGCCAGTGACATCAACTCTTCCGGCATCCATTTACCGACGCCTTTCGCAGTGGATTCTTCGATGCCTTTGGTGCGGTCGTGCCACTTGTCGCGAGAGCCTTCGGGTCCGCGCTGGTTGACGTAGTTTTCAGTTTGTTCAAGTGAGAGGATGATGCCATCGGCAATTTCCTTCCAGTCCTGAAACTGAATACCCCGACGAACGAGAGGCAAACCGGCGGTCCAATCCTCTTCAGGTGCTTTGTCGTCCTGTTCCGGGATAGTCAGGTTATGAAGCGAAGGGAGTGGTCCTCCGGAGAATTCTCTAACCAGAGCCTCTTTCATTTCCTTATACGACCCGGACGGTTTTTCGCGCCTGATTTCCAACGCGCGTCGAAAAATATCGGCGACCGTTAAAGTATTCTCGTTTGCCACGGCCTTCTCCTTTGGGATGTAGAATAACTTACACGCTGATTGTCGTAATCACAACCAAGCGACCAGGTAATATCCATGGACCTCATTCAGGACTATCGGTGTCAAAACTTTTGATTCGGTCGCAGGTAACCCAATTGCTTTCGCGCGCGTCTAAGGCGTACCACCTGTCTCCCTTAGACAACCAGTTGCGCGCATCACTGCGATCTCCGGAACGCGAGGTCGAACTACGCTTACTCGACGAGGACAAACGGACATGACTCTCTCAAGGCTGCTGGCACTTCTGCTGGTTTATTCATTTCTTCTCACAAATATCCCTGTCGTCCAAGCCAGCCCCATTGCCATTCCTGGCGTTACCCAAGCGGATGAAACCGATCAAGCTCCGCATGGTTTGAAGTTCAGACTTAGTGAGGTCCCGGATCAGCCAACTGCCAGTCCCACGCCGAACGTCGCACCCGCGCAAACACTCTCCGTCACGGAAACGAGCCAGATTCTGAAAGCTCTGCCGCCGATTGTCGAAGACACCGAGGACAATCCGTTTAGGATTCGTGAGCGGACCATGCCGCCACCGCGGACGGGTAAGACAATCAACGTTTCCTTTCCTGCACGCGAGCAGATTGCGCCGCCAGGCACCAGGTCACCCGCAGCACTCGAGGTGGTTCGTTACGCACCGCTCGGTGATGTTCCGATTGCACCGGCGTTAAGTGTCACTTTTTCTCAGCCGATGGTTGCG
The DNA here is from genome assembly GCA_035273385.1 of Pyrinomonadaceae bacterium. Taxonomy (GTDB): domain Bacteria; phylum Acidobacteriota; class Blastocatellia; order Pyrinomonadales; family Pyrinomonadaceae; genus PSRF01. Next base: position 231,845 of record DATEPE010000012.1, on the reverse strand, counting down.
CTGAGTTCTCTGGAAGAGGCAGCTGCAAATGTGCCTGTAAATATCAGCCCGCGGGTAGAAGGCAAATGGCGCTGGTTGAGTCCAACGACGCTGGTGTTCGAGGCCCAGAATAGATTTCCCATGGCTACGGATTACACCGTTTCAGTTCCGGCGGGGACTCAGTCTGCCACTGGTTCATTTTTGCGAGTTGCAAAGTCGTGGGACTTCAATACCCCACCGCCCACGATCAAGAAGACTAACGTCGCCAGTTCTCCGGTTCAACGCAGGGACAAAATAATTTTCATCGAGTTTGATCAGCGCATTAATCCTGCCGACGTTTTGGCAAAGATAAAACTTAGTCACGGCAACACGGTCTTCGCAACCAGGCTCGCTACTCTGGCGGAAATTGAGTCGGACGAGGATGCGCGTAATTTCGTTTCAATTGCGCAAAAGGATCGATGGATTGCGTTTCGCGCAATTAACAAGGAGACCGGTAATGCGCATCTCGCGCTGCCTCCCGAAGCTTCAATTTCAATCTCGGTCGAGCCGGGAACGCCATCCGCAGAAGGACCAAAAACCACCACGGTAGCCCAAAAGTTATCGTTCCAAACTTTTGGCCCACTGCGACTGGTGAACCACACTTGCGGCTACTCCGGCGGTGACACCTGCTCAACCGACAACCCGTTTACTCTCGCCTTTACCAACCCAATAGATGAAAAACAGTTTAAGGAGAGGGACATCAGAATCGAGCCGGCAATTCCTAACGTCCAGTTCTACCAGTATGGACCAGTAATCCAAATTAGCGGGACCAAAAAACCGAACACGCGATACACCGTAACAATCAATTCTTTACTCGACACGTTTGGGCAAAATATTGAAAAGCCTACAGCCGTAACCTTCAAGATTGGCCCGGCCTTGCCATGGTTTCGAGTGGGTTCAGAGCAGATGATTGTCCTCGACCCAGACGGACCTCGGTCAGTCCCTCTCTTCACCATTGGGGCGCAAAAGTTGGCCGTTGAACTCTACTCAGTACAACCAGAAGATTGGGTTAAGTTTGCCCGCTATAAGGTATGGCTGGCACATCAAAGGAACCATCCTGAACCGCCGCGACCTGGACCACTAGTATTCTCGCGAGAGTTGAATTTTCCCTCGTCTGACGGAAGCATCGTTCAAACCACTATTGATCTGAGTCCGGCCTTAAAAGACAAGCTCGGCCAGGTAGTGGTATTCGCGAGACAAATTACGGCGGAACCAAAGGTGGAAAAAACGCAGGACACACAAATGGTGTGGGTGCAGTCCACCCGGATCGGGCTCGCGGCGTTGGTCGATCGAGAGGAGATGATTGCCTGGGCCAGCTCATTAACCAATGGCGCCCCGCTGGCGAAGGTTCAAACCCGGTTGTTGTCGTCAAAGCAAGAGCTTCAGACCGGACCTGACGGATTGGCTCGCTTAGAGTTACCTGTGCAGACCGACCCGCACGGAGCATTGCTGATTGCCAGACTGAATGACGATGTCGCTATTCTGCCTGAAAACACGAGCTGGTACTCGTCCGACAGTCTCTGGGAAAAACGGACAGCAGCGGACTCGCTCGTCTGGTATGTGTTTGATGATCGCGGTCTATACCGGCCAGGTGAGCAAGTCCACTTTAAAGGATGGGTGCGACGTTTAGCGGGCCGTAAGGGCGGCGACCTCGGTTTGATTGGTGGAACTGTGCAAAGCGTGGACTACGTCGTCGAAGACGCACGCGATAATGAAATTACCAAAGGCACACTTCGCCTGAACGCTTTTGGGGCCTTTGATTTAAAGATCGACTTGCCGGCCACACTGAATCTTGGCGAAGCGTCTCTGAGACTTGAGCTCGCCGGCGCAGACAAAAGTCTCGACGGCCGCAGCAAGAACCACGAATTCGATGTACAAGAGTTTCGCCGTCCTGAGTTTGAAATAAAAACGAAGGCGGTAACTGATGGACCGTTCTTTATTGGCGATCAGGCCGAGGTTGTTGTGTCAGCGAACTACTTTGCCGGCGGTCCTCTGCCATCCGCGCCGGTAACGTGGAATGTGGTAGCTGGGTACGGCAACTTCACGCCTCCCAACCGCGACGATTTCAATTTCGGAAAGTGGTCATCGTGGTGGGACGATCAGGGTTATTCATCTTACGATTCGGTAAATCAAAGCTTAATAGGTCAAACCAACTCCTCCGGGAACCACCGCCTTCGCCTGAACTTTGACTCGGTGAAGCCGGCTTATGCTTCCAGTTTAACTGCTGAAGCGAGCGTCACGGATGTGAACCGGCAAACTTGGACCAGCAGGGTAAACCTGTTGGTCCATCCAGCTTCGGTGTATGTAGGACTCAGAAGCAAAAAAATGTTTGTGCAACAGGGCGAGCCGCTAGTCGTCGAGTCGATCGTTACGGACCTCGACGGTAGGGCAGTAGCCGGAACCGACATTTCTATGCAGGCAACACTGCTCGAGTGGAAGCAAGTCGACGGTAATTGGCAAGAGGTTGAAGCCGGCTCAGAAGACTGCCGGCAACGCTCGGGCCTGGAAGTAACGAGATGCACGTTTGCTTCGAAAGAAGGTGGAGCTTACCGGGTCACCGCAATGATTAGAGATAGCCAGGGCCGGAGAAGTGATAGTGAGATTCGGTTATGGGTGGCGGGAGGCAAGAAGTTAAGCGCGAACGTCGATGCCGAAGACGTTCAGATGATTCCGCAAGCAAAAGAATACAAACCGGGCGACGTGGCCGAGGTGATGATCCAGGCGCCGTTTTATCCGGCAGAAGGACTAATGACAGTCGGCCGATCGGGAATGGTGAAATCAGAGCGCTTCACCATGGATGGTCCAACGCACACCTTGCGCATTCCGATAGTTGAAGAGTGGACGCCAAACATAAATGTAAAGGTTGATCTCGTTGGCCTTCAGGAGCGCGAGCCGGCGGCAAATGTTGATGCCAAGGCGGCGAAGCCTCAGAAACAGCCGGCATATGCGACTGGCGATATCGATCTATCAATTCCTCCGATTATGAGACGGCTTTCGATAGCCGCTGTTCCTCGAGAGACGACGCTTCAACCGGGTGGAAGTACAACGATTGACGTGGAAGTTAAGAACGCTGCAGGCGAACCGGCCGGCGGTTCGGAGGTAGCCGTGGTCGTTGTTGATGAAGCGGTGCTGGCAATGATTGATTACCAGCTTAGGGATCCATTAATCACCTTCTATCAGTTTCGCGAGTCAGATGTCGATGACTATCATTCGCGCGCGTATGTCTTGTTGTCCAACGAAGGCGAAGACAGCGGAACCGCAGGCGGAGTCGGAGGCGGTGCATCCCTCGGTTCAGTGACTCAGACTGTCGAAGTTTCAGCCCTGCAGACAGACGGGCGAGTGTTCCGCGATGCAAATTTCATCATTCAGACTGAATCCGAGGCCAAGCCAAAGATCTCACTGCGCAAAAATTTCGACGCGCTGGCAGTCTTCGCTCCGTCCGTCCGAACTGACGCGAATGGCCGCGCGCAGGTGGAGGTGAAGTTACCTGACAATCTCACCCGTTATCGAGTCATGGCTGTCGCAGTTGACGCTACGAAACGATTTGGCACTGGCGAGTCTGCCATTACCGCTCGTAGCCCCTTGATGGTGCGGCCAAGCGCTCCGCGTTTTCTTAACTTCGGCGACCGTTTCGAGCTACCAGTGGTCATACAGAACCAGACGGACCAGGCGATGATTGTCGACATGGCAGTGAGAGCTACCAACGCGGGGTTCCCTGGCGATTCAACGCAGCCAGTTACTCAGCCCGCGCAATCTGCTGGTCGCCGGGTGACCGTGCCGGCTAACAATCGTGTCGAGCTCCGCATTCCTGCCGCGGTCACCCGCACGGGCACAGCGCGTTTCCAAGTCGCTGCCGTTTCAGGAAACTGGTCGGACGCCGCCGAAGTTTCGCTTCCGGTTTGGACACCGGCAACGACTGAAGCGTTCGCAGCATATGGCGAGATCGACGAAGGGAGCATTTCACAACCCGTCAAAGCGCCCGCGAATGTGTTCATGGAGTTTGGCGGCCTCGAGGTCCAAACATCATCGACGCAACTTCAGGAGTTAACAGACGCATTTCTCTACCTGCAAAACTATCCATACGAGTGTTCGGAACAAATCGCGTCGCGGATCCTTTCGGTGGCTGCGTTGCGCGATGTGTTGTCTGCGTTCAAAGCCAAAGATCTTCCATCGCCTGCAGAGATTGAGGCTGCGGTCGCTCGAGATCTGAAACTTCTCCAGGGGATGCAGAACGAAGATGGTGGTTATGGATTCTGGAGACGCAACGAGCCGTCGTGGCCGTTTTTGAGTTTGCACGTGGCCCATGCTTTGGCGCGCGCTAAAGAAAAGAAGTTTGACGTGCCAGAAGAGACGCTAATGAGGTCGCTCCATTACCTGAAAAACATAGAGAACAACATTCCGAAAGAGTATAGCGAGGATACGCGCAGAGCTTTGAAGGCCTACGCCCTCTATGTGAGAGCGCACATGAACGACCTGGATGCGGCCGCGGCTCGTAAGCTGATCAAAGACGCCGGTTTGGAAAATCTCTCACTCGAGGCTGTCGGATGGTTGCTTTACGTCTTATCCGGAGACCCTGATTCCGCGGCGGAGATTGAGGCAATAAGGAATCTGCTTAACAACAAAGCAATTGAAACAGCAGGCGCGGCCCATTTCGTCAGTTCATACAAAGACGGTGATTACCTTCTCTTGCATTCCAATCGTCGCGGCGATGGGATCATTCTGGAGGCGCTGATCAAGGACCAACCGGGTAACGAATTGATCCCGAAGATCGTTCGTGGGCTGCTGGCCCATCGAACTAAAGGTCGTTGGGAGAACACTCAGGAGAATGCATTTATCCTGCTGGCGCTAGATCGTTATTTTGAAACGTACGAGAAGACGACTCCTGACTTCACCGCCCGGGTATGGCTCGGACAGTCGTACGCCGGTGAACAGGTGTTCCGCGGACGTTCGACAGATCGTCAGCAGATCAATGTGCCGATGAGTGAGCTGGCCGGCAAAAATTCGCAACCGGAATTGATTGTGGCTAAAGAAGGGCCGGGACGTTTGTATTACCGTTTGGGTATGCAGTATGCGCCGTCAAACTTGTCTTTGAAACCTGCTGATTATGGTTTTGTAGTTCAGCGTAGTTATGAAGCGATAGACAAGCCGGAAGATCTGAAACGCGATGCGGACGGAACGTGGCGCGTCAAGGCAGGCGCTCGTATTCGTGTACGAGTAAAGATGATTGCACCTACGCGTCGTTACCACGTAGCGCTGGTCGATCCTCTGCCGGCAGGATTTGAGACTTTGAATCCTGATCTGGCTGTTACCGGAAAATTGCCGGCGCACGTGCAGCAGGCCGTTGTGGAATTAGGAAGTCCTTCGTACGGGATGGATAGGTGGATATATGACCCGGTTTGGTTTGAGCATCAGAATTTCCGTGATGAACGCACGGAGGCTTTTACTTCACTATTGTGGGACGGGGTTTACAACTATTCCTACGTGGTGCGTGCTACCACGCCAGGCACGTTTATTGTTCCTCCCGCGAAAGCCGAAGAAATGTACCACCCGGAAACTTTTGGCCGCGGTGGGACTGACCGGGTGGTAATTGAATAGATTGCCTCTGCTATAGTCGAATTCAAACCTTCGTGTTATTTCGTGTACTTCGTGTATTTCGTGGATCGTTTTTTAGGCCCGTGTAAGAACGATCCACGAAACACACGAAATCACGAAATAACACGAAGTACTAAATTGCGCGACTTCAGCGACACACATCGATGTGATAAAAGCTTAGTGTTCAATCTCAGCAAATAAGGAATCGAAGGAAAGCCGCGCGGCGCCCCACGTCTCAGGCCAGCCACTGTTTGTGCAATGTCAGAATTAATTGTCTCCAATGAAATGCCGTCCGTTGCGGATCAGGCTCAGCAGCAGTCGTGCGCTTTGTGTGCACGGCAAACACCAGAAATCATTCAGTTAGTCGATCTCGATGCGAGATTGGCAACGATCGCGCTTAACGCAATTGCACCGGGACAATTGCCGGTGGGCGTGTGCGCGCGTTGTGTTGACATACTGAAACGTGCGGTACGGCTGATCGAAACCTATCCGGAAGCATTTTCGGAAACCAGGTTCGCGCTGCCGACCTGGGTCCGGATGGATGCCGACGAGCGCTTCACCGGAAAAGGCGTCACCATGGCCTTTCTCGATTCCGGTTTTTATGCGCACGATGATCTAACGAAGCCAGACAACAGAATTGTCGCCTATCACAGCATCTTCCATCGCGAAGACGATCGCACTTCACTGGAAACAACCGACGCTGCCAGTTGGCACGGCATGATGACGTCGGTCGTCGCTGCGGGAAACGGAAACTTGTCCGACGGGTTTTACCGCGGGATAGCGCCAGACTCGAAGCTCGTGCTGGTGAAAATCGGACGCACCGGTCGTATTTCCGAAGAACAGATCCAAACCGGCCTTGAGTGGGTATTAAAGAACCGCGAGAAGTACAACATTCGCATCGTGAACATTTCCGCCGGTGGCGATTCCGAGAAGTCTTACCTCGACAGCTCGTTGTGTCAGGCTGTGGAGCGCGCCACAAAAGAAGGACTGGTGGTGGTTTGCGCCGTCGGCAACGCAGGTTTAGCGCCTGGTCATCCGGTGTTGCCGCCCGCGAGTTCTCCTTCATCAATAGCAGTCGGTGGATTGGACGATCAGAATTCTCTTGATCGCGCAAAACGCGGAATGTACCGGTCGTCGTACGGCCCCACCTTCGACGGTCTACAAAAGCCGGAAATCATCGCGCCGGGGATCTGGGTTGCTGGTCCAATCCTGCCATCAACTCCAACCGCCGATCAGGCGGAGCTGAGTTCCAAACTTGATGTGGCCGACGATCAGGAACTGAGATCCATCATTGAGGCGAACGAAGGTATTGATAAAGATTTCGATCAATCGCGCGACTTGCCTGTGCCGTTACTTCGGCAGCTAATCACCATCAAGCTTCGCGAGGCCAACGTCATTAATCAACACTACAAGTACATCGACGGGACGTCGTTCGCGGCGCCGATCGTTTCTTCAATTGTGGCCTGCATGCTCGAAGCTAACCCACAGCTGACGCCGCAGTTAGTGAAACGAATTCTGATGGATACTGCTGAACGCGTCGCCGGAGTAGAAGTTGAACGTCAGGGCTGGGGCGTGGTTACTCCGCGGCGGGCCGTCGAAGTCGCGAGCAGCCTTAATGTCCGATAAGCTTTAGCTTGTCGTGGTGCAGCGACAAACTAAAGTTTATCGGACACTTGACTCTGGTTGGACACTCGCACTGGCGTGTGCAACAATTCGACTCATTCCATCGAACAAAACTAGACTTTAAGAAGGAGCGTTAGCGGATAAATGTCTGAAAATGAGAGTGCCCTTAACGGAGGCGCACCGGCCACAACTGAAGATTCAGCTAGCGAAGCAGCACCTGAAGCGTCGACTGAGGAGATTTCCTATCACGCTGTCGAAAAAGACGGCGTCGTGACTGCGATCTGGGAGATGCAGGGCAGGAAACACATCAGGACGATTGATCCAAGATCGCGTCAGGGACAGGACATTCTTCGTCTCTACACGACCGAGCATCACGACGAGGTCGCCCCGTCAGAAGTTGCCGGAGCTTCAAGCTAGTAAGGTTGTGGACGGATCCTTCCGTCCGAAAACCCGATCACCAAGTCCGGGGTCGATGACTGCTTGACCGCGGTTTCCCATAGCCTCACAACGATCAAAACAAAAAAACCGTGGCCCTTTGCGTCCTCACGACTGGCGCTATGTAGTACGGTAAATTGGATCAAAATCCAATTATTTGAAGAGTCACAACCCCGTTGAGCACATCGGTTACCGGCATATCCCGCGGCCTGCCTCAAAAATCTTAGCGTTGCCGCACATCAAAACTTCCCAGCAAAACCTTACAAAACCGGAATATTAATTGCATCGCGATAGGGCACTACGAGAAGAACACGCCGGGTTTCCGTACTTCTACAATCGCAAAGTGTTGGCAGGAAGCATTTCTCGCTACCTGCTTTGAACTCCAACAATCGAATAAGGAGAGTCCCCTATGTTGAAAGCAACTAAATCTCTATTGCTTTTAGTGGCTTGCTGCGTTTGCTTCTCATTTACCGTGCTGGCTCAAACCACCGGATCCATCTCCGGACAGGTAAAAGATGAAAAAGGCGCCGTTATGCCAAACGCAACGGTCACGCTGCGAAACGTGGCGACCAATCTGAGCCGAACGTCCCAAACCGACGACGATGGCCGGTACCGGTTTTCGAACGTGGAGGTCGGCGAATACGAGGTCACAGTCGAGGCATCGGGCTTCGCGAAGCTGATTCAGAGCGGCGTCAGGTTATTGCTAAATCAAGACGCAGTAGTGGATGTTGCTATGAGCCTGAGAGGAGTTCAGGAGGTAGTTAACGTCGTCGAAAATGCTTCGTTGCTGAACACGACGACTGCGGAAGTCGGAACTCGGTTTGATGAACGCCGGTTGTCGGACCTGCCGGTAGCCACGAACCGCAGCGTTTACAATCTCGCGCTTTCAGCGCCAGGGGTGAGCCAGCTTGGACCTAATCAGGTTGGATTTTCTGCCGGCATCAACTACTCAGCCAACGGTGGTCGTGTCCGTTCCAACAACTTCATGATTGATGGGCAGGATAACAACGACTTCGGTGTGGCGGGTGCGTCCATCCCCTTAAACAATCCTGATGTGATTCAGGAAGTGCGACTGGTAACAAACCAATTCACCGCAGAATTTGGCCGCAACTCCAGTTCGGTCTTCAATGCGATCACCAAACGCGGAGGAAACAGTTTTCATGGTTCCGGCTTCTGGTTCCACAACGACAATGCGTTGAACGCTTGCAGCAATGTCGACAAGAACCTTGGCTTCTGTAATCCAAATGCGACCAACCCATCGAACCGGAAAGCGCCGTTCCGCATTGAGAACCAGGCCGGAGGAACGATCGGAGGTCCAGTAATAAAAAACAAACTGTTCTTCTTTAGCTCGGTCCAGCGCTGGTGGGATCGACAGTTAGGCGCCGGCATTACCATCGTAGGCGTTCCGACCGAAGCTGGCCGTCAAATCCTGCAAGCCCAGGCCGGCGGCCGCCCGCAGGTTGCGGCGTTGCTTAAATTCCTTCCGGCCGCGCAAACAGCCGCCTCCGGGTCGGCTACTTTCAATATCGGGGCGACCCAGTTTGTAGTGCCGACAGGTTCTTTAACCGGCAGCACGAGTTTCGTATTCAACGACTGGCAAACTCTGCATCGGATGGACTACAACTTCAACTCCGACCACCAGCTATTTGGCCGTTACATCTACCAGGATTCCGACACTATTGGGACTGGCCAGGCCAGCCCTCCGGGAAACACAAGCAATAACATCTCCCGCGCGCAGGGTTTAAACATTACGTTAGCCAGCGTTTTGGGACCTGCCTGGGTAAATGAAGCACGATTTGCCTGGTTACGAAGTGCTTCTGCTACCACGTCGAACAATCCCGATTCGGAAACGATCCCGTCTATTGAAATCAACCAACTCGGTCTGACGGGATTTAACGCTGCGGCTAGCCGCACGGCGATCGGCCTGGGCGTAAACCTTCCGCAGTATTCCGTACGCACGACCTGGCAATATCAAAACAACCTGGCGCACACTGCGGGAAACCACGGGATGAAGTTTGGTTTCGACATTCACCGCAGCCAACTCGAGCAGCTGTTCAAACCGACCACGCGTGGCCGGTTGGTCTATACGACGCTTAACCGCTTCGTCAACGACAATGCTCAGATCGCGACTATTAATAAAGACCTGCCAGGTGTCGAGCGGATCCTGAATCTCGATTGGCACGACATATATCTCTACGGGCAGGATGAATGGAAAATTCGTCCAAACTTCACGTTGACGTACGGACTTCGTTGGGAACTTCCGGGCCAGCCAATTGCAGATCTGGTCCAATTCAATGAACCGATAGTAGCCGCGGCCGGCAACGACCCGCGGTTTATAGTCGGCCCCATTCCTTCCCGCGACAAGAAAAACTTCCAGCCGCGCATCGGGTTCAACTGGAATCCGCGTACAAGTGAAGATGGAATAATGGGATTCCTGACCGGTGGTGACAAACTTGTCATCCGCGGTGGTTACGCACGTACTCACGACTACACCTTCACGAACATCGCTCTCAACATTTGGAGCTCTTTCCCATTTGTTGCCGCAGCAACTTTCCCCACCGCTTCCGTGCAACTGCCGGGTGAAACGGCGGCGGCGGCAGGTACGGCCAACGCCTTCGTCAACCTGGCTACTCCGTCGATCGATCCCAAGACTTTCGCCCGCACAGTGGTCTCGGATGATTTTCACGCACCGGCATACGACTCGTTCAGCTTTGAAATGCAACGCGAGTTTGGTCTTAACACGGTGCTTCGCTGGGGCTATGTGGGTTCGAGAGGAAGCGATCTGTTCCAGACTATTGATGGCAATCCGCGTCGCCTTAACGCGGTTGGTTGCGTTGCCTTCGTAACCAGCCCGACCGATAGCTGTCGCGTCGATCCAACGCAGTCGACTATCAGGCTGCGAACAAATTCAGCCTCATCGATTTATCACTCGATGCAGGTGAGTATGGAGAAACGTTTCAGCCGCGGCTTCAGCGCTGGATTGCACTACACGTGGAGTTCGTTCATCGACGAGGCTTCGGAAATCTTCAATCCCTCGCCCGGCGAAATAGCCATCCCGCAAGACTCTTTCAATACCGAGGCCGATCGCGGACGGTCAACCTTTGATCGTCCACACCGGGTCGCCGGAAACTTTGTTTACGAACTTCCGTGGTACCGTGAACAAAGAGGCGCGATCGGTCGTGTTCTGGGTGGATGGCAGATTAACTCGGCCTTCTCACTCCAGAGCGGCGCGCCCTTCACGCCGTTGAATGGTTCGGATCCTACGGCCGCGTTGGGCGGAATTGACACCCTCGTCGGCAATGCGATTCGTCCAAATTCACTGCAGCCGGTCACCGGGTTTTCGGTGGAGCAACTGTTCGGCCTGCGTGGCGCTGTAAGTTCTAACGGTAACGCACTGTTCCAGACACTGCGGCCGGGACAGCGAGTTGGGACTGCCGGCAGGAACATACTTCGGGCCGACGGAATAAATAACATCGACCTGGGTATTATGAAGACCACGCGACTCGGCGAAGACCAGCGGTTGCAACTGCGCGCGGATTTCTATAACGCTACGAATACCAGGGATTTTGGTATTCCGAACGCGACAGTCACCAACACGGGTTTCCTGAATCAGTGGGGCACAAACGGTGGTAACCGCCGCGTGGTAGTGGCGATCCGCTACGTGTTCTAAACAGCCCGGGGGGTACGGCGTATATCGGCGCCGGCCACGGGGCAAAGCAAAATCGATCGGGACTGACTCGATTCCGGGTCAGTCCCGATTCGTAGTTTGCCGGCAACTTTTCTTCCCTGGGCGCTCGTATTATCCTTTGCTGCGTCCCTCGTCCCTCGTTCAAGTGTCTGGTCGTGGAGGTAAATATGAAAGCTTTGGTGTTCGCGCTTATCGTTTTCTGTTCGGCGTCAGCTGCCAATGCTCAGGGCTCATCGACTTCCAATGATTCACCAGGCTTGTCTATTGTGAAATTCAGTTGGTCTAAGGAACGGATTAACTGGCAGCAGGATCCTTTTAGCGGGCCCATTGAAAACTTCGACGAGATGCGTGTCCGGTCACGTAATGAAAAACGAATTGCCGATGCAAAGCGCGGCGGCAACGGCTCCGATCTCAGCAGAGCGGAAAAAGATGCGCGAACCGACGCGGCCCTGACCGCACAGATTCATCACACCAAACCCGGCCGCTATCAGTTCTTGTACAAGGTCGAGGTGAGAAACAGTGGCGACAAGATAATCAAAGCGATGGATTGGGATTACGTCTTTTTCGATACGAACACCCAGAACGAGGTTGGGCGCAGACGCTTCCGCAGTGTGGCTAAGATTGAACCGGGCAAATCGAAGGAATTGAAATTCTTCCTGCCAACTCCTCCTGCGCAGACGATTAGCATCCACTCTTTGGACAAGAAGGAACGTACGAACCTCGGCGAAGTAGTGATGGTGTTGCGGATTGAATACGAGGATGGTTCTACCTGGGAGCTCGATCGGCAGATCGGTCTGCAAAGAAAACCTTAATCGCCAGGTGTTGGAGAATGACTAACTCGTTCAACGTGCGCCTGGCGAAACCTGCAGAAGCCGGCGCTCTAACGGATCTGGCCCACGAATCGAAGCGTCACTGGGGTTATCCTGAGAATTGGATTAGTCACTGGAAAGACGCACTCACGATCACTCCCGAATACATTTCAGCTAATCAGGTCTTCGTCGCGGAAGATGACGAACGCGTCATCGGTTTCTACGCTTTGGTCGTTTCCGGCAGCCACGCCGAGTTGGACCATATGTGGGTGTCACCGGACCACCTTGGTACAGGTGTTGGCAAAGCGTTGTTCGTCCATGCGATGCGGGCCGCCAAAGGGCAAAACCTCTCAGAAGTTGAAATTCTGTCAGATCCGAACGCGGAGGGTTTCTACCAAAAGATGGGCGCTTATCGCACTGGTGAGTCAGTGTCCGAAGTCGATGGTCAGCCACGCGTGCTTCCGCGGCTAACCATCGACCCCGCATCGTCCTAGTCCCTACCTAATTCTCCTATCGTCTCTCCCCATTTTCTGCCGCAGGTTTTTCGCCGGCTCTTCGGCCGTGCTCTTACTGCGAGCCAAACCGCCAGTTACCGGGGGTCCCTCATCTTCCCGGATGGACGTTCTCCCTCGTCGCGAGGCGGAGGATCACTTCGCGGCGGCGGATCGTTCCGCGGCGGGGGATCGTCGCGTGGCGGAGGAGGCGGTGCTGGATCGTTACGCGGCGGCGGATCGTCACGTGACGGTGGCGATGGCGGCGGATCATTTCGCGGCGGAGGATCATTCCGTGGAGGCGGATCGTTCCGTGGCGGCGGCTCATAACGGGGCGGCGGATCATTACGCGGTGGTGGCTCACTTCGCGCAGGTGGATCGTTGCGCGGTGGAGGATCGTTACGCGGAGGCGGATCGTTGCGCGGTGGTGGTTCGTATGTTGGCCGCTCAACCGTCGGTGGCGGAGTTGACACTTCTGGCTCGACTCTTCGTGCCGCCGGGCCAGGCCGTGGAGACGATTCCCCGGTTCGTTCGCGACGTACTGGCCGCGACTCAGGTTCCGCCGTGGCCGGTGTGGTGGGTGCTGCAGCCGGAACATCAGCAGGAGCACGCTCTTCTCTGGATGGAACGCGGATCGGCCTCCTGTTAGGCGCCGCTTCCGAAGAAGGAGGTTCAACCTGCGCCGGCGTTTCCGTCACCGGTGTTGTGCCGCCGGGTTGCATGGGCCCATCAACCGGAGCACGTTCGCCGGTTGCGCCGCCAGTAACCGGGACTTCCCGAATTCCACGATTTGGGCGTGAGACCGCACCTGTTGCCGGCGTACCTTCGTTGGCGCCGCCGGCTGGATTTAAAGTCTGCGGCAAACGCTCGCGACCGTTCCAACCCCTGGTCCGTCTTAGATCACGATCCAGTGGAACGCCAGGTTGACGTTCGCCTGCTCCGGTTCTTCGCTCGGGCAACGGAACGCCGGGGACCACTTCTCGGCGTGCGATGGTCCAACGCCGCGGTCGCTCACCGTCGCCCTCCACAATCGGACGGTTAGTTTGTCCAGCTGGTCTCACTGGCACGTCGGGTAGCGGCTCAGCTTCGGCGACACGCCGGCGCCAACGTTCATCTCCAGTCACCGGACGGCCATGACGTCCACCAAAATCTCTTCGTGGTATGCCAGTGACGCCACGCCAGCGCCCGTCTCGCCGCGGGTCACGATCGTGTGGGTGGTAACGTCGATCTCCTTCTCGATCGCGATGACGGCGGTAGTGTCTCGACCGTGGATCGCGATCGCGATAGTGAAGTGGGTACCAACAGATGTCATCACCAAACGAAAAATCAATTACGAATGCCACGAGGGCCGGACGCCACCAACTGCGCCGTTTGTGATACTGACTGCGCGGCGACCAGGCCCAGTAACCGTCATGATAGACCCAGCGTCCGAAGTGATACGGCGCCCAACCCCATGGTTCTGCCCCAATCCAGGTCCATCCATAGGGCGGGACCCAAGCCCAGTGTCCATATCTATACGGTGCCCAATTGGCGTAAATGCTGATTGCCGAAGTGTGGGGTCGCCAGATCCATCCATACTCGTCGGTCTGTAGCCAGGCGCCATACGACTCGAGGTCTTCCGCGCCCCAGATGTCGTCATCGTAATAGCGCCGGTCATAACGCACGCGTTGGATCCGATGTTGATCTCGCTCATCTACCCAGCTGTCCCATGCGTCGGGCGCACTGGCTACCAACATCTCCCATTCACCGGCATCGGTGCCATCGACGATCAGTTCAGCGGTGCGGCCATCTCGCAAGCCGAATCCGGACTTCTCGGAATAGATACGAGCGCGTCCGCCATTACGTGCCGTAAGCCGCACGCGGCCTTGCTGGTCCACATCTATCCGGTAAAGACCATCCTTCTCGGCTGAGAAGGTTGTTTTTGGCGCATCGAACTCGAAGAATTCTTTGTCGTTATCAAACTTCGCCAGACGAAGTGAAACGCTGCCTTCCACCACACTGACGGCAATGCCTTCATCGCGCAGCGTCACGATTCGCAGTATCGAGTTTGGGCCAACCCTAATGAAGTTTGTTGGGCCAACCTGGATCTCGAGGCGCGAGTCCGCAGCTGTGGACAGTGTGTCACCCTCGACGATAGGGAAGTTCACCTGCGCACGCTCCCAGTCCGGGTTGTCGTGGCGTTTCAACTTGACCTCGCCGGTCAGCAGGCTAACCCGCATAACACGCGCTTTAATGTCGTAGTCTTCGCCTTCGTCTTCCTCCTGGGCGCGTACAAAGGTGGGTGTGGTTAGTAAGGTAAAAAGGAGAAGCAATAGGATGGAATAAAACGGCCGGGTAGAACGCATAACAACGCTCCTTATTCAATTGTCTAACGACGGACAGGTCACCTGCCTCAACAACGGAGAGTCGTATTGTAAAAGCGGGCGAGAAGGCTAAAGCTCTCATTCGGGCAGTCAATGCCGCCTCGATTTAATTGATGGGCTTTTTGCTGATGAAAGTTTTCAGCAAAGCGTGTGCCCACGGTTCCAAGTGATTGAGCTTTTCGAGCGCCAAAGGCGCGAAATGTTAAAGCCTGGGTAACGGTCCGGGGAAAAATGCGTTGAATCGTTAGTTGCGCGCTAGGCGCGTGATGTTTCAAATGTCCCGCGCCTTCAGCCTTCGTACTCATCAAGGGTCATAACGCGCGGCATGGCCCCGGGCTTATACGCTTCGTGCCTTTCGCGCGAGGAACGGCCATCCTAGATGGTGCGGTCGCGATACTAAATCGTGCGCGGTTTGGGCTGCAGTCGTTCAAAATCAGCTTCAGCGGCGATGAAACCGAAACTGGGCCACTGGTCCGTGCTCAGTATCGTTTTGAAAATAGCCATAGCTTCATCGCGCTGACCGTTGTCAAGATACCAACTGCCGATACCGTAAAGAACGCTATGCGAGCCCGCTCCGGCTGGCTGTTTTGACACTCGCTCCAGTAACCATTTGGGGCCGACAAGGCCTTTATACATCAACAGCAACTGGTAATACCCGTCGTTTTCAATAATCTCCAATCCGGTGCCCACGGCGTTGAGCAAACGATTGGCTTCACGGTTTTTATTCAACCGCCGCAGGGTCATGTATTGCCAATGAGTAGTTGCTACCAGCGCATCGGGGTTCTTTGAAACTTTTAGACATTCACGATAACTGGCAAGAGCTTTTTGAAAGTCGCCGGTCAGGTAGTAGGCCAGGCCCAGGTGGTACCAAATATTAAACTGCAGTGTGCTGGTCGGTATGTTGCGCGCGTTCGGTTGGCCATCGGGTTCAACCTCATCCGGCTTTCCTTTAATCAATGAAGCCGCTCGCCGGAAGTCTTTTATTGCCAGGTCCATACGTCTCAAAGTGATATAACGATGGCCGCGGTGACGGTAGAAGCGCGCGTCATTGGGAAACTTCCTGATGCCTTCGGAGAAGACATCGATTGCTTCCCGGAATCGTCCGGGATAAGCGAGACGGCGTCCCAACCAAATGATCGCGTCCGGATCGTTTGGGTTAGCTTTGTAAGCAGCACGCGCTTCGGCGAGCTGTGTTTCCATTCGCTTCGCCGACTCCGCCGAAACGGGAGGCGCGGGGCGATCTATGAAGCGGCTGATCGGTTCACCCTGAAGCGACCGGGCTGGTACTGTCGCTATCGAAGAGCAAGCGATTATTAAGAGCGAGAGTAGTTTCATAGATCAGTTTTCGTGTATTTCGTGGATCGTCTTTCCTGCGAACGAATAAATCTATCCACGAATTACACGAAATACACGAACAAAACAAGAACTTGGATTCAGAATACGACCTCATCATTATCGGCGCAGGAATAAACGGCGCTGGCATTGCTCGCGACGCAGCTATGCGTGGCTTGAAAGTCCTGCTCCTCGATAAAGGTGACATCGGCGGCGGGACTTCTGCATGGTCCACACGCCTGATTCACGGCGGCCTGCGATATTTGGAACACGGCGAGATTGGCCTCGTGCGCGAGTCGCTGCGTGAACGCGAGATACTGATAAAGATTGCGCCACACCTGGTGCGGTCGCTGCCGATCCTTATCCCCATATATAAAAACGCGCGACGCGGTACGAACAAAATTCGCTTGGGAATGTTTGTGTACGACATTCTTTCCTTCGGCAAATCTATGCCACGCCATAGGATGCTTTCGCGTGATGAGGTAATTGAGAAAATACCAAACCTTGAACCGGAAGGGCTTCTCGGGGCGGCCGTTTACTGGGACGCTCAGGTACGCTTTGCGGAACGATTAGTCCTCGAAAATGTCGTATCGGCAGTTGAACACAGTGCGCGAGTTCTCACTTATACGAAAGTAACCGAGTTGTTTACCCGCGATGGTCGCTCTGTGGGTGTCGTCTTGAAAGATCAACTTACCGGTGAAGTACAAACCGCCGAAGCCAAAGTGGTTGTTAACGCGGCTGGTCCGTGGATCGATCAAATTACCGACATCGGCGGCGGACCCTCCCGGTTGATTGGTGGAACCAAGGGCAGCCACCTAATTGTCCCGGCCTTTGAGGGGGCGCCCAAGGAAGCAATCTATGTCGAAGCAGCCAAAGACGGCCGCCCATTTTTCATCATCCCGTGGAACAAGAAATACCTAATTGGCACAACCGATATTCGGTACGACGGCGATCCGGATCTGGCAACAATTACGGATGAAGAGATCGACTATCTACTACGGGAAACAAACCGAGTCTTACCGGCTGCAAACCTCGATCGCAAGCACATCCTGTTTACTTACAGCGGAGTGCGGCCCTTGCCATTTACCGCAGATAGGCGGGAAGGCGCGATCACACGTCGTCACTTCATTCGTCAAGATTCCCGGCTGGGGAATTTATTTTCTATCGTTGGCGGCAAGCTGACCACGTATCGAATGTTGTCAGAACAGGCCGTTGACCGGATCGAGCGAGAGTTGAAAGTTCAACCGCACCCGTGTCGAACTGCGCACGTGATGTTGCCGGGCGCTAGCCTCGATGACTTCAATGCATGGATGAAAGAAATCAAACAACTTTCATCGGAGAGTCGTCGCACAACTGTGAGGCTGATAAGGATGTATGGAGCCCGCGCGACACGGGTTGCTGAATTAATCAGGGACATTTCAACCTTGGCAGGGCGGATTGATCGCGAAACTGGAGCAATCGCGGCTGAAGTGGTCTACGCTTTCAAACACGAATTTGCGCGCACGCTCGCCGATTGCCTCTTGCGGCGGACGATGGTTGGCTTCAATTCAAAATGCGGGTTGAATGCTGTGGAAGCCGCGGCTGAAGTGGGTCGAAAGTTTCTTGGTTGGAGCCACGTTCACTGCGCGCGCGAGGTAAATGACTATAGAGAAACGATAGAACGGAGCCTGCAAAGACATTTACATAACGAGCGATTGTAATGGTCCATAGACTCAAGAATGAATATCTCAGGGTTGGGAAGGGCAGCTTGCTCCCGCCCAGCTTGAGTGGCATTCAATCAGAGGGAGCAAGCTACCCTTCCCTGAGACTGCCAGACTTAATCATTCCACCCAACTACTATGGCTAACTCCGGTTCCCTGGATCGCTTTTACTTCCCGTCCGAAATCAACACCGCATCGCGCGTTAGAACTCCTCGGGTCGCTACCAGGGTCTTGCCGTCACGAGACCACGCAAAACCGGTGATCAAACTGTCTTTGAAGTCAGTTACCTGTTTAGGTGTTCCGCCCTCAATCGGCTGACTCCAAATATTGCTGACATTATTACTGTTTGCCGTATACATGATTGCCTTTCCGTCAGGCGACCAGTGCATCGTAGGCGCAACCGTTCCGATTGGGGGGTATTCAAATACTTTTATCGGTTCACCACCTTCGACCGGCATGATTGCTATGCGATTGGGAGGAGCTAACGGATCGGGGGAGACAGGGAACAGGTAAGCTATATATTTTCCGTCTGGAGACAAGGCCGGCCCCACCGCAACGGTACTGGTTAGCTGGGTCGCTTTCCCGCCATCAATTCCAATCCTCCAAAGCGTTGGCTTCCCGTCAACCAGTGAAGAGTAAAAAACCCATTTGCTATCGCTTGAAACTACCGGCAGACCATCCCCAATTCCGTCGGTGAGCCGCTTTGGGTTGTTACCTGTTATATCCATTCGCCAAAGATTTCGACGGCCGTCCCGATTGGAACTGAAGAGAATATACCTTCCATCTGGCGAGACATCTGGACTCGTGTTCTGGCCCATGTTTGAGGTCAGTTGCTTTCGGTTTCCTCCGTCGGCATCCATGCTCCAAATGTCCAGGTTGCCGCTCTCGTTTGAAACAAAGACCAGCCGGCCGTCGAGCGCCCAGGCAACGCTGTTACCGCTGGATCCAAAGAACCCCACATTGCCGGTCGATAGTTTTACCCCGCGTTTGGCATCTCCCTCCGGTGCGACCCAAATGTTCACAAGGCCGCTCGTTTGAATGGTGCTAAATTTTTTACCGTCCGCTGTTATTCCAATAGCCCGATATCCACTCAGATCATTGGTAATCTTGCGCGCCTCACCCGCCGGATACGAAACCACCCATACCTGACTGGTTACCGGTAGATCCCCCGCTATCACCAGCAGTCCGCTCATGTCCGGCAGCCACTGCGTGCGAGCGATGAAACGCTGGGCTGGACTCGGGGTTAAGTCAGCCTCGCTCCCATCGGCAACCGAGAAAGCCAGGATGCGGGACGGCGCTGCCAGGCGTGAGACTGCAGCGACAATTAGCTTTCCATCAGGCGACCAGCTGGGTCCGGTAAAAAAGATTGGAGCAAACTGGTCCGGATGCCGGCGCACGGCCAACGTTCGTTCATTGCTGCCGTCAATGTTAGCGATGATGAGTGCGCTTTCACCCTGGTTGGGAAAACTGCCTCGCACTAAGGCGAGCTGTTTTCCATCCGGCGAGAACGTTACCGGCCCATCGCATCCTTCGAGGATTTTTACCGCAGTACCTCCAAGGGCAGGAATACGATAGAGCGTTCCCTTATCGAGGGCTTTTATTGTGTAGTAAACATCGTTTCCGTCATGCGAAAAGGTAATTCCAAAAATACCACCCGGCGCCGGAGGCACAATCACAGTGTCGTTAGCAATACTCACCTGCCGGATCCAGAGACTTTGTTTACCGGCGTCGCTGAGCGCATAGACCAAATACTTGCCATCGGGCGAAAGTATCGAATCGATGACCTGCCCCGAATTGGTCAGTCGCGTAATGGTCATTGACTCAAACGGGGCCGGCGCCGACCGTGCAAGCCATAATTTGTAACCGACCACGATCGCGGCGATCGTCAGGGCTGCGAGTCCCGCAACCACTGCAATCATGCGGAGGCTGCTGGGACGCGAGACTACTTGCGCCCCAGATACCGCAGGCATTGTCTCCTGTGTAGCGGCTGTTCCATGCCCACCGGTCGAGACCGGAGACACAACTTCTGTGTAAGCAGCGGGCGCGTCACTCACTGACGGTGCTTGCGAGTCGATATTTCTTTCCGATTGAGCTGCGTAATCGAGTTGCTGCTTTAGTCGCCGGAGATCGCCCAGCAGCTCACGTGCGGTTTGATACCGTTCCTCGCGGTCCTTCTGCAGTGCCTTGCGCACAATCCAGTCGAGTTCAGAAGGAACGATTGTGTTCGTTTGCAGGGGAGCAGGATCGCGGTCAAGAATCGCGACAATCATGTCGCTCGGAGTGTCGCCCTTGAATGGTTGACGCCCGGACAACATCTCATAAAGGACCACGCCTAAACTCCAGATGTCGGTGCGTGCATCAATTGGTAATCCGCGAGCCTGTTCGGGTGACATGTAAGCCGTGGTCCCCATCACTACGCCTGTATCCGTATCCATCAACAACATCGTGGAGACAGACGCTCCGGATGCAGCTTTCGCCGTTTCCGTCAGCTTGGCCAAACCAAAGTCAACGACCTTCGCATAGCCGTCGCTACGGAGCATGATGTTCTCGGGTTTGATGTCTCGGTGAACGATTCCGGCGTGGTGCGCAGCCGCTAATGCGGACGCGACTTGTACCCCGAGCTCCAACACTTCGGTGACCTTCAATGGCGAATGCTTCTGGCGCTGGCGCAACGTTTCGCCTTCGACGTATTCGGTCGCGATGAAACGGCGGCCATCAACCGAGTCAATTTCGTAAATCGTCAGGATGTTTGGATGGTTCAGAGCAGAGGCTGCCCGTGCTTCGCGCTCGAAACGACGCAGACGCTCGGCGTCGTTGGTGAACGAGGAAGGCAGAAGCTTGAGCGCGACTCTTCGGCCCAGGCGTGTATCTTCGGCCAGATACACTTCACCCATGCCGCCTTTGCCGAGCACGGACATCACCTGATACGAACCCAACTTGCGGCCGGTAGTTATTGAGGAATTACCGTCGAGCAGTTCGGCAGCGACTTCATAGGCAGGCGCATCGATAAACTCTTCCGCTTCGTTGTTGGAACTGAGCAACGACTCAACTTCGCTCCGCAGCGTGTGGTCATCACCGCATGCCTCGCTGAGAAAGATTGAGCGCTCGGGCAGCGGCCGCTCCAGCGCGGAGTTGAACAAGTACTTGATCTGTTGCCAACGCTCAGGTGTCATTGCATTCATAATCTGAGTCGACTCGCTTATGAAACCACCACGACCAGGCCCGAAGGGCCGGCAGTCAGTAGCCACGGCCGTAAGGCCGTGGACAATCAATAAGCATCTCCGAGGCCCGAAGGGCCGGCAGTTAATATGAGCCAGCCCCCATTTACTGTCGCTCCTTCGGAGCTCCTCCTTTTCCACCCGCCCACCACGGCCTCACGGCCGTGGCTATTAACTGTTGGCCCTTCGGGCCTATACCCATCGCGGGGGTATCAGTGCTCCCTCGCCTTTACTGCAAAACTCGTCCAAACATTAACGCGTACCGGCGGACTTGTTTCCCTCACTTTTATCTCAATTTCAGCCGCAGCCACGCTCTGGCCATTTTCCAGTCCCGCTCCACGGTCGCATGGCCAATCGCTAACACTTCTGCTACTTCGTCAATTGAAAGGCCACCGAAGAACTTCAACTCAACGATACGCTCTTGTTGTGGATCCATCTGGGCAAGCTCCTCGAGCGCCTCATGTAAAGCCAGGATGTCGAGGTCAGGAGTTGCTGATAAACCCTGAGCGCTGGTTATCGAAAGTCTCTGTTGATCGGCGCCACCGCGCTTTTCCGCAAACTTAACACGCGCGTGGTCGACCAGAATGCGACGCATTAACTTGGCAGCGATCCCGTAGAAATGCGCCCGGTTTTGCCACTTAGCATCGCGCTGGTCAACTAATCTTAGATATGCCTCGTTTACCAAAGCAGTTGGTTGCAACGTGTGGCCGGGTCGTTCGCGCCGCAAATAATTTCCCGCCAGGCGCCGCAACTCGCCTTCGACAAGCGGCATAAGTTCTTCGAGTGCAGCCTCATCTCCGCCGTTCCACCGGACTAAGAGTTGTGTAATTCCTTCGGATGGTGTCATGGGGAACTGGATTCTTCGCTGAGCGGAGACGTTCAGAGTTCAACTTTAGGTTGCTTCGTGGAAACGGCCAATTAGAGCTTGTTAACAACCGTCTTGGTGGAAGATCGTTCGGATTTTACTCCAAAAAACGGCAATGTGAGGGAGTTTCTCCAAACCCTGCGCGTTAGTAAGTGAAGAGAGATTAAAGGCCGGCAACGGATACCTCTCACCCAAGAATAACGACTAAAGGAGATGTCATGAAGAAACAGATTTTTATGCTGGCCGCGTCGGTTGTCGTGCTGGTAACTATGGCTGCTGTGACCACGACTCAAGCCCAAACCATTACTCAGTTCACCGCGGATATTCCGTTCGACTTTCAAGTTGGCGGAGAGCAGTTTTCCGCCGGCAACTACACCGTACGTTGCCTTAACCCGTCCTCCGACGTGAAAGTCTTGCAACTCCGAAAATCAGATGGTGAGAACAGCGTCATGCTGCACACGAATAGCATTGTCGGAGGAATCAATCGGAAGTCGAGGCTGGTTTTCAACCGTTACGGCAACCAATACTTCCTTTCGCAGGCCTGGCTGGTTTCGGAAAGTCTCGGAATGCAGGCAGTGAAGTCGCGTCAGGAAAAAGCGACGGCCAAAGAGCTGGCGCGCCTGGCGTACAAACCGGAAATGGTTGCGCTGACGATAAACCGTTAACCAGGCAGACAGATATCAGCACGCAGAAAGTTGGGGAACTCGCTGCAAGCTGACGCAACGGCCCGGAGTCACATGGCTTTGGGCCGTTGTGGTTTCAGGAGCAAGAAGCAGCTCCGAAGGACCGTCAGTCAGTAGCCACGGCCGTCAGGGCGTGGATCATTTGGTGTTATGAAAGGAGATCCGAAGGACCGGCAGTTTCGCGCGTCAACTGCCGGTCCTTCGGACCTCAAATCCGTTCTGCGCAATCCACGGCCTGACGGCCGGGGCTATTGACTGACGGTCCTTCGGACCTAAACCATTTTCTTGCACACACTTTTCCGCTGACTTAGACTCCACCCGCACTGCTCATCCCCAAGAGTCATTGGTGTAAATGAACTCTCACGACGCCGCCGCAAAGCCCAGCATCCGCACGGAAGCAATCGCCGGTATCACCACATTCTTCACCATGTCTTACATCGTGGTGGTGAACCCTTCGATTCTTTCAACTCCCGGCACCGGGATGGCATTCAGTGGTGTGTTGACGGCCACGGTCCTCATTTGCTTCACGATGACCCTGATGATGGGTCTCTACGCGAAGCTCCCCTTCGCTGTCGCGCCCGGCATGGGCATCAACGCGTTCTTCACATACACGATCATTCTTTCCCAGGGCGTGTGGTGGCAGGTCGCGCTCGGGATCGTGTTCTGGGCGGGCGTTATTTTTCTGCTTATTTCGATCACGCCGGTTCGCGAAACGATCGCTAAAGCGATCCCCGCTGAACTGCGTTTGGGAACGGCTGCAGGCATCGGCGTGTTCCTAACGTTCATTGGACTAAAAAACGCCGGGTTCATCGCTGCTGATCCGGTGACGTTTGTAACGCTCGGTAACCTGGGGCGGCCCGCGCTGTTAACCATCCTCGCAACTGCTCTTTCGATTTGGCTGCTCACTCGAAAGAGCGCTTTCGCTTACCTTGGCGCGATCGTCTTCGCAACGGCCTTAGGGTGGGCGCTGAATTTGGTTCCAACACCTCCATCTTTTTTCAGCGCTCCTGATTTTCAAACGGTCTTTCTCAAGCTCGACATCCTCGGCGCATTAAAGTTGTCCCTCGCGCCGGCGATCATCGCGCTAATGTTCACCGATCTTTTCGATTCGATATCGACGTTCATGGGGGTGGCGCACGCTTCGAACCTGCTTGACGAGAACGGCAATCCAAAAAATCTTAGGCACGGACTGATTGTCGATTCATTCGCGACATTTGGCGCAGGTGCGGCAGGAACATCGCCCGGTACGGCTTACATTGAAAGTGCCGCGGGAATCGAGGTTGGTGGACGCACGGGCCTGACTTCGGTTTTTACCGCACTCTGTTTCTTACCGTGCTTCTTTCTGGCCCCACTCGCAGGAATGGTGCCGCCATTCGCCACCGCGTCAGTGTTGATCCTGGTAGGCGCAGCTATGTTTCGCAGTGTTGGCAGCATTTCCTTTTCCAAAATTGAGGAGGGCTTGCCGGCGTTTCTAACAATCATTCTTATTCCACTTACGTTTTCGATCACGCAGGGAATTCTTTGGGGATTCATTTCGCACGTCGGACTGTACGTGGTTGTCGGACGCCGTCGAGAGATTCATCCAATGATGTGGGTGCTGGCGGCGATTGCGGTGGGATTGTTAGTACTGGAACACGCCAAGTGGTAGGCGCACAGCTTGCCTCGTGTTATTTCGTGTAATTCGTGGATCGTCCCTTAACGCGAGGAAAAATCGATCCACGAACTTCACGAAACAATTGCTACCGGCGGTCCGCCGAACTTACTCCGTAGCTCTTAGAAAGTGCAATCGAACGTCTTCATCTGCGCACGCGCCTGTTCAGCGGATTGCTTGCAGGCCGCAGCCAGACTTCCACGCGTTTGCGGGTTTTCGGCCAGTTTCTTCCACGATGTTCGCCATTGCTCGATCGCAGTTTTATATTGAGCGCGAGCCGCCTCGGGGACCTTTCCGGTAACGCATGCGTCATAAGCAGCGAGGAAGTCATCGCATTCCGCGATCCCGATCTTGTCTCCACTCGGGACTACCACCGCCGGTGTTGACGTATTGGTTGCTGTAGAAGGTGCTCTGTTCGTGGGAGTCGTTGTAGGTGCCGCGCACGCTGCAAGTAAGAACGCAAATACGGCGCATAACGGTAGAACCATTCTCTTAGTCATGTAGTGCTCCTCAAGCTCAGCCAAATAGCCGAACCAGCATTGGGGATTTACGAGCGCGGGAATAATACATGAGTCTTGTCCTTGCTGTAACAATCCCTGCGCCTTTGATAGCGGGCGCGGGAAGCCAGTCAAGCGTATGCCCAGTCTCAATTTTGGTATAAATTAGCCGCTGACATTAGCCCATAAGTAGACGTTCCTTAATGACCGCGAAAACAGCTCAGCCGTTCATCGGCAAATCAGTTCCACGCAAAGAAGGACGGAAGAAAGTTACCGGCGCGGCGCTGTATGTCGACGACATTTCGTTTCCCGAAATGCTTTACGGAGCGACTGTGCGCAGTTCTGTTCCGCGCGGCCGCATCAAAAACATCTCTTTCGGCGGTGAAGTCCCCTGGGACGAGTTCACCGTGGTCACGCCTCAAGACATTCCCGGTGAAAACTACGTAGCATTAATTCTTAACGACCAGCCATATCTCGCCGACCAGGTAATCAATCACGCCGAAGAACCGATCCTGCTGCTGGCCCATCCGGACAAGTATCTGCTGGCGGAATCGCTTCGGCATGTACATATCGAGGTCGAGCCGATGAATGCTGTGTTTTCTCTCGACGACGCATTCGAGAGGAAATATGTTGTCTGGGGCGAAGACAACGTTTTCAAATCCTTCCTGGTCGATAAAGGAAACGTGGACGAAGTTTGGAGCACTGCTGATCATGTTGTTGAAGGTGAGTACCGGACCGGAGCGCAGGAGCAGCTTTACATTGAGAACAACGGCGTTGTGGCCATCGCCAATGAACAGGATGGCGTGTCCGTGTGGGGATCAATGCAGTGTCCTTACTATGTCCACAAATCGCTGGTGAAACTTTTTGCACTTCCTGAAGAAAAGATTCGCGTCATCCAAACAGAAACCGGCGGCGGGTTTGGGGGCAAGGAAGAATATCCCTCGATGCTGGCGGGGCACGCGGCATTGCTCTCGTGGAAATCCGGCAAGCCAGTGAAGATGATTTACGATCGCGCCGAAGACATGGTGGCAACCACCAAACGGCATCCGTCACGCACGCGGCACAAAACCGCTGTCTCGAAAGACGGAAAACTATTGGCGATGGAAATTGAATTCATTGTCGATGGTGGCGCTTATTGCACGTTGTCGCCGGTAGTACTTTCGCGCGGCACGATCCACGCTGCTGGTCCATACTTTTGCCCACACGTTCGCATTCGTTCAAAAGCGGTCGCGACCAATACACCGCCGCACGGAGCATTTCGTGGTTTCGGTGCGCCACAAAGCATTTTTGCACTCGAGCGACACCTGGACCTGGTGGCCAGGACGATTGGTTTAACGCCAGATGAATTCCGTCGCCGCAATTTCATTAAGCAAGGACAAACTACAGCAACCAGCCAGGTGATTCGCGAAGCGGTTGATCTCGATGGTTTGCTTGACCGCGCGTTTGAACTCACTTCGTATCACGAAAAGCAAAAGCGTTTTGCTCAAGAGAACAGCAACGGTGCTCGCGTCAAACGAGGTATCGGTTTCGCGTCGTTCATGCATGGCGCAGGTTTTACCGGTTCTGGTGAAGTCTATTTGGCTTCTGTTGTAGGCGCCGAAGCGACAGCCGAGGGCGGTGTGCGCGTGCTTTCGGCCAGCACGGAGATTGGCCAGGGAACAAACACCGTGTTTGCACAAATAGCTTCCGAGGCGCTGGGCGTGGATCAGACTCTTATTGAAGTCGCCCAACCCGATACCTCGAAGGTGCCGAATAGCGGACCGACCGTGGCGTCGCGCACGGCGATGGTTGTCGGAAAGTTGGTTGAATCGGCAGTGCTGGGTTTGAAACAAACGTTGATCGGCAGCGGGCTTTTGAAGGAAGAATATTCGCAAGAGGAGTTTCAAACAGCTTGCCGCGAGTACATCAAAGCGTTTGGACCACTGAAGGCTTATAGCCAGTATCAGGCGCCGCCAAATGTTTACTGGGACGACGAAAAATACCAGGGAGATGCGTACGGCACATACGCGTGGGCAGTTTATGTCGCCGAAGTTGCCGTTGACACCCTGACGTATGAAGCACGCGTAGAGGATTTTGTAGCGATACAGGAAGTGGGCCGCGTAATAAATCCTGTATTGGCGACCGGACAAATTGAGGGCGGCGTGGCGCAGGGGATTGGGTTCGCGTTGTTCGAGAATGTGGTCTGGCAGAACGGCCGCATGGCCAACAACCAAATGACCAACTACATCATTCCCACGCCTGCAGACATTCCTCGGATCCGCGTGCATTTCACGGAAAACCCGTATCCGTACGGTCCGGGTGGTGCGAAGGGAATTGGTGAGTTACCCATGGATGGACCAGCGCCGGCGATACTTAATGCGATCGAGAATGCGACCGGCGTTAGTTTTAATGAAGTCCCGTTGATGCCGGAGAAATTGATGGAAGGGCTTTCAACGTCTAATTGAATATTCCCCTCCCCTTGTGAGGGGTTAGGGGAGGGCCTGTGAGACACCACCCCCCTTGTGTTCTGGAGGAGGCGTCAATGTGTGCATCTAGAATCGCGCATGATGAATTCGCCGCTGAGCCTAATGTTGACGCCACCTCCAAACTTCAAAGAGTGTCAGCACTCAGGCCCTCTCCCCAACCCTCTCCCAGGGGGAGAGGGAGATTGTTAGAGTGGTAATGGACAAGATTCAGATCCAGTTTCAGGTCAACGGGCAGCCACACACGGTTGAGGCGTTTCCAATGATGCGTCTGCTGGACGTGCTGCGCGAACAGTTGCATCTAACCGGGACCAAAGAAGGTTGCGGTGAGGGTGAGTGTGGCGCGTGTTCCGTTTTTCTTGATGGCAAGATCGTAAACAGCTGCCTGGTGCCTGTAGCCCAGGCTAACGGTTCTACGATTAAGACCATCGAAGGTGTGGCCAATGGCGACGAGCTGCACGCCGTTCAACAGGCTTTCATTGAATACGGCGGAGCACAGTGCGGGATTTGCACACCCGGCATGATCATGGCGGCGGTTGATCTGCTCGAACGCAATCCAAATCCGACGGAAGCAGAGATACGCACCGGTCTGGCGGGTAATCTTTGCCGCTGCACCGGCTACATGAAAATTTTTGAGTCCGTTGTGCGGGCTTGCCAGAAGTGAAGCTGAGAAATGTTTGATCTATTTAATGAGTTTCGCAGTCTGGTGGCCGCATTTCACCGGAATCAAATCGACTACGCGCTTTGTGGCGGACTAGCCATGGCGATCTATGGTAGGGCCAGGGCAACGGTCGATATCGACATATTGCTTCTTTCCGATTCGCTTGATGCGGCCAAGAATATAGCGAGGGAACTTGGGTACAACATCCGCGGATTGGATATGTCTTTCGCGAAAGGCGCCATTGAAATAAGACGATTGTCTAAGATCGATAGTGAAAGCGGCCAAGTGCTGTCGTTGGATTTTCTTTTGGTAACACCGCAGATTCAGGAAGTTTGGGACCGGCGGGTAAAGGCCGAATGGCAGGATGGAACGATATCAGTGGTTTCGCGGGAAGGACTGATTGCATTGAAATCGCTGCGCAACAGCGTCCAGGATGAAGCGGATATCGCTGTTTTGGAAGGGAAGTCGGAAGATGGATCAAGTTGATATGTCAGCAGCGGCCGTTACCGCGCGACTGCATCTAGTATCCGAATTAACTAAGCTGTGCCTGTCTCTGAAAACGGCAAAGATCAGGCAGCCTAAAGCAGGTGAAGAGAAAATTGTCGCTGGCGAGAATACGAAGCCAACTAAGAACGAATCTTGAAAGCGAACATACCTACATACCGTCTGGTGTCACCAGAATCGCTGAATGAAACACTTGGTGTTTTGTCTCACGAGCCCGGTGTTTGGCGGCCGTTCGCGGGTGGGACCGATCTCATGGTGCTGCTGGAAGCTGGAAAGCTTGCGCATAAGAATTACGTAAACATCTGGAACCTTCCTGAGTTGCGCGGCATTGAAGTTTCCCCGGAACAAGTTTCGATTGGCGCCCTCACAACTTACACTGAAGTTCAGGAACATGCGGTGCTTCGCGATGAGTTCCCGATGCTCTGTCAGGCCGCAGGGGAAACCGGTGGGCTCGCGATTCAAAATCGCGGCACGTTGGGGGGCAATATTGTGAACGCGTCTCCAGCAGCCGATTCGCCACCGGCGTTGCTCGCCTACGATGCCGAAGTCGAACTCGTCTCGATTAACGGAGCACGGCGAGTCGCGTATCAAACTTTTCACACCGGTTACAAACAAACGGTCATGCGCGCTGACGAACTCTTGTCACGCGTGTATCTCCCTCGAACCACCAGCGGAGCAACGCAGTACTATCGCAAGGTGGGCACGCGGAAAGCTCAGGCGATCTCAAAAGTTTGTTTTTCCGGCTTGGCCCGAATGAAAGACGGAACGATTGATGATATTCGGCTTGCTTTTGGGAGTATTGCGCCCGTTCCCTTTCGCGGCCTGAAGACCGAAAGCATTCTCCGAGGCGCTCTGTTGGACCAGCAAGTTGTAGACAAAGCGAAAGTGGAATTGTCGCGTGAGATTGCACCGATCGACGACATTCGATCTACCAGAAACTACCGACTCACAGTAAGTATAAATTTGCTAGCGGACTTCTTATCAAACCTTGCATAAGTTACCAGCACGCCGGGAAACTTTTACGATGCGCATATCGCGATTCGGGGGGATCTTCTCCACGGCCCTGCTGTGCGCGTTGTTATTCATGGCCGCCGGCGACGCATCGGCGCAGTGTGCAAAGCCGGTGCAATCGCAGAACGATCCGCTGCACATGCTCGTTATCGGAGATTCAATTCTATGGGGCCAGGGACTAAAGCAGGAGCGTAAGATCTGGTGGCGGATCAAGTGTTGGTTACAAGAGCAAACCGGAAGGCCGGTTAGTGAAAAAATCCAGGCGCATTCGGGTGCGACAATTGAAACAGCCACGAGTGAACCGCCTGTTTATTCAAGTAACGGCGAGGTACCGTCTTATACGCCATCAGTTAATCAACAGGTCGACGACGCTTTAGCGCATTACCCGAACCGCGGCGTGGTTGATTTGATCCTGGTGAACGGCTGCATCAACGACGTCGATGTGCGTCACCTCCTCAATTCAGCAACCAAACTCGAGACGCTCGAGACCAGCATCAAAGAAGCTTGCGGAGGCCGGATGCAGCGGCTCCTGCGTCGCACCGCGAATGAGTTTCCCCGCGCCCATCTAATCGTCCCCGGTTACTACCCCATCTTTTCTGAAGAAACTGATCACAATCGCTTCATTCGCATGCTCGCCAAGAAACTTACTTCAGCGACCGAAGAGGAGATGAGCGATAAGGAAATGCGGCGCAGGCTGGTCGTGATCTCGAACCTCTGGTATCAGGTTTCAACCCGCAGCCTGAGTGAGGCAGTACAGACAGTAAATGCTGAGCTGGCACCGAATCCTCGCATTCATTTCGCGGCCATTGACTTTCAGCCGGAGCACGCATTCGCCGCGCCTGAAACACTGCTCTGGAACTTCAAATTTGCATCGATAAGTTTGTCCGGTCTCAGGAAGGCGATTGTGATCGTCACGCTGGGAACTGCTGCGTACAAAACAAACGATCAAGTGCGTGAATTGCGCAGCCGGAGTTGCAAGCAGATTCATGACCGTATGAAGAAGAAGAACGAGACGAAAAGTGAGAAAGACCTACGCGAGTCGAGTTATCTGGCCTGCCGGTATGCCTCGCTGGGCCATCCGAATCAAATGGGTGCTCTTATTTATGCGGAATCTATTAAGGGGCAACTGCTGAATATCATAAGCAGCTGGCGCCGGAATGCCCTTAACCCCATCGCAACCAGAGAGCGGAGGAACAATGAGCCAATCGATAGACTCAATTGAATTTCGTACCGGCGCTATCCAGCCAGTCGAATGCATTAAAGAGGGCTATGAACTGATCAGAGATCAATATTGGCTGTTTGTCGGCATGGCAGCGATTGGTGTGTTAATCGGAAACGCGGTGCCTTTTGGTATTTTGATGGGCCCAATGATGGTAGGGCTCTACATGGCACTCTTCAGGAAGCGCCGCGGTGAGCTGGTCGAGTTTGGCATTCTCTTTAAAGGCTTCGACACTTTCGGCGACAGCGTGGTAGTCACAATTTTGCAGATGATTCCGATCGCGGTGATCCTCGTTCCGGCGTACATAATTTTTTACGTCGGCTTCTTTCTGTCTACGCAAGGTGGCGGCGAACCTGATCCTTCGGCATTGATCGGCTTGTTCGCGTTCTTCTTCGTTTTTTGGGTGATAGCGATTCTGGTCATCATGGTCATTTCAGTGCTGTTCACCTTCGCTTACCCGCTAATTGCCGAGCGCAGGCTTTCCGGTATGAACGCCATCAAGCTGAGCTTCCGGGCGGCCCGCCCAAACTTCTGGCGTTTGCTTGCATTGAATCTGCTGAATGGACTGATGGTGATTGGTGGAATGTTCTTGTGCTATGTCGGCATTTTTCTGGTGTTGCCGATAACTTTCGCCGCACTGGCGATCGCGTACGAACGTGTGCTTGGTCTCGGAGAATTTCGTCCGAACCTTCCGCCTCCGCCACCAACGTTTTATTGAGCCATGGCTGTAACCAATCTGATCATTCGCGGGCGAAAGGTGGTCCTGACGTCCGGCATTGCGCCGGCTGCGATACACATCGCCGGCGAAACGATCACCGCTGTTACTGACTACGACACGCTGCCCGATGGTTGTGAATTGATTCAGGCAGACGACGATTCGATCGTGATGCCCGGGCTCGTGGACACGCACGTCCACGTAAATGAGCCGGGACGCACCGAATGGGAAGGGTTTGCAACGGCGACCAGAGCCGCAGCCGCGGGTGGCACAACCACTCTCATCGACATGCCGTTGAACTCAATTCCTCCCACTACCACGGTTGAGGGCTTCGAAGCGAAATTGAATGCGGCGAAGGGACAGTGTTACGTCGACGTCGGGTTCTGGGGCGGCGTTATTCCAGGCAACACTGACGAATTGGAGCCCTTACTTGCTGCCGGCGTCGTCGGCTTCAAATGTTTCCTGGTCCATTCGGGCGTCGATGAATTTCCCAATGTCACGGAGGCAGACCTCCGTCAGGCGATGCCGGTGCTGACAAAGCTGGGCGCAGTTCTAATTGTTCACGCTGAGGTACCTGGTCCAATTGAGGAACATGAAACACAAGCGGCAGCAAAAGATTACCAAAAGTTTCTGAGCACCCGGCCGCGGGCAGCGGAAAACCAGGCGATAGAGATGATGATTCGTCTGAGTCGCGAATACGCCACGCGGGTTCACATCGTTCATCATTCGTCCGCAGACGCTTTGCCGGCACTGCGCGCCGCAAAAGAATCGGGCGTACCGATCACAGCAGAGACCTGTCCGCACTATCTGGCGATCGCTGCCGAAGATGTTGTTGATGGTGCAACGGAATTCAAGTGTTGTCCGCCAATTCGCGAGCGTGAAAACCGCGAGCAACTTTGGCGGGCGCTTCAGGATGAAACAATCGACATGATCGTTTCGGATCATTCGCCGTGTCCCCCAGATCTCAAACTGCGCGAAGCGGGCGACTTCATCTCGGCCTGGGGCGGAATATCGTCGCTGCAATTGCGCCTGCCGATTGTGTGGACGGAAGCGCGTGGTCGCGGCTTTTCGGTAGTCGACTTGGCGCGTTGGTTGTGTGTTGCTCCGGCTGGGCTCGTGGGATTGCAGGATCGGAAGGGCAAGATCGTTGCCGGTTACGACGCAGACGTGGTGATTTGGAACCCCTCGAAGAGTTTTAAAGTGGAAGGCGAGAAACTTCATCATCGCCACAAACTCACACCCTACGAAGGCCGTGAGCTGGAAGGTGTAGTGGAAAGAACATTCCTACGCGGACGGCAAATTTATGTGGCGGAGAGAATTAGTGACAGGCCGCAGGGTGACTTGATTAAGATGACACACGTGGCAGCTTGAGGATTCAATCGATGGACTTTACTGAGTTAGTTGACTTGGCGTCGGAGAAGCTAGGCGGCTCCGTCTTATTTGCCAATGACGATTTCTTCGCATCGAAAGATAACCTGCTGAAACCGACCGCCGCTATCTTCATCGAAGACAAGTACACCGATCGTGGTAAATGGATGGACGGTTGGGAGTCTCGACGTAAGCGCACGCTCGGTCATGACTATTGCATCATTAGGCTGGGGCTCGCCGGAATCATCCGCGGCATTGTAGTGGACACAAGTTTCTTTCGCGGTAATTATCCGGAGCACTGCTCGCTGGAAGGCGGAAACTTTCCCGGCCAACCAACTGCCGAAGAATTGCAAAGCGAAACCACACAGTGGGTCCCATTACTTCCGAAGTTGCCGCTGGCGGGTGATTCTAAAAATCCATTCAAGGTGGACAGCGATCAAACGTTTACGCATTTACGTTTCAACATCTATCCGGATGGTGGAGTGGCGCGCCTGCGAGTGTACGGTGAGGTTATGCCCGATTGGGAACGGCTCAGCCAGACGGGCGACATCGACCTGGCGGCGGTGGAGAATGGTGGACGAGTGCTTTCCTGCAGCGACATGTTTTTTGGTCATCGTCACAACCTGATCATGCCGGGTCGCGCAGCGAACATGAGTGACGGATGGGAAACTAAACGC
Source organism: Pyrinomonadaceae bacterium (assembly GCA_035273385.1). GTDB lineage: Bacteria > Acidobacteriota > Blastocatellia > Pyrinomonadales > Pyrinomonadaceae > PSRF01. Next base: position 198,263 of record DATEPE010000012.1, on the reverse strand, counting down.
CGCCGCGGACCAGGCCATGATTGGACCATCATTAAACTTGGCAGGCCGGGGACACTACGACGGTTGGAGATCGATACAGCACACTTCAAGGGAAACTTTCCCGACACTTGTTCTTTGGAAGCAACAAATGCTCCTCATGAGTCGGAAGAGTCGCTGGACGATCCGGCGCGCACGTGGCAGAGTGTTTTGCCCCGCACCAAACTGCAGGCGCACACGCGACATTTCTTTGAGAAAGAGTTATCCGACGTTGGCCCAGTTTCACACTTGCGCTTCAACATCTACCCCGACGGCGGCGTGAGCCGGTTGCGCGCTTGGGGCCGGATTGAGTGAAGAAACTAAACAGATGGACACCATCGACCGCATCAACTCACTTCCTTCCGAACAAGCTGAAGCCGAGTTCCTGAAGTGCTGTGGTTCGCGACGCTGGGCGGCGAAGATGACCGCGGAAAGACCGTTTGAAAATGTAGAGGACATGGTAACGGCTGCGGATCGCATTTGGTGGGCTCTTGAATCACCCGACTGGCTGGAAGCATTTGATAGTCATCCCAGGATAGGTGAAAAAAAAGCCGCGGCATCGGTTGCGCGTGAATCACTCAGTTGGTCTGAGAAAGAGCAATCAGGTACACGCGACTCAACGCAGCAGACTATGGACGAGTTGGCCGAGTTGAACCGGGAGTACCAGGAAAAGTTTGGTTTCATTTACATCGTCTGCGCTACCGGGAAGAGCGCCGAAGAGATGCTCGGAATCCTGCGCGAACGGCTGAACAACAATGCGGCAAAGGAGCTGCACAACGCGGCAAAGGAACAGGCAAAGATCACGACCCTCAGACTAAACAAACTGCTCGAATACATCTGAGCGAACTCGGCCGTGGAATGCCTAAAGACTGTAGATCTTTACGGTCTGCGTGCTTACTGGGTCCGCGGGCGTCCCCGCCCGCACTGAGCGAAGTGAAACTCTCCTTGGATTGCCTAAGCACTTCAGGGAACTAAGCCCCTGACGGATCGCAACGTCCAGGTCACGCTTGTATAGGCGCTCTCTGCAGTAGGACTGTTTTCGCGCTTCGCGCTCAGTGCGGGCGAGGACGCCCGCGGTCCCAGCAACAACGAGCCTCTTAATCGAGACAGGCAGCATGCGAGAGGTCAAACGGACCAGTAATGTTTTTTGTTGTAGCTGTCGATTTCCGAATGTAGACTCCACACTGTTTTATGGCCACCATCTCAACGCACATACTCGACGTGGCTCGTGGTGCGCCCGCCGGTGGCGTCGCCGTTAGTCTGGCTGCCCAGAACACCGATGAGAGCTGGAATGAATTGAGCCACGCATGGACCGACGAGGACGGTCGAGTCAAGCCCTTCTTTCTGGTTGGCGAACCCTTGCAGGCCGGAACCTACCGGCTGGTTTTCGATACCGACCCATATTTTTCGACACTCGATGTCGACGCTTTTTTCCCGCAGGTAACCATCGTCTTCAAAGTACACGACGCGGCGCAGCACTATCACGTGCCGCTCTTGATTAGCCCGTACGGTTATTCCACCTATCGCGGTAGCTAGTGAGGCAAACCGTGTAACGCAAACTGTTAGTTTGCGTGCGCAAGCTAACAGCTTGCGCTACAAGATATGCTTGATCCAACCATTAGCGAATGGCTAAATCTGGTCCTGCGCTGGATCCACGTGTTTGCCGGAATCATGTGGGTGGGCACGACCTACTATTTCACCTGGCTCGACGCCCGCTTAACTGAAGAAGAGAAAGCGGCAGCCAACACCGGGTTGCCGGCACAGATTTGGATGGTCCATAGCGGCGGCTTTTACGTGGTGGAAAAACGAAAAGTCCCCGATCTGGTTTCGCGCACGCTGCACTGGTTTCGTTGGGAGGCAGGGACAACGTGGCTGAGCGGCTTCGGACTGCTGATAGTTGTCTATTACCTGGGAGGCGGCGCCCTCATCGATCCGGATGTTTGGGACCTGAGTCTTCCTGCGGCAGTCGCTTTGGGAATCGGTTTCCTCTTGGCCGGCGGTATTGTTTACGACGTGATGATGATGTCGCCACTGGGCAAAAACGAAAAAGCGTTCGCGATAGTTGGCTATGTTTTGATCGTCGTTGCCGCGTACTGCTCAACGCGCATTTTTAGCGCGCGTGCTGCTTACATTCACATGGGCGCGATGTTGGGAACGATTATGGCCGCCAACGTGTGGATGCATATCCTGCCTGCGCAGAAGAAGATGATCGCGGCATTGAACGAAGGCCGCAAACCGGACGACGCACTCAGCGCACAGGCAAAACTCCGCTCGAAGCAGAACACGTTTATGGCTGTGCCGGTAGTGTTCCTGATGATCAGTAACCACTTCCCGGGCGTGACCTATGGAGATCGTAACAACTGGATCGTGTTATCGGTCTTAGTGTTGGCGGGCTGGATCGCGGCGAAATTTATTAGAAGAGCGTAGTAGGACAGACATTCCTGTCTGTCCCTTCGTCGGTAAATTGGAACCGTGAAAAAACGAACAGGCAGGAATGCCTGTTCTACTTAGCCAACGGAAAGATCGGTTCGATATCTACCGGCACATCCTGCAACCGATCCAACGCATTCTTCATCGGCGCGCGCATCACTGCATACTTATCCAGCAGCGCCTTGGCTTTGTCGTACGAACCCTCCGCTTGCAGCGTCATTATCTCACCGGACAACTTTCGCACCGCGTCTTTGATCTTCGTTTCATCGACGCTGAAAGTTCCCTTGCTTTCGTCGAATTTAAATGCACCCTCGTCCATCAGATAATTAAACTGCAGCGCCATACCTTTGCCATGCGCTTCGGTGATCCCAAACCTTACTGAACGGAAAGCGCTGGCTAGATACGTCGTGTACATCGAGCGCTCCATCGACTTGTCGATAACGCCCTTGTCCATCAAATACTGCAGCGCCCACAGTCCGGTGATATCGGCTTTCGCTTCTTCAATCGCTGACGACAGCTCTTTCAACTGCTTGCGTACCGTAGTTTGCTCACCGTTAACAGTGATGTTGTGTGGCCCCAGGCCGTGCAGCAGCTCGTGAGTGAGTATGTGCGTAAAGAAGGATTCGAATGACAACGCTTTTTGATCCGCCGCCGAAAGCACGACCTGTGAGATAGGCACGAGCGTCTTTTTAAACTTGGCCTCCTGCACGTTTTTTAACATCACTCGCTTGGAGCCCTTTTCCTTAACTACGCGCTCATCGTTGGGAAGATTAAAGGCGGCCGTCTGCACACCGCTGTTGCCTTCACCTGAGGCAAACACTTCATTCACTACGCGGATCGGTGAGGCGGGACCGAGCTTTGGATTGCGATACTTCGGATCGATCGGCAGATTGTTTTCGAGTTCCTGCAGGTAACCACTAAACTTGACCAGTTTTGCTGATTCAGCTTCATCGCGCAGCGTCACGTACGCTTCAAACGCGGCCTTGTAACTGAACAGCTCGTCCTCGTAAGTTTCATACGGCCCAAAGGTGACGTCGATCGGTGAATCGAGTTCCATCCAGGCGACGTCGCTCGCATAGTAATCGTCTGTGGCAAACGCGTCGGCACGCTTCGTCAAAAAATTCTTGAGTGTTTGATTGGTGGTGAGCGCAGCCGCTTCCCGGAGAAGTTTGGCAGCCGGGACCAAAAACTCCGCGTACGCCTTGCTGTAAGGCACGGTCATTAGCTTGCGATTTGCATCGCGCCGGATCATCCAGAAAAAGCCGGTCGCCTTTTGTTTCTCCGCTTCAGGCAGCGTCTCAACCCAGGCGTTGAACTCTTCCTTTGTCATGTCTTCCGGGTAGTGGTTAGCTCCCAACGGCTTCTCGTGCGGCACCCCGTCGATGAACGGTTCCTTGCTGTCTATTCGCGACCATGGTCCATCGTTGATGAGGAAGTAGTGCAGACGCAGCTGCCCGGCAGGTGTTTTGTCAGCCTCCAGCTTTTTCTTCAAAGCTTCGTTGCCGCTCCAAACCTGGCGCAAAAACAACGGATCCATCAATTTCGCCGCTTCGATAATTTTTGCCAGCGCTTTCTTGTCGTTGGCTGAAAGATGCGCAGTGCTGGCAGTCAATTCGGTTGGCGAGAAGCGACGAATCTTTTTTGCCAAGTCAGTATCCCCGGACGCGTGCTTCGTTTGAGCGTGAATAGCAGAAATGTTTGCAAACAATAGACACGATAAAACCAACAAGGTAACAACAAGTCGCATTAGTAACCTCCCGAATTACGATTCAAACGTTCAGAGACAATGTTCAGAGTTCAGCCTTTAGGCTGCTCGGTTACGTAACCACGCAAGCTAAAGCTTGGACTCTGAACATTGTCTCGCCATCGTTGAACCTAACCTCATTGTCTGAACGTAAACTTATAGGCTCTGTCTGTTCTTCAGGATCTTCACAAACGAGCCTGACCGCAACTCCGCAACGGTCAACCCTGATAACTCAACCGCTTCTTCTTCCGTCAACGCCCCGCAATTAAGCGCACGCAGGAAATAGTTGAGCAGCCCCTGCCCGGTGGCCGCGTCATCGAACACATCTCCCACGAGTGTGGCTTTGGCCGCCTTATCGACGAAGTTACGCAGCCGCTCAGAAGCTGCGTCCAGACTCTGCAGGAAGAATGAATAAACCGCGGCATAACGCGTCGGCAGTTGGGCTGGATGCAAATCCCAACCCTGGTAGAAACCGCCAACCAGTGAATGTTGGATGTGATCGAAATGCAGCTTCCACGCCCGATGGACCACCTCGCGGTTCTCGGCAATTTGTTCGGCAGTCAATGGCGCACCACCTTCAGTAAAACGATGTGGGGCGACCGGCATGATGTTGGTCGCTCCATCAGACAGCCAGATGCCGGTGCCGGCGAAAGACACCTGCATCATGTGCTTCGCGAAGTCACACGCCGGGTGCATCATGTGCTGGTGTGCGGCGGTTATGCTGCAACTCGCCGTGTAATCGTAGGTCCCAAAGTGAGCTGCCACACAGCGGCCGCGCGTTGCGTCAAGCATTAGTGGAAGATTAATTTCCCCGCGACTGCTGATGATCGACTGCGTGGTTTCGATCATCATTTCCATTTTCAGCGAACCGCCTGCCAGTCCGGTGTGCTGCTCGAGTGAATCAAAAATATCTGCCAGCGCGCCGGCCTGCTCCGGGACCGTGATTTTCGGCAGAGTAACCACGAAATTTGGCGGCAGCTCTTCGTTTGTTTCCTGCAGGAGCGTGGAAACGAAGATATCGAGTGTGCGCATGCTGCGCACGCGTAACTCTTCATTGAAAGGCTTAATCCGAATGCCTACGAATGGCGGGAGTGTCTTGTTCTGGAGGCCGATAGCGACTTCTTTGGCAGCACTGGCAGCGTGTCCATCTTCTTCTTCGTCGGGCCGGTTGCCATACCCATCTTCAAAATCGATGCGAAAGTCTTCGACGGGTTCTCGTTTCAATTTATCGTTGACCCGCGAATAGATTGAATGGGCCAACCACGCGGATTTATTTTCGAGGCGCACTCCATCGAGGTTGGCCTCAATGAGCGCAGCCAGTTTCTCATCCTCGTCGAGTGATGACGGCAATTCCTCCGCGCCGGGTAAGCCAATCGCTTTGGCGAAGGTTAGAAAATTTGGCGCAAACTGGTCTAACGACCGGCGCGCCAGTCCCCCCAGCCGTTCGGCCGAGTCTGACTTGAAAAGGTGCGCACCGCCGTACACCGTATGTACCGGCTGCCGTTGTCCTGTTTCGCCGGGATATCTCTGACTAAACGCCTGGTTGGCCTCACGAAGTTTGGCAGAAAGATCTTCAAGCGCGCTGTTATCTAGCGACGTTTTCATCGCGAACTCTCGCTATTAATTGGATTAGTTGTTGCAGTGTGACTGTAATACAGCGGGCCAGAAACTCAAAGAGAGAGGAATCGGAAAATCAACTTAGTCATAGATGACTTACATAGAATCGCTTGGACGACAAAATCAAGGATCGCGAGCGCAGCCAGAAAAATTCCGCCATTAATGTACTCCCCCGGGCACTGAGTTGAATCACTTAGTTTTGAACAACCGCGCGCAGCCGGTCTTAGATTCTGGAGGTTGTTACTTATGAAAAAAGTCGTTTCAATTTTCCGTGGAAGATTCTTAAGCACCTATTGCGCTGCCCAACGCAAACAACGCATACCCGATCTGGCGTGGTTCTTGATGGGTATCCTATTGTTAATCGTGTTGCCCGCGATTGCTTATTACTTGTCGGGTGGCCCTGTTCATCCAATGGCGTTATTCGCCGGCGCCTTGGCCGGCTTTATTTGGGGAGTAATCAAGTACCGAAAATCGCCATACGAAGTTCTCTCTTGCATCGACAAGGATTCAAGAGCCCCATTGCCGGCAAACGCCAACCAGAAACCCCCTGCCCGACGAATCTCGAAGTAGGGTTAGCAAACGCCGGAGAAAGCTCGACTGATTGTCTCTCTCCGGCGTTTGGATTTTAGACGTCCAGCAAAAAATCAAAATTCACAATTTGCAGGATTTGAAAAAATCAATTCCTGCAGTCTTACCTTTAGAGCGAGGAAATTCGTCAGCATGAAAAACGGAGGTACTTTGACATGTTGGAAAGTGAAATTAAAAGCAACATTAGGTCCGATCACGCCGCCCACGAAACTGGCCTACCCGAAATGTCTTCTAACACGGACGATCCCAATATTCGGGAGTTTGAACATGAACACGACCACCATCACCACGACGGAGCGGATGGGATAACGCAACGGAGAATTTCCATGAAATTAGGTATAGGAATCACGCTAAGAAGCCTGGCAGTCCTCATGCTGTTCATCATCCCGGTCAGTATTGCCGAAGCTGTTACCGCGAATGAGAATATCTCGACTGCCTCCATTATTAATCGAGAAGCGATCGCCCGGATCGACATCAGCAACGTCATTCCAGATGCCAACATCGGCATTAATGACAGGATAGTAATCTCCACTCCGAGCGACGCCATCGGCATCGAGCGAGTAATCCCGGATGAATCCACCGCAGGGGGAATCCTTACGGCTCAGATGATCAGGGAGCGCATCCCCGACATCCCAATGGCTGATGTTTAATAGGTAAACTCAGTTTCGATTGTTAGTCTCAACAGCAAGAACCTCCGATGCGGTCATTGCACCGCGGAGGTTCTTGATGTTTTGTAAACGCCATTCAGCTCATATCTTCATTCAAAAATTCGGATGCCATCTGGTTTTTCGTAGGATTATTATCGTCAGCAGGACTTGCGAAAATCTTAAGTTAAGTCACACCAACGGTTAGCGACGCGCCAGAAATCAGCTATGGCGGGCATAACGGTTGCAGCCTTCCGGGAACGTTGCGAACTCATATCGCTTGATTCATAGGATTTGGTTCGTGTTCATCTCTCCTCATGAAGAGCACCAAATCTCGTCCCAACAATAACGTTGGCGCAGCCTTGATCAGTAAGACGGTTGCTCTCCCATTCGCCCGCTGGTAACCCGGGCAACGCTCCTTCCCGCATCGTTGGGGTGTTGGCCCTGATACCGGATTAGACTAGTGTTCTACCCGACCAGCGGTTACACCAACAGCCTTCCTCGATCACTCAAAAAAAATAAACACGGCGCTTTGAAAAGGCCCTCGTGTCGAAGTCATACCTATGAAAGCTGAGCCAACGGCCCGGCCCATGATCTTTGAATCGCAACCCTTCGATTGAGCCGACCGATCGGGATTCATTTTGCAATTTTAGGTCTCCCCGGTCTCAAGCAATAAAGGAGGAAGTTGACCATGGATTATGACCATGCGAACCAGGATGATAAGTACTCAGTCTATTTCGAGAAGGCTTACAGAGAGCTGCATAGCCCGCTGTTGGCCCATGGAATCAGGCTGACCCACAATGTGCCTGATGCAGAGGACCTGGTAGCCGAAACTTTTCTGCGCGTGCTTCGCTATCCCCTCCCACCGCAGTTAATCAAGGATGTAAAGGCTTACTTTCATCGTGTGCTCAAACGTGTTTACTTAGACAAGGTTCGAAAGGAACGCGCGTCTGAGACGGACAGCCTTGACGATCCGGTGAGGGGCAAGGCTCTGAAACAGTCGCTGCCCTCAGTGCAGCCAGACATTCAACAAAAGCTCGAAGATGAGGAAGCCTGGCAGGATTTCTGGGGCGGCTCAAAACTTACCAGCCGCGAGAGACTATTGTTCATACTCTATCTTCAAGGTCTCAAGTGCCGAGACATCTCGGAGTTGCTGCACGAAGATTTTGAAGGTGTGCAACAGGACATGAACCGGCTGCTCACCAAGGTGAAGAGTCGGGTAAAACAAAAGAGGAAAGTTCAGTCATAAACGGGAATTCTTTGATACAAGTGATTTTTAAAGCTCTCCCCGAACGCTGAAGAACGGGAACTGATTGACAATGAACCCAACAAACAACATCAAGACGGGTGCGTGTGTGGCAGGTTTCGCAGCTTGCCGGGACACGGTCGTTGTTGTTTTGTCCCCGGAGCGCCATCTCCTTCTTAAACACCACGCCGATCACGACCTCCCGAAAGGACCACAGCACAAATTCGGCGCATAGCAAATTTGTGCTCCTTTCGGGATCCTGCCAATTCAAAGCCGAAATAAAAAACACGAACTGTTGCCGTGGGCGATTAAGAGGGAGATAAGTTATGCAACCCGAAATTGAGGAAGACATTATCGACGTGATTGCGCGTTTAGTCTGTGACTCCGATACGGAGTTGGAAGCCCGTTTGGAATATCAACAAGACGCTCTCGCTGAATCTAAGTGCATCGACCCGATGGTCGGACGGCGAATCGCTGAGGGCGATGCTGAGTATTTGTTCTCTGCCTTTGGTCTGGATGATGAGAATTTTGCAGCCCGGTTTCCCAACATGGCCCACTTTACCCGCGAAGGGCGCGGCACCCTCATCGAGACGTTCTCAACCCACCTGGATCGATGCCTGCATTGTTCCCTCAGGCGGGGATATGATCTGGAACTTGGTGCGCGTATCAAGAGGGTTTGCCGGGAAAACAAGGACGTCCTACTGCGCCTGCTGGTCGAGCAGGAAGCGGACGTTGCACCGTCGGATGCCGAACGATGTGTGGCCGCCGCCTCCGTTTAACAAGAGTAAATGTGAAGGTGAAAGCACAATTTTGTTTTGTGCAAGGGAGCGACTTTACCAAAGTTTTGGGCGTGATTCTCTATGCCTTCAGGTGTGGCGCCCACGCCGAATGTGACTTTCCAGTACGACGCGGCAGGTAACCGCACCAGCATGTCCTCGAGCGAGAGCACGGTTAGTTATAGCTACGATACGGCGTCGCGGCTGACCTCGGAAACGAGAAGCTTCAATGGAGTCGCAGGTTCTTTTTCCCTTAACTATGCTTACAACCAGGCGGGACAGCTAACAGAGATCACGAACCCCTGGGGTGTGAAAGTAGGTTACAACTACAATTTCGCTGGCGAAGTCACGGGCGTGACGGGGCAGAATTATGGCGGCGTGTCCACTTATGCCAGTGGCCTGGTCTACCGGGCGTTCGGCGGGCTGAAGCAGATGAATTACGGGAACGGAAAAAGCCTTTCACTCGGCTACAACAATCGCATGTTTCTGACGCAGTGGAACGTTCCCGGAGTGATGGTGTGGAACTATGCTTATGCGACACCGTTGATTCAGGAGAACACGGGTCGCGTGGCTTTCGCCGACAATCTCTACGACGCGACGCTCGATCGTTCATACGATTACGACTACGTAGGCCGCATGTGGGCCTCCCACACGGGACAGGAAGGACGCGGCCATGCCGGGTATGAAGCGTGGGGGCCGCCGGACGGGCCTTATGCGGAAAACTACAGCTACGATCAGTTTGGCAACTTGACGTGGCGCAACGGGTGGGGCGCGGTGAATGCGCAGTACGTTTACAATCCGGGTTTTTCCAATAATCGCATGACGGTTAATCCAGTCACGGGTGCCGGTATGTCTTACGATGCGGCTGGAAATCTGATTAATGATGGCACTCAGAGTTTCACCTACGATGCCACGGGCCAACAGGTTTATGCATCAGCGACCGGGTTGGCGCAAAGTTATGATGGCGATCGGCTGCGTGTGAAAAAGATCGAGAGCGGAGCCAGCACGTATTACTTGCGTTCGACGGTTCTAGGTGGGCAGGTGATAGCGGAGCTGAACGCGACCGGCGGATGGACCAGAGGCTATGTTTACCTTGGTGGTCAGATGGTGGCGCTGCAGGGAGGGACAGGCGGACAGGTGAGCTGGGTGCATCAGGATCCGGTGACTAAGTCGCAGCAGATTAGGAACAGCTCTGGAACAGTAGTCAGCACAATTGATCTGGATCCGTGGGGTGGCGAGACGGGCCGAAGCAGCAACCAGGCGTTTCAGCCTCATCGCTTTACAACCTACGAACGCGATGCCAATGGTGGCGACGAAGCAATGCATCGTCGGTATCAGGTGAACTGGAGCCGCTTCGCACAGCCGGACCCCTACGACGGCAGTTACTCACTTACTGATCCACAGAGCTTCAATCGCTATGCTTATGTGCAGAACGATCCCGTAAATTTCGTGGATCCAAGTGGCCTTTGTATCTTCAATGTCAACATCTCAGGAGTAAGTGGTCAGGCTTTAAGTGATATGCAAAATGAGATGAGAAGGATCTTCGAGTCTGGCGGTCACAGCGTAGTATTTGGTCAACCTGGGCGAGCTAATGGCGGTAGCATGAACCTTACTGTTACCTCTCAATATAGCGGAAATACAGCCGCCGTCTTGGGCTCTCAAGTAAACAGCCCTACTCTTTTGGGGGCTACCGTAGTTGGAAGTGGAGAAGCACAAATCAGTTTACCCAATATTTTCGAATGGCAAGGGGGTGGAAGGCCGGTCAGGCCAGGCACTTTTGCTAGTTACGGAACCATATATGGTCGTATCGGCGCTCATGAAGTGGTTACACACGGTTTTCTTCCCACTGATTTGGAAAGTTACTCCCTACCCTTCGACATAAGGACGTCGCCATCACCGCGGGAACTAATCAGTAGATACACTGCGAGATTTAACATGAATGCGTATACTGCGGCGGCCTTAAATGCCTTATGCCCTCCAATCCCCGAACAGTCACCTACAATTAACACAAACCCCATACCCTTAAGGCCGACGGGAGGAGGCGGAGGCGGCGGCTCTAATAGTCCGGGAGGGCCTGGCGGGTCTGGTGGCGGGCCGTTTGATCCCTTCCGATTGCTCGACATCTGGATTGAATCTATGCGTCGAGCTTCGTTTCGAGAGGAGGATTATTTGGCCTGACGTGGGAATGTTTTGATCGGGAAAGTGTGGGCATTGCTTTTCCGATCAGTAAAATGAATTTTGGGGGTATTTTGAATGAATATGTGGAAAAGATTCCTCCTTAAGCCGCTGGCTTTCCTTGTTTGGGTGACGCTATCACCAGTCGTGGCCTCGGCAAGCTTCTGCTTCGTTTCAGACCTGCCTCAGGCTTTTGATAAAGCTGGAGCGGTCTTTATCGGCGAGATTACTAAGGTGGGCAAAGGCAAGCGGAAGCCCGCGAACGACGTTAGGGGCACTACTTACCTCGTGGAGTTTAAAGTTGAAGACTCATGGAAGGGGACTAGTGCTCGAAGAATCACTGTTTTGTGGCGCCCAGACGCGTTTGGATGCCCCTATTTTGCAGTCGGGGATGTGGGCGAACGATACTTGGTTTATGCCGACGCACGAGACTCCCGTGTTACGCCGCTCGAAATTACGGCCTTCAATAGAACGGCATTAGCTCCATCGACATTCAAGCCACTCAACTTGTTCGCTTGGACCCCCAAAGAGCCTATTCCCCTTTTGCCTGGCACCGGGATCGAGCTAAATAGAAGGGATGCTTCAAAAGACATCGAATTTTTGCGGCGAATGAGAGCTTGTGAATGCTTGTTACTCAATGTTCTCCAGGCGTGCCTGGATCATACTGTGGGGTTGCAGCACGTAATGCGAGCGCCCGACGGTGCGTCCGCAGATTCTTCGTGTTGCGCTTGCTGGCGCCAAAATATGAATAAGCCTAAACAGAAATAAAAGACGATGTTTGGAAATCTTTCTAGTGTCGCAGTGAGCCGGGCGAGAATATGAAGTATAAGCGGCTTGTACTTTTAATCGTGGCGTGTGCCGCACTGTTTTTCGCGCTTCGTGCCACACGCGTTTTTCCTCCTAACTTTGTGTTATTCGAAGCGGCGGGCGCCGGAAACACTACATTGGCAAAGTGGATGCTCGCGTTGGGAGCGAACATCAACATACGTGGCTCGTCCTGGGATCGAGGGGAGACCCCGCTTCACCGCGCCGTGGGCCATGAAGACACGGTGGAAATGCTGCTTGCAAACGGAGCAGAGGTGAACGCCAGAACAGAAGAAGGATTAACGCCGCTTGCCTACGCTGCTTTAAACGGTCATCTGCAAGTGGTTGATTCGCTTATCAAGCGCGGCGCCGACGTAAATGCGCGCAGCCGCCGCGGAGATAGCGCTTTAATGCTCGCCGCTCGTGAAGGGCACTTTCAGGTTGTAAGGCGATTGCTGGACGCAAACGCGACTTCGAAATTTCAGGATGAGATGGGCAAGACCGCGGCAGATCACGCGCGACAAGGCGGGCATTGGCAGGTAGTCAGCCTTCTTGAAACCAAAGACCCGGCGCTCCACCAATAAAGTTCTCACAAACCTCGTCGCCGACCGAAATTATTCTGTCGCAGTGGAACGACGTACTTTTGTTCGTGGCCGCGAGCACCGGATGGGTACGATAGGAGATTCGGCCGGAAAACCCAACCACCTCCACCACTGGAGCAGTTTCCAAAAAAAATAGTTCTCGGGCCAAAGGGCGTCGAATACCGCTCTGAATTCGATCCTACCAAGGTCCCATCCAACGCCTCCCCTGGCTCGCGGTTTCCGAGAGTTGGAATTAGCATCATTAAGGCCATTGCAGACCTGATGGGGGCTGCCGGACGTTCTATCTTTAAAATTGGTCCAGTTGTCACGCCAGCTATGAAAAAATATGCAGTGCCAAATGGATCCTCGGGCTTGCCATGGTGGTCGACCTGCTCTGATCTGAGCCCTTTTACTCTGGACAGCGTGGTGAGATGTTGATACTCAGCGATTAAGTCCAATTACTGCCTGATGGAGATCGCCTCTTGTTTTGATAAGGCTTAGGTGAAGTTCGTCATATGCGAATCGAAGTGAAGACCACTTGTTTCCCGCGTCTCACGGAATGGCACACCCGGCGAGTACTGAAGTGGATCGGTCGGCGCGATCTTGAAGGCTTGGAAGTGATCGAAGTGATTGACGAATGTCCCGATGATCCCGAGTCGCTCACAGTACGACCATTTCTGAGAGGCTTTCTCAACAACGGACATTACTTGAGGAAGATGAAAAATCGGCCCGCTCAGGTCGTTGTGTACGCTCGCGATGTATATTTTGGAATTCCGACGTTGTTGGTGGCGACTCCACTGGCGACATTGAAGCTTGCACGCACATTGATTCACGAAGTGGGGCACCACGTAATCGCCACCCGCGGTTATATTTATAAGCCATGGGAAAAATACAAGCCGTGGAATGGCATTAGAAAGACAGCCGACGAGAGTACGGGGAAATTGGTAGCGCATACGGGACTCGAACCCGTGATCTCTGCCTTGAGAGGGCAGCGTGTTAACCAACTACACCAATGCGCCAAAGGTGAGTTGGGATTATAGGTTCGGCCCAATCCCTTCGCAAGCTATCCGCAGATTACGCAGATTACACAGATTCTAACCAGCAAAATCGGAACGCGGAGATAACGGTCTAGCTGTTTGCCCGCAACATCGCAAGATACAGGCACACCTTCCTTAGAACAAAACAACTTTACTGATTCACATTTGAATCTGTGTAATCTGCGGAATCTGCGGATAACCTTAGTTCCGATGATATACTCCGCCGCGTAGTCCACGCTCGATTCTTATCTTTTCGCACTCGTCGGAGAGTAGATGAACATCGTTGTGTTGCGGGAAACCGGAGCGGGCGAAGCGCGCGTGGCGCTTATGCCTGAGTCGGTAAAGAAACTCGTTGCGCTCAAGACGGCGGTGTTTGTCGAAAGTGGCGCAGGTCTGGCGGCCGCGCGCACCGATGACGATTTCAGTGAAGCCGGAGCGCAGATCTCATCCGATCGTGACGCACTCATCCATTCAGCCGACGTTCTGGTTACCGTCAATCGTCCTGACCTTTCTGTTTTCTCTCAACTAAAATCCGGCGCCGTCGTGCTGGGATTTCTGCGTCCACTTGATGAACCAAAAGCTTTAGCGCCCACCCTCCCTGCGCGCGTAACGACGTTTGCGATGGAATTGATTCCGCGCATCACGCGCGCGCAATCAATGGACGCACTCTCGTCGATGGCAACGGTCGCGGGTTACAAAGCAGTTGTTATTGGCGCGTCGCACATACCGCGAATGTTTCCCCTCTTGATGACTGCCGCCGGCACAGTGCCGCCCGCGCGTGTGTTAGTGCTGGGCGCGGGTGTTGCCGGACTCCAAGCCATCGCTACCGCAAGACGTCTGGGTGCAGTTGTGGAAGCGTACGATGTGCGCGCGGCCGCAGGGGAACAGGTGCGTTCACTGGGCGCGAAGTTTTTGGAAGTGGATCTTGGCGGTATCAAAACTGAAGACGCTGGTGGTTATGCGGTTGAGTTATCAGAAGAAGCCATGAGTCGCGGCAGAGACTTGATTGCTGAAAACGCGAGGATGGCGGATGTAGTGATCACCACGGCGCAGGTTCCCGGTCGCAGGGCGCCACTGCTGATGACTGAAGAAGCAGTGGCAGGTATGAAGCGAGGCTCGCTGGTCATCGATCTAGCCGGTGCGACGGGCGGCAATTGTGCGCTTAGTAAAGCGGATGAAGTTGTCGAACATGATGGAGTGACAATCATGGCGCCGACCAATTTGCCCGCGACCGTACCAGTGCACGCGAGTCAACTTTATTCGCGCAACGTCACGGCCTTTTTATCGGAGTTAATTAAGGACGGTGAACTGGTAGTTGATTTAAATAATGACGTAGTTGGTCCGTCGTGTGTGACGCATGATGGGCAGGTAGTAAATCAGAGGGTCGCCTCTTCATTAGGGGCGTAGCCCCAAAATCATATGTCGTTGATCGGAAGGCCATAGGCCTTCCGCACATCAGGCGGCAAAGCCGCGACGAGGTCCGCACATCAGGCGGCAAAGCAGCGACGAGATCCGCACATCGGGCGGCGGAGCCGCGACGAAATGAACTCAGACTCGGTTTTGGGAACCGGTTATGACGCATGAAAATTTAATTACCGCGCTCTACATTTTTGCGCTCGCGGCATTCGTTGGCTACCAGGTTATTTCGCGTGTGCCGCCTTTGCTGCACACGCCGTTGATGTCTGCGACAAATGCGATATCCGGTATCTCGTTGGTTGGATCAATCGTGATCGCCGGTTCTGGTCATGGGACGGTGGCAACAGTGCTCGGGTTCATCGCAGTTTTTTGCGCCACCACTAACGTTGTCGGGGGATTTGTGATCACGGACCGGATGTTGAGGATGTTTAAGCGCAAGCCCGCTAAGAAGGAAGAAGCCAAGAAATGAACAGATGGCAGAGATCAGAGGTCGGATGTCAGAACTGGGCCTTCAGGTCTCATCTGCGACATTGGACATTGGACATTGGACATTGGACGTTGGATCGCCGATGAATCTTCGCGTTTACTTTATCGAGTTCAGTTACCTGCTGGCCTCCATTCTTTTCATCTTCGGCCTCAAGGGGTTGAGCCATCCCGAGACGGCGAAGCGCGGCATGCACCTGGCCGAGTTTGGGATGTTGATGGCCATCATCGGCACCCTGCTGCACCTCGAGATCGTCACCTACACGTGGATCATTATCGGTTTAGCTCTCGGCTCTTTATTGGGATTGGCGATGGGTTTCTGGGTGCCCATGACCGCCATGCCGCAGCGGACCGCGTTGTCACACGCATTCGGTGCCTTCGCAGCCGCGCTCGTTGGGGTAGCTGAATTCCTGCGCCACGACGGACACCTCGACAAGATCACCATGAGCGCACTTGGTTTCGAAGTGATGCTCGGCGCGCTTACCACTACCGGAAGTTTGCTCGCGTTTGCCAAGTTGCAGGGAATGGTCCGCGGTCAACCTATGACCTATCGTGGGCAGAACATTTTCAACATGGCGCTACTCGCAACTACGGTGGGCATATTCATTTACCTGGTTGTGTTTCCGGGATCGATGCCATTGTTTTTCGCAATGGCCGGGCTCGCATTTGTGTTCGGCATTCTGTTGGTGATGCCAATCGGGTCGGCAGACATGCCGGTGGTGATGTCGCTACTCAATTCGTACGCGGGATTGGCGTCAGCCGCGACGGGTTTTGTGTTAGGCAACAACGTATTAATTATTGCGGGCACGCTCGACGGCTTCTCCGGGTTCATTCTTTCGATATTGATGTGCCGCGCGATGAACCGTTCGATTACTAACGTGCTCTTCGGCGCGTTTGGAAGTGCAGCGACGTCAACTGAAGCCGGTGAACAGCAAGGCACGATGCGGGAAGTGAGTATGGACGACATTGCTGTGCAGTTGGCGTATGCCAAACAGGTGGTGTTCGTACCGGGCTATGGAATGGCCACCGCCCAGGCACAGCACGCGGTTCGTGAATTAGCAGACACGCTCGAAAAGCGTGGCGTATCGGTGAAATATGGAATCCATCCGGTCGCCGGTCGCATGCCCGGACATATGAATGTGCTGCTCGCCGAAGCGAACGTGCCGTATTCGTCCTTGTACGAACTCGAGCAGATTAATCCGGAGTTTCCGATCACTGACGTAGCAGTAGTGATTGGCGCGAACGACGTGGTTAACCCAGATGCGCGCGACAACCCGGGCAGTCCGATTGCGGGCATGCCGATATTGGAAGTAGACCGCGCCAAGTCAGTTGTCGTGTTGAAGCGCGGACAGGGAAAAGGTTTTTCGGGTCTGGAGAATCCGTTGTTCTTCAAAGACGTGACCGGCATGCTGTATGGCGATGCGAAGGAAACTCTGACTCGGCTGGTCCAGGCAGTCCAACAAGCGTAATTGATTTCCAGGCCCGCAGGGCCGACAGTTAATAGCCACGACCGTAAGGTCGTGGACACGTTCGAAATAAATAGAGGTCCGAATGGACCGGCAGTAAGCGCCTATAACTGCCGGTCCTTCGGACCTAGTTACTGAAAAATCCCATGACACGGCCTCACGGCCGTGGCTATTGACTGACGGCCCGGCGGGGCCTGAAAAGAGCCCAATTATTATTTCGTCACTCTTCCAGCTAAACTAATTCCCAAATCAACCACTCAACTGGAGCAACATGCGTAGACTTCTGTTTTCACTTTTCCTGACCAGTCTTCTGGTTCTCAATTCATCCGCACTTAATTATTCCGTTAACGCTCAACGGCGTCAGCCGCGCGCACAAAGAACTGCCGCTTCACTGCCTGCGCAACGGGGCGCTGACAAGATCACGGCCAATCAACTTCGCGATTACCTGACCTTCATTTCGTCCGATGCGCTCGAAGGCCGCGACACCCCATCGCGTGGACTCGACACCGCGGCGCAATTCCTGGCGGTGCACCTGTCGCGTTGGGGATTCAAGCCAGCCGGCGATGCGGGCTCTTACTTTCAGAAGATCGCGCTTACCAGTGACGTGGTGGACAAAGAGCAGACAAAGGTCTCCTTAAACAACCAGCCGTTAACACTGGGGGAGCATTACCTGCCTTTTCCCGGCACGCTGGACGCGAATGGACCGATGGTTTTTGCCGGTAACGGATGGTTTGTGAAGTCAAAGAATATTGATGGTTATCGTGGCATCGATGCGCGCGGGAAGATTGCGATCATCTTTGGACCACCTGCCGGATTGCCGCGCGGCATTACGCGGCAGGACCTGCAGGGAACGCGCGGCGTCGATTACATGAACGCATTTGAGTATGCAGAAAAGCAGGGAGTTGCTGCGCTGGTGATCGTTCCGGATTTTCAGTTCATCGCCAACTGGGAACGCAATCGCATGCGCATGATCGAACGTGGAAACCTGGTGGTAGAAAAATTTCAAACGGGGCCGCAGCGCGTAATTGCCGGCATCATCGCGTCGCCACAACTTGCGAACACTTTGTTTCAGGGGGAACGTGCAAATGCGACGGCCTTATTTGAATCGGCCTACGGCGGGCAAGAGGTCGAGCCCTTCGCGTTAAGACCGGATAAGAAGCTCTCCATTGCGGTGAGAAAGCAATCAAGCGCCGCCACATCCACACAAAACGTAGTGGCTGTTTTTGAAGGAAGTGATCCCATACTAAAGAATGAATATGTCGCACTGGGCGCGCATTACGATCACGTTGGAGTCGGCATACCCGTCAACGGAGATGCCACTTACAACGGCGCCGACGATGATGGTTCCGGCACGACGGCGTTGCTAGCCATTGCCGAGGCCCTGGCCCACACAAATCCCCGTCCGAAACGTTCAATACTTTTTGTCTGGCATGCGGGCGAGGAGAAGGGACTCTGGGGCTCGCGTTACTTCACGGAGTATCCAACAGTAGCTCTCGACAAGATTGTTACTCAAATCAATCTGGACATGATCGGACGCAGCAAGCAGGAGGGAGATACCAACCCGCGAAACACGAATCTTTCGGGGCCAAATGGCGTTTACGTTATAGGGTCGAAGATGATGAGTACGGAGCTCGGGGAGCTCACGGAGACGGTGAACCGCGGGTATCTAAACCTTAACTACGACTACCGCTACGACGATCCAGCCGATCCGAACCGCTACTTCTTCCGCAGCGACCACATCAACTATGCGCGCAAGGGCATTCCCATTGTTTTCTTTTTCGACGGTGAACACGTTGATTACCACCGCCCGAGTGATTCAGTTGAGAAGATTGACTTCCAGAAGATGGAAAAAATCACACGCACGATACACATGACGATGTGGGAGATCGCGGAACGAGCCACGCGCCCCGCGGTTGATAAGCAGCTCCCGCCCGGTGTGGCCAGATAGCAGGTTTAGACGAATGTTCAGAGTCCAACCTTTAGGTTGCCTGGTAGCGATACCAGCAAGCTGAAGCTTGGACTCTGAACTCTTGTCTAATCGCTGCTTACTAGTTGTGCCGTTCCGCGGTTAATCGGCGATACGCCTCGTCTCGCGTCAGGCCCAGCTCGCGGGCTGCTCTTTTAAGCGCTGCCCGGTGATCCATTCCTTCCCTCTCCAAAGAATCCACCAGCTCAGACACGCTCCGAGTCGAGGGAACTGTTTCGGTCTCCGCAGATGCTCGTTCGATAACGAGCACTATCTCGCCGCGAACGTTTTCAGATCCGAACCGTCCGGCGAGCTCTCCGAGTGTGCCGCGCGCAAACTCTTCATGGACCTTGGTCAGTTCCCGTGCGACTACCGCACTCCGTTGGCCCAGAATCTCGGACGCATCGCGCAGACTTGCCGCAAGCCGATGTGGCGCCTCGTACAGAATCAAGGTGGCCGGCACCGCCTGAAGTTCTTTTAACTTTGCCCGGCGTGCCGTTGCTCGTGAGGGAAGAAAGCCCGCGAAGAAGAACTCGTCAGCCGGAATTCCAGAAGCAACCAGTGCACTCACGAAGGCCGCCGCACCCGGGACTGGAACGACACCTATGTCATTCTCAATAGCGAGTTGGACCAGGCGAAACCCGGGATCGCTGATTCCCGGTGTGCCTGCGTCAGAGACCATGGCGATGCTATCGCCGCTCTTCAGCCGCTCAAGTAGTTCGACCGCTCGCTCGCGTTCGTTATGCTCGTGATAACTAATCGTGCGTGTGTTTATGCCGAAGTGCGTCAGAAGCTTGCGCGTGTGCCGGGTATCTTCGCAGGCGATCAGGTTAACGTCGCCCAGAACTTTCATGGCGCGCAAGGTGATGTCGTCCAGATTGCCAATCGGAGTGGCAACCAGATAGAGCGTTCCGGGCATGCCGCTATTCTGGCATCGCCGCCAGACATGCGAAAGCCTCGCCTTCCTCTTTCGAGTCAGGCGAGGCCTCGCGATGAAAGACTGGTTGCCCGCTTAGTTGTTAGGCCAGGGAATTCTCCGCCACCAGTCGTTGTCGTTAGTGCGGTTGCGATCATTACGTCGCCAGTCGTCGTCCCGGCGGTATGTGCCATTGCCATAGCCGTAGTAACCGAGACCAAAGGCGTCCGAGATAATCCGCAACTCCGGTCGAATCTGCGCCCAGTCCCTGGCAACTTCGTTGTCCAGACGGCGTGAGCCGGCAATCCGATCAAGATTCTGCGCTTCCTGAATCACGCGCTGAGCTTCGTTCCGGCTGCGGTTGAAATCGCGTCCATTGCCGAAGCGCGACTTCAGATTACTTACCGCATTGCGAAACTGACGAGCTTCATTGTTGATTCGATCTTCCCGGCGCGTGCCGTCTTGACGACTGCGGTCGAGCGCGCGATCAACGTCTCTTTCAAACTCTTTAGCGAGCCGGTCCAGACGATGAATTGAGTCGCGAACATAACGTTCGTCGTAGCGACCGTAAGAGCCGCGATTGCGACCATATGGATCGTAGACGCCCTGTGCCGATGCCATCACGGGCAAGAACAAGGCGACCAAGCCCACAGCGAAAATTGAAATTCTAAGTGTACGTCGGTTCGTCATTAGCATCCTCCTCAAACTTCCTGATGAGCCGACCAAACTCTGTTGAGCTGGCTGCCCTCTTGCAACGCTCGCTCTGGGGACACCGGTTCATCGAGCGTCTTACAAAACACCTTATTGGCAAGCATCGTGCCTCGCAGTTTCATCAGCAGACGCAATACGGTTTCAGCTATGCAATGCCTATATTTTGCGGGGAAATTTATTTTGACCGAACGGCGTTGGTTCGAAAACGTGCACCTAATAGCGGAAAACGTCAGCGGCGCGAGGGAGGGGTTCGAGAGTCTGTGAGAAGTACTTTCAGATGGTATTTGACGTCGGCTTCGTGAAACGCGCCGCGTTTACCATGGTCGGAATGTCGTTGCCAGTGAGGGAGTCCCTTGCGGTCCACTTCCAAGCGGAGATGTTCGCTGGCAGCTTTCATGCCGAAGTGTTGAATATTTGCACAGGCCAGTCCGCCGCCACGCACGAAGCCGTCGCTGGGAGTGCGAGGCCAACCCACTTCGATTGAGATAGACCTGACCCCACTCGTCAAAGTCAGCAACCGGCCGACCATAGTTGCCGAGCCTACTTTGAACCGGTGCCCATCGGCGTTTGAAGTTTGGATGGACGCGCCAGCCCGGTTTACCTCGCCCGCAGCTTCAGTGAATGCTTTGATAATCCAATCGGCGCCAAATTTTCTTTTGCGATCATTGGAGCTGCGCAGTGAGATGTACTCGCCGATGTCTGCGCGGCCAGAGGCGCGCGCGCGATTCTCAGCTTCGGCCATTGCGAAGGCCCATGCTTCGTCCAATTCGCTCATGATTGCGATGGTGCAACCTCTCCTCGCTCGCTAAAAGCGGCGATGGTATCATGCAGGCGCATACGTTCCCCCTGAAATATATCAATCAGAATCCCCGGAAAGGTGCTTCACCCTCGCACCAAAAAAACCTAAGAGTTGAAATAATGAGCTTAATCCAACGCCTGAAACTCAAGTGGCCCCTGTTGGTGATTGGTATTCTTGCCCTTTTCTCTTCTTTCGCCATCAGGCAGTTTGCACAGACCACAACCCAATCTCGGACCGGCTACGTCAACGACTTCGCCGCTGTACTTGATGAACCTACGCGCAACGAGCTGACGACCATGCTCGAGAACCTGAAGCAAAAAACCGGTATCGAACTCGCGGTGGTAACGGTGGACTCAACCGGCGGACAGAGCATAGATGACTACTCGTTAAAGCTGGCTCGCGAATGGAACTTCGGCGCGCTTTCGAGCTCGCGCAAGAGTTTGCTGATGGTTGTGTCGGTCAGCGACCGTTCCTCGTTTATTCGGTACAGCAGATCCGCGCAGTCACAACTTCCGGACGGTGTGCTCGGCGACGTAACGCAACGTATGCGCAGTCACCTCGAAGCCAGCCGTTTTAGAGATGGCGTGGACGCGGGCGTGAAGCACTTGGTTGGTTCCATGGCTGAGAAACTGTCGCTGCCGATCGAAGACTTTACTGCGGGCGCTCGCACTGATGAACCAAAACCCGCGAGTACACCCACCGCAGATCCGGCAATTGAAAGAACCGAAACAGCAAAAGTTTCAGAACCAACACCCGAGCCCAGTCCGGTTGCCACTGCTACTCAGTCGCCGGAAACGATCACAAGTTCGGCATCGACAACTGTGACGGCTGGTTCCAGATCGCGGCGCGTCACTTCCACCACAACCACCGATGATGACGAGTCCGAAGCAGTGGAACTGACTCTGACGCTGCCGGTTGAAGACCGTGTGGTGAAACTCAAGGAATTCCTGCGGCAGCATCCGGAGTCGAAATCACGCGGCCGCGCGATTGAGTTGCTGGTCAGTGCCTACGCAGCAGCCGGAGACGAGCGACTGAAGAAAGGCGACAGTGCGGCGGGTGTTGAACGCTTGATGCTGGCCATCACTGAAGCGCCGGTTACGTCGTCTGATCGCCTTTACCACGGCGTTATTGCTCAAATCCCACTGAACCTGTTTGTACGCGGTGAACGCGATGCCGCTGTAACAGCAGCCAAGCAGATCGAGGAAAAATTTGGTGGCGACGCCAAGCGATTGCTGGCCGTTGCAAATTTCCACTTAACAACCGAACAGGGAATAGAGGCGGCTCGAGTGGCAAGACGAGCGATTAGTCTCGCGCCGGATCTCGGTGAAGCGCATCAGACGCTCGCCTTAGCCATGCACATTTCGCTTCACCTCGAAGAAGCGATGGCGAGTTACAAGCGGGCCGTAGAACTGAATCCAAATCTAAAAAGCGCACAGCGATCGCTGGCAGACTTGCATCGCGCCCTGGGTCGTCCCGAAGCTGCCCTTGAACTCTACCGCCAACAGCTCGCCGCCGACGCGAAAGACAAGGCGGCGCGAGCTGGAGTAGTTCTGTCTCTGCTGGATCTGGGAAAATCCGATGAGGCTAAGACGGAACTCGACGCCGCGTTGCAGGCAGATCCGGCTAACCTGACACTACTTGCCGGGGCCGCTTATTGGTTTGCGGCACACAACGATAGTCAGAAGGCCCTCGAGCTGGGCAGCAGAGCCCTGGCGATTGAGCCGAGATACACGTGGTCCCAAGTGGCAGTTGCGCGCGCTCTCGTTGCGCAAAGGAACCCGATGGCCGCTGAACGCGCGGTGCGCTTTGCCAAGCAGTATGGAAGCTTTCCGACGCTGGATTACGAGCTGGCGACTACGCTGGTCGCGACGGGACTGTTTGACGAGGCCGCTGAAGTACTAATGCAGGCGTTTAGTTTGAAGGATGGACAAATCCACACCAGTCTCGGCGGCAAGACGGCAGCGGTGGGGCCAAATTTCATTGAGCTGCTCGCGCCGGAACGTCGCGCAAGTATCTTTCAGGCAGTTCCAGCCGATACTGAACAAAATGCCAAGCTGCTGAAAGACTTACTCTCATTCGCAACTGTTTTGAATCAAACGAACGTCAATGAGCAACAAGCCGTCTCGTTGGCGAAGCAGTTTGCGTCCGGACAGGACGCCTGGCGAGTGCATCGCCAGTTATACGCCGCGTCGAAATTAATGCAGAAGGGCATCGGCTACGAAACAGCTTACGAACTTGCTGAAGCAGCGCGCTCCAGCGCCGATGCGGGTCTGACGGTTCCGGCATTAACTCTGGTGGTGCAGGCTGATGAATACAGAGACATGCGCGCCCGCGCCATCGCATCCGGCGGCACGCCGCAGATAACCGATGCTCCATCGAATGTGCTGGCTAACATTTTGCGCGGACGCATTGAAGACATTTCGGGTTGGGCGCTTTTCAATCTGGATAAACCGGCCGAAGCCGTAGAACACCTGAGGCGCGCAGCGAACATCCTGCCGGCGGGAACACCCTCGTGGCGCACGACCTTGTGGCATTTGGGTGCGACACTTGAGCGCCTGGATCAAAAAGATGAAGCGCTGGTCCAATACATCAGAAGTTATAACGCCGGCGATCCGGATCCGGTCAGGCGCTCAGTCATTGAACGGCTTTACCGCCAGATGAAGGGTTCACTCGAGGGGCTCGATCAAGAGATTCGCGGTATTGCCGCGGGTTCCCAGCCAGTCGCAAGTCCGGTGACGCAGCCGAGTCCTTCTCCCGCGGAGTCAAGCGTCGCGGTATCCACTCCGTCTCCCGCAGTCACCGAACCCGCGGCGCAGCCCACGCCAGCAGCAACTCCTGAAAGCACCCCCGAGCAACCTGCCGAACCGAGCGCAACTCCTGAGTCAACTCCGGAGCCGACGCCAAGTGCGACCCCGAGGCAGCGATCATCTTTCGATCCACGTCCTGATACTGAAACGCCGACGCCGCGACCTTCGCCCAAGCCGTCGCCAAGCGTAGTGACAATCACCGGACAAGTGATGGATGCAAACAACACTCCGGTGGCAAACGTCGTCGTTGTTTTGATCACTCCGCAGGGCACAGTGTTGGCTTCGACAACGAACGAACAGGGCTTTTATTCGTTTAAGGTGGCGGCTTCGTCGCAAAGTTACCGGTTGGTTCCATCGAAGGAAGGGTTCGTGTTTGATCCGGTGGATAAGGTGCTGGCGAACGCGTCGGAAGATTCAAAAGGTTTGAATTTTGTAGCGGTGGTGAAATCGCCGTAACGGCAGGAGGCAGGAGCAGGAGGCAGGAGGAAGGAGCAGGAGCAGGACGAGAGACAACTTTCAGCGAGGTAAATTTAAGAGGCGCGGCGTTCAAAAATGTCGCGGCTTTTTATTTTTCCCCTCCCATTGGTAGGGGATTAAGGGGAGGGCTTGCGAGAGCTAACCCAACTCTGATTGTTAGTGGGTAGCGTCAACATGCGATTCCAAAAATGCGAGTTGACGCTACCTCCAGCTATTCTTTTCTTGTTTTCCGCAAGCCCTCTCCCCAACCCTCTCCCATCGGGAGAGGGAGTGATTACGGCTTTGGCGCTGCTTGCCCCGCCGCCGCGTTCTTTGCGAAGTCGCCGGCCTTGATGATCGTGATCTTCGTCGGATCCATGTGCCGACGCATGGCCGCGTTGATTTGTTCAGGCGTTAACGCACGCAACTTGGCATCAAGGTCGGCATCCCACTTCAGCGTGCGTCCGAAGAAGAGATAGCCATTGAGACGGGCCGCCAGCTCGTTATCCTGAGCACGACTGACTTGTCGCGATTGCAAGTATCCGGATTTCGCCGCCTCAACTTCCTCGGCAGTGAACCCATCCTTCAGCATGCGCGCGATCTCGTCTTTGAACGCTGCTTCCAGTTTGTCTACGTTCTGCGGTGCGTAGATCGCGTTGGCAGTAAAACGTCCCCACTCATCGAGCGCGCTAATTGAAATTCCGGAACCGACTCCGTAACTGAGTCCTTCCTTCCCACGGATGCGAGCTGCCAGGCGCGAGTTTAAGAAACCACCGCCAAGCATGTAGTTCCCCAGCAACAACGCGGCGTAATCCGGATGGTCGTCGCGCAGCTTCAAATTAAAACCGGCTACGAAAAACGCATTGGCTTTGTCGGGCGCCGGAAACGATTGGTTCACAGCAGCGATGTCCTGGAACAACGTTGGTATGCGAACGAAAGGTTTCGGGCTCTTCCAATCGGCGAACAAATCAGTCACGAGTTTCGCAATCTCTTTGTCGTCGAAGTCGCCAATAACGCTCAGGGTTGAGTCCGAAGCGCCGTAAAAGTCCTTGTAAAACTGTTTGGCTTCTTCCAGCGTCGCCGCATTTAAGGCAGCAATATTTTCCTCAACCGTCCTGGTGTAGCGTACGTCTTCTTTCGGATAAGGCGCGAGATGGCGGCTTAGCGCGGTAAAAGCAATCTGCACCGGCTCACTTTTCGATTCTTCAATGAAAGCAAGATTCTGCCGCTTCAACTGATCGAATTCTTCTGCCGGAAATGCAGGTTCGCGCAACACCTCGGCAGCCAGCCGCATTACAGCCGGTAGATTTTCTCGAGTTGTCTCGATAGAGACATTTGCCTGAGTGGCGCCGCCATTCACGTTCAGGCGCGCCTTCAAGCGATCCAGCTCGTCCTGAATCTGTTGCCGCGTGCGTTTAGTAGTGCCGCGCATCAGCATTGAACCAGCCAACCCGGCAGCCGTCGAGCGGTTCATCAAGCTTTTCTCGTCGCCATATCGCAACGTCATCTGGGCGATGACCTTGCCGCCGCGCGTCTTCTTTGGCAGCAACGCCATCTTCAAACCGGCCGGGCCGGTGCGAATGGTGCGCGCCTCAATATTCTGGGGCGACGGATCAAACGCTTCGCCGGCCGCGACTGTCGCGTCACCTTTGTAATCCTTCAAGGCCAGGGACAGGTCTGGCGTAGCCGGAATCTCTGCGCGATCAGGTTTAGAAGTTGGAATAAAGAGACCGAGGGTGCGGTTTGACGGCTTGAAATACCTGGCGGCCGCCTGCGCCACTTCTTCAGTCGTGACTTTGCGCAGACGATCACGATGCAGGAAGAATAAACGCCAGTCTCCGGCGCCAATGAACTCACTTAACGTCAGCCCTACCTGATCAGAGTTGTTAAGGGCAAGGTCGATGTTCTTGAGCAGTTGCGCGCGGGCGCGTTCCACTTCTTCCTTGGTCGGCGGGTTGGTGCCGATGGATTCAATCGTCTGCAACAACGCATCCTTGGCCGCATCCAGGGAATCAGCCTGTCTCACTTCGGCGCCAAGAATTGCCAATGTTGGCTCGCGCCATTGAAAATCAAACGCGAACACCGAGCTCGCTTTTTTCTCCAGCACCAGCGCTTTGTACAGGCGACCGGATGGGTTGTGACCAAATACCTGAGACAGGATATCGACGGCGGCATAATCAGGATGCGAGCCTGAAGGAACGTGATAAACCGCCTGAACTACCTGCACGTCTCCCACCCGTCGCAGTGTGACAGACCGCTCGCCGTCTTGAGTCGGCTCGGCGGTGTAACTCTTCGGCAAAACTCGTGAGGGGCGAGGAATGGGGGAGAAATATTTGTCTACAAGACCGAGGGTTTTCTGTTCGTCAAACTTGCCGGCAATAAGCAGGACAGCGTTATCGGGCTGGTAGTAAGTTTTATAGAACGCCTGCAACCTATCGATAGGCACATTCTCGAGGTCGCTCCGCGCGCCGATGGTCGTCTTGCCGTAGTTGTGCCAGAGATAGGCGGTGGACAATACCCGGTTAAGCAAAACTCCAAACGGACTGTTCTCGCCTAATTCAAACTCGTTTCGCACCACTGTCATTTCGCTATCGAGATCCTTCTTCGCGATAAATGAATTGACCATGCGATCCGCTTCCAGATCCAAAGCCCAGTTCAGGTTTTCATCGGTAGCGGCAAACGTTTCGTAATAGTTTGTTCGATCAGTCCAGGTGGTGCCGTTTGGCCGCGCGCCGTGAGCGGTGAGTTCCTGGGGGATATTCGGGTGCCGCGGTGTGCCTTTGAAAACCAGGTGCTCCAGCAGGTGGGCCATGCCGGTTTCGCCGTAGTTCTCGGAGGCGGAACCAACCTTGTAGGTAATATTGACGGTGATCGTTTGTTTCGTCTGATCAGGGAACATCAGGACGCGCAAGCCGTTGGCCAAACGATATTCTGTTATGCCCTCTACAGACGTGACCCGTTCAATGCCTTTCGGCAACGCCGGCGCGGCTGTGGCCTGTTGGGTCGAGGTTGGCTGCGCGGTCGCGAGATGGTTCAGGGCTGGAAAGCCGTTGGCAGCCAGGAGTACGAACGCGACAAGCAAACGTAAAAATTTGCTGTTGAATTTCATGATGTTCTCCTCAAGTGAAGCAAACGCTGGTTTGCGTGGTGATCCGGAGCAAATGGTTATTTGCATTGCGGCTGAAAAAAGTTCCGATAAAACGACGTAAGGTCAACTTTGAATAGTCTACTGGACTGCTGGGTTTGCAAGGCTGTACCCGGCAAGGACGAAACGGGTCGGGGAGACACGAGTTTTGTTCTTTTTGTCGACGGTGCGACCCTGAGTGGGCGTCCCGGAAACTGACTGACCGCTTTGCGCGTGCGGAAACTTTAATGGTTGGCTGAAAGTACTGTCAAACGAAGCTTTGCAAAAATCCGTAGATCGACGACGGATCAGAACGGGAGCCGTAGCGACCTGTTAATCGTCCAGTCATTGGTGTCCTGTTAACCAGCGCCGAATTAGAACTGAGAGCGGTAGCGACCGGGTATGCGGGTGTACCCTTGAGACACAATCCTTTCACTCGCAGTTACTGAAAGTTCGCACGTTTTCTACACTTCAATCAGCCAACCGCCCGCACCCGTTTACCATCAAAAAACCCGACGACAGAAGGTGGCAGCCCCAACCGGACAACCCGCGTTCACTGGAGCGGGACCCCGCGCTTACGACCTGGATCGCTGTCTGTAAATAACATTGCGGTTGTATAATTCGAGCCATACCGCTCAAAACAGAGATAACATGAAGATATTGAAGCCCGCTTTTTCCCCGTTATTTGTCCTCTTCGCCGCTTTGGTGATGGCGTCCTCAGGTTTCGCTCAGCAGCCCGCCCCACAGCAGGCCGCCTCTAAATTTGACGTCACAAATTACCGGATCGAGGCTCAACTGATTCCAGACCAGCATATGTTGCGGGCCGGAGCGGACATCACGGTGGTGCCCCTCGAGTCAACGCGTTCACTCGTTTTCGAACTGAATGGTTCGCTGAAAGTCGAAAGTATTGAGCGTAATGGACGGACATTGACCGGATTCGTACAGGACGCGGTTGGCGTCGGAGCGTTGGGACCGAGCGTCAGAGTCGACCTTGGCGAAGTTGTTCCGGCGAATCAGCCAACTACGCTGCGCTTTCGTTGGAGCGGCGCTTTGGTATCGCCGGAAGGCGGACCGCTCGCCACACGCCGGTTGGCTTATATCGGTACTGAAGGTTCATACCTGATGTACGCGTCGCGTTGGTTTCCGTTTCACGACTACGCTGCGGACCGCGCTACCTCTGACATCACCTTGATCGTTCCCGCGGGATTACAGGTGGCGGGAACCAGTGATGAACCTGTATCAGGCCAGTCTTCGGCTAAAGACGGAACTGTCCGGTATCGATTTGTACACCGCCAGCCGGTACTCGTCGGAAACTTCGCGGCCGGTCAATACATCAATCGCGATCTTCGTTTTGGTAACTACAACATCCAGTTTTTTGCCAAGCCCGGTAGCGAAGGACGCATCAACAGCTATGCAGAGTTGATGGGCCAGGTGCTTGAGTTCTACTCCAAACAATATGGCGCACCGTTGTTTGGTAACCGTTTGGTAGTGGTCCAGGTAGACGACGACAGTCTCGAGACCTATTCAGGTAGCGGAATCATTTTCCTCGCGTCACGGTTGTTCGATTCGTCGCGTCCGGTGCCGGAAGAGCGGCTGGCGCGTGAAGTTGCGTATCAGTGGTGGGGCCAGACGGTCGGACTTAAATCGTTTGACGACGCGTGGCTTTCGCAGGGACTGGCAGAGTGGAGCGCCTTCGCGTTTCGCGAATCAAATTTAACTGGGGGCGCCCTGGAGTCGGCCCAACGTGAGCAGCAGGAACGCGCGCTGACATTTGAACAGACCGCTTCGATCGCGCGTGCGCCTGGCGCTCTGGACGATCAATCTGCCGCTTATCAGTCGATCGTGTATCACAAGGGTGCGATGGTGTTTCGCATGCTGCGCGAGAGCATCGGCAACGAGAAGTTCAACCAGCTGATTCGGATGTTCCTTGACCAATATCGTGGCAAGAACGCATCCATTGACGACTTTGAAAAGCTAACATCGCAGGTGGCAGTGCAGAACATGCGCTACTTCTTTGCTCAATGGGTAGAGGGAACGGGTGTTCCCGAGTTCCATGTCGACTATCAAATCATTCGAACTCGCGCCGGCAAGTTTCGCACGCGTGGAACGGTGAAGCAGACGATCGAAACCTTGCGGTTGCCTGTTCAGCTGATGCTTCGCGCTGAAGGTGACAACCAGACGACGACCATCAGGATTGAAAACAAGAGCGAAGATTTTGACTTCGAGTCGAATGGTCAGCCGCTCGAGGTGGTAGTCGATCCCAATTACCGGATCCTGCGAATGTCAGATGACCTCCGCGTTTCGATCATTGCGCGACGTGGCATCGAACAGATGAAGGAAGGGTTGTACGCGGAAGCGCAACAGCAGTTTGAAGCGGCCTTGAAGTTAGACCGTTCGAACTCCTGGGTCTATTACAACCTTGGTTTGCTTTATCTGGAGCAGCGTAACTGGCAGTTAGCTCTGGATAACTTCGACGCAGCGCTGAATGGCACTTTGAAGCCGGGCTGGATCGAAGTTTGGGCACACATTAGGAAGGGCAATGCCTACGACGCGCGCGGCGATCGGAACAAGGCTGTGTACGAGTACAACAAAGCCGTCCAATCCGGTATTAACTACGACGACGCGTTAGCCGTAGCCAAGAAATTTTTGGCCACGCCCTTCGATCCAAAGGCAGCGCAGGCTGTGGTAGCGCCCGCGAACTGAATCGACATCCGCGAAGACGAAAGTTCAGAGTTCAAGCTTTAGCTTGCTGCCGTTGCAGACAGGCAGCCTTAAGGCTGAACTCTTAACTTTTGTCTACCCACCTGGTTTGTAAGTAAGCCAAAAATAAATTGCCTGCCCGACACCAATAAAAAATCCGATTATTGCGCCGAACAGTTCGATCGTCTTTAGATGATGCTGCGCAACCGACAGCACCAGAGCTTCCAACTTTTCAATCGGATAGTCTGAGACCTTCTTTCGCACCAGGCCACCTACATCAAATTCTGCTATTGCCGATGGCAGTCGTTCGCGCGCAGCATCAGTGATCTTCTGAATCAACGCTTCAGATGCCCGTCGCACCGATTGTTCAGAAAGGTGGTCGCCCAAACGTCCGATGGGCGCCATCAGCAGCCGTTCTATCTGCGCGGACAGAATCGCGTTAATGGTGCGCGCCGTTTCGTCATGCGCCAACATGCTTAACAAGCTGCGGTTGATGAACTCTTTGCTGCGTTGAATAGCGTTAGGATCCAGGTGCTCGAGCGCGCTGCGTAACGTCTGCGGACGTAGACGTTCAAAGGCGCCGCCAACGTAAGCTGAAAGAGACGCGGCCAGCTCTTCACTCTTCGCCAATTCCAAAATGCGATTTGCGATCTCGCGTTTGATGGCGTCGAACTTCTCCGATTCGATCTTGCCAATCAATTCATTCAACGGACGCGACATCACGTTGTCGATAGTCGCGTTCAGAAACGTTTCCGCCTCCTGTTCAAACGCTGGCCCACGCAGGTATTCCTCGATCCGGCTCGGCAAGCTCTTATTCACCAGCTCATCGACTTCGCGATAAATACGTTCGCGCGAAATAAAGATTTTCTTGATCAAGGAAAGCTGTTCGTAGTAGTCGTCAACCTCCCGCTTGATCAAAGCGCCAATCGTTTTTCGAGTGTTCTCGCTGGTCGCGATATCGGCCAGGTGGTGAACAATCGGAGGCACCTGGCTATCGATTCGCTCTTTGATGAAGGCAATCGTTTCCGGCGTAAAAGTTTCAGCCAGCGTGGCGTTGCTATGCGCCAGATCGTCGAGCCGGCTGGATACGAAGTCGCGCACTTTGCCGG
This sequence comes from Pyrinomonadaceae bacterium, assembly GCA_035273385.1. Taxonomy (GTDB): domain Bacteria; phylum Acidobacteriota; class Blastocatellia; order Pyrinomonadales; family Pyrinomonadaceae; genus PSRF01. The sequence continues at coordinate 166,653 of DATEPE010000012.1, read as the reverse complement.
CGAGTGTTTCGTCGTCCACGAGTTTGGTGAATCGCTCCTGGATAAAGTGCTGGATGTGATCGAATGCTTCGGCGGGAATGGTGTCGCCGATCGGGCGTGTCAATAATTCATCGACCTGCCGATCCACAAAGGCCTCGATGGCTTTCGCGGTCTCTTCGCCTTTCAGCAACTCGGCAATGTATTCCGCCAACCGGTATTGCAGACCAGAAATTGTGTCGAGCACGGGCGCGCGTGCCTGCGAGGGCAACGCTTCAATGAACGAGGGGTGAACAGTCGACAACAAGTCGTGTGTATAGGCGTTGACGAAGTCTTCAACTTTGCGTTTGAAGAAACTGGTCTCGAACAGAGCGTCGAAGACTGTCTCCTGGGAAACCAGTTCATTGCCGACGGCGTTGCCGATTGATTGGGCCAGCTTGTCGCGGTGTCGAGGAATCATGCCCTGTGGCCAGACCGTGAGGCCAAAGAGTTTTACCGGTTTATAAGGGTGAAACAACATCCAGATGGCCAGCCACGCTGCGCCGTATCCGTGAATAGTGGCGATGACGACAATTGCTGCCGCAACCAGAACTTTGAAAGTAAAGGGATCCAAGGTGGGGTTCATCGTAATGCAGAACGAGCGAAGGCGCGAATCTCCCCTCCCACTGGGAGGGGATTAAGGGGAGGGCCTATGAGCAGGAAACACCGAAATTATGTAGGAAGCGTCAACAATCGTTCAATAACGCTTTGGTAGATCAAAAGTAGACGCTACCTCCAAAATCAACTCAGAGTAGTACCCGCAGACCCTCTCCCCAACCCTCTCCCAGTGGGAGAGGGGGCGCTTTTGAACCAGCCTGAAAAACGATCCACGAAATGCACGAAATAACACCAATCAGTTGAATGCGGAGCAGGAGACATGGCGGTATAATGGACACACGAATTTCCTGAAAATTATGTACTTCAAACAGTTCTATTTGGGGTGTTTGGCGCACGCCTCGTACTTGATCGGTTCGGAGGGCGTAGCTGCCGTTGTGGATCCGCAGCGAGACGTTGATCAATACGTTCAGGAAGCGGAAGCTCAGGGATTGCAAATCAAGTACATCATTGAAACGCATCTACATGCGGACTTTGTGAGTGGCCATCGTGAGCTCGCGGACCGCACCGGTGCTGAGATTGTTTTCAGCAAACATGCCGGCGCCGCGTTTAACCATCGGGCCGTTGGTGAGGGCGACGAGATCTCCGTCGGCAAAGCCAAATTGAGGTTCATGGAAACTCCAGGCCATACACCTGAAAGCATGTGCATCCTGGTAACCGATACGGAACTATCGGATCAACCCCAAAAGGTTCTGACGGGGGATACTCTTTTCATCGGTGACGTCGGACGGCCCGATCTAGCGGGTGGCAAGGGTTACACGCCACAGATGATGGCCGGCATGATGTACGACACGATCCACGAGAAACTCTTAAAGCTTGATGATGCTGTCGAGGTTTATCCAGCACACGGCGCAGGTTCGATGTGCGGGAAGAACATGTCGAAAGAGACATCTTCTACCATCGGACAGCAACGGAAGTTCAATTACGCATTGCAGCCGATGAGCAGGGATGCGTTCGTCAGCATGATGACGGCCGAACTGCCTGAAGCGCCCGATTACTTTCCCAAGGACGCCGAGATAAATCGTCAAGGCGCGTCGCCGTTAAATGAGCTTCCTAAGCCAGATGCGTTAACAGCAGATCAGGTCGCGAGTTTGACCCAGCAGAAATCAAACGGTTCGCGTTACGTCGTGTTGGATGTGCGTTCGGCTGCGGAGTTTGGCAAAGGACATGTACCCGGTTCTCTCAATATCGGATTGGGAGGCCAGTTTGCCATTTGGGCCGGCAGCCTGATTCCAATAGGCACACCTGTGATTATCGTGGCCGAGTCTGACGCGAGGGTTGATGAAGCTGTAATGCGTTTGGCGCGTGTTGGAATCGAAACCGCCAAAGGTTACCTGTCGGGTGGGACTGAGGCATGGCGCAGCGCCGGATTCGAACTAGAGACCGTTCCTCAGATCTCGGTTGATGAATTGGATTTACTTATGAGAAAGGACCAGGAACTGCAGATACTCGACGTGCGGCGCCCTCCTGAATACGAAAGCGGACACGTGCCGCGCGCTATGCACCTACCGTTGTCCAATCTGAAAAAGACTGCCGGTGGGACGCCGCTTGATCCCTCAAAACCCACTGCTGTGATATGCGCGGGTGGCTATCGCTCGAGCGCTGCCACCAGCATCCTCGAGTCGCAGGGCTTTTCGAGTTTGCTAAATGTTACGGGCGGCACCAGCGCCTGGATTAACGCCGGCTATCCCGTCGAGATTCCCGAAAAGCAATAGCAAAAAACCGATCCACGAAATACACAAAACCACGAAATAACACGAAACATGATTCGTGTGCTTCGTGCGGATTCGTGCATTTCGTGGATCGGTTTTTAATCGCGCTGGATTTCCACTACTAACTCACGCATCATCGGTGGCGGAACATGTCCTAACTGCGGAAGGCCGGTGGCTGTTGCACGCAGAGTTGCGGGTCCGGGCTGAAACTTCTTAATAACATCTTCGGTTAACACTGAGGTATTTGAAACCCTTCGAATGCGCGGATCCATAAACGCCCACTCGTTATTCGGAATTCGGTGTGTAGAAACAGTTTCCGTTTGCTGTTCCTGGATCAACTCGAGTCGGACGTCCACGAAAGTGCGACCGTAAGTAACAACAAAAGTTTCGATCAAAGTTCCCGCCCGCAGTGTCGCCGGAGTTCCCAGATCCACACTCTTTATCTGATGGTAAGCGCGGTAACCCGCCGTCAAACCGATCACCAGGTAAGCTGCGACCAACCCAAGGCAAATCTTCCTTAACAGAAGCAGCGGTCGTGCGGTTTTTATTGCTGGTGCTTCGAACATATCTGTCTACTCAGGCAGTTTGTAATGCTCTCTGGCGGGCTTCAGTGGCCGTAGCATCCAGTACGGTCGCCGCGTGCGGTCCGGTGAATACTTATCCGCAGGCCGGGTCATCTTCAGCCAGCGCTTGTAAACTTCGCGCGACTTGGCCGTGTCAACATGTATGTCGCCGTACGTGTCCGTGTCCCTTGCCCTGGTGACGCGCACCGCCTGGTGCCAGCAGTGCATTCCTGAAATCGGATCTGGATGAACCGGAAACGTTAGGTTCTGATGAACCCCCACGTCGTTCCACCAAATCCGTAGCGTGTCATCATCGCTCGACTTGTATGGACCAACGCCGTTCTTCCGTTCCAACACCCACTTAGTACCCTCGTGATTCAGACTGACTGTCGCCATCAGTTGTCGCTGCCCATTCTCATGCACTTTCCAGCGGCCCATGTGATGACTGCAGGCAACAATGCCGGGCCGAATTCCTTCCGTCACCCACGCGCGCACGACGAAGTAGCCAATTTCCGTTTCAATTCGCACCAGGTCTCCGGTTATTACTTTTAACTTCGCCGCATGCGATGGATGCAGCCATAGCGGGTTGGTGTGTGCGATCTCGTTCAACCATTTCGCGTTCGCACTGCGGGTATGAATCTGGATTGGCAAACGAAAAGTTGAAATCAGGATTGTCTGGTCTGCCTCGAGGTTGTCCGGATGAACGTGGCTCTTCACATAAGTTGGAATTGCGTGTTCAGGCCAACCCCATTCCGCGAGAGTGCGCGAATAGAACTCGAGCTTGCCACTTGGTGTTGGGAAGCCGCGCCGTATTTCGCCGTCCACCCTCACACCTGCCAGGCGGCGTCCGTCCGCATCACCGTCCGGACTCGGTATCGGGACTATGTTCGGTGACACCGGTTTCGCTGCGCGGCTAAATACGCGTCCGTTTAGATCCTCTTTGACGTCGTTGAGTTCCACTGGCGGAACCGGCTCCTCGTAAATCGCACCTACTTTCTTCGTAATCTCAAACGCGCCGTACCGCCGCATGTATTCCAAAGGAGTTACGCTTTCAGACGCCGCTTTTTCCGTCAGACCAGGAACTGAATTCTCAAACAACCAACCGTAATATTCATCGACACTCAAACGAGTGCCCGGCTGCTGTTTCGATTCAACAAACTGGCGAATTCCCAACGACCCGTCGGGGTCGATCCGCCACGTTAGTTCCATCCAGAATTCGTTTTCTTCCCAAACCTCGCCGGGATTTACTTCGCGCGTATCGTTTATTGTTTCGCCGTCGCGTTGACGCGCCGCCTTCATGACGGGTTGCCGGAAACCCAACCACTGCGCGTCGTGTGTCTCATACGAATGGAGATCGTGACGTTCCGGCCCGAGGCCCATGGGCAAAATGTAGTCTGCAAAGTAGGACGTCTCGTTCCACACCGGCGTAAGGGCGACGTGGCACTTGACCAGGTTGTCGTTAGTCAGAGCTTCAATCCACGAGAAGCCGTCGGGGTTGGTCCATACAGGGTTATAAACGCGTGTGAAGTAAACGTCGAGGGTGCCGCGTCCATCCATCAATAAGTGTGGCAACAGGAACGACATCTCGTTCATTGATAGCGGGTACTCGCGCGGCCAGGTCTTTTCGTTCCACATCTTCGGATGCGGTGGTGTATAGATCGGCCTCGGCACAAACTTGTTCCAGGCGTTGGGAAACACGCCACCTTCTGTTGCCACGGCGCCGAGCAGGGCATTCAACATGAACAGCGTGCGCGCGACGGTCCAACCGCCGCTGATTCCGGATGCGGCGCTGCGCCAGTTGTGACTGGAGAAGCGTGTGCCGGCAGTCGCCACGACTTTGGCGATCTCTTCGATCGTCTTTGCGTCTACGCCCGATTCCTGTGCGGCAAACTCGAACGTGTATTCACGATACGTATCTTTGAGCGCCTGTTCGAAGTTCTCGAAAGAATTTTCAGCATCCGGATGTTCGAGGGCGAGACACTCCTGCCAGTTCCACCAGCGGCGCACGAAGTCGCGGTTGTACAGATTGTTTTGAATCAGGTAGTTAGCGATCGCCAACAACATAGCGGCTTCTGAACCCGGATACGGCGCCACCCAGAAGTCTGCGTGCGTCGCGGTATGCGAAAGACGAGTATCGAAGACGATCAACTTGGCACCCTTCGCCTTGCCGTCGATTACGCGTTGCGCGTGCGGATTGAAATAGTGACCTGATTCGAGATGCGCGCTGATGAGCAGGATTACTTTGGCGTTGGAATGATCGGGACTGGGCCGATCGAGTCCCATCCAGAGTTGGTAACCCTCGCGGCTGCCCGACGAACAAATGTTGGTGTGCGAGTTGTGCCCGTCAATCCCCCACGCGGCGAGAATTCGTTCCGTGAAACCGTCTTCACCCGGACGCCCCACGTGATACATGATCTCGTCGCGCCGTTCTTCGACGATCGCTTTGCGAATTCTTCCGGCGATGTCATCAAGGGCTTCGTCCCAGGAGACGCGTTCCCATTCACCTGCGCCGCGTTTACCGGCACGTTTCAGTGGATAAAGAATGCGATCTGGATCGGTGATCTGGTTGAGTGTCGCTGGCCCTTTCGCGCAGTTGCGTCCACGCGATCCGGGGTTTTCCGGATTACCTTCAAACTTCTGAACTTCGCCGGTTACCTTGTCGATGTAAGCGAGCAGCCCACACGCCGATTCGCAGTTGAAGCAGGTAGTCGGAACGAGTTGATAGTTACGCTCTTTGCGTTTCGGCCAGGCCTGGGAATCCAGCTCAGTCCAATCATGCCAGCGCTCCTTTGGTGGGAACGCAGCCAGATGACTTCGGGATGGACCAGGGTAAAAAGTTTCGTCACTCATAAGAAATTTTCGTGAAATTCCGCGAACAGAAAATGTTATGCCAGCGGCACTGATTGTCCCGCCTGCACGTATGCGTGTTCGAAAAGCATCATCCCGATTATTGCCAAAGGTGCACCAGCCACGCCCAGGCCCAGATCAATGATGCCCCATAGCGCGAGCGCCGGAATTAATCCGCCGATAATTGAAAGAGCTACTCCGATCCAGAAGTCGGTTTTATACCTGCCATGGACCATCTCCCAAACTGCCAGGCGCGCATGTGCAGTTGGGTGGGTCAAAGACACCTCGCCCCAGATCATCAGCACGTGAATAAGACTGGACATGACGAGTATCCAATAAAGAAGAGAACCGTCAGGACCTATCGTCGAAACCATAAAGGCGACCGCCAGCATGAGGACGGCGGCGCCCAACAGTAATGCCTGTACAAGAAGATGCGGAGGCAGCAACGGGTTCTGCCACATGTCCCGCGCCTTGGCTTGCGCGAATAGATACGCGGTATAAACCGCTGTCATGGCCGCGAGAGGTATGCCCGCAATCATGAGCCACTTTTGAGTGGTAATTGATCCAGGCCAGCTGGCTACAAAGTGGATCAGCAAGACCAGCGAATAGCCTGCGATGATGAACGCGCCCTTGACTAACCAACTGCGCCACTGCGGTCGAGTAAAGATCAAGTAGAACCGTTCCGGATGTTCAAGGTCCCAGATCAAAAGCCCGCCAGTTATTCCGAGAAAGACTGCTGAAACAACTGGAGCTACATACAGCCAAAGTGTGCTGTTCGGCGCAATGTACCCGAAGAAAACCAAAAGCGCTGCTAGTAGATAAACACCACTCGAGATCCCTTTAGTCAGCGTATAAAGACTTACCCGCCAATCCCACGGGATCGAATGCGCCACGTCATACGAGAGCAAGGCGGCCGCCGAAGTGTTGTTGTAGTTGGCATTTCCCGACACAACAGTGCTGTCATCCAGTTGCTGTTCGCTCCACATAAAAATGCCGCCGTCCGGCCGACGCGCGGCCAGTGGATCCAGCGTTGCCTGGTGCGCGCCTTTGTAGAAAAGTTTTGGCAGGGTTTCTTTTTCCGGCCGTCTAACTGAGACTGGTTCACGGTTTACAATCTGCGCCACGTAAGACTCACTGTCGTTCATATCGCCAACCAGAATTGCCTGTGTTGGACAAACAACCACACACGCCGGTTCCAATCCGACATCAATGCGATGCGCACAGAAGTTACATTTCTCGGCTGAGTGATCCTCCGGATTGATGAAGATTGCATCGTAGGGGCAGGCGGCCATGCAGGCCTTGCAACCAATGCAGATCGACTTGTCGAAATCGACGATGCCGTCGGCGCGCTTGAACATGGCAGTTGTCGGACACGCCGTGACACACGGCGCATGTGCACATTGATTACAACGCGTTACCTGGTGTGCGCGCCGCGCTTGCGGAAAAGTGCCGATGTCTACATGTTTTACGTAAGTGCGCGTCACCGAAACCGGGACGACGTTTTCAGACTTGCAGGCAGTGGTGCACGCGTGACAACCGATGCAGCGCGTGTGATCGATCACCTTGGCCCACTTCACCTGACGAGTTTGCGGCTCTTCGAGCATTCCAGCTCCTTATGTTTGGGTGGCAAACTATATCACGCGCCTTGTTCGATAAACTTTAGGAAGATCTGATTAAGTTATTTATTAGAGTGATTTGCCTTAGCCCGCGAAGCGCGGCGATAGCGTAAAGCCTGGGGTGGAGCGCAGCGGAACCCCAGGTTGCCGACCCGTATGAAGGAACAGAGCGCGCGAAGCGTGCGATAGCGCAAACCCGCAAGTCACCGATGATTAATGGACTGTCGCCCACTTCGCGGGCTGCGATCGGCTATTCCGCCGGGTCCCGGGGTTCCGCTCGCAAAGCCTCGCTCCACCCCGGGCTTTATGCTTTCGCCGCGCTCCGCGGGCTAAATCGCAGTGAGCTAATCAGAGCTTCCTTTAGTTTGTCGCGGACCTACCACCACGCAAGAGCTACTGGAACATCTGAAGCACGTCGAACCTAAGAACTTTTGTTCGATAAACTTAGTTTCTCTTCATCCCACGACAAGCTAAACCATGTCGGACATCAGATTTCTGTTGGGTCGAAATTTGCTGTAACATTGCCGGGTTGCCGGTTCGAAGTAATCTAGTTGCGGAGGTTATTAATGCGTCTTTTTTCTGTTCTGGCGATCGCCCTGCTGGGCCTGGCGGTACTTGCCGGATGTAATTCTAATGAGCAGTCAAGGAGCTCTCGAGCTGCTGGTGCGCCTGCTGCACCGTCGCCGGGGGATGGGGTCAGGCGAGTCACGGTGCCCGAGCTGCAAGAGATGGTCAAAAAGGGTGAAGCGTTCATAGTCGATGTGCGCACCGAAGACGCCTATAACACGGCGCACATTCGTGGCGCGAAATTGATTCCGCTGAATGATGTCGAGAAGCGTGCCGGTGAATTTCCCAGGGACAAAATCATCGTCACGTATTGTTCTTGACCGGCGGAACATACATCCGCCGGTGCGGCGGTAAAACTTCGAAACAAAGGGATAACTAATACGGGAGCACTGCTCGGCGGTTTTGTGGCATGGCAGAACGCGGGCGGGGCCGTGGATAAGAAAAAGTAAGCAGGAGGCAGGAGCAGACGGCAGGAGCAGGAACCGGAGACCTAGCCCTAACCACAAGACTCACCTTTCAAATCGAAACAATGAATTGTACAAACTGCGGATCATATGTCGCCCCCGGCAAGCGGTTTTGCTCTGATTGTGGTTCGCCGGCAGAAGATCCTGAACTTACCCGGATCGCGCGCGTTCAAACTAACCTCCCTACGCGCGCTGATAAAGATAACGACCTCGAAGACGTCATCTTCACCGTCCGGCCCACGATGATTTTCATTAAAGTCGGCTACGTGATCGCAGCCCTGTTTGCGATTGGGTTGGTAATCCTGCTGGCACAGGTAAGTGCGCCGGTTTATCTTTCGATTCCGATCGCTTTTGCGTTGCTTCTCATTCCTGCCTATTACCATCTTCGCCGCAACATGGTTCGGTACACGTTGACCGACTCTAAGATCGAAATCGACACCGGCCTAATTGCGCGTACCACTCGAAATATCCCGCTATCCAAAATACAAGACGTGACAGTCTCGGCCAGTATTCCTCAGCGCCTTCTCGGCTTTGGCAATGTGATCGTCGACAACGCCAGTGATACGGGTGGTATTACTACGCTGGAAAACATCAGCAATCCGCGACACTACGCAGACCTGCTTTTGCGGGAACTCAGACGCCGGCAGTAAACTCCTATTTACAATAATTTAAGTACCAACCGGCGCGTCTGGTGGAACATCCAAGCGTGGGTGGGTTCTAAGGGTTAACCTGATTGGAAGAAGAGTAATGTCGTTCTACGTCCATCTGAAAAGACTATTAGTGCTATCCATGCTGTGTCTCGTGCCATTGGTGGCGAGCGGTCAGCAATTCCCGAGTAAGGAAGCGGCAAAAATGCTCCCGGATCGGGCAGGTGAGTTTCGGGCTGCCGGTCCGATTAAAACTCGCGATGCGGAACTCTTTGATGAACGAGAGCGACGCAGAATCACATCCTGGGCGAGTCGCGAATATCTCGGTAAGGATGGTCAACGGTTTTCTGGAGGGCTGTCCATCAGTGTTTCAGATGCGGCTGCCTACTCCAGATTCGTCTCAGCCAGGACGTCAATTGCAGCATCTCCCGGAGAACCGGAAATCACATCAGCGAATGTGGGTTCGGAAGGCTTCTCATATTGGAATGGCCTGGGCAACACGTTGATCTTCGTTAAGGGCCGTGTACATGCAGGAGTTAGCGACAACTCAAAGTCTGCAGACACCAGCGCCCTCCAACACTTCGCGAGAACTCTGGCTGAAACAGTCGATAAGGGGGACGGAGAGATTCCCGTTCTCATGAAACATTTGCCCGCATGGCCATCTGTTCAGAACCGGTCGCTCTACATAATCGACAAAGAGGGACTAAAAGAGGCTGTTTATGGTCAACCGATTCTAGACGCTGTCAGCTTCGACGGTGGTACCGAAGTAGCAATCGCAAACTACCAAGGGCCAGATCTGGTCCTGATCGAATTCAAAACGCCTCAGATCGCAACCGACAACGACACGCGCATCGTTGCCAGACTTCAGGAGTTGCGAGCCTCGGGGCAGGCGGTTCCCGCAGCTTATCGTCGCGTGGGAAACTACTCGGTGTTTGTTTTTGACGCTCCCAACGAGCAGGCCGCCAATCAACTAATCGATCAGGTTCAATACCAGCAGGTCGTGCAGTGGCTCGGAAGAAACCCGACTCTCTACGACAAGGCCGCGAATGAGTTTACCCGCACAACTCTGGGTGTGTTCATCGCAGTGGTTAAGGCGTCCGGGTTGGTAATAATCGGCAGTCTGGCTGTAGGCGGATTGCTTGGCGCATTGCTGTTTCGAGTCAGACGTAAACAACAGCGGATGACTCAGGCCTTCTCTGACGCCGGCGGTATGCTTAGGTTGAACATCGACGAGTTGAACGCTACTCAGGATCCTGCCCGACTCATCGGACCTGGAAACTAACCAACCCGAAAAACGAAAGGACAGGCACGAATGCCTGTCCTTACATAATGCGGGCTGCTGATCTTCCTGGAGGGCTCCCCCAAGCCCCGTCAGGACGGAAATCAGCAGCCTCGCAATGATTGCTCGTTGATTACTTGCAAGCGTTAACCCCGTTCCCCCGAAAGAGCCACCGCCTGCTTTTCTAATGTGAGAGGACGCCTCCCCCAAAGCTTCCACTCACTGTAATCTCTGAGCCTGACCCGATTTACCCTTTATCTACCCTTCTTGTTTCGTCTTCTCTTTAGCAACGAGTATGCCAAATACGGCGACATAGTAATCGCGTTTCTAACACTTCGAAATTTCCTAACAAATTCTACTGTCGACTTCCAGGGTGCTCACGGAATATCGTCGCCCAAGCCGAAAATCCGTACATCTTCAATACAATTTGAATGTCTCGACGCACGATAATCGTCCTGTTCGTAGAGTAGCGCTCGTTCAGGCTCATGGCAGCGCTTCTATCAGGTGGTCTATTTCACTGAGAGTGTTGTAAAGGTGGGGTGAAATTCGAAGTCTGTCACCTCGAGGCGCGGTAATAATGTTTTGTTTGGTAAGGTGAGCATACAGATTCATCGGTGTAAGACTAGACCTCGATCGTATACAAACCGTTTGCGACTTCTCTTCCGGTCGACGTGAACTAACTACTTCATAGGTACTGTCCTGCAAACGATCACACAGGTGGTCCGTTAGTCTTTCGAGATGGTCTTGAATGTTTTTGATTCCCACCCGCGTCAGCAACTTCAGACTTTCTTCCAGGCCGTGGATCAAACCTGTTGGGCCGGTGCCTGTTTCCCACGCGAGTGTTCCCGCGTTCCATCCCTGCTCAAAATTGTTGTAGTCGTCTGGATTGGGAACGCTGACCCAGCCTACGAGCGTAGGCTCAATCCGCGAGCGCGCCCTATCCGAGAGATACAGGTAACCGACGCCTTCGGGTGTTAAGAGCCACTTGTGACAAGCTCCCGCCGCAACATCGACCAGTTCCGATTCGACGTCCACCGGCAGAACACCCAGCGACTGAATAACGTCAACTACCAGCAACGCATCGTACGCGCGTGCGGCTCGCCCCAGCCGTTGCAGGTCGGTGCGAAAACCGGACGCGTACTGGACGTGACTGATTGAGACGAGCCGCGTCCGGCTATCGATGAGTCCTATCAACTCATCAAGATCTATCCGGCCCGCGCGTTCTTCACACATTCGCACTTCGACCCCAAACGCCTCTCGCAGTCGCAACCACGGATAAATGTTCGAAGGGAACTCGTTGCGGAAGGTGACCAGGTTATCGCCCGTTTGCCACTTCAGTCCGTTCGCAACCGTGGAAAGCCCGTCGGAAGTGTTGCGCATAAACGCCACTTGTTCAGAGCGCGCTCCGAGTAGTTCTGCCAGTAAACGGCGCGCCCGTTTTTTTGTTGCCAGCCAGTCTTTGAAATTTAGTGAGCCGTTCTCGGAAACGTCGGCTAGGTATCTCTGAATGGCGTTGATGGTGGGAGTTGGCGGCGCCGAAACGGCCGCATGGTTCAAGTAGTTATAGCGCGCAGTAACCGGGAAGAGTGCACGCAGTTGCTCGTTCATTGAATCGAATCGTTTCTATGGTGCGAATGGGCGGCCGTAGAACTCTTTATATAACCAACCGAGAACACGCGCCTCCGCAGTGCAGAGGGTTTCAACCCAACAGTTGATGAGGAAATTCGTACGGCCGCGTACCGAAGGAATTTTCCCTGCTTCCTGAACAATCGAGGCGCCGCTTTTCAAGTCGAGTTTATAAGCTTCAGCCGTTGACTCGTTGGCTTTCGACGCGACGTCAAGTGCGTTGAGCAACTGGGCTATCCACGAATGAAGCTGGGTTTCAGAGTCGTTCTCAGCCAGTGCCTGAATGATTCCGATTGCCAGCCGGTCTTCAGCATGGTTGAAGGCAAACACTTGCTCACCTGCGGCGCGAGACTGCTCCTGTTTCCAGTGAAAAACTTCTTCTACGTTTGGGTGCCTAATAATAGCGACGCGCTGGTCGTAATCAAGAAACCACTGAATAACGTCCGGAACAGAATCGAGGTCGGCCTTGCCGGAGGCGTCCCGCTGCAAAGGCGGGGGCGACATGGACGGATTGCCGTTCGCTGTTGATTCTGCATCTGTTGAACTCATTGCTTAGTCGGTACACCGGGCAGCACATTTAATTTAAAGCCTGCAGTCACTTCACCCACTACGTCTCCCGCACGATTCGTCACCGGAAAAAATGCGTAACGGGCCACTGCTTCGAGCGACTCGTCCTTTAGTACTCCCAACTGTCGCAGGGACTCGATAACGACAACCGGTCGCGCGCGTTTATCGTCACCATCTTCAATCTTCAAAGCGAGTCCCAGGCCTTTCGGCCAATCTGGTGAGGGTAAAACGCCCACCGTATAAACACCTTCCGCTCCAACCTTGGAAACCAAGTGACCTTTATCCGCTTGCATCATCTCCGTGTCGAGACGATCTTTCGTACCGCCGATCAGTTCAGGGTAAGCCATCATCGCCGCGACAATTCGCGAACACGCACTGCGCGTATTCTCATCAAAATCTGCGGGCGGCGACACCAGACGCGCGTACATCATCGCCATAGCTTTGACAGTAATGCCGAAGACTGGGACACCGCAGCCGTCAACACCGATTGCCATGTCCTCCAAAGCGATGCCCGAAAACTGCGAAACCACCTTGCCGATCGCCGTTTGAACCGGGTTGTTAGGTTGATTATAGGTTTCGATTGGCGCACCGAGGTGCAGCGCGAGAGCCAGCATCCCGGCGTGTTTACCTGAGCAGTTGTTGTGTAAAACGCTCGGTTCCTCGCCCTTTGCTTTGAGTTCAGCAGTAGCTTCGACGCTGAAGGGTTCGTGCACGCCGCACTTGAGAGCGTCTGGCTGTAACCCAATCTTTTTAAGCATCGAGCTTGCTACATCGACATGAATCGGTTCGCCGCTATGCGATGCGCAGGCAAGAGCGATTTCTTTTTCGTCGAAACCAAAGCGATCGGCCGCGCCGGAAGTAATAAGCGGAATAGCTTGGTGCGGTTTTGCGGATGAGCGCAGGTAAGTGACGGTTTCAGGTGAACCTGCCAATGCGACTATTTCGCCGTCAGGCAGCACGCCAACGATGTGACCTCGATGTCTCGATTCTGTGATTCCTCCCCGTCGAACTTCAACTAACGGTTCGGGAGCGGGAATCTCCAGATTGTTTTCAGACGGCAGCCTGGAAACCTGCATTCGGTTGCTACCTCAAATTGATTTCTGATTGGACGCGGGTATGTTAGCACGGGTGGTTTTGTTCGTGTGGAACGCCTTGCGTGCAAGAGTGCCTTAGAAGAAGAAACTTTCTCCTCCCTCTGGGAGGGGTTAGGGAGGGTTTGTAACGCACTCCTATTTCTGTTTTGAGATGAAGCGTCAACCTTCGGATCAACCACTTGACGGTTGATTCGTTATCTACACAGTTGACGCTACCGCCAAATTACAATGAACATTCTCGCGGCAAGCCCTCCCCTCACCCCTCCCTGTACGTACACCCTCCCAGAGGGAGGGGAAGTCAAGTGATTCGCGAATACCGTTAAAAATAAAAAAGGCAGAAGGTTTCAACCTCCTGCCAAAGGTGCAACATTTAAAAGGTGGATTATGCCTTTGCTGATTTGCGTGCGCGACGTTGGGGATAACTCAAAACAGTTAGTTTCACTTTGCGGCGCCCAAATCTCATCGCCTCGCGTGAACTGGGAATCCAAATATCGATCCGCTTGCCTTTGATGAGTCTGCCGGTATCAGCTACCAGGTACTCACCACTGTATCCGCCAGTTTCCAGGCGCACACGTGCTCCGAGAGGCAGTACGCGCGGATCCGCAGCAATCAAACCTTTGCTGACCATCCGGCCACTGGCAGTTCGTCCTCGCAAGCTATAGGCGGTCGCCACGTAATGAGCCGCCGGACCCATTGGTTTGGGTTCCGCCAGGGACTTGGACGATGCCATGGCACCCTCGTGGATTGCCGTGTCTACCTGTTTTTCGGGTCCTGATTGTTGGGATTTAAATGGCGAGAAGAGAGTTTCTGCTATGGAGGTCTCGGCGGAAAAAGCTACCAGACCCAGGAAGAGAATTGACGCGACTATCGCGCCCCTACCAAAAATTGCTTTCATGCTGTCGGGTCTCCTGACCGATGTTGGTAATAAGTTTTCCGCACGCTGCGCGAGTCTGTTCTTTCCTAAGACTCGACCCCCGGCCCAAGGAGTTGGGAACCACGTCAGCCGGAGTTGGGGGCTTGCATCCTTAATGCATGCGTTGGAAAACCGAAAATTGGCGTCCAAAAAGAAAGAACAAGCGAAGAACCCCGCTTGTTCGGCCTAGGAGGCTAGCACAGGGACTTGGACCAGTCCAAGGCGACAGTGCCTTAAAAGAGAGCCAAACCCACAGTTTTTGGCGCAAATATTGAAATACTAGGAGTTAACGGGAGGCAAAAAAATCGCGCGAGAGGTCATTTTTGGAAGTGGCAAGGAAATTTTCCAGAATTTGCCGCCCCTCCGGGTGTTCTTCGTCAAACAATTCCGGGTGAAATTGCACACCAAAAACTGGGCGAGCGTCGTGCTGCATGGCTTGAATGGGACAGGTGTCGTTGAAAGCGGTCACGTGAAAGTCTTCAGGTACTGACTTCACTTCATCGCAGTGGGAATGCCAAACCGTCACCGAAGCCGGAAGGCCGTTGAAGATACCTTCGCCGTCGGCCTCAACGGGCAAGAAACCTCGTTCGCGCTTCGCCCCCTCATATCCTTCTCCCGGATGGAGGCGTTCCATCAGATCCACCTCGGCACCATAGGCGAGGGCAATCTGCTGATGGCCACCACAAACACCCAGCACCGGTTGCTTCGCATTCCGGATGACTTCAAAGACACCAGCCAGCGATTCTGGCGAGTACTGATCCCATGGGTGACTTTGGCCACTGAGGATTATGTGTGATGGATTCAGCGATTCAATCCGCTCCATCGAGGTAGCGTGAAACGGCTCCGTCAGTATTTCGCACCCGTCAGAGATGCGCCCCAGCGCGGCTCGCAGTTCTCGTGGGCTCGCACCCTGTCCATCAATGGTGTTGTCGACGAGGTAAATCAGCATGTCTGGAAAGGGTAAAGGGGAATCCGGAATGGGTAAAGGGGAAAGGCAAAGGGCACACGATAGCTCCGGTTACCCATGATCCCTTCCCCGTTCGTGTTCCCTATTGCTTTACTTCCGGTTCTTTGTCTGTGGTAAGCGACTGGGGTTTGGCTTTGGAAGGTCCCAGCGCGAAGAGCTTGCCGTTGAATGCTCCGATGTAAACGTGTCCATCGAGAATCGCCGGCGTAGCGTTGATGTTTTCACCAATCTTCAGTTCCCAGAGCCGCTCGCCGTTCTTCGCCGATAACTGGTACATCCACCCAGCTTTATCTCCGAAGACGACGCGACCGTCGACTACCGGCGAAGTTCCCCAGATCGGCCCGCGCACCAGGTGTTGCCAGACGAGCTCGCCTTTTTCAGAAGTGAGGCAGTACATGTAGCCATTGTTCGAGCCAATGTAGATGCGATTCTCGTGAACTATCGGGCTCGCCCAAAAGCCACTGCGTTCTTTGAAATTCTTGCTGAGGCCGCCGTCAGCTCTAAACTTCCACACCGGCTCGCCCGTGTTTTGGTTGAACGCATAAACAAACCCATCTTCTGCGGCCGTGTAAACTCGCCCGCCCGAAACTGCGGGAGTTGAGTCAGAATCTGCTCCGATGCGCGCCTTCCAAACCGCGGTCCCATCAGCAAGGTTGAGACAATACAGATCGCCTTGCTCCGTGCCGACGTAAATCCGGTTCTCATGGACGGTAAAACTTCCTTCGACGGATCCAAGCCGCTCGGTTTTGTAAATCAGTGCGCCGTCCTCGAGGTTCAGAGAATAAAAGTGTCCGTCTTCGCTGCCGAAGTAGACGCGCCCATCAATCACCGCCGCTGAACAGTCCACCTCGAAATCCGTCTCGAATTTCCAAATTAGCGAACCATCGTTTGCATTGACACAGTAGATGAAGTGGTCCAAGCCGCTGGCGATGACGCGATCTCCGATAACCGTCGGGGAAGCTTTCAAACTGTCGTCAGTTTTGAAACTCCAAATCAGGTTACCGGTTTCTCGATCGAGGCAGTAAAGGTAGCTGTCGGCGGAACCGAAGTAGACGCGATTGCCGACCACCGTGGGCTGGCCCGGCCAGCTGGAACCTCCCCAACCGTCCTTGTGCAGGCGACCGGAAGTTAACTTGGTTTCAAACGACCACTTCACATCAAGCGGTCTATCGGCCCATGGACCGGTGCCATAGAAGTTTCGCGATGTATTGCCGAGCCACATCGGCACGCTCGGTGGAGGAGGCGCAGGTCGAGAGACAACAGGCTCGGCCACCGTCTCAGGGACGAGAGTTCCACCGCAACTGCTTAGTGCTAACGCAAGGAAAGAGCCCGAAATTAGGCAGAGAACGAGCCTAAGGGCGAGTGTGGGGCTAGCTGGAGAGTGCATCGGGGGTACCTGCCTTCCTTACGTGGAGGAGGCGTTACGCATTCTACCGGGAATAGAAGGAACTAACTAATCAACCATTGGCCGCCATAAATTACTTCAGCGAAGCCTGTAATTACAACCTCGCCATCGGCCCGCCACTGAATTCTTGCCTCGCCGCCGGGCATCAGCACCCGCACGGTCCGTTCAGTCTCCTGCTTAACCATGGAGGCGACAGCAGCAGCGCAGGAACACGAGCCTGATGCGTTAGTTTCACCCACACCGCGTTCCCAAATGCGAACTGAAATTGTTTGCGGATTGTCGACGCGAACAAAGACCACGTTTGTTCGTTCAGGAAACTGTTTATGGTTCTCCAAAGTCTTGCCAATGCTCCGCCAATCAAGCGCATCAAAATCTTTGACGAAGATGCAGCAGACGGGATTGCCTATCTGCACTGCAGTGACCTCGAACTCGTTGCCATTCACTTGCAACGCATAATCGACGACCTTTTCCAGAGATGGCTGCGTCAACATCGGAATCGAAGCTGAGTCGAATCCCGGTTGACCCAATTCAGAATCGAAGATGTAACGGCCGGCGCCGTTCTGTTCGCGCAAGATGTAGCGTTTAACCCCTGAGCGTGTGCTCAAACGCACTTCCGGCGCCGACCAGAGGTTTTGGTAGTAAAGGTAAGACGCCGCACACCTGGTCCCATTGCCCGAGAGGTTAGCTTCACTTCCGTCGGGGTTGAAGATGCGCACATGAAAGTCGGCATCAGTCGTCTCGGATGGGCTAACCACTGCGATACCGTCAGAGCCTGCGCCGTAGTGACGATCGCAGATGCGGCGGGCGAAGTCGCTTAGCGCACCAACGTCCGTCAGCTCTTTGGCTTCAATCACAATGTAGTCGTTTCCGAAGCCATGGAATTTGATGAAGTTAGGAAGCATTTTGTGGTGTTTTATTGGCGGCGGCTCGTGCGGTCATCGCTCGGAAACGCCTGGTCAAAGCGGGTTCGACTTGCAACAGTCGTTCATAAACTGTGAGCTGCCCGCGATGATACATCTCGTGGGAAATCGCGAAAGACACCAGTTCAATCTTCCGCAACTCTCTTCCTCCTAAGCCGCGTCCAGTTTCGTTCAGCGTATGCTCCGCAGCCTTGATTGAAGTCGCGGAGGTTTCCATGCTGCTGCGGAGTAGTTCGAGCAACGCGTTTTTGTCGGTAACGCCAGCAACCTCAGGCGCATACTCCTTCGCATGATCTTCCAGTGGTTGACGCATAAGGTTCGTCTCGGGACGCACAGCTTCACCGACGAGCGTCTTCTGAGACTCGATGACATGCTGGAGGACTTCGGCAACGCTGCGCGTCTCGGGCGTGGCACGAAAGGAGAATTTGTCAGCCGGAATCTGGGACACTTCCTCAATCAGCCCCGATCTAATTTCCTTCCAACCTTCGACAATGCGATCGATTGACATGGCACGAATCCTTTCAAGTTTTAGATAATGGATTCCGACCCATGGTTCGGTTATTCAAACCATCGCAAACTAACAGTTTGCGTTACAAA
This sequence comes from Pyrinomonadaceae bacterium, assembly GCA_035273385.1. Classification (GTDB taxonomy): domain Bacteria; phylum Acidobacteriota; class Blastocatellia; order Pyrinomonadales; family Pyrinomonadaceae; genus PSRF01. The sequence goes on along the minus strand of DATEPE010000012.1, from coordinate 148,239 downwards.
GAAGACTTCACCGCAAACGAAGCAAGCAGCAGCGCAATCGGATCAATGCATTCACCGACTGGACTTGGACCGTCCGGATAGTTATTGACAATGATCGAGAAGATCAACTCTTCACCGGCCGCCGTGGTCACGTAGCCCGACAGACTTGACGCAGTGCTAAGCGTTCCGGTTTTCGCGCGCAAGTTGTTTTCAGCAACCGTTCCTTTGAAGCGATTGCGCAGCGTGCCATCTATCCCGCCGACCGGCAATGCGTCGCGGAATGCCACGGCATACCGGTGCTTGCGCATGTAGGTCAATAATTGAACGGTCGCGTCGGCCGTAATCATATCGCTGCGAGAGAGGCCCGAGCCATCTGCCAGGACCAGCGATGACGGATTTACGCCGGCGTCCTTCAGAAATGCTTTAACCACTTCCACTCCGGCTGCCTCACTGGTGCGAGTTGTAGCCGCCGTCGCGGTCATGGGACCGGCCACTCTTCCCAGCGTTCGCAAAATCATTTCTGTGTAAAGGTTTTGACTGGGCTTCAGTGTGTTAGCTGAGATCAAGCTCAACGGGTGCGATTGAAAAGTTGCAACTTCAACTAATCCGCTCGCCGCGGGTTCGGCAACCGGGCTTGTCGATCCAGGTGGCGAGGGAACTACGCGCGTTTTGCCAGTGATTGTTACTCCGTGTTGCGCCAGCGCAGCTCGCAACAGATACGCCATTAACAAGGCCGGGCGCGACATGGCCACGCGACCCGTGTAAGTGTCACCGGCGGCGATCGTTCCGCTCAACTCAATAATGTCTGAGTTCAGCGGCCGATATATGTTTATGTCCCGTTTTGTGCCTTTAACTGACGTAATCACCCGATTGTTTATCATTAATAGCGGCGCTGCTGGTCGAAGTGTGGCAACCGCCGGCGCCCCCGGTTGTACGCCTCCGTTAACAGTCAGCTCGAGATAATTATCGTTGACTGTTAGCGCGCTGACTTCCGCGCCGTACCACCATTGCAAGTCTTCCCACTCCCAACCCGCACCGTATGGTGGTCCAACAAAATAGGTCTCATCACCAACCAGGTCGCCTTCGACTCGCTTTACGCCGGCGGCGACTATTCTCGCGGCGAGATCATTAATCGATTTAGAGTAATCGTTGTTGTTAAAACGAAACGACAAACTCGGGTCGCCCCGGCCATACAAAATAAGATCTCCGCGAACCAGTCCCGCTGCGTCGGGTTTGGCGCGAGCATAGATTGAAGTTACGAACCGATAATCCGGAGACAACCGATCAAGCGCCGTCGCCACCGTGTAGAGTTTCATGCCAGAAGCTGGACGCAGTAGTTTGGTGGCGTTCTCCTCAAATAGGATTTTGCCGGTCTCGGCCGAGGTCACTTTTACACCCACAAACGCCTGCGACAACGAAGGTCGTTGCAACACGTCGCGGATGCGCGTCTGCAATTCACCGAGACTCCGGGTTGTTAAAGCAGTGCCACTGCCGATTGAAGGAGTGGGGAAAACGGACGGAGTTGGTGATGCCGCCGGTGTCTCTAAAGGTGTAGGGCTCGGAGAGGCTTCAACGCGCCGCTCGCGTTGCGGCTGCTGTTGGGCGTTGGAAAACGGAATCGCAAACTGAGCGAATGAGGCGGCCAGCAGCAATAGGGCACAGGTAGACAGTCGAAGGTGTTTCAGCATGATTTCTGATTCAGATGCTTGATTAGTTGGTTGGGGCCGCCTTGATACCGCGCGCGACATGTTCCTCACGCACTTTGGCCAGTAGCTCGTTGAATTTAGGATCGGTTCTTAAGGAAGACCAATTCGGATCGTGTTCGAAACATGGCAGGTTGGCGTTACCTAGCGCAATCGCTCGTTCCAACCATTTCAAAGCTTCGTCTCTCATGCCCTCGAGTGCGTAGACAGAACCGACGGAATACGCAATGTCCGGATCGACCTGCGCGTTGCGCATCACGCCATCGTTAAGTTGTGCGAGAGCTTCTTCGTGCTTTCCCTGCGCGCTGAGAAACATCGCCATGAACGGGCGTATGCCGTGCATGTTTTGATGGGTCGCCACCACCTTGCGCATAGCATCCGCAGCCGCATCAGTGTGGCCCGTGTAGTAAAGAGCCAGCGCCCGAAACGTTTGCACCAACGGATTGTCCGGGTCGCCTGCATGGTCTAGTTCCTTCGACATTTCGTCAAAGCGGCCCATGTACATAAAAACCAGCGCTCGATTAAAACTGGCGACCACGTGTGCGGCCGGATCGATTCTCGACAACCGCTCGTAACTGCGGAGGGCGCGACCATACTCGCCATCCAGGCGATGCAGGGTAGCCTTCACGAAATGGACCACTGGTTCGTCAGGGTGCTCGCGACGAGCCTGTGCCACCTCTTCCCGTGCTTTCTGTTTCTGTCCTCGCCACAGATAGACAAACACCATCAACATTCGCGCTTCAATCAACTTGGGATCGATTGCCAGTGCTTTGCTGAAGGCTGTTTCGGCGCGTTCATAATCCTCTGCGCCGCCAAAGCCTTTGAACACGCGATTCACATACGCCGCACCCAAACCATCGTGCGCCAACGCGAAGTTTGAATCCAATTCGATAGCACGCTGAAAATGCAGAATGGCCGCATCGCAATCTTCGGGTGCTATGGTGCGGAAAATAAACCGCGCAAACAAATCACGCCCGCGCAAGTATTGCTCATAGGCGGCCGCGTTTTGCGTGGAGGGTTTGGCGATTCCTTCCTGTTCAGCCGGACTCAGCTCCAGGCGCAATCCTTCAACGATGCGTTGGGCAATCGTGTCCTGGACCGCGATCACGTCAGCGGCGGATGTGTCGATGCGGTCGCTCCATAAGATGTCTCCCGAACCCACGTCGAGGAGTTGCGCAGTGACTCGGAATCGCTCGCCGGCGTGTATGAAGCCGGCGGTTAGGACAGCGTTCACGTTCAGCTCCTGCCCTATCTCCCGTGGATCCAGATTACTACCCTGATACTTTGCAATCACCGACGACGGGCGAACCGCGAGTGAGCGCACGCGCGCCAATTCGGTAATCACGGCATCAGCCAATGAGAACTCATAGAAACCCGACGCCGCATCGTTACTCAAATTGCGGAAGCAGAGGATTGCCAGACTCTTCTTGTCCTGATCCGCGATGGTGGTAAAAGGAGTTTCATGAATTGTCGGCCGCGTGGGAGTGACGAGAGAAGGCGCTGAAGTTGACTCGCCTTTGCCCCTCTTGGTCAGCCACCGCATCGCACGCGACACCGGGCTGGATCCGGAAAGATGGCGTGCCGGTTCATGTGCGACGCCACTAAATTGCCCGGTCGTGTCAGTTGTGGTGACCTCCTGCAGGACTCGTCTCAAGTCATCGCGGAGTTCTTCAATCTTCTGATAACGGTCGCGCGGCTCTTTTTCCAAACATCGATCCAGAATCTGTTGCAGATGCGGAGGCAGGGGTTCTTTGCGAAGCTCGCTTACGGGTCGCGGCGCGTCATGCAAAACGGCGTGGCGCACGTCGATCGTGGTCTTACCGCGAAACGGCCAGGTCCCGGTCAGCATCTCGTAAAGCAAAACGCCAGTAGAAAAAATGTCCGCGCGTTTGTCGACGCGGTCCCCGCGCGCTTGTTCAGGAGCGGCGTAAGTGGCCGTGCCATAGGGCACGCCGAGTTCAGTCAGGTCAGTACGATGAACTGCTGCTTTCCGATTCTCCTCTTCATCCTCCAGCAGTTTGGCAAGACCGAAGTCGAGGATCTTGACCTGCCCGGATGGCGTCACCATGACATTGCCCGATTTGATGTCCCTGTGAATCACACCGCGCGCGTGGGCCGCAGCGAGCGCATCCGCTACCTGGATGACGATCAGTAATGCGCTTTTCAGCTCGAGCGGATGTCCCCCGACTAATTGCCTGACGTTGCGGCCTTCAACGTATTGCATAGCGATGAAGTGAACGCCCTGCACCTGGTCGAGATCGAAGATGGTGCAAATGTTTGGATGGTCGAGTGAAGAGGCGAGACGTGCCTCGCGTTCGAAGCGTTTTAGATTCGCTTCTTTTGCAGTCAGCTCAGGCGGTAGCACTTTGACCACAACCGTGCGGCCGAGCTTGGCATCGGTGGCCTTGTAGACGGTGCCCTGCCCGCCTACGCCGAGCTTTTCGAGGATCCTATAACTGCCGAGCGACTTGCCAATCATCGGTAAAGCAAACTGTTAGTTTGCGATCTGTAATGTAACGCAAACTGTTAGTTTGCGGTTTTCGCGCCAGACACTACGCAAACTAACAGTTTGCGTTACGCCAACACGCAATCTAACAGCTTGCGTTACGTCAACACGCAAACTAACAGTTTGCGTTACGAGGTTTCACCAAACGAATTCAGCAATTCTTTCCTACTCGCTGTTGCCGTGCCTATTTTGCCTACCACAATGCCCGCTGCGTGGTTCGCGAGTGTCGCCGCCTCCAACATAGATGCTCCCGCGGCAAGCGCGGTGGCCAAGGTCGCAATAACGGTATCGCCTGCACCAGTCACATCAAAAACTTCTCGCGCTGCAGTATCCACGTACACCGGATCGCTGTCGCCTTGCAGCAACATAATGCCGCGATCGCCACGCGTAATCAGCACCGCATCGCAACCAAGTTTCTCTCGAATAATTTGTGCGGCTTCCTGTAAACCATCATCCGAATCTTCCTCCAGATTGGTCATGCGTAGTGCTTCGTGGTGATTCGGGGTAATCAATGTGGCCGGTCGATAGTATGGGAAGTTGCGAATCTTTGGATCAATCAACACCGGCACACGCTTATATGCAACGTCGAGAATCTCACCAAGAATTCGCTGGGTCACCACACCTTTATCGTAATCAGAAACGACAAATGCATCCGCATCCTGAATCGCGCTCTTTAAAGTAGCAAGGATTTGCTGCTCGACCTCACCATTGACCGCGCTGCGTTGCTCCCGATCCGCGCGAACCACCAGCTGGTTATGAGCAATAATGCGCGTTTTGGTTGTCGAGGGTCTTCCTTTGGCAACTACCAGATACTCGTCGGACTGCAGTGGACTGGCGTCTTTCAAACTCGTGCGCAAACGATCGCCAGCCGAGTCGTCGCCAATCACCCCAACCACGCATGCGCACGCGCCGAGTGCGACTACATTCGCCAGCACATTGGCTGCGCCGCCGAGATGTACAGATTCTCGTCTGACGTCAACCACCGGAACCGGCGCCTCCGGCGAGATACGCGTAACGTCTCCCCAGACAAACTCGTCGAGCATTACATCGCCGAGAATAACCACCTTGCGTTGCGATGCCGCTTCGAGGATTTCTGCAGCGCGTTGTCTGGTGATATTGGACATGAATTGCTCGCTGGGAGTTTAGGATTGCGTTGAGTAATTATCACGGTTAGCCGCAAACCGCAAAACAAAGACGTCAGATATCAGATGTCAGATGTCAGAGGTCAGACGTCAGTCGGACCGAAAGGTTTCGCTTTGGGTTCTTCGTGTCGTTTCGTTAATTCGTGGATCGTGTTGTCATGCAGGATAAAAGCGTCCACGAATTACACGAATCACACCGAACAGTGGTTACTTAGTCTCGGCCAGAACCCGATCTATTGCCGCCACGACGCGCTCGACCCCCACGCGCTTGATGCATTCGGGTTGCTCAAATTTTTCGCAGTAATAACCATGGCAAGGTTGGCAATCCATTTCTTCAAACACCATCTCGGCGGGTTTGGTTGACCACGGTCCCCAGTGGGCACGATTTGATGAGCCAAAAATGACGACCGAGGGAGTCTCGACTGCCGCTGCCATGTGCGCGATTCCGCTGTCGTTTCCTACAAACAAACGCGACCGTGATAACAACGCCGTGACTTCGGGCAACGATAGGTTTGGGAATGACACGATTGAAGTTGTCGAGATTCGCCTGAGTTGATCCACCAGCTCCATTTCAGTGGGACCGGTGATCGCAATCGTAGGAATTTGCCTGGCGGTGAGTTCTGAAATGACCGCGGCAAAGTTCTCCGCAGCCCATTGTTTAGTATCAAAAGCTGCCGCGGGATGAACAACTGCAAAGGGAGTGCTTTCAAGTCCAACCGTTTTAAGGCGCTCAGCGATCTTCGTGGCCGCAATATCTGTAACTGCCAATTGCGTCGGCGGTCGGTCGCTGACCGGCACCCCGGTCCAACCCAGCAACGCAAGTTGCTGTTCTACTGAGTGTGTTTTTTCTCGCTTCCATAGCGATGCCGATGAGGGCGATAAATGGTTATGAAACCGCGCGTATTGAAAATCGGTGTAACCGACTCGATGTTTGGCGCCGGTAGCCCGCGTTAGAAGTGTGGCGGTGGTCCCACCGTGCAGGTTGTAAACCACGTCGTAGTGATTTCTACGCAAGCGCGCCGCAACCCGTGCGCGCGCGGCTGTGCTCTTTCGCGGCACTGTGAGCACATTGTCGACATGTTCAAAACCGTCAAGTACTGGAGCTACCCAGTCCTCTAGCAGAATGTCGATAGACGCGTGAGGTACGAATCGTTTCAACGCGAACAGCGACGGAGTCGATAACACCGTATCGCCGATGGAACGCAGCCGTATGACCAGGACACGCTTGACGCTGCTCCAGTCCCATAACGGTGGACCAAGCGGTTGCGGCTCGCTTTCGCCACGAATCGTTTGCATGGCGATGGTCCGCAGGTTTGGCGAGGACTCAACGATTTCGCGTAGGCTGTTCAACTCTTTTGACGTGGTTGTTCTTCTTCGCCTTCAACGGTAGCTTCCTCAATCAGCATCACCGGAATGTCGTCGCGAATCGGATAAACACGCTTGCACTGGACACACTTCAGACCAGTGCCGTCCGCCTGGAGTTCAACCTTTGCCTTGCATGCCGGACACGCGAGAATCTCCAGTAAATCCTGACTAATTGCCATTGGGGTTCCTCTCTAACTAGATGCTGGATGCCAGATATTAGATGTTAGCATCTAGACTGTGTAACTCGAATCCAAGCCTCGAGCATCCCAGGATGTTGAGAACCTAAGCATCTAGCAACTAGAATCTATAACCCAATGGTTGACGCCTTAAAGATCGTCCTCGTTTTTTTCCTGGTATTTGCAAACGGATTTTTCGTAGCGTCCGAGTTTGCGCTCGTGGGCGTGCGCCGGTCGCGCATCGACACTCTGGCGAAGGCCGGGGATAAACGAGCCAGGCGCTTACTAGGTTTAGTCGACAATCTCAACGCCTACATATCTGCGACCCAACTCGGCATCACGCTCGCGTCGCTGGCACTTGGTTGGATTGGTGAACCTGCCATCGCCCATCTCATTGAAGCCCCGCTTCATCGCTTTGTTCCTGAGGGCCTCATGTCGGAGACGCTGTTGCACACGATCTCGTTTACGGTTGCTTTCACCATTATTACCTTTCTTCATATCGTACTCGGTGAACTCGCACCTAAGACGCTGGCATTAGAACGCGCGGAAAAAACTGCGCTCGCGATCGCGTTGCCAATGCTGATTTTTTACAAGACGTTTCGTTGGCCCATCCGCTTACTGGATTGGGCGGGAACACGTACGGTCCGTTTGTTTGGACTCCATCCTTCCGGCGATCATGCTTCGATCTATACGGAAGAAGAGTTACGACATCTCGTAGACATCTCTCGCCAAAGTGGCCATCTGAAGGAAGAAGAGCAAAAATTGATACACAGTGTGCTCAATTTCTCGGACGCGGAAGTTCGCGAAGCGATGATTCCGCGCACTTCGGTTGATGCGATTTCCATCACCGCTACTCTCGAAGAAGCGAAGAACGCGTTTCGAGGTTTTGGTTACTCGAGACTACCTGTATACCGCGGCAGCCGCGACGACGTAGTAGGTATCTTATTCCGTCGAGATTTGGAACCGTTCCTCGAACATTCAAACCACCAGGGTTTTGATTTACAACAGCTACTGCATCCGCCGCAGTTTATTCCAGCTACGGCGCCGTTAGGTACGGCCTTGAAACACATGCAGGCGTCTCACACGCATCTCGCGGTCGTAGTGGATGAGCATGGGGGAATGGAAGGGATCGTTACTCTGGAAGACTTGTTGGAAGAGATCGTCGGCGAGATCAACGATGAGTTTGATGAAGAAACGCGTGCGCAAATAATTAAGGAGCCGGCCGGAACATATCTACTGAGTGGAATGTTGACCGTGCGTGATGCGAACAGGCGCTTGAAATTGGAGCTGCCGGAGGAGGGTGGTTACACGACGCTGGCTGGATTTCTGATGGCCCAGGCGGGGAAGTTGTTACAGGTTGGCGATGTGGTTGAGTATGAGGGCAAACATTTTGTGGTTGAGCGTCTCGACCGCCGGCGCATTCGGCGTGTTCGCCTGACGCTGCCGGAGCCAGTGACAGCTGGAGCCAGCGGGCCGGACGCATAGATCTCCCTCTCCCATTGGGAGAGGGCCGGGGAGAGGGCCTGCGAAGAATGACAGTTTTGGATCTAGGATGGGAGCGTCAAGGTTGTTGGTAGCACGGAGTGAACGACTTAAGTGTTTTATGCTGAGGTTCACGCTTCCTTCAAAGCAAAAAGTCATACAGGCCGCATGCCCTCCCCTAACCCCTCCCAGCGGGAGGGGGATTTCACACAGAACCTTAGGCAACGCTCACGCGTTTATGTATAACAGCGGACACACTAATCGATAGGAACACCACATGTACTGTCCTCGTTGCGCAGCTCAGAACCTCGATGACGCTAAATTTTGTCGCGGTTGCGGGACTAGTCTCGAGACGATTGCGTTGGCGTTATCCGGCCAGTATCAGCCGTCGAGCAACTCAGACGACTACCCTAAGGACTGGCTAGCGGTCCGGCATGAAGGGGTTCAGAGGCTCATCAGAGGCACCGGCTTGCTGGGCGCTTCACTGTTGATAGGGATCGCGCTGGGTTTGTTTAGCAACACCAACGATTGGATCGTTATCTGGATGGTGTTTGTGGGATGGATGGCCGCGTGGGGTGTCATTTCGCTTGTTTCCGGTATCGGCTCGATGGCAGAGGCAAAGTTCCTACAAAAACGAGGTGAACAATCACAGGAGCATTTCCTGGGGAGACGCAGTAAAGAGTTTTCGACTGCCGAACTACCACGTGCGCAACCTGGCATACCGTTAAGCGTGACAGAACACACAACCCGGGCACTGCCCCAAGTGAAAAGTGATGAGTAATGAGTGCTGAGTAATGAGTGATGCTGAGTCATGCGTACTCAGCACTCATCACCCAGCACTCATTACTCATCACTCATCACTGGTTTTTTTCCGACGATGTCTTTAGAATTCGCTGTACAACATCCTTGCGTGCTGCGTGCACGTTACTCTGAGAAGCACCTGCGTGAGTGGGGACGTCTTGGCAACCTGCACACTCGCCTAACCACGGGAGACGCCAGCGCTCCGTCAGCGGAGAAACTCGAGTGGGTGGAAAACGCGCGTGAAGAAGTCGAGCTGATGCAGATGGAGACCAGCGTCTGTCCGTCGTGTCCGGCTTTTCTTCCCGACGCTGCTGCAGGCGAAGGTGAGTCTGTCGGTTGTCTCGGACGCATCTCCTATCCAATCGAAGCTCAGTTTGAGAAGTTTCTCGCTGACCGCATCCAACTGGCGCTCGACACCATCGATGCGCAGGATCAGCCGCGGCTGTTACGCATTCTGGTGGATCCCGAGTCGCCGTTTGATGGAGAAGCCACTAAAGAACTACGTCGCGTTACCACTACCGAGGGGCTTCGCTTCTTCGAATTACGCGTGCCGATTCGTTTGTCACGTGACGCGTCGAGCCTTACCACCGACCACGTGTTTGATGTGCTGGCCGGCTTTCGTTCGAATGACGATCAAGAGACCAGCTATGTTCGCGAGTTGCCATTCCAGGCGACCGCCGATTACTACGACTTCCTCGATCTGCTCCTACGCAACGACCTGAGCCAGTCAGAAGTTACGCGACTGACCGATCGAGGCAAGAATTTCACACAGTTTGTCCGTTTGCTGACTGCGATTGAACGTGCCGAAGCGCTCAACACTCGCGTTCTGCTGGACTGACGACTGTCCTGATAGCACCCCCGAATTAACACCGATTTAAGCTGCGGTTCACGCGAGCTTAAGGCTAAACTCCCATTCTGTTCTTCTCTATAACGTCCAAATCGATTCCAACCTAAAAGGAAAACGAGCCATGCTTATGAAATCTGGTTCGACCATAGCAAGGGCCGCCATGATCATTCTTTTGGCCGGTCTATTTTCAGCTGCAAGTGTGGTGGTAGTGCGAGCACAACCCACCGAGTCGCAGGCATCTATTGACGGGACAGCAACTGCGAACGGCTCTACACCAAAAGACACTCATACCGCAGCCAAGAAGCCGTTGACGGTGGAAGAAAAGCTGAACTTGTTGCAGCAACTGATCGAGCAGCAGAACGCGCGACTCAATCAACTGCAGCAAACAGTCGAACAGCACCAGGAGACGATTAGATTGCTTGCGCAGCAAGTCACAGACGCTTCGTCCGTGTCGCCGGCAACTGCCATGCGCGTAGAACCAGAGCCCGTGCCTCAACAGACGCCGTCAGTGGAAGATCGTCTGAAGAAAGTCGAGAGCACGGTGTCGGCTTTGGGCAACGTACGCTTCAGCGGCGATATCCGTTTGAGAGCGGAATCAATTTTCGGCCAATCAAATATCTTAGCGGCGGCCGGGAATCCCGCTGCTTTCGGCAACGAACTAACCCCGCGGCACCGCATGCGTCTGCGCGCACGACTCCAAATGCGGGGCATTGTTAACGAAGAGTTCGAGTGGGGCTTGCGATTCGCCACCGGCAGCTTTGCAGACAACATTTCCACCAATCAAACGTTCACTGACTTCTTTAATCGCAAACCGTTTGGGTTGGACCAGGCGTTCATTACCTATAAACCTAAAAAGCTTCCAGGCCTTCGAGTGCAAGGCGGGCGTTTTGAGCCACCCTGGCAATTCACTGAAATGACGCTCGACTCCGATCTGATGGTGGACGGGTTCAACCAGTCCTATACGCGTACTTCTAAGGAATCGGTACTCAAAGACATCACATTCGTTGCCTGGCAACTACCTCTTCTTGAGAGGAATTCGGCGTTCGTCAGAAACGCGGACGGCACGGTCAACATTGACCAGTCGCGACGCGGCGGTCGGGATCTCGCGCTCTACGGCGCTCAATTGCGGACGCGCTTTGAACCAAGTCCAAAGGTGGCCCTCAACCTGTCAATTGCGGACCTTTATTATTCAGGGACGCAGTTCATCACTCCGGTGCAGGTCTTCGGGAGCAATCTGCAATTGCCGCTGACAATCACGTTACCGGGCGGCGGAACAGTCACTTCGCAGGTTTCCATCCCGCGAGATTTGCTCGTTGCCGGAAACGGTAACCTCGGGCTCACCACCGCCAGCAACAACGCCACGAATCGCGATGGCCGGCTGTCTTCCGGGTTCAACCTCATTGACATCCTCGGAAGGTTGGAGTTGAAACACAGCAAGCGCTTTCCGGTCGCTGTGATCCTGAATTTTGTTACCAACACCCAAACCCACGACATCATTGCTGCCGGTCCAGGTGGAGCAGATGTCGTAATACCCAACAATGAAAACAACGGATTTTGGGGAGAGGTTCAGGTGGGACAAACCCGCGCCAGGGGAGATATGCAGTTTGGCTACACATTTCTTCGTGTTGAGAAAGACGCTGTGCTGACACCATTCAACTGGTCTGACATTACGCAGCAGTCAGACATGCGAGTTCATCGATTGAACTTCTCGTATACAGTGGATCCGCGCGTGCTATTCACGGTTACCGGAATCTTCACCCAGCGCGCCCACGGTTTGTTTGGCCCATTCGTGGCTACTCCCCTGGGCTCGTTGGACCGCGACACCAAGAGACTGCAATTGGATACGGTGTTGAGGTTCTGATCTCCGGAGCAAGACTTGATATCACCGGGGGCCTAAGTTTCGGCGCGTTTGCTTCACCCCGGTGGGCGCCCGTCAGTTTTACAGCCAGGCCCATGGTGGTCCAATTAAAAATTTTCGTCAAAAAAATCTTGACATCACCTTCCTTCGGTAATAGATTGCGCAGCGCTCACATCTCTACCAATTCAGGATTCTTTTCCTGAACTCCCAAAAGCCCAGGAAGTAAGTTGAAGTACTCGTGTGGTTCGAGTTCTCTGCGCGCTTTACTGTCTCATGCGGGCGCTCGGTAGGTCTTACCGTACTCATTAGTGGGCTTTTTATTCACTCATTGCTATTCAGGGATCAAGGCTTCCTTCAAGCAGGGTTATCACTCTGGGAAACCAGAAGCAGATTTCTCTTAACGCATCCCCAAAGGAGAATTGCATGGCCTACATCTCAAAAAGAAACAGAAGACGCGAAAAAGAAAAGCAGACGGCAGCCGATAATCGCCGCGAGCTGATTGCTGCCGGATTTAAGAGGCGCGACTTAATGAAGATGGGCCTGCTTACTACCGCGGGATTGCTGATTCCGAAAAAGGGTTTGAGCGCGCATCCGCGAACGAGATCCGGGTTCCTTCTGGATGATGACGAGCCAAACAGTCCTGATACGACGATTCCGTTTTCGCAGGAGATGCCCCGGCTGACCGTGCTGCCAACGGTTCCGGTTGCTGCTCTCGGCTTGCCGGTTCCGGGGAAAAATCCGCAACCCGGCGAAGCTCGCACCGAGCCGCACCAGGCTTGGGATGATTTTCCGCCGCTCAGGTATTACCTGCTTCGTGAACAGGCAGCGAACGTGATGATGACGCCGCCCGGGCAACTGCCGCCTCAACCAATCTGGGGCTTCAATGGAATCACGCCGGGACCACTAATCGTCGAGAGGTACGGCCTACAGGGCCAGCCGCAAAACGGCTCGGTCCTGGTCCGCATTAAGAACGAACTTCCGCCCCTGAACAACGGTGGATTTGGTCTGCCTTCAACAACCACCCACTTGCACAATGGTCATACCCCGCTGGAAAGCGATGGCTTCCCATGTTTCTTCAAAGAGAGCGGCGAGTTTTACGATCACCACTATCCGAACGTCCTCGCAGGCGTGAAATCGACGCACATTGCACAGGGCGGCGATATTCAGGAAGCGATGCACACGCTCTGGTATCACGACCATCGGATCGATCATACTGCTGAAAATACTTACAAGGGCCTGGCCGGCACCTACATTCTTTTCAATGAGCATGATACGGGTGACGAGAACACGGGCTTTCGTCTGCCAAGCTTCGGCGACGGGCAAAATCCGTTGACCAACTTCGATGTCTACATGGTTTTCAATGACAAAGTCTTTGATAACCAAACCGGTATCCTGAAGTTTGATCTGTTCAACACAGACGGCATCCTCGGCGACAGATTCCTGGTCAACGGAAAGATTCAGCCGGTGTTCCATGTGAGTCCACGACGGTATCGTTTCCGCTGGTTGAACACCGGTCCTTCGCGTTTCTACCAGATGTTTATCCTCGGTCCCAACAATTCGACTAAACCTTTCTGGCAAATTTCAACTGACGGTAACTTCACCCTGAAGCCGGTTCAGGTCAACAGCAGTCGCTTCTCAGTGGCTGAACGTGTTGACGTCATCGTCGATTTTACAAACGACGCCGGCAAGACCTTCTATCTCGAGAACCGTTTGGAACAAGACGACGGTCGCGGACCGGATGGTGATGTTTCGGGTGCCGGGCAGGGGGACAAGATTTTGCAGATTATCGTTGACGGTCCACCAGTTCCCGACCACAGCATCAACCCGGCCGATATTCCGGAGAGCCAGGCCGTCTACTTCTACGGTTTTCCCAACACCACTGACCCGGAGCGCATCACGCGAACGTTCCGGTTTGAAAGGGGCAATGGGCAGTGGCAAATCAACGGGCAGCTTGTCGGCGACTGCGAAGATCCGAACGACATCAGGTTTGCCATCAAGAAGAACAGCGTCGAGAAGTGGGTTTTCCAAAATAATTCCGGCGGTTGGCAACACCCAATTCACATGCACTTCGAAGAGTTTCAAACGCTCCATATCAACGGCAACGCCCCGAAGAGCACGGGACTGATTACCAAGGGTCGAAAAGACGTTTTCCGGTTGGAGCACAACATGGAGGCCAAAGTGTACTTCCGCTTCCGCGACTTCGTAGGGAAGTTTCCACTGCACTGTCACAACGTGATTCATGAGGACCACGCCATGATGGTGCTGGGCCAGATCAACGCCGACGGGGACAACAAGACGCAGCCGTAGTTGTTAATCCGTCACCCTTCTCAATAGGCAAACTGGAGAAAGGATTGTTATGGCGAACCTAAATAGACGAACTATGGTTGGATTACTTGGCGCTGCCCCTTTTGCGGGCGCGCTACTCGCTCATGGCCAGGATCCGACGCCCGATGTGAAGCCAAGGTTTGCGAACATTTCTTCGCGGGAGCGAATTCGCCAGCGCTATTTTCCCAATCTTGTTCTAACGACACATACCGGAAAGCAAGTACGCTTTTACGACGACCTGGTTAAGGACAAGATCGTGATCTTCAACTTTATGTATGCAAAGTGTGAAGGTATTTGTATGCCCATCACCATGAACTTGAGAAAGGTTCAGGATCTTCTCGGCCCGCGCATGGGAAAAGATATCTTCATGTATTCGTTTACACTCAAACCGGAAGAGGATACTCCGGGTAAGCTGGCGCATTATGCGCACATGCATCGAGTGAAACCTGGCTGGACGTTTTTGACTGGGAAGCCCGCTGATCTGGAAACGATTCGCCGTAAGCTGGGCTTCGTCGATCCTGATCCGGAAGTCGACAAGGTCAAATCAAATCACATTGGGGTGATCAAGTATGGCAACGAACCCATCGAGCGTTGGGGGGGCTGTCCGGCGATGTCCAAGGCGCCCTGGATCGTTAAAACGTTGAGCTGGGTGGATTGGCCGAAAAACATCGCTAGTCAAAAACAGAACGGAGGCGGCAAATGACACTCCTGGGAACCAGAATTTTCACGTTAGCAATATTCCTGGTCATGTCAGCGTTAATTCCTGCCGTCTCGATGGCGCAGGACGCGCAACCGATGAACGAGATCTCGCTCGGCAGTGGTAGTGGTGGACCAGCAGGTATCAGTTCCCTGTCTATGAGCGGGATGACCTCCACTTCGACGGCGAACACAGAATCAAACAGTGGGCCGGAAGCGCTGGCGTTTGACGGCACTCACGTTTGGGTTGCCAGTCAATTCACTGACAAGCTGACCAGAGTTCGTGTCAGCGACGGGGCTATCGCGGGCTCATTTACAGTTGGCCGTCGACCGGTGGCGTTGCTTTATGCGGGGGGCAGCGTGTGGGTGGCAAACTTGCTCAGCAACAACGTGATGAAACTCAATAAGGACACGGGCGCCATCATGGGTACTTACGACACAGGTGAAGGACCGGGTGGCCTGGCATATGACGGCGCAAGTATTTGGGTAGCAAACCGCGACAGCAACACTGTAACCAAACTTAAAGCCACCAACGGCACGAATCTAGGGTCTTTCGCAGTCGGCAAACGACCGATCGGGTTAACTTACGCGGCAGGGAGTATTTGGGTTACTAACAACTTCAGCAACACGGTGACTCGTTTGAGTTTGGCAGGAGTCGTGCAAGGCAGTTTTGCAGTCGGTAAAGGACCCTTCGGCGTTACGTCGGACGGTCAAAATATCTGGGTGACAAACTACTTCGGCAAGAGCCTTTCAAAGTTGCAAGCGAAAGACGGCTCAAGCCTCGCGACTTTTAAGGTTGGCGATGGCGCTTCCGGAATTCTGTTTGATGGCGCCAGGCTGTGGGTTGTTAATAACGGCGACAACACGGTGATGAAAGTTAGCCCGGATAATGGCTCGGTGCTGGCAACCTACGGCACCGGACGTGGCCCGTTTGCTATCGCATTCGACGGAGCGCGGATCTGGGTTTCAAACTTTGCGAGCAATTCAGTGTCAACGGCAGGAGTGAACTAGTTCCGTAGGTTACCAGAACGAGTTACGAAACTCAGACCCGGGCAGGCCGGTCTTCAGAAAATAACAAACGGTCCAACACTCGAGGGGATCACCCTTTTGCGTTGGACCGTCGTTTTTAACCCGATGTCTCACGTGGGTACCCACGCGCAACAGTTGGATCAATACGCTGCATCCTAGAGGCGACTCATTATTACGTCAATCGTTTTACAAAAAATAAAACACAAAGAGTTTTCAGTTTAGAGTCTATCGCTTTCACGATAATTCCCATCAGACGAATCCGATTAAAATTCGGTTACTTACCCTAAATGAACTACCGGTCGCTCACAAACTCACCGGCCGGAACACGTCGCTGTGTACGCAACCAGTTTGCGAGAGCGCGGTAGAAGCATTTCAAACACTGACCGTACGACTCGTCGCTTACGTTCTCGCGAATCGTCTCTCCACAAGAGATACATTTAATCCTAAAGACAGTATCAGCGCTTTTCTTTTTCCTCATTTCTGATTCTCCTAAACTAAAAGAAAAGATTACCAACGAACAGTTACATGTGTATGACGTAGTAGTTAAGCGTTGGTTACAAATCGAGGTGTGTCAGGTTTGCGTCGTCCTTAGAGCGGGGCCTGTCGGAACGTTAAGGAAAAGCCGGGTGCGCAACGACCCGCGCAACCCGAAGATGAGTTCAGTCATCAATGGTCATATGAAAACCACAATGAAAACAACGAACGTGTTGTTACGATACCTAATTCTGTTCGTTGCAACGTTTGGTTTTATTACGTCGGTGGCGGTAGTCAGTCTCGCCCAGGAGATTAGTGGTAGCGGTCCGGTTATGTTTTTTAGGGACCAACCCAGCGTTGAGCCTTCAGGCGTAGCTCCGATAGGTGACGGCACCTATCTTTTAGTCGCGGACGACAACACCCGAGACCTCCTGATTGTCGAAAAACAAACCGGCAAGATCCTTAGGACGAACGTGGTAATTCCCGGATTGAACCGATACCCCGACTGGGAGGCAATGGCGAAAGATGGGGAAGATTTTTATTTGATTGGGTCGAAGGGACTTCTATTCCGGTTTCGCTTGAATGAGCAGGAAAAAGACTGGTCAAAGATTCAGGTGACCGCAGCTAAAGAACTCGTAATTAGCAACTTTGGCCTTGTTAAGACTGAGCTTAAAGGTCGGAGGCCGGAGATTGAAGGACTGGCGATTTATTCGAACGATCAGAAAAAGGAATTGGTCGTTGGCATTCGCGAACGACAAAGCGTTGGTCCGCGAACGGCCGCTATTCATTTCTTTGGAGCGGAAATTGTGGAAGCCGCGCTCACTCTCAAGCCTTTCTTCAAATTCGACGCTACGGAGCCCGCTGTTCCCGGTGCGGCGGAGGTGGCGTGGCATCTTTCCTCCATCGAACATGTTCCTGACTGGAACGGCTTTCTCGTAATGACTACCACAGAAAATGCAGATCGCTATTACGGCAGCATTCTTTGGTTTGTTCCAGAGGCCCAGTTAAAACAACCCCCTAACGCACAAGGACCGTTTCGGTTGGTTGTACCCACCAGGAGCAAGGTGTTTCAGGAATCGATACCAGGAGGACGACCCGGGATAAAGGCGGAAGGCCTGGCCGTTTTGTCGAACATGGATTCAAAACTAGCCAAACAAACAGTTAGCGCCGTAATCGTCTTCGACAACGATTCTCGCGCTCCGTCCGCGCTCTTGTTGGTCGAGTTGGCGAAACCGACAAATGCGGATCCTTCGGGGTTCTAATTACCACAGGGTAATTGCAACCGCCGCACTCCAAAGTCTTGTCGCAAACGAAAGAATCCCGATCGCGGGTTAGTTGACTGCGTTGTGAATTGCCCACACCGCCCAGAAAGATAAGGCTGCAATCGTTGCGGCCGCCGGGATAGTTAAGATCCACGCCCAGACGATCCGGCCTGCTACGCCCCACTTAACTGCAGACAAACGTTTCGTCGCACCGACACCGACAATGGCGCCGGTAATGGTGTGCGTGGTCGAGACGGGAGTGCCGGTGAGGGTTACATAAGCGAGTGTGAGAGCCGCACCTGTTTCTGCACAAAAACCACCGACCGGTTTCAGCTTCGTAATCTTCGAACCCATCGTGTGAACAATTCGCCACCCGCCGGACAGCGTTCCCAGCGCAATTGCCGCGTGAGCGGCCAACACCACCCACAAAGGAATCGGAGGCAATGAACCGTTCGGACCGTACGCTAGTCCCCCGATTCCGCCTGCCGTCAGTACGGCGGTGATGATGCCCATGGTTTTCTGCGCATCGTTACCGCCATGACCCAGAGAGAATGCAGCCGCTGAGAATAACTGGCCCTTGCGAAAAATTGAGTCGACCTTAGACGGTGTGAAGCGCCGGAAGATCCAATGAACAGCCACCATCAAAGAGAAGCCCAGCAACATTCCAAACAATGGCGAGAGAACGATAAATGTCAGTGTCCGAATCCAAACTTCGGTTTTGAGTAACCCGAATACACCACCGTATGCAGCGATACCGGCGCCAGCATAACCCCCGAGCAGGGCATGCGAGCTGGACGTAGGTAGGCCCAAATACCAGGTGATCAGGTTCCAAATAATCGCCCCCATTAATGCCCCGAGCAGCACGTACAACCGCATGTCCGTGGAGATTAAATCCAGGCGTACCCCATCCCCGATAGCCTTGGCCACGCGTGTGCCGAAAACTGCGAAGGCGATGAAATTGAAAAACGCCGCCCACATTACAGCCATGCCGGGCGACAACACTCGCGTGGAAACGACCGTGGCGATCGAATTCGCCGCATCATGAAACCCGTTGATGTAATCGAAAATGAGGGCGAAGGCGATGAGAACCAGTATGAAGGCGAAGGTTGCGTCCATGATAGTGGGTAATCAGTAGACAGTAGGCATTTCACGTGGCGTGGATAAAGTCATGAACGAATTTAGCATCGCAAAAACAATGAAGTTACGCGGTAAATCCGACTACTGAATGCTGACTACTGGCTGCTGTTTTACTAGGTATGTTTAATAATGACGCTCTCGATGATGTTAGCGACATTCTCACAACGATCGACGGCCGCTTCGAGCTTTTCATAGACCTCTTTCCACTTCAGTACCGTTAAAGGATCTTTCTCTTCGCGGAAAAGCTCTCTGATCGCGGCGTGGAAGGTGTCGTCTCCTTCGTTCTCCAGCCGGTGAATTTCCACCAGCCTCTGCGTGATGTTCTTTGGCTTCTGCAGAGTGGACACGATTGCCTGTAGCTGTTCGGCCATGCCGCCAATTACGTTGGCCAGGTCTAAGGCGTGAGGTTTTATTTCCTTGACGTCGAAAATGATGATCGCGGTCGCCGCATCGTCGATTAGATCCACGATGTCATCGAGCGCCGCGGACATGAGGTAGATGTCTTCGCGGTCGAAGGGCGTAATAAAAGATTTGTTGAGCCGGGTGGAAATCGAATGGGTCAACTCGTCGCAGGCGTGTTCCATGCCTTTGATTCGCTTCGCGTATTCGACGTAATCACCGGTTTGATCCGCCAACATCTCCTTGAGCTCGCGAGCAGCATCGGAAATGTAGACCGTCATCTGGAGGAAGAGATCGAAGTACTGCTCTTCCTTTGGCAAGAAATTTAGCAGACCCATTTTGTCGTTTCCTAAAGTGAATTGCTGACAAACGAAGAGCCGCAATATAGCCCAGTACCCGCCTAAAGTCTATCTGAACTTCATCTGAACGATTGCGGAACCGCGATCAGCTTTTTCTGCTTCATTAACATAGATTTAACTCCCCATTCACAGCGCGTTAACCTCAATTAAATAGAGTTTTCCTGCACCTCGCGTTGGCCTTCGGTTTTAGCAACCAGTTTCACAGTAGCGTCTTCATATGGCGACCATCCAGGGCTCAACTACGCGACGCACACGCCACCGTTCGGACGCGGTATACGACGATGGCTACCTGCGAATTGAGCACGACAACTACTACGTTTCGTGCGGCGGCCAGCCAATAAGCTTGCCGCGGACTGAGTTCCTGATCTTGTCCCGACTGGCCAGAACGCCGGGCCGGATTGTTGGTACTACCGAGCTCTGGGAGTACATCTGGGGAACCGACAAGCCGGTGAACGCCGAAAGCATCCACGTCTACATTTATCGGCTGAGACACAAATTCGCGAACTGCCGGTTGAGTATCGAGACGATGGTCAATGTTGGCTATCGCCTGGTGCTTGAAAATCCGACGCCAGTTTAGTCACGCGTTGTTTACGTCAAATTCAGATGGAATTTAGATAGATGTAACACGCACCACCTACGATTATTCCCACAGTTAGGAGAACGCAATGCAGTCTTTTAAAACCGTTCAATGGACAGCTCTGTTCGCAGCCATGTCTCTCGCAATTATCGGTATGGCTTGCGGCGGAGGCGGCACTGGGACCAGGACCGGCGAGGCCGCAGTAATTAAGGTCGATGGTTCCAGCACAGTTTTCCCGATTACCGAAGCAGTCGCGGAGGAGTTTCAAAAAGAAAAAGGCGGTCGTGTAAACGTGACCGTTGGTATCTCTGGCACTGGTGGCGGATTCAAAAAATTTGTGCGCGGCGAGATCGATGTGGCCGATGCGTCCCGGCCGATACTCGCGGAAGAGATGGCGCAGGCAAAAACTAACGGTATCGAATTCATTGAACTGCCTATCGCTTTTGACGCGATCGCAGTAGTCATTAATCCGCAAAACAATTGGGTGACTTCGATGACCGTTGAAGAGCTAAAGAAAGTCTGGGAACCGGGAGCGCAGGGAAAGATTACACACTGGAACCAGATTCGTCCGGAATGGCCCAACGAAAAGATTGTGCTGTTTGGGGCTGGAGCCGACTCGGGAACTTTCGATTACTTCACCGAGGCGGTCTGCGGAAAGGCCAAGGCAAGCCGCGGTGACTACACAGCCAGTGAAGACGACAATGTATTGGTCCAGGGTGTTGAAGGTAACAAGTTCGCACTTGGTTACATTCCTTACGCCTACTTCGCGCCACACAGCACTCGCATGAAAGCAGTGGCCGTTCAGTGGGCCAAGAACAAAGTCCAGGAGCCGGTGCTTCCAAGTCCTGAAAACGTGATCGCCGGAACCTACAACCCGCTTTCCCGTCCGCTGTTTATCTACGTTAGTAAGAAGTCGATGGAGAAGCCGGAGGTCAAGGAGTTTGTCGAGTTCTATCTGGCAAACGTGAAGACCCTCGCCACCGAAGTTAAGTATGTTTCGTTGACCGACCCAGCCTACGAGATGGCGAAGGCACGGTTACAAACACTTCAAGTAGGTTCAGGGTTTGGTGGACACCCGGAAGTAGGTTTACCAGTCGAGGAACTGTTGAAGCGAACGCCAAAGCTGTAAGAACTGTCCGCAGATTACACAGATTACGCACATTAGGATTAAGCCAAACCAGTAGTGTGAATTTTAGTGGTGTGAATTAAGGAGACGGCGAACGTTTAGGGCGGTTTCCGGTTGATTGTCAGAAAAGCAAGAGACCGACACCGCCAGAAACCGGTTGTTTGCTGTCTCAGTTTCGAATTTGCGTAATCTGCGTAATCTGCCGTTCATTTTAACCAATGCACGAGATACCCAGCCTTCGTCATCCGGTTGCGGCCGCCGCCGATCAGTCTGACGACAGACAGCCGCCTGAGGCAGCGCCTTCCCGCCAGCGGCGACTTTCACGCATCAAGGAGCGTTTCATTGAGGCGCTTCTGTTTCTGGCGGCTCTCTCGTCCGTTGCGATTACGTTGGGAATCGTATTTATCCTGGGATACGAGTCGTCTACCTTCTTCGCCCACGTCTCAATAAAAGAATTTCTAACGGCGCCACTTTGGACACCCTTATTTGCTTCGCCGCGGTTCGGCATCATGCCGCTGGTGCTCGGTACGCTCGTAACGACAGCCGTTGCGCTTGCCGTAGCGTTGCCGATTGGCACCATCGTCGCAATTTATTTGAGTGAGTTTGCGCCTCCTACTCTACGCGAAATTGTTAAGCCTGCGCTGGAGTTGCTGAGTGCCGTACCGACGGTCGTTTACGGATACTTCGCGTTGCAGTTTATGTCTCCCGTACTGCAAAAGCTGTTTCCCGGCTTGCCGACATTCAACATGTTGAGCGCGGGCGTTGTCATGGGAATCATGATCATTCCCTATGTCAGTTCGCTAAGTGAAGACGCAATGCGGGCCGTACCGATGTCGTTGCGCGAAGGCGCGTATGCGATGGGGGCTAATCGCATCATCACCGCGATCAAGGTGGTCTATCCAGCAGCGCTGTCGGGCATCGTCGCGTCGTACATCCTGGCCATCTCCCGCGCTATCGGTGAAACAATGATCGTGGCGATTGCCGCCGGTATGCAGCCAAACCTGACACTCGATCCGCGCGAACCAGCCGCCACGATTACAGCGTTCATTGTGCAGGTAAGTTTGGGCGACTTACCCCATGGAAGCATCGGATACCAGTCGATTTTTGCGGCGGGCATTACGCTTTTTGTCATGACGTTATTTTTCAACATCCTTGGCTACATCCTGCGCAAGCGCTTTAGAGAGGTGTACTGAGTGGCTGACTTTAGCGGCATCATCCGGAAGCGAAAGCGACAGGACTTCATCTTCAACATCATCGGCATTCTGTGCACGCTGGTGGGAATTCTGACGTTGGGTGCGCTGCTATTTGATTTGATTGCGGACGGTGTGGGCCGGCTCAACTGGACTTTTCTTTCGTCGTTTCCATCACGCTTTGCTGATCGCGCGGGCATTCTTTCATCGTGGGTGGGTACGCTGCTGATCATGATCGTGACAGCGTTTGCGGCAGTACCCTTGGGAGTCTCTGCCGGAGTTTATCTGGAGGAATACGCGCGGAAGAATTGGCTGACTAATCTAATCGAAATCAACATTGCGAACCTCGCCGGCGTGCCATCCATCATTTACGGTTTGATGGCTTTGGGATTGTTGGTTTACCAGTTTCGCCTGGGCCAGAGCGTTCTCACCGGTGGATTAACGCTGGCGTTCCTGATTCTGCCGATCGTAATTGTCGCCACGCGCGAAGCGTTGCGCACTATTCCGCAGGGCATTCGCGAAGCGGCGTATGCGCTGGGTTCAACCAAGTGGCAGGTGGTGCGCCATCATCTGGTGCCATATTCGATGGGTGGAACGATGACCGGAATCATCATCGCCTTGTCGCGCGCCATCGGCGAAACTGCGCCGTTGATCACGATCGGCGCATTGACGTTTATCGCGTTCCTGCCGCCGCCGCCGATCTCGGGCCAACCTCCTTTCGTTTCAGCAGACTGGCTATGGTCGCCATTCGCAGTGCTTCCAATTCAAATGTTCAATTGGGTTTCGCGGCCCGATCAGGCATTCGTCACTAACGCGGCTGCGGCGGGAATTGTATTGATAGTAGTGACGTTATTACTGAACGCTGTCGCGATCATGATTCGCTACCGCGTACGCAAACGGATTAAGTGGTAAGAAAAACGTAGATGTCGACCAGAGAACAGTTTGTTCGTTCCGCACCGCCAGAAGTGTCCGCCAGTATGGGCGGCAAGCCGGACACTGCCAGATCGGACGAGGTGAAGGCCCGGGTCGAAAATCTCAATTTCTACTACGGCAAACACCGTGCGTTGAAAGATATCAACATGGTGTTTCACGCCAACCAGGTGACGGCCATCATTGGCCCGTCCGGCTGTGGTAAGTCCACTTTGTTACGTTGTTTCAACCGCATTCACGATCTCTACCCCGAGACCCGTTACGAAGGAAAAATTCTTTTGCAGCCCAGCGGGCTGAACATCATTGGGCCGGAAACAGATCCACTTGAAATGCGCATGCGCGTGAGCATGGTGTTTCAAAAACCGAACGCGTTTCCGAAATCGATTTTCGAGAACGTGGCTTTTGGTTTACGTCTACGAGGTGTCGCAGGCAAAGCGCTGGCGGAACAGGTTGAACGATCTTTGCGCTCCGCGGCCTTGTGGGATGAAGTAAAGGACCGTTTGCGCCAGTCGGCTTATCAACTCTCGGGGGGCCAGCAACAGCGTTTGTGCATAGCGCGATCACTCGCGACTGATCCGGAAATGCTGTTGTTTGACGAACCAACTTCCGCGCTCGATCCAATCGCCACGGCCAAGATTGAAAGTTTGATATTCGAGTTGAAGCGCGAAGTCACGGTCGTGATCGTCACCCACAACATGCAACAGGCGGCGCGTGTTTCTGATTACACGACGTTCATGTACCTGGGAGAAGTGATAGAAGTTGCTCCCACCAAGAAGATGTTTGAGAACCCTTCAAACAAACTGACTGAGCAATACATTACGGGGCACTTCGGGTAGAAACAAACGGCGATGTCAGCGGAACTTTCTAAATCAACTGCGCAACCACCACCGGTGCAATCTTCCGGTGAGCGTCCGATGATTAGCGTTAATAATCTCAACTTCTTTTACGGCAAAAGCCAGGCGCTGTTTGACATAAGTATTGGTATCAAGGAACGCGTAGTGACTGCCTTTATCGGGCCGTCCGGATGCGGCAAGTCGACTTTCTTGCGCACGCTCAACCGGATGAACGATGTGATTCCCGGGACGAGGGTTGAAGGAAAAGTTTTGATCGACGGGATGGATGTTTATAGTTCAGGGACTGATGTAGTAGATCTGCGCCGTAGAGTGGGAATGGTGTTTCAGAAATCAAACCCGTTTCCAAAATCGATCTTCGACAACGTAGCTTATGGACTGAAGATTAATCGGATGACTTCAAGCAAGAGCGAACTGCAAGGCCGGGTAGAGGACGCCTTGCAGAAAGCTGCGATCTGGCAGGAAGTTAAGGATCGGCTACATGAATCGGCCCTGGGTTTGTCAGGTGGCCAGCAACAGAGGCTTTGTATCGCGCGCGCTCTGGCGATTGAGCCCAGCGTCGTGCTGATGGACGAACCTGCCTCGGCGCTTGATCCTATGGCGACCACCAAGATCGAAGAGTTGATCCATGAGCTTAAAAAGCAGTACACGATAGTAATCGTCACGCACAATATGCAGCAGGCAGCGCGCGTCTCCGACACCACAGCATTTTTCCTGATGGGCAAATTGATCGAGGTAAACCCGACTGAGAAGATGTTTACGAACCCCGATTCGAAGACGACGGAAGATTACATAACTGGAAGGTTTGGGTGAGGACGGAAATGGATTACCACAGACATCTCGACGACGAGCTTGATTCACTGCGTGACAAGGTGTTGTTGCTCGGAGGCGAAACCGAGGTGGCGCTGGAGCGCGCCATGCACGCGCTGGTTGAGCGCGACAGCCAGGTCGCGCAGGAAGTGCTGGAAAATGACGACAAGGTTGACCGCCTGGAGGTTGAGGTTGATCGCCAGTGCATCGAGATCATTGCTTTGCGTCAACCGGCTGCGCGCGACCTTCGCTTTGTAATTTCGGTCGCAAAAATGGCGCCCGTGCTGGAGCGAATCGCCGATCACGCGTGCAACATCGCGCGTGCCGCCATTGATCTGAACAACGAACCCGAGCTGACCGCGGTTGCTGATCTACGCAAAATGTCTGAACACGCTTTGAGTATGCTGCGTGCCGCGTTGGATGCGTTTACTTCGGCCGACGCTATCGCCGCGCGAGACGTGATTCGGAGCGACGAGAAGATCAACGATTTGTACAACTACATCTTCCACACACTTATTGAGATGATGGTAACCGAACCGCAGACTGCCACCCGCAATGCACGCCTTATTTTTGTAGCAAAACATTTGGAACGGATCGGCGATTATGTTACTGACATCTGCGAGTTGACGGTCTACATGGCTGAGGCCGCTTTTATTAAGCACGACAAAGAGTAGATGTGAGATATCAGATGTCAGATGTCAGAGTAGATGCGAGATATCAGACGTCAGATGTCGATCTAACTCCCGAAATTTCGAAGTTCGTCTGACATCCGACATCTGACATCTATCTTATGTTTCATCCAGTCCTGATCATCGAAGACGATCCCGACATCTCGGAGAGTTTGAAATACAACCTCGAGCGCGAGAACTTGCGAGCTATCGTCGCGGCTACGGGTGAGGCGGGGCTGGCCGCAGCGCTCAACGAAAAGGAGCCGCCTTCGTTAATAATCCTCGATCTTATGCTGCCGGGCATGAGCGGCGTTGAATTGTGCCGCAGGCTGCGCCGAGAACCAGCCACTCGCCGCACTCCGATTATTATGTTGACCGCAAAGGCGTCAGAATCGGATCGCGTTGCGGGCCTCGACCTCGGCGCCGACGATTACATCACCAAACCATTTTCAGTCAGGGAACTACTGGCGCGTGTGCGCGCGGTAATGCGTCGCGCCGAAGACAACAAACCAAAGACTTTCGAAGACGATCAATTGATGATCGACTTTGACGACATACGCGTCGTATGCTGCGGCAACAGGGTGAGGTTGACGAACAAGGAGTTCACTTTGTTGTCGGTACTGGCCAAGAGCCCGGACCGGGTAATTACACGCCAGCAGCTACTTGATAGTGTTTGGGGTTACAGCTACTACGGAGACGCGCGCACGCTTGATGTGCATATCCGGCGGCTGCGACAAAAGCTGGGTGAGTGTGGCGGCAGTATCGAGACAGTGGTTGGGGTTGGTTATAGGTTTGTCGGCACCGGTGGCATCTCGCGCGAATAAACTTTCGTTCACATGACCAAACGCAACGCATCGCTGATCTTAATTTGTGCGGTTGCGATTGCAGTCGCTCTGTTTGTTCCCTCATCAGCCTTCCGCGCAATCGCCGCGATACTCGTAGTCATCCTCGCGCTGGTTTTTGTTATCTATTCCTACCGCACTTCAGATCCGGCCTCGCATCCCGAGGATCCGAATCTCTCTCAGGACAATTCGCAGGCAGACAGTTTTGCGTTCAGTAAGCTTTTTGAAGCGACCATGAGCGGAATGCGTGAGGGCCTGCTGGTGGTGGACAAAGACATGCGGGTGGTGGCCTCGAACCCAGCGGCGCACCGGCTATTCAACCTCTCCCGGGGAAACCTGACCGAGCAACGGCTCACGGAACTGACTCGTAATCCCGCGATTTATGGTGCTTTCCTCGACGCGCTCAAAGGAATCGAGCGCAGCGGCGTAAAGGTGCAGACGCATGGACCAGATCGTCTCATCTTCGATCTACGCGTAGTTCCTCTCAGTAGCACTGACGACAATGGTGAGCAAAGACCAGCGCGAGGTGCGTTAGGGGTGTTCGTTGATGTCACCCGTCTGGAGCGTCTCGAACAGGTAAGACAGGAATTCCTGTCCAACGTCTCGCATGAGCTCCGGACGCCGTTAACCGCGATTCTGGCTTTCGTGGAAACGTTGGAGGCCGGCGCGATCGACGATCAGGAAGCCGCGCGCCGTTTTCTCCCGATCATTCGCAAAAACGCGTTGCGAATGCACGACTTGATAGATGACATCCTGGAGCTGAGCGCGATCGAAGCCGGCAATGTGCAGGTGAAAGGCGAAAGTTTGAAGCTGCAGCCGGTAGTCGACGATGTCGTTTCTTCACTGGCTTCGAAGGCTGAAGCAATGGAGGTTGTGGTGACAAACGACGTGCCTGGTGATGTGAGGGTTTATGCGGACCGGCGGCGTCTCGAGCAGATGCTTACCAACCTCGTCGACAATGCGATCAAGTTCAATCGCAAGGGTGGCACTGTAAGTATCAAGTGTGACCAATCACCAGACCGCAGTCGCGATCGACTGGTGGTGGAAGACACGGGCGAGGGGATTCCGGCTCATCACCTTGAGAGATTGTTTGAAAGGTTCTATCGAGTGGATCGCGCACGTTCGCGTGAGCGAGGTGGAACCGGACTTGGACTCGCGATTGTGAAACACCTCGCGTTGTTGCACGAAGGAGAAATCAGCGTCAGCTCGGAAGTCGGAAAAGGTAGCGTCTTTACCATTCAGCTACCGTCGCAGTTTCAGAAGTAGATCCAGCCCTCCCGGCTCGGGGATAACGAGTGGAGTGTCGTCGGGCACACCCTCCTCGCCTTCATCCTCTTGCACCACAACCGGGCGGTAGCGCTTCTTTAGTTCGATATATGCCTTTCTCACCTGAGTGACGTCGCACCCAGTCGGTCCTTCCAGCCTATTCGATAAATTAAAGCCACCAAACTTGATCATGACAGTGCTGCGATCTTTGCAGTCGTAGCAGTCCTGCAGTCCAAAACTGTGCCCGAGCTCGTGGGCCACAGCGCTCTTCAGTGATTCAGAAGTATTCATCCTTGGATCGATAACGATCGATGCGTGGTGGATTATGCGCGTTCCGTTTATGCCGAACGCTCTTATTTCACCGCCGTGACGAGCTTTGTCTTTGTGGACATTGCCGCGCAGGATGGTTAGACAGTTTTCACACTCGAGTGGCACCGGCGTTGTACCAGCATAGGTAAGCCGCACTTTGGATTCCGCAACTTCTGACACTGCATCCCACAACTGTATTGGCGTAATCAGGGAGCTAATCTCTTCTTTCGAGAACGCGTTTTGCAGAACGTACACGTAGACGCGGGTATCCGGCTGCCATGTCCAGAATCCGGTCGCCGCCGCGCGCGAACCCACTTTGCAATCCGCGACGCGAATTTGAGCCCGAGTTGTTCCTGTCAAACCGGTTAGCAGGAACAACGTCGCAAACCACAAAAGAAATCGGCCCGCGCACCATGTTGTCTTTCCTGGTAGAGGGTTCACTTTATTACCTGCCTACGGAAAGTGCTTGAGTGGATGCGGCAGCAAGTCGCCGGTGGCCGTCATAAATTCTCCGCACCACTTCGAGATCACAATGCGTTGGCGAGAGTAAACCGTTGTGCCGGTTAACTCCCGGGAAGCTGTTCATGATGCTTTTCCTGTCACCACATGATGGGCAGTTGTCGAGGCCCAGGCTGTGGCCAAGTTCGTGGGCCATGTACCCCTGCAGCGCCTTGGGATCCGTGGTCGCGGGACTAAATTCAATCCAGCCATAATTTAACCAACCGTTTGGCTGGTAATTCATTGGGTAAAATGCTGCGTAGAAGTGGTTGTTGTCTTTGACTTGAGAATCCTTGCGCGCAATCGTCAAGCATTGTTTGCAGCGCACTCGACGATCGGTTTCGCCAGCGTCTTTGAATAAAACTCCGGCGCCGATTTGTCGGGCATTGTGGTTCCAATCCTTCATCGCAGCGACTAATGTCTGGCGCTGTTCATTGGTAAAGAGGCCGCGCATGAAGTAGACGTGAACTGTAGTGTCCGGCGGCCACACATAAAGACTAACGGGCGGTGCGGACTTTTTGGTTTTGCATGGGATAGGGCGCTTCGAACTTTCCGGTGAAACTGCAGGAGCGTTCAACGACTCGGAAATCTCAGCGTCTGGGTCAATATCTTTAATGGTTACCTTCCCGGTGAAGAGTTTGTAATCGTAATATTTCACCTGGACCCGATAGTGAACATCAAACTGTGGGAACCGGAGGATGTCGTCAGCATGTGTTCGCGTCGGAAACAATAGTTCTCCCTGCGGCGTCTCGCGCCACGTTTGGAAAGTTGGAAAACGTTGCTTGCCTTGCGGCTCTACTTTCCCACGCACCTTGACGATCTGAAACGTCTTGGCGTCGATCCAAATACGTCCTACAAAAAACCGCTCACGCATCTTGTGCGGATTCGGTTTCATTTGCGGCGTAATGTCGATGGCGAATACGGACCGGTTGTCCAACATTTCCGCGCCCACAAAAGCGAGTCGATACTTGCTTTGTTCAGTTACGTCGATTCCCAACAGCTGCGCGCCCGCCAAATCCTGAATGTCCTCTTTCGAGATCTTCATCTTCTTCAGGGAAGGCGCGGGGTGATACACGACTCGTTCGATACGGTTTCCGCGGTCGTCAAAAATGAATTCCGATCGGCGAATGTAGTTTCCGTTCACTTCTCCATTCGGATCGATGGTCTGAAGCAGGACATCGCGCTTGAACATGTGCTGATTCATTGAATCGCGAACCAGCCTTTCGGCTTTTACGAATCGATCGAGCACCAGGTTAGCGCTGGTCGCCGGCGGAGGAGGTGGTTCCGGAAGGTGAAGTGGAGTCATCGGGGCCGCATCTGTGAGGCTCGCCGGAGTTTGTCCCTGGACATTAATCACTGTCGCGAGAAACAGAACTGTGCAGAACTGTAAGCCAGCAAGAACGTACTTTGACATCTCTAAGCCCTTTCTGAATTTATGATCAAGGAAACAACGAGAGTGCGAGCTACTAAGTAATGCGCTTGGGGTGATATGGATGAGTGCCGCCAATCCGCCGTGTCGCATTGCCCCATAATCACGGCGTGGTGTGCAGCTAGGCGCTGCGCACCTTAAGAGAGCATTCGTTATGCCAAAGGTGAAGGGCTGTGATGTGCTATTCCACGAGACTGTTCGAAGATTTCAGGAAGGATTTGTATCGAATTGTTTTCCCCTCCCTCTGGGAGGGGCTAGGGAGGGCTTGCGACGCGCCTAACGCTTTTTTTGGAGGAAGCGTCAACGTCGCATTCGAATGCAATCCAACCAGTGTTGACGCTTCCCCCAAAACCATAAAATGTTGCTTCTTCTTAGGCCCTCTCCCCAACCCTCTCCCAGGGGAGAGGGAGATTAGATCTTAAAAGCCGAGACTGATATTGTGGCGTTTTATGATCCGATCCAACCGCTTTCGATCGATGCCAAGGAGTCGTGAGGCCGCCTGCTTGTTGCCGCTCGTATGCTTTAACACCTCTGTGACGTAACGGCACTCCATCGCTGCCAAAGGCACAAACTCTCTAGCGGATTCAACAATCGAAGGCGACTCTTTATTTACATCGGGCGAATAATTCCTGACTCGTTCAGGTAGATTGGTCGCGCGAATCGTTCCGTCAGACAGAGCTGTGGCCAGTACCACCGCGTTTTCCAGCTCTCGGATGTTTCCAGGCCAGGGATATCGCTGCAACAACTCGATCGCCTCAACAGAGAAAGTCGCCGGGGTCTTAAGAGAGAAAACTCGTTCAGCAAAACTACGAGCCAGCAGCAGGATGTCTTCCCGCCGCTCACGCAAGGGTGGCAATCGTATTGAAACGGTGTTCAAACGATAGAAGAGATCCTCCCGGAACCTTCCGGCTGCTACTTCCTCTTCGACGTTTCGGTTACTGGCCGCAATTACCCGAACGTCGACGCGAAGTGTTTGGTTCGACCCAACCGGACGGATTTCTCCCTGTTGCAGCACCCTCAGTAGTTTGACCTGGAATGCCGCTGTGGTTTCGGTAATCTCATCAAGAAACACTGTGCCTTTGTCGGCTGCGGCCCAAAGTCCTTGCCGGTCGCGATCGGCGCCAGTAAAGGCACCTTTGACGTGTCCGAATAATTCGGATTCGATTAGTTCGGCTGAGACCGCTCCACAGTTTACGGTGATGAAAGGAGAGTCCCTGCGCGGACTCCGGCTATGGAGAGATGAAGCAATTACCTCTTTGCCGGTACCCGATTCCCCCGTCAACAACACAGGGAGATCAGTTGACGCAAAGCGCCCTACTTGCTTCATTACATTAATGAACGCGGCGCTACGACCGATGACCCGTAATGAGGGTTGATACCTGGTAGCGGCAACCGGTGAACGCACGCGTCGAGGATGGTAATTCAGTACCTGTTCTTTAAGGGCCTGGGAGATCGATTGGACCTCCTCTATACCGAAAGGTTTGAGAATGTAGTCGTAAGCTCCAAACGATGAAGCATCCAGCGCTCCTAAACCGCTCCCATAGCCTGTCATCAAGACCACGGGAGCGGCCGGCATTTGTTGTTTGAAGCGGCGTAGTACAGCGAATCCATCCTGAGGACCACCAAGGTTGATGTCGCAAAACACTGCGCCCCACGATCGCTCTGTTATCTGGTCGAAAGCTTCTTGTGCTGATCCCGCTTCTGTAACCTGCCATTCTTGCTGGCGTAAAACTTCGGCCAGAAGCGAGGTGATGTCAGGATCATCGTCAATTACTAATGCCTGTAGTTTTGCCCGCATGTTCTCCTCGAAAGCTCGTTTAAGTACACACGTCCACTAGGACTTCTAACGCTGAGCGCAGAATGTCAGGGAGGTTTAGTGCCGGGCTTGCGGGAGTTGGTAACGTCTAGAATAACTTAGCAGTGCATAGACGTAAAGCAGAGAGTGTTTACACTTCTTTTCACTTTTTTGATTCATCGAGATGCCGCAGCGTGTCGAGAATCAAATTCGTGTTGCTGGCGGCTGTGATGCGCACCGGAAATTCATTATTCGTCTTCTGAAACTGAAAACTGCCGCTCGTAATTTCTACGATCTTCATAAATCCATCCTCGCCAGTGGCGCCCTCTGACTCCGCGTCAACAATTCGGCCTTCGTTGAAAAATATACGACCGGAGTGCGCATCGCTATTCATATCGAGCACGCCCCCAATCTTGGCGTTTTCGATCACCTGGATGACGTCGAATACGTTGATGACAGCAAGATCGCCTGCCAGTGTTACGTAGTCGACTCTCTGTGAGCGTGCGACGGAAGTTGGTTCAGGTTTCAAATCAGGACGACGGGCGCGACGGACCGCCTCGAGGCCGGCGGCAATATTCAGCCGCGGATCAAGTTGCTTCGCTTCCAGAAGGCGATCGTATGCGGTGTCAAACTCGTCCCGCTCGGTGTAGAGGCTCGCCAGGGACAGGCAGTGCCGCGCCGCTTCCTCTTTCTGTTTTTGCGTGATGGCGATTTCGCGCAAACGTTCGCGCAGTGCAATCGACCGGGGATTGCTTTCAAGCGCGGCGCGCAAACGCCTGGACGCACGTTCTGGAGCTTTGTATTTCAGGAACAACTCGGCGTCGAGCAGGGCGCTATCAACTTCGCTAACGTGTTCTTCTTGTGATCGAAGGTTCGACATTATGGGAGTTCAATCTGCGGCAGTTTATCACAGGGGACAAACGCGATCTGTGAGGGCAAATTATGTGGGTCGCGAAGACGTTCAGAGTCGAACCTTTAGGTTGCTCGCTCTCGCAAGACACTACTTAGGTTGAACTCTGAACATCTTGACGACCGATCACCGGCCCAATGTGGTAGATTATCGCCCATCACGTTCTGCCGAATCCTCCAGGCCGACAAGGCGTAATGAAAAATGAGCCAGGCCGCCGAATTCACCGTCGGCGGGCGGTACAATTAGAAGTGACCATCCGATTCCGGCCACCGGCATCCTTTACCAGGATCGGTGACTCGGGACGATTAACCCTGGTAGGGCGTACTCGCAACATCAGTGAGTCAGGAATGGCTCTGGTTGTTTCCGCGCGAAACATCGATCGTTACCTTAACGCCAAAGACAAATCGTTTGATGCTGAGCTGCGGTTGCCTGACGGTCCAGTCGGTCTCGAGCTTGAGGCGGTTTACTTCAAGAAGACACTGAGTGGCGCCGTGGCCACCTACACCATCGGCTCACGGTTCATTAAATCGCAGGGACAGGCACACGCGCGCCTCGCGCAATTCCTTCAGGGACTTCCCCTTTCTTCATCCCACTAATCAGAAATCGAGTCGCACACCGATGCGGATCTGCCTGGGTCGCAGTGTGCGTGTCGTGACCAGAAAAGAGTCGATGAAGGCCTGCCGCTGTTCAGGCGTGGCGGTTGGTGAGAGTGCGTTGAAGTTTATGAACTCACTGCCGAAACTGAAGACTGTCTTATTGAGTACGTTGTCTACCTCAATGACCGGGCGAAGTCTCATGCGGTCGGTCAAACGAAACTCGCGAGTAATAGCTAAGTCGAGAAAGAACTGACCTGGCCCAATGCCGGCATTGCGAGGCAAGTTGCCGGTTTGGCCGATGGTAGGTATCGCAAACAGATTTACGATCGCGGGATCAATGGGCTCGCCCGGCCGGCGCCAACGCAGCAAGGACGGGTCGCCGTGGAAGATGGGCCGATCGTTACTCACGTCATCCAAATTTCGATCGACGCCACCGATGGAAATATTAAAGGGCGCCCCCGTAGCAATTCTTAGGATCGGTGAGAAGCGTAGCTTTCCGAGATAGCCTGGCGTATCCACCGTTCCCGAGAATACAAACCGGTGACGACGATCGAGGAGACTGCGAGCCCGTTCCCCCGCAAAGTCGCCTGCCACAAGCGCGTCTGACGTGTTGACCACTCCGTCGTCTTCCAGAAATGAAAGCGTGTAGGCGCTGCGAAACGACACACTGAACGACTTGGTGCGTTTGAAGCGCTTGCGCAACTCGAGCGTGAGCCCGTGATAGATGCTGTTTCCAGCAGAGACGAGTTGCTCAACTTCTGCGCGAGTGGGATCGGGGCGCAGCCGGTTCAACGCGGCCAGAGCTACTTCCACCGCGGTGGTGGAAGAGAAACTGTTGAGATTGAAAATAGATACCGGAACGCCAAACTCGACTACGCGAACAATCGCGTTGGGATTGGCTGGATTAGGCGGCGCGGAAACAAAACGTACGAGCTCGCCAGCCGTCGAAGCGTTGTAGAGCGGACGCGGACCAGGTAAGCCATTGGCAAAGTTTGCAAAGTCCTGAGAACCCAGAAACTCGGAGAAGTTGCGGAAACCGTTGGGCAGCCTCGGCGCGTTCGCATTGAATTCCCGCCACAGATGAAGTCCGCGGTTAAAGGTGAAGTTGGATTCAAAAACAAACCCACCGGCTAATTCTCGTTCAAACCCAACGTTAGCCTGATAGCTCTCAGGAATGCGTAGCTTGGGATCTAACCGGCGAGAAAAACCGAGATTCACTGATCCGAATTGCCGCACCAGAGGTGAATCGCTGGTCAGCGCCTCCGGGAACTGCAGGTGGGTAGCGATGAAGTTACGTCGAAAGTCTGCGCTCCCAATCTGTCTGGTCGCAGGATCGATCAGGTCGTTCGTATCGAAGAGCAGTTGATTCGCGCCGAGCGTGAAATCGTCTATGGTGCGCAGCAGAGCCCGGTTATAAAAAATTCCGGCGCCAATGCGGATTACAGTTTTGCCAGACTTAAATGGATCGAACGCGACGGATAGTCTCGGACCCCAGTTGTTCACGTCATCGACAATCGATTCACTTTCCCAACGCAATCCATAACTCAACATCAGGTTTGACTTGATCCGCCATTCGTCCTGAATGAAGACCCCGAGGTAGGTATTGTTCTGCGTTGACTGCGCCTGAAAATTTTGGCGGAAGCGGCTGGGCGTGTTGGCTATGAAATCGGCTGCACTGTCAAAAGAAAACGTCCCTGAGACATCGGTTAAATCAATGAAAGTGGAACTTACTTTCTGTATGTCACCTCCAAATTTCAGTAAATGAGAACCTACAACCCAGGACAGGACATTTTGAACTTGCCATCGTTCTTCGCTGCGGTCTGTCGCTCCCGATGTCGATGAACCGGCGACCAACGTTCCGGAGCGTTGCAGCGGATCGGTTGAAGGCAAAGGATCGTTCAACGTGATCAGAACTACTGGCCGCCGGCCACCAGATGTCTGCACTCCCGGCGTCAATCTCGAAAACTGTAAGCGTGCCTGATTTACCAGGTTAGCCGAGAAAACAAGATTGTCGGTGTAGGAAATAGCATCCGTACCGCGCGTTCTGCCAAGCAATGCTTCCGCCAGGCGATTGCCACCACCAAATTGTCGCAGGTTGTTTTGACGCCCCAACTGGTAAAGCACCGAGCCGTGATGCGTTTCATTGAACTGGTGGTCTACGCGTGTGGTGAAAATGCTGTTCTTCGAAGGTGTGCTTACGTTTTCGACAAAGGGAGCTATCCCTTCGGCGATACGAAGCGCTCCAATCGCGTTTGGGTCAGTCAGCGTCGGGCGGGCAATCGGAAACAGCGGGTTCTGCTGAATTGGTACGAGCGTATCGATCGTTGCTGAGTCACGCTGGGTGTCATACTCGTAAGCAGAAAAGAAAAAGGTTCGCTGGCGTCCGTCGTAGAAGGGAAGACGAACTGGTCCGCTGAAGGTGAAGCCTGGATTGTGTTGCTCGAGCGGCAGTCGTGGAAGTCCGCGGGCCTGATTGTTTGAAGTGTTAGCGTTAAGAATGTCGTTGCGGAAGAAGTAAAAGAAACGGCCGCGATAGTCGTTTGATCCGCCTCGTGTGCGAATGTTAATCCGGCCGCCCGAGGCTCGACCATACTCCGCCGAGAACTGGTTAGTGATTACCTGGACTTCTTCAACGGCTTCAACCGAGGGTTGGAAACGCTCGCGGGCCGCGCGATCGTCGTTGTTGTCGAGGCCGTCGATGGTGATGTTATTGGAGTAGGCGGGACCGCCGGACAGTGAGAACGTACCTGACTCTTCCGGCGTGGGCGACGCGTTGGTGTTTCGATCCTCGGCAAGGTCGCGCGTGGACAGTGCCTCTACAGAGACGCCGGGTAAAGTAAAAATCAGATCAAGCACCGAGCGCGACGCGATGGGCAACGCTTCAATCTCGGCGGTGGTCACCGTCCCACCAACTACAGTTCGCGACGTGTCTACCCCCGGCGCGTCAGTAGCGAGGACGTTAACAGGATCGACCGTTACACCTTGCGGAAGTAGCGTGATTTCGAGCTGCAGGTTCTGTCCGGAAATCAGAGTTAGCTCCGTTCGTTCCTGCCCGGCGAAGCCTGTCGCCGCAATTCGCACGTTGTAAACCCCTGGCTCCAGTTTGATGATTAGATAACGTCCATCAGGGTCAGTAACAACCGTTCTCGCAGAGCCGGTCTTAACCAGGATCGCCTCGACCGTCGCGCCGGGTATGACAGCCGCGTTCTGATCTACAACCCATCCGCTGATCGTGACGTTGTCGAGATCCTGCGCGGGCGCAGTTAGTTGAACCAGCTGCAGGATAAAAAAGACAAGACTGAAATGAATGACGCCGATTGACTCACGATTTCTCATTTGTGATTTCCAACAGCGGCTGGGTGATCACAATGCAGAATCTAAGTAGTGCGCGCGTGGCGGAGATCCTGACGAGTGAGGGGTCTTTTACTGTGTGGCGTAGGCTACTCTCGCGGTTCGTTTACGTCACGCGAAGAGGTGCGTAAGTGAGAAACCAGGAAATGCAAGAACTCTGTTAAGGGAGTTTAGCCGCGTGAAGCTGAACCGCGGCGGAGGGCGGCGGCACGTGAGATGGGCACCAGCGCGTCGCTTGTTCCTTCCTCGGGTGGCTCGAAATTGGTCAGCTCTTCAGCGTGAGACTGAAGGTATTGGAAGAAGCGTTCAAACTCGCGCTGCATGCTTTCCATCTTTTCGCGCATGTTGAGAATGATTTCCACTCCGGCGAGGTTGACGCCAAGGTCGCGCGTGAGGGAAAGAATGAGCTCGAGACGAAGGAGATCGGGATCGGTGTAAAGACGCGTATTGCCCTCTGACCGCGAAGGCTTCAGTAATCCTTCACGCTCGTACATACGCAGCGTCTGCGGGTGCAGACCATACTGATCCGCCACAGCGCTGATTGTGTATGTTTTGGCTTTACGTTTCATCACCCGTGTCCAATGTCCAAAGTCCAATGTCTGTCCACGCAAAGAGGCTTTTGACCTTGGACATTGGACTTTGGACATTCGACATCATTATTCCAACCCCATCTCTACACGCGGGTTCTCCGAGTTCAGTTTCGAATACTGCCGCAGCAATTCCTTGGTCTCTTCTGAAATCACCTTCGGCAACATTACCTGCACTTCGACAAACTGATCGCCGTGCGCGCCTGGATTTCGCAACGACGGCGCCCCCCGCTGTCGTAAACGAAACTTCTGTCCGGATTGCGTGCCCGGCGGAATACGAAGTTGCGCCTTGCCTTCTACCGTCGGCACTTCAATCTTTGCTCCGAGGGCTGCTTCCGGCACAGTGAGCGGCACGATCACGTAAATATTGTCGCCTTTGCGCGTGAAGTATTTGTGGGTGCCGACGTTGGTGATGATGTGCAAATCACCTGCGGGCGCACCGAGTCGGCCACCCTGGCCTTTCCCCGGAATTCTCACGCGCGAGCCGGTTTCAACACCGGCAGGGATTCTCACTTTTACGTTTTCGGTTTTTGGAATCGTGCCTTTGCCCTTGCACAAAGAACAAGGTGAACGTCTCCGGCCGGTCCCGCCGCAATCACTGCACTCTTGAGCAAACCGCAACCGCCCACCTGCGCGTTGCACCTGGCCCGAGCCATTACATGTCGAGCAGACCGTCACAGGTCCACCAATGTCTCCCGCACCGTTGCAACGGGAACACTGTTCAGAACGATTCACTGTGATGTTGGTGGTTATGCCTTTGATCGCCTCTTCGAAACTTAGGGCGAGGGGCATCTCGATGTCGGCACCCTTCTTTGGCTGTGGGCGTGGCGGTTCCTGCTCCCGCGCGCCGCCGCCAAAGAGATCGGCGAAGATGTCGCGAAAGCTGCTGCCGGATGAAGAGCCGCCGGCGCCTGCGCCAGTACTCCAGTCGAATCCGCTGAAATCAAAATTGGGCGCAGCGCGTCCGGTTGTTGGACCAGCACCACGCGCAGCTGCATCGGCGAGATTGTCGGAATACTGTCCGAACCGATCGTAGACCTTACGTTTCTTGGGATCCGAAAGTACATCGTGCGCTTCAGTAGTTAACTTGAAGCGTTCCTCCGAGGCCTTGTCACCCGGATTTACGTCTGGGTGATACTTACGCGCCAGACGCCGGTAGGCTTTCTTGATCTCCTCCGGCTTGGCGTCGCGCTTAATGCCCAGTACTTCGTAATAGTCTTGTTTAGCCATCAGTGAATTGCCGATTGCCAATTGCCAATTGCCGATTGATCTGCAACCTGGACATCGTGCGCATTAAAAGCTCGACATAGGCCACTGACCAATCGGCAATCGGCAATCGGCAATTGGAAATGCTACTTGTTCTCGTCTACGTCGACATACTCAGCGTCGATGACGTTGTCGTCGCCTGCGCCCCCCGCAGTCGACGCACCCGCCGCAGACGCCTGTTCCTCGCCCGGCGTTTCGCCGCCAGTCGAAGCGGTTTGTTGATAAAGAGCTTCCGCCATCTTATGTGACGCAGCCTGAAGCTGATTGAAAGCTTCGTTCAAACGGTCGACACCGCCTTCAGCCAGGGCTTTCTTGGCTTCAGCGATCGCCGTCTCAACTTCACCTGCAACGTCTCCGACTTTTTCGCGATTGTCGTTCAGCGTCTTCTCCATCTGGTAGGTCAAACCGTCCAGACGGTTGCGTGCTTCAATTTCTTCGCGTTTCTTGACGTCATCGGCAGCGTGCGACTCCGCATCGCGCATCATCTTGTCGATCTCTTCTTTCGAGAGACCAGATGACGAAGTGATGGTTATCTTCTGTTCGCGGCCCGTGCCCATGTCCTTGGCCGAAACATTCACGATACCGTTAGCGTCGATGTCGAAGGCGACTTCCACTTGAGGCATGCCACGCGGTGCCGGCGGAATGCCGACCAGGTGAAACTTTCCAAGCGTGCGGTTGTCGCTCGCCATCGGCCGTTCACCCTGCAGCACGTGGACCTCAACAGAGGTCTGGTTGTCAGAAGCCGTCGAAAAGATCTCCGACTTGCGCGTAGGGATGGTCGTGTTGCGTTCGATTAACTTCGTGAACACCCCACCGAGCGTCTCAATGCCAAGGCTCAACGGAGTTACGTCGAGTAACAGGATGTCGGTCTTTTCACCGGACAACACGCCCGCCTGAACAGCAGCTCCAATGGCCACCACCTCATCCGGGTTTACGCTCTTGTTTGGCTCTTTGCCAAACAGGTCACGCACCATCTCCTGAACTTTGGGAATACGAGTAGAACCTCCAACCAGCACCACCTCGTCGATCTTCTTCGAATCGACGCCCGCGTCTTTAATGGCCTGTTCGACCGGGCCTTTCAGCCGGTTGAGAATTGGCTCCGCCAACTGTTCAAAACGCGCCCGCGTCAGTTTCATCGCGAGGTGCTTCGGTCCTGATTGATCAGCGGTGACAAAGGGCAGATTGATCTCAGTCTCCATGGTGCTGGAGAGCTCGATCTTGGCTTTCTCGGCCGCTTCCTTGAGACGCTGCAAAGCCATCTTGTCGCTGGAAAGATCGATGCCCTGATCTTTCTTAAACTCTTCGATAATCCACTCGATTAAACGCTCGTCGATGTCGTCGCCGCCAAGGTGTGTGTCACCATTGGTCGACTTAACTTCGACAACACCTTCGCCAACTTCAAGAATCGAGATATCAAACGTACCACCACCAAAGTCGAATACAGCGATCGTCTCGTCTTTCTTCTTGTCGAGCCCGTAAGCGAGTGCCGCGGCAGTTGGCTCATTGACGATGCGCATCACTTCGAGGCCGGCAATTTTGCCCGCGTCCTTAGTGGCCTGACGCTGAGCATCGTTGAAGTAAGCAGGAACGGTTATCACTGCTTTCTCCACCTTCTGCCCCAGGTAGTCTTCGGCGGACTGCTTCATCTTTTGCAGGATGATTGCCGAAATCTCCGGCGGACTCCATTCCTTACCACCCGCCTCAATCCGGACGTCGCCCGTGCCCGCCGCCTTCACTTTGTACGGCACCTGTTTGATTTCTTCCGTCACTTCGTTAAAGCGCCGGCCCATAAACCGTTTGATTGAATAGACGGTATTTTCGGGATTCGTCACGGCCTGGCGTTTGGCAACCTGGCCAACCAGCCGGCTTCCGTCCTTGGTAAACGCCACCACCGACGGGGTTGTGCGGCCGCCTTCGGAATTCGTTATGACGGTGGGTTCGCCGCCCTCCATGACCGCAACCACCGAGTTGGTTGTTCCCAGGTCGATTCCAATAATCTTGCTCATATCTTTATGTTCTCCACAGAATATTCGGCCCTGTTCAGGCCCACCTTAATTCGAGTTGAATGCCTACGTAATATAATACCTGAGTGTCCCGCTGTCAACTTTTGCGAGGGTGCTGATGGAGGGCTGATTTACTGGGTTTCCTGCGCGTTTTCAGCGTTTTGGCGTCGATCTTCGTTGAGGAGTCGTGAAGCGAAGAAGATGTAATGAAGGCCGGACGTGACCGCGAAGGTGAAAACTATGACGTAGACGGTGGGCAAGTAATAGCCGGTGTAGTAGGGGACACTGGCGGCGAACATGATGATGGCGATAGCGATTATTTGGACGGTGGTGTTCGCCTTGCCGAGCCACGACGGACGGAAGCCTCTAAATCCGGTCATGATATTGATGGCGGCGGCTCCCACCACAATGAAGACGTCGCGGCTGATGACTGCAATAGTTACCCAGAACGGGATGGGCAGGTGGCTGGGCACCGGCTGCGGAAATATGCTGCGCATCGACAAGACGATGAACGCCGTGACCATCATCAGCTTATCGGCGATGGGATCCAGCACGGTTCCCAGCTGTGACTCTTGTTGAAAGCGCCTGGCA
Source organism: Pyrinomonadaceae bacterium (assembly GCA_035273385.1). Classification (GTDB taxonomy): domain Bacteria; phylum Acidobacteriota; class Blastocatellia; order Pyrinomonadales; family Pyrinomonadaceae; genus PSRF01. The sequence continues at coordinate 107,104 of DATEPE010000012.1, read as the reverse complement.
AGTATTCCGTCCAGCCCGTCCGTCAGTCCGGCAATCACAAACACGGCCAGAGCGAGTACGAACCTTTGGTAGAAGAGAAGTGTTACGAATACCGGAATCAGCACCATCCGGAAGACGGTGAGCATGTTGGGGACAGTGACGATTCGGGAGGATGACATCGGGACTGGTAACGCGTCACTGTCTGCGGCCTACAGCAGTTTACGTTACGACCGCTTAATCTTACGCACTGCGTAATTCGATCAACGAAACCTCGGGTGGGCAGCCAAACCGCACCGGGAGGACAACAGTACCCACACCGCGGGTGACGTAAATCTGAGTGTCGTCGTGCCGCGCCAATCCTTTCAGCAAGCGACGGCGGGGCCGATCGGCGGTTGATCGTTCTCCGCGTAAATTCACCTGGCCGCCGTGCGTGTGACCGCTCAAGACGAGATCCACCCCTTCACGCGCTGCCCGTCTTAGGATGATCGGGTTGTGGGCCAGCACCAGTTTCATCTCATCGTCGCGTGAACCGGCGAGCGCCAATGACAGGTCTTCGAGACCAACCATTGCGTCGTCAACCCCGGCGAGCCAGAAGGCGGCGCCATTCTTTTCGAAGCGCATGCCCTGGTTAATCAGAACGGTGATTCCCTCGGCGCGGAACAGGTCGGTAATCAAAGCCGCATCGGTCCAGTGATCGTGGTTACCGAGCACAGCATAAACACCATGGCGCGCGCGCAGGCGGCCCAGGATCTCCGCACAAGGAGCTGCATACTCACGGTTGTGGGAAATGTAGTCGCCGGTAAGTGCAATGATATCCGGCTGCAACCTGCTGGCGGTAGTGACTGCGCGTTCTATTTGTTTCCGGCTGGTGAAAGGGCTGTGATGAACGTCAGAGAGATGAACTACGCGAAAACCGTCGAGCTCTCGTGGCAAGCGCTTCAGAAAAATTTGTTGATGCTCGATGGTGAGCCGGTAAGGCTCGGTTAGGGCAGTACGCGCAGCCTTACTTAGATTGAGCGCGAGCGCACGGAGAGGAGTCTCCGGCGCACCGCCGATTGGGGCGACACGTCCACGCTGTTTCCATCTTAAAGGGGCCGGCATAGATTAACTTTGGGGGACCCGCTTGCGAGGGTGCCTAAATCTCCCACAATTCAAGGCTGCCCGAAATTTGGCGCATTATAGTTGCCGACCCGCGGGGTGGCAAACGCAAAGCCACGTTAAAACACTTGAGAGTAGGGCGTCGGCTTTAGATGTGGCAAAAGAAAGGGCTTGCCCTTTGATGTGCGGTAGGGCTCTGGCCTACCGGCAAGCTGTGTTTATCTTGGGCTTCGCCCCGGAGGGCATAGCCCAAGACCATGAGGGGTTCCTCTCGGAAGGTCACAGACCTTCCGCACATCAGAGGGCAAGCCCTTTGTTTTGTGCAATAATCCGCCCATTACACAGGGGGAGGATTGGGCAATGGCAGCCAGAAAAGATCAACATAAGGTCGGTATTCGGTTGAAGCCTCGAGGCCAACAGATGGGGACTGGCGGGGCGCCGGACCAGAACCGCGAAGCCAAAGCCGAGACGCCGGCGCTGCGAGGGCGTCGCAAGAGCGCTAACAAAATGTTTGCGGACAAGTCGTCTCAGCACGTCGCATCTGACGCGAGCAAACCGAGTACTAATTCACCGTCGGTTCCAGCGATGAATACGTCGAAGCGCAAAGGTGAATCCGGCGGTGAGAGAGTTTTCAAGGCACGTTTGAAAACCAAGCGAGCCGCAAAGAAACCGTAACGCAAACTGTTAGTTTGCGTGCCTTCGTCACCGGGCCCTGCACCGTCGTTCGCAAACTAACAGTTTGCGTTACAAGGGAAGCGTGGTCATCAAAACTCAATGACTAAATTGGCAGTCTTTTTCGCACTCACGTTGTTGTTGAGCGTCACGTCCTTTGCTGCTCAGGATCCGCCCGAGTTCAAGATGCCGTGTGCTGAAGTGGTCAAGTTGGGTCTCGATAAATTCATGGACGTTTATGGCGAGAAGACGAACGGCTTTTCAACCTACGGAATGAAGCAGGGCTTGGGCTATTACATCGGCTGCAAACGGGCGGCAAATGATGACGATGCGAACAATCTACCCTTAGACCGCCGCCTGCAAGTCAACGTCATACGCGACACTCTCACTGATATAGGCTCCGCGAGCTGGGGCAACGCCTACATCGAATCAGGCGGCGGAACGATTTACGGTGTGGCTAGCTCCGGCGCTTTCGCTGTGCGCGAAGATCTGATGGCGTCTGTGATTGCGGCGATGGCCACGGGAAGCGATGGACGCGCGCGTCGTCGCGCGAAGCTCGCCCTTGGAAGGGCACGACGCGCTCTGCCACGCGTTTCTCAAGCGGTGGACTTGGAACACTGGGATGAAGCCTCACGCGCGGAACAGTTGAAGCGCTATCGTGACAACGTGAATGCCATTAGAAATGGTTTTACGAAACTGGAAGAAATGATTCGACTGTTACCTGACCGCGCAGCCGACATTGTTGCGCATCGTTTAGAAGCCGAAATCCTGGCGGACCTCCAAGGCTAGTGTTGCGCCTCGAATAAGTACGTCACAGCCCAAACGGTATGCGGCACACCGGTTAAGTCCCACCTCGTTTTCTAGCGTTCTCATTACAAAATGTTAACCAAAGTGTGACGACGCGCTCGCCGGCGCGTTTCTCGCTATTCCTTCGCATTCCTCGGGGTTTTCCCCACTAAACAGGCACAAAGCTTGCGGTAAACCCAGTAAGAACAATTTTTATGACTAAGTGAGATACGAAAATGCGGACGGTTATTTGGGCGGATTAGCTTGCCCCACCCATCGTCTTCTACTTAAGGAGTTGATATGAACAGAATAAAGATCTGGCCGCACCTGACGATCATGGCCATCGTGGTAGCGGCAATCGCCGGCGTAGGCGTGGCGCTATGGATGAACAACAATGAACGTACGGCATCGGCTGAAGAGTTACCACAGGTAGCGCGCATTCAGCGCGTGGAGGGTGACGTAGCATTTAGCGATGCGCTTCAAGGAGCGGACACAACTACGGATCAACAAATAGCTGAAGAGAACAGACAGTGGGTAGAAGCGACGGCAAACCAGCCGTTTTCCGTAGGCGATCGAATTTACACTCGTGATGGCTCGCGTGCCTCGCTGGCGTTTAGTGGTCGCAACTTCGCTCGACTCGATCCCAACACTTCGCTGGATGTAGTTAGTCTCTATGACGACCGCACACAGGTCGCACTTCGTGACGGCTCTGCCTTTTTCGATGTTGGATATCTCGACAACGATGAAATTTTTGAAGTCGCTACACCGCACGGCGCAGTCAACTTTGTCCAACCTGGCTTGTACAACGTTGGTTTTGATAACGACGGTAATGTACTCGTCTCGGTATTAAGTGGACTGGCCCAGGTGGCGGGCCTTGCAGGATCGGGCCAGATCGGCAAAGGCGAGATGTTGACGCTCGCCGGAACAACGGCTGCCCAGGTTTTGCTTTCGCGGCTCGATGGACGAGATGCCGGTTACATGGTTGACGATTACTATCGATACCAATATCCGGATAACTACGATGGCCGTTACGTGAACTACGATTCGTACCTCAACGATCCTTTTTATTATGATCCATATCGCAACAACACTACTTACCAGTATGTGAACTATGACATCCCTGGTGGGTATGACCTGGATCGTTACGGCGATTGGCAAAACGTTGACGGGTATGGCCACGCATGGAGACCTCGCGTGGATCAAGGTTGGGCGCCATATCAGGACGGCTATTGGGTAAACGATTATCCGTACGGAATGACCTGGGTATCGGCTGAGCCGTGGGGCTACACGCCATATCACTACGGCCGTTGGGTCAATTCGGGAAATCAGTGGTACTGGGTTCCGGAAGGGCGAGACGTGACGCCAGCTTATGCACCGGCACTCGTCGCTTTCATTCCCTTTGATAACAATCAGATTGGCTGGGTACCACTTGGACCAGGCGACCCGTACGCCCCGCGGTATTACGACGCCAACTGGCAACCACACTACCTATCGAACACTGATCTGATTCAGACGCAGCTCGTGAATCTTGCGATTCCGGGTGCGGTAACAATGATTCCTGTCGATGCGTTTGGCAGATCCATCGACCCGCGCTACATCAGGCGCGTTGATCCACATGTGTTGACTTCGGTGCGTCCGACCCTCGAGCCGCTGGCTCTGACGCCACTTCGAAATGCGGCGCTTAGATCAGCATGGGGACGTGGCAAGAAGGACTTGCCTCCAGGCATCGCAAAGAAACTTGCGGAGCGAACGGTGTTCGTAGGCCAGGATCCGATTAGACGGCATGGTGCACGTGACTTTGCACGTGCGCTGAAAGTTGAACGTGTTTCTGATAAATCGAAAGGCGAGAAGTTTAAGGTGCGTGATACTCGCGGAGATCAGCCGGTTCGTTCTGGTCAGCCCGACGACGTCGCACGCAGACAAGAGCTTGATCGTTTGAACCGCGAGGCTGCGAAAGGAAACCGCCAGGCAGAACAACAGGCGCGCAAACTTGAGCAGGAACAGCGAAAGGCCGCGCAACAACCGCAGGGGCAGCGTGTAAGCAATCCGGGCAGGGCCGCGCAACCGGAAACCCCGCGTGGTCGTCAGGACGTGCCTCGCGCACGTGAGCCTCAGGGACGTTCACAGGCGGCGCAGCAACCACAGCGCGTTCAATCAGCGCCCAGGGAAAAAGCTAACAAGCCTGAACGTGCGCCGGCTGGCGGAAAGAGCCAGGGCGGCGGAAAAGGAAAGGGAAAAGGATAGATAGTCCCTTGATCGGGAATCGGATAGATAGTCCCTTGATCGGGAATCTGGTTTCGTGTATTTCGTGTAATTCGTGGATCGTTTTTACGCTGCAAAAAAGCGATCCACGAAGAACACGAAATAACACCAACCCGCAGCCGTTACACAAAGGAATCCGATAATGAATTGTCCAGCCTGTGGCTCGGAGAATATCGACGGCATCGATCGTTGCGAGAACTGTCTTGCGCCATTTCGTGATCTCGATGTTCCGCGCGCAGATGCGGCGGAAGGCCTGGCCCGCTCAGTGATGGAAGACCAGCTCAGCCAGCTCGATTACGACGATCCGATTTTGGTTTCGGCTGATTCACCGGCGGGGGAAGTCGCGCAGCGAATGAAGGCTGCCAGGACCGGATGTGCTTTGGTGCTGGAGGACGGAAAGCTGGCCGGCATATTTACTGAACACGATTTGCTTGGGCGTTTTGCTTCGACAGTGGGTGGTGGCTCGCTAACGTGGGATAGCGATTCGCCAGTAACACAGTTAATGACCAGGAATCCTGAGACACTTCACGAACAAGACTCGGTCGCCTCGGCATTGAACAAGATGTCGATGGGACAATATCGCCACTTGCCGGTGGCGCGAGCCGATGGCACTTATGCTGTAGCGTCTATTAAGTCCGTACTCAAGTACATTGCAACCGAAGATTGGTAAGTTGGAATCAACATGATGGGATCGGAGGAAAAATGATCGCAAAAACATTCCTGGTTTTGATCGTCACGCTTTTTACAGTAGACGCCGCCTTCGCTCAGTTTGGCCGATCGCGCCTGAGTGAGTATTCCGCGCAGCTCGTTACTGAGAGCGCGTCTGTGGCTGATACGGCCTATAACAACTACCGTCGTGGAGTTCGCCCCGCGCGTAACGACGTTGAAGCAGTGATGATGGCCAAACAATTCAATGCTGCTGCCGAACTATTCAACCGGATGGTTACTGATCGCCGCGGCAATGAAGAGTTACGAGACGCCTTTCAGTTGCTCCAGGCAACATACAACGCGGCGGACCGTAACAACCTGCAAAGAGGGCGGTGGAACAATGTGCAGCGTCTGATGTCTGAAATTGATCAAGAGCTCGGTCGCGGTACCGGAACCCCGGGCTACCCGTGGCCAGACCAGGGCGGTTCGCGCAGCGGGCAGATGACCTGGAGAGGCACCGTGGACGATGACGTCCGTATCATCATTCGCGGCGGCACGGCTGAAGTGCAAACTATCGGCGGCTCTCCGTCATACGACGCAGTGACAAACTTCACCTCGTCGTTACCGGCGCGGCGCGCTAATGTCACCGTCACCAAGAGAAGGGGCCGGGGCGAGGTTTTTGTTGAGCAACAACCTTCACGGGAGAATAACTACGCGGCGGTCATCCGCGTCAGAGACACGCGCGGTGGCGCCTCTCAGTACGAATTCGACGTGAACTGGTAAGTTTCGTTTTAGATTGGAAACTACTAAGGGCTACGCATTAAGCGTGGCCCTTTTTTTTAATGTGTTTCGTGGTGATTCTCCCTCCCTTTGGGAGGGTTGGGGAGGGCCTGCGAGCGCCCCATTTTCATTCTTGGAGGTAGCGTCGACTTTCATTTCAATTGATCGTCATCGAATCTTTCTTCTTGCAGAGGATTGAAAAACTCTTGGTAGTTGCGACGTTGACACCTCCTCCAATAAAAAAGAAAAAGCTAACGCCTCAAGCCCTCCCCTAACCCCTCCCAAGAGGAGGGGAACAGAGAGCATCCGGAATATTGCGAATCCGTTACTTTTCGCTTCAAGAGTTCTTCATTCACTCCTCTCAAGTATTCCTCAAGGATTCCTCAAGCCGCTTCCATAAGCTGATAACCAGCAAAAACCGCTCAAACCGTTTGAAGGAGACGACTCAAGTGAAAAGCAATGATTCAAGAATGCTCGCGCTGCTGGCATTAGTAGCGCTCGTAGCAGCCGTAATCTTTCCATCATTTTCTTCAACCCGGGCGGGCGGTAATACCCGCACCATCGACCCCTACCGGGCCGTGGCGCCGAACATCGATGTGAATGCCACGTCGGCCGGGCTGCGAAAGGCCACCTCCGCGCAGCTGGCCGCGATCGATCAGTTCAAGAACAATTACGGTAATCAGACCGTGGTCCGGTGGAACTCCTTCGCCGGCTCTCCAGATGTAATTCGTGGTTTCCATACCGCGGCCTCAAGCGATACGCCTGAAAACATCGCCCGCTCTTTCGTCGCGGCGAATTCGTCGCTGTTCGGCATCGACCCGTCAGCTTTGGTACTGGTCGATCAAAAGGAAGCGCTTGGAGGTTACCTGCTTCGCTTCCAACAACGTTCCGGTGGACTGAACGTGCTGCATGGTGGACTCGGATTCGTGATGACTGCGAACAAAGAGATTCGCATGGTCTATGGACCAACGTTCCGCGATCTCAGCGTGGCTAATGCGCCCTCATTAGGAGCGGACGCGGCGGCGGCGAGTGCTCAAGCTGCTATAGCAAAACACGCTCTGGCACTGCCTGGTGGGTTTGAACAAACCACCAAGCCAGCTTTCGACGCGCTGAAACAGGAAATCGCGCCCGTGCTGCGGGCGCCAAAGCTGAATATCTTTCCGACGGCCAGTGGTTATAAGTTGGCCTGGAACGTAATTGGGTTCTCGCAGAATCCGTTTGGCTTGTTCGTCACGCAGGTTGACGCAAGCAACGGCCAAATCCTGGCGCGCGAAAACAAAGTTCTGGCCCAGCAAGCGCCGCTTCCGTACACAGCGGACATTTATCCAAACCATCCCGAGATTGCCAATCCGGATACAGACCAGCTCAAGCTCGATGACAACAGCGAGCCTGCCGGTTTGCTCCGCGTGCAACTTCGTAACTACAACGAGGGCACGAATGCTACCGGCGCCGCCGGCACGCTCGCCGGTCCGCACGCGTTGGTTCGCAACGTGCTCGCTACGCAGCAACCATTTCCGCAGGCAGCCCTCGGTACGTGGCACTTCCGCCAAAACAACGCGCCACTCGAAGCGCAGCCGAACGAAGCGGATGACCTGGCTGAACCAGCCGAACACATCGACGACGTAAATATCTTTTTCTTCATTAACTATCTCGTCGAGTACATGCTCGACATCCACCGTCGCGGCGATTCGGTGCATAACCGGCTGGGCCAGGGCAGCTTTCCGGATAACTTCCCGAACAGCGATCGCCCACTCGTCGGTTTGCCGCATTTCCCGAGTGATGGTGGTCTGTTGCTGGGAGGTCCGATCGATACGACGAGTCCTGATGCTGCGCTGCGATCGATGCTGGGACTCGACAATGCCTTTTCCGTCCCTGCCAGTGAAACTGTTGACACTCCGGCCGGGCCACAGACAGTCGTCGTAAACCCGACGGTGTATGGACACGGTTATCTATTCAACGATCTCGGCAAAGATGGCGCGGTTGTTTATCACGAAGGTACCCACTCGATATCGACTCCCATCGCGGGCCTCGAAGGTTCCGAAGGCGGCGCGTTAAATGAAGCGCAGGCCGATCTCTGGGCCTACACAATCACCGACGCCGAAGCCATCGGCGAGTACGTCGTCAAAGGATCCCGTGCACGCCAGGCGGTTAGGAACGGCGAAATCTTCGCTGCCGATACCGGTGGTGATCCAAATCGGCTCGCGTGGATTCGTTCTGTCCATTCGACTCTTAAGTATTCGCAGTTGGGTACGCGCGGCGGCAGTGCCTTTGAAGTGCACCGGGACGGCGAAATCTACGTTTCCACCATGTGGGACCTGCGTCACTTGATGATCGCGGCTGAACCCCAGAAGCGTTTTGTTCGCCCCGCATTCCTGGACGGCCAACCGACGCGCGAGATTTCACAGGGCCAGGAAACATGGGAACGACTCCACCTGGCATCGATTTATCTGCTTGGTCTGTCGGCACCGGACACGTTTATTAAGTTTCGCGACGCGGTGATCGAAGCCGATCGGATTCTTTATTCAACCGATCCGACAAACCTCGATGCGCCCGGTCAGCACGAAGCGCTCATCTGGCAGGTCTTTGCGTCGCATGAAATGGGCGTCAACGCGGACGCGGTGATTGGCGGACGTCAGACGATCTCCACCCAGGTGCCGCAATTTGCAGCGGACCAGTCACATCTCGGAGCGCCACAGGGAGTTTCAGTTGAACCAGCTTCATCGAAGACGTTGCGCGTTTCGTGGCAACCGGTCGATGGCGCATTTGCTTACGAAGTTTTCAAGCGCAAAGTCGGCACGACCGGCCAGCGCCAGTTCGCCGGGGCTCCACTACACGTTTACTTCGACGGTGACAGTTCGACCACGGGCTGGAGTCACGCGGCTTATGTGACCAATGCGACCACTTGGGAAGACGAAGGTGCTATCGCAGAGTTCTTCGGTCCCGCCGGCATCAATTCCAACGCAGATGCCAACGGTTTCAACGCACTCCTAGGCACCGAATATGCCATTCGTGCGATTTCACTTAATCCAAATCGCCAGGCGGGATTTTCTTCCTTGAGTGCGGGTACTGCCGCTAATTCAAACATTCAGGACGTGACAACTGCGGTGAAGGCGAGCATTGCCAACCCATCGTTTAGCGCCGGAACATTTGAAGTTGATCAAACACTCAAAAACAACGGCGTTACGTCGCCAGACGGAACCATCTATGGCCCTATCAGTTTCAAGATCGTCAGCATCTCGGATCCCACGATTAAAGTAATCAATGCTGACAATGGTGGTGATGGTCAGGCCAACCCGGCGATTTTCAACTACAGCCAATCGCTCGCGAACGGCGCTACATCTGCACCGCGTCGCTTGAGGTTCAGCAATCCAAACGCGCGCATGTTTACGTTCAGCGCGATCGTTACTGGACGAGTGCGCACGCAGACCGTTGCGGTCAATGGCAGTCAGTCAGGAGACGGCACTGGCGCCGGAATCCCTCCGGCCGATGAACGCTTCATGACCTCGACAGAGACGTTGACCGGAATCATTGCCGTTGGCGCCGGCGGTCTTAACCTCATTGACGGTGTCGACTATCTCGACATTCCTTTCGTCGCTCAGCCGAATTCATTCGGGGTGGACGGCGCGATGAACACCTTCCCGGTTTCTGTGGGACCGTTCCCGGATCTCGATCTGCAACTACTTGATGAGAACGACAACGTCCTATCGACCTCCGGCAATTTTGGACCGCAGGAGTTTGTAAGCGGCGCTATCACGCCGGGCAAGACTTACCGGTATCGCGTCGTCGGATTTATCAATGGCCCCACGCAAGTCAACATCGCAAGCAAACAGTATTTCCCCGCGGGCATGGGTCCTGCTGGCGGGAGCAGCGGGGGTTCGTCGGCGTTGCCGACAACGGGAGGAACGACCCTACTGCGCGTCATGCAGTTCACGGTCAACCCACTGACAAAGACGGTAAGCGTGAAGCTTTAACACGTTGGGCCAGGCAGGATTTCTGCCTGGCCCATATCTTTTCAATTTGAAGTTGCCAGGGCAGTTCAAACACAAGGGGGCATTTAGAAATTCAAATTTAAGGCACTTTTCGCCATGCGATGTGCAAATAAGAGGAGAGTTAGGCGATGAAAAAATGGTTGATGGTCCTTTGTGTGTTGACTCTGACAACGCTTGCCCTGTCAGTGACTCTTTCCATTAGCGAAGCGGCGCGCTCATCTTCCGCTGACGACGAACCGGATATTCCGCGTGCATGGAAGAACGTGATGAGCAAAGAAGAATATATGCTCAGGCGTAACGAGCACATCGCTTTGCTACGCGGTCTTGGCACCGGCGTGTCATTTGATCCGGCCTTGCGCATGCAGGCGATTCGACAGTTGGACGAACAGCAGAGGCGTTTGCTTGGCGGAACTGGAAGCACGAGCTCTGCCACCACAGAAGGTCAGTCCGCATCAACCCTGTCACCGATCACAGGCAACTGGACACCCATCGGACCCTTCCCGATTCCTAACGGACAAACCCTCGGCGTTTCAACAGCCGTTAGCGGTCGCACCGTGGCGATTGCCGTTCATCCTACAAATCCCGACATCGCTTATGTGGGTACCGCTCAGGGCGGTCTTTATCGCACCACCAACGGTGGCGCGACCTGGGTCCCGCTCATGGACAACGCTTTGTCACTCGCCATCGGAACTCTGACTCTCGCGCCATCGAACCCGGAAATTCTGTTCGTCGGCACCGGGGAGCAAACATTTTCTGCCAGCAGTTTTTTTGGTGTCGGCATTTACCGCATCGAGAACGCCAGCAGTGCATCACCAACTATTGTAGGTCCCATCAACAAGGATGCCGGAAACAATGATGTGTTCAGCGGCCGTGCTGTTGGCGACATCGTGGTCCATCCGACTGACCCGAACATAATCTTCGTGGGAACGACCTCAGGTATCGGCGGCATCGGGCCATCCGCTCCGCCAGTGGTGCCAAATCGCGGATTGTTCCGTTCGACGAATGCAATGTCTTCGTCGCCTACGTTCAACAAATTGGCAGTGACTTCTATTGGAGTTGGTGAGAATCGCGCCGTCGTGGATCTCGTGATGGAGCCCGGTAATCCTAATCGAATTATCGCGTCAGTGGTTGGTACCGCAGCATTAGCAACTACCCCGGCAACGCCCGCGGACAACGGCGGCCTGTTCCTGACGACCAACGCGATGGACCAGACGCCGACATTTACTAAGACTCTGGACATCACCGGCAATACGTCGACTGCTACCAGAACTGAACTGGCAATTAATAAGACCGGCGGTAATCTCACTGTTTATGCGGCCTCTGCGTTGGGCACCGGTTCTGTGTACAAGTCGACCGACGGAGGACAAACCTGGGTATTAACTGTTGATAACAATTTCTGCAATCCGCAGTGTTTCTACGACATTGCCATTGATGTTGATCCAACCAACGCGAATCGTGTTTATCTTGGCGGGTCGCCGGTCCTGGCTTTTGGTATCTCGACCAACGGCGGTACTTCGTTCACTCCCAGCCAGCAGGGACTACATGTGGACTCGCACGTCATTACGGTGGCGCCTTCCAATCCTCAGGTGATCTACTTCGGCAGCGATGGCGGCATCTATCGTTCGAACAATGCCGGCGCGACCTGGACCAGCCTCAGCAATAGTACGTTTAGTGCGACGCAGTTCATGAGCGTGGCAATCCACCCTACAGATCCAAACTTTACGATTGGTGGGACACAGGACAACGGCACTGAGATGCTGCGCTTCGACGGGACGTGGCGGAGAACGGACTACGGCGATGGTGGTTACGCCGCGATTGACCAGAGCTCATCGGCGACCGGCGCGACCATGTATCACACCTACTTCAACGCGAACACACCGGGCGGTTCAATCGTGGGTTATGCGTTTAGTGAAGACGTGAACGCGTTTGAAAATTGGTCGTTTCGCGGTTGCCAGATTACCGGTGCGGGTAACGGCATCACATGCACTGACTCAGTGCTTTTCTATGCTCCGCTGGAAACTGGCCCAGGCACGCCGAACACTGTTTACTACGGATCCGATCGTCTCTACCGTTCTGACAACAAGGGTGTTGTGCATACGGTGGTTAGTCAGGCGCCGCTGGAAGTGAACACTGCGGTTACTCCACCGGCAGGCATCCCTATCAGCGCGATCGGGATTTCACCGGCCAACGATAATGTTCGCGTCGTCGGTCTGCGCAGCGGAGGACTATGGGGCACTACGACAGGGTCGCCCGCGATGACCAACCTTGACCCGAATAATGTAGTTCCTAACGCGTTTATCGCGCGCGTCGCGATTGATCCAAACAACCAGAACATTGCATACATCACGCTGTCAGCTTTCGGAGTCACCAACGTCTGGAAGACCACGAGTCTGACCACACCGAATTGGACGGCGGCGAATGGTTCGGGCGAGAACGCATTACCACAAGTTCCAGTCAACGCCTTTGTGATCGACCCCGCGGATTCCAATAGAGTGATCGCCGGAACTGACATCGGCGTCTACAGCTCAGCCGATGGTGGTGCGAGCTGGACACCTGTGGGAGTTGGATTGCCGTGTCGCCGTGTTTGACATGGGCATCAACTCGGAACGCAAACTCCGCATTGCGACCCACGGTCGCGGCATGTATGAAATTCTTCTTCCGGGCGGCCAGGTAAGTCAAAACGTAACCTTCTCCGGTTTGGCGCAAGTAACGGATTCACAGGAATGTGATCGACTCACGCTGACCTGGGATCCAGCTACTTCCACAAATCCAAATGCTGACATCGCCTACGACATTTATCGTGTCTCGTCGATGCCGCAGGGGAATGGTACACAGGAACCAACGTTTACCCCTGAAGCCTCTAACCGTATTGCTACAAATGTCACTGGTACCACGTTCACCGACACTGGCTTAACCCGTAACCAGCTCTATTACTACATCGTGCAAGCTCGCGACCGGAGCACTGGCCGCATCGACACCACGAACACAGGCAACCGGGTGGTGAAATTCAGCGCGCCTACTTCAACAAAGACAGCGTCAACGTTATTTGCGAATGAGACATTTGATTCAGCTTCAGCAAATAACCGGTTCACACCGCCGCTGCGCGATTCGGCGACGGCAGATCCAACACAGCCTGCTTTCCAACGAGTTCCGAATCTCGACTTTGGCGGCAGCACGTCAGCCGGTGTGTTTGCTCCCGATTTCGATCCGCCCGGTGGCGCTACTGCGGAACTCGGCGGCGGCGCGCCGAGTGATTTTTCAGCCATCATCGGTCCATTCAACTTAACGGTTGATTCGGTTCTGGAATTCGATCACCGCTTCATCACTGAGAACACATTCGATGGCGGCGTGATGGAGCTCGCAATCGGGGCCCCGACATTCAATGCAACGCCCTATCCGGATAACGTGACTACATTCGACCTGGGCAATCATTTCATTCAGAACGGCTACACAGCCAAACTCGATGGAACGATCGAGGGAGCGGCCATCCTGTCAATCCTTCAGGGCCGCCGTGCCTTCACCGGTTCACGTGCCGTTAGCCGCACGAAGATTTCGCTGCGTGCGTTTGCGGGTGCTCCCAATAATCCACAGGCCTTGCCTGTATACATCCGTTTCCGCATGACGTCAGACATGGCAACAACGGGTGGTCCTGGCAGCGGTTGGTACATCGACAACGTGGCGATGCACAATCTGGGTTCGTGCGCGGATGCAACCCCAACTCCAACGCCCACGCCAACGCCAACTCCAACACCAACGGTAACGCCGACGCCCACACCGACGCCGTCACCAACACCAACGCCTGAAACAGCTCCGATTAGTTTCGAGAGCAATACGATGACTGACTTCTCTGCCACCAGCGGCGAGCCAATCATCAAGGTGGACAAGAAAGACCGTATCTTCGTCACTACGCCATTCGGCTTAAGCACCACGATCAGCATGCTGTGGCGTTCGGACGACGGTGGACGCAGCTATCTACCACTTGGTCCGCCGGTGCTGCGCGATGCAGTGACTGGACCAGGCGGCGGCGACTCCGACGTCGACTTTGACGACAAAGACCGCGTCTACTTCATCGACCTTTGGGCGGGATGCGTGACCGTTGCGGTTTCGGAAGATGGCGGGAATACCTTCCCAACGGACCGCACGAGTTATGTGTCGTGCATCAGCGGTGAAACTCAGGGTGCAATCGACGATCGTCAATGGATCGCCGCGTACGGCGACGGCCGGGCCTATATGACATGGCGGAGATTTACCGGTCTCTCCCCACTTCCGTTCTACATGTTCAGAACCCGCGACGCTGGTCGCACTTGGGATGAAGGACGCGTGCTGGGTAATGTTACGCAGTCTGGTCCACTGAAGGTCGACAAGACCAAGCGGCGCGTGACGGTTGCGGGCCAGGAGCGCGACGCGATTCTCGCCTATCAGATTTACTTCAACGGCAACGATATACGGATGTTCCGAATCACGGACCTCGATGACGGCTCAGATCCTATCGTCGAAGACTTCCGCATCTACAACGGTGGTAGCGAAGACACAAGCAACGTCTTTCCAATCATCACGGTCGACAAGGCGGGCAACCTTTACGCCGCCTGGTCGCAAACCCAATCAACTCCGGGCACCACCCAGACGATCTTCATGGCGACTTCGACCGACAAAGGTCAAACATGGTCGCAGCCGAAGCGCGTCAGTACGTTCACCGGAAGCAACATCATGCCGTGGATCGTCGCGGGCGATCCTGGCCGCGCAGCAATAGTCTGGTATCGAAGCCCGGTCGCCGGAAATCCAAATAGCGTAACCAGCGAGTGGATGATCTACATGGCCCAAACGCTTAACGCGTTTGACGCCACGCCCGGTTTCCAAACTGTGCCGGTGAGCCACAACATTGTGAAGCGTGGCGAGATCTGCACGGATGGAACGCTCTGTGATGCCACAGGCCGCGACCGCAGCTTCCTCGAATACCCGTCGGTCGATATGGATTCGAGAGGCGCGGCAGTAGTGGTCTATAACGACAACACTAACCAGTCCGATGGTCCATATGTAATGACCGCGAAGCAGACGACGGGACCGAGCCTGCTGGCTTCCGTTGGCTTGTTGGGTCGCGAGCCCGGCACAGTGTCAGTCACGGCGCCCGCGGCTAACTCCACAATACGGACTGAGACGTTAACGATTGAGGGAACACATACGCTTCCGGCGAAGAACTTTGATCGCGACGAAACTGGTGACGCGCACTTCCGCTCGACGGGCGCCAATATGCCCGGAGCCGATCTGCGCTCGGTGTCGTTGCGTGAAGAAGGCGACTCGCTGGTGATGACTATGCAGGTTGCAGATCTGACACCAGCAGCTCGGTCGGCGGCGGCCGCTTCAGTGGCAAACGGTGACGGTATGTTCTACGTCACGCAGTGGGACTACGCTGACAGGATTTATTGGCTGGGAGCCGAGGTCCGCAGTACCGGGACTAACTTCTACACGGGCACGCTCGGAATGATCCGCTCGGCCACGTCGAAGAAGTTCATCACCTATAACCCCGAACTGGTGAAGTCGCAGCAGGTTCAGGGACAGATGACTTCGGCAGCGCCGGGAGCAATAACGATTCGCATTCCGAAGAACCAGGTGGGCAGTCCGCCGGCGGGGGCACAGTTCCATTCGGTCACTGGTTACGCGCTTTCGCAGCGTGGACCACTGGTCCCTGTGGGAACGTCATTGCCAAATGGACCATTCCCGGCGCCGACGACTTCGAGCGTCATACCAGATCCAACATCGTTGCCCGTGCAGCTCGACGCTTCAGGTGCGTTCACGTACACAGCCGGAGCTACTGCGGCAGCGACGAACGGAGTCGTTGAGGTTTCGCTCGATGATCAATCGTTCAACGCTCCGCGAGTCGCTTCGTTCTCAAGCGATCTCGGGGAGGCTCGTTGGCAGTTGCATCTCTCGGGCTCAGACATGACACCGGGCGCGCACACTGCTTACGTGCGTCAGCGAATAAACGGTCGCGACGCATCGCCTGTCGTATCTGTGTCATTTACTGTTTCGAACACGATCGAACAGTCAGTGACGCCGCTGGTCAGTTTCTCGACTACTAATCCGCGTTCCAGCGGCGGGGTCAGTTCTTATGACCTCAGTATCAGGAACACGTCAACGCAAACTATCTTCGCGCCGATGAGGTTGGAACTAGCGAGCATTACATCGGCGAACGGATCAGTGACAGTTGCAAATGCTGATAATGGTTTGCCGGGTGCGGGGGCGATCTGGGATTACACCGCGAGGGTTGGTTCTGATGGAGCGTTGACAGCGAACGAGTTGTCGTTGGCACGCAACATCAGGTTCAACAATCCCAACAACGTAGCGTTCACTGTCACATTCAACGTCGTTGGGAATATGCCACGCGGTTCGGGCGGCACGGGCGCGAGCGGTTCGAGCTCGTCGTCCGGAGGCAGCTCAACAACGAGCAGCTCAGGTGGTACCAGCTCATCAACACCGAGCATAACTACCAGCCTGTTGCAGTTGACCTACAATCCACTGCTCAATACGGTTACGGTGCAGTTCCTGAAACAGTAAAAAGCAGAAAGCAGAAAGCAGAAGGCAGAAGGCAGAGGGCAGAAGGCAGAATGCTTTGCCTTCTGCTTTTCTGTCTTCTGCTTTCTACCTTCTGCCTATTGCCTCCCTGCCTTTTTTGCCAGCGCCTGGTGCAGCCAGGTTTTTGCGTTGCGTCCTTCTGCCACCAGATTTCCGCCCTTATCGTAGATCATCAAGTATGGAACTGAAGTGACGTTGTATCGTCGCGTTAACGGCGTATTCCAGTCGTCGATGTTCATGAAGAGAACCTGCATATCAGGTATCTGTGCGTTTACTGCTTCCATGATTGGATTGAAGCTCTGGCAAGCCGGACACCAGTCAGCGTAAAAGTAGACAATGCTGACTCGCTCGGGTGTGAAGTAGGACTGGAAATTAAAATCCTGGCCCGGCACATTTAAGGGCTTCGCGGTTGGCTTGGGTGTCGAGCGTGCCTTCGGAGAAGCGGAGCCCGGCGTTGGAGGAGCTTCCGCTCTACTGGATAGTATGTCGGCAGACTCAAGAGCCGATGCTGGGCGAGGTTTATAGGTTGTGGCCACCTGTTCCAGCCGGGCTGCCAGCCTTGCCTCCTGTGCCCGCTTCCATTCCCACGGCGGCATTGGCGAGCCGTCACTCCAAAGACCACGCATCTCATTTCGGGCCAATCGCTCTGCTTCCGAATACAACGCGCGCTCCTCGTCAGTCATGCTATGGTTGCCAACTTTGTCGAACCAGGCTGCGCCATCTCGAATTAGCTGTAAACCAATGTCCAGGTCATTCCAAATTATTCTGGCCACCACCTGCTCGCTCTGGAGTTGTGAAAACTGGACTTCTACGGGCTTGTCCAGAACGAGATTTGAAAGGTGCAGTCGTGACAAACCACCAAAGTCCTGAATAAGTACGGGTGCGGCGACGCCCCTAAGCTGCACGTTGAGTTTTCGTCCGTTAACTACGACAACGATGCTTTGTCCATCGCGGACTTCCGTTACGACGCCACGCACCACCACTGCGTCGGCGGAAACTGCCGTGAAGAGTAGGAACAGGGGAGCCAAAATTCGATTGAGTTTCATGTTGATAACCTGAAGTTTGAGTATTAGCGAGGTTGAATCTGAGGCGGGTTAAAGCGAAGCAGAATTGCTGTTGACGGGACTCTATCGTCCACAGCCATTAAAGTTGGCGGCGGCGATTATTGTCAACAAAAATTGTAAGGATAGCGGCTCTGCCGCTTCTGTTTGGTTTGGAAACTAAAAGCGGCGAGGCTAAGCCTCACCGCTTTTCTACTTGGAAGGTCGGCCGGTGAGGCAAGCCTCACCGCACCGGTCGCGGCAGAGCCGCAGGCGAGCAATGCCTGCGATACAATTCTCCTGCCTCCTGCTCCTGCCGACTGCCCCTGATCGTTACTGCGTTTTCTTCGCCGGATCGGCCGCAGCTTTCTTCGCCGTGTCGGCTTTCAGTTTGTCGGCAGCACGCTGATAGTTCGTTTGGAACAGCGCCGCGTTGGCGTCGTTGTTCTTCTTCCCGATCGCCGCCGCCTTTTCATACATCGGAACTGCGAGATCCAGTTTGCCGGACCGCTCGTAAGCTTCACCCAAACTGTCGTATGGGTTCGCCGACTCCGGATACCGTTCAACCTGGATCTTCAACACTTCAATCGCTTTGTCCACTTCATCAGCAAACAAGTGTTGATAGCCGATCTGGTTTACCATGACCTCAGGAACCTGCAACTGATAACCAAACTTCTTTGATAGCTTGGCGTAGTGTTCGTCAGCAGCTTTCAATCCGCCGGCAATCGCTCCCGTCATCGGGTCGCGCGGCATTTGCCACCCGTCATAGACTTTGCGGAGTCCAAAATAATGGCTTCGTAAAACTACTGTGCCGTGATCCTCATCCGGCATTTCCTGTGCGTCCCAAACAAAACCAGTCGTCTGGTTCTTGCTGAGTAATTGCTTAAATTGATGGAACGCATCTTCCAATGGCCCAGGTTCATTGGCGATGGTCATGAAGAATGTCGCGTCAAACTCCTTGCGGTTCTTGAAAAACTCTTCGGCACGCTTGACCACCAGTTGATTGTCCCACTGCAAAGCCGGGCTGACGGCGATGTAGGAGTTAAACAAATCTGGTCTCGTGACCATCGTGTGAACGGCGAACATGCCGCCGAGCGAATGTCCTGCCAGTATCTTGTAAGGCGTGACGCGATAACGCTTGTTGATCTCGGGGATCAATTCGGTCTCGATAAATTGCAGGAATTTATCTGCGCCGCCGGCCGTCGGAAATTGTGGCGCTCCGGTCGCTCCGGTAGTGGATGGTTTACTCGGGCTCAAGTCGCGGGTGCGGTCCGTGTTAGGAATACCAACCAGAATTAGTTCTGACATCCGCCCCTGCCGCGCCAGGAAATCTATCGAGCCTGAGGTATGCGCGATATGCGCGTCGCCATCAGTCATGTACATGACGGGATACGTGGCTTTGTTTGTATCGTAGTTCGCGGGTGTCCTGACAAGAATCCGGCGATCTTCGCCCAGCACGTTCGACTTGATTGTGAATTGGTTAATGTTGGGCACGCCGGGCACCGGGCCTTGCGCGGTGGCCGCTGTCGCCGCCGACATGACGGCGATAATCCCAAACACGAGAAATTGAATTGACCGGAAATGCCTGGAAAGTGGGGAGAAAAGATGGATTAAGGGAAGAGAAGCTCTCATAGTGGTACTCCTATATGGTGAAAATGGGGCAGCTAAACCGGAATGCGCGCTTCCGTTGGCGTTAGCCGCGAAGGCAAAACCTAAACTGACTGACAGACGCGAGTTGCTGGATACTTTGGCTTATGAATAGGTCTGGGGACACCGTATACCACCCAAACGAACGAAGGTGAAGATTTGTTGCGAGAAAATTCAGGCGGGTTTCCCCGGAATCGCGAATTAATATGTTAAGACTTCTCTTGAGACTGGGGTTTTCTATCTAACAAGTCCGAATGTGTTGACTCCAGAACTAGAAACAGGCCCTAAGGGCCGACAATTAATAGCCACGACCGTCAGGTCGTGGGAACGGCAGGAAAAGAGACAAGGCCCGAAGGGCCGGCAGTATGTTCATCGACTGCCGGCCCTTCGGGCCTGTAAATTCAAGCTACACTTCACCGGCCTAACGGCCTTGGCTATTAACTACCGGCGCTTCGCGCCTAAGAATCAACCAAGTCGGTTGCCCGCCGCCTACTCCACCACCCAGGTATCACCTGAGTTGATCAACTTCTCCAAACTGCCTGGCCCGGTTTTTAGAATCGCAGCGTCAATCTGATCGGTCATCAAGTCTTCGTAAGTGGCACGCTCGACGGCACGGAAGATTCCTACAGGTTGCGGAAAATCCGGCGCTTCCATGCGGGCCAACATGAAGGCCACTGAAGGATCCTTCAGGTAGATGTCGTGGACCAGTAGATCGTTCTCGGTAATCCCGTTCTCGCCGATAGTTACAACTTCCGGATGCGCGCCGTTCATGCGAATGCCTTTGTTGCTGTCTTTCCCAAAGATCATTGGCTTGCCGTGCTCGAGATAGAGCACGCGGTCATTGCGCACGCTGCGTTCGGCAAACGAATCGAAAGCGTGATCGTTGAAAATGTTGCAGTTCTGGTAGACCTCGACAAACGAAATGCCCTTGTGTTTCGCCGCGGCCTCTACCACCGTGCCCAAATGCTTGACGTCGATATCGATCGAACGCGCGACAAACGTCGACTCACTCGCGATCGCCAGCGAAAGCGGATTGATCGGATAGTCGATGGTGCCGACCGGGGTGGATTTCGTTTTCTTACCAAACTCCGAAGTCGGGCTGTACTGCCCTTTCGTCAAACCATAAATACGGTTGTTGAAAAGTATGTAGTTGATGTCGAGGTTGCGGCGAATCGCATGAATGAAGTGGTTGCCGCCAATCGAAAGTGCGTCGCCGTCGCCGGTAATTACCCACACGCTGAGATCCGGGTTCGCGCATTTGATGCCTGTCGCAATTGCCGGGGCGCGTCCATGAATACCGTGGAAGCCGTAGGTGTTCATGTAGTAGGGGAAACGCGACGAACATCCGATGCCGGACACGAAGACAATTTTCTCGCGCGGGATACCGAGTTCCGGCATCACCTTCTGCACGTTATTAAGAATTGCGTAGTCACCGCAGCCGGGACACCAACGCACTTCCTGATCGGAAACGAAGTCGGCCTTTTTCATTTGGCCCGGTGGCGGCGCGATCTTTCCCGAAACCGCCGAGCCAACTTCACTGTCCGCTGAAACACTTGCGTCTACGTGTGACTTGTTACCGTTGCCGCTATGGCCATTACCACTAGTGCTCATGAATGCTCCTTGTGAAACTATTCCGCAAATATTTTCGCAACTGCGATTTGAAAACCTGGGATAACGTCGCCACCGTCAAGAGTGTCGGCCTCCGTTAAGACTACGATTTCCCGAAGCGAACGATAGACGGTGACGGTATTTAACTTTGAACTGATCACCCAAACCAATCGCGAGCCAAACTCCAGCCATTCAATTACTTTTTTCTCAACCTCAAGCACCGTATCGGAAGGACTATTTACTTCAACAGCCAGGTCAGGTGCTCCAGGCCAATAGCTCTCAGTCTCGCCTAACATCTCCAGCCTTTCCCTCCGGATGAAAGCGATGTCCGCCGCTCGCACAGTGTCCGGATTGCTTTTTAGCTTAAAGCCAGTCTCAGCGGCGTAAACTTGGCCGAGTTGATTCTCGCGCACATGTTTGGACAAAGGTTCTGTCAGGCGCACGGTGATGCGTCCGTGTTTTTGTCCCGCCGGTGACATCTTCTTTAGCTCTCCATTGACGAGTTCGTAACGAAACTCGCCCCTAGGCAAAGCCAGAAGTTCATCAGCGGTCATGAGTTGTACTTCAGTGCTCATCTATTACTTTCTGATCCGCAGGCGGGAAGAGTGACCCGCTTACTGCGTGTTAGTAACCAAACCACCCGCTACCGCAGGTGGTACTGACCTCATCACTCAAAGGTACTCTTCAACCTTCCTTACAATCTCTCGTATCTGGAACGGTCGACCTTTAACTTTCGAGAACGCAACTGCATCCACCAGATACCTCGCGCGAATCATGGTGCACAGTTGGCCCAGGTTCATCTCCGGAATGATCACGGTTTCAAACCCTGCCAGCACTTCGCCAAGGTTCTTCGGGAACGGATTCAAATAGCGAAGGTGCGCAGCCGAAACACTCTTGCCGTCCGACTGCAGCTTCTCAACAGCCGAGCTGATCGAGCCGTACGTCGAACCCCAACCCAATACCAACACTTTGCCGGTAGGCGCCCCAAACACTTCGAGCAGCGGAACGTCCTGCACCGCACGATCGATTTTTTCCTGGCGCAGTTTCACCATCAGATGGTGATTTTCCGGATCGTAATTAACGTTGCCGGTGATGTGCTGTTTCTCGATACCGCCGATACGGTGTTCAAGTCCCGGCGTACCCGGAATGGCGTACGGTCGCGCGAGTGTTTCCGGGTCGCGTGCATACGGCATGAAGTTGGCCGGATCGTTCGCGAAGGTCACCTCAATTTTCGGTAACTCATCGATCGTCGGGAGCGCCCATGGCTCCGCGCCATTCGCCAGGTATCCGTCTGAGAGATAGAAAACCGGAGACATGTACTTAAACGAGAGTCGCACAGCTTCGATTGCCATGTGAAAACAGTCAGCGGGCGTGGCCGGCGCCAACACGATCGCGGGGCATTCACCATTTCGTCCCCACACCGCCTGGAACAGATCCGCTTGTTCAGTTTTGGTCGGCAATCCTGTCGATGGACCACCACGCTGGACGTTAACGATAACGAGTGGCAACTCAGTCATCACAGCCAGCCCAATCGCTTCCTGTTTCAAAGCGACGCCGGGGCCAGATGTGCCAGTCAGTCCGATTTGCCCGGCAAAGCTGGCGCCGATAGCGGAGCAGACAGCGGCAATCTCGTCTTCGGCCTGAAACGTTTTGACGCCAAAACTCTTGTGACGCGCGAGCTCGTGCAGAATGTCGGAGGCCGGCGTAATCGGATAAGAACCGTAGAACAGCGGTCTTCCCGCAAGCTGCGATGCTGCTACAAAACCAATAGCCGTGGCCTCGTTGCCGGTAATCTTCCGATACTTGCCGGGCGCGATCTGTGCCTTCTTGATCGTGTAGTGGGTGGTGAATACTTCCGTAGTGTCCGCAAAGTTATAGCCCGTCTTCAGAGCGATTTCGTTAGCTTTTGCCAGTTCCGGATTCTTGCCAAACTTGCTGCTAATCCAGTTGAGCGTGTTCTCCATCGGGCGGTCGTAAAGCCAGTAAAGAACGCCCAGCGCGAAAAAGTTTTTACAGCGGTCGATCTCTTTTCGTGAAAGCTCAACGTTCCCCTTCAACGCATTCATATTCAGCGTAGTGATGGGCAACTTGTGAACGCGATATCCCGCGAGTGTGGAATCCTCGAGCGGGTTCGACGCATAGTTGGCGTACTTCAAATTCTCTTTGGTGAACCCGTCAGTGTTAATGATGAGCGTGCCGCCGTCTTCGAGGTCAGGGAGGTTCACCTTCAGTGCGGCTGGATTCATCGCCACCAAAACATTCGGTTGATCGCCCGGCGTCTTGATGTCCTGGCTGGAGAAGTTCAACTGAAAACCACTGACACCTGGCAAACTTCCGGCTGGGGCGCGAATTTCTGCAGGGAAGTCGGGCAAAGTAGAAATGTCGTTACCCACCACAGCTGACGTGTTCGTGAACTGAGTTCCGGTGAGCTGCATGCCGTCTCCGGAGTCACCTGCGAAGCGGATGGTTACAGTTTCTACTTCCTCGAGATGTTTTTCCGGGGATTCAACGGGTGGTTCAATAACAGTGCTCATGTGCTTAGTTTCCAGACCTTTTCAAAATTTTCCAATTGAAAATCGCGTTATCCACCTTCCTCACTATCCATCACCTGATGTGGATTTGGCGGAAGATTCATAGTTGCTTTCGGGTAGCTCTCTGCCAGATATCGAATGATGTCAAACACGGACACCGAACCCACCAGCTTTCCGTCCGTCACCAATGGTATGTTTCGGTATCCCTTCTCGTTCATTACTGCAACCGCCTCGCCAATGGTCGCTTCAGGACTCAGGGTAGCGACAACTGGTGACATCCAGTCACTTACGGGGGTATTTCCGTCAACATTGTTTCCGACAATCTTCGTCAACAGGTCCCGTTCGGTAATAATCCCCACAACGGAGCGATCTTTTCCGCACACGATCGCACAGCCACCTTCGTCCTGTTTCATGATTTCGATTGCCTGAGAAAGCGGAGTCGAAGGTTCGACGCAGACGTAGTCGGTGGTTTCCAGGGAACTGACGCTATCCTCACGCGCCTTGCGGGTGGACGCAGTTTTCGCCACAGCGACGGACGTACCTGAATCTCGAATTGCTTGTTCGCCTGACATTGGATTGGTTACTCCTGGACTGTTGGAGAAACACCTGCAGGATTTGAATTACATCTAGGTAAATTCTACCAGCAAAGCGTGAGCGACTAAAGGAGTCATTGTATTACTGCCGTTATGCAGAAGCACCAGGAGACAATGTTTAAAGTACAACCTTTAGGTTGCTCGACCCAGGAAGGCGGCAAGCTAAAGCTTGTACTCTGAACTTTGTCTATTCGCTGCTCCTGCTTGCGTACAGTGCCTTGAGTTCCTGGTCGTAGGGCGACATCTCGGCCAGCTTGTCGATTATGCCCGGCAAAATTTCCAGTGTGCGATCGATATCGGCTTCGGTGTTGTAACGTCCCAGGGAAAATCGAATCGATCCCTGCGCGGCGCTGTACGGAACATTCATCGCTCGGAGAGTCGGCGACGATTGTTTGGAGCTCGAGTGACAGGCCGAACCGGTGGAGACGCAGACGCCGGCCTCGTCAAGCTGGACCAGAATGTTTTCGCCTTCGACAAACTCAAACGAGATGTTCGACGTGTTTGGCAGGCGCTTCGATCGATCGGGAGTTCCATTCAGACGCGCATTGGGAATGTCACTCAGTATTCCATCTTCAAGTTTGTTGCGCAGCGTTTCCACCTCTTCATGCCCGCCGTCATGAGCTAACTCGGACGCCACCCCCAGGCCTACGATGTTTGGTACCGGGGAAGTGCCGGCGCGACGGCCATGCTCCTGTTTCCCACCGATTATGAATGGTGGCAACTTCAAACCTTTGCGCACGTAAAGTGCGCCGATGCCCTGCGGTGCGTGAAACTTGTGACCGGACAACGCGAAGAGATCAACGTTTGAGTTTTTAAGATCAATCGGAACTTTCCCGACTGCCTGAGCCCCGTCAACATGAAAAACTGCATCCGACTTTTCGCGAATGATTGCGCCGATCTCCTGAATGGGAAACAGCACGCCCGTTTCATTGTTGGCCAGCATGATCGAGACGATGCCGGTTTCCGGTCGCAGCGCGTCGCGCAACTGTTCCAGGTTCAACTCACCGACTTCGTTTACGTCCAGCCAGGTAACTTCGCAGCCAATTTGTTCAATGTGTTCGCACAGATTGCGCACCGCTTCATGTTCTACACGCGTGGTGATGATGTGACGTCTGTCCGGATTCTGCTCGAGAAAGCCAGCGATGGCCCAGTTATCAGATTCTGAACCACACGACGTAAAAACGATTTCGCTGGGTTCGGCTGCTCCTAATAGATGAGCTACTTGTTCACGGGCGTGTTCCACCGCGGCTTTCACGCGCCGTCCGAGCGAGTGGGCAGAAGCGGGATTGCCGTAGAGGTCGCGGAGATATGGAGCCATCGCTTCGAAGACTTCCGGTGCGACCTGGGTAGTTGCGTTGTTATCGAGATAGATCATAAGAAACCGGTAAATAGTAAATGGTAAATGGTGAATAGTGAAAAGTTCAGAGTACAAGCTTTAGCTTGCTCTTGGGGGAACAGCAACCTAAAGGTTGTACTCTGAACTCTTCGCTAGGTAGCGTTGACTAATAGCTCCTCAATCAGTGGCCAGCATGAGCGGCAGCCGGCGCCGGCGTTGCACGCGCGTGTGACCTCCGCAATCGTGGTCAAACTCTTGGACGCAATCTCCTTTTCAATTCTGCTTTCCGAAACACCAAAGCAGGTGCAGATCAGTGCTTCGTCGCCTTCCCAATGGTCCCTGATTGAATCGCTGTAACCCTGGACCGCGTTGATAAGCGCTTCGAAGGCTAATGAGACACACTCGCGTTGCGCGAAGTGGTCGATCGCTTCAGGTAGTTCGACACAGGCTGCGGCCTCACCAGTGGTCATACCTTTAACCCGCTCCGTGATCAGCGAGGCAGCAGCGATCAAGGTACTGCAGCCGGCGGCTTTGAATCTCGCGTCTGTGATCTTTTGCGAATCATCAACCCGAATGGAAATACGCAAAGCCGCCCCGCAGTCGAATGACGCCGCACGACCCATGAACTTAGGCTCGGCAACGTCGCCGACGTTTCTCGGATTCAGAAACTCATCCCGCGTGATTTGAGAGATTTCCATCTATGCTGATTCTAAACCTTCGACTGCGGCAGACAAATTAGTGGATTCCGGTAATATCCGCAGCTTACACAGTCCCTGTTCGTGTTTTTCGTGTAATTCGTGGATCGCATTTAAAACCCCGACAAAGACAACACGAAATACACGAAATAACTTAAACACGAATACACGAACGTCGGCGGAGAATTCGACAGCCGGGCGTTATAATCATGTTTCCATGTTCAGTAAATTTCGGCGGCGAAGCTCAAAGCTCGAGCACCTTGACCTCGGCGACTACACGGCCGAGGAGTACGAAGGCTGTCTGGCCGAACTTCGGCGGGTAAATCGTTGGCTAGGTGACGCTCGTGCTTTGCGGACCACCTTGTTGCGAACGATAGGCGCGTCCCAACTAAAAACATTCTCGGTAATCGACGTCGGCGCCGGCTCCGGAGAACTGTTGCGAACCATCGCAGGATGGGCCAGGCATCATAACCGCGAAGCCCAACTGACAGGCGTGGAACTGAACGCGCGATCTGCACGCGCGATCGCAGAACAGTCCGCCATGCTCGATATCAACGCCGTGCGCGCGAATGCATTTGTTCTACCGTTTTCCGACAATCAGTTTGACTACGCAATTTGTTCGCTCTTCCTTCATCACTTCAAAAACGATCAGGCGATGAAGATCCTTCGGGAGCTTAATCGTGTTGCCCGGCGCGAAGTCGTGGCGATCGACCTGCATCGTCATCCGGTGGCTTACTATTTCTACACAACTATCGGAAGACTACTGTTTCATAATCGGTTGATCCGAGAAGATGGGGCACTATCGATACTGCGCGGATTCAAGCCGGGGGAATTGAACGAACTTGCGGAAAAGAGTGGCCTGACGCACGCCAGGGTAGTACGCCGGTTTCCATACCGCCTGGTTTTAACGGCAAAGAAGACGGAAGTCCTGCCGCTTAATCAACGAGAAGACGACCAGCTCATGAGAATGGCTTCATGACAGACCTGTCAAACGAATTTGATGTCGCTATTGCGGGTGCGGGGCCGGCAGGCACTAGCGCCGCGATCCAACTGGCGTTGGCGGGCGCGCGCGTCTTGCTGGTTGAACAGAAAAAATTTCCACGGCCCAAGTTGTGTGGCGAGTTTATTTCTCCTGAGTGTATTTCTCACTTTGAAAGGCTGGGCGTGGTCGACCGCATGCTCGCCGCGGGTGGCGCCAGCATCAGCAATACAGTTTTCTTTGCGCGCAGCGGTGCGAGCATTCATCTGCCCAGTGAATGGTTTAAGCCGGGAGTCGCTGCTCTTGGCCTCAGCCGCAGCGAGATGGACCACAATCTTCTTGCGCGCGCGAAAGAAGTCGGCGTCATTGTGCTGGAGAACGCACACGCCACTGGTCTGCTAAACAAAGTCAGCAGTGTCGCGGGCTTAAAAGTAAAAGTCGATGACAAGCTCCACTCGTGTCAGGCGACCATCACCATAGACGCAACCGGCAGAAACAGGACGCTGGCGAAACAACCCGATCGCCAGTCTCTTGTGAAACCGAAACTGGTCGCATTCAAAGTTCATCT
Organism: Pyrinomonadaceae bacterium; assembly: GCA_035273385.1. GTDB lineage: Bacteria > Acidobacteriota > Blastocatellia > Pyrinomonadales > Pyrinomonadaceae > PSRF01. The sequence continues at coordinate 79,323 of DATEPE010000012.1, read as the reverse complement.
AAAGAACACGCGTCAAAACGAAGGTGAATGCGAAATCTATTTTTATCCGCGCGGCTATGGCGGACTCAGCAGGGTTGAAAACGACATCAGCAACCTGTGTTTCATTGTTTCTGCGCATGATGTGCGACGTCTCCACTCAGATCCCGATACCGTGATGCGTGAAGTGCTCATGCAGAACCAACGCGCGGCCTTCACGCTGCGCGACGCACGCGCGGGCAGCCCCTGGCTGAGCGTTTCATTAACCGGCTTTGAAAGGCATTCAGTTGCTCCGCAGCCCGGGTTGATAACTGTCGGTGATGCTGCTGCGTTTATCGATCCGTTTACCGGCAGCGGTATGTTGATGGCGTTGGAGAGCGGACAATTGGCAGCCAACACTATTTCCGAGCACTTGCCGCACGTCTCTACAATCGCCCGCGAATACCGAGTTGCCTATTCGAAGACTTTTCAATCCCGGATGCGCGTGGCTGCGTTGCTCCGCCGGGCCGCCTTCCTGCCGGGTTTTGCCGGAGCGGCTATTCGGCTGGCGGGGATCAGTTCGCACGTCCGGCGTGAACTCGCTCGAGCAACGCGCCAATCTGCCGCTCCTCCAGTCGACGCCGGCTCCCTCCGGTAATTCGTACAACTATTTCTGAGCATTCGAGTTATCGTTCAAACTGTTAATGCTTGCCAGACAGCAGGTTTTGGAGTAAAAATGCGGGCGTTCTACTAAGCTCCCCGGCGCCTTCTCAAAGGTCATTTATTCCTGAGCATGAAATGTCTTTCGGGCTTGCCGTGGACGCGGAGTACTTTCACTGTTTTTCAGAACCGAGAAGCGTGCCTTTAATTTCAGACTAATTGAAGCCGGTTCTTACCTTGTCGGCTGGTCCCAAAATAGTTAAGGAGAATCAGATGATGTTTGCGTCCCCAACGCGACGACCGAACTTTCTCGTTCGTCTTACAGCTATCGTGATCGCAACCGCTGTTTGTACGTTCCTCGCCGCAAGCGTTGCTTACGGTCAGGCGCAGGCGAACGCGGCCGACCTCAAAGGGTTTGTACGAGACCCATCGGGTGCGGTTGTCGTTGGTGCAACTGTCACTGCTCGGAATCCCGCGACTAACTTTTCGCGCTCCGTAACGACCAATGATGAAGGTTATTACCAGCTGGTAAGCCTGCCGCCGGGTGATTACGAGGTCACGGTTGAGGCACCCAATTACAAGAAGGCAGTTGTGCCGGAATACAAGTTGACGGTCGGCGCAAGCGCAGATCTCGATGTGGCGCTCGAGCTGGGACAAATCACGGAAATTGTAAACATCTCATCTGAAGATCAGCCGGTTGTTGAAACCACTCGCACTACCGTTGCGAATACGATTGAACAGGAACGCATCGAAAACCTGCCGATCAACCAACGCGACTACCTTGGCTTCTCCACCACTATCTCCACGGTCAATCGTGGTAACGACCGTCCCATCGGCCCGGCGCCATCGTCCGGCCTGAACATTGGCGGGCAGCGCGGTCGGTCAACCCTCGTCCAGGTTGACGGCGCCGATAATACAGACAATTCGGTTAATGCCGCGCGATCTACTGTTAGCCAGGAAGCAGTCCAGGAGTTTCAGGTTGCGACTAACTCTTACGCAGCGGAATTCGGACGTGCGACCGGCGGTATCATTAACGTTGTGACCAAGGGCGGGACCAACGAGTTTCGTGGCAACATCTTTGGGTTTATTCGCCACAAATCAATTCAAGCACGCAACGCGCTGGCGCCACTGATCGATAATGATCCCGACAAGAAACCGCCCTTTACGCGTGCTCAATACGGCGCCACTTTAGGCGGACCGATCATTAAGGATCGAACGTTTTTCTTTACGGCATTTGAACAGCGGCGCCGACAGGAGTCAGGATTCTTTACTTCGGATGTGGCCGGCGCATTAAGTGGGTCAGCAACTATTCCGGTTATCCCGGGCGTTAATCCCGTCGCACGCACTTTTACCAACATCACACCAGCGCAGGCAGCCTTTATCAACACTCTGGTGGCGACTGGGGTAGGTGCGAATATCTGTTTGGCTCGCACATACGCGTTCTTTACTTCGGTAGCAGGCTCCGTTGGTCTTAACGGTGCGAGCCCGCTAACCAGTCCGAACGACGGCAGTGTCTGCCCGGCGTTTAGCCCGATCCTGCCGGGCGTAATCGGTGGACGCTTCCTGCTATCGGGTACTCCAGTTCCGACCGCTGCCAACAACCTTGCATTGCCAGGCTTCACAACTGTGAACGCTGCTGGTCAACCAATCGGTTTCCGACCGCTGAATCAGTTGCAGCGCGTATTTCCGGTTTCGGAAAACACCAGCTTCTTTTCATTGCGCGGCGATCACCGCATCAATCAAAACAATCAGTTGACGATGCGCTTCGGGTATAACCCGAGTGACCTTACCGGCATTCAGGATGAGTCGCAGAATCAAACGCTTGGTCAGAACGATTTTTCTCGCACCGGTATTCAAACGCTGCGCGATACCACGTTCACCGCTAACCTAACTTCAACGCTTACCAGCACGATAGTTAATGAAGCGCGTTTTCAGTTTGGACGCCGCAAGGCCACGTTCGATTCGCAGATTCCCAGCGTTGCTTTGCAGATTTCCGGCGCCGCGTTTATCGGTTCAAATCCTTTTTCACCAGTGGACCGTGTCGAGGATCGCATTCAGATCGCAGACAACGTGAACTGGGTAATAGGTAATCATTCCACCAAGTTTGGCGCTGATTTCAATTTCATCGACATCGACGCCACCTTTGAATTGAACTTCCCGGGTTTGTTTAACTTCAGCACGTTTAATCTCCAGCCCGTGATCACAGGGTTACCTGCTAATGCGCCGCCGCTAACGCCGACTCAATCCTACGGCCTGGGATTCCCCAGCGTATTCATTCAGGGTTTTGGCGATCCGCGCAGCTCGATCAAGAACCGTCCGCTGGCTTTCTTCGCGCAGGATTCGTGGAAGGTTCGTCACAATCTCACACTCAACTACGGTGTGCGTTATGACGTGGAACTGACTGACACAATCCCGCCGATTGGTTTCCAAGATCCGTTGACCGGCATCACTCTGTCGGCGACCGATTTACAGGCTTTGCAGGACGGCTTGAACGTTCAGCAAGGATTCCCGCGAGACAAAAACAACTTCGCGCCGCGTTTCGGGTTGGCGTGGGACGTCGGCGGCAATGGCAAGACAGTGGTGCGCGCCGCGTATGGCATTTTCTACGACCACCCACTCCTGGCAGTAGCTTTTAACTCAGACATTGCTGATGGGTCGCAGCAACAGCAGTACACCAACGTGTTGCCGATTAGTCCTGCACCCAACGCTACGTTGAACTTGCTGAACATCTTCCAGGGAACAGTGTGCACCGCCGCGACGACCAATCCGCTTTGTCCGCCGGGCGTGGTTACACCAGGCGCAGCGGCAAGCGCGCAATACCTGCCGGGTCGTTTAATTTTTAACGACCAAACTTTTGTAGGCTTTGGCCCTGTCTTTCCGTTCACGCTGAACGTTTCGAAAGACTTCGAATATGCTTACGCCAACCAGGCTAATTTCACGATCGAGCATCAATTAGGAAAGAACTTGTCGTTATCGGCTGGTTGGATATTCGTGGGGGCGCACCACCTGCCTCACCCGCAGGACATTAATGCGCCACAGTCTGACTTAATCTCGGAAAACTTCCGGAGGTTCGCTGCAAACAACCCAGTGCTTTGCCCGACCGGCTGCCCTAACGGCCGCCCGCCGACGGGTCTGGCGGAAGCAGTGCTGTTTCCCATTCCGACTGCGAGCAACGCACTTTACACTGTGCGGATTCCAGGACTCGTAGCGGTGAACAACACGAACGGTCAGGTGATCGTGAGTCCGCTAGCGGCTAACTTCTTCCGTCCCAACGCTCCTAACTACTTCTTCGTAGTGGCTGCGACGGGTGGCGCAGTTAGTCCGGCGGCATTCAACGCCGCGATTGCCGGCAGCGTGCGTACGCCGGGAGCGATCACGCCTTTCGGCGATGTCAGCGCTCAGCTCTCAGACGGAAACTCAAACTACAATGCGATGAACCTCGAGTTGAAGAGACGCTTCTCTCGCAACTGGCAGTTCCTCGCGTCTTACACCTGGTCACACTCGATCGACGATTCGTCAGACTTGCAGACCCTTTTGAAACCACTCAATAACCGCAACTTCCGCGCTGAACGATCTGACTCGCTATTTGATCAGCGTCATCGCTTTGTTTTCAGTGGCGTCGTAACGTCGCCGTCAGCCTGGCGTACTTCGGACAGTACGCTCCGGCGGTTTCTAGCTGACTTCACGGTTGCTCCGATTCTTGAACTGTCGTCGGGGCGTCCTTTCAACATTCTGACCGGCATCGATCAGAATCTGGACTTGCAGAGTTCGAATGAACGTCCCAGCGTTGCTGCCGACGGAACTCTAATTCTGCCGCCTTTCCTAACTGACGGCACGCTTGGCCGCAACCGTGGAATCACGCATTCGTACGCATCACTCGATCTGCGCGTGATGAGGTCGGTTCGTTTCGGCGAACGTTTCAAATTGGATTTGATTGCGGAGGGCTTCAACTTATTCAACCGCTTCAATGAGGCAGCAGCGAACCCGTTCTTCGACGTAGTCAACTCATTCAACCAGCGGGCTTCGGGGGGCAGTTATTACAGCCGGCCAACCGCCGCCTACGATCCAAGACAATTCCAGTTTGGATTGAAGCTGAACTTCTAAAAGCAGTAGGCAGTAGGCAGGAGCAGGAGGCAGGAGCAGGAGGCTCCTGTCACCTGATTCCTGCCTCCTCCTTTATGCCTTCTGCTTACTGCCCACCGCCCACTGCCTCCTGCCGCCTGCCCCTCCCGCTGGCTTCGAAACATTAACTGAGCTAAATTGAGGGCCAGCAAACTAAAAGCGTGGCCGGGGCATCCGAAACATGCCTTTTGCGAAAGTCATTGCTCGTCGACCAAGATGTCCCTCTCCCCTGGGGATTCTCCATGAATACAAAACTTATTAAGAGATATTTACTGATTTCCGCAGTCGTGTTTGGTCTGGCCGCGATGGTTACCGCGCAGTCCAGCCGCCCGCGGCGAGTTCGGCCCACCGAACAGAAACCGGCAGAAGAGCCTTTGCTGCGGCCGGAACCGACACCAAATCCAACGGCCCGCAACACCTCCAATCGTCCGCTCGTAGACGTCCAGCCGGTCAAGCCTGTCGTTAACACTGTCGGAACCGGCGATACTTCCCATGCCTATCAACTTCTGCAACAGAAGCGATTCGCCGAAGCTGCCAAGGAAGCGAAGAGTATCGCGGCCCAGTATCCGGCCGATGTTGAGGCCTGGAAGATTGCAGGGTTTGCGGAACTGAATCTCAAACAGTACGAAGCTGCCGTGGCCGACCTGTCGAAAGCGATGGATCTACAAAAGGCCGCCAGGAAAGAAGACCCAAACACTGCAGATGCGCTGGCCCAGGCCCTGGTTCTTTCTGAGCAATTCGAGCGCGCCCTGCCGCTGCTGGTTAATGCCACGACGCGCGCCGGTGCGCCGGTCGACAACTCGATGCTGTATTACCGCGGGCTCGCCGAATACAAGACCGGCAAGCTGGTTGATGCGGAGAAAACACTGAACGCGGTTGTCAAAGCGAATCCAAAAGATTCCGTATCGCTGTTTTACCTCGGCCAAATTGCGGCCGGGAAAAATGATTTTGATGCCGCCATCGCTGCGCTCAATCGGTCGACAATGGTTGACCCACGGTTTGCGGCCGCTTGGACCTTACTTACATCGTCTTATCTGCGACGCGCCGCTACGGCTACCGATCCCGCGAAGTCTTCTGCGGACTACTTAAGCGCAGTACGCGCGGGCGAAGGATTGATCAAGGTAAGAACTGACGCAGAAGCAGTCACGCTATTTGGACAAGCTTTAATTGGTTCTGAACAGTATGTGCGTGCCGCCGCCGCTCTGGAGCGCGCGTCGGTAGCGCCTGACGCCAAGTTCGTTACGTTCTATCTACTCGGTATTGCTCAATCACGCGCAAAGAATTTCCCCAAAGCCATCGCTGCCCTTACGACTGCGGCCCAGAAGAGCCCGAACGACATCAACGTCTATCGAGAACTGGGGTATGCATACGAAATTACGAAACAGTATGCGAAGGCCCTGGGCGCTTATGAGAAGGGACTTGCGCTGGCGCCGGCTGACGCCGATTTCAAAGAAGCAGCGGAACGCGTTCGTCCGTTCGCGAAGTAAAGAATTTTACGGAGGTTTCCATGAAGTTACTGGTAGTGATGGTTCTCACACTGGCTGCGGCGACTGCAGCCTATTCACAACGACCGCGCCAGATTGAACCGGTCAGCAGTCCCACCGATGCGTCCAAAGCGACGCCGCGTCCGGCGCCGCCAACTATGAAAGCGAAGTACGAAGGTGGGGTTTTTGGTTATCCGAAAACTATGGAAGGCACGCTGAGTTTCGACGATACGAACAAGCGTCTGCTGTTCAAGAACAAGAAGCAGCAGGAAGTTCTTTTCATACCCTACGCTGCCGTGCTTTCGGCGTTCGCGGATACACAGAAACGACGCCCATCTGCCGCGACCGTTGCCAGCCACATTCCGTATATCGGATTACCGCTGGGATTCATCAAAACGAAAGTTCGTTATCTGACACTGCAGTACAACGACCCAGACACGAATGTTTCAGGCATCACCAGTTTTCGTTTGGACAACAAAGACCTGGTCGACTCCGCCGTTTACACCCTGGCGAACAAGGCCGGGCTAACCGCGCGTGGCGAGCTTTATGTGAAGAAAGCGGAAAGCGCGGAAGTTAAGAAGACGACTCCTTAATGCTGCAATTACCGGTGGGTTACGAAGAGCGGTCCAGCCATGGGCCGCTCTTTTTCTATGGGGGCAGTGCGGAGAGAACCGGATTAGGGTGATGGTGAAGTTTGGTTTTTACGCCGAAGGCGTTCGCTAATTTCAGCCCAGGGTTGCGCTTTGGCAACCCTGGGTCATGATGCCTGATTAATAGATGAAACCCTGAAAGGGTTGCGTCGAAAGAAGCTTGAAGAACAAGCCGCAACTCTTTCAGAGCTGCGAAGAATCCATTTACAAACATTGCTGACCCAGGGTTTCAAAGCAAACCCTGGGCTAAAATTAGCGAACGCCTTCGGCGTACAAATCCCTTTATTGCTTCCGGACCACGTATTCGCGCACATAACGAATGAGCTTCGCTCTGTTCGTTGTGAGATAAGGGCCGTAGTCTTTGGCTAATCCTTCATCGATCCGCGCCAGCAGTATGTAGGCCTCGAGCAGCCCTTCGTCATTCAGTTTTTTCAACAGTGCCAGCGATGGGCTGAGGGTTTTAACCTTCTGGTCCGTGGCCGCGATTGCCAGCACGCTTCGCAATGCCTCAGCTTCCTCGGGAAGGCTGTGCCTGTAAGTGGGTTCAGCGGGAAAGGTCTTCGAAAACTTTTCTTTTTTCCAATTCGAGCGCGCCGTTCCGTACGCCAACCAGGCAAACGATCCGTCATCTTTTCCCGTTAGCGCAGCCGCGTCCAAATTGATGTTCGCGTTTCCCTTGGCATCGTATGTGACGCTCGTTGGAATATCGATCTGAGGATGGGCCAACCTGGAATTGGTAACTTGCGCCCACTGGGTAATACCGGCAACTGCAAACTGGCTATATGGCTGCGTGATGAAAGCTTCAATGTATCGTCCCAAAGCCTCGTCGTGCTTTCGCTGTTTCATTAACGGCGTGGCCGAGTAACGGTAAGCCGTTTCGATCATCGGATCTATCGAAATCGCCTTTTGATACCAGATTTCCGCCTGGTCATAATCACCTTTGTGTGTGAAGACGTCGCCGGAGAATAGCGCGGCGTAATAAAGCTTTGGATCCAGCTTCAACGCGCGCTGATAGTTAGCAAGTGCCTCATCAAGTTTTCCCTGGGAGAATTTGCTTTCCGCCTGCAACATCAATGCGTTTGCTTCAACATGTGGACTAAACGATCTCGAATCGTTTCCGTCAGCGGGAATTGCATCGATTAAGCCATCGATGATCGCTTCCGCAATTCCCAGCTCTTTGGCTTTCACGAATGCTGCACGTGCACGCACTCTCAACGCGCGTCTGGCCGCGTCGTCTTTGATCTGGGTAGCCTGACCTTGTAGGGCGAACCCAAGATAAAACTGCATTCGTGCGTCTTTCGGGTCAGCAGCTACGATCTGCTCCAGCAGCGGAAGTGCCTCCGTGTATTTGATCTCATCGATCAGGTTTTCTGCCCTCTCCTTCAGCTGTTGCAGACTTTCACCGGTCTGGGCACACAACGACACCGGACAAGTGGCGAGGCAGAGAAACAAGACCACAAATCGGCCTGTAGGTAGCGGGAGGATGTTTCGCATCATCACAGTTGGGTTCCTTTTGCTTTATGCGGTATCAAGCACGGTCTTCCTTTAGCAGACCGTACACACGGGCATCAACCATTTCACCGTTCTTGAGATAGTGTTTTCTCAATCGGCCTTCCAATTGAAAGCCATTCTTTTCCAGGACGCGGGTTGAACCGGCGTTTAATTCAAATACATGCGCGACGAGTTTTTCCAGTCGGAACTCGTCAAACGCATATTCGATAAAAGCGCCGACAGCTTCCGTCATCATCCCGGCGCCCCAGTAAGGCTTTGCCAACCAGTATCCGATTTCCCCTTTGTAATCAATGCCGGGTTCCAGGGTATCTGCGCCAACTGCGCCAATCATCTTGCCGTCAGCATTACGGATCGCGAAAGAGACGTCCTGGCCGACTCGTTGATGGTGTTCGAGTCTCTTCCTGATCCACAGTTCTGCATCCGCTTCGGTGTAGGGATATGGGATCGTCAGAGTGTTGAGATGAATGTCGCGATCTGAAAGATATTCAGCGACCGCAGCCTTATCACTCTCGCGTATCGGCGAGAGGTAAATATCCGGACGGACCTGGATTCGAGGCTCCATATTAAAAACTCGTCATCGATAACCCTGAGCTTGCAGTGAAAACAGCTCCGAGTAAAGACCGCCACGCTCGATCAATTCATCGTGGCTTCCTTCCTCTACCACCCTGCCTTCGTCGAGCACCACTAAACGATCCGCCATTCGTACAGTAGAAAAACGGTGCGAAATGATGACAGCCATCCTTCCCTGCATCAACCCCGCAAATTTAGAAAACACTTCGTATTCTGCACGAGCGTCGAGGGACGCCGTGGGCTCGTCCAGGATGAGCACCTGCGCATCGCGCATGTAGGCACGGGCCAGCGCTACCTTCTGCCATTCGCCACCTGAAAGATCTACACCGCCCTCAAAGCGGCGGCCGAGAACCTGTTGATACTTTTCGGGTAGACGCGGAAGCAATGTAGCTGCCAGAGATTTTTCCGCCGCCGAGACGATGCTTGCGGGAGGTTCGTTGCCATTCAAATCCAGGTCCGCCGCATTCGTCGTTCCATTTGAATCAAGGTAGTCGCGTACCTGTTCAATTTCACCGACGCCGATGTTTTCTTCAAATCGCAAATCGTAGCGGTAGAAGTCTTGAAAGATAACGCCTACATTCCGTCTAACACTTTCCAGATCGTATTCACGCAACTCTCGGCCATCAAGCAGGATGCGGCCTTCCGTCGGATCGTACAAACGAGCCAGCAGCTTAACGAGCGTTGTTTTGCCTGCACCATTGCCGCCAACCAGCGCCAACCGTTCGCCCGGTCGTAGTGAAAAGTTAATTCCGCGCAACGCCCACGATTCACTTTCAGGATAACGATAGCCCACATTTTCAAACACAAAACCTTGCCGGATCGGACGGGGTACATGCGGTGCACCAGGATGCGACTTGATAGTCGGCCGCGTCTCAAAGAAGTCGAACAAATCTTTCAGATATAGACATTGCGTATAAATTTCGCCCGCGCCGCTGAGTAACCGCTGGAGCAGGTCACGGCTCCGCATGAAGGCGGCAGCCAGAAAAGTAAGAGACCCAAGCGAGATCGCGCCGGTCACGGCCCGCACCAGAATTACTGCGTAAGCACCGTAGTAACCAATCAACCCGACGAGTGACAGGGCGGACGCCGCCAGACTGCGGCGCAGCGTTAGTCGCTTGTTCTCTTCGTAAAACTCGTCCGATACCTTTCGGTAACGTTCAACCAGCCACGGCGCGAGGCCGAACATTTGAACTTCCTTCGCCGGACGATCACTGCCGCCGAGATAACGAAGGTAATCCAATTGTCTGCGCTCGGGCGTACGTCGAAAGAGAAGGGAATACTGCAACGAAGCATAGTGCGCTTCGCTGAGGAAGCTGGGAATGACGGCTACTGCCAGTAACAAAAGCAACCAGGTGCTGTAGATCAACAAAGCCGCACTGAGAGATACGAGAGTGATCAGGTCCTGGCCCATCGACAATAGCTGAGCCAGTAATCCGATCCGGCCAGTCGTCTGACGCCGTGCACGATCCAGTTGATCGTAGAACGCAGGGTTTTCAAACTGGTAAAGATCCAGCGTCGCGGCATGCTCCATAAGCATTACGCTCGTGCGATTTGAAAACAGGTCACCCAGCAAACTCTCGACGACAGCCGACGCACGCGAGAGTGTTTCTCCGGCAAAAGCGAGTGCGATTTCCAGCAGCACCAGTTTCCAGAGATAACTGGTAGCAAGTGCACTGGCACGCGCAGCTACCACTTCATCGATGATCAGTTTTCCAATCCAGAGAATCGCGAGCGGAATAAACGCGCGTACGAGTCGCAGCGCGATCATGGCTAACGTGAATCCGGCGTGAGTTTGCCAGATGAGTTTGATGAATGGTGGGATATTGCGTAAGACCGCTATGCGTTCACGCAGGGAGGGAGATTCTGCCGGCGCTCGACTCCGTCTGTCTCCAGATGTGGGTGGCATCGACACCTGTCCTTCTCAAATAGAGCAGCGCCCTAATTTGTAACGCAAACTGTTAGTTTGCGATGATTGAATAGCACTCGACGCGCGCAAACTAACAGTTTGCGTTACAAAAAGTTAAATTCGGGCACTACCAACTACCAATAGAGCGGCGGCTTGCAGACAAGTTCTGAAGCTTGAGCGTTCTCAGTTTGTCAGGCCAAGAGTTGATTCCCAAGCGGCGATTGCCCGCGGCAGATCGTATTCAGAAACACGCTCACGTGCCGCTGCGCCGAGCCGGTTACGCAGCCCGTCGTCTTTCGCCAGGCGGCTGAGCGCCGCAGCTAGTGCCGCTGCATCATTTACCGGGACAACCAAACCTGTTTTTCCATCCTGGACCAGTTCGAGGGGGCCTGGTGCGCCGTCGCTCACTATTACCGGGAGACCGCAGCTCATCGCCTCCAACAAGGCGTTAGGCGTGCCTTCGACCCGGGACGGCAGCGCGAAGATAGCTGCGTTACGGTAGAAGACATACGGGTCAGGGACAATCCCATGCCAGTCGATCCGATCGTTTATACCCAGCCCGGCCGCGCGTTCGCGCAGTTCCTTTTCAAGACGCCCGTCTCCGACGACCGCGAGCCGCCACTCTGGAAACTCATCGCCCAACAAAGCAAATGCTTCCAACAACACTTCCTGTGCCTTATCCCAAACCATGCGACCGACGTTGAGTATCAGCGGCGTAGTTGAGGTCGGCGAGTTACGAGGCTCAGGCAGATCACTTAAGACCAGCGGGTTGGGCACGAACGCCAGCCTCTCGGCCTCGACATAGGCACTCATATCGTCTAGTGCGCGACGAGTATTAGCCGTGACCAGGTCGGCACGGTTGTATAGCTTTCGCGCGAGAACGTCCCAGCTCTTATAACGACTTAGCCGCTTCGGATCGTTGCGTTCGGAAATGACCAGCCGTCGTTTAAGCCCGCGACACGCCTTGAGCGTGATGATGTTAAGCGGAGTGCCGAAAGAAACAATCAGCGGCGAGTCGATTCGTGAAAGGATGCGGCGCAGCAGCAAGGCCTCGATACCGTAGACCACGGTGGCGTAAGTTTTGTAAAGGCGCCGGTAGGAGAGTTGATAGAGTTTGTTGATTAATAGACTGAGCAGCAAAAACCGCGGTGGACCTTCGCTACGCAAACGGCTGGCGAGCCAGCGCAGGAATTCGGCCAAATGGTTAAGCCCGGTCCGATCTATGACTACGTGGTGGATCGATTTATCAAGCTGGTAGAACCTGCGGCGATCGTGAAGCGTGATGACCGACACTTTGCGGCCTCGCCGGCTCCACTCGTTAGCTAACGTGGAAACGACACGCTCAATGCCACCGGCATCGAGACTGTTAGCTACCAGAATTATTTCGGCTCGGAAATCAGCGCGACGGGATTTTCTCACAAAACGCAGTCAACCACTTTGAAAGAGTTCTTTTGGGGAAGTCATAATACACGTTCTGAAGCGCGGTAGTCACACCAACAATAATTTTTTTCCGGTGTTCTTTCAGCGTAAGTACTTTGCCAGGATCTTTTTGACTGTGGTCGAATTGCGAAACGTTATGGGCGTTTTCAAAGTCTTCTCAATAATTCCTCCCGAATACTGCGATACGCCCACCTTCGTGCGACGCAGCCAAAAAACCTCGCGTTCGCGTAAGCGAAAGTCGTTAACATCATCCACCAGCGATGACAGTTTTTTAATCGCTGCTCCCTCACTAGTGGCGGACATAAACCCAATGTAAAGAATATTGCCGGGTGCTTCCAGTTCGGTCGTGTTAAAGCTCTCGTCACGGATAACGTCCGCAATTTCGTCAAGAGTTCGAATAAAAGTCTTTACTTCGTAACCCAACCCAGCCTGGAGTTGTTTCTCGATTTTCTTCTCCAGCGCGGCAATGCTCCTGGTTTTTGAGTCGAATATCACGTTGCCGCTGGCAATGAAAGTTTCCACGTTGGCAAAACCCAACGATTCAAAGAGGCTGCGCAGATGGTCCATCTTTACGATATGACCACCGACGTTGATGGCACGGAGAAACGCAACGTATTTCATCTCGATTTAAATGGACTGGTAAATCTTTTCATTAACAACGCAGCTTTAGCCCGGTGACCAGTTCTGGATGGCAATGGGGGAACCGTGTTAACGGTTTCTGACGCGGGCGAAAACCGTTGAAACGGTTTCCATCAAACGCGCTAGATTCGGTAACACCGGGCTAAAGTCACGGTGCTAATAAGAGTAGCAGTTGATTACACCTAAGTCTTTGGCGCTTCCGGCAGATTTGTTGCTGGTTTCGTTTGACCGCGATGACACGTTGTACAGTTGACCGTCGGTGTTTCGCTCTTCAGGTTCTTGATCTGTTTTAGATGTTGGCCGTTTATAGCTCCCACCATCGATGCCATGTCGCGCGCGACTTGTTTTGTTGGCTTGTCATCTTTCTCCCAGGCGCCGGGGATATGGCAGTGTGTGCAGGTAACGCCGAGGGATCGGGAATAGCCAAGCTCCATAATGCGCAGCACGCGTCCCGCTTGCATGCCCTTGAAGAGCTGGATGTTTTTGAAAACAGTTTCGGCGGGGGCCTGTTCTTTTCCGGCAATGCTTTTTCTCAGTTCGGCCAGCGCTGCTGCCTGATCAAAAGCAGTGTCAGTTTGTGGTGAAGCAATTGTTCGCGAAGCTGAATTTTGGTTAAGACCTGCGTTAACCTTAATCCCATTATTTACAAACCAGGCGACGCAGAAAACAAAAGCGATCGCCAGGGCAGTGTCTCGGAAAGCATTAACTCGACGCATGTGTCCTCCTCAGTTGAGCGCAACGTTTGGAGCCAGGAGACGAGGCAGATTTTAGTGGTAAGTGGTCCAAACTGCCATACCAATCCACAGATTACGCAGATTTACACAGATTCTAGAATAGTGGGTGCTCGAAGCGCCGGTTCTTCTTTTTCCTGATTTGTAATCTGTGCAATCTGCGGATTTCTTTGTACGATTCCGGCATGAACAAACAGTTGCTTGCGATTGAACAGTTTCGGCAGCTTCACGAGTCCGGGTGTTTCCTGCTTCCCAATCCATGGGATGCGGGCACCACAATCTATCTGGAACACCTCGGCTTCAAGGCCGTTGCCACCACGTCCGCCGGCTTCGCGTTTTCCAAGGGTCTACCTGATGGACCAGCAGCGGTCTCGCGCGACATGATGTTGGACCACTTTCGTGACATTGCCGCAGCCACCACCTTGCCGGTCAATGCTGACTTTCAGAATGGTTACGCGGATGAACCGGACGGCGTGGCTGAGAGTGTGGAGCTTTGCATCGCAACGGGTGCGGCCGGCCTGTCTATCGAAGATTCGACGGGTCGCACCGATCAGCCTCTCTACGATTTCGATCTGGCTGTTGAACGAATCAAAGCGGCGCGCCGGGCAGTCGACGCTTCGGGTGTTTCGGTAGTCCTGACTGCAAGATGCGAGGCCTGGCTGGTGGCCGATCCGAATCCCCTACGCACATCGCTCGAACGTCTCGTCGCCTTTGCCGAAGCTGGGGCTGATTGTCTTTATGCTCCGGGAGTGGTTGAGCTTGGCGAGATAGAAGAGATTGTGAAAGCAGTGTCGCCGAAACCGGTGAACGTTCTGATTTCGACTAACAACTGCCATCTGACGGTTGCGCAACTTGAAGATCTGGGGGTGCGACGGATTTCAATCGGCGGTGCACTGGCGCGGGCTGCATGGGGTGGTTTCGTTAACGCTGCACGAGAGATGAGGGAGCACGGTGCGTTCACGGCGTTTCGAGACGCCACTCCCTTCAATGAGTTGGAGAACCTGTTTGCATCCCGATTAGATGATCGTTGAGTGGGCCACCACTTCCTTGTTTCCTGTTATTTCGTGTAATTGGTGTTATTCGTGGAGAGTTTTTAAACTGCTTCAGAAAAAGCGATCCACGAATACACGAAACACACGAAATGTAACAACAGAAAGGGTTGAATAACCTCATGACATCCTCTTTCTCAAAAATCCTGGTGCTTACGCTGTTGTTGGCTTCAACGGTCGTTTCACTTCATCGAGAAGTGCGTGCTCAGCAGCCGGCGCTAGAGACTGATCGTATTGTGAGTGCCTTTACGGCCAAAGAGACGGAGTTTCGTAACGCAATGGCCCAGTATGCGTTCAAACGAGACGCCGTGGTCCAATCATTCGGCGCCGGCGGACAGATTTCCGGTGAATATCACCGCACTTCGCAACTCATCTTCGACGAGACCGGAAAGCGTATCGAGAAGATTCTGTTTTTTCCAATGCCAACGCTCACCGCGTTAGGAATTTCGTCGGAAGATCTGGATGACCTCGGCGGCGTGCAACTCTTCGCGCTGGAAGCGTCGAAGGCCCCCTTGTACAACTTCAAGTACGTCGGCAAAGAGCGCATAGACGAACTCGACCTGCACGTATTCGATGTCTCACCAAAGTCAGATGCCAGGAAGGGGAAAGAGCGGTTATTTCAGGGGCGCATCTGGGTTGATACGCAGGGTTATCAAATAGTGAAGACCCGCGGCAAAGGACTGCCCGAATCAAAAACCAGGCCCTACCCCACACTCGAGATTTACCGGGAAGAAATAGACGGCTACTGGTTTCCAACCTACGCCTACGCCGACGAAGAGTTGGTCCTAAGTAACGGCCAGCCGTTGAGAGTACGCATGCGCGTCCGGCTTAGTGAGTTTGAAAAAGTGAATAAGAAGTAGGATTTGTTGCAACAGTAATCGCGTACGCATTCTCTTCATGGTAAATCGTCATAGACACGGAATGACAGAAGCGTTATAAAGACCGGCGTAGACGCTCAATCTGTTTGGCCGGCGCGGCCTCTCTAATAACGAAACCTCAAAATTAGACAGCGCTCGCGTAATCGATCTACGGATCGCTTCACACTCGACTATTACGACCTAAATCCTCCCGCCCAGTGTTGGAAAATTAAACGGATAAGCAAGTTGCGAATCTGATTCGACAACCTGCTCAGCGGGGCGTTGCCGGCGTTATGTCGGTAGACCGGCCCACGAAAGGGAGGGACTATGAAAAAATTGCTGGCAATCTTCATGACGTTATTGGTCGTCTCGGCTGTGGTCGTACTTCGTCAATCCTCGGCGCAAGTTGGATATGTTCCTAAGGCACAGTTCTGCGCTGATGGTTCCAGTGCACCGTGTTCAATAGTGCCGGCCTACATCGGACCCGATCCGATACTGCATTCGAAGGAGGTCGGTTATTTTGGACTCTTCGGAGCTTTGCCTAAGTCGGCAGAGCAAGACGTGGAAACGCCGTTCGACAATATGGCGTGGCAGATGTTCGTGGCGCTCAACTATGAGGCCAACTCTGTCAATCAACCGGCTGCCCGGGGATTGACGGCGCGGGGACCACGCGTTTGGCAAAAATACCCCAAGGTCAGCTCGCTGTTCGGAAACTCCCCTGTGCGAGGTCGTTGCACCAGCGCTTTGGCTTTGCCGATCATCTATATCGGCTCAGACGGTCAGGGACACCCTGCTCCCAATAACGAGGAATATTTCCAGGCATCAACCAACCTGCCGTTGATTGATATCAATGGGAATTGGACCATCTTCGAGCGCCGGGTCAACAATACTGAAGCTTCATATTTAAAGGCGCCCAACGGACTGTCCACTCAAACCCTGACTACCCAGGCAGGACAAACGAATTTCATCAACCATAATCCGAAGGGTGTTCAATTCACTGCTTCAGCAACCACCCAGACCGGCAAGAACGGCTCAATCGAAATCAAAACTGCATGGCGCATCATCGATCGAAATAAAGGAGACGATCCCTCACGTTATTACACACAGCTCGCGTTCATCGCAGTTCCCGGCGATCTGGTTAATGGCGGCAGACAGTTTTGCTCCAGTGTGACTTTGGGTCTGGTGGGCATGCATATCATCCAGCGCAATCCGGTCGATCCACAGAATCAAAAATTGCTGCCTAAATGGATTTGGGCCACTTTCGAGCATGTGGACAACGCGCCAATTGCCCAATCGCCGTGCGACCTGGCCAAGGGCTGCGGAACGAATCCAGGCACGGATTGGATCAACAAGCCGAGTTGCGGACCGGCGGTGGCAAATCCGTCGATGCGTTATTCCTATTACGATCAAAACGCAGGCGTTGCTGGTACCAACATTGGACCGGCGTCCACCGGTACCGGCAAAACCAAGTTTCCCTGGAACCGCACGCAGCCGTACGCCAAGAACAACACGACTGCAGCGACCGCAAAACCACAGGTCACACGGTGCTGGAAAATTTATCCAACCACCGCTCAACTCAATTCTCAGTGGCAATCAACCTTGGCGGCGCTGAAGACACCGTTTAAGAACTACATGCTGATAGGCACACAGTGGGGTGGGACTGTCGAGCCGGAACCGGGCAACAAGATACCGCTTAATGCCGTGCCGGGAATGCTATCGAACCTGACACTGGAAACCTATATCCAGAATTACACGGGAAGTGATCCGAATCTGCCGGGGCCTGGTTCTTGTATTGGATGCCACAGTGGCGCGACGCTGGCGGTGAGCCCTTATCCATCGTCTGACTTTAGCTTCCTGCCGTCGTTGGCCCAACCAGCAACCGCGCGCAGCAAGGTCAAGACAGCGGAGTGAAGAGTTTCACTCCGACGAAAGTAGCCGGCTTCGTGAACAGGAATTCGGACAGGATTCACACGATGTTCAGGATGCGATTCCGAGATCCCTGTTTAAGCTGTTCTTTTACCGTTAATCTTGTAAATCCTGTTCATCGTGTCTAACTCTCCACTGAGCGCAGCTTCCGAGACTCACAGGATTGATCGCGCGCACAAGGTTAAGACAGCGGAGTGAAGAGTTTCACTCCGCGCCGGTGACAGATAGTAGCCGGGCTTCGTGAACAGGAATTCGGACAGGATTCACACGATGTACAGGATGCGATTCCGATCCCTGTTCAAGCTGTTCTTTTACCGTTAATCTTGTAAATCCTGTTCATCGTGTCTAACTATCCACTGAGCGCAGCTTCCGAGACTCACAGGATTGAATTCAGCAAAGGCTTTGGGGTGTATTCGCGGAATTTCCGTCTTACTTGCACCGACGAACCGAAGTTGAGTACGAGGCCGGTATTTATACCGGTAGCGGTAAGGTAATTAACTAGTTGCACCTCATGAATTTTGGCTAACATCTGAACTGCTTTTATTTCAAGAACGACTATTTCATCAACCCAAAGATCGGCAAAGTATTGTCCAACGATGTGTCCTTCATATGTAACGTTAATGGGCTCCTGCTGCTTAACCTTGTGACCCAACTTCATTAACTCAATTCGAAGGGCATTCTCGTAAACTTTCTCGAGAAAGCCGGCGCCCAGCGCGTTGTGAACCTTATAGGCGCAACCAATGATCTCTCTCGTTAGGGCATCATCTTCCACACAAACGCTCCTGAACGGCGTGCAAGAATCTTGTGAAGATATTAGCCTGTCGACCTCGCCATTGATATTGCTGATGTAACTAACCCCTGAGCGGGGCCTTACAAGACATTTTGTAGGCTACTAGAACCGACACGAACCGATCTTTGGACACGATTCACACGATTCACACGATTCCCAATATGGTTTTTAGGGACAAACTCGAGCGGTTTAGAAAATCTTGTAAATCCTGTTAATTCTGTCGCTACTTCTGCTCTTCGTCAGGGTGATCGCGTTTACGCTCGATAAATTTCTCGAATTGCTGATGTAACTAACCCCTGAGCGGGGCCTTACAAGACATTTTGTAGGCTACTAGAAACCGACACGAACCGATCTTTGGACACGATTCACACGATTCCCAATATGGTTTGTAGGGACAAACTCGAGCGGTTTAGAAAATCTTGTAAATCCTGTTAATTCTGTCGCTACTTCTGCTCTTCGTCAGGGTAATCGCGTTCACGCTCGATAAATTTCTCCGCCACTTGCCACAAACTCCTCCGCCTTTTCTTTCATTCCTGCCGTTAAAGCCGTTTCTTCGTCAAGCTCCTTTTGCGCCGCATACTCTCGCACGTCCTGCGTGATCTTCATGGAGCAGAAGTGTGGGCCGCACATCGAACAGAAGTGGGCCAGCTTCGCACCCTCCTGCGGCAGCGTCTCATCGTGGTACTCGCGTGCGACTTCGGGATCGAGCGAAAGGTTGAATTGGTCTTCCCAACGAAACTCGAAGCGTGCTTTGGAAAGAGCGTTATCTCGGTACTGTGCGCCCGGGTGGCCCTTGGCTAAGTCGGCCGCGTGCGCGGCGAGTTTGTAAGCGATAACGCCGTCTTTAACGTCCTTCTTGTTTGGCAGGCCGAGATGTTCTTTCGGGGTTACGTAACACAGCATCGCAGTGCCAAACCAACCAATCATCGCAGCGCCAATCGCTGAGGTGATGTGATCGTAACCCGGTGCGATGTCTGTCGTGAGTGGGCCAAGCGTGTAGAACGGAGCCTCCTGACAAGTCTCAAGCTGCTTGTCCATATTTTCCTTGATCAAGTGCATTGGCACATGCCCGGGCCCTTCGATCATCACCTGGCAATCGTATTCCCAGGCGATCTTCGTCAGCTCACCCAACGTCTCAAGCTCGGCAAACTGCGCTTCGTCGTTCGCATCAGCGATTGAACCTGGGCGCAGACCATCGCCTAAACTGAATGACACGTCATAGGCCGCCATGATCTCGCAGATTTCTCGGAAGCGTGTGTATAGGAAACTCTCTTCGTGATGCGCCAGGCACCACTTGGCCATGATCGAGCCCCCTCTACTTACTATTCCCGTCGTCCGTTTTGCTGTTAACGGAATGTAGGGTAGTCGCACCCCGGCGTGAATCGTGAAGTAGTCAACTCCCTGTTCAGCTTGCTCGATCAACGTGTCGCGAAAAATTTCCCATGTCAGTTCTTCCGCCTTACCGCCAACTTTTTCCAAAGCCTGATAGATGGGAACTGTACCAATCGGCACCGGTGAATTTCTCAAGATCCACTCGCGCGTCGCGTGAATGTTCTTACCGGTTGAAAGATCCATCACCGTGTCCGAACCACAGCGGATGGACCAGCGCATCTTTTCCACTTCGTCGTCGATGGAGGACAGCACGGCCGAATTCCCGATGTTGGCATTGATCTTTACGAGGAAGTTGCGACCAATAATCATCGGTTCGCTTTCTGGATGGTTCACGTTGGCTGGAATGATCGCACGCCCACGCGCCACCTCGTCGCGCACTAACTCGGGCGTGACATATTCCGGAATGGCGGCCCCGAATGATTGGCCGCGATGTTGATGCAGGAGCGAATCCCGATCGTGACTTGACGTGCGCCTAATGGAACGTCCCAGGTTTTCACGAATCGCGATGAACTCCATTTCGGGGGTGATGATGCCCTGCCGCGCGTAGTGCATTTGTGTCACACAACGGCCCGGTTTTGCGCGCAGAGGAGTTCGGCGCAAGGCGGGAAAGTCTTCGAGGCGGCCCTTATCTTTGCGCCGTGCTACGTCGGCAGCATCAAAAGTTAGATAGCCGTCATCGATGGGCTTCGTTTCGCGACCCTGATACTCCTCAACGTCGTCGCGGCCTACAATCCATTGGCGTCGCAACGCCGGCAAGCCGTCCCGCACATCGCCCCGAAACAAAGGATCACCCCAGGGACCACTCGTGTCATAAACGCGCACGGGCGGATTCTCCTCGAGAGTTCCATTGAAAGTCCGCGTCTGCGCCTGCGAGATTTCGCGGAAGGGAACAGCTACACCTGCCTGGTTGCCTTTGATGTAGATGCGTTTTGAATTCGGCAGTTGGGTCTGTTCTTTGGCTTCTGGTTTTATGGCGGCACTCATTGCGATACTCCTTAGCGTAATGAACCGATGTCTGGGACAGGATTCACGCGATTCACAAGATAGTGTTTCGGATTCGATCGAACGGTTTAGGGAATCTTGTAAATCCTGTTAATCCCGTCGAGCTTAAGAGCAAGCACGAAATACACGAAACATCACGAAACACGTTGACCGAAAAAACAAAGACCGCTCACACCTACACGAAAGGTGGAACGGTCACTATTAACTGTTTCTCCCTTCGACGGTGCTAACCGTATCAGGTTCTAGGGGTCTCCTTACGGACTCTCAGTCCCGATTTACATCGGGACTCCCCCGAAAACTTTCTGCATGTCAACGTGTTCAATTGTAGAACCACTCAAAGACAAAGTCCAAAGTCCAGTGTCCAATGTCCAATGTCCGAGCCTTTCAGCGAATACCCATCGCTCGTTACTGGCACTTCCTCAAAAAATAGATGAAGTCGTCGTTTTATGACATTGGACATTGGACATTGGACATTGGATAGTTCATGGGCAGTATAATTCCCAACTGTTCAAACATTCCCGAACAATCCGGAGATTAAACCGAATGATGCGACGTCGCGCCGTAGCTCTCTCGCTAATTCTATGTCTATTGTCACTAACGTCTATGGCGCAAGCGCCTGCTTCCGCGGAAGGCATTCGCGCGCGGATTCGCAAAGAAGGGATGGAGAATTCTCAGATCATGAAGACCATGCACATGCTTGCTGATGTGTATGGACCACGACTCACCGGCTCTCCAAATCACAAGCACGCTGCTGAATGGGCCATTAAGCAAATGCAGGGCTGGGGACTTACCAACGGCCACCTCGAACCCTGGGATTTCAAACATCCTGGTTGGTTAAATGAACGCTCGAGCGCGCACATTATTTCGCCGGTCAAAGATGCACTTGTTACCGAAGCGCTGGCGTGGACACCCGGCACAAAGGGCGTTGTACGAAGGCGCGCATATCAGTTGATTCTGCCTGAGCGACCGACACAGGATGTATTAAATGCCTTTTTCCAAAAGGAAAGACCAAGGGTGCTGGGTCGCATTGTGCTTGCTGGTAAGCCTCAAGTGGTCCCGGTAAATCTAAATCCGCCGCCAAAGCGTGTACCGGATCCTGATATCGCTCGCCGCTTCGATCCAAACGCCACCCCTTCGCCGTCACCATCGCCGACTCCGGCGGTTGATCCAAAAATCCTAAACGCTCGCGATATCAATCAGCAGTTGGATCTCTTTCTAAAAAGCAGCGGCGCTAGAGTGCGCGTCAACGACGCGGGCCGTGAACACGGTCAGATTCGAGCTTTCAACAATCGAACTTTCGACGTTAACAAAGCTATTCCGACAGTGGTAATGCGCAACGAAGACTACGGACGCATTTGGCGGCTGATGGGAGATGGCCATCAGGTAGTGCTCGAATTCAACATAGTCAACCGGGTCTATCCGGAGGGTAGAACGACTTACAACGCCATCGCAGAAATTCCCGGGACAGACAAAGCTGACGAAGTTGTGATGCTCGGAGGCCACCTCGATTCGTGGCATGCAGCTACGGGTGCGACCGACAACGCTATCGGATGCGCGATCATGATGGAGGCGGCGCGCATTTTGAAAAAGCTTGGACTGCAACCGCGCCGCACGATTCGCGTGGCGCTCTGGAGCGGAGAAGAGCAGGGACTACTCGGTTCCCGCGAGTACGTTAAGCAACACTTTGGAAGTTTTGAAAACCCAAAACCTGCTTACGAAAAATTCAATGGCTACTTCAACATCGACTCCGGCACGGGTCGACTCCGCGGTGCCCTGGCGTTTGGACCACCTGAAATCGCTACTGTGTTGCGGAGAATACTGGAACCGTTTAAAGAGGATGGCGTCGCGGGAGCATCCGCCACTCGAAGCCGACGCACCGGGGGGACTGACAGCACGTCGTTCAACCAAGCCGGCCTGCCGGGCGTAAATATGTCTCAGGATCCGATCGAGTACGGCTCACACACCTGGCACACGAATCTCGACACTTACGAGCGCATTCTGGAGGATGATGTAAAACGCGCGGCCGTGATCATGGCAACCACGGTTTACGAAGTGGCGATGCGCGATGAGATGCTGCCGCGGTTTAATAAAGAAACGATGCCGCCGGCGCCTTCACCAACGCCAAGTCCCACTCCTGAGTGAGTTAATGAAGCCTGGTTTCCTGCCGGCGCGCCGTAGCCATTTTGTCGACATCGAACGCGTAGGCGATCTGGTCCGCAGTCAGGACAAACAGACGCTTGCCATCCAAACTGAACCGGGTCAGCACTGTGTCGCGATTGAAGACCAGTCGTCCCAGGGAGTCGCCCGTGGCGAGGTCGTACACAGTTAGTTCGCCGGGATAATTTTCCACCACTATCTGCGGCCGGCTGGGATTGATCGCGACCTCAGCGCCAAAGAACCGGTGCTTAAGCTCACCACTGCTGATGGAGTAGACCAGCACGCGATTGTCAGAATCTCGCAGCACCAACGAATCGCCCTCCGAAAAACCGTGCTCGATATGAAACGATCCTTTACCGGTTTCAATTAAGACGGTACCCATCGTTTTGGCCGCGTAAGCGTCGACCACCTCGAGCAGGTAGTCGTCGTCTTTGTTACCCATCGCTTTTGAGCGCGTCGCGAGTGCAGGGTCGTCCTTCAGTCTGGCTTTGCCGACATCGCTTCCAAGTCTCCAATAGAGAATCAGTCGTCCGGAGAAGTCATCGAAGGAGTAAGCCGGAGCCTCCTTGCGAAACTCCCGCGACCAGATAACCTTATCGTCGACTACACTCCTCAATTCAAATCGAACCTCCCGGTTCAACGACTCGTCGTTATCAAGTTCTTCTGCCAGGGCCTCCGGCAGTTTGTTCTTTTCTTCTTTTTTCTTTTCTTCTTTTTTCTTTTCCTCTTTGGGCGCACGAAGGCTCTGCCGGATCAGAACCACTGCGCCATACTGGCGGGCGCCTTTGGGAGGAATCTCACGAATCGGTTGGGCTTCCCTGGTTTGGGTATTGAGCAGCACGAGGCTGTGATTCGCCGGATCTTGTTTAGGAAAGTCTGCGATGGCGCCCCCATCGTTTACTACCAGTGCTCCCCGGAACCCACGCACGAACATCTTTTGCTCACCCGAATTAACCTCCCACATCGCTCCGCGAGTCTTGGATGAAATCGCGAGCCAGTTGAAATTGTCGGATACGTGACCGGCGTAGAGCCGGCCTACTGAGCCGACTGGAATGTCGACTGTCTTAACGTCTTTACGGTCCAGGAGCTTCGTTTCCTCATTGTATTGAAAATCCGAAACCAACACTTTGCCCGATACACTCTCGTAGATGATCACGTCTTTCCAGATGGCCGCGTCTAACTTATTTAGACCGGCCACAATTTTCTTGCGCTCGAGATCGAAGACACCCATTAGGGCATTGGTAAGCGGCTTGATGACTACGAAATTTGGGTTCGAAGTGCGTTCAATCTCCCAACCGCCTAGCTGAAATTTGGCCAAACGCTTGCCGTCCGGAAAAGAGAAGATGCCGCCTTCTTCCGAATTTGAACTTGGTGTGCCGACAATGCGGTTGTTCTCGATGAACACAAAAGGCCGTTTGGCGACCTTCTTCACGTCACCACCCATGCCGATGGTTTTGAGGGAATTAAGATCAAGTGCGATCGCGGTGTCTTCGGTTCCCTCAACCTGCAACGCGTCGATTCTGAAAGAAAAGCGCGCTTTGTTTGAGCGTGCTATCACCACGGTTTTTGAGTCTGGAGAAAACTCCATGTGGAAGAGGCGGTTGCCCATGACATCGTCTTCGCGTGTGATCCAGGTGACGTACTCCCAGAAACCCAGCTTGTAAAAGTCCTTCTTCTCCCAGACTTTCTTTCCTGTCTGCGTGTCCAGCACATTCAGGTTCATGGAGTAATCAACACAAGCGAGAAAATTCCCGTCAGGAGAAAACTCGTGTTCCCAGCAATCACGACGCAGCACTAGTTCACGGACTGCCACTGGCTTTCGTTCAGCTATGCTCCACTTTTCGAAACGCAGGTTTTCGGTGCCAAAAACCACGAATTGACCATCGGGAGTGAATGAAGCTTCGCGTGCGTCGGAGGCCGGCGCTTGAAACACCACTTCGATCGGATCTCGCTGAAGAACGGTGATGGAAAAATCATCCTGCGCGAGGAAATACTTTCCGTCGGGTGAAAAGGCCAGGTGTGAGAGATCGCTGCGCAGTTTTGGTTTGAGTTCCTTCTTCCACATTAAGGCCGGCAGCTCTTCCGCACGACCCTTTTCCCGGTAAGACACTACGTTTGCCTGCCAGTTGAGAAACTCCTGCGAAGCCTCGCCCGGTGCGCGATTGTCTCGACACTGAGCGGGAAGTTGTTCGCTGAGTTTGACCATCTCGCGCACTCGTTTTTCTTCCGGTTTTGCTTTGCCAAATACATCGCTAAACCAGTTGCCGGTCTTGCCTTTAGTTTCAACCAGCCGTGCAAAAAAGTCTGCGAAGGCTGCCGGGTCGTATCCGGCCGCGACCATCGCAAACAGTCCAATGCGATCCGCCTCGAGCTGTTGATCGTTTTCATGGCCAACGTTGCGAGAGATTTCTTTAGTGCGATGCCTCTCCAGAAACAAGTTGTACTTCTCGACTATGTCTTTCCGGTCGCCCAGCTCGGTAACGTTCAGTACTTTCTTGAGTAGCTCTGAAAAGTCGCTGGCTCCATGACGCACGACTGCATGGCCCAGTTCGTGAGCTAAGACTCCGGCCAGTTCATCCTCAGTCCTTGAGAAGCCGATTAACTTCCTGGACACGAACACATAACCACCGGGAATGTTGAATGCGTTCGCTTCGGGCAGGTCGATGATGTGGAACTGGTATTGGATACCGACTTGCGGAAGATGCTTAATCAACTTTTCACCGATGCGGTTTACGTAAGCAGTCAGTTCCGGGTCCCGGATCAAACGAAGGTCTCTGGTCATCCGTTGAAACGTCAGTTCGCCCAACACCATTTCCTGGTCAGGCTTAAAGATGTTGTAGACCTTCGAATTCGCGGTGATTGCCGGAGGCTGGCAAGTTTGGCTAACCGCCGGTAGGGAAACGGAGAAGAGAATCACCAGTAGGAACGTAGTTAGATAAAGGGGCTTTGACATAGCAAAAATTTAGAGCACGGTTGTTGGTTGTGTTGCTGGGCCGACCGGCAGAGGTGAACGAGGTCTTCTCTGTAATCGCGGTCGAAGAAGTTAGGCAAAAATCAAGCTTGCTATAAAGTATTTTGAGCAGACGATCAAGGATTTCCTACGGGCCGCCTGAAAGGCCGAGGCATATCGCCTCGTCCGGCATCAACGACGGTGATTCCGTCGGGCAATTGGAACAGTTCGGGTGCCGGTTCACCGCGCAGGATGTTGGTGAGTCGAAAAGTCGTTTCGCCAAAACGCGGGTCATTGTGTTTCATCAACACGATCATCTGCAGCTCAGGCGCGTACCATTCTTCATGACTGATAACAATGGGCAGTTCGTTATCGAACTCGCCTGCAGGAATTGTCAGCGTGGTGCGCGTACCTTCAGCGGCAACTCCCTCAACAATCTGTGATCCCAGTTTCTCGCGGACCGGCTTGGGTGGCGCCGGTGCGGCATCGCCCTCGGCCTCACGCCGGCGCACGGCGCTGGTTGGCATAAGGACGCCAAATCCCACACTGTCGCCTCGAGCACGTTGCATAGCCTCTCGCACGTTGGGAGGAGGCATATGTCGTTTGCGTGCGATGTTGTTGTGAGTCTCGATGATAAAATTGACCTGAGTCAGCGGGTTGTTAATAACGATTAACCGTGCCGGATGGCCATCTGGTGCAGCGCCGCGTCCGCGCGTAATTTCGTGTTCGCGGCGCGTGCGGCCCGCTGCGTCGCGATAGAGTTTGGCTGACGACTTACGGACCATGCGATTGCCATCGCCCAACAACTGGACGTGCTCGGTGGTCGACTCCGCGGAAAAAGGCGCTCCTTTAACAAGTGATTCATCGAAGTTGGTATCGGGCGTGACAAAGCTGAGCGTCTGCATCTGACCGCCACCACCACCAACGAGAGGCACCGGTGTTTCGGCTACCGGGGTGGGCAGTTCTACCTGCAAGGTCGACGAACGGGAGCCGGTAGGTTTTCCCTGTGGGGCTGGGCGACCGCCCTGCGCATGGGCAGTGCATACCAGCAGGAGCGAAACGCAGAAAAGCAAAGAAAGTTTCGTGAGCATGTATTTCCTTGATAGTTATCAACCGCCGATGAAGCTCATACTCCGTGAAGGAGCTTCAAATTGTGGCTCGTTGATGTAGTGCCGAGGTTCCTTCTTGAGGACCGCCGATTCAATGAAATTGATGATGTCCGCGCGCGAAGCGTTGTCTCGGACCAGGTCGCGCAGCGAGTACTCAACCGTGGAGAAGAGGCAGGTCCGTATCTGGCCATCTGCCGTCAGTCGTATTCGCGAGCAGGCTCCGCAGAATGGTTCAGTCACCGGGGCGATAATTCCAATCTCGCCCGGCGCGCCATCGGCGAAGCGATAACGAGACGAAGTTTCCGACCCGCGCGAAACGTCCAGCGGCACCAATGGAAAGCGCTCCTCGATCCGGTTGCGAATCTCGCGACCAGATACCACGTCGTCCCGCGACCAGTCGTGTCCGGAATCAAGTGGCATAAATTCGATAAAGCGCATCTTCACGTCGTAGTCCCGAGCAAACTGCGCAAAGTCTGACACTTCCTCATCGTTGTGTCCGCGCACAATCACAGCATTGATTTTGATCGGTGAAAGATCTGCTTGCTTCGCTGCATCAAGTCCAGCGAGTACACGATCAAGCACGTCGACTCCCGTCATCTGCTTGAACACGTCGCGCTTGAGACTATCGACGCTGATAGTGATGCGATCCAGTCCGGCTGTTTTCAGGCCTTGTGCACGGTCTGGAAGAAAGTAGCCGTTGGTAGTCAGGGCGAGGTCCCGAAGTCCCCTGTCTTTGAGTCTCGCGAGTTTCTCGATGATTGTCTCAATGTCTCGACGCATCATCGGCTCGCCGCCAGTGAGCCGGATCTTCTCGATGCCAAGCGATACAAAGATGTCGCAAACGTATTCGATCTCTTCGTACGAAAGCATTTGCTCTTTCGGAGCGATAGGCGGTTCACCGTGTGGCAGGCAGTAGAAACACCGAAAATTGCAGCGGTCCGTCAAAGACACGCGTAGATCGCGTATTTCTCGATTGAAGGAATCTCGGAGGATTGCTGCGTTCACGCCCTAATGATAAGCGAGTAATGGGCAAATATCGAACTTGGCAGGGAACGGCGCTCACCAGCGGCTCTGCCGCATTCGGTGCGGAAAGGCTTTGCCCTTCCGGACACGTCAGAAAAAGAAATAGCGGCGAGGCTTAGCCTCGCCGCTCACATTGCCAGTCAATTTGCGGGTAAGGCGGAGCCTTACCGCACCGGATACGGCAGAGCCGTGCGCCGGTTTACTCGACGATCGCGCGAGTGCGCACCCGATCTACGCCAATCCGTCGTTGTACCAGGCGTTCGACGTTGAGCGGTACGCCTTCCGCCTTAGCCTGGCGAATGAATGCCGCGTCAATGTTGAAGATTTTCAGTTTCACGATCTCTTCCATCGTAAGATTATTCAAGCCTTCGTTGCGGATCTCGTTAACAAAAGCAGGCGTGACCTTGAAGATGCTCATTTTGACGAGGTCTTCGAATTGGTGTTTTTCAAACCCCATCTCCGCGGCCTCACGGACAAACTTCGCGTCAATCTTGAAGATGCGTGCCTTGACCAATTCTTCCATTCCCAGGTTCGGGAAACCGGTGCTCTTCATTTCACGCATGAACGCCGAATCGATTTTGAAAATCGTGGCCTTGAACAGGTCACCAACAGTCAGGTTTCCGAAGCCGGCTGATACCAGATCATCAGCGCGTGCTGTGGTGACGTTTAAGACGGCAGCGGTCAATAGTCTCTCTTCCATGCTGCCATGCTCACCGCGAGACGACTCCTTTTCAAAATCGAAACCGCGGCTCTTCATGGCCGAGACAAAAGCGGAGTTACCGGTAAATCTAAAGGTGCCGGAGCCCTTACCATTCTGAAAGCTACCCTCGGCATCAACAGTTCCTGCCTCGCGGATCAGACTGAACCGAACCGGGCCGCCGGCTTCGGTCTGTTCACGAGTTAGGCCGAGTTCCGACAGTTCAAAGGTTTGACCGATATTGTGCTCACGACTCTTTTCCTCGCCTCGCAACAGGTGTAGGTTCAGCTTCGATTTATCGTCTTTTAGCGTGGCTTTCCATTCGCCGGTAATGGGCGTTTGAGCGGAAAGATTCAGGGCGGCAAACGACGCGACCATGACGGCGCCTAACACGAACAACATCCACATTTTCTTCGGCATAAGTCGACTCCTTTTTAACTAACGACGCAGGATTGTTGATCAGAAACGCACGATCGGGTGTGAGGTCAGTACCACCTACCGCACGGTGGTACTGACCTCATAATGTGATTGTTTGCACGTCTGACCTGAAGGATAGTTCCGAAAAAAAGGAGGCTAAGGTCTCGGCTGGCTTTGTACAAAAAACTCAAGATCAACCACGGATTAGAACCGGAAGCGGTGACGTTCTACGAGAGCGGTTCGTGGACAGGATTCACACGATGTACAGGATGCGATTCCGATCTAGTTTAAGCTGTTCTGTTACTTTTAATCTTTCATCGTGTCTAAAGACCGGCTAAACAAGTTACGCCTCTACGAGACTGGTTCGTGGACAGGATTCACACGATGTACAGGATGCGATTCCGATCCTAGTTTAAGCTGTTCTGTTACTTTTAATCTTGTAAATCCTGTTCATCGTGTCTAAAGACCGGCTAAACAAGTTACGCCTCTACGAGACTGGTTCGTGGACAGGATTCACACGATGTACAGGATGCGATTCCGATCCTAGTTTAAGCTGTTCTGTTTACTTTTAACTTGTAAATCGTGTTCATCGTGTCTAAAGACCGGCTAAACAAGTTACGCCTCACGGTCACCGCTCCCGGTTCTAATTCGTGGGAGTAGCTTTCGGATTCGACTCTTGTGTAACGCCGTCTCGGTTAGAACGTATATCCGTAGAAGACTCCGAGGTAGTTATTGCCGCGGCCCTGATTGCCGAAGTTGTAGCCGGTATAAAGAAGACTCTTGGGCGATAGCGTGATCCCAGTGCCGACGACCAGATAGCCGTAATCATTGTTGCCGCTGGACCAGTCGGTCACAAAGGAGATTCGCTTGGTAAGGGGTTGTTCCAGGCCAAGCATGATTCCGCTCTTGTCGATGTCATCATCAAGTGAACCGATCAGACGGTAGCCGCCAAATGTCACGCGTGGCCCATACGTCCCTTCGAAACTTTTACTGCCGACGAGGTACACCTGCGCCGAAGTAGCTAACTGGGAGCGGCGCGTGATCGGAGTGGAAATCAAAACCCCCGTCGCGAAGGCGAGACCATGTTTTTCGTTTGAGTAAAACTGCCATTTGAAATTCGGCTGAAGTTCGATCGGCTCCGGTCCCTCTGCGTGCGTATGAAAGCCGTTGAGCCCGACCTCCATGTTTCCGGGCAAACCAACCACCAGTCGCGATCCGTATTCCTGATAACCACCTTCGCGAAGAGAGCCGAAGTGGATCATGAAATCCGCCTCGAGGTACACCTTGCCCGGCGACTGCACGTCACTCGAAGGAATATTGAAGACTGTCGACTGGGCACTGGCGCCTACGAATGAGAGTGCGAACATCGAAACGACCAATGCTAACCGGCAGAACGAGACGGTGATACTCTGGCCCTTCATCACGAGAGTCCTCCTTTTTCGCACTCAACTTGCAGGGTCACTTCGCGTCGCGCACAGAGGCAATTTGTGGCCGATGCGGGTGGGTATTAGCCTGGGCGGCTAGTGTGAGGAATCTTTTAACGCGGATTAGCCGGCAGCGCAAGCACGAAATCCTTGCGCTGGTTTTGCGCTATAGACTAATCTTCGGGCCGAAAAATCGCAGTCTCCAAGTGGTCCATTCAAACGAAGGTATCCTATAGAAACAGGTGAATTCCATCACAGCCAAAGAACCGCAGCCGATGAGTTCATTTAAAGTAATTAGCTGACAAATGACGGCGTAAGGATTACAGTCCTCGTCCTCGCGACTTCTGACAAAGGGTTTGATCACATGGCAGTCCAGCTTTACTACGAGACGTATGGCAGTGGCGAGCCAATGGTATTTCTTCATGGCCTCGGCGCCAGCATTTATACGTGGCGAAAAGTGAAAGACCCGCTGGCAGCCGGCAATAAGCTGTTTCTCATCGATCTCAAAGGTTTCGGAAAGTCACCCAAACCTCGTGACGATCGCTATTCAAGTCTGGACCAGGCAGACCTCATCTATGACTTTATTCTAGAGAACGATCTTAAAAATCTTACGGTAGTAGGGAACTCTTACGGCGGCGCTATTTCACTACTGCTGGCGATAAGGCTTTGCGCGGAGAATCCAAACCGGCTAAGTAAATTGGTTCTCATTGATAGTGCCGGCTACAACAAATTGATTCCGTGGTACGTGACGTTGTTGAGAATTCCGATTTTGGGTTGGTTGATGGTGCATCTGGCGTCTAATAAGACGCTGGCGAAAACTGTCCTGGAGGAGTCGTACTACAATGATCAACTGATAACGGACGCCGATGTTGAAGCTTATGCAGAGCCGCTCGGCATGGAGAACGGAAAATATGCACTCCTCAAAGCCGCGAAACAGGCGATTCCCAGCGATTTCGAAGGATGGATTGCGAAGTATCCGACGATATCAGTACCCACCCTCATTCTCTGGGGTGAATACGATACCGTTATTCCGGTGGAAATTGGCGAGATGCTTGATGCGGCGATTCCTTGCTCAAAACTGACAATCATCCCGAACACCGGACATATTCCTCAGGAAGAAACTCCAACGCCAACAATCGAATTGATCAAAGACTTCCTCAAGAACTCCATTCCGTGCCCATGAGACCGAATCGCTCATCGGAGCGCCAGGTCCAGAGACGCACGATCATCCAGCAAGATCCATTCGCTTATTGAAAGCGGTAGACTCCCGTTCTTGAGTAAGTCGTCGTGAAACTGGCCCAGGCGAAAGTTCGCGCCCTGCTTATCGCGATACTTGCCCAGCAGTCGCATGATCTGCCACTTGCCCACCATGTAAGTGATCTTCTGCGTTGGATTCGCGGCCGCACCCGCTGCTTCACCCGTGGCCGATTCTCGATCTAATCCACCCGCCTCCATGAAGTAGTCGACTGCCTGTTCGAAAGTCCACTTACCAGTATGCAGGTTTACATCCACTCCGATTCGAGCAGCACGGTAGCGAGACAAGCGAAGTACCTGGCCCTGAGCGGCGGAGTTACTGGGATATAACCCGGTGCGCATCATCATCTCTTCGCCATAAAGTGCCCAACCTTCGATCAGAATGCTGTCAAAATGTTGACGCCGGATCTCATTCGGAAGTTGATTGGCGATCGAGAGCTGCAAAAAATGACCGGGAATCCCTTCATGTCCCAGGATTGGTCTTGGATCTTCGATGGCCGCGCGAATGTAAAAATTTTTCGACTTCGGGTTGTAAGTCGGGATGAAGAAAAAGCCGCTGTTATCTTTATCGTAAACTCCGGGGGGATTCATGAACCCTCCGGGACTGGTTGGCTTGAACGCTTCCGGAAGTTGCCGAATATAAAAGGGACCGACATGCGCGGGAACAGTGATCAACCGGTTGTCCTTGAGGAAACCAATCATTTCGGCCTGACGACTTTCATAGGCCTTTAGGAAAGCGTTCTGGTCCGTGGGAATGTTTTTGCTACGTAAGGGATCCGGATTGGCCAGGGAAGGATCGGGTAGCAGCGACTCGAGTGCGCGGTAGCGGCCCAACTCAGCCTGCCCCAGCATTTCCACCTGTTTCGCGTCCAACGGTAAGTAATAAACGTTCTTCAGCAGGTAGTTGTAGTTTTCCTCACCCATCGGTTTGAAAGGCACCATTCCGGGAAGACGTGCCTCAAGCCAATCAGCAAAGGCGTGGATCGATTTCAGTGCAGCATCGCGTGCGTGTACCAGGTCGTTTCGCTCGGCGGGAGAAAGATCTTTAGCGAGAGTCATCAGACTGTCGTTGAACAAACTATCTATTGAGCGTGCCGACTCGATCGCAAGTTGAGCGTAAAGCCGCACGGGCTTGTTCAGCGCGCCTTTGCCTTGCTCCATCACAAAAGGCATCTGGCGCAAACGTGCCGTGGCAGCGAGTGCGCGTTTACGGGGCGTGTCGTACTCCTTTTTGAGCAACGAAAAAATTCCATTACTGCATTCGTTCACATACAACTGAGGATCGGCAGCTTCAAAGTCCATCACGCGATTGAAGAACTCGATCTGCTCAAGTTGGGCCTTGAACAGCAACCAATCGATCCGATCGTCCCTGCTCCAACCGTCGGTCCGCATCGCACGGACTTTTCCGAGTATCTCTTTGACCTCCAGGCGTCGCGCCAGAATCGCGGATAGGGAATAGTTCGTTAGTTTGTCGTCCCAGGTATGCAGCCCTGCGTCACTGGAAGCGACGGGATAATGCTGGTTGCGCCAGTTGTAATAATCGCGAGCCAGCTTGTGGAGGTCTGCGGGTGTCCTCGGTTCCTGGGCAGCAACCGGCATTAACGCCGATGCTAAAACAATTAGAGAGAGTGCGACTGTTTTCATTGGTTCATTTCCTATCGAGACCACTCGCTTATGAAAGCCATACAAACTATCCCACGAAGAACACGAAGCACACGAACTTCACGAAATATATTGAGTGCTGCTGTCGCGGATTGTATTAGGGCTGGTTACCTAACAGCGTTCGCGCGTTGCGCTGCAGGCCGGACAGTTTAGCGCGCTTCATTGCGCTGCCACGGAAGCGTTCAGCATAGGCATCCTGGTCCATATCCAACA
Source organism: Pyrinomonadaceae bacterium (assembly GCA_035273385.1). Lineage (GTDB taxonomy): Bacteria > Acidobacteriota > Blastocatellia > Pyrinomonadales > Pyrinomonadaceae > PSRF01. The sequence goes on along the minus strand of DATEPE010000012.1, from coordinate 45,732 downwards.
ATTCAGCGAGAGGCGCATTTACATTTCCGTCGCGTGGTTGAAAGCAGCTCTCGCTCGTAACCTGTTGAAACCGATTCCAGGGGCAGACGTCCTGGCAAATATCACAGCCATACAACCACCCTTCCAGGCGTGCGCCGATTTCATCCGGGATAGTTGGTTCGCGAAGTTCGATAGTGGCGTAGGAGATGCACTTGTTTGAATCGAGTACGTATGGTGCGGTAATAGCCTGGGTGGGACAAGCATCAATACAGAGCGTACAAGTTCCGCAATGGTCCTCGACCAGCTCAGTATCAAACTCGAGTTCAATGTCGAGAATTAACTCGCCGAGGAACACCCACGATCCGTATTCGGGTGTTATGAGGTTTGTATGCTTGCCAATCCAACCGAGGCCGGCGCGCTGGGCCCAGGCTTTGTCTATCATCGGCTGAATATCGACGCAGACTTTTCCCCGAGCTTCCGGAGCCTGTTCCTGAATCCACGACAACAACGATTTCAGTTTAGAGGAAAGGACGTCGTGATAATCGTCGCCCCAGGCGTACCGCGAAATCTTGCCTGTCTGCGGCGAAGAAGCGTGTTCCGCGTCAGTGTAGTAATTAAGCGCCACTACTACTACGGAACGCGCGCCGGGAAGTAGTACGCGAGGATCGGTGCGCATTTCCGGATTGCGCGCCATCCATGTCATGTTGCCGTGAAAATTGCCGTCCAGCCATTGTCGTAAGCGCGATCCTTCTTCTACCAGCGGGGCAGCTGGAACAATGCCCACTTTCTCGAAACCAAGCCGTTGCGCTTGTTCTTTTATTAGCTCACTGGAAACATGCTGGTGCGCGTTGTGACTTTCGTCACTCCGCACTTCGCTAATAAGGCCGGGCATGGAAACAGGATACGAGTGACGCTTGCGGGAGTCTAGCGAGGCAGGGAAGGGCCATCGACAAAAGCAGGACGCATCGTGTTATTTCGTGTAATTCGCGGATGCAGAAGAAACGTCCACGAACTACACGAAGCAAGCTAATTAATCTTTTGCAGGGTTACCGTCGTCATCGGCGAAGCCCCACTGGTCTTATTGAAAGAGACCCAGTAACCCGCCTTTGGAAAGCGCACCAACTTGTACACCGAACCATCGGGCTTTGCCTCGACCTCTGATCCAATGACCTGTTTGGCGGTGAGCACGTCCGGGCCCTGCGTCAGGAAGTCTGCCGAGATGGTCACGACCTTCTGAGACTTGTCGTAAACAATCTGCGCTGTTTCCGTTTCATTGAAAACAAAGAAATCCTGCTCAGTTCCTTTATCTTTTGGTTCGCCGAGTTTCTTGCGCACTTCCTCAGCCGTCATACCCAGTTGGACACCACGATAGGCATTGAATGAGCTGGACTGCTCATCGGCGGGCGGCGATACGGGCCCTCCTGGCTTGCGCTGCGCTGATGCGGTAACGCTGCTGAGAAAGATAAAGGTGACGATGAAAAGAAACGTAAGAAAAGAAAATCTGACTCCGCCTGACAATCGAGCCATGGGTTGCTCCTTTCAAAGCTGCGGGCAGGAACCAGAAAAAGTTTGGGTTGGAAGGTAAGCGATTCTGGCCCCGCGGCCCTGACTTAATCCATTTTGCGCTGACAATAATCCCAGCAATTCCTGGTTGTCAACTACTAAGCCTGCGGTTCAACAGGGCGCAGGACAGTGGAGGGTTAGGGACTTTGACTATTGACTCCCAATGCAATTTCGAATAGAAGCACAGCTAATAAAAAACCACCCAATTGAATATGTCCGATTCTTGAAGGAGGTCTTAGCATGAAACGAAACGGAGTGTTCGCCGCTCTATTTCTGTGTCCATTGATCATGGTTGGCGCTTGCCAGCCGGCCGGGGTTGAAACTAACCGTTCGGCAGTCGCGACTCCGACTCCTGAAGTGGTCAATACCGCTGCGATTGAAACAGAGCTTCTGCGAATTGAAAACGATTGGCCCAGGGTGATTCGTGAAAAAGATGCAGCTGCCGCCGGTAGAGTAATGGCGGACGATGTGGTTCTAATCTACCCCGACGGCAACGTCGGTGGTAAGGAACAGGACTTAAAGGATATTACCGCCGGTGCGGTGACCGCCGAGACTATTGAGATGGCGGACCTTAAAGTACACGTCATCGATAATGATGCTGCTTACGTCACTGGCCGAACTGTTCTTACAAAAGCGCAGTACAAACCGTCTGATGGACCAGCTTTGAACATCTCCGGCCACTACCGTTTTGTAGATACGTTCGCGAAACGTAATGGCGAATGGAAGCTGGTCGCCGGAGCGAGCGTTCCCGTTAGGCAACCGCCTGCTGCATCACCGTCTCCGACTCCGGCAGCGTCTCCGGCGGCATCTCCGGCGACAAAGCCTTCTCCGGCAGCGACGCGTTCGCCCGCCGCCAGTCCGTCTCCGGCAGCGACGCGCTAAACGGTTCAGGTTTCGTGTTATTCGTGTAATTCGTGGATCGGTTTTTTAGCCTGCTTAAGAACGATCCACGAATACACGAAGCACACGAAATAACACGAAACGTCTAGTCGATTTCTGAGGGGGAAAAGCCGTCAACCTACAATCCTTGACTAATAATGCCTTTTGGAATAGAACCCTCGCCGCTTTTCCCACTTCGCCCAAGGAGTTTTGCCCAATGAAGAAGCTACTTATATTTATGTTTGTATTGCTTATCGCAGCTGCTTGCGCAGTGCCTCCCACAAACCAGTCAGTTGCTACCAACACGTCCTCGCCCTCGCCGGCCGTTGGGCCTTTAACAGAGGCGGATGCGATTGCCAAGGAGAGGGCTATGTGGGACACGCTGAAGGCGAAAGACTTCGTAGCGTTCGAAAAAATGTTGGCGACAGACTATCTCGAAGTGCTTCCGACTGGTGTGAACGACAGAGCAGAAACGTTAACGGAAGTTAAGGATCTTGTAATCACGGACGTAACGTTCTCCGATTGGAGATTGGTTCCTCTCGACAAGGATGCCGCTCTCGTAATGTACAACGCGACAATCAAAGGCACGTTCAAAGGGCAAGCGTTTCCTGAAGGTCCGTATAGAAGTACTTCCGGATGGGTAAATCGCGATGGAAAGTGGCAAGCGTTTTACTATCAGGAGACACTGACTCAAACGACACCGGCGCCCGCTTCTTCGCCCGCCGTGTCTCCGACGGCAACAACGGCATCGCCAGCGGCGAGCCCGGCTGCGAGCGCAACGGTAACGACTCCGCCGGCTGATCCGGTCGAACGTGAAAAAATGATCTGGGATCTGTTGAAGCGTCGAAACTACGACGCCTTCGCGTCGCATCTCGACCCCGGACAAGTTGAAGTTGAACCACACGGGGTGATGGACAAAGCCGCGACGCTTGACGGTGTGCGCTCGTTCGACGCATCAAAAGCCGAGCTCAGTGATTTCAAAACGATAAAGGTCACCCCGAACACTGATCTCGTCACTTATCTGGTGACGATCCCTGCTCCGACCCCGGATAAGCATTTCGCTACTACGATCTGGGTAAATCGGGGTGGCAAATGGTCGGCATTGTTCCACCAGGGAACGGGAATGATGGAGGCCTCGGCGTCACCGTCGCCGACTAAGCCACCAACAGATCCGGCGAAGTAAGTTCGTCGCTTTTTGTATTTTATTCCCCTCCCTTTGGGAGGGGTTAGGGGAGGGCTTGCGACCGCCTAAGTTTTGGTTTTGGGGGGAGGCGTCAACTCTACTCGTTTACGCGTACGTTGACGCTACCTTCAGCTGCACACAGGTTTGGCCTGCTCAGGCCCTCCCCTAACCCCTCCCAGTGGGAGGGGAACCCTTAATACCAAATTCCCGGAATCACGGTTCCGCACGACGGGCACTTTCCTTCTCGAGTAACCCGAACATTCCTGATCACATACCCATATCGTTCCACCAACAGATCGTCACACGAAGGACAGTAGGTGTTTTCCCACCGGCCCACCCTACCCGGAAGATTGCCTGCGTAGACATAACGGAGACCGGCCTCTTTACCTATTTCGCAAGCTCTCACCAACTGTTCCGCAGTCGTGTTCGCGTTTTCCGTCATGTGGTAATCCTGATGAAACGCTGTCACGTGCCACGGAATATCCGGCGAGACTGAAGCGATGAAGTCAGCCGCGCGACGCAGCTCATCTTCAGAATCGTTGAACCCCGGGATCACGAGGGTAACGATCTCTTCCCAGAAGCCCCGCTCCTGGACCATGCGAACGGTGTCCAGAATGTTATCAACGACCCCACCGAGCTGCCGGTAACTCTTGCCGTTCATCGTCTTCAAATCAATCTTGTAACAGTCAGTCCATGGACGCAGGTAATCGAGGACCTGCGGCGTGGCATTGCCGTTCGAAATAAACGCCGTGCGAAATCCTTCCGGCCGCGCTTTTTGAAATACTTCGACCGCCCACTCCGCAGTAATCAGCGGCTCGTTGTAGCTGCTGCCAACCATTGACGCACCGTACGCTTTCGCCATTGCCACCAATCGATCGGCGGTAACTATCTGCGGCGAGGTGCCCGCGGAATCGTCGCGTAGCGCTTGTGAGGTCAACCAGTTCTGACAGTAGGCGCAGTGCAGATCACACCCCAGCATCCCGAATGTGAGCGTGTCCGATCCGGGCAACACGTGGAAGAACGGTTTTTTTTCGGTTGGGTCGCAGGCAAGGGCGGCCACGTAGCCCGCCGGGACGCGGAGATGTCCGCCTTCGTTAAAGCGTACTTTACATATTCCGCGCTTGTCCTCTTTGATTAAACAGCGGTGGCCGCACGCATAACACTTGACCGCGCCGGCATCCAGATGTTCAGTGAGTTCAGGCGCACCTTCGGCCGTCAACGAATCCAGAACTTCGGCGAGAGATGCTGATTTTGTACTAATAGGCATTTACAACCCCTAAAAAGTCCCTGTTAGCGCAAACATTACAAGCCAATTATACTCCTTTGATACTGGTTAACAGTTGCAGCCAGGTTGGGTTTCGATTGGTTAGAGCTGAAGATGATTATTGAAGAAATTACAGTCACCGCATTTCAACAACACACACGCGTACTCGGATGCGAAAAGACGCGCCGGGCGATCTGCATCGATCCTGGTGACGACTCTGAAGAAATCGTGCGAGCGATTGACAAGCATGGGTTTGAGCTACAGGCAATTGCGATCACGCACGCGCACCTCGACCACATTGGTGGGGTTGCCGGCCTCAAAAAGTTGAAGCCAGAGGCGGCAATCATGATTCACAAAGCAGACGAATTCATTTATGAAGCGCTGCCGGATCAGCCCGCCTGGATTGGCATTCCACGAAGTCAATGGCCGGCCCTGGGTCTTGATTTTAAGATGCCACCAAAAGCGGACGGCTACTGGGAGGATGGAGAGGTTTACGAAGTCGGCGCACTCAAATTTAAGATCCTTCATTGTCCTGGCCACACGCCAGGTCACGTGGTGCTGTTCGAAGAGCAGGAACGTAAGGTGTTTGTGGGTGACGTGCTTTTTGCCGGTTCAGTAGGACGCACGGATTTACCAGGTGGCTCAACCGAGAAGCTGATGGATTCGATTATGAATAAGTTGTTGCCGTTGGGTGATGACGTTGAGGTCTACTCAGGACATGGAGCGGTTACGACCATCGGGCATGAGAAGTCGAACAATCCTTTTCTGACGGGAGCCTACCAACTTCGCTCCGGCCGCTTCTAAGTATTTACCATATATCATTTCACATTTTTTATTTGTCATTGAAAATCAATGTTCTTTACTCCACCAACCGAATGCCTCTTGACGGAGGCTGTCCCGTGAACATTAATGACAAATGAAAAATGTGAAATGATATATGGTAAATCTACGCGTTATCCGCAGATTATGCAGATCACTTCCCGGAAGGCCCTTTCAGGCGGCTGGCTTTTAGTTCTTCCCACAGATCCTTTTGTTGGTCCGTGAGCTGGCTTGGCAGAGTTTCGACGGGGATGCCGTTTTGAGTGCAGAAATGGCGCCAGAGGATGAAACGCAGATCGAATTGTCCGGTTTCATCGGAGATCGTGTTGTCGACTTTTGGGTCTTTCTTACTAGTCATGGCTGCACCCTTACGCTTGACGGTATGGCCAAGAGTTTATCAGCTTTTCCAAAAATAGTTCACCGGGCAGTTTGACGAACCACGTTTGACGGCCAGGCCACGCCTGCAGGAATAAAAAGGGCGCACCGTAAAAGTGCGCCCGTTGAATCCGCGTTCCGTTGTCGTAATCAGGCGACGGTAATGTCATTGCTGAGATATACGTCCTGAATGGCGTTCAGCAACTCAATGCCCTCGTTCATTGGGCGTTGAAACGCCTTGCGTCCCGAGATCAGTCCGGTGCCGCCGCCACGTTTGTTGATAACTGCCGTGCGAACGGCTTCGGCCAAATCAGTCGAGCCTTTTGATTCGCCACCGGAGTTAATCAATCCGCAACGCCCCATGTAGCAATTGGCAACCTGGTAACGCACGAGATCGATCGGGTTTTCAGTAGTCAACTTCTCGTAAATGATCTTGCTGGTCTTGCCATACGACTTGCCGAGTGCTTTCTCAACGCTTGTGTAACCAGCATTTCGCTCCGGCAGTTTCTGCTTGATGATGTCGGCTTCTATCGTCACACCGAGATGATTTGCCTGACCAGTCAGGTCGGCCGACGCATGCATGTCGCCTTCGTCGGTTTTGAATTTTGAATTACGCAGGTAGCACCAGAGAATACAAGCCATACCGAGTTCGTGTGCCTGAGCAAACGCCTCACCTATTTCCGTGATCTGCCGCGTGGATTCATCAGACCCAAAATAGATCGTCGCCCCGACGGCCACAGCCCCCATGTTGTGGGCTTCCTTCACAGTCCCAAACAACACTTGATCAAACTTGTTCGGTAACGTCAGTAACTCGTTATGGTTGATCTTCACGATAAACGGAATTTTGTGCGCATACTTCCGCGCCACGCTACCAAGCACGCCAAACGTAGAAGCAACTGCATTGCAGCCGCCTTCGATCGCCAGCTTCACAATATTCTCGGGATCGAAGTATTGCGGGTTTGGGGCAAACGAAGCACCAGCCGAATGTTCTATGCCCTGATCTACCGGCAGGATCGACAGATATCCCGTGCCTGACAACCGGCCGTGGTTGAACAGCGACTGAAGGGATCGCAACGATGCCGGCGAGCGATCGGAATAAGTCCAAACGCGATCAATAAAATCGGGGCCGGGCAGATTAATCAACTCTTTGGGAATTGCTTCTGACTTGTGGTCCAGCAAGGTGCGGGCATTGTCTCCCAGGAGTTCTTCGATGCGGTCAAGAGTAGTTGCTGATCGTTTTAGTTCCGTGGCCATTTCTTAGAGTTCCTCCTGGGTGATTTAGCGCTGCAGGATCGTTTAGTTTTAGCGGATTCAGGCCAAAATTATAGCATAAGGACTTTCCGCAACCCCGTGTCCGGTCGTAGTCAACCTATTCGTCTAATACTTGAAATTCGCTCCGACTCGCAGTTTTCATGGTCCAGTTAAATGTCGATTCTGGCCTTGCTTCACCCTTGAAAATCAGTTTAAAATCCCGCCCTCAGTGCACCTCAGTAGTTCGTTAGGCGCGAACCATCCTAAAAATAGTCCAAATTAGAGTTCTGGTTTCCCGACTCCATTAACTCTTCTCCGAAAGGGTTTTTCGTATGACTTTGTTGTCCCGCTTTGTCCCCCACATGGTTGTGTTGTGTCTTGCGTTGCTGCTGCCGGTCGCGGTGTTTGCAGATGACTGGCGTCCAATCGATCCGGCCGACATGGCACTCAAGAGCCCGGTAGTTGAGAAAGACGCCGACGCCGAAGCGATTATCTGGGAAGTTCGCGTTGCCGATGGGATGGAAGGTGCCATACCTCAAACGGTTTTCAGCCATTACGTGAGAATCAAGATCTTCACGGAGCGCGGACGCGAATCTCAAAGCAAGATAGACATTCCTTATCTCAGTAACTGGAGTATCAGAGACATTGCCGCACGCACTATCAAGCCTGATGGCACAGTTGCGGAGATCAGAAAAGAGGACATTCTTGAAAGAGTCATCGAAAAGGACGGCGGTCGCAAAATCAAGGCGAAGTCGTTTGCGATGAAAGGTGTCGAGCCGGGCGCAATCATCGAGTATCGCTGGAAGGAAATACGAAAAGATCGGCTGGCCAATTACATCCGTTTGGACTTTCAACGAGACGTGCCAACCCAAACCGTGAAGTATTATCTGAAGCCCCTCTCACTGCCTGGATTCACCTACGGAATGCGCGCGCAAACTTTTCACGCTAACGCTAATCCTTTCGTCAGAGAGAAGGACGGCTATTACAGCACCTCGATGACTAACGTACCCGCGTTTCGCGAAGAGCCGCGCATGCCACCACACGCGTCAATCAGACCCTGGATGCTTGTTTTTTATTCAGAGGACAGAAACCTCACGCCGGAACAGTTCTGGAAGACGTTTGGCAAAGAGCAGTTTGAAAAAAACAAGGGCCGCATGAAGGTCAACGATGAGGTGAAACAGGCGGCCGCTGCTGCCATTGGTGACGCGACGGAGCCGGAACAGAAAATCCAGCGACTGTTTGAATTTTGCCGATCGAAGATAAAGAACGTTAACGACGATGCGTCGGGAATGACGTCGGAAGAGCGAGAAAAGATAAAAGAGAATAAATCTCCCTCGGACACTCTTAAGCGCGGCATGGGCACCGGCTACGATATTGACATGCTGTTCGCGGCTTTGGCGATCGCCGCTGGATTCGATGCCCGAATTGTTAACCTTGCTGATCGAAGTGACATCTTGTTTGATAAAAGGTTTCCCGACGACTACTTCATCCAAACCTTTGATATAGCCGTGAAGGTCGGAAATGAATGGCGCTTTTACGATCCCGCCAGCACCTACGTCCCTTACGGAATGTTGCGTTGGCAGGAGGAAAGTCAGGAGGCGCTGCTTTCTGATCCGAAAGAACCAGTGTGGGTTACAACGCCCTTATCTACTCCTGATAAGTCCAAGCTTAAACGCACTGCAAAACTACGATTGAGCGAAGATGGAACGCTCGAGGGAGATGTAAGCGTGGAGTACCACGGTCATCTCGGCGTGGAGAAGAAAGAATGGGAGGACGAAGAGTCTCCCGCAGAACGCGAGGAAACTCTGCGCAAGAGTGTCAAAGCGCGTTTGAGCACTGCAGAATTGGCTGAAATTAAAATTGAAAACGTCACCGATCCGATAAAGCCCTACACCTATAAATACCAAATCACAGTGCCGGGTTATGCCCAGCGAACCGGCAAACGACTCTTCCTCCAGCCTTCCTTCTTTCAATATGGTGTGGGGCCCCTCTTCACCACCAGCACACGCAGGCATGAGGTCTATTTTAATTATCCGTGGTCGGAGGAAGATGAAGTGACCGTCGAGTTGCCGGAGGGGTTTTCTCTTGATAACGCTGAGTCCCCGGCGCCATTCTCTGCCGGCGCAATCAGTGAATACAAACCCAGCGTCAGTGTCACCAAAGACGGACGCAAATTGATTTACAAAAGAAAGTTTTACTTCGGCGGTGGCGGAAGTATTCTCTTTCCAGTTCAATCCTACGGTCAGTTAAAGATCTATTTTGACCAACTTCACAAGCATGACAACCACATCATTACACTGAAGCAGGGTGCTGTGACTGCCGCTAACTGACGGGTTGTTCTTAATCTTCATGCCTTTCTCAAGGGGACACATATGACTTGCTTTAAGCTCGCGAAGCTGTCGGTTGCTTTTTTCTTTTTAACCGTTACGTCAGCGGTTGCTGCTCCAGCCGAACAAGCGCCCGGGTGGCTGCAGCAGGCCGCCGCAGTGTCTGTACCAACGTACGACAAAGACACACCGGCGGTTGTTCTTCGTAAGGAGCAGGCGGTCACGGTGGCCAGTGATGGCCGCATTACGACTGTTACAACTTTTGCGGTGCGCATCCTTACGCGCGAAGGGCGTGCCTTCGCGCAGGCCGGTGAGCTTTATCTGACACAGACGGGCAAGGTACGCGAAATGACGGCCTGGCTGATTCGTCCCAATGGCTTCGTGAAGAAATACGGGAAGGACCAAACCGTCGATAGAATTTCCAACCCGAACGACATTTACGACGAATATCGGGTCAGGGTAATCGACGCTATAGATGACGCTGACGAGGGTGTGGTATTTGGTTATCAATCGACGAGTGAAGAGCGTCCGCTCTTCAATCAGGATATTTGGAATTTTCAGAATCGCCTGCCGACACTCGTGTCCCGCTATACGTTGACACTGCCGACTGGCTGGATGGCGACGGGTGTGGTTTTCAACTATAAGAAGCTGGAGCCGACCGTCAATGGCTCGGTCTACACTTGGGAACTTCTTGGCCTCGATCCGATCAGACCTGAACCCGCCAGTCCCGCTCTCCGTAACCTCGCTCCGATGGTGGCTATTAATTACTTCCCCGCCGAAGTAGGAAGTCCGAAGGCCTTCGAGACGTGGAGCCAGGTCTCCCGGTGGGGCGCTCAAATGTATGATCCCCTGTCGGCGCCAGATGAAACTGTTGCGGCCAAGGCCCGCACGTTGACGGCAAACGCGAAGTCGGAACTTGACAAGATCCGGGCCATCGCGCGCTTCGTACAAAATCTGCAGTACATTGCAATAGACATTGGAGTCGGTCGCGGAAATGGATATAAGCCGCGGCCTCCTGCCCAGGTGTTGGCCAAGGCTTACGGCGACTGCAAAGACAAAGCCAATCTTATGCGTGCGATGCTCAAGAGTATCGGCATCAACGCTTATCCGGTTTTCATCTACCTTGGCGATCCAACGCTGGTGCGTGAAGAGTGGCCGTCACCAACTCAGTTTAATCACTGCATCATTGCTATCAACATCAGCGAAGAAACGAAGGCCCCGACAGTCATTCAGGATGCCAAACTGGGTCGCTTGTTAATCTTTGATGCAACGGACCCACATACGCCGGTAGGCGACTTACCAGATGAAGAGCAAGGAAGTCTGGCGTTGGTGGTGGCCGGTGACTCCGGTTCACTCCTTCGCATGCCTACGCTTCCGCCCGACTCGAGCAACTTAGACCGGCAGACGGAAATCGTGCTGACTTCCGACGGATCAATCACCGGCAACCTGAAAGAGCGATCGATTGGCCAGACTGCTGTCAACGAGCGTCGGGCTTTCCGCTCACTTTCAAACCCCGATTACAAGAGCATGCTCGAGAATTGGGTGACGCGAGGTGCAACTGCCGCCAAGGTTTCGAAGTTTCTTACCAACGACGACTCCGAGTCCGGCAAATTCGATCTGGATATGGAATTCAGTGCGCCTCACTACGCTCAGGATATGGCCGGGCGGCTGTTGGTTTTTAAGCCGGCAATCGTTTCCCGGCGCGAGTCAGTGTTCCTTACCGAGCCAACCAGAAAACATCCAGTGGTCCTTGATTCGTATGCGTTCACCGAAACTGTTCGGGTGAAATTGCCTGGCGGATTTGATGTGGACGAGTTACCAGATCCGGTAAAAATCGAGGTTCCGTTTGGTTCATACAAGACAAGCTACGAAGTGAAGGCGGGAGAGTTGTTGTTCACCCGCAGTCTTGCGCAAAAGGCGGGTACGATTCCGGCGGACCAGTATCAATCGGTGCGTAGTTTCTACCAACGAGTGCGCGCGGCGGAACAAGCTCCTGTCGTCCTGGCGCGAAAGTAGCGCCACTTGTTGCTGAACCTTCGTCTGATTCGTGTATTTCGTGGTTTCGTGTAATTCGTGGATCAATTTCTTAACTGAGCAGAAATACGATCCACGAAATCCACGAAACGACACGAAAGCCGCCTCGTTAGAACTTGGATCTGGACGTCTCAGCGGACCACGTTCCTCATCGCTGCCATTGAGTCTCTCGCAAATCGTTTCTGTAGCATCCGGCAGAAGGGGTGCCCGAGCCTGGCCATTACGTGTCGAGGTCGCGAGAAGGCGTAGATGTCGTACCAGACCGAATCGTCTTCCAGCCATTCAACGGTGAATCGTTCCTCACCTTCTTCCACGTGGTCCGGTAAAGTCCCGTAAGCAAATCCGAACTTCGCCATCGCATCACGTTGGTCATCAAACGTGTAGATAACGCGAGCCGCGTTTAGTGACCAAAGCCCAAATGCCCTTGCTTCGACGGCGACTACCGCTCGCAGCTCCAACGGTGTTTCTGATGGAACGATTCTGACCCAACCAATATTGAACTGTTGCCAATGCTTGAGGGCTGAGACTGCGCGATCGTAAGTCTCACCTCCTGCGCCAAGCTTCGTTCGGTTGTGATCGACGCGATGGCCCGCAGGTGCCAGGACGGCGGTAGCGCCCACGTCTTTATAGGAGAATGGAAGTAACGACTGACTGGCAATGAATTGCTTAACGAGCTCTGCGGAGGGCCTGCGAACCAGGAACACGTTGAGTCTCCTTAGTCTTTTCGGGAACGTGTACTGGTTGCGCGCGCACGAGGATGATGTGTGTCGTAAGCCGTGCGCAAATGACGATCGGTGATGTGCGTGTAGATTTGCGTAGTAGAGATGTCGCTGTGACCCAGTAGTGCCTGAACGGAACGCGAGTCGGCCCCATGTTGTAACAGGTGCGTAGCGAAGCTGTGACGCAGCGTATGTGGTGACACGTTGCTAATATCGGCAGTGCTTGCGTGTTTCTTGATGATGGCCCAAGCGTTCTGCCGTGTTAATGGTTTGCCCGCCTTCAGAAACAGATTGGGATATGCCGGCCGGCCATAGGCCGCTTTGACGGCAATGTATTGCTGCAGCCAATGGATGGCGCTCTTGCCCACGGGTACGCGCCGTTCTTTACTGCCCTTGCCATGGCAACTGACGACTCCTGCGTGCAGATCAACGTCCGTTTGTTTTAGAGAGACCAACTCGGAAACTCGCAAACCAGCCGCATACATTATTTCCAGCATGGCGCGATCGCGGACACCTTCTTCCGTTGCGATGTTGGGGGCGGCGAACAGCCGATCTATTTCTTCCTCGGTTAAAAATTTCGGCAGGTAAGAAAATTTTTGAGGCGTATCGAGATCTTCAGCCGGGTGATGCTTGATGTGTTCGTCCAGCATCAGGAACCGGTAGAAACCGCGCGCTGCGCTCACGGCCCGGGCCACTGATGAAGGGGCCAGACCTTCACGTGAGAGTTCAGCGATCCACTTGCGCAGTTCCGGCCGCTGTAGTTCTGAGACTGGGGTCTTCACCTTTACGGCCCATTGCTCGAGACGTTCCAGATCGCGGCGGTAACTGTCGAGCGTGTGCCGCGCCAGTCCTTTTTCAACTTGAATGTAAGTCAGGTATTCCTTGAGCAGGTTGCGTTGAAGGATCGCTTTAGACATCAATCCGCAGATTACACAGATTACACAGATTTTGAAATAGAAAGGGAAGAGTGTTCGACATGCTTTATCTTGTCGTCAAGGCTAGCTAGATTCACCTCTTGTAAAGCGAGATACGAAATTCCATGTATCTTCGGACCGGCGGCGTGAGTGCTTGTAGTCTCAACGACAAGCTAAAGCTTATCGGACATAAGGTTATTCGTAGCGGAGACATTCGATCGGATCGAGTCGTGACGCTTTGCGCGCAGGCCACACGCCAAACAATAAGCCAACACCGATCGAAACTGTCAGACCTGACACTACAGCCCAAGTCGGAATCGAGGCAGGGAGCGAAGGAACGAGCAACATTATTATTTGACTGATACCGACGGCGAGCACCACTCCCAGAATCCCACCCATGAAGGTCAGCGTCATCGCCTCAAAAAGAAACTGACGGACGATGTCTCTGCGGCGCGCCCCAAGCGCTTTACGAACGCCGATTTCCTTCGTCCTTTCCGTAACGCTCACCAGCATGATGTTCATAACGCCGATTCCCCCCACCAGTAGACCCAGGCTCGAAATCGCGATCGCGATCAATCCGACCATCGCAGTGATGCTGTCGAACTGTTCGATAAACTTGTCCGCAGTCTTGATGTCGAAGTTGTTTGGTTCGCCAAACTTCACGTTACGCCGCCGCCGCAGTATCTCCTCAGATTGTTGCAGCGCATCCGTAGTTTGTCCGGATCGGGCTTTAATCACCATCAACAGGTATCCCTTTGCCGGGGCAATCTTCTGAGCGGTACGAAACGGAATGAACACAGCGTTGTCTTCTTCGTTCTCACCGAAAAAGCCTGCCTTCCGTTTTTCGAGAACGCCGACAATTTCAAAGTTGTATCCGCCCATTCGCACCTGGGTGCCGACGATGTTATGGCTCTGTCCGGGAAACAACGCGTCCGCCGCGTTCACCCCGATAACCATCACGTTCGACCGCTGTTGGTCATCGCTCTCCGTGATGAACCGGCCTTCACGCACCACAATATTTACGATACCCGCATAGTTAGGTGAGACGCCCTGCGTGTTTCCCCAGCGGTAGTTGTGACCCTGGTAAGTTATGTTGTCGTCAAATGGACCACCGCTATAACCAACGTTGGGTGCGATGTGGGCCACCTCTTCGACTGACGGAGCTTGCGCTGCAATCGTTTCCGCGTCATCGACCGTCAGCGGTTTACGCAAACGTTCGGAGCGATCTTCGCCGGTGCGCGGGCCGGTCGACAGGTGAAAAGCGTAGATGTTGTTGGTCCCGTATTCCTCGATGATCGAGACGATGTTTTGACGCAATCCGGTGAGAATCGACGCGATGGTAATTGCTGTCATGACGCCGATCACGATTCCGAGTACCGTTAGAAAGCTGCGGAACTTATGCGAACGCACACTGTCCAACGCCATAACCAGCGTTTCTCTTAAGACACTTTTTGAAAAGTTAATTTTCACTTTCTTTACGTCGTATGCGTTAACGCCAGAATTGGATCCAGTCGTGCAGCTTTGAAGGCCGGATAGATTCCAGCGACCATTCCGATCACGGTGGACACGATTATCGCCAGCAGAATGTAGCCAATGGTAATCGTCATCGTGATGGACGCGAGCGTCGTTATCAGGGAAGTTACGCCCCACGAAACAATCAACCCAATAATGCCTCCCAACACACACAGGATTGCCGACTCGATCAGAAATTGAAGGAGGATCTGTTTTCGCGTAGCCCCCACCGCCTTACGTAACCCGACCTCAAACGTTCGCTCGGTCACGCTCACCAGCATGATGTTCATTACTACGATGCCGCCGACCACGAGTGTAATTAACGTAATCGGCACCACCACCATGGCAATGCTCCCGGTGAATTGGTCGATCTGGTTGTTGAGCTCTTCCACGTTAACCACGCCGAAGTCGTCCTCTTCGTTACCCGCCAGTCGTCGCTTGTTCCGCATGGCTACGCGGGCTTCCTCAATTGAGTCATGAAAGTTTTCGCGGTTCTCCGACTTCCCGTGTATCTGCAAATTATTGCGCCCGAATATTTGCATGTGGGTCGTTACTGGAATGTAGATATGTCGATCGAAGGAGTCTCCAAAAAACGAACCGCGTTTCTCTTCAACCCCGACAACTTTCATCGGCAAACCACGCACTTTTAACAACTTTCCGATCGCATTGGTGTTAGGGAAAAACTTGTCTTTGATGTCTCCACCCAGCACCACTACTAACGCGGAGCGTTTTACCTCGTCATCAGAAATGAAGCGACCCTCTGCAATTGTCTTGTCCTCGATGTCTGCCATGTTGGCGGTAACACCAAAAACCACTGCGCCCGGAAATTCCAGCCCCTCTTGTTTAAGGTCAGCCTGGCCGCCGGACGCGGCGCCGATCTCCCGGCAAGTCGTGCAGTGATCGCGCACCCACTCGTATTCGTCCCAGACGATCCGCTTATTCCGGCGGTTCCGCCGCTCAAACTCCTCGTCAGACAAGCGCGAAGACGAAGCCATTCGCGCAATCATGAAGTGATTGCTGCCCAGCATCTTCTCAACTCGTTCGATTACGTAGGTATTTAGGCCGCTAATGGAGGCACCGACAGTCACCACCGACGCGACGCCGATGATGATGCCGATAAGCGTCAGGAAAGCGCGTAGTTTGTGAGCAAAGATCGACTGCAGAGCAATCTTGAGCGCGTCGGTGTAAAAAGAGAAAAAAGCCTTCATTTGTTACGGATTTCCAGTCAGCTTAGGCCGCATCAGACTGTACGACCGCGTCACCGATAAAGTTTTATGAGTTTGTTTTGATGCGGCTTCCGCGTTAATTCGCTTCAATCTGACAGAGCAACGTTAACAGGACGTATGACGTCCCTACGGAGTTAACGCTCTCTGCCGGATTTTATTAACAGCTCAACTGAGTTCTGCAGCTGGCTGCTCAGCGGGCTTCAGCGAGAACTTGTCTGCCCAGCGAATCCGTCCGGTTATCTGCATCGCCACGAAGAGGGTGACCACCGACCCGATTGTTATCGCCAGGCCGGTAAAGCCTTTCAGGAAGAAGGCGTAGGAGAACATGACCAGGTAGACAAACTGGGCGAGGGCTGCCTCGCGGCTGGCAAAGTGAAAACCTATAACAAGACGTAAATAGCTGACGACCAGGAAAATCGAAACGGCGGAGGAAATGACGAAAGCAAGGTGAATTGAGACATGATCGACCAGGTAAGCCAGCAACAAATGAAAAGCGAAGAAGGCTGCAGCCAGGAAAAAGTAGTTCATTGGATGAAGATCTATTCCGCGCATGGTGGTGATAATCAACATCAGAAAGAAAAAGAAGAACAACGAGACCGGCGCGAAGAAACTGATTCGCCCGGCCAACGGTCCGGGCTGTAACTTCTCGGGCATCACCATCGCGATCTGATAACCAGACACCAGGTTTTTGAACGACCAGTTTAAGTCCCACCCGTTACTGGTTTCAGTCTTAGTCGATGGTGACAGACTGTTCTCGGGGAAATCGATGTCTTTGAAGTTTGTCTTCATTCGCAGCGTGAAATCTTTGACTTGAGTTACGTCCTGGGCTGCGAACGCATATCGCCATTGATCCAAACCCTGGGAGCGATAGCTAACACTGAGTTTTGCATCGGCGCCTGGCGCGATCTTGAAGTTGCCGACCGCGGAATTTTGTTGATTCTGGACGGCCACCGGAACGTCGTTAACGAGAAAACTTAAGTCGTCGTAGATTGCCTGCGCTTCGGGAAACTTCAGTGAGAAAACAACCGTTTCCTCTTTATCACTGGTGTTGCGAAACCGGTAGACACCGGCGAACCCAACTTTATACGTGCTGTACCAGAGTAATCCTTTCTGCCGGTGCTCCAGATCCAACGCTACGTCAATGGCACTTCCTTCGAGTGGCAGGTCGGTGACCACTTCTTCCTGGATTGTCTTTACGATTTTCTTACCATTCTCTGTGCTTTCTTCTTTTCGGGGCACGGTTTTCTTGAAGTAGGCAACAGGCGGAGTTTGTGTTTGTGGCGCACCCCACAGTGAGACCACCCTGTTCTGGGCTACCCAGTCTGATGAATAGGTACGTGAAAAGATTGTTGTGCCCAGAATGGCCCAGGCGATGGAAGCACAAATGAAAATTAGGAAGATCGCAAAGATGCGTTTAGTCATGGTTCACTCCTGATGATGAGACAGATCTTGTCATTAACGTTCCAGTGGATGAATTTTTCTCCACTCGGTCGTATTCGGCAATGTGGAGAGCCACAGATTGTTCATGGGCCACCAACGTCTCGCGCTCTTTCACAACTCATCACAGACTTCAGTTGTAGGACGCTCCATCTCGCAGCCAAGCTCAACATCCGGAAACGAACCGCGTCCAAAGAAGACGTGCCATGATAGGTAGTTAAGAAGTGGAAGACGCAGGGCGGCACAAGCCAGCTCGACGACTGAGGGACGCTCGAGTCGACTGATTAGACGGCGCAACCAAAGCCGGGACGTAAACCGCGCCCGGAAGAGATTTCCCGAATAGACTTTCAACACTTCTGCATCGCGCGACTGGAGATACTGTGAGATGACCTGGGCCGCCAGTGTGGAGAGTCTCATGCACGGATCAAGTCCGCCGGCGGTGAGAGGAGAAACAGCGCCGGCAGCATCACCAATCAACAACCCACGGCTGTTCGCTATGTTGCGGAGAACGCCGCCGACGGGAATTCGTCCACCCCGCCTCTCCAGATGTTTCGCGCGGCTCGTGTCAACAACGTCACCCAAACTTGAGCGAAACTCTTCGAGAGCTTTTGCCGGATCGAAACGTGAAGCATAACCAGCGACGCCGATGTGGGTATCCGCGCCATCGTTGGTGGCCCAAGCGAGGTATCCCGGCGCCAACCTCGGATCCAAAAAGCAATGCAGTCGCGGAGGGCCATTGAGAGGAACGTTTTCAAAGACGTCTTCAATACCGACCAGCCATTCCCGGTTTTGATCGAGTCCAAGATCGCGCGCCACACGGGAATTCGCTCCATCAGCGCCAACCAGAAATCGCGCGCGCACCCAATGCGAGCGTCTCGCGCTATCTAGTCGAATGATGACGCGTCCATTAAGGGGATAGTGTTCCGCGTAACGCGTAGCGGGCAGCCAATGAACTCCCGCAAGAATGCATTGGCTTAAATAACGACTGTACAACAAGCCCATCTTGCCGACTCGAAACTCGTCGTGAGGGCTTTCCAGGTCGGCTCGCCGGCGCGCCGGTGAGTACAAACTTACGTGACGGATAGGAGGGCCGAGACAGTCTTCCGGAATATCGAAGTCTTCAAGCGTGCGACGCACGAAGATCCCGGTCGTATGGATGGAATCGTTGAGAGTTCGTTTGCAATCCACCAACAAGACGCTATGGCCCTGCCGGCCGAGCAGTTGCGCACACCTTAAACCCGCCAAACCAGCGCCGATGATAACCACGTCGTAGTTTTCCATAAGAGATTAGAGTTGGAACCGGATCTTCTTGTGAAAGGGACTGTTCTCGTGCCCGATGATGAGGCGGGTGACGGGACGATCATCCTGGATTAGCAGAGTGGGATTTTTGACGTCGACAGGTAAGTCGAACACAACTGTGGTTGTGTAGGTCTCGCCCGGGCGAATGGGAGTGGACATTGCCTTACCCGGGTCCTGTGATCGCCCCAGAATGAGTTGACCCTCGGGTGATGGCAAATAACGAGTTCCTTGTTCGTCCAGCACGTAGACGATTCGCGGATTTGGATGGAGAGGCGCATCGCCGCGAGTTGGACTTACGGTGTTTTCATCAAATCGCGTTCGTATTGTTACCAGCCAAAATGTTCCGCCGGCAGTCAATCGATTAAGTGAATCGCCGGGATTGAAGTTATCCTCCAGGATCTTCTTTTCGCGCACTTCCGTAATCGAATACGCAAGGTGACAGTCCATCTCGCAGAAGTATTTTTCTTCGCCGCGTGCCAGCAGCCTGTCTCCGCTGCGGAATGAAAAGACCAGTAGCATCCCGAGATAGATAGCGCCGATTGCCACTATTGCGATTACAGCGGCTCCCGCCAGAGCAGACTTTCGCTGAACGATCGAAAAAAAGAGCGTTACGGCCGCCAGAAAGATCAGTCCGCAAACCGCCATCAGAGCCAGCGCCGCAATCAACGCGTCAAGATTCACATTGGTATCCATGGTTTTTTCAGGATCTCAAAGCGCTTTATCTCGCAAAGTTAAAAGGCAAAAAATTTTTAGCCGGCTTTGCGCGCCTGGTGAATCAACGTCTCCATGTGGTTTAGGTAGTTTTCCAGCGCCCGTCGACCGCTGGTCGTGATTTTGTATTCAGTCTTCGGCAAACGTCCTTCGAACGACTTCGTGCACGCAATGTATCCGCCGTCTTCGAGCTTGCGTGCATGGACGCTCAGATTGCCATCTGTCGTATTCATCAAATTTTTTAGATCGTTAAAAGTCAGGGAGTCATTCGCCGCCAGGGCACTCACGATTCCCAATCTCATTCGCTCATGAATCAAGCGATCGAGATTCGTAGCAGCACTGCGAGGTGTCGGTCCGCTGTCTGCCAGATCGGATGACGCTTCGCGCTTTTTATGTTTTAGAGCACTTTGTCTAGCCACCGTATCTCCTTGCGATGATTATCCCGAAAACAATATGGAGCCCGCCGAAGCCTACCGCCATGGCCCAATCAGAAAGTTCCGGAGCCAGACACGCGATAGCGCCGAGGAACATAAAACACAACCCCATCACCGGAACTACGCTGACCGAGAACATGCCCCCCGTGATGACGCCGGTGCCATACAGCAACAACCACACGCCGGGAATCGCGTTGGTCAAACCTGAGCGGTAAAGCACGATGGTGATCAATCCGCCGGCGACTAAGGGAGGCGTGATGCTGAACGCCACTTTTCTGGCCGGACCCGAAAGCAATGGAAGGTTCGCCGATCGAGCTTTGCGATCTATGGACCACCCCGCTATCAACAGCGCCACGACAGCTTCAGCTAACCAAACAGCCATCCAATTTCTAACCGACGGCTGCCGCGCGGCTATGTAGGAAGCTGCGAAGGCCGTAACGCCAATTCCAACCTGTCCCCAACCGGAGATACCGGTGAAAGCCGTGGCTCTTTCCATCGTTTCACGGATGTACTGGAGGTTGTCCATGGCGCGCGTGCTAAGCGCGGGCGGCTCTTCTGGCTGTGGGACAACAACGCGGATTGAACCCATGAGTGAATGCTATGCCCGTGTTGTATTGATGTCAAGTACTTTGCGACGCAAAGGAAGCCGGCATTAGACTACTGGCTACTCAAGAAGCGGTGGCTGAGGCAACTACGTCGGCGCTGCCCAATCCATTGGCGCGGCGCGAACGAATGATCAGCAGGATCAAAGCAGTGATACCCACGACAATGCTGAGCATCTGCGAAGTGGAAAGTCCGGTTAGGGTGGTGAGGCCGAGAATGTCTCCGCGCGGATCGGCGCGTACAAACTCAATCGAGAAACGCACTACTGAATAGAGCAACGCATAGAAAAGTATGACCTGTCCGGAAAACTTGCGATGCCGGTGAAGCCACAACAGAAAGAAGAACACGATCAGCATGGCGAAGGACTCGTAAAGTTGTGTCGGATGCAGATGGGTATCGATGGGCACGCCGGTGATTTGATGTCCCAGCTCGGTAAACTTCACTCCCCAGGGAAGCGTTGTGGGCTCGCCCCAGCAACAGCCCGCCGCGAAGCAGCCCTGGCGACCGAAAAAATTTCCCAGGGCGATTCCTGGCGCACATGCGTCCGCCGTTCTCCACCACGGGAGTTTGTAGTGACGCATCAACAGGTAACCGACGATTACCGCACCTAATAAACCGCCGTAGAAGACGCCGCCGGAACGAAGGAAGTCGAGTGACAGGAGTTGCCAAAGATTCTGCCGGTATTCGGGTTCGGTAAACAGCATCAAAATCTTCGAACCGATGAGCGAGGCGAGTAGCATCCACAAACTCAGGTCGTAGATCTTTTGCCGCGGCAATCCATCGCGTTCGGCGAGTTTGACTGTGACCAGAATGGCGCAAAGAAAAGCCAGCGCGAGAAACACGCCGTACGTGTTGACAGGGAATTCACCGATGCGGAAAAGGACTGGGTACATATGTTAGTAGGCGGTTAGCAGTAGGCAGTAAGCATTAGAAAACATTTGTCATTTCAAATTCTTCATTTGTTATTGAAGGCATAACTAATCCTTGCTGTAAGACAATGCCCTAAAAACGATAGCAAAACAATTGCAAGTAAGGCTCCCGCAGTCTGCCTACTGCCTACTGCTGTTACTGACTTCTTTCTTCTGAAAAATAACATCGTACGCGAGCAGCAGCGCGCCAATCGTGATGCTGGCGTCGGCTACATTAAATGTTGGCCAGTGGTACTGTCCGGCGTGCAGCGAGATGAAATCGATAACGTATCCGAATCGCGCGCGGTCAGTCAGATTTCCCAGAATACCAGCCAGCAACAGCGCACACGCACCCAGCACTCGATCGTCATTTCGCGGCGTGCGCAGAAAATAGTAAAAGACGGCACACGCAGCGAGCACTGCAAGCCCTACGAAGAACCAACGGCCAAAAGAGCCGGCGCCCTGCATTTGGCCAAACGCTATCCCGGGGTTCTCGGTATAAATCAGATCGAAGAATCCCGAAATGATTGTGCGGTCGTCGCCGTGTCTCAATGTCCGCGCGGCCCAGGCCTTGGTGACCTGGTCCATCATGAAAATACCGAAGGCGCCCAGCAAATACCCGCCGCGCCAGCCAAAGCGTGTTAACGGCGCGAGTGTTGATTGCTCAGTTTCGTTGGTGACCATGGAGATTCGGAATTATCAGGCTGCGGCGCCGTTGCGCTCAATCTCTTGCAGCGCTTCAGCGCATCTTTCGCAAACAGTGGGATAACGATTTG
The DNA here is from genome assembly GCA_035273385.1 of Pyrinomonadaceae bacterium. GTDB lineage: Bacteria > Acidobacteriota > Blastocatellia > Pyrinomonadales > Pyrinomonadaceae > PSRF01. The sequence continues at coordinate 23,519 of DATEPE010000012.1, read as the reverse complement.
ATTCGCCGACCCGTGTTGAATAGTTCCAGCACCGCTCGCATTTTTGTCCGTCAGCGAGGGCGACCTTTACAGTCAGATCGTCACCTTGCCCTGAGGCGGTGACATCCACTTGCGAAACGATGAAGACGTAGCGAAGCTCCTCGCGATAGCGAGTCAGTAATTCCAGGGTCTCACTGGCCGCCGCCAATTCCACACGTGCCTCGAGTGAACTCCCGATCACTTTTGAATTTCGTGCGTCTTCCAGCGCCTGCAACACGCTATCGCGGATCTCAAATAATCGCTCCCAATTTTTCCGCAGGTCCTGACTTGCCTGGATATCAACTTCGGCGGGCAACACTGCCAGGTGAACAGAGGCAGCCCGGCCGCTACCCGCGGGCAGGTTTTCCCAGATCTCGTCAGAGGTAAAGACGAGAATTGGAGCCAACAAACGCGCGAGTGCGTCGGCGATTTGATACAAAGCAGTCTGTGCCGATCGACGTGCCAAACTGGCCGGCGCAGACGTGTACAACCGATCCTTGATGATGTCGAAATAGCGCGCAGACAAGGTCACGGTGCAGAACGAGTAGATCGCCCGCGTTGCCATGTGAAACTCATAAGCTTCGTACGCGCGCCAGACACGCGAGATCACGTCGTCCAGTTCGGCCAGCACCCATCGGTCGAGTTCAAGCAGATCCGATTCCGGTACTGTTTGTGACACGGGTTCAAATCCATGAAGGTTTCCTAACGCATAACGCGCTGTATTCCGGATCTTGCGATAAGCGTCAACGGTTCGATCCAGAATTTCTTCTGACACACGAACGTCTTCATGGTAGTCCGACGAAGCGACCCACAAACGCAGAATGTCCGCCCCAGATGACTTCACAACTTCGTTCGGCGAGATGCCCGTGCCCTGCGACTTACTCATTTTCTCGCCTTGCGTAGTTATCAACCATCCGTGCGTAACCACGTTTCGATATGGTGCTCTTCTAAACTTTGCCAGGCTGATCAGCAGTGACGAGTTGAACCAGCCCCGATACTGATCGCCGCCTTCAAGGTAAACGTCTGCCGGCTTCCATTCGCCCAACTCATCCGCGAAATAATCTTTGAAAACGGCAGCCCACGAAGAGCCGCTGTCAAACCAGACGTCAAGGATGTCAGTCTCCTTCGTGAATTGATCGCCTGCGCAAGTGGGGCACTTAAATCCTTCCGGCAACAATTCCGCCGCCTCTCGTTTGTACCAGGCGTCAGACGACTCTTGTTCAAAAATGTCAGCCACGTGACTGATCACTTTCGGATCCAACAACACGGATCCCGGACTGTTTGTGGTGCAGGTTGTGCAATAGAAAGCGGGGATGGGAACACCCCAAACACGTTGGCGTGAAACGCACCAGTCAGCGCGGTTCTTGAACATGTTGAGCATCCGCTCGCGACCCCAGGCGGGAATCCAATTAACGTTTTCCTGAATTTCCTTTTCAGCGCCCGTTCGCAATGACAGTGGCCAGTCATCATTTTGCGAAGGCGCGTCGAGCGAGATAAACCATTGTGGCGTGGCCCGAAAGATCACCGGATTCTTACAACGCCAACAATGCGGATAGCGGTGCTGGTAGTCTTCGGAAAACAACAGCACGCCTTGTTCGCGCATGAAGTCAACAATCTTCGGGTTCGCTTCGAAGACACCCTGCCCGGCAAAATGTTCGACCTCGGAAGTGAACTTGCCGCCGTTATCGACCGGGCAGTAGATATCCAGTCCGTATCGCTTGCCGATAACAAAGTCGTCGTGTCCATGACCCGGCGCGGTATGCACCGCTCCGGTGCCGGCTTTACCGGTAACTTTCTTATCGCGTGCTTCGCTCACGTCGAGCTCGGTCTCAGCATCTGCTTCGCCGCCGAGCGTGACGTGCTCGCCTACCATCAGTAACGATGGCCGATCGATCCACGCATGACGCGCTTCTAATCGATCGAGTTTTGCACCTGGAAATCGTGCGACGACTGACGCGCTGTCAGGTCCGCCGAGCCCACACTTAGCCATGATGGTCTCGAGCAAATCTGACGCGACGATATAGACCTCTCCGTTGTATTCGAAGGCCGAATACTCGAAATCAGGATGCACTGCGATGCCCAGGTTTGCGGGAAGTGTCCACGGCGTCGTCGTCCAAATGAGAACGAACACCTTTCGACCCGCTAGTGCCGGGTCGATCAACGCCGGATCGCTGGCCAGTGGGAACTTGACATAGACCGACGGACTCGTGTGTTGCCGGTATTCAACTTCAGCCTCGGCCAAGGCTGTCTGATCGTGAATGCACCAATAAACCGGACGCGCCCCTTTGTAGACGTAACCGCGCTCCGCGAAGGTTCCGAACAGCCGAGCTGTTTCCGCCTCATAAACGTTCGACATCGTCGAATAGGGCCTTTCCCAAAGGCCGAGAATTCCAAGCCGTTGAAAGTCGCGCGTCTGGCTCTTCAATGCGTTACTCGCGTATTCGCGGCAGGCGCGTCGAATCGACGCGGCCGGCATGTCAGCTTTCTTCGCGCCCAGTTTTCGCTCGACGTGAAGCTCGATCGGCAAACCGTGACAGTCGTAACCGGGCACGTAGGGCGAATCGAAGCCCATCATGCTGCGCGTTTTTACGACGAAGTCTTTCAGAATCTTGTTCATCGCGGTGCCGAGATGAATGTCAGCATTCGCATAGGGTGGGCCATCGTGGAGGATGAACTTCTGAGCACCGGCGCGCGCTTTCGAGATCAGGTCGTAGAGCCGGCTCTCAGTCCATTTCTTGAGGCGCGCAGGTTCCGTCTGTGCCAGGTTCGCCTTCTGCGAAAAACCTGTCTTTGGCAGGTTGACGGTCTTCTTCAGATCGAGTGGGGTTTCGGTAGACATAAGTGTTTAGTTAACAATGTCCAATGTCCAATGTCCAATGTCCAAAGTCCGGGTGGCTGCGTGCGCGTTTCTTTTGAGCAGGCTAATTCCGATTCAAGACGTTACACGGAAATTGGACATTGGACTTCCAAAAAAGAACCCGAACCAGAATCCAAGAGGACGGTGGTTCGGGTCTCTACGACATCTCTGCTGTTGGTATCAGCCGATGAACATCTCATCCTCTCCATAAGTTTGATTAACGGGCTTCGGTATTGGCGCTACGAGAACCTCGAGGCCTCGACGGAAGCCCACCATAATCGCCGCCAGTTCGCGAGCCGGCTCTACCACCTTCTGTTGAATGAAATCGGTGGTGCTCACGACTTGCGAATGCGTTCGATCGATTGTTCGGCTGATCATCTCTACTTTGTCACGTGCTTCAACGGCAGTTTGCCCAACCATAACCTTAAGCTCGCCGACTTCATCCTTGATGATCGCCAGCGACTCCGACAGGTTCATAGAAGCTGTCGAGAGATGAGCGGAAACATCGCTGAATTGCTCCGCGATTTGCCGGCCCTGTACCGCGATCTGTTTACCTTGCTCGCTGATTGCAGTGACCTGGCTGATCAACGGATCGAGCTTCGCTTCTAATCGGGTAACCGACTTCACTGCGCGACTAACGCTAACGGCGATGGCGATCATCGCAACTGTGATCAGAATGAACGACAGTGCGATAACCACCATCACCCAAAACATTGGGTCGTTAGTGTTCATCTGGAGTGCCGGGAGAACCATTGAAATTTAGTAAACCCTAGTTCGCTTTTTCCGTGTAGTTCGGCGCAGCATCAAGACGGCCTGACAGCTCAGTCTTCCGCTTCTCTTCGTTATACGCCTTCTTGCCGGCGTCGATGGCAGCCGCTACGGTGCTCGTCTTGCGAGACGCAGTCTCTCGAGCAGTTTGTGCGACTTCGCCGACCCTTTCGGCTGCGTGCGTATACAGATCCGAGGCGCGCTCGCTGGCTTGCGAATAAAACTCTGAAGCACGGTCACGAGTGGCTTCGTAGTATTCGCCTGCCCGGTCGCCGAGTTGTTGTGCAGCTTCGCGCGACTTGTCGATGCCCTTGCGCGTTGCGTCGGCGATGTCGCCGCGCAGCTCCTGGCCGGATTTAGGGGCAAACAAGAGGGCGATCACGGCTCCAATACCACCGCCAATCAAAAGATAAGTCAGACGTGTGGAGATATTGTCGCCTGAATCGCGTCGATAATCATCGCTTCCCATAGGAGGAATCCTTTCTCAGATGCGAGTGCCACGTGGACTCGCAAGGTTAGTTAGGTAGTGTGGTTTTCAGGATGGGACTATATCAAATCGCCCCAAACGGCTGCAAGAACATGGGCCAGCCGGCCAACACGGGAAGATTTGTCATTGGTCATTTCACATTTGTCATTTGCTATTTAAAACGTCGCCCGGGAACGGCCGCACTACCCAAACTTCCTGGCGATGAGCCTTTCAATTCAGCCCTTTCCTAAATGACAAATGACAAATCTTCGGTTTGTAACTAACCGTACAAACTGCTCGGTTCGATTCTGGGGTCACTGCGGCTGTTGAGCAGATTTAGCCCGAACGGCAATGCCTTCGTCGCCGAGTATGAGCAGGTTTCTGGTCTCGCCGAACGGTGCGCTTGAAGGAAGGTAAGAAATGACGTAGCGGTGTTTCCTAAGTTCGTCGCAGATAGTTTTTGCGGCTTCGGCCGGTTCATCGATTGAGAAGATTGCGCCGCCGGTACCTTCGACTAACTTATCGATCACTTGCTTGGGTTTCGGGACGTCTCGCCGGATGGCTCCCCGGGTGCGGTCCTGCGCCTGGACCGCATAGACGGTGATATCGAGTCGCTGCAGCTCCGCCAGTATTTTTTCAAACGACACTTTGCTGCCGCGGTCCAGTCCATCGCTAATGACGACGATTACTTTCTTCTGACCAGGACTGGTTCGCAGTGCCTGCTCAAGCACAGCCGAAGCCGCGTCGAAGAGATGTGGCTGACCCTTCTTTCGAAACAATTTCAATGACGCTTCGATTGACTTCGCGTCGTCAGTCCAGTCGGCAACGATCTCCGCCTGCTCGTCATAACCAACGATCAGCAGTTTGTCGCCTTCGTAGATCTCATAAGCAAACTCGCGTGCAGCTTTTTCCAGTTTTTCAATGTCGGCACGCAGCGTCAGTGAGTTGTCGACCAGCAACACGATTCGAGCGGGCGATGGATCCGGCGTGAAGTTGCGAATCATCTGTTCCACGCCGTTGTCGTAAACCGAAAGCTGTTTGGCGGTGATTTGTTTCTGCGAGTTGTCAGTGCGTTTCGCGACCAGGTTTACCAGCACGCCGCCTTCGTTGGACGGCGCGGGTCGCCGGCCAGCCTGCCCCATCGCAATCACGGCGACACTTGCCACCGTCAGGCTCAAAACGAGCCCAAACGCAAATCGGCGGTTACCGTTTCGTCTAATTGGTTGAACGAGGTGAAAAACTGACGGCAACATCCACTCACTTCTAGTGCTTCAATCACCACTCGAGGCCTTGGGCGAGGAAGCTTTATCGGAATTCTTTTTGGCCGGGGAGCTTTCTTTGGTTTTCTTATCCGTCTTCTCTGATTTCTGATCCTTCGTAACGGTTGCTTCGCTTTCAGCTTTCTCGGATTTCTCTGAGGCCTTCCTTGAGGCTCCGGCATAGTCCGTCACATACCATCCCGATCCTTTGAACTGAATCGCAGGCGCCGAAATCATTCGTTCGAGTTTACCTCCACACTTGCTGCATTTCTTCGGCGGCTTGTCATTAACCTTTTGATACACCTCCTGGCGCGCCTGGCATTTCTGACACTCGTATTCGTAAATCGGCATATACCCTCAAACTGTTGGTGGATTTTCTGACCTGGATTATACGGACGGGCTAACCCGGCGTGCAACGAGGTCACTTTGCAGGCTTTCTATTCACGAAAGGCAGCTGTTTGTACGACCCAAAATGCAAAATTTAATACTTCAATAGAGGACAACTTCAGAACCGGGAGCGGTAGCGACCGGATGCTAGCTTCAAGCTTGAAGAAAATCCTTTAAAAGCAAGGTTGAATGTAGCATCCGGTCGCTACCGCTCCCGGTTCTGTATTTATCGTTTTCAACTAGGTAGTGTGTGACACCTTGCAATGCTCCACGCGTGCTTTTGCAACCTGTGTCTTGCTTCGTTATGATCAAATCAAAGATATCCCCATGTCTGACACCGCAAAATCTCTCTCCCTGGAACGCAAGATCAAGATGCACGAAGCGCGTGAAGGCATCATTAACCGCCTCGCGTTGACCTTGCCGACCACCATCAACCTGGACCGGTTTCTAAACGTGATCGTTTCGGAGCTCGGCCGGATGATGAACGTCGATCGATGTGACGTAATTCAACTGACGTCAACCAGCGATCTGCGAATCAGTCATGAATGGCGGGCCAGTAACGACGTTCCCTCAAGCCTGGGAACTCGCATTCCAATCGATCCGCGCCAGCTTTCTGAACACGTCGACATCACCAAACCGATACGGCTGGACGATACGTCCGCGCCGGGTCTGGACCAGAAGGTGCGGTTTCTGGCGAAGAGTTTGAAAACGCGTTCGTTGCTGGTGGTGCCCGTGATTCTTGGTGAAGACGTGCTGGGTTTGGTCGGGATGCACACCACGCACTCGCCGCGTGTTTGGCTGGACGACGAAGTGTCGTTCTTGGAATCGATCGCCAGACAAATCGCTGTCGGTTACGAATACACGCGTCTTTACACAGACAAAGAAAGGGAGGCGGAAACTAAACGCGCGCTGCTCGAGATCGCAAACGCACTGAACGCGCGTTCCGATTTTCGCGAGGTTTCTTCCCTGGTGCTGGAACGGGCCATCACACTCGTCGGCGCCGACTACTCAGCTCTGGGCGTGCTTGATCCGAAGGGTGGCCGCATTACGCTCGCGGCATTCAAAGCCGCGCCGCATGCGAGCACCGACACCGTTCAGGGCTTGATTGCCGAACACGCGCAAACGCTCGACGTAACAGAGTTTCCCGCGGCGATGGGAATATTGGCCGAAGGGAAGACGCTCCGGTTGTTGGATAGCGATCTGCCGTTTCCGTTTCGATTGATGTTCAACTCGGTACTTGGCGGACGCGCTGCTTTAGTTGCGCCTGTTCGCGTCGCGGGACAGACGTTTGGCCTGCTTGGCCTTGTCTGGAGCGAAGCGCGCGCGGGTTTTCAGGATCATGAAGTGGCATTGGTGGAAGGTATCGCCGATCAGGTCGGTACGGCGCTGGAGCGCGATCAACTGTCCGCTGAAGTCATGCACCTGCGCGATGCACTGCATGAACGTTACGGCGAAGATCGAATCATCGGCCAAACGCCCGCAATTCGCCGCGCAATTGAGCTCGCGTTAAGCGTCGCTAATACCCAAACAACTGTTTTAATCCAGGGTGAATCCGGCACAGGAAAAGAGTTGCTGGCCAACCTGATTCACTACAACTCGGGTCGTGAGGACCAGCCGTACATCAAGCTGAACTGCGGAGCGATACCGGAGACGCTGCTCGAGTCTGAACTGTTTGGACATGAAAAGGGCGCGTTTACCGATGCGCGAGCGCGGCGGCAAGGACGTTTTGAAGAAGCTAACGGCGGAACTTTGTTTCTCGACGAAGTCGGTGAGATGAGTTTGTCCGCGCAGGTGCGGCTGCTGCGCGTGTTGCAGGATGGCGAGTACACGCGCGTTGGTGGTAACGAAGTATTGAAGGCGGATGTGCGGGTGATCGCTGCGTCTAACGTGGATCTGGAACGCGCCACCGAAGTCGGGACTTTCCGTCGCGATTTGTATTACCGGCTCTCGGTGTTTCCCATTGAGTTGCCGACACTACGCGAACGTCCCGAAGACATTCATCCGCTGGTTATATATTTCCTCGAACACTACAAACAGAAAACCGGGCGCTTCAGCTCGGGCATTTCCAAGGATGCGTTGCAGGCTTTGATCACTTACGACTGGCCGGGCAACGTTCGTGAACTGGAAAACGCGATTGAGCGTGCCGTGATCATCGCCTCCGGCCGCCAGATCGAGTTGGAAGATTTGCCTGAGGCGATCAGTAAGATTGCTTTGCAGGAGCAGGACCGGATCAAAGTTGAGCGCGCGCGCGCCGCAAGCGAGGGACGAACGACCACGTTTGAAGTTACGGTGCCTTCATCGATGGATGAGATTGAGCGTCAGGCGATTGAAGCGACGCTCGATTACACCAAAGGCGACAAAACTCACGCCGCCCGCGCTCTAGGCATCGGCCGCAAAACACTCTATCGGAAGCTTGATCAATACAACGGCGGCGGGACAAATAGTGATGAGTGAAAATCTAAGTGATGAGTAATGAGTGATGAGTAATGAGTGCTGAGTGCTGAGTAAGAATCACGACCGTTTCTTACTCGCACTCAGCACCGATTTATCAGCACTCAGCACTTTTTTAGTCCTTCACTTTTTGCTTCTTGAATATATATAGAAGAGTGTGCCGATGATGATCAGCACCAGACTCTCCATGAAGACGAAGAACCGCCAAACGAACGTGCCGTCTTCAAGGTGAGAGTCAGACCAGGCGACAAACGTTCCCAGCGCCAGTCCACCCACCAGCCAGATCAGTTGTCGCTTTCGATCCCACACGGAAACAGTAGTCAGTAGACAGTAGTCAGTATCCAGTAGGCAGCTGATCCAGGAATTGAGCCAGTATTCGGCAGTCAGCAGCTAACCCAAAACTGTAGCCAGTATTCTGTAGACCTGGCGCCGATTACTATCGACTACTGGCTACTGTCTGCTGGCTACTGACTACTTCAAGAGGCCTGACAGCCAATGCATGATGTTTAGCGCGAGTTGACGGTTGTCGCTGCCAGGCACGTTCATGCCCATCGGCGCTTTCTGAGGACCGGCAAGCTGCGCGGAAAGCATCGCCGCTTCGCCCATTATCACCACCCGACCCTTTCCAAATTTCAATGCAAGTCCCTGAGCTTGACCGCCGACTGGAACCCGGTTGGTTGCTTCGCGAGACGGAATATCCACCGCCGCCGGCCCCAGCTTCATGAATTCCACCGAACCTTCAGGTCCCTTCAGTGCCTGGCCGGTAAAGGTAATCACGCGATTAACTCGTTCCGCATCACTTCGTCCGTTGACTACCGGGTGGTCCAGTAACAACTTGTTCTCGCGCGAGAAGAGCAAACGGCCAGGCGAGTCACGATCGGAGTGTTCAGGATCAATCACAAATCCTTTGCTCATCGATACGCCAAACTGTTTTGCCAATGCTTCCGCGGCTCCTCCGAAGGGCGCATGATCGGCAATCAGCAACAGTGCGCCGCCACCCCGCACCCAGTCGTGCACCGCCTTCACCTCCGCGTCAGTGAAGGCTGATTGAGCGGCCCCTTCCTCGTCCATCTCTTCAGCGCCTAGGGCGTTCGCGATGATCAACACCTTGTACGTCTGCAGAGACTCCTTCGAAAAGGGCTTACGATTGACGTTCACTTGATAACCGTCGCTGAAGATCAGATCTGCGAATGGTTTGTAACGTCCGGTGGACGTGTGGAAGTTGTTGTGTGCTTCGTCGAAAAGCACGCGCGGAAAGTTCTTAGTGTAGCTCGGGTTGTCGACGCGTACGTTGAAACCCGGATCGGCAATCTGTTGCCCGCCGGCGGGAGCACATGCAATCAAAGCAACCGCAATCGCAATGGCAATGCATCTGGCAAATTCACTAATCATTTGTTTGAGTTCCAGGCTGACTAAAGATTCTGGCGCAGCTTCTGAAGTCTTTCTGCGGCCAGCATCAACGTTTCGTCCTTCTTGCAAAAACAGAACCTGACTTGTTGTGCCCCGCGTTCGGGAACGCTGTAAAAACTGGAACCGGGAACGCAGGCAACGCCCACCTCGCGAATAAGATGACGGGTGAATTCGACATCGTTTGCGAATCCAAATCGCGAGATGTCGGTCATGATGTAGTAGGCGCCGTCGGGTCGAAACACACTAAATCCGGCGTCTTCGAGAACCGGGAGGAGTAGGTCGCGCCGCGCGCGATACTCCGCCTGCAAGTGATCATAATAGGACGCCGGCAGCGACAACGCATATGCTCCGGCTGCCTGCAATGGAGCGGCAGCGCCTACAGTTAGAAAGTCGTGCACCTTGCGAATGGCCCCGGTGATTTCCGAAGGCGCAATGCAATAACCGACGCGCCAGCCGGTAACCGAATATGTCTTCGACATTGAATTAACGATCACGGTACGCTCGCGCATTCCCGGAAGCTGCGCCATCGACATGTGTCCGATCTCGGCGCCTTCGCGCGGGTAAAGAATGTGCTCGTAAATCTCGTCGGTGAAACAGAGCGCGTCGAATTCCTGGCACAGACCGGCAATGAAATCCATTTCCGCACGCGTAAAAACCTTCCCGGTGGGATTGTTGGGATTACAAAGAATGATGGCTTTGGTTTTCGGGTTGAACGCCGCGCGGAGTTCGTCCGGGTCGAAATGCCAGTCAGGCGCGCGCAGGGGAACATAGCGAGGTGTCGCGTCTGACAGGATGGCGTCGGGTGCGTAGTTTTCGTAGAACGGTTCGAAGATCACAACTTCTTCACCCGGGTCGACAGTGGCCATCATTGCCGCAATCATGCCTTCGGTTGAGCCGCAGGTGACCGTCAACTCAGTTTCCGGATCGACGTCTAATCCCAAATACCATTTTGTTTTGCGCGCGATAGCTTCGCGAAAATCGCGTGCGCCCCAGGTAATCGCATACTGATTGATATCAGCGGCGACTCCATCCATCGCGGCGCGCTTGATATCCTCAGGCGCCGCAAAATCGGGGAAGCCCTGCGAGAGATTGACGGCGCCATGCTTCAGCGCCTCGCGCGTCATCTCGCGAATCACAGACTCAGTGAAGAGACTGGCTTTTTTCGAGACACGGTTTTTCGATTTAATTGGCGTCGTCATAAAACTGTCGAACAATTCGTGTAATTCGTGTGATTCGTGTATTTCGTGGATCGTTTGTTATCTCGCGAAAAAGCGTTCCACGAAAATACACGAACTACACGAAATAACACGAAATTACTTCTGCATCGTTTTCATGGCTAGCTTGATAACTTCCTGAACCTGAGTATCCCAATAAGCCCAACTATGTCCGCCGGGACGCTGACGATACTCGTGCGGAATCCTCCGACTTACAAGTAGTTCGGCGAAGCTGCGATTGCTCGGAAACAACGGATCCTCTGTTCCGCAATCAAGGTAGATAAATGGCAGCGCTGCGATCTCCTGACTCGACATATCGCGAACTCGTTTTGGGAGATCGTTAGTCTGACGCGTTTGGGTGCCATCATCGCCAAACACTTGTTGCAGCGACTTCCAGATGGAGGGCAACCCTGCCAACTCTTCACGTGTCCATGAAGCTGCATTCATGGCCCCACTCATCGAACCTGCGAAGGCGAACATCGCTGGATACTTGAAGCCAAACTTGATCGCACCATAACCACCCATCGACAACCCTGCAATCGCACGTCCCGAGCGATCACTGATCGTCCGGAAGCGACGATCGACATCTGGAATCAATTCCTTGACGATGTAACTCTCATATTGTTCTTTTGGCGCCAACTGGCTGTCTGTGTACCAACCGTTGTTTCCTTCCGGCGTGACAAGAATAACTTCATGCGAGGCCGTGTAGTCAGCTAAGCGCGTCTTGCTGGTCCAATTATCGTAATGACCAAAAAGGCCATGCAGGAGATAAACAACCGGATAACGTTTGTCGCGAGCCGCAGGCAGATCGTAACCGACCGGCAGCACCACGTTATACGGTAAGGACGCTCCGACTAACTGACTCTGAAACTGAACCGTCTGAACACGCGCGCTGGTGGCGGTTACACTCGTTTGAGACGAGGCTGGCGAAACGGCGCCAGCAGGAGCGAAACCATACCATGCACTTACGCAGACGAGCAGGACGAATGCGGCGTATGTCGTCCTGTTAGGTAAACGCTTCCGCACCTCGCGGATTAGAACGGGGAGCGGTAGCGACCTGGTCGCGTCGACTAACAGTTCTTTTAGTAGAGTTTGTACTGGCAACTTCTTATCCACGCGACCGGTCGCTACTAATTCGTGTCGCAAGCCCCCGGATCATTTATCTTCTGCAGCATTCAGCATCGGAATCTTCACGCCCTTGTTGAGCGCGGTGTTCTCAGCTTCTTCGTAACCAGCGTCAACGTGGCGGGCGATGCCCATTCCGGGATCGTTAGTCAGCACCCGGTTGAGACGCTTTGTTGCTTCGTCTGTTCCGTCTGCTACTGAAACTTGTCCGGCGTGCAGCGAGTAACCGATGCCAACGCCGCCGCCGTGATGAAACGAAACCCAACTCGCGCCACTGGCCGTGTTGAGCAAAGCGTTTAGTATGGGCCAATCGGCGATCGCATCTGAACCATCTTTCATGCCTTCTGTCTCGCGAAACGGTGATGCTACTGAACCGGTATCCAGGTGATCACGCCCAATAGCTACCGGAGCTTGCAGTTCCCCGCGTTTCACCAGTTCATTTATCGCTTCGCCCATCTCTGCGCGTTCACCGTAACCAAGCCAACATATCCTTGCGGGCAATCCCTGGAAGTGAACTCGATCACGCGCCAATCGCAACCAACGATTCAGGGTGACGTCATCGGGGAATAGCTCCAATGCCAGATCATCGGTCTTCTGGATATCACGAGGATCACCGGACAACGCTACCCAACGAAATGGCCCTTTGCCTTCACAAAACAGCGGGCGGATGTATTCAGGTACGAAGCCCGGGATATCGAACGCACGTTCAACTCCTGCATCCAGCGCCATCTTGCGAATGTTGTTGCCGTAATCGAAGGCGATTGCTCCGGCATTCTTTAGCGCCAGCATCCCTTCAACGTGCACCGCCATTGAATGCATGGAACGTTCGACATATTCCTTCGGCGACTTGACGCGTAGATGGGTAGCTTCCTCCAGCGTGAGTCCCTCAGGCACGTATCCGTTCAACGGATCGTGTGCGCTGGTTTGATCTGTAACCGCGTCCACTTTGATTCCACGTCGAACAATCTCAGGGATCACTTCGGCGCAGTTGCCGACCAGGCCGACTGATACCGCGCGTTTTTGCTCCCGCGCGTCCTCGATAATTTCCATCGCATCGTCGAGCGTAAGTGCGAGCCGGTCGCAATACCCATTCATAACGCGGCGCTCGATACGTGCCGGATCGACATCAATGCCCAGGAACAATGCGTTGTTAAGTGTGGCGGCAAGTGGTTGAGCGCCGCCCATTCCACCCATGCCGCCGGAAACTACAAGCTTGCCGGTGAGGTCACCACCAAAATGCTTGTCAGCCATCGCAGCAAAAGTTTCAAACGTGCCCTGAACGATGCCTTGTGTCCCGATATAGATCCAACTTCCGGCAGTCATCTGGCCATACATCATCAGGCCTTTGCGTTCGAGTTCATGGAAGTGTTCCCAGTTGGCCCAGGCGCCGACGAGGTTGGAATTAGCGATCAAGACGCGCGGCGCATAGTCGTGTGTGCGAAACACCGCGACGGGTTTTCCTGATTGGACCAGCAGCGTTTCATCGTTCTCAATTGCCTGCAGCTCGCGCACGATGGCATCAAACGATGCCCAGTTGCGCGCAGCTTTTCCGGCGCCGCCGTAGACCACTAGGTCTTCAGGTCTTTCGGCGACTTCAGGATCGAGATTGTTCATCAGGCAACGCAATGCTGCTTCCTGATGCCAACTCTTGCAATTAAGCTTTGGCCCGCGCGGTGCGCGGACTATGCGTGAAGAAGACATTCCGTCAGATCAACTCCCCATGCGGCGTTTGGTTTGCTCGGAGCCAACTAACCTCAAGACTGGCCAAGCAGTTTCTTCAGCCATCCGCCGCCACTGGCCTTCTGTGTGATCTGCGCCAGTTCGCCCACATCGAGCCAGACTCCCCCACACTTGTCGCACACGTCGATCGAGATGTCGTCCAGCTTCGTCTCGTTTAGATTTCCTTCGCAACGCGGGCAACGCATCGATGTTGGGCCGGCGTTCGCTGCCGCCGAAGCTCTGAGCTTTTCTCGAAGCTTCTCAATAGCTTCCTTGTTCTGACGAGCAAAATATTCTTCTTCAAGACCGCGTCTTCTATCGTCAAATCCCATAAAACCTCCCTGTTTACTGTTTATAGCAATGTGTCGAACTCTCTCAGACGAATTGCTTCACTAATCGAAGCAATCTCCCCTGACATCGAACGATCGTTTGTTAATTGCGTCACGTGGCTGCGGACAATTTCATAGCCGACTTTCGCACCCCGTCCCGGCGAAAGGGGTTTTCGATACTCAAGTCCCTGCGCGGCAACAATCAGTTCGATGGCCAACGCATCTTCAGCGAGCCGCACAATCGAACGCAATTTTGTTGCTGCCGTCATTCCCATCGAAACGTGATCTTCTTTGCCGCCGTCAGTCGGAACGTTATCGATACTAGCGGGGTGCGCCAGTATCTTCGCTTCATTCAGGAGCGCAACGGCGGTTACTTGAAGCATCATGAATCCCGATGCTGTCCCTGCCTGCTCCGTCAAAAACGGCGGTAAGTCTTCGTTAGCATCAGGATTCACGAGCCGATCTATTCGGCGTTCGATGATGCTAATCAAATCCGTTAGCGCCAGCGCGGCGTAATCAAAAGCCAGGGCCAGCGGAGCTCCGTGGAAATTCCCTCCAGACAGCACGTCGCCTGTTTCCGCAAATACGAGCGGATTGTCGGTGCCGCTGCCAGTTTCTATCTCCACTATTTCGCGCACGTGGCTCAACGCGCCTCGAACTGCCCCATGGACCTGGGGCATGCAACGCAAACTGTAAGCATCCTGGACGCGCGGATCATTTTCAATGTGCGACTCTCTAATTTCGCTGTCTGCGAGAAGCGTACGCAAATGTGTGGCGACCTCCACTTGTCCAGGATGAGGACGTGCTTCATGTATGCGTTCGTCAAATGGCACCGGTGTGCCTTTCAACGCTTCGAGTGACATCGCGCCGGCAACATCGGCGAGACGCACAACCCGTTCGGCGCGTTCCAACGCCAGTGCGCCGACAGCACCCATGGCCTGTGTGCCATTGAGCAGCGCCAGACCTTCCTTAACCTCCAGTTGAATGGGTGTTATGCCCGCGCGTTTTAATGCTTCGTCGCCACTCAACCGCTCGCCCTGGTAGAACGCCTCACCTTCACCGATAGCTACCAAAGCCAGATGGGCTAACGGCGCCAGGTCTCCACTGGCCCCAACTGAACCTTTCTCGGGGATAACCGGAACCACGCCCCGCTCAAGCAACTCAGTCAAAGTGTCAACAACGTCGGCGCGCGCGCCGCTCAGTCCACAAGCCAGCACGTTGGCCCTCAACAACAGCATCGCTCGCGACTCCGCTTCGGAAAGCGGGTTGCCCACGCCGCAAGCGTGACTACGAACCAAATTTAATTGCAATTGCTGCAATTCTGCTTTGTCGATGCAAACATCAGACAGTCTGCCGAAACCCGTGTTCACGCCATAAACGGTTCTGTTTGCTTCTACGATCGTTTCGACGACCCGGCGGGCGGCAGCAATCCGCGCGCGCGCTTCGGCTGAAAGCGTTACGTGCTCACGCCCGTGTGCTACATCCGCAACCTGTTCGAGAGTGAGTTTTTGCCCGTCGAGTTGAATCATGGAAAAGCAGAAGTCAGATGTCAGAAGACAGATGTCCGAGGTCAGATGTCCGAGGTCAGATGTCCGATGTCGGAAGTCAGAGAACAATGAGCCAGAGATCAGAGATCAGAGATCAACGTACTGACATCCGACCTCTGACATCCGACCTCTGACCCCGGCTCACACCTGTAGCCGTGTGTCTCTGTCCGGCGTTTCTGAAATGTCTATGCGTCTTGAATCTCTGTCCGGTGTTTCGCTGATATCGATCTTGCGAAACTCGCCGGTGCTCGCGCCGCTGCGGACGCGCTGACGTGCGCGCTTCGCACGTGTGGTAGTGCGGCGCGCTCCTGTCGTTGCTGCGCGTGTCCAGCTGGTCATTCTCTTCAGCGGGCGCAATGAAAACTGATGTTGTGGTAACACTTCGCCGGTCGCTTCTCGCAGTCGCACTGTGCCAATGGCGAAGATGGCGATGGCGGCATTGAAAACAACGCCGACCACAAACACCAGCCAGCCCGGCACCAGTCCCACTTGCGCGCGATCTATGAATGCGTCGAAATCGCGAGCCGGCAGCGGATGCAGATAGACTTTGAGGTTCCAGGCCAGCGCCAGCAACGCAAATATCCACAAGTAGTTTCTACGCAGACGGCGGCCGATCGCTTCCCATTCGGTGATGGTGAAGTGTGGTGTGATCAAGTCTGCTGCCAGGTGTTCCGCCCACGCTTCGTCAGGAGGCACGCCTTCAGGCGATAGCATTTGCGCGAAGTAACCTGTTTCCAGTATGCGTACGCGGCTGGACCATATTTCGTAATAACGGTAACGGCGCGCTTCCATCAATAAAAATATTGCGACCAGGAGTGAGTTGATGGGAATCACGAAGTGTGCGTTCGTCGCTGATCCGAAAACGAAAGAGAGCGTCGCACCGGCAGTCAATACCGCCCAGTTAGTTGTCGTATCTAATCTATTGCGCCAGGTGTTTGAGCGCTGCACTTCGCCGCGATAAAAGTGAATCATCGCGGTGTTGAAATCCGAATGGCCCATGCGCCGCATTTGCGCGACCGGGGTCACTGGCATTCTCTCGGGCGCTGTTGCTTCGGCGGGCGGCGCTGGACGCAAACGAGGGGCAACGCGGTCGCTCGAGGGTTGGCCGCTTCCTTTTTGCTGGGTTTCAGTGGTCATCAAAAGTGCGTCGATTGGCGAGCCGGCGGGGTAGAGCGGAGCACATCCCGACTCCGACGAATAATATATCACGCACTTAACGATGCTCGTAGCTGATGGCGATTGTTAGCACCGAACCTCTTAACGAGTGCACCAAGGCTGGTGATTGTTGACCAAAGGCGATGATGACTTGTCACTAAAGTTTACCTGCACAACGAGAAAACAATTCAGCATTTGCCTGCAGAAACCACTCGCTTGACAGTGTTTAAGTGCCCCACCTATAGTTCAAATTCCGCTGTTTGACGTTAGTGTTTTTATTATGACTGCCGATCACAGAGAGACGGATGCACACTGGATGCGTCAGGCACTCGCGGCAGCTCAGGAAGCGCGCGAGCGTGATGAAGTTCCGATCGGCACTTGCATCGTTTCCGGTGAAACGGTCCTGGCAGTCGCGGGGAACCGGACGCGTACGGATCAGGATCCGACGGCGCACGCCGAGATCGTCGCGTTGCGCGCAGCGGCTCTGAAAGCAGGAAATTATCGACTCACCGGCGCGGTGGTTTATTCGACTATCGAACCTTGTGTGATGTGCGCGGGCGCTCTGATCCAGGCGAGAGTCGCACGGTTGGTCTATGGCGCTTTAGATGAGCGCGCTGGCGCGGTTGAGTCGCGCTTTAGGGTCTGCGATACAGATTTTCTGAACCATCGTATTGAGGTCACGGCAAACGTGTTGGAACAGGAATGCCGGGAACTCATGCAGGATTTTTTTCGCAAACGGCGAGGACAGAAAAGGGATGAAGGATGAAGGCGGAAGGATGAAGTAACAACCGAATACATTCATTCCGGTTTGTTTCATCCTTCAGCCTTCCGCCTTCATCCTTGCTTTCGGAGAGGTCGCATAGTGGATTAGTGCACCGGTCTCGAAAACCGGAGTGGGTTAACGCCCACCGTGGGTTCGAATCCCACCCTCTCCGCCATCAGATTGCGGATTTCAGATTGCGGATTGCGGTATAAGGAACGGATTCTCAGGCGGGTCCTGTTCGGAATCCGCAATCCGCATTCTGCAATCCGAAATCTTTCGGAGAGGTGCAAGAGTGGTTGAATTGGCAGCACTGGAAATGCTGTGTACGGGGAACCGTACCGTGGGTTCGAATCCCACCCTCTCCGCCATCAAATTTCGGATTTCAGATTGCGGATTGCGGAACCAGAATATGGATTGTCAGGCGGGCCTGATCGGAATCCGCAATCCGCATTCTGCAATCCGAAATTGCAGGAGAAGCGCAATATGAGGACGCCCCTCAATTCGAAACTCTTTCCCGTAGCGCTCGCTTTCGGTCTGGTGTTCATTTTCGCAGTCTGCGATTCGTTAGGGCAGTCGCGAACCCCACGGAAGCGACCACGCGGCTCGGTATGCGGTAATCCTAAACTGCCGTGCCGCACGTCGGCGACATTTCAGCCAAATGACTTGCCGTTTCGCGTGCCTGAGAATTCGGTAATTTGGGACACCGAACTTTTTTACGCCGTAATTCTTAAAACGCTGACTTCAACGGAAGACAACTGCGACGTTTTCGTGGCTGAAAGTGAACGAATACAAGCGCAGGCTTTATTTCCTGAGCGCAAGGTTTTCGCGAACCGCTGTTACGACATTGAGAATTTGTTCTACACTAACGTCGATCCCAAGTTCCGTATTATGGCGGTATACGCCGGCTCCACATTGGCTGAGGCGAACCGCGTACTTGAATCGGTAAAGAGCAGCGGTAAGTTTCCCGGCGCTTACCTGCGTCGCATGCGCACCGGATTTAACGGTACCTAAGCCCCCAACTAGTTCCCTCGTGACAGAAAGCGGATACCGTGAGACTAAAACAGTCACGGATGGTCTTTCGCAAAAGGATGGACCGGTAGCAATATCCGTCCGAGGAAAATATGGACGACAAATTAGCAGCAGACGAAGCGCGACGCTCCGTACAACATGAATCGGTAAAGGCGCACGTTGAAGGAGAAGTGCAGTCAGAGATAGCCGCCGAGGCGAGCCGACCGGTGACCGCTGACGAGCCGCAACGGGTGCGGCAGGTCGCCAGTGAATTTCGTTCAAAAGCAGTTGATGAAGTAGTCGACACGGAAAGGGAAGTAGAACGCGGACGCTCAGCTGCGCGTATTTCCCAAGTCGTTGATTACATCTTCTATGTGATTTATGCGCTGTTGGGAATGCGGTTCCTGCTGGCGTTGCTGGCGGCACGGAGCAGTGCCGGGTTTGTGCAGTTTATTGTTACAGTCACCAATCCGTTCTACGCACCGTTCCGGGGAATCGTCGATAGTCCCAGAACTGACCAGGGGCACACTTTGTTATTGCCCATCGTTGTTGCGATAATTGCGTACGTCCTGTTGCACCTCGCAATTAACGGATTGCTGAGAATGCTCGCGCATCGCAAGACGGCGATCTAAAGTTTGACAAGTTATCAGGCTTCGGGCTCCGCACAACGGAGAACTTCGTGAACCCCGCCAGGCCGGGAACGGAGCAACGGTAGCAAAGTTCCCGTGTGTTGCGGGTAAGCCCGGAGTCTGGCCACCTCGAAAGGATGAAGGCGGAAGGACGAAGGGTGAATTCATCCGATGCTGGCCCGCCTTCATCCTTCATACTTCATCCTTTCTTATGACCTACCAGGTAATTGCACGCAAATGGCGGCCGCAAAGCTTCGATGAAGTAACCGGCCAGGAAGCAATCACCCGCACGCTGCGCAACGCGATCGAGCACCAGCGTTTACACCACGCCTATTTGTTTTCGGGCGCGCGCGGCGTCGGCAAAACCACCACCGCGCGACTGCTCGCCAAAGCTCTCAACTGTCATAAGTCAGATGGACCAACCGGGACTCCGTGCCGCACGGATAATCCCAATGCGTGCTCATCCTGCAAAGAAATCACTGATGGTCGTTCGATTGACGTACTGGAAATTGACGCCGCGTCAAATACGGGTGTCGACAATGTGCGCGACTCCATTATTGAAACTGTGGGGTTCGCTCCCGCACGGGATCGCTACAAGGTTTTCATCATCGACGAAGTCCACATGCTCTCGAAGCCGGCCTTCAACGCGCTGCTGAAAACGTTGGAGGAACCGCCGTCGAGAGTAGTTTTCATTATGGCAACTACGGAACGTCACAAGGTTCCGGAGACCATTCTCTCGCGCTGCCAGCAGTTTGAGTTTCGCACCATCGCTACTTCGAAAATTCTTGAGCGGTTACGACAGATCGCCAAGGCGGAGAAGATCGAAGTCGAGGAGGAGGGGCTGCGCGAGATTGCTCGATCGGGCGAAGGTTCAATGCGCGACGCGCAGTCCGGCTTCGACCAGGTCATCAGTTTTGCCGGATCAAAAATAAAGAAGGAAGACGTCGAGCTGGCGCTGGGCGTGGCCGGCGCTGACACGCTCATCAGGGTAATAAATGGGATCGCGGAGCATCAGCCGGCGGAGGCGCTGGCGGTAGTTGAAGACGTAGTTATGCGCGGGCATGACCTGAGAAATTTTTGCCGCGACCTGTTAGCGCATTTTCGCGATCTGTTGGTGACTAAAGTTTCCGCGAGTGAAGAGCTATTGGAATCCGCCGTCTGCGATCGAGACGAGCTAAAACGGCAGTCACAGTTGTTTTCCGAGTCTGACCTGGTCCGTTTTTTCCATTCGCTGGCGGAAACCGAAACGCTTTTGAAGACGGCGGTCCATCCGCGCTATCAGTTGGAAGTTGGCCTGGTGAAACTGATGGAAATGCGCCGGCTCGAACCGCTGGCAAATTTGATCGAGCGACTGGGCGCGCTGGAAGAATCAGTGCGCACCGGCAAGCCTTTAGCACAGTCTAAGAGCGCTACCGCTTCGCCGCCGGTCAGTCGCCGTGTTAGTGCAGATGTCGGTAAAGCGGCGTCAACAGTAATGCCATCAGCAAATGCGGGCGCTGCTGCTAAGCCGGCGTTAGAAAGGGAACCCCGCGCCTTCGCCGCTTCGCCAGCGCCGCCTCCAGCGATGTCGGCGGCTGAGCCGGAAGCGATAGCAGACGATTCGGAGATCGGCCGCATTAAGTCGGCGTTGGAAAAGCGTCGCAAAATGTTTTTGGTGACCTTGCTTGAGGGCGCCGCTCAGGCAGCGATTGTTGGCGATGAGTTGTGCGTCGAGTTTGCGCCTGAAGGAAAGAGCATGCGCGACACGTTGGCGAAGAGCGACAACGTGAAGGTGCTGCGAGAGGTTTGCAAAGAAGTGACCGGCAGTGATGTGGGTGTCAGATTTGTAATCCTCGATCCGCAGGCCTCCAGCGATCCTGCGGTTTCCAAACAGGACACGGAGCGGCGCGAAAAACAGAGTCTGCGTGAAACCGCGGAAAAGGATCCAGTGGTGCAACAGATGTTGCGCACGTTTCGCGGCGAGATTGTTGACGTCAGAAGAGTTGATCGAGAATGATCAGGGTCGGTAGTTTCTGATGGTGGAAAGAAGACCGGCACTGGTGGGAGGGTGCCGGTCTCGTCGCGCCACGCCTCACCCTCGGGACGTGGCGGCTTCGCTGCACCTTGTTTCGCCTAACATCGAACAAAGTGCCGCGCGCCGGGATGCGCGCCGCTTTCGCTCATCCCGGCAGCTCAATCCTGTGGTAGTGGTGCGAGTCCGTTTGTGCGAGATTTACGTGAACGCCGTCGCACAGGTGAGCGCTCCTTCAACAGTTCCGTATGGCGGGAACTAATCACGTAAGCTAATCCCTGATAACTCATGTCCAGGAGCCCGGCGGCTTTGGTGACGCTCCCGTTTGCCTGGGCCAGCGCCTGCCTGATCAGGCCGGCTTCAAACTGCAAAACCTTGCTGTGTAAGTCGCACGGTGTATTTGCCAGAGGATCCGCGTTTTCTTCGGTGGTCAATTCCGCCCGCAGCATGCCGAGCACTTTTCGCGCACAGGCATTCAAACGAATCAACAGATCAGGACTTTGCGATTTGGCTAACCACTCGCTCGCATTGTCATAAGCAGCAAAGGCTGTTTCGGGCGCGAGTTCGTTAAGCTCTTCAATCATTGTCAGCGCCGCGAGTCCGGCTTTGTTAAGTGCGCCCACCTGGTGCGCAACACTAATTGCTTTTTGGAAAGTGAATTGCGCACGCTCAACCTGTTTCATCCGCGCCAACGCAATGGCGTGAGTGACGAGCGCATCAGCGAGCAGACATTGATGACCACTCTTTTCAAGAACGCGGACCGCACCTTTGGCAACCGCTTCCGCTTCCTTCAGTTTGTTCTGAGCAATGAAGACTTGCGCGCGAGTGTTGTCGATCTGGGCTAGCTGAACCTTGTCTTTAGCACTAAGTGTAAGGCGCCGCGCTGCCTCAAGATGTTTGTGTGCTTCCTTAAACCGAGACAGGTTAAAGAGAACCACTCCCAGATTGTTTTTAATGTCGGCGCGATACAGTTTATTGTGGGCCAGCTTAAAGTAATGCTCCGCTTTCTCATATTCCTTAATTGCCTGTTGAAAATAGCTTCGTTTGTTCGCCCAGCCTAACTCTTGGAAAAGCATGGCCAATTGATTGTGGTAGGTACCCTGAAGTGTCTTATTGGTTATCTTATTGAACAATTGCTCGTGCTCCGTAAGGATCTTCAACGCCTCGGTATGACGGGAATCAGACCACTCAACAATTGCCAACCTAAGAAGAGCACGTGCTCTAGTATTGCCCTCCGTCGTTAGGATTTTTACAGACTCGACGAGGAGAACCCGCGCTTCGTCGAAAGCGCCCTCGCGCCAGTAGCAGCAAGCAAGTTCAACGCGGGCCGCAGCAACTTTCTTAGTGTCACCCGTTGATTCGTAAAACGTGATCGCTTCAGTTATCAGGTTCTTCGCCTTCTCCTGAGCTTCTCCAACTTGATTTCTGCTTCCTATCCAGCGCGTAAGAACCCCAACACAAAGCAAAACTTCCGCCACTATCGAAGGAAACAATCCTGACGTGTCGGGTGACTCGCCAACACGTTTCCATAGGGGACCCATTACTTGGCGAGCAGCTTCATACTCACCCCTATCCTTCAATTCGAGTGCGGTCTGACAGCGAACGAGCGCTTCTTCATTGGCTGTAAGGTGCGCAGTGTTCAGATTTGGTGAGGATATCCTCATGAGAGATCGACCCTTCGGAGTGAGTGTAAGAGAGCTTGCTGCCTACGCCTGCGGATAATAATTCCGTCCCCTGTCCCTTGCAAGAACTTCCGGAAGTTGGTCTATTTCCCGCCGATGTAAGAATTCTTGCATCGTCAAAAACTCAATAAAGGGGAAAAAGTATGAAGCGTTTTCTCAGCGTTCTTACTCTCGTGTGTGTAACTTCAATTCCGGCCCTAGCAGGAAATATCCCAACCGATGGAATATCGGCTCCAGGAACTGAGCCAGGAGAGGTTCCAACTGTCGGTATAACAGGCGACATTCCGACCGGTGGTCTGACTTATCAGATCGCAGACACCACAGTCGATCTCATTCAGATGCTGCTGGGATTCGGAGTCTAAAGTAGCCGCAGCTCGGTAAGAGCCTCGTCAGGTAGTTCACTGGTATTCACCCGCTTAGGCTGTTAGCGAGTGGCTACTCTCCAGTCGGCGCTGACAATCTAAAACTCTTTATGCCGCCTCACGGCAGCGCAGGATACGTGTGTCTCGAAAGCCCCGGGTTTCGACTTGACGTCACGGTCAACCGCCCATCAGACGAGCACCTTGTGTTTGCGCCAAGACTTTGGAGACAAGTATGTTGAATGTCAGAGTCGATTGACTTGAGAATGGTTAAAACAAAAACCCGCTCGAGGAGAAAAGACAATGACGACCACAGCATCGATATTGGAGTTCATTCCCAGGGATTACGACATTTTTGTCGG
>DATEPE010000011.1:0-7374 GCA_035273385.1 Pyrinomonadaceae bacterium | reverse complement strand
TCTGTTTCTGGCAGGTTCTGCTTCAATTCAATCGGGCGAAGCGGTTGTTGACGACGGTGGTCCAACGTCGCCGGCTTACGCAGTTTCAATTAGCGGCGTGACGGGCAAAATTCATACACGCTCGAAACCGATCACACTGCCAGCGGACTTTCCCTCATCCGTTCCCGCCCCCACCGGTGTTCGCAGCATTACGATTCGCACGCAGTCTGACGTGGCGGCCATCGGCAACTGGCAAACCGTTCGCGATCTAAACATCGCACGCGCCGGACTCACCATTGATGTACCACCCGGCAATTACGGCACCTTCACCGTTAACGGCAACAGCCGTCTTCACTTCACTACCGGCACATACAACTTCGGCAACACTTTCAATCTTGACGGCAGCGCCAGCCTGCAGGCGACTGGCAACGTCACCATTAACGTCGGCAAGAACCTGACGATCAATAGCGGCGCCGTCGTTCTGGGCAGCTACACCTCGCCCGGTGACGTCCGCCTCAACGTCCTTGGTTCTTCTATAAGCATTAACGGCAGTAGTCAGCTATCAGCGCTCGTGCGTGCGTACAACGGTACCGTCACGCTCAACGGCAACGCGCAAGTGCGCGGTCAGGTAATCGCAAACAGTTTCACATTGAACGGCGGGAAGGTGATTGGAGCAGTTTGGCCGGCGCAAACAACAAACGGTCTGACAATCTTCGGCCCGCGACGTTTTGATCGGACCACCGGCGCGGCGAATTCTCTGGAGGTCCGTCTAACTAGCAACCCTGGGCTCATACCTGGTTATAAACATTTCCGCCAAGCTATTACCGCAGAAGAATTAGTTAAGGCGGACTTTGGAACTGCGGAGAGCCGTGAACAGCGACAAGTTCCGAATCGGTTTACTTTGGTGTGATAGGAAAAACTTCACCATTCACAAGCAAACTTTGGCCATCGCGAGGATTAAACTGTAGCTCGTTCTCGCTTACTGCAGCCTTAAAATTCTTAACTCTCCCATAAGGATGTTCAATCTGGAGATCTTTCCGGCTGTCTCGAAGGTAGAGGCGCAGTTCGTTGGTGTCCGGGTCAAAGTATTCAATTAGAGATGTACCATCAGACCTACTATCCGCAACTCGGCATGTTACCTCCAAGTTCAGCCAGGACGCTCCTGGGCAGCTGGGTCGTCTGAGTAGCCAAAGGCTCGCGCCCACAGCCAAGATGGCTATGGCGAAAAGAGTCAAAGTTATCTTCGTCCGAAGTGTCATACACAGTCTCCCACGGTTTCACGACTCCAATATTATCCCGAGTCGAGCCCATTCTAAATTGAGTTAGCAGCCGCGAGCGCCTCCCCAACAGCGTGAGCCCCTGTCAATTGGTCTAGGCGCTGGCTTGAGTACTGGGTGAACCAATCCACTTGGTTTAAATTGACCGCACACTTTATGACAGGGTTTGCACGCACTTCCGCCCGCTCGCCCGATGTCGTTCGCGTATCTATCGCCGTTGCACGCACTCGGTGGGTCTCCTTTGATGTTTTCGTCGTAGAGTTCTCTCAATTCACTAATCGCACCCGCAACACGGCGCCCAGACCTGCCCCTTCTGGCAGCTTCGCAATTCGCCATACAATGAAAAAACTTATCGCCGCCTATCGTATTCGCATCGCGCATATCGTGGTAGTTACCCCAAAAATCCCCGATGGCGCCAAGGGGCCCCCAACCGGCACCCGTGCAGCCAGACGGCTGTGGTCGTGGCATTCGACGAACCGCGTCCGCCAAGGGCTGCGAGTCTTCGATTTCTCCTGACCGCCATCTGGCGTCTGCACGAACTTGCTCTCCAAAGGGATCCACAAGAGCAATCGGACGATTGTGCACGTAGACATAGAGATTTATGTCACCGCCTCCGAAGCCAATTGGATCCTCTGAAAGAAAACGTCCCGCGTCTGGGTCGTACCAGCGAGTACGATAATTGACTAGGCCCGTATCCGTGTCTCTTTCTCGTCCTGTGTAGGTGTACCGCGTGCTGGAACTGCCTATATGGTTTCCGAAGGAATCATATGAAAGCGCCTGCGTTAGATCTCCGTTTGCGTCGGCTAAAGCTGCCGTCGAGCCCAGATGATCGGTTAGGAAATAAGCAGTACCGCCAACACTGCTCGTCTGACGGAGATGATCGTCAATGCCCAGATCGTTTAAGTAAGTCTTTGCCACAGACGAATCGGCGTTTAGGTCCACCAGCACATTATGTGCGTCATAAACATAACGTTCGCTCATGCCGGCGTTGGTGGTGCGCTGAATGCGGCGATCGAGGGCGTCGTACTTGTAATTAACGACGAGGCCTCCGGGTAGGCTGACTTGCGTTAGCTGGTTTTCTTTATTCCAAGCGAAACTGGTGGTGCCCAAGGCATCTGTTCTGGAAGTCAGATTGCCATTGTTGTCATATGTGTATGTCGCCGCTGATGTGTTTGTCAGCCTGTTGAATGGCTGATAATTGTAACTGGCGCTCAAATGCGATGACGTGCGATTGCCGACGGCATCGTAAGAGTAATTCTCATTTGGCGCGGCGCTGTTAGTTACAGAGGTTAGACGATCGATTGAGTCGTAATTAAAGCCGTGATTTCCTGAAGCGTTATTCCAACCGCTGATGTTGTTTGCATTGTTGTAGGTGTACTGGTTGTCGATTAGCGTATTTGAAGCAGCTACATGGTTTAGCGAAGTCAGTCTATCCAGTCCGTCATAACCGAAGTTGCTAGTGACGCCATTAGGCGCACTCCGACTAATCAACCGGTTGGTCGCGTCATAAGCGTGAGGGAAATTCTGGTTTGCACTATCAGCTAAGTTGATTAACCGGTTCACCGCGTCATATTGATAAGTTGAGTGAGCAGCGGCGTTCAAAGTCATGGCAGTGCGGTTACCGTTGGCATCGTATGCGTAGCCGATCGTTTGGTTAAAGACATCGGTGTTAGTCGCAACACGACCCCGATTGTCGTACCCGAACGTAACCGTACCGTTGGAATTGGTTGCTGCTGTCAGTCTCGAAAGAACGTCATAGCCATAGGTAACGGTGGTGGCGTCGGGATAAGTAATTGTCGTCAACCGGTTGAGGTTGTCGTATGCATAGTTGGTAACGTTGTTGTTGTAATCTGTGCGCTGAGTTCGATTGCCCACCGCGTCGTAGACGTAACTCATAGACAGTGCAGCGCGAGTCAACTGCGTAACACGCCCCAGCGGGTCATAAGCAAAGTCGTAACGCTGATTCAGCGCGTCGACGACTGCAGTGTTCTGCGAACGCGCGTTGTATTCGAAGTTGGTTGCCTGGTTCGCGGCATCCGTCACTCTCGTCAGGCGATCCGCCGCATCGTATAGGTAATTCGTTTCGCGTCCCGCCGTATCGATCCTCTTCTTAAGATTTCCCGCCGCATCATACTCAATTGTTTCCTGCAGCCGGGTAGCTCCAACTGTGGCCGGAGGATAGATCACCTTCTTGAGGCGATTGAAGTTGTCGTATTCGTAGTTGGTCACACGCGACAGCGCGTCCGTTTTCGCTGTCAGATTTGACATCAAATCGTAGGCGAAGCTGGTTGTCTGATTGGCTGCATCCGTTTGGCTGGTCAATCGATAGGACGCATCGTAGACGAAGGTTGTTTCATTTCCTCTGGGATCTCTGACTTTCGTCCTTCGTCCAGCCAGGTCATAAGTGAACAAGATAAAGTTTGTGTCCGGGTGAATGATCTTGTTCATCCGGCCGGCCAAATCGTATTCATAGCTGGTTGTCTCGTTAAGCGCGTTCGTCGAGCTGGTTACGCGGGCACGAGAGTCGTAAGAGAAATTGGTGATGTTGTTGTTGGCGTCTTTTTGTTGAGACAAACGTCCGCTGGCATCCCACGTGTATGTCGTGACCTTGCCACGAGCATCCGTCGCGGTAAGTAATTGCCCACGCGAGTCGTATGTCATCGTGGTCGTGTTGTTAAGCGCGTCTTTGGTAGTGAGCTGATTCCCAGCGGCGTCGTAAGTATTGGTCGTTACGCCGCTCATCTGGTCCGTGCGCGTCAGCACCTGCCCGAATTGATTGTAGGTGTAGGTGACGGTTCCCGTGGCATCCGTCTCCGTCAGGCGGTTACCGTTCGCGTCGTAAGTGCATGTGACTGTATGGTTGAGTCCATCTGTCTTCGAGGTCACATTTAGCTGGTTGTCATAAGTCCAGGTCTGTATCTGAGAGCCACCGCCACAGTCACAAAGACCTTCCACCTGAGTCACTACTTTTCGCGGTTTGTCCGTTGCATATGTGTATTTCGTAACTCTGCCAAGCGCATCCGTGACGTCGGTTCTGGTACTGCTCACGTAAGAGACTGTATACAGCTCAACGCCCCCATGTTTCTGCGATGTTAGTGCGCGGCCTTGTGAGTCGTACGTGTGCGCTTCGACAATATTGCCTAATGCATCCGTGACCGTGGTCAACCGGAAGTTACCATCGTAACCGAAAGTGAACTTGGAATTGTCTGCGTAGGTGACGCTCGTCAGGCGGTCACCCATGTAGGTATAAGTAGCGACAGTACCCAGGCCATCACTGATGGAGGTAACGCGTCCGGCTGCATTGGGAGAGAACGTGAGTGTGAGGGCAAAAGGATCCGTCACTGTGGTGAGAAGACCATTGGCGTCGTAGGTCAGGGTGGTTGAATTACCAAAACGATCAGTTATCGAGAGCAACTTTCCTGGCGAGCTGAACTGCTGAATGCCGCCATCTTTGGTTGTCAAAGCGTAGCCGCCAGCATTCGACACAACCTGCCCATGGAAGTCCCCCTGCAACGGTATGAAAGCTCCGGATGACCCAATCGGACGACCAAAATAAGTTGTTCGACCATCACCCTCATTCAATCGAATTAAATTGCTGTCATAGACCTGGAGCGAAACGTCGTAGGGCGTGGACCAGCCACGTCCGAAAAGGCCTATGTTTTGTAGTGAACTGTTGTAGGTACGTGTTAGCTCGATGGCCGGACCCGCTGCTGGCAACGCATAGTCTCTTTGGTGAAGATACATGTTGCCGTTGGTGACATTGATCGGTTCGCCAATCCTCGCGCGGCAACTTGTAGGGCCTGCGTCTACTCCGTCGGAAATAATATAAAGAGTAACAACCGCAGTGCTGCAAACTCCGAGATTGTCGCAAATCCGATAACTAAAACTGTCAGTCCCGCTGTAGCCGGCGTGAGGGACAAAACTCTTCGTGTCGGTCTGGGTCAATCCGTAGAGAGTGCCGTGCGCGGGGTAAGTAGCAATGCCAGGGTTGTTAGTGTCCCCCATCGTAAAAGGGTCGGGATCGGGATCGTAGTCATTGGCGAGAAACGGACCGATGGTGGTGGTTTTGTAAACCGTATACGCATCCGGAACGGGGACCGGTGCCATGTTATTAACGCTAATGTTGACCGTGGCAGGCGCTGAACATGCGTTGAAGTTGTCGCAAACTTTGTAAGTAAAACTATCAGGGCCCACATAACCTGCTGCGGGCCGGTAGTAAGGTTGATCCGATGCGTAAACTACCGTCAGGGTCCCGTGGGCCGGCGAAGTCAACGGTGTGTAGGTAAGCGGATCTCCATCAGCATCAGAGTCGTTGGCGCGGAACGGACCAATCTGCGTATAACCGTGGACGTTATACGAGTCATTCACCGCGGTGGGAGCCTGGTTGACTACGTTGATGGTGACTGTGGCCGGACTCGAACACGCACTTTGATTGTCGCAGGCCTTGTACGTGAAGCTATCCGTTCCCGTCCAGGTCGAGCTGCTGCGCGAATACGAATAGCGTCCCCAACCGACATTCGAAAGGCTTCCGTAAGTTGGGGTAGTAAGAATAGTGGCCGTGATCGGGTCACCGTCAGGGTCGGAGTCGTTGTTAACCATGGGGCCGATGACTCCGTTGCCATGCAGCGTGTAAGTGTCGTCCATGGCAACTGGAGGGGAGTTGGGCAGGAAGACGCTGACGCTATTCATATAAGCAGACGCCGTGACGGCGGAGAGAATACCGGTGCATAGAAGGATGATTGCCAGTGAGCGGCGCGACATTTTATTTCTCCTTGAGTGCTTTATGTGAGACGTATTTGAGTAGTTGTTACTTTCGTTGCCGTGAGTGCAGGGAGGACTGGTGCGTTCCAGGTGAAATAGATAGATCCTCGATTGCTCACGTGAAACTAACTGAGAGTTCTCTTTGGTTCTCGCGCAACGGTCGGGATCGCGCAAATGAGTGATCGCGGCGGAGACTATATTTTGAGATGAAGGCTGTCAAGCGAAAAGAGTTCGCACTAACCCCCGTCAAGCCAGCTGTACTCAGTTACTCTCAGGTAGATAAAGGCTTTGTCTCAAAAGGCGAATACCACCAACGGCAGTTGGTGGATGCTTCAGATCCAACCTACTCACAGAGTCACACGATAATCAGAAAATCCCACCAACGGGAGTTGGTGGATTGTTCAGATCCTGCCTACTCAACGCGTGATGTAGGTTGGATCTGAAGTATCCACTAACTGCCGTTAGTGGGATTACGCTGAGAAGTTAAAGCTTCACGTCTAGGTTGGATCTGAACAACCCACTAACTGCCGTTGGTGGAATTCTTTGAGGCAAAGCCTTGGATAAATAAACTCTTGCATTTCTATCGATCGGCCCTTAGACGAAATACTGTTGACATCTCATATAACCAGAAATAAATTGCGCGCGAATTTTTTATAGTAGGTCGTTCACGCGCCTCTCACCCTTATTACCTGCGTTAACGAATCGCAATTCAATCAAAGCCTGTTTTCGATCCGCTTAGGCTCGCGTCGATGTCTCACACACTTCGCTCGACGCCTTCTCAAAAAGCCGGAGTGTGATCGATGCGCTGCTCAGATGCCGAACCCCCAACCCCCAAACACTTTCGCACGGCTAGACAAGAGTTCAGAGTCCAAGCTTTAGCTTGCTTGCGTTGGGGGGCAGCGGCTCTGACTAAATGCGAGGTCAGTATCGCGCAAAGGGATAGCAGGCACGTCCTCCCAAGTCTTTTGTCGCTGCTTCTTATCTGGACGCTAATCTGCGGAACAGCCGCGCCGCGTGTCGATGCTGCCGGCAACTGGCTCTCCGAACTCTCTACCGTACTGCTATCCACTCCCGACGCTGAACAACTGGATACTCCAACCGACGCCGTCATCTCTCGCACACGTCCCACACTCTACAGCGGCCGCATCGAAGGAAACCTGCGAGTGCTCAAAGCCGAAACGTTTTCCATCGGCGCACAAACAACAGTGACGGGGGATCTGTTTCTGGCAGGTTCTGCTTCAATTCAATCGGGCGAAGCGGTTGTTGACGACGGTGGTCCAACGTCGCCGGCTTACGCAGTTTCAATTAGCGGCGTGACGGGCAAAATTCATACACGCTCGAAACCGATCACACTGCC